>CAVRPM010000001.1:0-159234 GCA_963723145.1 uncultured Chloroflexia bacterium
GCAAAGATTCATCCGGGAATATATAATTGATAGTATTGCACGGGAGAATTTTATGCGAAAACTTATTGCTCTACTTATAACGCTTTTACTGGTCATTCCGCTCATCCTTGCGGCGCTGGTGGTGGTCAGTTTCAATTCCTTCGCTTTGGACCGAAATTTTTATATTCAGGCTCTGGATAGCGACCAGGTTTACGAATCTTTCTTTTCTGAAGCAATGATTTCTTCAACAATCGGTAAATTCCTCCCGCTCACTCCTCAAAGTGATGTATCAGAAGTTGAAACTGTTTTAAAATCTGTCATCACTCGAGATTATGTGAATGAGCAGACGGGGATTTTCGTCAATGGTTTTTTCGATTATCTTCAGGGTAAGACAGATACTTTTTCTCCTGTCGTAAATCTCGTGCCAATTAAAGCTGCGCTGGCAGATGAAAAACTGGATCAACTGCTTTTTTATGTTGCCTCCACCCTGCCCTTATGTGAATCCGGCCAGATCCCCTTCTTCAATTCCGATAATCAGGTATTATGCAAACCCTCGGGCATAAGCGATGAATTTCTTGTTCAGAATTTCCTTAAACCGATTTTTCCATTCGCGCTGGCTTTGGTTCCGAATGAGGTATCGATCAGCGGGAATTGGGATGAGTTGCGCAGTACCTCGAGTTGGGGGCCTTTCATCTCTGGCATGGCATTGCCTGCCAGCCTGATGCTTATTTCTGTTGGTCTGATATTTATTGCGGCTTTCTTCTGGTATATTGCCGCAATTATTTCCGACAAAACCTGGCGGGTACGTCTGCTGTGGCTGGGTTGGACATTGATTATTCCTTCAATTCTGATTTTTGTCGCTGGATTAACGCTGTCATCTGAAATTCCCAACTATTGGGTCAACCTGAGCCTTGAAAAGATAACCTTAAAGGGAATGCCGATTGGACCTTTATTGATAGAACCTCTGCGGGCGGTAATCAGCAGTTCACTTTCCCGCATTTCCAGCTCCTTCATTATGGTGGGCGGCATCAGCAGTGCGATAGGTCTCGGCTTTATTTTTTGGGGGCTTGCAACTTCAAAGCAAAAAACTCTTTAATTCTATCCAAACAGCAAAAAAGTGATTTGGTATTAATGTGGTTGCGCGCTGTAAAGTAAAACATATTCCCCTAACGGGATGTCATACTTTCGGGATAACAGCTTGCATTTTAACTTTGAAAAGAAAAAAGATATCTCGGCTTTCATTGATCAGCGATTCAAAATTTGCCTGTCCTTTTGAAATTACGACATCAACCGATTTATATAATTCAAGGAAATTTTGAGAGCAGTATCTTAGATTCGTACCTGGCATTGGTGACCCATTTTCAATAACCTCGGCAACCTGGTCAATACCTGATTCAATCGCGTCCTCCCGGATAGCGTCATTTAAAGTGGGCTCGCTTTTTTAACTGCAAAGTAAACCTTGCATTTGAATTGCTCCATTAATATTCGGTCGAAAACTGTTTCGCCGGCATTATCCCCCAAAACAAGAACAGTTTTTGCCCCATTAATTGCCCGTTCAAACTCAGGAAAATCAAAATACTGTTTTTTAGAATTGAGTACTTCATTTATTGAAAATTCAATATCATGGATATTGGATGGGCCAAAATCAATCACATTTCCCGCAATGCTTAAATTGACTGCTGTTTTAAGATGGTCGTCAGAATCCATTTATTCTTTCAATCATTCGCGGGTAAAGCTCCAGCGCTTTCTTTATGCATTCTTCTTTCACATTTTTATAAGGATCGGCCTGCTTTGTGATCTTCTTTAATTCTTTATGCACCAGGTAACTCACGCCATCTTCAGGGCTTTCATCAATAGCGCTTATCAAAATTTGCATAACCTGTTTTAAAACAGATTGCTTAGTATCTTCTTCCACACCCACAAATTCACACACGTCCAATGCCTGGCGCATTATACAGACGATACATTCGCTTTCAACAGCCATAGCCTATCCTTATATTGAAAAATATTTTCTTGAATGTTTTATATTAACTGGAACATATTCCAACAAAGGCGAATCAAAATTCCAAGAGAAAAATTCAAACATCACCTTTCTCATAAATTTGGAATTAACTTCCTGGTTGCGCGATTGACAAAAATATAGCCGACAAAAGCAATGGCTGATGCAACTGCCCAAAGCGCAGAAATCCCCTGACCATCGAATATCAGCGGGGCAACAAATGCCCCAATCATCGCGCCAACCCCGCCAAATGCTGAATAATAATACGCCTGGCCGGTTGAGCGCCACTCTGGTTTTAGGTTCATATCCAGCACAATCATTCCCAAAATAAATGCACTGAAAATATAGAAACCGTGAAGGTTTTGAATAGCCAAACCAATTACCGGATTTTTGGTTATTAAATACAGGAGGGTCCGAATGGGTAAAATGGCGAATCCCAGCAAATACACTGCGCGAATTGAAAATCTGTCGGTGATCGCCTTGGTGTTCGCCGAGAGAAGAATCTCCACGCCTGTCTGAATCGCCACACCCAAGCCAATCATCCAGCTGGCTGCGCCAATCCCTTTCATATAAACCGAATAATAGTTTAAGATGAATGAAAAACTAATCCCTGTAAAGACCATACCGACCAACAAGAGAGCATATGGTGAATTTTGAGTGACCATTTTAATACCCCCAAGATAGTCAACAGGTTTCTTGTCAGATGCTCTGGGAAGTGAAAACGCAGCAAAAAGCGCGAACAAATTGGCTAACGCAAACACCAGCGGTACAAATTTTAGCGTATTGTCCAGTACAAAAAAACCCAGGAAGAAAGACCCAGCCATAAAACCAAAGGCGCCCCACAACCGCCAGCGGCCGAAATCCATCTGCCGGTTTGATCTTGCCAGATAATCGATTGCCAGGGTATTAATCAACGTGTCCGCGCTGGTTTCGCCAAGGGTAATGATAACAATAGCCAAAAAATAATAAATAAATTCCGGGGGGCAAAAAAACAATAACATCCCGCCAATGAAATTCAATGCCACGCTGGCAAGCAAGACCGGCTTATGGATACGATAAAGATCACAGAGATACCCCGAAATGGGCTGCAATACTACCTTACCGAATGGGATAATCATCAGCAACAGCCCAAGCGCTGACCCACTGACTCCCTTGCTGGTCAAAAGCAGAACCAGAAAGGGGTATAAAACCCCCTGACCTATAAATTTAATAAAGTAATATACCTTAAATTTCAGTCCAACGTTCTTATCCATAAGCCTTATATTTTATCTGATATTTCCTTTAAGAATATTTATTATTCAAGTATCAAAGTCACAATCCGGTCATAAGTTATTGGAGCTAAATTATTCGTTTCAAATTCTATAATTATTGAATTGAAGATCCTTGATAATTTCAAATGGTATTAGATTTATATAAATTAACGCCCAGTCTGAAAACGCCCGCCTCAAATGAAAATCCAGAAACCCATTCTTTTTTTTCCCCTACACATTAAAAAAAGAGCCCTCGATATTTAACAAAATGATTTGTGTTAAAAAAAACTATTTTTTTAAAATTTCAATCTTTGGTAGAATAGTAACCTTTGCCGATAAACTGTGTTAATTGGTATCGTAACATCTGTTTTGAAAAAAAAGCCTGTTGATTTCATCCTGATTATGATTTCGATGAATCCAATATTTTAAAAACAAATGAACTTAATGAATGAGGTAAATTATGAAGCCTATTGCAATAATTGGAATGTCAGCTATCTTTCCCCAAGCAGAGGATATAACCCGCTATTGGGATAATATTCTCGGGGAAATCAACTGTATCACCGAAGTCCCATCATCCCGATGGGAGATAAAAGATTATTATGATCCAAATCCTAGCGCACCTGATAAAACTTACTGCAAGCGAGGCGGATTTATCCCGGATATAGATTTCGATCCTGCTGAGTTCGGATTACCCCCAAATCTCCTGGAAGCAACCGATATATCACAATTGCTTGGTTTGGTTGCCGCCAAATCCTGCCTGGAAGACGCTGGTTATGGGGATTCTCGCGGCGTATCCCGCGAAAATATGGGCGTCATCTTGGGGTTTGTCGGAATTGGCAGTAATTTGGTTGTTCCGCTTATGTCGCGCCTGCAGTACCCGGTATGGGATAAAGTTTTGCAGAGTTATGGGATTTCGGATAATGATCGTCAGGCGATTATTGAAAAGATCAAATTGGCTTATCCTAAATGGGAGGAAAACTCTTTTCCTGGTTCTATCGGCAATGTTGTTGCCGGCAGAATTGCAAATCGTTTTGATCTTGGTGGAACAAATTGCGTGGTCGATGCGGCCTGCGCCAGTTCCCTGGCTGCCATCCATATGGCAATAGGCGAACTTCTTGAAGGCCGGGCGGATATGATGATTTCAGGCGGTGTGGATACAGATAATTCGATTGGGGCTTTCCTTTGCTTCAGCAAGACCCCGGCTTTTACAAGGGGTGAAAATGTCCGCCCTTTCGATAAAGATTCAGACGGGATGATGGTTGGCGAAGGTATTGGAATGGTCCTTTTAAAGCGGCTCGAAGATGCTCAACGAGACGGAGACCGTATTTATGCTGTTATTAAAGGGATGGGTACCTCCAGTGACGGACGGTTTCAAGTCAATATATGCACCCCGCCCGGATGGTCAGTCTCTGGCGTTGCGACGTGCATATGCCGATGCCGGATTTCACCCCTCCACTGTCGGATTAATTGAAGCTCATGGAACGGGCACAATGGCAGGTGATCCAGCCGAATTTCAGGGACTCAATGCAGTTTTTTCTGAAAATAGACTCGGAAAAACAACATATTGCCTTAGGAAGCGTTAAGTCTCAAATCGGACATACCAAAGGAGCTGCCGGCGTTGCCAGTCTGATCAAAGTTGCGTTGGCTTTACATAACAAAGTTTTCCCGCGACGATCAATGTAGAAGAGCCAAATCCCGAACTGGACATTGAAAATTCACCTTTTTACTTAAATACAAAAATCCAACCCTGGATCCGCCCGATAAGCCATCCACGCCGGGCAGGTGCCAGTTCTTTCGGATTTGGAGGAACCAATTTTCATTTAGTTCTGGAAGAAAATGAATCTGAACAAACCAGCGCTTATCGCACGCAATCAAGCGGTAAAATGATCTTGATATCTGCTCCCAACTCGGAAGAATTAGCAGTTGAATGCGGCAAATGGATAAGCCGGCTGGAAGGCAGCACTTCACATCAGAATTTTGCGGAGCTGGCTGTTAAGTCAAAAAGCAGCCGGATTCCTACAGAAGATGCCAGGATGGGTTTTGTCGCAGTTAACACCTCTGAAGCGCTGACAAAACTGAAACCAGCGTGGAAATGGTGAGATCAAAGGCAGTGGAAGAATCTGCTGAGCATCCCACTGGTATCTATTATCCGAAAAAAAGGAGTCGATCCAAAAGGAAAGGTTGTCGCACTTTTCCCTGGGCAAGGTTCACAATATATCGAAATGGGAATTGAAGCCGCGGTAAATTTCCCGGAAATCCGCCAGGCATTCTCGAAAATGGATTCTTTATTTGCCAAAGATGGTTTACCCATATTATCGAAGACGGTTTTTCCTGATTCCGTCTTTCAATAATGCGGAAAAAGGATGAACAAAATCGAAAGATCACTGCTACTGAATTTGCGCAGCCGGCAATTGGTACTTTAAGTTCAGGATTCTATAAGATTCTTCAGAATGCAGGGTTCAAACCTGATTTCACTGCTGGCCATAGTTTTGGAGAATTCACTGCCCTTTGGGCTGCCGGTGTCTTATTCTGATGAAGATTTCTTCTTTCCTGGCTAAATCCCGCGGAAAAGCAATGGCGCCATTATCCGAACCAGGTTTTGACGCAGGTACGATGCTGGCGGTAAAAGGAGATATTGAAAAACTTAAATCCGACATAAAAGCACTTCCCTGAGGTCGTTCTTGCAAATTTGAACTCAAATTCCCAGGTCGTGCTTGCAGGATCAAAACCAGCTATCGCAGAAATACAAAAAGCACTTATTGAAAAAGGATATTCCGTTGTAGCGCTGGACGTTTCAGCTGCCTTTCACACCCCGTTGGTTGGACATGCCCAAAAGCCTTTTGCAGCTGCCATTCAAAAAACCAAATTTAAAAAACCAAAAATCGCTGTTTTCTCGAATTCCACCGGCAAACAATACCCCTCCGATCCGGCTGCTATCCAACAAATTCTGTCTGGGCATATCCTGAATCCGGTGAATTTCAAGGAGGAGATTGAATCAATTTATGATGCCGGTGGTTCCATCTTTATAGAAATGCGGCCCCAAAAGCTGTGCTTACGAATCTGGTCAATAATATTTTGAAGTAATAAACCGCATACTGCAATTGCCCTAAATCCCAACGCAAAAAAAGACAGCGACCGCCAATTCAGAGAAGCCATTACTCAAATGTGTGTGTTGGGGATGGAATTGCAGAACTTCGACCCATACAGTCTTCCTGAAAAAATTCTTCCAGAGGTTAAAGAAATCTTCCATCAATGTCAAACTTGATTGTGGTCTCTATCTTACTGAAAAAACAAGAACAGCATGTCAAAATGCCATCAATCAGCAAAATTCTCTTGATTTGCAGCAGAGTAATCCAACCCTCAAGACTCCTGATTTACAGACGCCCATAAAACCTGCTGAAGTATCTTCCAAAATCAAGGGCGCTACATATACTTCCTGAAGAGGATTTTCCATCTGCGTTCGGCAATTTTCAATCTATCCAGCAGGAGACGTTGAATATTCATCAGAAATTTCTTGAGAATGATGCCGAATACACACGTCTTTTCAGCCAGATTACACAACAGGAGCTGGAATTAATCAATAGTAATTCACCCCAGACAACTCTGGAACAAATCAATATTGCATTGCAGACTCTAGACAATAGCATCACGAAATTCCATCAACACCAGGCAGAGACACTGCGGATCCATGAACAGTACTTAAACAACCAGGTTGAATTACTTAACAGTTTCATTGGAATTTCTCAATCCGGCGAAAGTATCCCTGCTTCTCCTTTACAGAATAGTAATCTAAAAGAATCTTACAAGGTGATTGATGTTCCAGAAAATGTTTTAAAATCCACTGCCACATCCCAAGTCACCAAGCCTGGCGGGAATGGCAGCAAACCTGATTCTCAGGAATCCCTGCAGGTAACGAAATCACAGCCTGAAAACGCAAATCGATCTTCAACAGTTGATCCAAAAATCCTTACTGCCACATTGCTCGAGATTGTCAGCGAAAAAACCGGTTATCCCACAGAAATGCTCGCATTAGAAATGGATATGGAAGCAGATCTTGGAATCGACTCGATAAAAAGAGTTGAAATCTTGGGCGCAATGCAAACCCAATTCCCCGATTTGCCAAAAGCAGATGCGTCAGCGTTGGCTGAGATGCGAACCTTGAGTCAAATCGTGGACTACATGTCGCTTTCAGCATCTGCAGTTGCCAGTGAAAGTTCACAGGAAAACTCATCTGATTCAAAAGAAGTAGGGTTTGAATTAACCACTGAGAAGACTGACAATTCAAAGGTCATATCGTCTTTTTCGCTGGAAGAAATTAGAGCAGCACTCCTCGAAATTGTGAGTGAAAAGACCGGATATCCAACTGAAATGCTTGAAATGGGCATGGATATGGAAGCCGATCTCGGTATCGATTCCATTAAACGAGTCGAAATCCTCGGAGCAATGCAAGAACGCTTCCCGGATCTGCCAAAAGCGGATGCATCCATGCTTGCTGAAATGCGGACTCTCAATCAGATCATTGAATATATGTCATCAGCCAATGATGCTGGAACCTTGAACATTGAAAATCCAATTTCATCAACAACCGCTGAAGCTATTGAGGTAAATTCCAATCCTCAATTGGTTGAATCAACGATTGCCGTAGAAACACTTGTTAATATAAAACAATCCTTACTGGAAATAGTGAGTGAAAAAACTGGTTATCCAATAGAAATGCTGGAACTGGGGATGGACTTAGAAGCTGACCTGGGAATAGATTCCATTAAAAGGGTTGAAATTCTTGGTGCCATGCAGGAAAAGTATCCAAACCTCCCTCAAACCGATACTTCATTTCTGTCAGAATTGCGTACCTTACAGCAAATTATTGATAGTTTTTCAAGTCTGCCCTCAACATCTCCAGAGTTAGGAGACACCACCACAAGTTTTGAACCAGCGAAACCTAACCTGATCCGTGGAATAATTTCTTTGAAGTCCCTGCCCTTACCGGATCAACTTGCGATTGAAATCCCTGCTAATAGATTAGCGTTGATTGTTGATGATGGATCTGAATTGACGGGAGAATTAGCTGACAAATTAATTACGCTTGGAAATAAGGTGGTTGTTTTGTCACTGCCTGATGCACTGGTTGCAACGAAATCCGTGCTTCCAAACTCAACTGAAAGAGTCGCGATTGATGATATTTCTGAAGAATCAATACATTCAACTTTGAAAAAAGTAGAACAAGATTTTGGTCCGGCAGGAATTTTTATTCATCTCGATCCTGTAAATAATGGATCAGATGGCTTTTCGAGGAGTGAAGACTTAATCGTTAAGACGATATTCCTGATAGCTAAAATTCTTAAAGATAACCTCACCCAGACAGGGAAAAATGGTTACGCTGCTTTTCTCACAGTTTCCCGTCTTGATGGTCAATTCGGATTATCCCGCAGCAGTGATGTGGAACCTGTCAGCGGTGGATTATTTGGTCTAACAAAAACCCTCAATCTTGAATGGGATGATGTTTTTTGCCGCGCTATCGATTTGAGCCCTGAAATGGACCCGGAAATGGCAGCCAATTGTATCACTGCTGAACTAACTGATCCGAACCGGCTGATTTATGAAGTCGCTTACAACAAAAATGGAAGATTTACCCTGGCAGTTGAACTTCCGGAAGGTGAAATGCAATCATGAAAAATAAACCGGTGATGTCTAGGGATTCTGTTGTGCTTGTTAGCGGTGGAGCACGCGGGATTACGGCTCAATGCGTTATTAAATTAGCGCAGCATCAGCCTGGTAACTTCATTTTATTGGGACGATCTTCTCAACTTGAAACCTTGCCAGTTTGGGCGAAAAATTGCGCTGATGACGCTGAATTAAAGCGTCACATCATGGTTCAGCTTTCTGAAGAAGGGGAAAAGCCGAAACCTCAAATTGTAGATAAGCGTTTCAGGGAAATCAGATCACATCAGGAAATTGAAGCGACCCTCTCAAGCATTCGTCAAACTGGATCAAATGTTGAATATATCAATGTGGATGTCTCCAACCTGGCAAAAATGAAGGAACACCTTGCTGAGCCGATCCAAAGATTGGGAAAAGTAACTGGAGTAATTCATGGTGCTGGCTCGCTGGCAGATCGCAGGATTGAGAAGAAGACTGAAAAAGATTACGAGACTGTTATTTCACCCAAAATTGAAGGCCTTAGAAACCTGCTGATAATTGCACCGGTAAAGAACCTGGATTTTTTAGTCCTATTTTCTTCTATTGTTGGTGTTTTTGGGAATATTGGCCAGGCTGATTATGCCATTGCTAATGAGGTCTTGAATAAAGCTGCCTTTCAGGCAAAGCGGGAGAATCCAAACTGCCGGGTGCTATCCATCAATTGGGGTCCTTGGGATTCCGGAATGGTTACGCCTGAATTAAAGCGGGCATTTGCCGAACGAAATATGCAGGTAATCCCAACCAATGCCGGCGCAGAATTAATGGTAAATGAGATCACATCAGCAAATCCTATTAGCGATGATCCAGTGCAAATTATTGTTGGCGCAATTCCCTCGCGGCCGGCCGGGCAGCTAACATCGGATCTTAAAAAATACCTGATAAGTCGAAACCTGAGTCTGGATGCAAACCCATTCCTTCTGGATCATAAAATTGGCGACAACCCCGTTCTGCCAGCAACATGTGCCGCTTCGTGGGTGGTCAGTGCATGCGAGCAGCTTTACCCCGGGTATACTTTTTTCCAATCAGAAGACTACAAGGTATTAAAGGGTATTGTTTTCGATAAATCCCTTGCAAATGAACATATTTTGGAATTAACGGAGATTGAAAAAGCACCTGAGGGAAAGGTGAAATTCTTCGCAAGGATATTCAGTCTGCGTAAGAATGGGCAACCCATCTACCATTACAGCTTAAATGTGGTTCTTCTAAAAAATATTCCGCCTGCCCCGACTCAAAAATTGCCAGTAAATACTGATGAACATGGGCAGGGGCAAATTGATGGCAAAAGCTTGTATCATAATGGAACATTATTCCATGGTCCGGCATTCCAGGGAGTTCAACGTGTTTTATATATTAGTGATGACAGGGTTATTCTGGAATGCAACCTCCCATCAGTTCCCCCTGAAAAGCAGGGTCAATTTCCTATACAGTCATCCAACCCATATATTTATGACGTGGTTGTTCAATCATTGCTGATATGGACACAGCATTATCGTCAATCTCCATGCTTGCCGTCCCATTTAGTGGGATTGGAACAATACAAACCTATTGTTTTTAATCAAACCTTCCTGGTCTATCTGCAGATTGTCTCACATACTGATGCTGCTGTTATCGCGGATATTCAGGCAATTGATTACAAAGGGAATGTGTATGTCAAATTTTTTCAATTACAGGGCACCATAAGCCCTCTGCTGAAACGGTACATCGGTGTCAAATCCAGTCCAAATTCGGGAGAAGGCAATGCCTGATTTGTCAAATTTTATAGATCTTTCAATAATTGGCATGAACATAATTAGTCCAGGGGTTAGTGATTTAGGTACTTTTGGGTATCAATTGTTCCAATGATTTAAAAAGAGAAATTCATTCAGGTCAACAAAACTTATCCGAAAATGATCTCCTGGCAGTGATCACAAATACCATTCAGCAGGCTGGAATGAATACAAGCAATGTGGGTGTCGTCGCATATCAACCCTGGTTGCTGGAAAGGATTACTAAATCTGGAATCGGTATCAAATCTCTTGATGTTTCGGATCGATATGGGAAATCCACAGCTTCATGGATTGAAGCGGCGAATTGGCTCGAAAGCGGGGAAATTGATGCCGCTTTGCTTCTTGATGAAAATCAAGAAAATCAATCTTATTCCGCAGTTCTGGTTAGTTCTTCAAAGTACTCCGAGGATAATTGTAAAAGAGCTTTTGCAGTCTTGACGGGAATAGCCGAAGATGATGAGACTCACACTAATCAATCTTTGGAAGTATTAATAAACTCCGCTCTGAAATCAAGCAATCTGAAATCAGATTTGATCGGGCTTGTTGTTGCATCGGCACCTATGGAAATCGCCCCTGAGATATTATCTCCGCAAGACTTGATAACAGCCTTTCCCCTGCAAAGTAATCTTAGCTGTGCATTAACGGGAGGAAATGGTGGTTTAATTTCAGTCATCAAAGCTGTTTGGTGTCTTCACCAACGCACTATTCCAGGCACCAGGGATTGGACAAATCCGCCTGACCCGCAATCCTGGACAAATTCAGCATTCTATATTCCAACAGAATCCCAACCATGGTTGACTTCTGAAGATCAACCAACAAGGGTTACCGTAGTAATCAATTCCTCAAATCAAGCAGATATTTCCGTATTCGTTCTTCGGGAAGGACAATCTAAAGGTATTAGAAAAAATGCTTCTTTAAAGTATGAACCATTTTATTTATTTCCAGTAATTGGGGGCTCACCAATTGATCTGGTGCAGAATCTGGAAATACTCAAGAGAGAATTGGCATCTGAGCCTGATCTTTTTAATCTTTCTCGTAAAACCATCAGCCTTTGGCAAAATGAGGCGCGACCCGATGATTTTATTGCATGCATTCTTGGGCATACTCTTGATGAGTTGAACCGCGAAATTGAATTTGCGGTAAAAGGGGTGCCAACCGCAGCTGACAAGGGGACTGATTGGAGAACCCCGTTGGGGAGCTTTATGACACCTAATCCTTTGGGCAAATGCGGCTCGGTTTCATTTGTCTATCCAGGTGCATTTAATTCTTACCCCGGAGTGGGCAGAGATTTATTTTATCTTTTCCCAATGCTTTATGACCAGTTGGCAAAGATTAATAACAATTTAAGCGAAATGCTCAGTGAGAATTTACTTTATCCGCGAAGCATCACAAAACTTAATGATGCTGACTTTGGAAGAAGCAGAAAAAAAATTGGTTGCTGACCCTATAGCAATGTTAATTTCCGGCACCAGTCTGGCGGTGTTATTTACCTTTTTGCTGCGTAATTATTTTGAAATTCATCCTGCTTCAGCATTCGGCTATAGCCTTGGAGAAATCAGCATGATGTTTGCCAGTGAAGCCTGGACTCAGGCTGATGAGACTTGTGCTGCCTTGCGAGCTTCTCCGCTTTTTAAAACCCGTTTGGCTGGTCCTCAATATGCCATTCGGGAATGCTGGAATCTTCCTCTAACAGATCAGGTTGATCTGGATGAAATAATTTTCTCTAATTATGTGATTATGGCTTCACCCGAAACGGTAAATGAGGTTATAAAAGATGAAAGCCGGGTATTTATTACACACATAAATACTCCCCGCCAGGTGGTGATTGCCGGAGATCCAGCTGACTGCCGCAGGGTTATAGATACATTGAAGTGTAATTCCCTTCAGGCTCCGTTTAATTATGCACTGCATTGTGAAGCGATGCAGTCAGAGTTTAATGACCTGCAAACTCTGCTTTCATGGCCTATTTCAAATCAACCCTATATGACTCTTTATTCAACAGCGACTTATCAGGCAATGCCCATCAACCAGAAAGACATCGCCAGCCAGATTGCCTATGGGCTTTGCCATCAACTGGATTTTCCCCGGCTTGTCAATCAAGCATACACTGATGGGGCCAGAATCTTTATTGAGCTGGGCGCAGGCAGCAACTGCTCTCGGTGGGTAGACGACTCATTTAAAAGATAAACCGCATGCCGCTTTTTCTGTTAATCGGAAAGGTCTGGATGATTATGCAGCAGTGCTGCAGCTATTGGCAAAGCTGATCAGCCACCAAGTTCCAATAAATCTTACCCCCCTTCTCTCTTGAGGATTCAATGCAGGATGAAATAAAAAGGAAAATTCTTCAGCGTTACGGCAATTGGACTCTCGACCATTCGAACAGTCTAACCTCTGTCCACCGTCAGATGTTGGCTCTCCGTCGATTGGAATTGGATCAAATCGCCAGCGAAATTTCACGCAGCTTGGGAAGAGCAGAACCTGACACCAAAAATAATTCTCTTTTCTTATATGATACAGAATGGTTGAACGAATTTGCGACAGGAGATATTGTTAAGTGCCTGGGATCTGAGTTCAGCATTTACGAGAATCGCAGAAGCCCACGCATTCCGAATGGTGATCTTCTTTTGATGTCCAGGATATTAAGTATTCAAGGAACACGCGGCGAATTCAACCAATCTTCTCAGATTTCTGCTGAATTGGATGTTCCGGAAAATGCCTGGTTTTTTGATGGCGTTAGCAATGGTGAAATGCCGTTATCCATAATGATGGAGACCGCTCTTCAACCATGCGGTGTTCTTTCAGCCTGGCTTGGTACACCTCTACGATATCCTTTTGTTAATTTCTTTTTTCGAAATCTGGATGGTGCAGTCCAATTACTACAAAAGTTAGACCTTCGCGGTAAAACCATCAACACTAATGCAATATTGACCAAAACGGTCTTTAGCGGATCAACAATTATTCAACATTTTGAATTTCAACTATCTTGCGGCGGGATTGTATTTTTTGAAGGGCTATCCTCATTTGGTTACTTTCCCGAAGAAAGTATGGCAAATCAAACCGGTTTGGATGGGGGAAGAATAGTACTCCCCTGGGGTAAGGTTCCAGAGAATATAGGCAAGGCTCATGGGATTTCGCTGAAGGATAATCCGGAATATCAGGACATTCCTGTTGGAAAGCTTCGGCTAATTGATGAAGCCAGTGTTTATTTAGATGGCGGGTTAAATTCATCTGGTTACGCAATGGCATCCAGACGAAATTCGCAAAACGACTGGTTCTATAAAAACCACTTTTTTCAGGACCCGGTAATGCCCGGTTCCCTGGGCATTGAATCGATAGTTCAATTATTCAAAGCAGCCATTCATTCAATTACAAAATCAGACCAACCCGTCACAATGGCAGCAAATATTCGTTTTAAATGGAAATATCGCGGACAGGTTCTGCAAAGTAATCAAGAAATGCTTATTGATCTTCATATACAAAATCAACACATCAAGAATGGAAACACCATCTTCACTGCGAATGCAAATCTTTGGGCCGATGATATCCGAATTTATGAAATGCAAGACCTTGCTGTTCAGCAAGATAAAGGAAAATAATAATGCCTACAAACCTGAATCAGAATGAAATTTTAGTAACACCTGAGCTTCAATCTATCTTAAATGAAATCAACCTCCCTTTTAGCATAGAATCAAACGAAGAGAAAAATAGCTTTTCTGTTAGTGGAGAATCAGGGGGATTGCAACCTGAAGAATATTTATTGAAAATACCGGCTTTGCCGATAAATAATTTAGGTGACGCGGAATTTCGAAAGACTTATGGGGTTCGCTGCGCGTTCTATGCGGGTGCCATGGCCAATGGCATTGCTTCAGCAGAAATGGTGATTGCACTTGGAAAAGCGGGATTGATGGGATCCTTTGGTGCGGCCGGATTGGTACGCAGTAAATTAGAAGCAGTTGTGGACCAGATTCAATCCGCATTACCCAAGCGGTCCTTATGCCTTTAACTTAATTCACAGCCCAAATGAAGAAGCTCTTGAAAGAAATGCGGTAGAAGTTTTCTTGCAAAAGGGTGTGAAAATTGTTGAGGCTTCAGCCTTTCTTGACCTGACTCCCAGCATTGTTTATTTCCGCGCGGCTGGCTTGAAGCGAACTTCCGACGGCAAAATTGAGATTAATAATCGGGTTATTGCCAAGCTCTCACGTTCAGAAGTTGCAGCCAAATTTATGCAGCCGGCTCCCGCTGCTATTTTGGAAAAATTGAAGTCCGAAAATAAAATCACCCAGGAACAGGCTGAAATGGCGCTGCGTTTACCTATGGCAGATGATATCACTGTAGAAGGTGATTCCGGCGGCCATACGGATAATCGCCCGCTTATTTGCCTTCTTCCCACAATGTTAGCCTTGCGTGACCAAATGCAGGAGAAATATCATTATGATACTCCGGTAAGAATTGGTGCAGCCGGTGGAATAAGTACACCTGCAGCTGTCCTGGGTGCCTTTATGATGGGTGCTGCATATGTTGTAACAGGATCGGTAAACCAGGCTTGTGTTGAATCCGGGGCATCTCTGCATACCAAAAAATTACTAGCCGAAGCAGGTATGGCAGATGTAGCCATGGCTCCTTCAGCTGACATGTTCGAGATGGGCGTGAAAGTCCAGGTTCTCAAGCGAGGCACTTTATTCCCAATGCGTGCCTTGAAACTTTATGAAACCTATTCCCACTTCAACTCAATTGATCAAATCCCAACTGATGAACGGGAAAAACTTGAAAAACAGATCTTTCAGCGGGATTTGGAGGCTATCTGGCAGGAGACCGTGAAGTTTTTTGCCGAGCGTGATCCTGATCAAATTGAACGCGCAAAAAATAACCCTAAAAGAAAAATGGCATTAATCTTTCGCTGGTACCTGGGTCTTTCCTCGCGCTGGTCGAATATTGGAGAACCAGGGCGTGAGATGGATTATCAGATCTGGTGCGGTCCCTCGATGGGAAGTTTCAATGATTGGGTAAGGATGACATATCTTGCAGATCCGAACGAACGCCATATTGTAGATGTGACACTTCATTTATTTACCGGTGCGGCATATCTCTACAGAATACAGCTGCTTAAAATCGCAGGGTTTCAAAATTTTATCAAAACTGGAGCAGTACTATCCAATATCTAAATTGGCATCATAAGATGAAGATTAATCCGTGGCAGAGAATCATTTGAAAAAAAGAGTATCCTTTTGAAGAGTATTCAACTCTGGTCGGCTTTCTTTGATCTTGAAGAAAGCGGCGAATTTTTTCACCTGCTTTCAGAAGAAGAAAAGAATCAAGCTGCGCGTCTCAAAAACAATAATACTGCTCGCCAGAAGATTATCAGCCGTGGGATTTTGCGGCTTATTGCTCGGTAATTATCTCCAGTTACGTCCTGAAGAACTGATTTTTCAGTTCAGTCCATTCGGAAAACCTTTTCTGGCCAATCCCGAGGCTGATTCTAAGTAAGTTTTAATTTGGCTCATTCAGGAAACCTTCTTTTAATTGCAATAGGTAATGGGGTCAAAATTGGTATAGATATTGAAAAGATTGATGAAGAAATAGACATTATCGGGATATCAGGTTTAGCTTTTTCTTTCTCTGAAAAGCAAATATTATCCCTATCAAAAAACCCAATTCGCGATTTTTATGCCTTATGGACGGCAAAAGAGGCGATTTTAAAGGTCTCGGGGTTTGGATTTGCATATCCATCCAACAAGTTCAGTGTTGTATTAGCAGACGAAAAATTGACCACTGCAATCATTCCAAATGAACTGTCAGGAGGCAAATCTTTTTCATTGTTTTCAATATCACCATTACAAGGATATTCTGGTGCACTTGCGCAATTGAGATAGGTTTTGAAAAAATATGCGAGGATTTGACAGTTATTTGGATTCAGGATTAGTAATAATAACAAATCACCCTGAAAGTCAATGAATAAATTAATGACAAACGAATTTAATAATAAATTAAATGCTCTTCAAAGCTCCGCACATTTAGGCGGCGGTAAAACGCAAATTGATAAGCAGCACGCCAAAGGAAAATTCACTGCCCGCGAACGGATTGAAAAATTATTGGATCCGGATACTTTTGTAGAAACCGGTTTGTACGTTACACACCGAGCAAAAGGCCTGGGGTTGGAAAGTTCCCTGCCCGCAACAGATGGGGTTATTACTGGCTGGGGAAAAGTAGATAAGCGGCTTGTTTATATTTTTGCACAGGATTTTACGATTTTTGGAGGATCACTGGGAGAAGCACATGGACGCAAGATCGCTCAGTTGATGGATTTAGCCTATCAAAATGGTGCCCCGATCATAGGACTTAACGATTCAGGAGGTGCGCGGATTCAGGAAGGTGTGGATTCGTTAGCTTCTTATGGAGAAATTTTCTATAGGAATACGCGCGCATCTGGCGTAATCCCCCAAATTACTCTGATTATGGGACCATGCGCTGGAGGAGCGGTATATTCTCCAGGTATTAATGATTTTGTATTTATGGTCGATCAAAATGCCTACATGTTCATCACCGGCCCTGAAGTCATCAAAGCCGTGACTCATGAAGAAATTGATTTTGATTCTCTGGGCGGCGCAATTGCACACAGTGAAAAAAGCGGGGTGGCTCATTTCACCGCACCTGATGAAGAAGCTTTATTTAGTCAGCTAAGGTGGCTTTTGTCATACATACCCTCCAACAATCTCACACCCCCGCCATACATTTCACCCAGCGATGATCCACAGCGATTAATTCCTGAATTGGATCAAATTGTACCTATTGATCCTCAGCAGCCTTATGATATTCACTCAGTCATTGAAGCTATCGCTGATAGCGGTGAATTTTTGGAAGTCCAACCTGACTACGCGCAAAACATCGTTGTCGGTTTTGCCCGCTTAGACGGGCATTCGGTCGGTTTTGTGGCCAACCAACCGGGCTTTCTTGCGGGTGTTCTTGATATCAATGCCTCTGATAAAGGCGCCCGCTTCATCCGTTTTTGTGATGCTTTTCATATTCCTCTGGTGACATTGGTAGATACTCCCGGCTTCCTTCCTGGCAGCGAGCAGGAACATAATGGGATTATTCGCCATGGCGCAAAAATGATTTATGCATATTCCGAAGCAACAGTGCCAAAACTTGCCATAATTCTACGCAAGGCTTATGGCGGCGCTTACATTGTTATGTCATCCAAACACTTGAAATGTGACTATAACCTGGCGTGGCCTCAGGCAGAAATAGCAGTGATGGGGCCGGAGGGAGCGGTTAAGATCGTTTTCCGAAAAGAGATCGACGCTTCAGATGATCCGGAAGCTGCAGCCCTGGAAAGAACACGTCAATATCGGGAGGAATTTGCCAATCCCTATCTGGCAGCATCTCGAGGATATCTGGACGATGTCATCATTCCTGCTGAAAGCCGCATGCGTCTTATTGCTGCTCTGGAAAGTTTGCAGGAAAAACGTCAACCGACACCCTCCCGTAAACACGGGAATATCCCGCTTTAAGAGAAAAAAGATGAAAGTACTGGTTGCCAATCGCGGAGAAATTGCAGTTCGAATTTTACGCACCTGCCGGGAGCTGGGGTTTCCGAGTGTGGCTGTTTTTTCCGAAGCCGATCAGGATTCACTGCATGCGCGTTACGCAGACGAAGCTATCGGTATCGGCCCAACTCCTGCTGTTGAAAGTTATTTGAATATCGAAAGAATCCTGCAGGCTGCAAAAGATTCTGGAGCTGATGCCATTCATCCTGGATACGGATTCTTATCTGAAAATGCTGCCTTTGCTCAGGCGGTGGAAGATTCTGGGCTTATTTTCATCGGTCCTCTTCCAGAAACTATCGCCCTAACGGGAGATAAATTGGCCGCCCGCCGAGTTGCCCGCCAAGCCGGGTTACCGATACTTCCAGGTCCGGATGAAGCAATTCTTGATGAAATTCCCGCCTCAATGCTTAAAAAAGTAAAATACCCGGTTCTCATTAAGGCGGTATCCGGGGGCGGGGGAAGGGGAATCCGTTTGGCCAAAAACGCAGCAGAGTTGGATATGATGGTTCAGGCAGCCCGGCAGGAAGCTCAGGCATCATTTGGCGATGACACAGTTTATTTTGAGCCCCTGGTTCAACAAGCCCGCCACGTTGAAATACAAATTCTGGGTGATGGTTTGGGAAGAATCCTAATCCTTGGAGAGCGCGAGTGTTCCATTCAACGCCGACATCAAAAATTAATTGAGGAATCTCCGGCACCCAGTCTTAGCCCATTGATGCGTAAGAAACTCAATGAAGCGGCTCTGAATCTTGGTAAAGCATTAATTTACCGCAGCCTGGGGACAATAGAATTTCTATTGGATGACGATGGAGCCTTTTATTTTATAGAAGTCAATCCGCGTATTCAGGTAGAACATCCTGTCACCGAGATGGTGACAGGTGTTGATCTGGTCAGCGCTCAATTGCGGTTAGCTGATGGGCAGCCTTTCAAATATGCCCAAGAGGATATCGTCACCCGAGGTTCTGCCATTGAAGCCAGAATTATTGCTGAAGACCCTGATAATGGCTTTCTTCCCGCGACAGGAGAGATTACCTATTTGAAAGAAGCTGGCGGTCCTGGTGTCCGGATCGATTCCGCGCTTTATACAGGATTGCAGGTTACTTCTGACTATGATTCATTAATTGCCAAAGTGATTGTCTGGGCGGAAGAACGGCAGACGACAATTCAGCGGCTTCGGCGTGCCCTGTGCGAATATCAAATTGGCGGCGTCCACACTGACATTGATTTTTTAATCCAGATTATTGATTCTGAAAGTTTTATACAGGGGAGTACTGATACAACTTACCTTGATACTTTTCAACCTGCTTCTGATGATGATCAGGATAATTTGGAAAAAGATATGGCTTTAGCGGCAGCTTTGATGGAAGATCAAAGCCGAAATCCTTCTGAGCCTTCCCAACCTAATCCAGGTTTAAGCCAATGGCAGTATCACGCTTGGAAAGAACAGATGCGGTAGCAGGCAAAGAAGTAATCGAAGGAATATGTTATGACACTATATTATGTTTTCATCGGATCTAATGAATATCAGGTAGAAATCTCGAAAAACCATTCCAAGATAAATGGTGAAACGATTCAGGCTGCCTTGGTTGAATTGGGAGAGCGTGGGTTGTATTTGCTTAAAAAAGGAACCTGGAAACAGGAAATGCATGTTCAGGCTCAGGGAAACAACCAATATTCAATGAACGCCAATGGCAAGCATGTGATCGCAAAAGTAGAAAAAAGTAATGGGAGAACTCGCAGAAGAATTAACAAGACTGCTGCTGGTGATATGAAAGCCCCAATTTCTGGTATTGTTGTAAAGGTAAATGTGGAGGAAGGCCAACAGGTTTCTGACGGTGATGTTGTCATTGTCCTTGAATCAATGAAGATGCAAATGCTGATGCGAGCTCCTGTAAGCGGGATTGTGAAATCTGTCCATGTGAAGCTTGGTTCTCAGTTGGCCAAAGAGGATTTTAATGGTAATAATTGAATAATTTCACTAGCATTATGGAATCGCTTTGATAATGTTATATATTGGCCGGTGTGATTTCTAAGCCTGCCATAATATGAAATAATTTCAAAATTTTATTACTCAGTGATAAAGTCCAAATTATCATACTTGGATTTAGGAACCTTTTCTTTAACAATTTTTTTTGCAGACTAACAAATTCATAGGTTTGTTCCTGGAAAAATTGATCTTTTCACCTTGATAAATCATTCATTTTATAGAAAAAGGGTTGCTATGATTTTCTATTAATAAGCAGGATTAAAATAGAATCTTAATGACTAAGAAAATCTAAATCGAATTTAATAAATTAATTGTTATTCAGGGATGATAACGAATAGTTATCTCAAATTATCGGTTGAAAATAAACATGATCCGAACTAACAACATCTATTATATTAAAGAAAAGAATAATGTTCTTAACCTATGTCTATAAAAGGGGAAATTAGGCATCAAGATTAAACCAACACCTTTCCTAAGGAACAATGATCAAACGAACATTTACTGTTACTGCAATAATATTTCTTTTAACAATAAATATTTTTAGTGCTTGTTCAACACCCAAGAATATTCATGCGCCATCCTTGACTCCTGCACCTGCAAAAATTAGCACAGTAACACCAACCCCCTGGGTATTACCGGGCAGTTCAGGATCTAACTTCCGTGCAATTCATATGGGAGGGAACTGGGGTACAAATCAGGAAGGCGGTGTTGACGAGCTGCCGCCTGATTATTTTGAATGGCTCCGCGACTTAAATGTGAATTGGGTCGGTATAACTGTATCTATCTATGTAGACGACAGTTTGGATAGTACAGTCGAGCGGAAATATTCAAAAACCAGTGTCGGAGCCCCTACTTTTAGCGATATTTCATTAATTAATTTAATTCGTGCTTTCCGCCAGCATGGTTTTAATGTTTACTTGACTCTTGCTTTCGATGATTCCAAAAGTTCAAAAGCCAAATATCCTGTATACCGCTGGCAACTTGGCGACCCAGATATCTATAACCAGGTTGATAATATCCTTCCAGAAAATTGGCCATGGGCATTGAAACACCCAAACCATGAAAGCTTTGTCAATGAGTTTTGGCAGACGTACAATGAACAGGCTGTTCATTTTGCAGAAATTGCGGAGCAGGAAGGAGTGGGGTTATATTCTCTGGGAACGGAAACGGACAGGCTCTTCCGAACTCAATCAGGTTGGGTGGGCTCAGGCGACTTTGCCGATGAGATAGCTAGGATGATCCAATCCGTTCGCAAAGTTTATGGAGGCCCAATTACTTATGACAGCTATATCTACACCCTCACACATAGTGACTTCTTTGGCACTGAAAATTTTTGGGAAGATACAGGTTTGGATGTAATTGGAATCAGCGCGTATTTCCCTTTGGTGGACAAAAAGCCTGCTTCAGTGATGAGCGTTGAAGAATATGAATTAGTTTGGGAGTCCCTCTTTGAAAGGTACTTGGTTCCTCTGAAAAATAAAAACCCTGAAAAAACCATACTATTTACAGAGTTTGGTTATACAGATTCGCTCATTTCATCTTATACCCCAAACGCAGAAGAAGGTACTCGGCGAATTTTTAATGATTCCAATAGAAATGGTCTCGACGATGGCCAAGAAGTGCAGGCAAATATCTATAAAGCTTTATTTAATGTGATGGACAGCCATCCAGGAGTGCTGACCGGCGCATTTCTTTGGAATAATATGATGGCAAGTGATCAGATGTGGAATGAGAATTATGGCAAAGAACGTGGATTTGATATTCGCGGCAAGCTTTCAGAAGATGTTGTAAAAGACTACTATAGAAAATGGCGCGAGCAGCCATAATAACTAGGGGATACAGCATTGTTTCTATTTAGAGATCTCGGATCTTTCGCCTTTATTAAACGATATTAACTGAATACAGTTTTTAGCGGATTTCTCATAAATTTAGATCTATTTCGTAATCAGAAATCAGTTTGTCGAAAATTTTCTCTCCGAATTTAGTTATACAAATCTTTTATACATTGCCAAAGCTCTCTCAGTATAAATAATAAATACTCTGCCATATAGGATTATTCAGTTTGCTGTTTTAATGACAATTTATCGGAGACTAAGATCAAACATTTTTCTTGAATATGTTACCCGAAATAAATATAAATAAAACAGACTGATTAAGATTTCGACCGGTTGCAATCTATTTTTATTTTCTCAGGATACTCAACAAAACAATATGGCCTGTCAGGATTCTGGATAATTAAATGGGTTGAAGTCAAATTCAACATTTCTGGAATTCTAAGACTGGGGTAGGTTGTACGGAGTGTTTGGCGATACCAATCAAATACCAATAGACCTTCCGCTATAACTGCAGTATCTGACCGTTTCATCTCAGCAAAATGAAAATACCAAAGTGCAAAAGTAGAATGGTCATCCCCTGTAAAAAGCATAGCTTTTTCGGGAACAGTGTCAAAAACCACTTGACCAAAATTCTCAGCTCTGCTATCAATCGACGCATTCACTTTTGGGGCGGTAGTGTAAATTCGGAATAAAAAAAAGAAAATTATTAATGGATATAAAATCCAGTTAGCATGATGGAACAAGCCTTGGATATAGGTAAGAATGCTTTCAAAACCTAGACCAATCCATATTGAGAAGGCAAGTATTGTTGGAATTAGATATACGTATGAATCATAGGAAACATAAAATAATGAAAAGATCCCATATACAAGAAAAATCCAGGCAGCAAGCAATTTAATCTTCTTCTTCCCTGAGTTGTCTATGAGTGCAAAAATTCCAATAGTTACGCCGAGAAAACCAAGGTTTTCAATCATGAAACCAAGCCAGGCTCGTGAATGCTGCATAACATAATCAAAAGAGAAATATGATTGATAAATACTACCTGTTACCAATTGGATAAAAGAATCGAATGTCACTGGGTTGAACCAATTGATTGGAGGGTCACTCATCGCATGGATAGGTAAAATTAAATAGACACATATGCCCGCTAATAATCCAACCAGACGCGGGAATATATTTGATATTTTGCTTATGTTTAAATTTTTGCCGTCCAAGAATAGTAATGGGAACAGGAAAATTCCTGTGATATGGTTGCCAAATGCCAGCCCCAATATTAATCCGCGAAGTAAATTATCGATTCGTCTATTTGCATAGCGAATGGTTTGATACACAATGCCAATAGTCAACAGGGATTGTAAGCCGTACACCTCTGAGATTACTGCCTGAGACCAGACCAAAGGTGAAAGTCCGAACAATAGAGAAGCAAATACAGCGGAAATCCTGCTATAATTTTTTTCTTTTTGGCAGCATAAAATTGTTTGATAAAGCAATAGAGCTGCCAAAATGGTACAAAATGCGGAAAATATGTTTGTCCGTAAAGCCAAGTTATCAAACGGCAGCTTTTGGAAAATTTTTGCAATCAATAAATATAGCGGATATCCAGTGGGGTGAGGCACTCCACTAACGAAAGTTGCGGTAATTAAATCGCCTCCGTCTGCCCCGCCATTTGCCCAGCTTAGTCCCGGTGCCATTGTAAGGGAATATGCCAACCCCAGAATAAAAATAATCGCAAAGGGGAAAAATAATTTTCTATGCATGGTTAAAAAATCACCAGAGAAAACCTTTTCTCTGGTGATTTTTAGAAAAGAATTTGATTTATTTACCAATCAAAGTGAAGATTCCTCCGACTGAACCTTCATTCAAGGTGCAAATTCGGTCTTCTTCTTCATTGATTGTGGACTTAGTCAGGCCCCAGATTTTTAGATCTTCATCCCATTTGTAGATTTGCCCATCCTGTAATTTATAATCTTCAGTGAATGGGAAACAGACTTCAATTTCACATTCCTCATCGCAATTAACCTGGGTGGCATCAGTAAGAATTACCATTCCATCTGGTGCTGACCCGACTTCAGTTTCCGGATCCTCAATAGTAGTGACTGTATCGTCCAAACCGCAACCGCATAATATTACTTTGGAGGGAGTTTCAGGTGAGAGAATTTCATCAGAGGAGATAAGAGCAAAAATATTTCCTGTTGATGTTTTATCAACCGTACAGATTTGTTTCGGTTCTCCATATATTGTGGATTCGGCTAAACCCCATTTCTCAATAACAGAATCCCAAATAAAAATTTGCCCTTTTTTATCTTCATATTCTTTGGGATAAGGGTAGCAAATTTCAATATCACAGGATTCTTCTAATTCAATTTCTAGAGCATCCGACAAATAAGCAAATCCTGCTGGAGCCGGACTGACTTCGTTCTCCGGATCAGTAATTCGTGTTACTAAACCTTTCTCTTGGCAATCGCAGAGTGTCTCCGCAGTAAAAGTTCCACCAGTAACTGGAATGATCGGTACTGTTCCCTGGTGTAAAGGGGCAGCCCAAACGGAAATACTCACAAAGCTTAAAATCATTGTGATCGTAAGTGCAATCAATAACTTGGATGAAATTTTCATAATAATTCTCCTCTTCTAACTTATACCTATTATAATTATTTACCAAGCATGATTATTGGTTTCTACTCCGGATTTTGTTCGGTTTTTTTTCAATAGAATTCAAGCCAATAGCAGATAAGTTTTTCAAAACATCAGGTTTAAATCAAAAAACAACCTGAGGATATGAACCGATAGGGAGATAGGGTTTGGATGAATCTGAAAAATTTATGGATTTATTAAGGAAAATATTAGAGAACCTTAATCAACCAGAAAAGTTGAATGATCATCCTTGGGTAGAAAGCAATATGGTTGCTGAAACCTGTCTGCGCACTGCAGGCCTTAGCGAGCTTGCCCCAGGTGTACAGCTGGTTCAAACAATTTGCAGCATCTTCCGTATGACAATGCCCAACACACCTCCCAGGCAGGGGCTTCGACTCGACACTCACTGGGGGGAATTTGGAATTTTAGCTGCTCAGTATTTTGCTCCATATGAATTTAATCTACCATTTCCCAGCTCTTTAAGAGAAGCCTGGCAAAATATTGACAGAGCGATTCTTCTATTTGTTTTTAATAAGGACAAAGATATAAATAAAGAAGATCGTAACCGATATCAACTGATTGGAAACGAACCAGAAATCGCCCCCAACAGCACGATCAGTGATTGGCATCGAAAAGGTCTTGAACAATTTTCCAATTTTATTATGCAATATAAAAACCAATCAGATTTAAAAGCCAAGATCAAAGAAAAGCAGTTCAGTCAGAAATCCCCAATTATTCGATTTATAAACAATATAAGAATACCAAAGCAGTTATGGAGTTGGAGCAAACGGATTATCTTATTGCTTTTTATTGGTATATTCGCCGCTGGTATGTGGAAAGGTTGGCAGCTATATCAAAAAGCAAGTTCACTGAAACAGCAAGCTGAAGAGATAATTGTGATCTATCAATCGCCTGGAAAATTGGAAAAGATCAGCGAAATTAACCAAAGGATCTCTCAACTAAGGTTGGATTTAGAAGTATTTCAAAAAGATACATTCGTCCTCATGGATTTTTCAAAAAATCTGGGTTGGGTCCCTGTGTATGGGGGTGATATTTCTCAAGCACCTTATATGTTAGAGATGATTGTTCAGATGAGCGTCACTGGTGATGAGGTCTTAAAAGCTGTAACTCCTTTTCTATCTGAAAGCATGGGTGAAGGCACTTCTCCGAGTTTAATCGATCAAATTAGTAAATTAAAAGATGCGGATAATGAGCTATTGGCTGCGCAAATTGCATTCGCCAAAGTTCAAGCAGCCCGTCAAATGATTCAAACTGATATTCTCTCCCCATATACTCATCAATTAATTACTCAGGATATTGATCCGCTAATATTTTCATTGAATACAGCTTTTCCAATCTCAGACGTTTTGCAGATGGCTCGCCTGGCACCCCGATTATTAGGTGCGGTTGGGAATGGGAAACAATCTTATATGATACTAGTCCAAAATGAAGATGAATTACGGCCTACAGGCGGATTCCTTACGGCAGTTGGATTATTAGAAGTCGAAAATGGCAAGATAATAAACATCACGTTTGAGAGTTCTGATATGGTTGACGATTTCAGCAAGCCTTACCCAAAATCCCCATGGCAGCTGGATGAGTACATGATGGCCGAAATATTGCTATTCCGCGACTCAAACTGGTTCACAGATTTTCCAACAACCGTTGAATGGGCAGAGTTTTTATATGCCTATACGCGTTCAAAAGACGTTGACGGTGTTATAACCGTAGACCAGCATGTAGTGCAGGAATTGTTGAAAATCGTTGGACCGATTGAAGTTGTGGGGGTTGACGTTCCAATTACAGCGAGAAAATGTCCTTGAATATATGCGAACAGCTAAAGAAAATATTCCTCCTGAGGGCATTTCAAGGAATGATTGGAATCGCAAGCAATTTATCAGCTGGCTGGCTGACCCTTTGATGAAAAAGCTTCTTTCAGGAAACAGCCAAGACTGGAAATCTTTAAGCCAATTATTGATTCAATTGCTCGATGAAAAACATATTCTTCTCCAATTCAATGACCCCGAAATGAACTCTTTAATTTCTAAACAAGGATGGGATGGATCTGTCAGAGCCGATGCGAATAGCGATTTTTTGATGGTTGTTGACAGCAATATTGGATTTAATAAAACTAACGCATTATTAAAAACAAAAATTGACTATGCTGTTAACCTTGAGGACCTGAACTATCCAACTGGAAATCTTACAGTTTCATATACAAACAATTCACATAATAACCCAGATTCAAGCTTGGAATGTATTCAGTTTAATGAAGAAAATCAGGATTTACCTTTGGATCAAAGGGATTATATAATGCATGACTGCTATTGGTCTTATCTGAGAATTTACACTCCTGAAAACAGCCAAATGATTTCTTCAACCCCACAAGAAATCCCACAGGATTGGCCGCTTCGCAAACAACTAATTCCGGCTCACACGGATATATTGGATGAGAATGTAAATGGTACACAGGCTTTTGGTACACTCGTCGTTGTTCCAGCAGCACAGACAGAGCAAACCAATTTTTTTTATCGACTTCCTGCAATGATAGTTGCCAAAGAACCGGATGGAAAAACATACAAATATCGCTTAAAGATCCAAAAACAGCCTGGAACATTATCTATTCCAATTACTTTTCACCTAATTTTGCCACCTGGGATGACAATAACAGACACACCATTTGATTGGGAAATAATCCAGCATGCTCAACAGGAATGGATTTTAAATACAGACCTTATTACTGACAGAGAAGTTGAAATTAATTTAATATTGAATAAATAAATTCGTCTTTTACTCGAGAGAGATATTTATAATCTTTATAAAATCATTTCACTTCAAAAGGAATTGAATCAAGTAATTGAGAATACTAAGCAGGGTGAGAACAATAACAATAAATTATTTGTTATCTAATCAATTCCTGATGCTCTTGAGGATATTAACTGAAAGTTATCCTTAATAAGTCGAATAATTTCCTGGGCTACTTCATAATAGGATTCTTCCGGGTTGCTAATCGGATCAGGAATGTTATACACGGGACCTTTTGATAGTTCTGTAAGCATGAATATTTTCTTACTAACCTCCGGGTATTCTGCTTGCAGTGCCTCTTTCTGACCTTTTTCCATAACTATAATCAGATTGAATTGTTCAAATAATTCCCGGCTGACAGATTTGGAGAGATGCTCCGAAAGATCCAGGCCAAGTTTCTCCTTAATCCATGCAGAAGGTGGTTGTGGTGGTAGGCCGTTTTCAGCCCAGCTGCCTGCACTTCCAACAATCCAATTATTTTCGGTTCCTTTTTCCTGCAGTATTCTACGAAATGCCGCTTCAGCGATTGGTGATCGGAATCTGTTTGCAGTACATACAAATAGAACACATTGTTTATTTTGCATAGTCAAGAATATTAATAGCCTGGGGCATTTCTGGGAATGATCAACCAATCTCCAATATTTAATTGATTGCCTTTATCTATCCCGTTATAAGCGATTAGATCATCCAGATTAGCAGCAAATTCAGCTGCTAAATCATCAATTGTTAATCCTTCCTCTGTCACCTCATACGGTTGAAAATAAGGCATTTGGGCAACACTGGAAAAACCAACCGGAATCACAATCAGATCATTCTTTATTAATGGAAGGTTTATAAAATAATTTACTCTGATGATTGCCCCTTCTGATGTGCCATACTTTTTTGCGAACTGGCTGAGATTATCGCCATTTTGCACTTGACGAATTATAAATTTATCATTCATTTCAATTATCATTGGCGTCGGAGTTTGTTCAGAAACAAAAATATTTTCAACAGGCGCAATATTTGAAGAGAAAATATTTGGAGTGGGCAGCCCTCGGAAGTTAATAAGCGGCCAGATTACAGCAATTGCTTTTCCGCTCACATTATCAAAAGGAACAAAACCCCGATTATGCGAATCTTCAGAGAAATTTCGATTATCACCTAAAACAAAAAGACTCCTGTCAGGTACCACCCATTCTCCGCTATATTCAGGACTTGCTGCGATGTAAGGTTCATTAAGTTCCTGGTCATTAACCCAGACCTTGCTTTTTTTAATGGTGACCTTGTCTCCTGGCAGACCAATGACTCGTCTGATGTTTTCTTGTTCAGATTGTTGTGGGTAATAAAAGGCCACCATATCGCCGTATTTAATTTCTCCCAGTTTATATTTCAACTTATTCACCAAGAGGGTCTCTCCAGCTATCAAGGTGGGTTCCATGCCTGCATTCTGAACTTGAACCAAATCGACAACATTCCTAATAATAAAATACAGCACCAGCACCAGCACCAATATCTTTACAACTTTAAAGAGATTAATGAATATATTATTTATTCCAGAATTGTTCGGTTTGCCGTTATAATCCGGTGATGTTTTCATATTTAAAAATTAATTCCTAAAAAGTTGAACTTTCATAATTATTCAGCTGACTCAAGGCGTGGAACTAAAATCCAATCTCCCAATCTCAATTCTTCTCCTGAATAGAAATTGTTATAGTAAATAAAGTCATTCAAATCTGTTCCTAATTCTCTTGCCATTTTTTCAACAGTAATTCCCTCAGTGCTAACCCTATAGGGTTGAAAATAAGGTAATTGTGCAACGGTTGAAAATTCAACTGGGATTACGATTAGATTATCTGTCCTTAAAGGAACAGGTAAAGAATAATTGATCCGCAATATAGCTTCAGCGGTTGTCTTGAAATTTGCGGCATAGGTGCTAAGGTTTTCGCCGCTCTGTATCTGGTGAATGACAAGTTTTGGATTAGTGCCAATGGGTGTATCCAGATCTCGAGTAACAGTAGGTTGGGTAGCCGTTGGTATTGAAGTGCTCGTTGGGGTAAGGGTCAATGTAGGGGTTAGAGTATAAGTAGGTGTAAGAGCTGAAATGGGTGAAGCAGTTTGATTTGCGGTTATTGCAGGCGTCAAAGTGGTTTCTGCAAGTATATTTGCACCTTGAGTGAGAGCCAAACTGCTCTCTATAACTGAATTCGAGGTTAAAGTTGAAGCAGAGAGGGTTTGTGTTACTTTTCCGCCATAACCCGGTGCAATTGCCGTCAACTTTGCATTCGAAGTTAATGTTGGAGCGATTTTTGCAGTTGGGATAATCTGGTTCTGGAAAAAGATTCTTGTTATACCAAAAACCACCACAGCAACAAATAATAAACCTAAAAAAATTGTTTTCCAGTTAAGTGCATTTACCCTGCCATATTGGCTTTGCGGCATGCGAATTTCATTTGGTAGTGGTAATAAATCTTTCCGAGTGTAAACCGGACAATTTATGCAATTTTCAGAAAGGCAGAAATCATGCTGATGGGTGAATTCAACCACTTCAACAGGTTTGGCATGGTAGCAGCAATTCATTATGGAGGGGAATGATGTGCTCGTTGTGCGGTCATCAACCATTCCAAGAAAAGGGCAAATTTTGATCGTTTCACTCATAAGGTTTAATTTATTTATATAAATAGTTGTAATACATAAACAGGAATTATTAAATAGGTTTTACTTTTTTTCCTGTTGATTGGAACGTTTAAATAAAGATTTTATTCCACCACGGCCATTATTGCCTGTTTTAGTGTTTTTTATTCCTTGATTCTCTTCTATAGGTGAATATTGGTATTCCTGATAATGGTAGCGGCTGAAATAATCCCCCCTGTCACGCGAAATATAGTTCATAACCACACCGATGATTCGCGCATTTGCGCGTCTTAATATCTCAACGGTTGCCTTAGTCGCTTCTTTTATTGTCTTTCCTGGCCTGATCACGAGTAAAACAGCGTCAACTTTTGCTGCTAAAACCTGCGCATCGGCAACTATTGAAGGCGGGCTGTCAATAACCAAAATATCCATATTGCTCCCCAATTCAGCGAGAATGCGTTCCATTCTGGCAGAGCCTAATAATTCAGCGGGATTTGGGGGCAAACTTCCGCTCGTAATAACCGAAAGAGATTCATTTCCTTCAATTTGGTGAATGACATCTTTGATGCTTTGATTTTCGAGCAATAAATCGGTTAATCCAACGCGATTTTTTAATTTCATTACTCGATGCACATGGGGTCGTCGTAAATCTGCATCTAAAAGCAGAACACGGCGCCCTTTTTGAGCAAAAATAACCGCTAAATTTGCCGCAACGGTTGTCTTGCCTGTCTCGGGCTCTGGACTTGTGATAAGGATTGTTTTAATCGGCTTATCGATTGCAGAAAATTCTATATTTGTGCGCAGCGAACGGAAGGCTTCTGAGATAGGCGAGCGCGGCTGTTTTGATGCATATAATCCTGTTTCATCAATCTCTTTGCTTTGCATTTCAGCGATATACCCGATCGCAGTTAGACCCATTAATTGCTCTATGTCGTCTTCGGTCTTAACAGTATTATCGAGGGATTCACGCAAAACAATTATCCCAACGGTCAACATCAGTCCCACAATTCCCGCCAGCATTGTGTATATCAATACTCGCGGGCGTATTGGATCCTCCGGCACTTCCGCAGGTTCAATTAGAACAACACTCGGAGGGTTTTGCATTCCTGCCTGTCGGACTGTCTCCAGGTTGCTCAATACAGATTGATAAAGTTGTTGATAAAGTGACTGGTTTGCGGTTAACAATGCAAGCTGTGAATTTGCTGTGCTTTTTGCTGAATCTATTTGTGTTCCATAAACCACCAGGTCGGTATAGCTCTGCTTATATAGTGGCAGCTGCATATTCACTTGTTCAAGCCGCGCTTTCTTTTGAGCCAGTTCATTGCGTTTTTCCTGTGACGCGGGACTTCCAAGTGCGGTGATTTCTGCAGGCAGTGTCTTGGCTTCTTGCTCAAGCAAAGTAATCTGTTCCTGTAGCCATTGTCCTTGTTCGGAAATTGTCTTAATTGAAGCCTGTTCGATCTGGTTCTGCAAAGACGCGATCTGGGCTTCCAATTGTGTTTTTTGCGCTAATAGGCTTTCTTCCATCAATATATAGCGCCCGGATTGAATCTCATCATTCTTCTCAATCAGAACTTCCACCAGCATATTTGCGATCGCAGCGGCCAGCTGCGGGCTTGTATGTTCCACCAAAGCTTCGATAATGGTTGTGTCTGGTAATACTTGAGCTTCAACATCTTACATCCTTTAAACCTATACCCAGCCGTTCTGCGGCACTTGATAGTACAGCATTCGTCTGCAGCAATTGCAGGTAGGTTTGGGATACCTCGGCGGGATAAGAATAGGAATTAGTATCCAGCGACTGGTCTGCCATACCGCCGCGCGTGACCATCACCTTGGTCATAGCCTGATATACCGGTGTTTGCATCTTGCTAAAGCCAAATCCCGCTGCTGCCCCCAGCAAAAGCCCTAATATCAGCAGCCAAGCCCATCGTTTGAGCAATAACCAATATTTTTTCAAATCAATTGTGGTTTCTTCCATGGGCTGTCCTTCAATCCTTCTGTTACAAGATTATAAATCAATCCTCTTGCATTTTCACACCTTCAATATGCGCCCTGTCTTGACACTACTACAGAGATTGTTCGAACCAGAATGTAAATATCCAGCCAGACTGACCAGTTGCGAATGTAATACTCGTCCAGCCGGGCTCTTTCCTTAAAACTGGTGGTGTTGCGCCCGCGGATCTGCCACATACCTGTCATTCCCGGGCGGACACGATGATAAAGGCGAGTTCCTTCACCATATATTTCCTGCTGTTCCGGAAAATATGGTCGTGGGCCAACCACGCTCATTTCGCCTTTGACCACATTAATGAGTTGCGGCACCTCATCCAGGCTGAATTTTCTCAGGAATTTGCCAACTCTGGTAATACGCGGATCGTTTTTCAGTTTTTGGGTCGTTTCCCATTCCGCCCGCAAATCCGGATTGGAATCTAAAAGCGCTTGAAGCACTTTATCGGCATCTTTCTTCATTGTCCTGAATTTCCACATTTCAAAGACCTTTCCAGCACGCCCCACCCGTCTTTGTTTATAGAAAATTCCACCAGGTGAATCCAGAGAAATTAGAACCATAATTAGTATAAGAAAGGGTGCAGAAAGAAAACCAAAGAAAAATGTTAAAGCCAGATCAATAAAACGCTTTAGAAAATTCGGTCCTTTGTTTAGAAGAGTTTGGCGAACTTCCAAACCCAGAAATCCATCCAGATCAATGGCAGTGATGCCCATGCTGCCCACCCAGCCTAAAGAAGATATTACAATCAATTTCGGAATATATTTTTCTCCCTGCCGGCGGTAATAACCAAACCGTTGTTCAGTTATTATGCGTTTCTGCATGGCTGCCGACATTTCTGTGATTACAAGGATTATTGTACGGATTTTTGACTGGTTGATGGTAACCAGCGGGGTCTCTTCATATTCAGCAAAGCCATCAACTGTGAAAACCGGGCGCATGCCCAATCGTGAATGTTCATTCAGAAATTTTACAATTTGCTGCCCCTCATGACCTGTGCCAACCACTGCCACAGGCTCACCCCAGAAGCCCTGTTTCCTGCCAATAATTCTCGTCAGCCAGCGGCTTACCTGCACCAATACCAGCGCGAATGCCCAGGCTATCACGAGAATAAAACGTGAATAATTCACAGTAGTTTGCTGAAAAAATGTCAATGCAATTAACATTAGAAAAACACTGGTGGTGGCATTAACAATTAGTTCCATTTCATGAACCGGGCTTAATCCCACCCCCGGGTAAAGATTGTTCCAGGCGTAAACCAGCAAGAAGAACACCAGGATTGGGAAGATATTCCAGAATTGCGGAAAAGTGAAATCCCCCACCAGGCGAATTCGCAGCCAAACCGCAATGCCATAAGCCAGAATTAAGCTGGCTATATCGCTCAGCATCAGCGCGAATATCATATACTCTCTCGCGTGAAGGAGGTTAGCAGGCAAAGGTGGAATTATTGTAGTCGGTTGATTATTATTCCTTTTCCTTCGGTCGACGGCTATACCTTTCCTTCTATTTTCTTTCAATTACCCCTCCAAGGATTCATTTTCTCCTTCAAGTTTACTTCTTTAAAAGCAATGAAAAACCATCTTAAAATATAATGATCTTCACCTTATTAATGCAACTTTTATTCCATGTCGTCACTCTGATTTGTTCAAGGAACAAATAATAAAGGAATAAACAGTTTTTAAAAGTTACCTTTCCCTTGAGCGTATATGTCCTTGAATAAGCCTGAACAACCCTTCAAATTCGGAATTCTGCATCCAAAACGACATAAAAACATTTTACTTTAGTAAGGGTAACTGAGATTAGTTATCATAGACTCTCTCATTTCGATGCGAGACAGCATGGAAAGAGATTTGATTCCGGAATTAAAAAAACGATCTAAACTTATTTTTTGAATGAGAATATATAGCCTGCTGCAGAAAAGTCAAACAAAATGGAAAGTTCTTCAAGCTCTAAAATAGGGAAACCATAACCTATATATTATATTCTGGTTTGATAATTAATTTAAAAAATTTCAACCCCATATTCCTTGATACATTTCCAATAAATATTTTTTCTGGTGGTCCCAGGCTAAATAGTCTAAGAATCTTTTCCTACCGAAAACCCCCATTTCTTTTCTCTTTTCTGGCTGTTCAAGTAATTCAAGGATTTTTAAAGCAAAATCTTGAATATCATTTGCTTTGGCATAAACTGCAGCTGCGCCTGCCGATACTCTGGCTTCAATTAAATCAAAACATACCATTGCTTTTTCTAAAGCCATATATTCTATAATCTTATTCATTGTGCTGACATCATTCAGCGGGTCCTTAGGATCTGGGGCTACACCCAAGTCTGCTGTTGATATGATCTCTTTTACATCCTGATCGGGGATGCGTCCGGTAAATTCAACCACCTGATCTAGGTCGAGCCGGGTGCATATCTTTCTTAGTTTTGATTGCAAATCACCACTGCCAATTAATGTAAAGTGAATATCCGTACGTTTCAACGAGTGAACGATAAAGTCAATGGAATCCAGCAAATACTCTATTCCATCGTTAGGGCCCATTACTCCCAGGTAACTTACCAGGTATTTTTTTCCTCTCCTCAACATTGCATTAGCCGGTACAGGTTTAAAATCCTCAATCTTGGGTGCACTCCTAACGACAACTACCTTATCAGGATTAACACCTCCCCGATGGATGGCGACTTGCCGGTATGATTCGTTAGTTGAAATGACCCGATCGGCAATTTTGAATGTTAGTTTTTCAGCCCAGATTGAAGGTGTATAGGTGATTTTATGCTTCCACCCTTTCCACCTTGAATCACAAATCTCAGGCATTAAATCATGGTGGTCAAATATAAACATTTTTCCAAAGTATTTTAAAAAAACCCCCAATGAGAAAGAAGAAATCCGGTGGATTTGCGCTTTGAATAACATCGAAGCCATCTCGAAAGAATACAACAAAAGTCAATAAGAAAGTAACAGGAAAAGCTATAGCATATTCCAGGAAATGACCAAATACACTTTCCAGGGATGGAAGGGGGTAGCGGTAAATACTAATATTTTGAATCTTTTCAAAATAAAGGGTGTATTTTCCTTTTGGACAAATAACACTGACATGGTATCCTGCCTCTTCAAGCGTCACAGCTTCCATCCAAACCCGCCGGTCAAGGGGAACAGGTAAGTTTTCTACCAATATCAAAATTTTTTTTATTTTCGCCATTAAATTCTCCTGGTAGATAAAAATATCACCATCCAATCCCCCGGTAATTTACCTTGAGATTTGGGAGCGGATCAAAAATTCTGACGAGGTCAATAATCAATTGCTCAGGTTTCAATTGTTGGAGAATATTTGAAAATGATTTTTCGCCATTGGCGATCACAATGGCTTCACTATTTAACAAAACCTCCTCCATCGAATTGCATAGCAAAGTTGAGATATGAGGAATTTCTTTTTCTATATAAGCTTTATTAGCCCCTGTCAACCTTGCCAGGGATACATACTGATCGAATATTTTTATCTGATAACCTTTCCCAATTAATCTTTCAATCAGTTCTACCTGGGCGCTGCTTCTGAGGTCATCCGTTCCCTCCTTGAAGGATAGTCCTAAAAAGCCGATTTTCTTTTTTTTCGTTTGTAAAACCATATTCATAGCAGTTTGAATTTGAACTTCATTACTGGGCAAAATGGCCTGAAGTATTGGTAGTTCAAGATTATTTCTCCGTCCCATATAAAGCAAACCTTTGACATCTTTAGGCAGGCAGGAACCCCCAAAAGCAAAACCGGGTTTTAAATAAACTGGCGATATACTTAACTTTTTATCATTACAAAAAACATCCATCACATGGTGGCTGTCAATTTCATATTGTTTGCAGATATTCCCTATTTCGTTCGCAAATGTAATTTTTAAGGCATGATATGCGTTGCTGACCATCTTAATCATTTCTGCTACTTTTATTTCCGTTCTTATGAGCGGAGCAGGTAGACTTTGATAAATACTGGCGACCATTTCATAACATCGTTCGTCATCTGTACCTATCACCGTCTGTGGCGGATTGTAAAAATCATTAATTGAAGACCCTTCTCTTAAAAACTCTGGATTAAACATACTCCAAAATCTACTCCTGCTTTTTTACAGCTTATCTTTTCAATTAGTGGAATTAGTATTCCTTCTGTGGTTCCAGGCATCACGGTACTACGTATAACAATGATCGGATAATTCCCCATCAGGTGCAATGTCTCCCCAATTTTTTGGCAAGTCTCTTGAATTGCTGTTAAGGAAAGGCTACCATCCTCCTCACTTGGTGTACCTACGCTAATAAGGACCATATCTGCGCCAGAAATTGCCTCAAGAATTTCAGTCGTGGCGAATAATCTTCCTGCAGAAACCATTTTTTTAATAAGATCATCAATTTTTTCTTCAACTATTGGGCTTTTTCCTCTAGTAATGATTCCAACTTTATTAGTGTTGATATCAATACCAGTAACTTCATGTCCCAATTCTGCGAGGCATGCTGCCGAAACGGTACCAACATATCCCAAACCAAAAATACATATCTTCATATCGAAACCTCCCTGAAATGTTTGTTCGAAATAAATTGTTCATGCCATAATTCAAATGTCAAAAGACTGAATAATTGGCGTTTATTGTCTTGTCGGCCGTTTTCGTGATCAGTAATTAACCAATTAATCGCTGCAGTGTTAAAAGTAAAAACTACTTGCAGATCCAGGTGCAAGCAGACGCTCACTAATATATTTTCGTAGATCCTGCCTGAACCATTGGTCAACAGGTGTAAGAAATCCAATTTTTTTACGTTGGATAATTTCTGGTGAGATCCATGCAGTCATTGCTCGTTTAAGGATATATTTTTGATTCCATCCGCAATTTTTAAATTGTTTGGCATACATTCAACAAGTCTCATAAGCTCCAGGTCTAAAAATGGAACACGAGCTTCCAAAGAAACCGCCATCGACATTTTGTCACCGGACATTAAAAGATTATCAGGAAGTGAAAAACGGGCATCAATATATGTCATCTGGCTTAAACCGTCGAGCTGTATAACATCTTTCTGCCAATACTTGATAAATTCTGAGGCATGCCTGTTATCCGAATTGGCTATTCCTGTATGGTATAAACGCTGCCTTTGATCCACATCAAAAATCGTATAGACTTGTGCAAGTCTTTCCGAAGGATCAGTATTTCCCAATAGACCGGACCGCACGTTTTATTCTTTCATTTCGGGGTAAGCTCTCTACTAGAGGTGCTATTACATTTTGCCTTAAACTGGATGGGATTCTTCGATACCAACTACCGTAATATTCTCCCAGGTGCCTCTTGTAACCAGCAAATGGTTCATCCGCACCCTGTCCGGTCAGCACAACCTTCACATGCTCACGCGCAAGTTTGCATATCCAATAAAAAGCAAGGGTCGAAGCTGTCGCAATGGGTTCTTCAAGATACCATAATGATTGTGGTAAAAACCGGGCATATTCCTCAGCATTGATCACAGCTTCGTGATGCTGGCTACCAATTAGTTCCGCACTGCGTCGGGCAGCAGAAAGTTCATTCTGCTCAAATTTTCCAGCAAATCCAACAGTAAACGTATGGATTGGCTGACCGGTAAACCGCTGCATGAGGGTGGCAATAGTTGCTGAATCTACTCCGCCGCTAAGCATTACTCCCACTGGCACATCGGCTACCATTTGGCGATGAACTGCAGCCTCAATTTCAGCTCGGAGCGAGACCAACCACTCATTTTGTGATTTGACTTGCAACCCATCCACTTTATAAGCATATCGTTTAAGGATTAAACCATCAGGTGTGACCCTAAGAAAATGGCCTGGGGGTAATTTGCTTATTCCAGAAAAGAGTGTATAAGGTGAAGGTACAAAAGAAAAAATCAGGAAATCATTTAGAGATGCCAAATCTACATTCCGTTCAACAGCTGGGTCAGCAAGGATTGCTTTAATCTCCGAGCCAAATAAGAGCCTCCCATTTTGTTCTTTATAATATAGAGGTTTGATCCCGAAAACGTCGCGCGCCAGAATCAATTCTTGTTTGGATGAATCCCAAATAGCAAAGCCAAACATTCCGTTAAGTTTTCCGATGGCTTCTAGACCCCATTCTTCATAGGCGTGAATGATGATTTCTGTATCGGATCTGGTTTGAAAAACATGATTGCGCGCCTCCAACTCCCGTCGAAGTTCTTTAAAGTTATAGATTTCCCCATTGAACACAATCCAAATCGTACCGTTTTCATTGCACATCGGTTGGTGGCCGCCAGCCAGATCAATTATGCTCAATCTTCGCATTCCTAATCCAATTGCCCCCTCTACATAGTACCCATCATCATCAGGCCCACGATGAATGATTTGGTCAGCCATCGCTCTGATCAATTTTTTATCTACAAATTCCCTCTTTTTATAATTATAGATACCACAAATCCCACACATAAGTTATTTAACCATTATTAAAATATAGTTGATTAGAGATCGAAATAGTTGAGATTGTGCCCAACGATGATAAGGAATAGTATTTTTTCCTATCCAAAGTTTTCGAGTACAAAAATGACCGTCCTTTAGTACCCAGTTTTCTAAAATATCATTTACCAAAGTATTCATTATTTTCTGGGCATCTTTATCTGTCTCACATAGCAATAAACAAAGGTTAATTCCTTCAGCATAATCATATAATTCTTGAGTTATGAAGGATAATCGTTGTTTCTTTGCAAAGGGAATTGGCAGACCTTCGAAAGTTAATAGATGCTTTTTATAAAATTCAAATCCTTTTTCTATCGCTGCATAAAAATCTGGATCTTGAATAAAGTTCCAAGATTTGTAAAGGTTTTTTAATACAAAACAGGTATGAAAATTATCAATAAATTCATCCTTACCATCCATCGCATAAAACCAGGATCCATCATCCTGTTGGCTATTAAGTACAAAATTAAAGATTTCTTCGCCCCAAAGCTAGCCATTTCTGATTATGGAATCGATACCCTGCAGAGGTGAGTAAAAAACCTCGGTAAGCGCTTGCATTGACGACCCTGCGTTGATCGTTAGGTGTGTATGAGCAAGCCTCAATTTCGGGGGAAATTTCTGTCCCGGAAAAGTGATTTGCCGCAAATTGCGCAATTGACTCCATGATATTAACAGATTCTGGATTATTCGAAGTCTCAAAACCAATTTCGAAAGCCTCATAAGCATAAGGAATCGTCGTTATCAATGGAGTATCCATTTTAAATGTCCCAAAACAGGTTACCCAATCAAAAGGATATCCCCAGGAATAATCCACGAAATCTTTACATTTCTCATTAACAAAGGCTTTTAAAAAAGAATGTCCTTTTGCCAGCCAATTTTCATTCGCGTCGACTTTATAAAGGTTAAAGAAAGCCATGGCGTAGTGGGCATCAGCAATGGGAAAACGTGTTCTGCGCCTGACTAAAGATCTGGTTCTGGGAAGTAGAGTGTCAAGAATGACAATCGGCGCAACAAGAATTCTTCCCCATAAACCACCTTTGTAATATGAGGCTTTAGAAATTTGGCCGAACTTCCATGCCCAAAAATCATATTGATCTTGAGAAATTGGACCATAATGATCCAACCAGGCGGTAAAACCATATATTGCCTGCCGAATTTGATCAACATAGATATTATTTAATTTAAATTCAGCATCCATATTTTTTATTTATATAACCAATTTATTTATTAAATAATTATGTTCAAATAATAAAAACAAATTGTTTTTTGTTTGATAGTGGTGTATGTCTTATTATTGACTCTAATAATACCTTGAGATTATTGATTTAATCGAGAATTTTTTTTTATTTGACTCAATTGTCAATTTTTCCAACTTTTCTTGATTTCTATTCAACTTTGCTCTCTTTAAGCACATCAATTGCCATTGAGCATAGATTATTTAGAACGAAAACTGGATAATCTTTGTAGAGAAACTTGGTTGTTATATTATCACTTATAAAAGAGGAGACTTCGAAGATTTTTTTCTTGCATTCCACAAGGCTAAAAATACTTCTATCCCTTAAGAACTAAAAGAAAAACCACAAAAATATAGCTGGATTAAATCCTCATATGAAAATTGCCTGCTCAAATTGTAATTTGAGAAAAAAATTCTAAATAAAAGTAGGAATTCTTAAAAATGTAAGGTATTTATTTCTGGCACTATCTTTGAAGCATCAGAAATTATCAAGGAAGTATCTCTCTAAGAAATAAGCCAAATAAATCAAACTCTCACCAATCAAGTTGTAGTTTTCCTTTATGTGTCTTCGTCAAACTAAACAGATTGAATCCTTAAGTTGCCTTTACCTAGGCTGACTCGATATCTGAAGAGGTTTGTTTAGTCACTTAAATCCGAAATTAAACACCCAAAAAGATTTAGTATCCTTGTTCTGACTAAGATAACCTTATTCTATTCCGCGGTTAGCATTGATGCTAAATACCAAGTTGAGCAGTAATGAACGAATTGCGATTAATTAATACAAAGAAATTTATCTCAGGTTGTGTGTTTTATCTTTTGAAAGAATGATTTTTTCATAAAGATAGCTGTATCCGATTCCTGTAAATACAAGATAGAAAGGGATTGCTGGAAGCCTGAAACGAGAATAACCCTGTGATCCTGTTAGTAATATAAAGTAAACAGCGATCATTAATATCAACAGGAGTACCGGTTTATCATAATCTCGCCTCCAAGATGGAATAAGCCCTATTATTGCCCCAAAGTATGTCACAAATAAATTCATCACAAGAAGTCCAAATACAATTAACAATCCTATAGCCCCTGGTTGTTGGAGATAGACCTTTGCCAGGTCAATAATATTAGGAAATGCCTTAACATCAAAATCTACCGCTGGCAGCCGTAGGTAATCAGCAAATAGTTTTGCATTTCGGCTGAAAAGAGTATTAAACACTCCCAGAAAATAGCTTTTTCCAAATGCAATAGGATCATTGCTAATATATCCGACAGCAAGTTTTTGCCAGTAGGGTCCTTTTTGGAAAGCATTGAGGTCTTGAGGGTTCAAACCATCAGCTTCCATCATACCTTCAGCTTCTATATAGAGCGATTTGCGCACATCTACGATATCCTCATCATTCATGCCTTTTTTCATAGGCGCAACATCTTCAAGCAAATTAGCAGCACTAGCAGAGGAATAGGAAAGATAACCAAAGGTATGATAGTTACGGATGAACCAGGGGAATAGTGTGAGGCTGAAAATTAGCGAACTTAATAGCGCGTAAGATAGAGCAATTTTAAGATGCTTCCAGTATGCAAGAAAGTAGAAAACAATAAAACAGGCGATGATGAACATCGAGATCGGCCTTGTCAGGGTAGCAAGTCCAAGGAAAAAACTGCACAATCCATAATTCAATAACGTCTTCTTAAAGTTTTCATTATGGCGAGCCAGACTGAAAAACCAAAATCCAGCGACCAGAAAGAATACAAAAAATGAATCACTGTAGAGATTCGTTGAGGAGTAGAGTGTCAGGAAAGGGTCAAGGGCATATAGAGTCGCAGCGATAAACGCAACCCTACGATTAAACAATCGAGTGAGTGACAGCAGCAGTAGAAAGCATGATAATGTGTCCAGGGAAATTTGAAACAAAAGAACAATCCAGGGCTTATATCCAAACAGGGTATAAATTGCGGCAATGAACATTGGGTAGAGAGGCGTTCGCAGAGCGTCTGGTTTCTCTGAAATGCTGTATGCGAAACGATGGTCTTCAACAAGACTTATAGCGAGTTTGTGATAGCCCACAGCATCGCCCATCAGCACAAGACGCGATTCTATTTCCGGAATCCAGGGTTGGAGAACACCAAACAGGATCAATCTCAGACCAAAGCACACTGCGAGGAGAATTGCCACATATTTTATCTTGAATAATTTAGAATCAGCAGCCACATCATCCTCCGGCATTTATCGAATTCTACTTTTCTGAAGTATTAGAAAAATAAAGATTTCCCAGCAAGAAATTATATATCATTGACTTATAGTTTATTATTACCTTTATCACAACTTTTTTCTCTGATCCCCCAGAATACAACAAATTACTCATGAAAATGGATGCAAATTTGCGAGCTGATATTCGCTGCGCATATTTTTCTTCTTATTCCAATACCCGGGAATGTTTGCCGAAAATCCTCTTCCAGTGCTTTAGTGCAAAATCCACCATAATAATCATAGAATTAATCAAGGTTCTTCTTCTATCAGATCTTAACCGTCTTGAGTGTGTAACCAAGAGTATGCCCAATGTGCTCATTTTCATCTTCGTATTGTCAGGATTTAAATACAAGCCCAATTCAAACCGAATGGATTTGTTTGCTAACACTCGAACCTAATAAAGTGATTTTTCCAGACTGAAATTTATCAATTGTGGATATTTTATTGGCAGTGAATCATGATTTTGGGTTCTTATAAAGTTATCTTTTTTATTAAGGATTTACTTGTTTGTTAATACTTTCAAGAGAATACCGCAATTCTCAATTACTTGATATTATATAAAGCATGCACCATAAACTCATAGGATATTACCTCTGAGCAATTCATTAAATATTTGAATATATCTGGGGCAACGTTTTCTGGTTTAAATTATGAACCTTTTCAATATTGGCTTTTCCCATTTCAAAGCACAAATTCTTGTTATCTAATAAACGCATTACAGCCCCTTGCTATTGCTTCTGAATTTCTAGGCTGAACAAAAAGAACATTAACTCCATCCTTCAGATGATCACGCGCCCCTCGAATGGGTGTTGTAATAATAGGCAGGCCAAAACTCATGGCTTCGGCTAAAACAGTGGGAAATCCTTCACCAAAGTATGTGGGTAAAACAAAAATGGACGAGTTCCTATATAAATCAGAGAGTAGTTCAGAATCTGCATAACCTAACAATGATACTTTCTGCTCTAGACCTGAATTCTTAATAAAATTTTCAATCCCTTCCTTCTCTTCTCCATCCCCTGCGATCAGAAGATGACAATCAATATGCTTTAAAATGAGAGGCATCGCAGCAATTAAATCAAATATTCCCTTAGATTTGATTAAACGCCCAATAAATAATAAGGTCGGTATTGAATTTTCCATCCCATCAATAGCCTGTAAATTCGTTTATTTTAGGAGTTTCGTTTGGAATGAAATGGATTATCCACCTGATAATATCGCCCTTTCGGTTCGAAATCTTTCCATCCATCCAATTCATCATTAGATAAAAGCAAGATTGCATCACTTAATCGAATCAATAAGCGTGTTAAGAATTTATAAAAACTGCGTCCCGGCTCATCAAGAGGATCAATCTTGCTGCCGTGCATCATCATTACTTTTTTCGCAGGCGACCAAAAGGCAGCCAGTAATAAGGGGATATCACGTGCCAGAGCATATTCATCAAGCGTTGTAGCCACATATAAAATTTCCGGTTTATGCCGTGCTAATTCAACCAAGGCTTTAATAACATCGTCAAGCCTGCCAAATATTTTTTGAAGGATATTTTCATTTTCAGAATGCCGACCCCAGGTGCTGCGCGTGACCTGACAACCCAAGTTTTCAAAAGCTTCAATAAGTAATGGGGTTAGTTTTGGCAGCGGCCCTTTAAGGTTTTGGTTGAGCGTTAGGAATAAGATTTTCATTACTTTTCAATTAATTAAGGATTCATATAAATTTATGGTAGATTTCACCATTTTTTCAGTCGAGAAATTCTTAACCAATCGTTCTCTGCCTTCATTTCCAAAGCGCTTCGTTTCGGACGGGTGGTCGAAAAACCAGAGTAATTTATTCACCAGGTCATCCAAATCACCATCCGGAACAATAAAACCAGTTCTGTTATTCTCTACCAGTTCCCTATTGCCGCCGTTATCCGAAGCTATTACCGGCAATCCACAAGCCATGTATTCCATAATTGTGTTTGAGCAGCCTTCTTGATGATATTTTGACTTTGTCAGAAGTACCCCCACATTGCTTGTTTGCAGAAATGGGATTACATCAAGACCAGCGTCAGGAAATTGCAGAAAACCCTCCTGAATCAGATCAGTATTTTCTTTGATGAGTGCTTCTCTATCCTCTCCCTGCCCAATGGCAAGAAATTTCCAATTCATTTTTCCCATATCGATCAATTTCCTGAGGGTGGAAATAAATAGTGCAAAGTCCTTTTCTCTTGACATTCGAGCTGCCATAACCACAATAAATTTATCATTTAATTGCGGATCGGTGGAATTGAAGTTCTTTGAGACTCTGTTCCTGTCAAATCCGTTATAAATGACAACGCCTTTGGACGGATTTATTCCCCAATTGCGCAGGCCAGACTGGCTGTTGGAAACAACCACATCTCCAAAATGAGAAGCAATCCTGTTCATAGCGCTTCGATAATAATAAGGCTTGCCGCTCCTGATGATGCCGTTGACCAAAGGAATCCCGAGGATTTTTGATAAAGGAAAGGATGCCAGAGTCGTCATCCAACCCCAGGAATGGATCACATCCGGTCGCCATTGCCGCACCAACCGCCACAGCTTTCCAACCGGTGAAATATCCCATCTCCATCGGCGATAGCAAATATCCACCTGTATTTCATACTTTTCCAGCTCCTCTGTGAATGGGCCGCCATCCATGCTCCACACACGGCGCTCCCACTCAGGCGGCAGGTGTTCAGCCAGCAGCGTCAGCTGGCGTTCAGCGCCGCCATTACTCAGGCTGTCAGTGGTTATTAATACTTTGGGCATATTAAGGATGATATTCCAATATTTATATAATACACTTTCGATCCTTACAGTCAATTCTTGGTTTTACATAATAAAAATTACCGGGAATTTGTCTGTTGTATGATTCATCACTTATATTTGATAGCGTGGAATTAATAAAAACTATCAATAAAAGAGATGAATCTTTCAATATTCACTTTGTAGTCAAAATATTGCCTGGCTGCGGCCTGCCCTCTTAAACCAACCGCTCGACTTTCCTCCGGATGTTTCAAGACATATCGCAGCCTTTCCGCAAACATTTGAACATTATCCGGTTCAGAAAAATAAATATTCACCCCATCACTAAGGTAATCAGTCAATTCCCCGGTGCGGGTGACTACCGCGGGTTTACCGCTTGCCAGGTATTCGCCCACTTTGGAAGGAAAACCCGCCTGCGCTTGCAGGCTGTTTGGCCTGGCAAGGGCAAGCACAGTAGCCTGCTTGAGGAATTCGGGGATTTTTTCGCGGCTGACCATACCCGTAAATTCTACTTTTTCCGCGATTCCAAGTTCACGCGCGTAAACCTGAAATTCAGGAATATGGCTTTTGGTGTAGCTGTCACCCACCAGGCGCAATATTACATCAGGAAATTCATCCGTAATCTGTTGAAATGCTCTCATCAGGCTTAAGACACCGTCCTTGGCTTCATTTAATAATCCGCAGTAGGTGATATTCCTGACGCCTTTTGAAAAATCCTCACTTGAATTTTCATATGGAACCATATCCACAAAAATTGGTATTTTAACGATTTTCGCGTCGCGGCGCAATATATTGACCAATAATTCCTGAAGATAACGGGAGATGACCATAACACCGTCAAACCTTTTATAAACCAAATGGGTATATATTGCCTGGTAGAATTTCCCTTTTTCCTTTTCACCCGCGCGAAAGAAAGGATGCTCGCTGTTTTCGAGCAGGAGGGGACATTTGATCAAACGGGAAATCAACCAGAAAAGGGTAGTGGAAAAAGGCGAACCATAGTACATAACCAGCGCCTCAATGGGATTGCACTTTCTCAGCTGCATGATTCGCAGGGCAGCAACCATAGGCCCCTTGATTTGATACCAGCGCCTTAATAAAAAAGTTTTTCCCCGCACCGTTGTGCCGCAGGCATATTCAAATCCAATGCTGTTGATTTCACCGCTGGTTTGGGTATTAAATACGACCTCACCAAATTCTGAAGGCCCAAGCAGCAGAATAAAAACCTGCTTGCCCAGTTCAGCAAGACCCCGCGCATAAGATCTCAACCGCCCTGTAGCCGCTGTGCCGTCAGGGAAGCCAATTCCGCTGCTGCATAAGAATACAATCATTGGCCTGGTTTTCGCTCAAATATGAATTTTTGAACAGTCAATTGGTTATGAATGGAAGTGTTAATTATTTTTACTCTTTACAACCATTCCTGTAACCGCGGATGACGTGCCGGGAGGGAAACCAGCATCCTGCTGAATCTGCTGCCAGTGATCTTTAAACCATTCAATAGTATGCTGCAGACCTTCGTCAAAATCCATTTTGGGCTGATAGCCCAGCAGGTCTCTGGCGCGGTCAATACTGGCCAGCAGGCGTTTCTTTGTGTCCCAGACACGCGCGGGGGCATGCATGATCCCTGCCTTATTCCCGGTTAGTTCGTTGATTCGTTCAGCCATTTGCAGGATATTCGTCTCTGTCCCCGATGCGATATTCATTTCCTGTCCTACTGCTCGCTCAAAGAAACCCGCCCTCAATAGAGCATCAACGATATCTTCCACATAGGTGAAATCTCGCGTCTCTTCACCGGTTCCAGTGAACGGCAGCGGCAAACCGCTTAAAGCCCAGTAAATAAAATTAGGGATTACATTGCGATACTGCCCTGGCACTTCACCCGGACCGTATGAGTTTAAAAATCGGGTTTTAACTATTGGCAGCCCGTAATGGTGGTGGAAGAAATTGGCATATAGTTCCCCAAGCATTTTGGTGATCTGATAGGGTGTTGTCAGATGCATGGACATAAAATCTTCCTTCAACGGGAAAGGCGCTGCTGAGCCATAAATTGAACAGCCGGAAGAGGCAAACACAACCCTGCCTGCCCCGCACATCTGGCTGTACTGATAAACCAGCAAGGTGCCTAAGCCATTTGTTTCCAGATCCCTTTGGGGATAATCCACCGAATTTTGATTGGCAAAAAAAGCGGCCAGATGATAAACAACATCTGGACGCAGATTGAAAACTCGTTTCAGCGCCATTTCATCTGTGACTGAACCTTTGACGAAAAGCACATTAGGCATCGATGGGATATTCCATTCATATCCCGCTGACATATCATCCAGGATGATGACCGTTTTTGCTTTCAATTGGGCCAGCGTACGGGAAAGGTTCGAACCAATTGAACCTGCCCCGCCGGTAATCAGAATTGTTTTTCCCTCATAAAATCTTTTATAGTCTTCCATATTTCACCCCGGCCAAACTTTATAAAACATTTTATTTTTCATATACTTTTTTTGCCCAGGCAACATAGCGCCTTATGCCTTCGTGAATATCGATCTTCGGATTATGGTCCAGGTCTCTGCGCGATTTGGAAAAATCCACGACCTTAACGCGGGTTGTGAAATTTTCCTCACCTTTGTACTCTGCCAGTGATCGATTAGCGCCGATTGTATCCAGAACGATCTCTGCCAGCTCTTCAATTGAAATCACCCAATCTTCCCGGGAACCGATATTATAAACTTCGCCTGGAATAAAATTATCCGCGATATTGGCAAATGTCCGGCAGGTATCATCCACATAATCAAAAATACGCTTATGCCCCTTATAAACGGTGAAGCGATTGCCATGCAGCGCCTGGTAGACAAAAATTGGGATTACTCCCCGGTAAGGGCTGAAGTATTCGTGCGGACCATAGCAATTCACCGGACGCACTCTTACTGTTTCTGTGCCGAACATCGCCGCATGGTTCAGGCATTGTAATTCTCCTGCCCATTTGGTGATAGCGTAATCATTCATCTGTTTAACAGCAACACGATCCATCACATCTTCTGTCATCAGCTCGTCATAATCGCCATATACTTCCGCGCTGGAAAAGAAGATCATGCGGAAGCGGTGCTGTTCCTGCAGCCGCAGCATATTTTTTGTACCGGTCACATTCGTCCGCCAAAGGTTTTCGTAATGATCCTCTCCATTCCAGCGGCCGTATTCAGCCGCCAGATGGTAAACAAAATCATATTTTTGGCGGCGGAAGATCGCATCCATCTGCTGATATACGCCTGTATCCGCTTTAAGATGCTGGCTGTCCTCGCCGTGCACAATATCACAGGTCCAAACCTGGTGCCCGCGTGTGCGTAATTCACGGGTAAGATTTGTGCCGATAAAACCCCGCCCACCAGTAATTAAAATATTTGCCATCGTCTGCCCCTTGATTATTTAAAAGAATATAAACTTTTTTCTAAATGATGATTCACCAACCTTTTTATTCTAACTTACTTTTACCCTCATATCTTTTAAGATATTCCGTCAATAGAATTCGATTATTGAAATGTTATGCTCTTCTCTGCAGCAAGTGCTAATTTCCGTTGGAAACTCTTACGCACTTCAGAAGCATCATGATTTTGAAAAGCCAGGGCTCTCGCCTGACGTCCAAGCGATTCACGAAGATCAGGATTTTGAATTAATTGAATAATCATCTGTTTAAGTAAGGTTTTATTGCGCTGCGATACCACCGAACCCCACTTTTGACTGTTGGCATATTTTACAACCGCCGTTTGTTCAGGGGCATAAACAAGAATGGGGGTTCCTGAAGCCATAAATTCGGATACCTTGGATGCCATTGAGTACTGGATAAAGCGAACTGACTGGCTGTTAAAGTCATAAGGGATCACCAGCAAATCCGCCTCTGCCATAGAAATTGGCACCTGTTCATATGGCAATTTTGAATAAACATTTGTGCTCTTAAACTTTGAAATTTTTTCCATAAATTCATTTTCTGGCACATCTGTATAGAGATCAAAAGATACTGGTATGCCGCTATCATTTATTTCTTCAATAGCCTCTGCTAAATCAATTAAACTCTCATAAATTGCATTGCCAATCCGGCCGCCATATCGAATTCTAAATGGCGATCCTGCTTCCCATGTCTTCTTGGAATTCACAGACCAAATACAAGGTCAACGGGATTATGAAAAGGGGTAAATTCTTTTCCATAGCGGTCTTGATATTCATCACACATTTCCTGGCTTATTCCAAACGTGGTGCTCCTGGCAATAAGGCTGCGAAACTCGGTATCCGTCCTCCATCTCATATAAGGGGAAAAAAGCCCATGCCGATAAATGGTTGAAGGCCAATCGTCCATCATATGGACAACAGTTGGCAGCTGCATCACCCGAGATAATTTTTCAACAAATCTGATCATTTTCAAAGTAGACAATGTGCAATAGATCAAATCAGGGGAAAAATCTTTAGCCCATTCGAGGAATTTTTGAGAGACATCCAGCTTTTTTATCAAGTCATTTATTCCCAAACTATTAAGTACTGCATAAAATAAATCCCTTGCAGGGGATGATGGTGGTATTCTATTTTCATTTAAAAATTCTTTCGATGCAGTGCAGGAATTAATTGGACCAGATTCATCCCCTGTTCGTGTAATGTAGCAAAAAGGCCAGGCCCAATGGTCCTCAATAGTTCCTAACAGGTAATAATTATCACAAATATCAGAACTGATATATTCTTTTCCGGTAGTGGCAACAGCCAGGCGGTCATTAGGCCACCCTCTAAACAAATTCGAAAAAGTAATACCTGTGGATGTAAACGTGTTGAAACCCATTCCAATAATTAATACACGAGGGTAATCAATCGCCATTTGTTCTCACTTAATCTGGGTGATTCCTGATATGAAATATTGATTTCTTTTCTCTTAATATTTGAGGCAATGCCATAGAGAAAAGCGAAATACCAAAATCCCATTGGGAACCGAACAGTATCCATAAATATTGGGCCGAAAATACCTTCGATGAGTATCGCTGTCAGGATCAGAAAAAATAAAAGCCCAATGAAATGAAGATTTTCATCACCTGAAACAAAAAATTTATAGGAAAGCCTTAATGCTGAATAAAATGAGAGAATGATGAGGGCGATGCCAATTACACCCCAATATTGAAGAGCCAGAACGAGCCATGAATCATAAACCCAACGCGTGGTCCAAAATTGATTAGGAAAATTGGTGATCCCGGGTGAACCAATTCCTATCAGAAAGTTAGGCTCGATCATTTTCCATGTATTTCTGATAAATGCCCAGCGAACCTCCAAATTGTTCGTTTCATTGGTAAAACCAGTAAAGGCTTGAGTTATCCTTGTAATTAAATACTTTGTTTGGATTGGCATAAAAAAGGAAATTATCCATCCGCCGATGATTATCCCGATCATTACCAACAGGAGTTTTCCAATGAATTTCATTGAGCGGAATTTTAAGCTTTTCAAGAGGTATGAACAAATAATGATGATGAAAGCCCCAAAAAAGTAAGTCCGGGTATAAGAGAAAATATATGCCAGAAATGCCAGCATCCAGGTCAAGGCAATATAAATATTCCACTTCTTAACCACCAACCCATAAGAAAAAAGAAGGACATTTAATGGTGAAAAATACCAGGTGCTCCTTCTCACAGACCCACCGGCAAAGCTAATATCATATGCAGTAGTTAATTCAAAAGTATCAATATGTACTACTTGATGAAGAAAAAATAAAAAGGCAGAAATTGCTGCGATAAAATACAAAGATTTTATAAAATCCATTACTACTGTCAGGTCTGTTCTGGCAACAATTGCGCGCACCAGAACATATCCCATAAAAATACTGGCGGCATCCATTGATGTAACCAGCACCTCAGAAATATTAGGAAATCTGATTAAATTTATTCCTGTATTCAATAACCACACAACAAATAACAGGATAATTGGAATTTCACTATTAAATATTTTTAGAGATTGCCGCTCCGCTTGGGTTTTCCCCCGGTGCCAAATCATATTGATGAACCACACTATAAGCAACAAAAAGCCCAAAAACCAAAATTGATTCGAACCTGTAAAAGCATTCCAGTAATAGCGTTCTTTCTCAAAAAAGATAGCCCGGTCCATATATATCAAAAAGGGAATACCTAACAGGAATATCGGCTGCCTGGTTCTGATGGTTTTATATAAAAAGTAAAAAATCAGTAAGGCATTCCCGCCGACATAAATTAATAAAGTTCTCATGTTTTTTCGAAATCAACAATAATCGATGGGGTTGTTTTCATCATTCGGTTATCAATGAATTTTTTTACCGTTCTGCTTTTACTTTTCGCCATTTAATAATTGCAGCGGTCGGGTCGACCATTCTCCGCGGACTAAAATCGGCGGGTTAAATTCCAGCAGTCTCCCATCAAAAGTCCCGGTTCTGTAAAAATCTCCCATGTGAACTGATATTGGTACAGCAACCTTGGGCCAATCTACCTCAATGCCGTGATCAATAATCCTGAACCTTACTAAAAAATTTCCCGGGGCTAAATTACATTCCGGGATCAGGCAGCGAAATTCACCTGTTTCCGGTAAATCAGAAAATAATACATCCGAGAAATTACTGTAATACATGAAGATATTCGCGTCATTGCTTTGATGAACGCTTATACCCACCGAAACGCTTTTACACGGTTCGCCATTACTCTTATATCTGATAACAAATACAACCGGCAACCCGCTGACAGCATGTGTAACCATATTCCCATCTGCATCTTCCAGGTGAAAACCGGTTATTCTAATCTTTCCATTTCCCGAGCGGCTGCAATTTAAAAAAGGGTCTTCTTCCTGTTTTAAATTCAGCTGCGAATAATTTGCCACGACGCTATGGACATCGCCTATCTCTTTAATCATTCCGTTCTCGAGTAAAATGCCCTTCCGGCATAAAGTTTCTATAGCACCCATATTGTGGCTTACAAATATGACTGTTCTGCCTTCTTTTGCTACATCTCCCATCTTCCCAAGGCATTTTTTCTGGAACTCATTATCACCAACCGCTAGCACCTCATCTACTAATAAAATTTCTGGGCGTAAGTGAGCGGCAACAGCAAAAGCCAGCCGGACATACATCCCGCTGGAGAAGCGCTTGACCGGGGTTTCTAAAAATTTTTCGACCTCGGCAAATGCTACAATATCATCGAATCTGGAATCTATTTCAACCCTTTTCATTCCAAGAATCGAGCCGCACAAATAAATATTCTCACGTCCGGTAAGTTCAGGGTGGAAACCCGTTCCGACCTCCAGCAGGCTGCCAACCCGGCCATATAACCTTACCCGCCCTGTTGTCGGTTCAGTGATATGGCTGAGAATCTTGAGTAAAGTGCTTTTTCCCGCACCATTGCGGCCAATGATTCCAACCACCTCTCCCTGATCTATCTCAAAGCTGACATCTATTCAGCGCCCAGATTGTATTCAAACTTTCCAAATTGTCTTTTTGCTTGAATAGACCCTGCAGAGGATTTCTGATTGCCTTAATGATTGTTTCCTGCAAAGTTTTATAGCGATAACGCGTGTTTGCAGCACCAATACGGTACTGCTTCCCTAATTTTTCTACCCGTATTGCGGTATCACTCATGCTTTACACCACATCTGCAAAAGATTTTTCCATTCGCTTGAAATAAGCCAGCCCGCCCAGCAGCAAAACTAAAACCATCAAAGCGGAAACCACCATGAGAATATCCGGCGGCTCGCCATCCAATAATGCCCAGCGAAAACCCATGATCACCCCGGCCATGGGGTTCAGTCCATAAATAATTCTCCACAAGCCTTCGTCAGGGATCATACTGGTTGAATAAGCTACCGGTGATGCATACATCCAGGCTTGCACAATGAAAGGTATGGCATACTGCACATCCCGGTACTGCACATTCAAGGCAGAAAACCATAAACTGACCGCTGTTGCAGTTAGAAGTGCAAGCATCGTAAACGGCAATATCCAAAGCGCTTTCCAGGTCAGGGCGATCCTGTAAAATTGCATCATAAAGATGAGTATGACAAAAGAGATCGCAAAGTCAACCAATCCAGCGGTAACCGCAGAAAACGGAATGATCAGGCGCGGAAAATAGACTTTAGTCAGCAGGTTCGCATTACCCACCAGGCTTGTGCTGGCGTGGGTCAGTGCATTGGCAAAGAACCACCAGGGCACCAGAGCCGCAAAGCTGAATATAGGGTAAGGGATGCCTTCCGAAGGGAGATCGGCTAAGCCTCCCGAAAATGATGCTGAAAATAACCATTGTAAATAGCGGCTGCAGAATAGCCCATGCCACGCCCAGGCCTGCCTGTTTATACCGCACCTTGACATCACGCCAGGTCAGGAAAAAAAGTAATTCACGATACTCCCAGATCTCTCTTAAATTAAGGGAAATCCAGCCATGGGTTGGTTCATATATGGTTTCGGGAAAAGAATTTTGATTTTCTAATAAGACCGGCAGATCTTAATATTTCATCTATTCAGAATGGTTTTCGTTTAATTATATAAAGTTGCTTAAAATTGTATACTTATTGGCTGGTACCAACAGAGCACTTATTTTGAGGCATACAGAGATGTGTTGCGAGAAGCGCAAGGCCAGCCCCAGCCATATCTATAAAAATGTCAAATGAACTGGGATTACGCCCAAGGACAAAAGATTGATGAAATTCATCGCCTAATGCAAAAAGCAGCACAAAGGCAAGTATCGCTGCATCCCCTTTCCATCCCCTCAGCTGCAGCCCGTGCCGCAGCACCAACGCCAGCAGTGCGTAGCCAAAAAAATGTCCTCCTTTTCTCAGCATTGTCAGCCAGGCTGGCATTCCTGCTGCCGGAAATTGAGGTTTGTTTGGGATTGAACTGAATAGATAAATCAGCCCCATCATTATTATGGCAGGTCCCCACCTGAGCATGAATTTTTTGAATGAAATCAAATGTCATGAATAAAATCTCCGCTTAATTTCCATCGTATTCTTTGCTATCAAGGCACCCTTATTTTCGTTGCTGCGTTCGGGTTTATGATGGTAAATAGTATACCCTGCGAAAATCTTGGTTTCGATAATCTTGTATATCCCTCAAGACCTTTGGTTTTTCATCCGGCATAAGTCATTTGAATAAATATTTAATGCGAGAATCCGAATTATCTGTTTCAAGATCCCAGAATGCCATTTCAGTTATTTTTGCTGCTGCCTGGTTACCATATTATCATAAATGAACTTTCATATGAAATAAAACTTGCCGGGGTAAGAAAGCCTCATAATTTCAAGCTAGCAGAAAGGCAAACAAATTAACATTGATGATTTTTCATTCCTCATTTTTCCTTTCAAAATAAACTGACCGGAGGGTTTTCGATTTTCAACCAGGTATTTGAATGATCTGTCTGGTTCTTGAACATGGAGAATTATCAAATTCTGACAATTTATTCAACAATTACTCGATTTGACAGCAAAGTGGTTTTATAGTACATTTATTGATAAGTGTAAATAGTACATTAGTAAAATAATAAACATCAATACTTCCCAGCGAACAACACTTAACCAACATAGAATCCTTGAGCGGCTGGCCTCTTAAGGATTTTCTTATTCAAAATCCTGATTTTTAAAAAAGGAGATTATTTTAATGAAAGCAAATAAAAAATCTTTTCAAAAAAGATTATTGAATGGCAAAGGGTTTGATCTGAAGGCTGCTGGAAAATTCCTAATTTTTTGTATGTTTTTTTCAACCATGCTGGCCGTCTCAAACCCTGTCAATGCAGGTACGGTAAATGAACCTTTTAGTATTAGTCGGGCAAATCGGATTCAAATCCCGAATCAGCCACTTCGGGATCGAATTTTACGATGATGGATCTCCCGACAACCACTCCTATTGAGGCAACAGAAATGGCCGCCGAGACAACATTCACGGAAACCCCAAGTTTCACGAATACTCCAGAGGCATTCATACCTACAGTCACTCCCACGATTATTGTTGAAATGCCCACAAGCACCTTAGACCGAAACAGCAGTCCCTACAATAGCTGACGCAACCCCGACTCCCGCTGAACCTTCACCCACAATAACCCCGACAATCGATCTGACTCCTGGTCTATTAACCGCAGCCGGATTGACTGAATATTATGTAAGCAAAACTCGGGTCTGACAGCAATCCAGGAACGCTAAGCCAACCCTGAAAACAATTCAGCGTGCTGTTAATGTAGTGATTCCCGGGGGTACGGTTTTTATTATGGAAGGGACATACAACGAAAGTGTAAATATAACGACAAGTGGTACAAGTACTAACCCAATTAGACTCACTAACTATAACGGGCAGTCGTCAAAATCAATGGTGGTTCAAATCCTGCCTTAAAAACGGCTGATACTAAATTACCTCAATATTGGATTATTGAGGGGCTAAGATTTTACAGTCCGAATAGATATACGATTATTCAATGAGCAATATGGCGGTGTAAATCATTGGACATTTCGAATAATTTTATTAGCGGCACTGTTCAAATCTATGGTGCGTATACTCTTTTCGAAGGTAACGAAGTGGACGGCACTCTGAATGATGGATTTTTAGGAAGTGGTGTCTGGGACGCATATCCAGTAAGTCATCACAACATATTTAGAAATAACAATGTTCACAATTTCTTCCATCGTGGAATTTGGACCATGATTCATACACATGATAACTTATTTGAAAATAATATCGTTCATGACATAGGCTGGGCGTGCATCGACTTGATGCATATAAAGAAGTCGAATATCGCCATACTGTCCGAAACAATACTATCTATAATTGCGGAATCGGCATCAATTTGGAAAATGTTTTTGCTAGCTCTGATTGAAAATAACCTTATTCATAATACATCTGAAGCCGGGAATAAAAATCATTAACTATGGGCCCAAACACAGATAACACCACAGGCAAGAGATGTACGGTGGGGGGAGAGAATAACCAATATGGAGACACAGATGGAAACAACAATTGCGAAGGGTGATCATCACTTATAACATCGTTAGGCAGAATATCATTTACAACCACGGGATAAATGGTTTTGTCAGTGTCTATGCTGGAGGAATTACACTTCATGGGAATACAATTATCGGCACTAATGGGTCTCTTAGAGGCGTGTTCCTGTATGGCGGAAATAATCCAAAAATCACACTGCAATCCAATATCATCGCAAGTGGGCACAGCGAAGCGGCAGTCGTAACTGATAATTACTCATTTTTTATCGCTGATAGTAATAACCTGCTTTATAACAGCAGCGTGAGTAATATCTATAAGATCGGTGGAAAGAAATATACCCTCGCTCAATACCAGGCTATCTCAGGCAAAGGGCAAGGATCAATTCAGGCAGACCCATCCTTTGTGAATGCCGCCAATAAAGATTTCCATTTATCGGCGTGGAGCCCTGCTGTTGATAGAGGCATTAATATTGGCCTTACATATGACTTTGATGGCAATACACGCCCGCAAGGCCTTGGTTTTGATATGGGAGTCTACGAATCTCCATATTCTCAGCAGCCTCTTCCTACCAGCACCAATACACCCACTGCCACACCAACCCCCACACCTCTGCCTGCGCCGAATTTACTGGCACCTTCAAATAATGGAAAAGCATTAACCACGCGCCCAACCTTTGATTGGGAGGATGTTATTGGCGCAACAGGTTACAGGATCCAAATATCAAAATCATCAACATTCAGCACAAAAATCGCTGATAAAACGGTCACAAAATCATCATATACCCCTGAAACCAACCTGCCTCGAAGCACTCTCATATACTGGAGGGTATCCGCAAATGGAGAAAAGCCCAGCGCCTGGTCAACAATATTTAGCTTTACAAGCGCCAATCCTCCACCAATTCCATCTCTAATAGCTCCTTTAGACAATGCTTATTTCTCAAACTATACGCCCAAGCTTGATTGGAATGACCCGATTAATACCGACCACTACCAGGTTCAGATAGCTTCATCCAATTCTTTCAGCAGTTCGAGCCTGATTTTTGATGCAACAACGCAGCCCCCTTATTCCAGTTTTATTCCACCCTCACCTCTGACCCCCAATCGCACCTATTACTGGCGTGTGCGTGCCTTCGGAGCGACTGGGGAATACAGCCTATGGTCGTCTGTGAGACATTTCCACACCAGGCTGCCAGCTCCAGTGCTCCTATATCCGGTAAATGAAGGAAAGGCTCCCGCAATCTCGACCTTTGATTGGGAAGATGTTCCTGAAGCGACTGGCTATGGTATTCAGGTATCCACCAGCTCAAGCTTCTCCACATTTGTCGTTAATAGAACCGTTTTAGATTCTTCCTATTCATACAGTCTGAAGGTGGGCAAGAAGTATTACTGGCGCGTGCGTACATTGGGAACCTATACCAGTGTCAGGTCTAAAGCTAACTGGTTCATAACCGAGTAATTCAAACCGAGGCTGTCACCGTCCCCTTTTAGCCTGGTGGCATTAAGAGCCAAACCACCATGGTTTTTTAGATCAGAACCTCTTTGCAGATGCTGATTGGATAATGATTACTTTGGGTTCAATTGCTTTTAACCGAAATTGCCGCTTTCATTTGGAAGTTGGCAGTCAGCAAAAAAAAGAGCGCAGCGATTAATGCCAGATTATGAACTAAAAACCTGGCTGTCATTGCCCATCTTTTGGTATTAAACCTTATTTCAATTGCTCAATTATTATTTTCAGGATTTTCTGGATAAACAGTAAATTTTGGCTGATGCATTTTTAAATTGTTTTTCTGAGCAATGGTACGCGCATACTGATGCAGCGGCACTATCGAAAAGTGGCCTGAATAGATATCGACTAATTCGTTGACCAGCTTGATTTTCTTGTCGCTGTGAACATCCATAGCCGGGAAGAAGGACAGCTCTTTTATATCATTCCCGCCCAGGAAATCCAATGGATGCAATAATAATGAAGGCCTGGTGCGAGTGAGCTTGCACAGCAGCATTGCCAATCGGAAGTAAGTCAATGCCAGCCAGGGAGAAAAGCGGTAAATAAACAACACATAACTTGCATGAAACGGGATCCTGAAGATTGGCATGGTAGTGACTGGAATTTCAATGAGACCCTCGCTGGATCCGTCAATCTTCCACCGATAGGGGCGGATTGGTCTTAATCCATCTTGCATATGGCCAAATAATTATTTTCGGTTTTCTTTATCTTCATGGGTCAATTTTGCGGTCATAAAATAATAAATTCTTGCCAGTGGCCCAATAAATGTCGGCAGGGTTGAAGCATCATACTGGTAACCACGGCGGGTTAAAATCTGTAAAATAGTAGTCGAAAGGCTGTAGCCTGCCCCTCGAAATCCAATGGGTTTTTTACCGCTTATCCGTTCAATTTGTTCTTCAGTCCGGGATAATTCCGTTTCAATTTGCTGCTCAGGGTACATTGGCAGCCAGGTCTCATGGTTAAAGGAATGATTCCCAATTTCATGCCCGGCATCTGCAATGGATCGAATGGCATTGTGATTTTTCTCCAAGATCGCATCCTGACCAACGATAAAAAATGTGATCTTTAAGCCTCGTTTTTCGAGGAAATCCAGAATCCGGGGAACGACAATATCCAGGTAAGATGGAAATGTCTCCCACCCTTGATCACCATGAGTTTTCATATAAGACCACTGATTATCAAGATCTACAGAAAGGCTTGCAATTGGTTTCGTTTTGGTCATATTTTTTCCTGATTGAATGCAAAATCTAATATTGTTTTTTCTGTTCATTTAGTATCAGCCCGGCAACATCACCTGCCATTTTGCTGATTGATTCACCATTAGTCAGTGTCGGATAAATCTGAGCATTGGTTGACAAGAAAAAGATTTTCAACAGGCGTGCGAATTGCAGGTATGAGATGGGTTCCATTTAAAGGATGCAACGGTTCCACATATCTCGCGCGCTGAACCAAAAAGTAGCGAATCCGCTTGACGCTCAAATTGGGGCAACATCGACTCGAGATTGTTTAAGCCAGATTTCTTTTATCTCCTCGTCCGACATTTTCTGCAAGGGGCTGTTCGGGATTTGTGTACTTGGGCAAATAAACCAGATGATGCCCGCCCACAAATTTGGGGTCGATATAAGTAGTGGTCTCAATAACACCCGTGAAAGGAAGGCTTACATCAGTAAGATTCAGGGTCCAATATCCAGTCAATGGCGTGTCAAGAACCAACAGGGGGCAAATTATCCCCAGGTAAGTGGTTTGAGCCAGAGAATTTTGATATTTCTCATCTGCATCAGGGATCATATTGGCAAGTGATTGGTGGCGCCAGAGTGGAAATCAGTTTGTCAAAAGAGTGAATTTCACCGTTAACCAGAATTCCGGTGGCCTTATTTTGTTCAATCACAATTTTTGCTATGGGGTAATTCAGGTGGATTTTTCCGCCCGCAGCTTGAATTCGATCTGCCAGGATTCGATCAATGTGACATAACCGCCTATCAAGTGCCCGGCTTCTTCTTTTTGGCTGGCTCCGCTGCGTGTGGAATTCATCCTCACCAGGCGTGCCCAGATATAAGTTGCGGGAGTGTTCTCAAAGCTGCCGTCAAATTTGGCTTTAAGCATCGGCCGCCAGATATTTTCATAAGTCCGTTTGCCGCTTAATCTCAGCAGCCATTTTTCTACACTGATGCTCTCAAGAGAATGCCAATCTCGAATAAATTGAGCATATAGCACTGTGATCCCAAGGCGGAATCGATCAATCCATCCCAATGGAGGGAAACGCAAAAATTCGAGGATGTTATTCATGGAATGGATTTTTTCCTTGTAGAAGAAGCCCATCCTGGTTTCGTTAAATCGCAGTTGATCGGCGATTCCCAATTCTTCACACAACGTGCGCAAATGATTATCGCTGGATAGGATCGCGTGATAAAAGCGATCAACTTCAGTGCCATCTTCAAGAGTCATTGGCCCAGCCAGCCCCCCAAGCGTTGGATGATGCCTCGAATATTTCCACACTGACATCCTTTTGTGAGAGGAAATAGCCAAGGCACATACCCATGATGCCGCCGCCGATAATGCCCACCTTCATTTTCTCATTGCTCCTCCTTGTGTGGAAATTTCTTGCTTACAATATTGATTTTGTTTCAAGAATTACTGTATTGAGTATTATTAATCATTATAGCAATCTGTTGCGCGGCATTTCCCACTCCATAAATAGGTGGGTGCTCAGCTTGGGGGAAAAAATCAAACCAATTATCCAGGATCATTTTCTGGTCAGCTCCTACAAGTTTATTCCATCCGGTTTTAATGGTCGCCGTCCATTCACTCTCATCTCGCAGGGTAAGGCAGGGTACTGCCAAATAATAAGCTTCACGCTGTACGCCGCCTGAATCTGTGGCAATCAGGCGTGCGTTTTCCTCCAAAATTAACATATCAAAATACCCTACCGGTTCAATAAGACGGATATGGATTTCCAAATGGAAATCAATATTTGCCAGCGACTTTCCTGGTGCGTGGATGCACTGGAAGGATAATTGTTTCCGAAATCTGATTGAACGCTGTCAATGATCCGCCTGAGGTGTTCGGGCTCATCGGTATTAATTGCGCGATGAATGGTTGCAAGCGCATAGTGTTGCGGCTCAATTTGCAGTTTATCCAGGATTACAGATCTGGCATGTGCAATTGGCCGGGAGTAAAGTAAAGCGTCCAGCATCACATCACCCACGCAGTGGACAGAATCGGTAATACCTTCAGCTGCCAAATTTTGTTCGGCTTCCTGGCTCACACAGAAGAATAAATCTGCCAGACGATCCACAACCAGCCGGTTTATTTCCTCCGGCATAAGGCGGTTGAAACTCCGTTCTCCCGCCTCAATATGAGCTAAAGGGATGTTTAATTTACTTGCTACCAAAGCGCTTGCCAATGTAGAGTTCGTATCTCCGCGCACAATCACCAGATCCGGTTTTTCCTTAAGAGCACTTCTTCCATGCTCAGAATAATTTCAGCAACCTGCCTGGCCTGCGATGCCGATCCTGCTTCCAGGTTGTAATCTGGGACAGGGATATCCAGTTCATCAAAGAATTTTTGCGACATTAGGTAATCATAATGCTGCCCGGTATGCACCAAAATCTCCTGGTGATCTGAGCGTAATGCCCGGCTGACCGGCATAGCCTGAATAAATTCCGGACGGGCACCAACCACAGATAAAATTTTCATTTTGCAGTTATTATTCCTTTTGTTTCTAAATAGTATATTGTTTTTTGATTAAGAATCCAGAGTGCCCTTTTTTTGGAATAATATCCAAAATAAGTCAAAGGATGGATAGGGTATGACTAAATGATCAGGAATGATCTTTCAATCCCCCTTGCAGCCAGCTTAAAGGGGAATTTATCAACAAATACTTGAGAAGTGATTTTACATGTGCGCCGCTGATACGTTTTACCGGCCGTCCCCTGGCGACTTCTGTAAAACCGAATTGACCAGCCAGAAGTTTTAAACCTGCAGGCGAAAACCAATGCAACACACCGGGGGGAGTATATTCATGCCAATATTTTCCGAAACAGCGTGCAGCCCAACTCTCTCTATTCCACGTTTCAATAAGCCAGAAACCACCTGGCTTGGTCGCATCAGCAGCCTTTTTCAACGCCCGCCGGATGTCATAAAAATGGGAAATAACCTGAATCATGCTCACAAGGTCAAATTGTTTATCAATAGAAAATTGCTCCAGGCTTCCGTTTTCAATCTTCAGGCCAAGATGAGTGCGGCCGTAATCTGCCATAGAAAAATTGGGTTCAAGGCCAATGCCCCCCCAACCGCTTTCCTGAAATCCTTGCAGGATGAAACCAGCCGCGGCTCCGACATCCAGGAGCATGCCTGGTTTGGAAAATTTGTTGAGGATAAGACCGTATCGTCTTCCCTGTGATGAAAGAATTTTTGCTTCACCGAGGTAGTCAGGATATCCCGCACCGCCTCCTTTAAAATAATCATCTTGATAAATTTGGCTGGGATGATCAATAGATGGAGATATTTCAGCAAATCGGTGGCGGCACTTATTGCATTCACGAATCCAAAATTCGTTCTTCTGAAATATTCGATCAGATGAGCCCTGACAAACTGGACAGTTCAAATTTTAGCCCTCTATTGCTTGCTATGCTTTAGGTTCATTAAACAGAAAAAACATCATTGTTCGTTTGGTTAGTTTCTGGATATCAGTAAAACACCAATCCCAATTACGATCGTGCCAGCCAACCGACTCAGGGTGATCTTTTCATCAAACATTATCCAGGATGCTGCAAGTATGACAATGTAGTTCAGGCTTGCAAAGGGATAGGCGAAGCTGAGATCAACACGTGAAAGGGCTGCCAGCCAGAATACAGTCCCAAGCAGATAGATCACAAGGCCAATAAACACGTCAAGGTTAGTTACCATTTGCCATACTAAAGAAGGGAATTGATTAAAGCTCAGGGTAATCGGCCCCATACTATTCATCCCTTTTTTGAGTAAAAGCTGCCCTGCCGCGCTTCCCGCAACGCTGATCAGAATATATATAACCGCAGTATTCATTTCTACTCCCTTTTTTATTGTGAAATTATTGAAACAATTTTACAGAGGCCTCAGTCCATCCACTCAGGCTTTAAGCCAAAGGCCATCCGCAATCGCTGGAATAGTATCCAACCCTGAAACTTTAAATGAGACAGGATTGTTTTCGCTATCCTGGCTTTTGAAACCCCAAATACGCGCTTGTGCAGTACTGCTGGATTCTCGGCGGCTTTGTATCCCCTGAGCAGTGCCTTAACCAATAATTCTGTCCCTCCAAGGAAATCATCTGCATTAAAATGGACATTTTTGGTGACACTTGAGCGGTATGCACGGAACAAGCTGGTATAGGTATGGATACGCCAGTCAACCAGAACCCGATAGATTAATGAAGATCCCCGGCTGAGAAGTAGACGATATGCAGGTACACCGATAACGTTTCCTTTTGGATGATATGGCGATGCAGTTACGATATCAACACCAGGGATAAGGCAAGCTAACAAGGCTGGAATTTCTGTAAACTTATAGGTTCCATCACTGTCTACGGTGATCACAATTTCCCCTTCAGCATGGGTGAAACCTGTCCGAAGGGCAGCACCCAGCCCCAAATTCGTCTTATGTTTGAGAAATTTGAACAGAATCCCTGATTTATTTTGAGTGCCAAAAACTTCTAATAATCTGGCGGATGTCCCATCGCGGCTACCATCATCCACAAAGATTATTTCAACCGAACCAATTTTTTCTGCTGCGTTTTGTCGGCCATTGATAATCATTTCTTCCACGACAGGTAAAAGCTCGTCGTGAATTTTTACAACATTCTCAACTTCATTAAAACATGGCGCAATAATTGAAAGGTGCATAAAGCACAACTCCCTGATGATACGATGTATCCATTTGAGCAGATTTTATATCCATTTTTGTAATACAGTTGGAAGCTCCTAGAGTTAGTATCTAATCAAATAAAGTGAATTTTCATCTTTTCAATTCAAATAATTAAATTGACACTCAGGCGAAATGATCTGGAGCGATGCGCTTCCAACAATACCAATTTTTAGGAATCTATATCGTTTAACTTCCTCCATGAAAGTTGCTTTTCACTTAATTCAAGAATATATATTATGCATATTAATATGATTTCTATTATGATGTAATTAATTATTGATTCAGATTGACAATATCCTCGCGAAACAACCGCTCAAAACGTCTCAATGTCATAAGCGTGATAAGGATAAACAAAAGAACTAATATGGCACTGATTTGTACTATAACCCATTCTGCTCTAAGGTCAGGTTCTCCATGTGCGATATCAGTCAGCGCTAAATGGCTCAGCACACCTGCAATCATGCAAATTACTGACATCACTCGCGTGATCCCGATATACTTCTCAAGAGTTTTCATTGCACCCTCAACTTTGCATTCTGGTTATTATAATAATACCAAAGCGAGCTCCACCCATCCGGCACAACAGCAATTATCGCTTATCAGATGATTTAACACCCCACCCTAAGGACTGCATCGCGTATCAAAACAAGGCAATGGGGTCAATAATCCTGGCGTGCAGTTCCATACTTTTATAGAGATCACCCAGCATATCTAGCAGCACCCGGGTGCACAGATATCCCGGAAAGAATGGCTTTAGTTTTTGAGAACGCCGGTTTACAGGCTGCACCTGAATGGTTGGATAAAAATAATCAATCTGATTGAAACCTAACTGCCCTGCAGCTAAAGCTTCCATACTGAGGTTTACAGTGCAGCGCATACCGATTAGAACTCATTATGCCCCTTCTGATTTCTCAGTCCTTCAAGGAAATAATAATTAATCCATCAAATATTATAAATATTTTACTATAGATAAAAATGCTTGCCTCGTAAATCACTAACCCCTAATTTCGTTTTAGAATTTTCAATTGTTTTGTTTATAATTTTTTCGAAACTAAATTAGCGTATGATTTTACGCAAGAAAAGATATTTATATAGAATACTAATAAAAACTTTTTGATTTCAACGATATGCTTGTAAGAAGTTATTCTCGAAAGGAAACTTCCAAATATGAAAAAATTCTCCTGGAAAAGGATCATCGTTATTATTTTATTAGCGCTTGCAGTTTTTGGAGCAACCAGGGTCTTTTCCTGGATGCAAGGTACCATGGGGCCTTCAGAAGAGGCATTGGCTGCATTGCGCTCAGATAATACAGTGAGTGTTGTAGAGCAAGGCAGATTAATCACCTTTGAGAAACCGGGCAGTACATCTACAACAGGTTTTATCCTCTATCCTGGCGCCGGGGTAGACTTTCGCTCCTACGCGCCTGTTCTGCGTCAAATAGCACAAGAAGGTTATTCCGCATTTCTCCCATCTATGCCATTGAACATTGCTTTTCTGAACGCTAATGCAGCTAAAAAAATTATTGCGGAACATCCAGAAATTGAGAACTGGGTAATCGCCGGACATTCTCTGGGCGGCGTTGTTGCGGCAGATTATGCTGTAAATTATGACTCAATTGACGGCATGGTCTTCTGGGCCTCTTATCCGGCTGATGATGCTTTGAAAACCAGCATTGTTCAGGTACTTTCAATATCCGCTTCGTTGGATGGATTATCAACGCCCGATAAAATCGAGGCGTCGCGTCAAAACCTGCCAGCAAACGCACAATTCAAAGTGATTGAAGGCGGCAACCATGCGCAATTTGGATCCTACGGCCCTCAACCGGGCGATAACCCTGCCATAATATCTTCGGAAGAACAAAACCAGTCTGTCGCAATGATTACAAAGGATTTCCTTGGTTCGATTTCAGAACCTGTCCAATAAATCAACACTTAATTCAGTAAAGGATTTGTTAAATCAAAACAACAATTGGGATTAGTGTCTTCTCTGCCATGGCTCACCTATTGTGGTGATTTCCATTTGGGCAAGTTTCTATATCCCAATTGTCGCCAATTCTAATTAATCGTCAAATGCTAATGTAATTCTTATTCCAGAATAAATTCCACATCCGCAGGCATACCGGGTTTCAGGTCATGGTTTGCGTTCGGGATAACAATTTTCACAGCGAACACTGTCGATTTTCTGCCTTCAACAGTCTGCACATTGCTGGGTGTGAACTCCGCTTCATCTGCGATGTAGCTGACGGTTCCCATGAAGGTTTTCTCCGGATATGAATCTACTTTCACAACCACTTCCTGACCAACGCTTACTAAACCATATTGGTCTTCGGGAATGTAAACAGTGAGTGAGACCTCATCAATATTTCCGACTGTCATCACCACGCCGCCCGCTCCAATCATTTCGCCTTCATTCAGGTTTTGCGATAGTACGATTCCTGTTATTGGAGAGGTAACAGTTGCTTTTTCAAATTGTATCTGGATGGTCCTTAAAGCAGCTTCTGCTTGTGCTAATCCAGCTTGAGCCTGCTCGGTATTTTTCTTTGCCTGCTCGGCAAATACATCTGCAATTTGCACCTGAAGTGAATCATCGCCGATTAATAGCGCCTGTAAATAATTTACTGCCTCATCATAGGTAGACTGGGCAACGCCCACATCAGCACGCGCATTCAAGCACGTCTTCAGCAGCCTGGGTATCCAGCGCCTGGTCATAGCGCTTCTGAACATCATCCAATTGGTTTTGCTTAAGATCGAAGGCGTCTTTAGCAGAATCATCCATCGGTTTGCTATCCAAAGCTTTACTGACATACTCCTGAGCAGCATCCGCAATTAAATATTCCGTCTGGGCAGCCGAAAGCTCTTTTTCCAGTTCTACAAAATCTACATTTTTGATGTCTTTAAGAACTGAATCCAGTTTTTCTAACGACTTTGCCAATTCTTCAGCAGACGAATCAACCTGGACTTTGGCAGTCTCAATTTGTTCATCCCGAGTGAAGTACCATACAGGTTGGTCGAATTCAGTAGATTGATTCTGGCGCCATTCATTCGCAAGGGCTTCACTGAATTGTGCACGGGAATTTTGAACTGCCAGCTCATATTGCAGGTCAGCGTTTTCCTGCATCACCTTGGCTGCATCCAGTGATGCCGCTGCGGTGGTCACCGCAGCGCCGGCCAGATCGAGCTGCGATTGCAGCAACTCACTGTTCATACGGAACAAGATATCGCCAGCCGTTACTTCATTACCCTCCTCGGCCAGTACCTCAGAAACAACCCCGCCGATCTCCGGGGCAATTCCGACGCTTTTTGTTTCAATTGTGCCAGATGCGGTCAGCCCGCTTTCTTCATTGCCGTTGAAACTGCCGCATCCTTGCAGCAGCAGAGCTGTCAGCAAGATCAAGGCCAAATTTTTAGTTATTGTTTTCATTTTCCAACCTCCGTGATAATCATTATTTACATCTTTTTCTTAAAGGTAACCACACTCAGCGTAAAATAAAACACGCTCAGTAACATCATCGGCCAGATAGATCCCCAAAGCACAATTGCATCCACGCCTTTCAGCATGATGCCACGCGTGATCTCAAGGAAATGTGTAACCGGCAGGAATTCTCCAAACCAATAGGTGAAAGGCGGCATGCCATCACGCGGCAGCATTAAACCTGAAAGGATGATGGCGGGTATGAGAACGATAAATACTGCCAAATATACAGCCTGCATTTGCGACTCCGCCAAATTGGATATAAGCACGCCCATACCGAGCGATCCAAGCGCGAACACCATGCTCAACCCGACAAGCTGCCAGTAATTGCCGGCAACTTGAACACCAAAAATCCAGCCTCCCAGAAAAATCAGTATGATTGTATTCAACAGGGTGACAAGCAGATAAGGGATGATTTTTCCAAGCACCAGCTCCCATGAGCGTATGGGCGTGACGATAAGCTGTTCCATAGTCCCCTGCTCTCTTTCCTTCACAATGGCTAATGCTGAAAGCAGCAGTGTTTGCACCTGCAGGATAATTGGGATCAAACCAGGGATCATATACAGCTTAAAATCTCCGTTGGGATTAACAAGTTCTTAATCTTGGCATCAATCGGCAAGCTGATTGAATTGCCAGCCCCGCCCAGCTGGATCTTTTTAACCAGGATTTTCTGTGCGACAGTCTGGCTGATGACGCTCAATTTCAATTCTACTGCCTGTGCAGTGCTCGGTTCCACCGCTCCATTGATGTATAGCTGCACCTGTACAGGTTCACCGCTGGCTACCGCTCGTCCAAAGTTTTCTGGAATCAGCAAGCCAGCCTTGACCTTGTCCTCGTTGATCAACTGTAGCAGCTCATCTTCATTCATCGCGCTGTATTCGTATAAAAAATCTGGTCCGGCAGTGTAATTATCAATATATCGCCGGCTTTCTTCCGTCCTTGAAAGATCTGCAACCGCCAGGGAATACTTGCTGCTATTCCCTGAAACACCATATCCCAAAAGGACGAGAAGTACCGCCGGCAGCAGCAGAATCAACCCCAAAGTGCGGGCATCTCGGAAAATATGCAGAAATTCCTTTTTGATGATGGTTAAGAAGTCTTTCCATACTACATCTCCTGGTTCCGGCTTGTGCCGGTATGATTCAAACGCTGCTTTTCCACCATGCTGATAAATACATCTTCAAGTGATGGCTGAATAAATTCAAAACTCCTGGTTTTAATTCCTGCACTTTCAAGTGTTGGCAGGATATTTTTCCTGGCGTCTTTCCTGGTTAAAAGAGCGTGTATAACAACTCCGTGTATCGACGCGTTCAATACATCCGGATTTTTATGCAGCAACTGTTCAGCCAGCACGGGTTGGTCGCAATCAATTACAGCCAGGTTGCCTTCCAGATTATCTTTCAATGTATCCGGACTGGCGATTGAGATTATTTTCCCATCCAGGATCATCCCTATCTTGTTGCAGTATTCAGCTTCGTCCATATAGTGGGTTGTTGCGAGTACGCTCACCCCTTTACCCGCCATTTCATAAATTAGATCCCAAAATTCTCTGCGAGAGATTGGGTCAACGCCGGCTGTTGCCTCATCCAGAAAAAGCATTGGCGGGTTATGGGCGATTGCGCAAGCAAGCGCCAGTCTCTGCCGCCATGCACCCGAAAGATTTTTCGCCTGCGTTTTTTCAAGGCCGCTTAATCCGGCGATTCCGATCAATTCCTTAATTCTTTTGTCACGGTCCTCATGCGGTACGTTATAAATTGACGCGTAAAAAGCGATATTCTCTAATGCCGAAAGGTCGTTATATAGTGCGAATTTTTGAGACATATAACCGATATTGGCTTTGATATTTTCCGAGTGCCGGGCTATATCCCACCCCATCACATTGGCGCTGCCTGAGGTTGGCCGCACGATGCCGCACAGCATTCGGATGGTAGTAGTTTTACCTGCGCCGTTTGGACCCAGTAATCCGAAGATCTCCCCTTCCTCAATATAGAAATTAATCTCATCAACAGCGGTGAAATCGCCAAACTTCTTGGTCAGGAGATTTGTTTCTACAGATAACTTGTTTTCAGACATGCTCCCCCCGTAAAATATTTACATTGTATGTAAACACATCTTCCATTAAACGGGCTGGACTTTCTTAATAAACGAATATCCGCCTTGTTCTGAGTTAAATCATCCCTCAGGGAGGCAACCATTTGTTTGGTATTTTCCTTCATTACTGCAATGCGTATGCGATCGCCAACCGGCCGCCAATCAATCAGATTTTTTTGGTTAGCCACAGTGCTGCGCATCAGCTTGCGCGGCTTGGCTTTGACTTCCACGATTTCATATGGAAGTGATTTCTTAAGGGCTGCGGGCTGCCCCTGAGCGACCACATGCCCTTCATAGAGGATTGCCACTTCGCTGCAGCGTTCTGCTTCATCCATATAGGGTGTGCTGATAATAGCCGTCACCCCCTTACTCACCACTTCTGCCAGCAATAACCACAGCTCACGCCGTGAAACCGGGTCTACACCAGTCGAAGGCTCATCCAGAATCAGTATGCGCGGATTATGGATAAGGGAACAAGCCAGCGCCAGTTTCTTCTTCATCCCGCCGGAGAGATTCCGGGCGCGCCGGTTGTGGTAGTCCTGCAGACGAATAAAGGCCATCATCTCGTCGATTCGTGCTTCCTTTTCCTCTTTTGGCACGTTATAAATACTGGCGAAAAAGTCGAGGTTCTCCCTTACGGTCAAATCATGATATAGGCTGAATAGCTGCGGCATATATCCGATAAAAGGGCGGATAGATTCCGGATCTTCTATTGCATTGAAGCCATTGACATGTACCTCGCCGCTGGTTGGTTTGATCACTGAGGCAAGAATTCGCAGCGTGGTAGATTTGCCCGCTCCATCAGGACCGATCAATCCATAAAGACTGCCTGCATCTACCGAAAGATTCAAGTCTTTGATGGCATCTTTCTCATGCTGGCTTTTATAACGCTTATGCAGGTTTTGTACTGAAAGTATAAAATCGCCCATAGTTTTCGCACAATCTTAGGGCTATTCTTGAAGATTCCTAAGGTGCCTGGCAGTATATATATCTACATTTTCGCAACTAATAAATATGGCATTTGCCACATGAGCATATGGCATGCGTCATGTATCCGATCCCCCTGTCAGAATGATATGATATAAGCTATGGTGCAGCGCCGAACCGAACCAGGGCTTATTAAGATATTCAGAAATTACTGCGGCTTTGCTCTGATCTACTTTCTGGCATTTTTTGTTTTTACGATTGTCAAGATCGGCGGAATCTTCTCTCCATCTCTTATCCTCTTCTATATTAACTTCGCCATTTATGCTTTACTGTTTGTCTATCTCTCTTGGGAACAGCTTGAAAAGAAATTAGGCTATTTCTATTTTCCGCTGGCCATCTTTTTGGCTACCGTTATCCCTATGTATTCCACGACATTATTCTGGCCTTTTGAGGCATCTGACCCGCTGACTGATGTTATATACCGCAGTTGGTATCTCTTTCCCCTTCTGGTGGTGCCTATTACACTAATAACCTGGCAGTATGGTTACAAGGTCACATTGGTATTTGTGGTTTTTACCGCCTTCTATGACCTGCCATTTATCATCATGCGCATTGAAGAACTCAACTTTCAAACCGTGCAATTGCTGGGGGTGCCTGTGCAGCGTTCCATTGCCTTCGGAACAGTTGCAGTTATCGTTGGCTTGTTAATGGTTACCCAGCGCACGCAGCGCCGAAAACTGATCCAGGCAAATCTTTTGCTCAGCCAGCACGCCAACACATTGGAAGAACTGGCAACAAGCCGTGAACGCAATCGCCTGGCGCGTGAATTGCACGATACATTGGCGCATACACTCAGCAGCCAGATCCTCACTCTTGAGGCGCTGCGGCTTTCACCCCCGGCAGACAGCCGTGAGATGGATGATGCGCTAACCCGGCTTATTGAAGACTCGCGTCATGGTTTGCTGGAAACACGGCGAGCGCTTAAAGACCTGCGTTCCAAACAGCTTGAAGATCTTGGTCTTAAGACCTCACTTGAGCTACTCCTTGCCGACGCTGCTTCTCGTACTGATTGCACCACAACGATCCGATTCAGCGACCATCTCCCTCAGATTTCCAGCGAACTGGAACAGCGCCTTTATCGTATCGCCCAGGAAGCCATTGGAAACATTATCCATCATGCCGCTGCTACGCAAATCGGTCTTGCGCTGACTTACAATGATGATATTCTGAAGTTGGAGATCAACGATAATGGTATAGGTTTTGACCCGACCGCTGATCTAGATGCTGAAAAGCAGGGCATTAAAGGCATGCGTGAACGTGTTGAGGAAATTGGTGGAAAATTCACCATCAGCAGCCGACCTCAGGGCGGTACATTAATCACTGCGGAAATGGAGGTACCGGATGATACGCGTCTTTCTGTGTGACGACCAGATGGTGGTGACTGAGGGGTTAGCTAAAATCCTCTCCACCGACCCGGAGATCGAAATCTGCGGCGTAGCGCACGACGGTGCCGATTTGCTGGAACAGCTCCCGGCTTCTAAACCAGACCTCGTGCTGATCGACCTCAAAATGCCGGTCATGAACGGCATCCTGGCTACCCGCCGCATCCGCAAAGAATTCCCTGCTGTGCATGTGCTGGTTCTGACCACCTATGATGATGATGAATGGATTTTTGATGCGCTTCGTGCAGGCGCCGAAGGCTACCTGCTCAAGGACTTGCCACCCGAGCAGTTGATTGCAGCCATCAAAGGCACCTTACAGGGGAAATCATATATTGATCCCAAGGTAACAGCCAGAGTTATCGAAAAGGCATCATCAACACCTCAATCTTCAGGCAGCTTGAAAAACTTTGACCTCAGCGAGCGTGAAATGGAGATCCTAAAGGGCATTGCTCAAGGTTTCTCCAACGCCGAGATTGGAGACCGGTTATTTCTTTCCGAAGGCACTGTTCGTAACTATACGCGCGGAATCTTCGCCAAGATGGGTGTATCCGCCCGCACACAGGCTGCGGTGGCAGCCATTAAATTTGGACTTGTGGATATCAATGAAATTTAGAATATAGAAGAACTTTCAAATTTTTCTGGCAGATTACAAATTCTTTACTCTATCAGAGGCCAATTTGAAATAACGCTTTTGCATTACGGCAAAAGATCAGGTCTTTCTCATGCTGTGAAATATTCAGGGATTCTATACCTTGCCTGAAGTTCACATCCGCAACATCAAAAGGAACATCTGTCCCGGCCAGCAGTCGCTCAGCCCCAACCAAATCAAACAGGAAATCAAGGGCTTTGCAATCGAATAGGATGGTGTCATAGAAGAAGCGTTCCAGGTAATCGGAGGGCGTATGTGAATTGTATTTCTTCCCAGACCGCGCCTGATACCCGCGGTCCAGCCGCCCAATCTGGAACGGCAGGTAGCCCCCGCCGTGAGGAAGAATTAGCTTTAGATCAGAAAAGCGGTCAAGGAACCCCGACAAGATCAATCGCGCCGCTGCCAGGCCAGTGTCATAAGGGTTGCCAACCAAATTGTTGAGCTGAAAATCTTCCAGCCCCAGGCGCTTACTGACCGCATAAGGATGCAAGAGCAGCGGGGTTCCAAGCGCGCTGGCTTCGGCAAAGAAAGGCTTAAAGCGAGCGTCATCCAGCGGAACGCCTTCTACGGTCGTGCCAATCTGCGCGCCTCGTAAACCCAATTCCTTGACCGCGCGTCTTAATTCCGCAACAGCCATTTCAGGTTCCTGAAGAGGCACAGCTGCCAGCCCGATGATTCGGCCGTGGGATGCGCTGGCGAACTCTGCCAGGCAGTCGTTCACCCTCTGGCAAAATCGGCTAGCCTCCGGGCTTCCTGTCCAGTACATGAACAGTGTTGGCGCAAGTGAGAGAATGGAAATATCAATTCCCAGTTCATCCATTTTTGCCAGCTTTGCCTCCAGGTCATAGAATTCCCTGGCGAGCGCGTATTTCGCACCCTGCCTGTGACAGACATGTTCTTTACCCCCAGATAGGATAATTGAAAGGCCGTCAAATGCTTTTCCTTCACGAGCGTCACTGATTAGCTCTTGAGGAATGTAGTGGGAATGGATGTCAATGATCATTTTATTCTTTCAATTTAATGTGTGATTACAGGGAAAGATACCATTAAAAGTTGAGTAAAGTTCTATCAAAATATTAATACACAGAATTACATTATAGGGTAAACTGAATTGCTTGATTAACAGAAGTTCTAACACAAAGTACAAGATTTGATTTGGAACCCATGCTTGACCCGGCAATAATTTACGAGGAAAGGAGTTCTAAATCATGTCTGAAAAAGAACAAGGCACAGTTAAGTGGTTCAATGGCAGCAAAGGCTACGGTTTCATAACCCGCACAGTAGGCGATGATGTATTCGTACATTTCAACGCTATCGTCGGTGATGGCTACCGTAATCTTGAAGAAGGCCAGCGAGTAGAGTTCACTGTTTCACAAGGCCAAAAAGGCCCGCAAGCAGAGAACGTTGTCGTCATCTAAAACAATTTGTTTTAGAATCTAAAACCAAAGCAGGGCAGTTGAAAATACTGCTCTGTTTTTACTATATTTGCAGAATGCCATCAATAATTTCTGATGCCTGATCAGTTTCCCTTAATTAAATTTTATTAAAGGTGAGTAATTGAAGATCAATGAAAAAAATCTAATTTTGAACAAATATGTCAGGCAGATCAACAATTATTCCACCCTTATTAGCGTATTCAAGCAAATTAAGCGCTTCAAGAATAATCCTGCGCTGTTCCTGATGATCCCCTGGCCTGCCAAGTGGTCGTCCCATTGGATGGCGTGTAAGCATAGCTCTGGGTATTTGCATTGCAGCCAGCCGGTTGCGGAACACTCCTGAAGCAATTACGACCGTAGCAATACCGCCTTCTTCCATCATCCTGGCAATGTGTCCCACGGACACATGGCATACGGGTCAGACTGGTACTAACAACAAGGCTTCAATTTTATATTCCTGAAATACCTTCACCCATGCCGGACCTGTTTTTTTCAACAAATATGCCTGTGAACAGGCGCCAACGAATGAAAAAACAGGAGAAAATAATTCCCCGATTTTCTTTTCTTTTTGTAATTCAGATAATCGCGTGAGAGGGAAGTTAACATTTGGGTCAATCTGTGCGCCTCGTATGTCATACCCACCATGCCTCACTCGCAGTTTTTCTTCAGTCACATTAACAGGTATTTCTGAAAGAACAGGTTCAGATCTGACAAATTCGGAAATCCTGGTTTCTGCTTCTTGCTGAGTCATATTCTCAGTGCCAAAGGGTTTGGGGTCAAATCCTTCTACAAAGTGCCCGCTGGAAGTAAGCAGAGCCATCCGAATTTTGGATACTGGTTTCGGCATTGTTGTGAAAGGGGCTTTCCCATATGTATAACTGCCTGGGTCCGAATATCCTTTTACTTGGGATTGAAATACATACTCTTCCAACCGGTGGATATCACCATCATTAAGACTATCGCCTAACTTCCACAACAAGTCCTGAAGAAAATTTGACGCTTCTTCCGAATTAAATTTTTAAGAAATTTGAAGTTCAAATCAGAACGGGATCCGTAATTAAACGAATTTTCTGAATTCCTTAAAAGAATCACTCATAATTTCATCTGTCATGTCAGCACCTTTTATATTTCTTTTTCTTGATATTCAGTAATCATTTTTTTCTTACCTCTTTCAACTGCATTTTTTCCAAGATTCCCAAAAAAAATGAAAATACAAATGAATTCTTTCTTCAAAAATCCAATCCTACCTCAATAATATCCTTGATGTTTTTGGAGTCAATACAAGAATTGAATAAAAGTTTACCTTATACTTATTAGTTATCTAACGAGCAGGATGGAATCTCCAACTTTTTCAACCCAAATTCTGGTTTGCGATACCCATACATTAAGGTTTTTCTCAACCCGAACATCCTCAGCCTCGTTCCAACCCGTTTGAATATTTTTATCTAATGTAATATTAATAATAAATGTCTATACTATTTTAAGAGAGAAAGTTAAAAATTCAATTTATAGTATGGAGGAAAAAATGAAATTTAAATCGCCGATGAAGGTTACGTGGATAATTGCAGTGATACTGGGTGTACTGGGTACATTGCCGCTGCTGGGAGTTGATGTCCCTGTGGTGGGTGAGTATCAAATTATTTTACTCGTTGCTGCCTGGCTCTTGTTAGCTGTGGCCACAGTAGTAAAAGGACTCTAGATAAAATAACTCAACCATAAAAATAATAAAGCATTATATAAAAAAACGAGGTCTATTAATTAATAGGCCTTATTTTTGTTGGGTTGTGTATTTAACAAATGGCTTGGTGGAATTGAAGACAATATTAAGTAAGTTCCCTCAAACCTCTTATAGGATATTTTTAATAATTGAGTAATTTATAACTTTGTTACCCCACTATTTCTCTCATCCCATTCACTAGCAATACCCGGCAGGGTTCCTGCCAAACAGTATTTATCCAGCGGTCTTAAAGATCCAGGCACAATAACCAGCCAAGGTTCTTTCGATTTATACCAGGATCATTTACAACGATTTTTTTTGGTTGAATTTAGGTTCTGTATCCCTGATTTCCTGCATAAATACAAATATATAATAGGTCTAGTTTTAATAACTAAGGTACTAATCAAACATAATGGTTAAATATAGGTCAGTCAGGAGCAGATATGGATTCCAATCAGCGAAACATTTCCTTCATCATCCTTCTCCTTGATACTCTTCTCATCTCTCTTGCCCTTTTTACGTCTCCGCTGAAGGATATTATCACTGGGTGGAGGGCAATTCTCGTTTCCCCAAGTGTGCTGATTACTGATTACATCGCGGTTGGCGGGCTGGCGGCTGCCAGTTTCAATGCCGGTCTGATGGTACTTCTTTACTGGCTGGCACTTTTCCTCATGCGTGCGCAATTAAACGGCATGGTTCTGGCGGGTATCTTTACTGTGGCTGGATTTTCATTTTTTGGAAAAAATCCTTTTAACGTCCTGCCTGTGGTTATAGGTGTACTTCTTTACGCGCGAGTGGTTGGCAAGCCTGGTCATACGTTCGCCGCCCCCATGCTGTTCGCTTCAACTGTTGCGCCTATGGTCAGCCAAACTGCTTTCGGTTTCGGATTTGGGTGGGCAGGAGTAGCAGGCGGCATTCTAATCGGCGTGGCAGCTGGTTTTCTGGTTGTAGCTCTCGCGCGGCATATTTTCACTATGCATGAGGGCTACAACCTTTATAACACTGGCACAACCGGTGGGTTCATAGGATTATGTGTTTATATGTTTATGCGCGGGTTCGGACTCGAGATAAAACCCGCGTTTTTCTGGTCAACTGATCACACCTTTGAATTGGGCGCGTTTTTTGTCCTTATACTTATTTTGCTGGTGGTTGGTGGATTGCGGCTCGGAGGAAATCTGGCGGGTGTGAAAGCGATTACTTTACACAACGGCCGGCTGCCTACTGACACCGTCATTCTGGATGGGCTTGGCTCTACTCTTATTAATATGGCTGCTGTCGGCTTTGTCGGGCTGCTCTATATTATTATCATTGGCGGCGTCATCAACGGCCCAGTATTGGCAGGTTTGCTGACCATGACCGGTTTTGGTGCCCTTGGCAAGAACCTGCGAAATGTTTTACCCATTATGCTGGGTGTTTACTTCATCACCATCTTCAAGATTTGGGATCATACTGATCCTGGTCCGCTCATCGCCGCCCTATTTTCAACCGCACTGGCGCCAGTCGCCGGGCGCTTTGGTCTTTGGGCAGGGATTTTAGCTGGCATACTTCACTTACCGATGGTAATGCATGTGGGCAGTCTGCACGGGTATATGAACTTATACAACAACGGATTTGCAGCAGGCCTGGCAGTTATGGTGCTTATAGGGGTTATTAAAGGTATCAAACCAGAGTTGTTGGAAGACTCGGAAAAGAATTGATTTGTTTATTTGATTGAGTCAGGGAATTTGAACTTTTCTCCACAATTGTTACCAAACATACACTTGCAATCTCCCCAGTCTTTTGCCTTAAGACTCACCTGCTCTCAAGCCGCACCATTCCTATTCAGGGCATCGAAAAATACTGCACGGAAGCCAGCCAAACACGCGTACAAATTCCTCTCCGAAGTTTACCTACTTGGATAACGAATGCGAAAAGAAGGTTCCGAAGACCAATGATGGTCTTCCATTAACGGCACATCTTTTATTTCATTCCCCCCCACCCTTCAAAATTACCCTTCTACAACCAGTGATACCCCGTTCGGTATTACCGTCACTGATGCATCGCTGTTGAATAATCCTCTCGCAATTGAAATGGCTTCTTCAACTGTTTCTGCGTAACCCATCTTCATCTCCTGTAGAGTCTTTTTCAATTCAGGGCGTGTGACAAATAACACCTGGTGTTTTTTTAATATCCTTGCCAGTATTTGAGTTTGCCATTGGTCCGTTATGGTCATTTCCTGTGAAGTATGCATGATCTGGTCATGTAAGGCATGTGCACTTTCACATTGGCTTAAGGATTGAAAAAACGCTTCCCCTCCGACGCCATCCAGACATTCAGCACAAATGATTAATACCGCGCCGGGCTTGGCTGTTGCCTCAGCCGAAGACAGGCCTTTCACACATTGGTAAATGTTTTGATCCAGCGGAGCTCCGCCGTTGGTGGTTATCACGATATCTGCCGGAGCGGCTTTTGCGAAACAATACCTGCTAAGATATTCACAGCCCTTGCGGTGCGCTGCTTCTGCATCACCTGCGAACGCAGCCACTATCTCTTCTTTTGCATTAATAACCACATTTACGATATAAGCCAGTTTTGCAAGCTTTACCGCGGCTGAGATATCCATATGGACCGGGTTGCCTGTTAATATACCTTCATGTGCATTGGGATTATCGATAAATTTACTGCAGTGATTACCCAGCACAGTAATACGGTCGCTTACTCCCGGCAGCACGCTTTTGCCTCCGCCTGAAAACCCGGCAAAGAAATGGGGTTCGATAAGGCCTTCTGCCAGAAGCAGTTCTGTGTCAGCAGCCAGCTTATTTATGACCAGCGGAGCTCCGGACGGCAGGATGCCAATTTCACAATTCGTTTCCTTGTTTTGGCAATCATGCACGACAATCTTTTCCTTCTCTACGATTTCTTCCCCTAATTTCTGTATTAATTCAGACTGTGTTGTCTCGCGATGAAGTCCTGTCGCAACCAGCAAGGTTATATCAATATCTGGATTTCCAAGCCGGAGTCCATCCAGCATGTGCGGTATGATCTGGCGGCTGGGCACCGGCCGGGTATGATCGCTGATGATTATTGTCGCGTTCTTTTTTCCGCGGGCTAAATCTTTCAACAAGAGGCTTTCAATGGGCGAATTCATAGCCCCCAGAACAATTTTATCCCCGTCACTTTTATTACCCATCAAATCAATTTGAGACCTCATGATAGTCACGTTCTCATTATCCGCGAGAATCAACGGGATTTCTTTCGTTCCATAAGGCAAATTGATAACCATGTGTCTTAACCTCTAATTCATTGGGATTACTTTACCCCACCTTATTGATGTCAAACTAATTATATGCCCTTAGTTTCGAAATCTGAAATACCCCTAAACATCCCCTATCACCGTTCCCATTGCTAAACTCTTAAATTTGGTATAGACCTCAGACCACATGATGGCAGTTAATTTCTGAAACCGCCAATTATTGAAGAATATTCTCATACAAAGCAGGTATTCCTACAGTCAGAACGGAAGATTGATGATTCACGCAACCCGACTTTCAACTTTACGTATGTATGATGACCATTTTTTTTATTTCATATAGCAGCCGCGCATATATCGGTCATTAAGTCTGTGTCTGCCCATGAGATGATAACCATTTACAGGGGATGCATTGATTAATAAAATAAAATCCACTTTTGCCGAATATCCCAAGCCATTCTGGGTAATGATGCTGGGTATGTTCATCGACCAGTTGGGCGGGAATTTTATTTACCCTTTTTTCGCCCTGTATGTCACTGACCATTTCAATGTCGGGTTAACAGAGGTCGGCCTCATGCTGGGCGCCATGACCGCTGGCAATATCATCGGAGGGTTGGCAGGTGGGAGCCTGGCAGACCGCATTGGCAGGAAGGTTATGATCCTGTTCGGCTTGCTGGTCAGCGGGCTGTTCAGCCTTACGATCATCTTCATTACCAGGTTTGAAGTGCTTTTCTTTGCTGCGGTCATAGTTGGTTTGTTGGGCAGCCTTGGCAGACCGGCAAGCCAGGCTATGATGGTTGATCTTTTGCCCGAGAATAAACGCGCCAGCGGCTTCGGGGTGCTGCGGGTGGTTTTCAACCTTACAGTGGCTATCGGTCCCCTGATCGGAGGTTTTGTCTCGGATTATTCGTATAACTGGCTTTTTGTCGGAGATGCAGTAACAAGCGCGGTCACCTTTTTTATTGTATTGAAATTTCTCAGTGAAACAAAGCCAAAAACTGGACCAACAGCAGCCAAGGAGAATGCCTCACCCTCAAAAGGGTATCTGGCTGTTCTGCATGATAAAAATTACATGCTGCTGCTGGTTGTGATTATGCTCTCCTTTGCGGTGCTGATGCAGATGCTCTCGACCTTATCTGTCTATATGCGCGATATCCATTCTTTCCCCAATAAGTATTACGGCTACATTCTCAGCATGAATGCTTTGATGGTTGTCACAATGCAGTTCTGGGTCTCGCGGAAAGCGGAAAAAATACCCCCACTGATCGCTATGGTGGTAGGTTCATTCTTTGCCACAATTGGCTATGCCATGTTCGGTTTTGTGAAAGGTATCGTGATGTTCGCGCTGGCGATGATCATTCTAACATTCGGTGAGATGATTATCGACCCCATGAGCCAAACACTGGCTGCCAATTTCGCGCCGCTGGATATGCGCGCGCGCTACATGGCTGCTTTAGGCTTCAGCATCACACTCTCAAATCTGGTTACCCCTTACCTGGCAGGTCTGCTCATTGATAACTACAACCCCGACTGGATCTGGTACACGTGCGGGATAGTCGGTATTATGACAATGGCAGGATATACCTATTTGCATTTCCGGTTTAAATCACAAGATAAAGCAGGGGATACTTTTACCTTTAATAATCCTTCATAATAAATTTATTTAATTTATTAAATAGTTAATACATCGTTCAGTTTGGAAGATGCACTTCATTTTTTACACTTCCTTTTCTGAATGATTATTTCACCATCGAGAAACCTGTAGAATATATTTATGGTTTTAGTATTAAAATTATCCCTCATATGATTTAACTTAAGGGTGAAGTATTCATGTGTGGAATACAATTTATTTTTTAAAAAAATTGGATTTCAAACGCTTCAACCTTCACCTGCATTTTTTGTCAAAGAGATAATTAGGAAAAACCAGATTTTTATGTTCAAATTTATCGTAATTTCCTTATATGAAGAATCAAATATATGAATGCAGAAAAACCAGACAAACTTGCACCACTGACTGTTGATCTAGTTCTGGACTTGTGGTCGCAGACATACAATACCAGCGGAAAGCCGGACTGGTCGCATATTTTCCCCTATTACCGCGAAGATATTGTTTTTCAGGACACAATTCAAAGGATAGAAGGCAAAGCCGCCTTCATTGAAATGTGCAACCGTCTGACCAAACGCTGTGAGCGTCTTGAAATGGAAATCTCCTCAATAGCAGTTAATCCGCCTGCAATTTTTATGGAATGGAAAATGACCATGATTTTCCGAAGAACCCCAAGCACACCCCTTTACGGCTGCTCAAAACTCACCCTGGCTGATGACGGCAGAATAATTTTCCAGCGGGATTATTATGATTTATGGGGGGACATTTTTAAAAATGTTCCGGTAATGCGGCATTTATATCCGAAATTTATGCATCGAATTTTTGGTTAAAATATACCATCTATGAAATTTCCTGAAGAACTGCAATTTATTCCAAACAGCATGATGGATCAGAAAACCACCAATGCACGCCTGGATGGAAAAGTCTGTGTAATTACTGGAGCGACTTCAGGTGTTGGTTATGAAGCCGCGAAACAATTTGCGAATGTTGGCGCAACGATTGTGATGGTCTGCCGTAATCGTGAAAAAGCGTTAATTGTGCAATCAGAATTAGAGCAAGCTTATAACGCGAAACCTGAGATTATAATCGCGGATTTCGCAAATCTTGCAGAAGTCCGCCGTGCTGCTGAAGAAATCAAAAACAAATATCCCCACGATAAATGTGCTTATAAACAATGCCGGAATTCATAATGAACGGCGCAGGCTGACTGCCGACGGTAATGAAGCAGTATTTCAGGTGATTCATCTCGCGTCTTTCTTAATCACTCGGCTGCTTATCGATAATCTTAAAGCTGGCGCTCCTGCCCGAATCATCCAGGTGAATTCTGAAGGCCATCGATTCGGCGGGTTGAATATTAATGATTTGACCTGGAAAAAGCGACCATATATCGGACTGCGCGCATACGGCGCCGCGAAAACCGCGCAGCTGCTTTCGGCATGGGTTTTTTCAGACCAATTAATAGGCAGCGGCGTAACAATCAATGCCATGCATCCCGGCGCAGTGCGAACCAATATTGGCATGGACAATAATCTGCTTTATCGTTTGTATAATCGCTATATTCTCCGGTGGTTCTTGAATGATCCATCCTCCTCCGGTTTTGCGCTTCATTATTTGGCGGCAGCGCCTGAATTGGAAAATGTGAGCGGGAAATTTTTTAACAAAACGATAGAAGAAATCCCCGCGTCCCATGCTTTGGATTCCGAGATGGGGAAGAAGATTTGGACTATCAGCGAGCGGTTGACAAATTTAGTTTAATGAGGGATATCAATGGATTATGATGTCATTATTATTGGAAGCGGGGTAGCCGGATTAACCGCATCAGCCTACCTTACCAAGGCAGGTCATTCCATCCTGTTGTGTGAAAAAGAAAATTCCTGCGGCGGGTTGGTGCAATCTTTTGACCATAACGGATTTATTTTTGATGCCGGCATCCGGGCGCTAGAGAATGCCGGCGCTTTATTCCCGATGCTTAAGCAGCTTGGGCTTGAAATGGAACTGGTAAAAAGCCATATTACATTAGGTATTGAAGATAAGGTTATCGCCATAAGATCTAATGAGAGTGTGGAACAGTACAAAAACCTGCTGATTGAACTTTATCCGGAATCAAAGACCGAGATTGAATTAATTATCCTGAAGATTCATAAAATTATGGGATATATGGATGTCCAATATGGAATTGACAATCCATTATTCCTGGATATCAAAGCCGACAGGGAGTATTTTCTCAAAGAGGTTTTCCCCTGGATGTTTAAATACGCCCTCACAGCTGGGAAAATCGCGGCAATCAACAAGCCTGTTGTAAATTATCTTAATGAATTTACCAAAAACCAGAGTTTGCTGGATATTATTACACAGCACTTTTTTACAGAAACTCCGGCGTATTTTGCTCTCAGCTATATCAAGTTATATCTGGATTATTATTATCCAAAGGGCGGAACTGGGAAATTGAGCGAGAAATTGCTTCATTTTATTAAGCAGCACGGGGGGGAGGTCAGAACGAAAACAGAAATTATCTCGGTCAATCCAGAAAAAAGAACGGTTACTGATTCGGCTCATAATATTTATGGTTATAAAAATCTGTTATGGGCTGCGGATCTTAAAAGGCTTTATCAATGTATTGATAGCAGCACGCTTTCTGATATACACATTAAAAGCACTATAGATAAAAAAAAGGAGCTGCTGTCCAATAAAACCGGCAATGATTCCGTTTTTACCTTATATGTGAGTTTGGATCTGGATAAGGAATATTTTGCATCCATCGCAAGTGAGCATTTCTTCTACACGCCGAGTCGAAAGGGTTTGTCGAATGCAGGGAAAGTTCCAATTAATGAATCATGGAAAAGCATTCAGGATTGGCTGGAAAACTTCTTTTATTTGACGACCTATGAAATTTCAATACCAGCTTTAAGAGACCCCGCTCTTTCGCCGCCAGGGAAAACCGGATTGATTGTCAGCGTCCTATTTGATTACCGCCTCACGAAATATATTAATGATAAAGGCTGGTATCAGGAATTCAAAGAACTTTCGGAATCCCTGATGATCAATACTCTGGAAAAAAGCATATACCCCGGGATTACCGCCGCAATCATTGATAAATTCTCCTCAACCCCTGTATCACTTGAGCAAATTACGGGTAATACCGATGGGGCCATAACAGGCTGGGCATTTACAAACCATCCGATGCCCGCGGAAAACCGGTTGCCGATGATTGGCAGTACGGCCAACACGCCAATCCCCGGTATTTTTCAGGCTGGGCAGTGGACATTTAGCCCATCCGGTTTTCCTGTGTCTCTGATTACGGCAAAGGTAGCCGCAGATAAAATTCTGAAAACTTTAAGAAAAAAGAAATAGAACATTAATTGGTCCCTTGGAATAACAATATTAATAATTGATCCTTTGAAAGTTATTTCAATAATCAATTATCAATTTAATTTTTCTGGTACCTCAGCAATCTTCGATAAACTATTACCAATCACGAAATCTGAATTCCCCCATGCTCATGACGGTCCTCACCTCGCAGAGGGATGAATCCGATGAGCAGGGCAATCATGCTGGATAGGGCTGATGCTAGTCCGTAAAAAGCAAAGGTTGATAACGAGAGCAGATAACTGCCAATAAGCGGTCCAAAAATAAGCGATAAGCTCTCCATGGCTGAATTCAATCCCATCATTTCGCCCATTTCTTTTTTCCTGACAGCCTTACTCATGATACCGTTCATTACATCTACGGTGCATGAGGTTCCAAAGCTGACCAGAGCGGTTATTACAACAAATTCCCATTTTTGGCTCACAAACATTAGCCATACAAAAGCTGAAATGTAAATCAGCAAGCCCGCCACAAACGTTTTCTTGTCACCCAAAATATTTAATACCGGAGGAAATACTGCAAGTCTCACAATCAGGTTAATTACGCCAATGGTAGTAAATACAATACCCATTTGCGCGATTGAAAGTCCAAAGCGTTTTGAAATATACAAAGTCATTGTTGTGTTGAAAATAAAATGCGCCAGCATTGAAAAAAAGTTCTGGCTGAGAAGCACTCTTGGAATCTGTCTTCTCAAAATTCCCAATGAAAATGCAGGCTTTTTTGGCTGTGCGCCTGCCGCTTCAGATGAAGCCAGACCGGCTAAATGAGGATTGCTTTCACCAATTTTTAAAGAGGTAATGGCAGCAGCAGTGAGCGACAACCCCGCGCAAAACAAGCCGGGCCCTATCAAACCTTTTATAGATAATATCGCACCGATCCCTGGCCCAAGTAAGCCCCCAACAATCCAGGCAATGCCAATCTTGCTCATTTCTTTGCTGCGGTTTTCAGCCGGTACGACATCTCCCAGTACAGTTAATGTGATTGGAACACTTCGTGAAAAAATACCGTCAATAATGCGCGATAGAAGCAGCATGGTGAGATTGGCAGAGAACGCAAGGACCAGGTATCCTGCCGCCGCGCCGATTCTGCAGATGATCAAGATCGGCTTACGTCCAAATTTATCGGATAGTTTTCCCCAAACAATGCCACTGAAAAGGCTGATGAACGCGTTCACTGAAAGAAAAAGTCCGATTGCCGGCAGCGATGCGCCCATATCCAGGAAAAACCGCGGAAGGTAAGGTTGAATGATGCAAAATCCGATCACTTCCATGAAAACACAGATCCAGATATAAATCAGCGGGTTATCCAGGTTTTTCCTGATTAGTGATTGCATGGTCATAATAATTTTATTGATAATAGACTAATGTAGTATATTTAACGATTGGATATAATCATAATCGATTCACTTGTGATTTCAACCTCCAATTCTAATCAGGTGATTGATAATGGACAAAAGGAGTAAATTGTATGGCTGAGATTCTTGACCGGCGTATTCGCAGAACCCGTAAGCTCATCCAGGAAGCGCTCTTCTCCCTGATGAAGGAGATCCCCTATCAGAAGATCCGGATAAACCAGATCACCGAACGCGCGGACATTTCTCGTTCGACCTTTTATTTGCACTACGAGACCAAGGATGATCTGCTTTTTAGTGTTGTTGATGAGATCATCGAAGACTATTTCCAGGCCATTGATAATATTTCCTCGGAAACAACAGAGAGTCCGGCTTATTTGTTGTTTTCAAAATGGAAACAGAATTTGGATAAAATGCGTCTGGTTTTAAATGCCGGGATGGAGTACCGGATTTTCCAGCGCCTGAGGGTGTTCAATAATCAGCGCGACCAGTCATCAAAAACCAGCAATCTGCTTTTAAATGACTACACCCGTACGATGCTGGATGGCGCCTCTTTCGCGCTGCTGCTGCGCTGGACGCGTGATAACGCCAGCATACCCGTGGCTCAGATGGATCAGCTCTTTAATGGGTTGAATATTGATGAGTTATTTCAATCCCTTGAAGAAAAGCTGCCAAATTTTGGAAAATCGTGAAACCTGGATAAATCATCACCCACTTCCTTTGGTTCTTTGGCCGGCATTTCTTCCATCATGTTAAGAGATTAGTATTTTATTTACTGACAAAATTCTAATCCATTCATTAAAGAAGTAACATAAAAGATTTGAATTCAAGACAAGTTTTTTACAAGATTACTTATGATTTCATCCTCATTGTTATTATTCTTTGCAATATTACTGACCGATTTAAAACCTAAGTCATTTCCAAAATTGCTGCCGTTAGAGGTTACGACCAGATGGACTTTATCCATTGGTGTGTTTTTTAAGAAAGCCCTGATAGCGGGCGCTGCTCCCCCTGCCCATAATGGTGTAACCACAATAAATTCATCAGCTGCATCTATGTTTCCATGAATTTCAATATCAACATTCCTGTTGGTCGAAGAATAGAATCCAGCTTTTAGGTATCCGAAAATGCCTCCCCAATTCATATTATCTGAAATCTCTATCACATCACATGAAAGCTTTTCGCCTATCTTTTCTGCGATTCGCTTACTCGTACCGGTCCTTGTAAAATAAACCACTTTATAATTCATTGCTAATTCTCCCGTACATTAAAAGTTTTTTGCTGCGAAAAGGCTTTCCATGATTCATAGTTCAGTCTTGTCGAAGTATAGGGTGTTGATTATATATTCCTTAAGGTTATTAATCATACCCATTTTCTGATGTTTCAATCAATATTTGATTTCAGATACTGATTTTGCGAATGGCCTGATGAGAATTTAAAAAAAACCTGTTTATTTATCCGTTAAACAGGTTTTTAAAAAATGAAATTCCCTTAACTTTTTACGTATGCCATCACATCACGGACAGATTTTTTATCCTCATAGGATGGCCAGAATTCAAATCCAAAGTAACGGTCATAACCAGCGTTCTCAGCTGCCTTGATCACATAGGGGTAATTAGTCTCGCCGAGGTGCAGTTCGTGCCTGCCCGGCACACCCGCGCTGTGGAAATGGCCAATGAAATCAATGTTGGTCTTGATGCTGTTGATCAGGTTCCCTTCCATAATCTGCATATGGTAGCAATCGTACAGCAGTCTGATGGCCGGGCTGTTTACAGCCTTGATGATCTCAAAACCAATATAAGAAGAATCCAGATAATAACCTTTGTGGTCATACAGCGAGTTCAGCGCTTCCAGCACCACAACCACGTTTTGTTTTTCACAGAATTCTGAAAGGCGCTTCAGGTTTTCGATCAGCAGTGATTTCTGGCTGTCCACCTTGCATTCCTGCTCGCCCGAAAGCCCGATAAAAGTATTGGCAGCCCAGGTCTTTGCCGAAATGGATAGTTTTCTCAATACTCTTTTTCACAGCCTCGTAAGGAAAATTCATCCGGTAAGTCCAGCTCTCGCACACACCGCAGGCAGCAATCGGGAGGTTATGCTTTTGCGCCTCGCTGGCCAGTTTCTTTGCATCGTACACGGAAGGGTCCCACAATTCAATCGCGTCCAGTCCGCATTCTTTCGCCAGTTGAACCCGGTCATAGATTTCAACATCCTTGAAAACTGTTTCAATACAAAGCGAGAATTTCATTTCCGCTCTCCTTTATGACTATACTTTTTATTATATTGGACCAATTTAATTTCCTGAAAACAAACAGACATTTAACGGATTGACTTGCCTTCCCAGGTGTTATGCTTCCAGTATCCCAGGCCGGTTGAATTCAATTCCCTCCGTGGTCGATTTGATCGCCGGGAACGATATCGGGTACGTGATGAACAAAGGTCCGTCTTCTGTTACCACGAATCCGTCTTCTGTTTTCGTCCCTGTAATGGATGGATTGTATCCATAGCATTGATGCAATTTAATAATGTTGTGAGTATCTGGTGTGATGAGATAAAACCCGTTGGTATAGCTCTGCGGTCCGCCCTGATGGTGCACTTTCCACATTTCGTGATAGCCAAAATCCTCATACATCTTCACCGCAATGTTATAGGGGATGATTTCATCCACACCAGGCTTGCTGACTGCCGCCATGGTGTTCTCAATTTCAACTGTCTTTCGGTACTGATCCAGGAGATCTTGAGAGATCTTTCCAAAATGAAGCATACGGGTGATCTTGGTTACCAGCCCTTTATAGCGGGCGTTGCATGAAATCATCAGCAATTTTTCGAGTTTCTTATCTGTTGCAATAGGGTGGCGGTACTTATAGATACGGTCGTCAGAGGCGATTAGCAGCAGAACCGGCTCAATACCGTTTTCCCACATTTTCGCACCTAATCGACCAGCAATCTCTTTTTCAGAGTCGCCTGGTCTGATGGTAGCCATATAGCTTTCAATAACATGCGAGAAAACATCACCCATATGGACATAACGCCCGATTTCATTCTCGCATAATGTTTTTTCCAGGGACCGCAGAATAGGGGTTGGCGTCACGGGCACCATGCAGCAGTATATCCGCGGCAAATGCGCCTTTCTCGCCGATTAACTCCCGCACAAACTCTATTGTCCGGTTTTCAAACCACCACATCCCGCGCGGTTCAAAGCCCAGCTGGTCCAGGAACTCCTCATCTTTCATCCGCTGTGTTTCTATGTTGTTGCAGATGAAATACATGCCTGTCATGGTGATAAAGATGGCACAAACGCCATCTTCCACAAATCGTGTGACGATACTATCGCCGCCTGCGGTTATCCAGGCAAAATGTTCTTGTTTGGATATATAAAGTCCGTCAAGTTTATCCTTCTTCATTAACCTTCGTAAATCTGCTACCTTCTCCTCAATTTCTGCCTTCCGGCCGCTTATTGATATATCTTCGCTGTACTTTTTCATAGCGCCTTTCCTCCTAAATAATAATATCTAATAATCCTACTTAACCCTTGGTAAAAAACAAAACATTTTTTTACTTCAGGATATTTGAATTAGCTAATGTATATTCCCCCATTAATGGGCAGCGTGATTCCGGTAATATATTCCGCGTCATCCGAAGCAAGAAAAGCAGCGCCTCTGGCAACATCTTCTGGCGTTCCCAGCCTGCCGATAGGCACCCGTGCCGCGAATTCATCTCGCCTGCCATCCAATTCGCCTTCCCATCCTTCAGTATCAATCCAGCCGGGCGCGATGACATTAACTGTGATGCCAAATCGGGCATATTCCCTCGCCAGAGATTTTGACAGGCCGATCAAGCCCGCCTTGGAGGCGGAATAGTGGCTGTGCCCGCCTGTTGAACCCTGCTGTGCTGCGATCGAGGATATGTTGATGATCCTTCCCCAGCCGTTCTTCTGCATCGCCGGCAGCACAGCCGAGCAAAAATAGAAAGCCCCGTTAAGATTGATATCCAGCACTCTTTGCCAATCCTTGAATTCCATCTGGCTGAATGGCTTGGTCGGCCTAATTCCAGCGTTATTGACCAGAATATCAATTCTCCCATATTCAAGTGTTATTTTTGATATGAGGTTTTTGACTTCTTGTTCATTGGATACATCAGCTTTTTCAAAGCTAACCTCATATCCTTTCGACCGCAATTCCTGGCTGGTTGCCTCGCCTGTCTCAGATATATCTGTGATCACAACCCTGATGTTTTCTTGTGCCAGTCTTTCAGCGATCGCACACCCAATTCCTCTGGCAGCCCCGGTAACAATCGCAATTCGTTTATTCATCTCTATTATCGCTTTCTTAAACAACCATCACGTTTTTAATGCCAATGTGGTTCATGGTCATATCGAGCAGACGGTCTACATCATTCAAACCGCCGGTATCTGTGATCAACCGGCTGGTGTTGATTTTGCCTTTATCAATTAAAGCCATCGCCCATTGATAAGTTGCCTTTGTATAACTGACCGAGCCTGTGATGACAGATTGCCGGTAGTGGAGTTCGTTTAAGTTAAATTCCACCAGGTCATTCGACCCACCCGAAGCCATCAGAACGATCCTTCCGCCTTTTCTCAGCAGATTGATGCCTTCATCTGTGAGCTTTTTGATCCCGACTGCAAGAATAATGCTGTCAGCGCCGACGCCGTTCGTTCGCGCCATCACGATCTTTTTCAGGTCGTCTTCCATCGGATTGACCGTGATGTCCGCTCCCAGATCTTTCGCGAGGTCAAGCCTTTCAATGATCGGGTCAGAAATGAGCACCTGATAACCTAGTTCCTTGTAGATCTGCATTGAAACCAGCCCCATGAATCCTGCTCCCAGGATAACCGCCAATCCAGGCGGTGTGCTGAGAGATCTCAGAACGGCGTTCGCGCATGCGGCTACAGGCTCGATCAAGGCGGCATCTTTGAAGGATAAGGTATCAGGCAGTTTAAAGATCTCTTAATTGGCGCTGAAATATATTCGCAGAATGCGCCGTCCATTGAAAAGCCGATCACCTGGTAGTCGTCGCACATTCCCATTCCTTCGCCGTCTGTCCGTCCGCTGATGCATCCCGGACAGCTTCCACAAGTTAAAACGGGTGCGATTGAAACGCGCTCTCCAACAGAAAATATTCCTGGCTCGCCGTTAAAGGATTTAATAATACCCGCGGGTTCATGCCCGAGAATAAAGGGGTAATAAGGAGCTTTGCTGGCTCCTGAATATTTCTTTACATCGGTTGCGCAGACGCCGCAGCTCTTGATTTCGATTAAGGCTTCTCCGGGTTTTAACTCTGGTTCATCAATCGCTTTCTGGAGTATTTTCTTTGGTTCAGTAAGTAAGGCAGCTTTCATTTTATTTTCCGTTAATTATTTATTTTTAGTACTGATTTTTTGTACTCTCGCAGTCCTTCAATCATTTTACATATCCATAAACATAAATTTCAAATTTGTTAAAAACCTCCCCTGAACAAAGTTGCGATCCAGGTAGTCGCCCAGGCCCACGGATAAATAGTCAGCATCGAAACTTCAGATGCCCCTGCCTGCGGTAAAGAACCTGCCGCGATCCCAAGCCTGGTGACGAGCGGCGCGATAGAAGTAGCCATCAGCATGCTAGCTGCAATAGCTGCAGTTCCGAAAAGTACGCCTTTGATGATGTTATTTCTGAACATCGCCATCGGCACGGCGACCCAGAATCCCAGAAAAGCCAGATCCGCTAGCGGGAACAATTTATTTCCGGGCAGAATGGCTGCCAATATCAAAGTGATTGGGATCAGCAGGATACTGACCACTATGGATGAGGGTTGCGTAACACCTGCCGCGCAGTCTAGGCCGATATAGAATTCTCTCCCGGGAAAACGCTTGGTAAGTATTGCGCGTGCCGCCTCAGAAATAGGCAGAATGCCTGACAGCAGATACTTGATCATCTCGGGCATCAAAAACAATACTGCGGCGGTAATGACGCCGGTCTGCAGCGCTTTGGTGATATCATAACCGGCAATAAGCGCAAGAGTGAATCCGATCACCAGCCCCAGTACAATCGAATTTCCAAACGGTCCAATCTTTTTTTGAAGCGATTCAATGTCCGCCTCCCAATCCTTCAATCCAGGGATCCGGTCAAAAAGCCATGCAAAAGGCCATGCCATCAAGCCGAAGAAAGATGAAAACGGGTGTGGGAACGATACCCCGGGCATGTCGTAATATTTTTGTATATATTTGGCCTGCAGGTCGCCGAGCACCAGCGAAGCAGCGCCGGTAAAAACAAAGGCAAGAAAACCAAAAAATGCGCTCCCGGTCACTCCTTGAACGCAAGCCCATGAAAACATCCAGGGCCAGAAATTCCATACATCAATATCCACCGTTTTGGTCGCTTTAATAATAAGCATTACAAAATTTACCAGCATGCCCAATGGGATCATAAACACGGCCGCAGGCAGAGAGAAAGCGATTGGAAAATGAAGACTCACACCCAGATCTGGAACGGTTAAAGCCCAGCCGGTTTTTTCGGCAGCCATGCCGATCAAGGGAATGAGATTCGCTGCGGCAGCATTGATCATGACATTGATGGCAAAGAACCCAATGCCCACCCGCAGTGCATTGACAAAAGCCTGCCCGGGTTTGATTTTAAATGCAATTCCAACAAAGAATAGCCCTATCGGGAGAACAACCAGTGCCCCTGAAGAATTGATCCACTCGAAGAATGTACTGATGGCATTCATGATAGTACTCATATACCCTTCTCCTTATTAATTTTCTGGATTATTCTCAGGCTTTTCTATTGTGCGGCTTATCTTTTCACCTTCAGTAATTGAGTGATGATTTTTTCGAGAGTCTCTTCAAATCCTATCCCGGTGATGATTGAAGAGCCTGCGATAACCGGCACACCGTATATATCGCTTAATTTCGTCGCTGAAACGATCAGGTCAAAATTCCCGGCTGCCATTGCCAGGTCCATGACTTTTATTTCAGTAAAATCAGCGTCAATGCCCCTCTCCGCGAGAGCTGGCTCTAATTTGGCGGATATCCACCCTGAAGTGGCATATCCCGATCCGCATACCGAAGCAATCTTGTATCTTTGTTTTTCTACCATCAGCGTTTACCCTAATTCTTGAATTCTGCTTCGAGCGCTTCATGAGGCTGCATTCCCTGGTGGATGACCAGGCTGATTGCCCGGATCATTTTCGCAGGCTCGCGGCTCTGCCAGACATTTCTGCCTACAGCTACGCCAATTGCGCCTCCATCGATTGCGCCCCGCACCAATTTAAGAAAATCAATCGGCTCATCCGCTTTGGGGCCGCCCGACATTACAATCGGAACCGGGCATGATTCAGTCACTGTCCTGAAAGTTTCAGGATCTCCTGAATAGTAGGTTTTGACAATGTCAGCGCCTAGCTCGGCGCCGATCCTGGCTGCGTGTTTCAGATGTTTGGGGTCCAGAATATTCTCCACACCGTGCGGATACATCATGGCCATCAAAGGCATTCCTGTTTTTTCACACTCCAGCGCCACTTTGGAAAGGTTCTGCAGCATTTCATGTTCGTACTGCGCACCCACAAAAATTCTCATAGAAACACCGCTGGCGCCTATCTCCAGGGCATGTTCAACGGAATCCACCAGGATAACCCTGGACGGGTCAGGACTCATAGTTGTGGCTGTAGATATGGAAAGCAGGAACGGGGTTCTGGTTGAAGCAAGTATGGGCAGGGTCTTTTTAATGATTCCAAAATGGGTAAACAGGGTGTCGGGTTTTCCTTTGCAGATCTCGGTCATTATTTTCATGGGGTCGATCATCCCTTCGCAGGGGCCGATCGCCGGAGAATGATCCATCGCGATGCAAACCTGCTTTTTGCTTTCCTGGTTGATGATCTGGCTGAGCCTTATGTCCTTGCCGATTTGAGACATTGCTTTTCTCCTTATGTCGCGAATTTGGTCAGGATTGAAATGGATTAAAGGTAAATTTTGAGTACTTAATTTAATTATTTTTTCAAGCTGATATTTATCTATGATTAGTTTAACATCTAAATTTATATACCGTACCAATTTTAAAATAAATATTTGATCATTGTCTCAAAGATGACAAATTGAGAGTCGGTTTTTAATTTGTTCAATTTAACAAAGAATACTTAAATCGAGTAAGGGTTTTTGTCAGAAAAAAACGCAGAATTCGGTTCTAATCAATTTGCGGGTATCTGAAGTTTTCAAATTCTCAGCAATAGATCATGTCCGCAATCACCGGCGCTGGGATCCTGACCTCCAGCTGGAACAGATTAGAGATGGCCCGATAGGGATGCGAACGCTTATCCGCAGGACCAATATTCGTTGTGGAACACCTGTAGTTGAAATCATGGAAATAACTGAATTCGAAAAAGATGAAGTTTTTTCTGTTATCGTCCGTGATAGTTCATTCGGTTTTCGTGGGCGAGTAACCTTCACAGCGAAAGGTCCGGATAATAAAATTCTCACAAGCAAAGTGGAATTCAACAGTCTGGATCAGGCAACCCTGGATCTGATCAACAGCTGCATGGAACGCAGTTATCAGAATATCAAAATGATGGTTGAGTCAGATAGCAAAAACAAATTTAATAATATTAAAAGTTTGCGGAAGAAAAAATACTGGACGATATTCCCTGAGTAAATCCTTCCCTGATCATTGGTTGCACCGCAAACATTTTCTTTTAGCTTAATTTATAAAAATTGACTTCATTTGTCCAATCTTTCCGCATTCCATTCTTATCAAAATAAGTTGGACTGATAAAATCACACACCGAAATTTACATTTAGGCTGCAACAAATGACTCGTTCAATCAAATCGTAATTTCTTACCACCTATCTGCATAGAATTGATCCATTTTCCAAAAGTGCAATACCTGTTTTTTTTAAATAATTTGTAACGAGCCTAATTAATAATTTTTATCTATAAACCAAATTCCTTCTTTAAAGCCTCTGTCATAACATCAATAGGTGCATCTACTCCGGTCCAAAGTTTAAAATTCAGTGCACCCTGGTTGACAAGCATACCTAACCCATTGATGGTCATGGCGCTGTGTTTTTCCGCTTCTTGTAGAAATAAGCTGTGCGGATCATTAAAAATTACATCAGTAACAACCATACCAGGTTTTATTGTCTCATAATCAATATCCGGTTTCTGGTCTACATCCGGATACAGCCCAACCGATGTGGCATTGGATAGAATGTAAGTGTCGCCTGGAACCTTTACCGGGTGATCCCACATAATGAAGTCAGTTGATATTCCGGTTCTCTTCCTAAGCATTTCAACCAACTCTTCACCCTGCGCACGGTCAATATTAGCAATGGTAATACTTTTTGCACCTGCCAGGGCGCATTCCACACTGATGGCGCGTGCAGCCCCGCCGGCTCCGAGGATCAAAATGTTTTTATCCTTAGGGGAAATATCTGCATTTTTCAATGAAATAAGGTATCCTTTTCCATCTGTATTGTCACCCAAAAGCTTACCGTTATTGTTAATAACCGTATTGACCGCGCCAATGATCTCTGCTTCATCAGTCAACTCATCAAGGTATTTGACAACTTCAACTTTATGAGGAATGGTTAAATTAATACCGCGCATATTCATCGCTCGCATGCCATTCATAGCTTCTTTAAGATCACCCTTGTTTACTTTTATTGTTAGGTAACGAAAATCTAATCCCTTTGCGGCAAATGCTGCTTCCTCCATGACACCAGTTGGGTTTTCATCGATTGGGCAACCAAACGCGCCAACTAATTCTGATCGGTAACACTTACCCATGATTTTGCTCTCCTATTTTTTGTTTTATTAATCGCCGGAATAATTCCACTTATTTCCCGTTAGGTCCAATTACGGTAAAAAAACTGAGTCAAAGATTCTTAAAATCAAGAACAATAGTACCAGCAGTGTCAGTATCAAATGCATTTTTCAGCGATATATTCCCATCATTAGGTCTAAGTATTAAAATAACGAAACAAAAATTCTGGTTTCTCTGACTTCGGAACCGGGAACTTCACACAACCCCGGGGAAGTATAGAATTCAACAATTGCTCCAAACTCACACATTGGTAATCCGTTAGCTGAAGACTATTAATATTATTATTTAATTGCATATTTAAATCTCAGTACTCGTTTTTTCGGACAATCAGTTTATCTCGTGTGATATCCTTCAGATTCTGGCAGTTTGCCAGACGCATAATATTCTGCAGTTCCCAGAATATCTTATGTGTATAGGTAGCGGTGCCATCTTTGCCTCCGCCATAAACAGCTACAGTGTATGGCCGCCCAATTCCGACCGCATCCGCACCCAAGGCTAGCATCTTAAAAACATCCTCGCCGGATCGCACCCCGCCGTCCGCGAAAATTTTTATAGAATTGCCCAGTTTTTTACTAATCTCCTCAACCACATCGCATGGCGCCAGGCTGCTTTCTACAATATTGCCACCATGGTTGGAGATTAGAATTCCATAAGCACCCGTCTCTGCAGCTTTGACCGCGGCTTTTACTGACATAATTCCCTTGATGATCACTGGTACTTCAACAGACTCAACCAGCTCTTTTAATTCACCCACGTTTCGTGAGCAAACACCCTCATTTTTTGATCCGGCTTTTCCTGAATATTGATACCCAAGTCCGATAGCATCTAGATCGGTGGCAATTGCCATTGCCCCCACTTCTTCACATAGTTTTACTCGTTTCCAGAATTCTTCCCGATCTGCCCAAGGATTAATCGTTGGAACACCCACACCATTTACCTCTTTAATGGGCTTGATCTGGCCGTAGAAGTATCCTTCTGCTTTATTGTCGCCCAGCCAAGCCATACCTCCCGCCTCGGTAAGCGCCTTTAACCAGGGCATCCGCGTAAGCGTCGTTATTATTGAAATATTGACTTTCAAATGTATAATCAGTCAAGATTTTCGCTATTGGGGATGCAAACACAGGCAGATCAAAGTTGTGCCCAAAAAGTTTGATCGTTGTATCAGGAAGGTAATCATCGTGGATTACATCCAGCTCTATGTGTATATTTGCGAGTGCCCGGTATGCATTAACGAAGCCTAAATTATTTCCCTTGGCGCCAAATTCAAGTGAATTGGTAAATCGCCCGGCACACGCGATTCCATTGCATACCTTGCATACACGGCAAGAAGGGTTCAGAATTTTTCGGGCTGTATCTTGGTATTCTGCATATTGAATTAATACTTCATTATAGTTTTTTAGGTGATCCACTAGAGTATCTCCAATTTAGAATAGCTATTCGTCATTTATATTGATCCAGCAAATAATAATGTCATTTCTTTTTCGTAAAAGACTTGATTCCTGTAAGGTCTTCAACAAAATTGGTAACATCTGAATAATCCAGGTTACTCAGCGCTCATGCGATAATCGCGATTCAAAAAGTCTTTTTTTAAAGTATACAAACCAAAATATATTTTTCTGACTCAATCGCTTCTGGTATAGCTGTATGAAATTAGAAAAATAAATTTTAAAATAACCATTTTGTGGTTATGCGTATATGGTTGCGCTTGTATACTTATTTTCCAAATTTATTCCAGTAATCACCAAATATTTCTTCTTCGGAAGGTCTGTTGATTGCAATTGGTTTTGAAATCCAGGTAATATTCATATAATGTTTCCAGTTAACATTTTCACTAGTGATATTACCTCCCCAGGTACCGCAGCCCAGTGTCAGCGTAATTGGCATGCCATTATTAAAGTTACCGCTGTTCCCGAGGCTTTGAGATTGATTTACCATGATACGGCTGACTTTCACCCGTATTCCCAATTCAATAATCCGGTCTTCCCGTGAAGTATGGATCCCGCAGCTATGGCCTTGCCCATTAATGCGGTTATGTCTTCAATTAATTTTATGGCTTCGGCAAATATACTGTACTTCCAAACTGTTAGGACTAGGGAAAGTTTTTCTTTACAGAATGGGTTTTCGCTGTTTACAACCTTGCCCTCAGCCATCAAGAATTTTGTCCCTTTGGGAATATTGATTTCCGCAAGAGCTGCGATTTTTTGAACCGGCTGCGCCACAACTTCTTTATTGAGATGAACCCCATCTGGCCACATCACCTTCTTTAATTTCTCACGTTCAGAATCATTGCATAAATAACCGCCTTGTTTCTTCAACTCATTAAGCATCACTTCATAAACAGATTCCTGAATCACGACGGAATTTTCAGATGAGCATGAGGTGGCGTTATCAAAACATTTTCCTAAAGATATTTTTTCTGCGGCAGATGCGAGGTCGGCTGTCTCATCGATAATAACAACCGCATTGCCTGCGCCTACCCCAAAAGCCGGAGTCCCGCTTGAATAAGCGGATTTAACCATCGGCCCACCACCGGTTGCCACGACAAGATCGACTTTTCTCATTAACTCTTGAGATAATTCAATTGTGGGTTCTTCAATTGTTTGGATTAGATCTTCAGGAGCTCCTACTTTTTTTAAACCATACCGCATTTTTTCACAAATCAATTTTGCTGTCTTTTTCGCCTTTGGGTGAGGTGCAAAAATAATGGCATTTCTGGTTTTCAAGGCATACAATCCTTTTACAGGCAAGGTCGCTTCGCAATTCGTGACAGGTGTCAAAGCGCCAATAACACCAATCGGCTTGGCAATCTTGATCAACCCTTTTTTATCATCGGTTTCGATAACACCTACGGTTTTTACGCCCTTCAAATCCCTCAAAACACCCAGGGTTTTATTTTGATGTTTTAAAACCTTGTGCTCATAAAGCCCCATACCTGATTCATCAACCGCCAGCCTCGCGATCATTTGGGCGTTTTCAACTTTGTAGTTTTCCCAACCAACTGCTAAAACCATTTCATCGACTTTTTCCTGTGGCCAGAATTCAATTTCTTTCTGGGCATTCCTGGCTCTTTCAATCAGAACATCAATATCTATTAACATCATATCCCTCTACTTATCCGGATCGGGCATCATGAAATCGCGAATAACCGCCTGCAAATCATGATATGAACCGATAAATCCGCGTAAAGTTCGCGTTGTTGCCCCATACAAATCAAAATCATCAATCTTTAAACCATCCTCATCATACGCCTTTCGAAATTCCACAAAATGAGAATATAAGGAGTTGATAATTTTTTCATCAACTGGATTATTCATACGTTCTTTTACTTCAATATCACTTGAATTAAAAAGTACCTGCCATTCATAAGGGATCGTTAAGATAAGGTCTCCTCCAATAAATTCCGACCAATGCATGTGATTCCGGTATGCAGCTGCCAATAATCGAGTCTGATACCCACGAGATTGATAAATAGCATAAGCTTTTTTCATACATGCAATGCCTGCCCAATCCATATCTCCTGGGGTAACGGTAATGTTCTCTTTTTTAGCGACTACTTTTATCCAGTCATCTGTTCTCCCAACCATGATCGTACATACCGGTGTCATGGTGTCAGTCGGTTTTCCGTCCGCTTTTCTCCTCCTCAACCCTCTTTCCACAGCTTCTGCCACTGCTACTGCCTGAGGAACTGTAAAGCAGACTGTAGCGTTTATATTTACCCCAGAATAAGTTGTATCTTCAATAGCCTTAATCCCAGCTTTGGTAACCGGGATCTTAACCTGGATATTTGGAGCTAGGGAATCAAAATGAACGGCTTGTTTGGTTAACTCATCCGAATTTCGATAATTGGCCGGATTCGTTTGTATGGATAACCTTCCTTTGTTCCCTGCAACCTTTCGAAAACAGGCAATAAAGTCTTAGATCCCTTGACACCAATCTCTTCAAATATCTTCCAGGTTACCTCAACTTCTGACCATGTAGGATTTTCTCTGATGATTTCCAATATACGGGGTTTCCAGAAAGACAATTCCTGTTTGAGAACATTTAAGACAATGGTCGGATTTGATGTGGCGCCCACAGCGCCATTTTCAATAGCATATGCTAGCTCTGAGGCCGAGCATGAATCATTCCATAAATCAGTGTTGGTTGTTGAAACTGTTTGATGCAGCGGGCTTTTATATGTAGTAGTCATTTTCATATCCCTTTAATTTATAGTTGTTACTTAAAACCAAAAATAATTATTATTTATAAAGGTATTTCCATCTCTTTCCAGAATTTTGCGGTATCCAATACCGCAGTTTCATCGTCAGGTAGTGGTAGAACCTCAGCCACCACCGGGCCGGAATATCCGATATCTTCCAAAGTGAAAAGTATTTTTTTAAAATCTGTTTGACCCTGACCCGGCGCATGGCGGTTATTATCAGCAAAGTGTATATATCCCAGACGGTTACCCGTTTTTTTAATCGCCTCAACAATACTGGATTCTTCAATGTTCATATGAAATGTATCCAAAAGTAATTTCACAGAACTGACACCAATTTTGCTTAGTAAGTTACACCCTTCCTCAGCAGTATAAATCCAGTTCGTTTCATACCGGTTAATCGGTTCAATCAGCAATGGAATACCCATTTCTTCTGTCCATTCAGCGCATGCACGGATCGCGCTTACCCCATTATCGAAATTCTTTTGATAATCGCTGCCACTTCCAGCTAAACGGCCGCGAATGCCTCCGATTATCACTGCACCGGAATTTATTGCCTTAGCCAAAATTGTTATGGCTTTGAAATGTTCTACCGCTTTCTGTCTTTGTCTCTCATCATCCGACCCCAGACAAAGTTGATCAAATAAACATGCCTGCCCTGTTGCAATAGCAGTAATTTTTAAATTTAAGTCCAAAAGAATTTTATTTAATTCAGAGGGGTTTACGTCTACGGTTGATCTCAAACTTAATTCAATGTATTTAAATCCAGCTTTACTCACTGCCTTTAACCCGTCACCGAGATGACCTGAAAACATAACAGGACCAAATTTGGTTGTCTGAGGAGAAAGGGCAATTCCAGGTTGAATATTAATCATTATGATTTTCTCTTTACATTATTAAAAATATTTTGGCATTAGGTCGGTTTGATGAATGCATTATTTCGATTCTTGCAGCATTTCTTTTTCAAAGAAAGGAATTTTTATCTTTCCACTCTATACTACGTGTAAAGGGAAAGACAATTTAGAATTCTATTTTTGGGGATGCCAAATATTTCTATCCGGCATCCCCTCGCTTATTTCTTAGCAGTTACATGCTAAGCTTCATAAACAACGTTATTTTTGAATATATTGTTCGAAATCAGCAACGTTTGTTGAATCAATTAACTCTGCTTTTGTTGTAATGCGTTCTGCTACAGTCTTGCCAGCCAGGAAATCAAGCAGTGCCTGGACCGCGTCACCAGCTTGTGCAGGTGCATTCTGGAACATTGTGACTGCCATACGTCCCGCTGTTACTGCTTTTAATGCATCACTGTTGCCATCAAAACCTGATACAAGAGTATTCTCCAAACGGCCGGCGGCATCCAAAGCTTCAATTGCGCCTAATGCCATTTCGTCATTTCCAGCCATAACAGCATCAATTTCTGGGTAAGATTGGAGCAGGTTTTCCATAACTTCCAAGCCTTTTGCTCGGGAAAACTCAGCTGTTTGTGAAGCAAGAATTTCGATGTCAGGATACTTGGCTAAGACATCATTGATTGCTTTTAGGCGATCGATAGCGGTCTGGGCGCCAGCAGTACCTTCCAAAATAATCACTTTGCCTTTACCGCCAAGTCTTTCCACAACATCTTCTGCCACCTGGGTCATAGCGTCATAATTTTCAACAGCTGAGAAGGTAATGAATTTACCCCCATTCGCCTTGGTATTTGCAAGAGCAACAGGAATTCCAGCGGCATTTGCGCGTTCGATGGCTGGGACAATACCGGCTGAGTCTACAGGAACAAGCACAATACCATCTACTCCCTTGGTGATCAAATCATCAACAAGGCGGGTTTGCTCTTCCAGGTTATTTGCCTGGGTTGGGGCAAGGTAAATGATTTCGGCATTGTTGGCTGCGGCAACAGCTTTCGCGCCCTCATGCATTAATTCCCAGAAGGGATTGTTCAAGGTTTTAGTTACCAGGCCGAAGACCAATTTCTCAGCCACTGGCGCAACAGTTGGTTCTACAGCAGCGGGAGCCGCAACAGTTGGCGCTGCTTCCTCAACCTCTGGCGCAGGTGCAGCAGCGGGTTGGCAAGCTGATGCAACGATACTCAGGATAAAAACCATCCCAAGCACTAAACTAATTTTTGACTTCTTCATCTTATTTTTCTCCAATTTTTCTGATTTTTTCTTAACCAAACCACACACTCACAATTCTGCCAAAATCACCTCCTTTGATAATAATTTACCAGTTTTAGATCATGATTTCTTACGCATTAAGACATCAAACCAAACGGCCAATATCACCACTACGCCTATTACAAATTGCTGCCATAGAGAAGAAATTCCAACCAAGTTCATGCCGTTTGAAACCACAATCATTATCAAGGAACCAATGATTGTTCCCCCAATTCCTCCCACTCCCCCTGTCATACTTGTGCCACCCATAACTGGGGCTGCGATTGCTGGCAAAAGATAAGCAGCTCCCAGATCTTGATCAACGGCGTTTAGTCTAGCTGCCAGAATTATGCCGGCTGTTGCAGCAAGTAAACCACTAATAATATAAGCCCACTTCAGTGATTTTTTTACTTTTAATCCCGAGGCTCTTGCGGCATTTGGATTCGCCCCAACGGCATAAAAACTTCTCCCAATGGTTGTAAACTTCAATATAAACATTAATAATATTGTAATAATCGTAACAATCAAAATCGGCACAGGTATTCCAAAAATAACGCCACGCCCCAGAAACCTAAATTTTTCATTAAAATCAAAGAAAGGTTTTGCACCCATAATCGCAAATGCCAGGCCCCTATCGACCCACAACATACCATAACTGGCAACAGCTGGTGGTAGTTTGATTACTGATATCAGTAAACCAATTATTAACCCGAGATAATGCTCCAGCTCCCAAGGATGCCAGAACAGCGATAAACCATGGCAGATCGGTTTGTGTCAGAAAATAACCAGCGATAACACTCGTGAGAGTAACTGCCGATCCTAATGATAAATCGATGCCTCCCGTTAGCATAACAAAAGTCATACCAAACGCAATAATGATTTGAGGTGATGCCGTCCTTAAAATATTAATCAGATTTGTGACTTTAAGGAAATTCGGATTCAACAAAGAAATGGCAATACTCAGGAGCAATAATGCGCCAATTCGTGAAAATCTTACTAGCAGGTCCTTTGTATTTCTCTTTTGTTTCGATTCAGTTTTGTCCACAGTAATGTTTCTCATCAATTAGCCCTCTAACCACTTTTGAGCATTTTGTTCCAAGAGCGTAGATAAAACAATTGCAGTGATCAAGACCGAACCAAATATGGCAAGCTGCAAATAGGTGGGAATACCGATCAGGTTAAGGCCATTCCTAAGAACAATAATAACTAAAGCTCCAAGCGCTGCGCCTGTCACAGTACCGCGGCCAGCCATAAAACTGCCGCCAAGCACCACCCCGGCAAACGCCTGAAATTCCATTCCCAGGCCAACTGTCGGTTGGGCAGCCATATTTCTTGAAGTCAGAATCAAAGCTGCAATTCCTGCGGTCAGTCCTGAAAAGGCATATGCCAGTATTTTATAAAGTATGACCGATTTACCAGAAAGCTTAAGCGCTTCTTCATTACCTCCAAGCGCATATATATATGTTCCGAATTTGGTTTTATTCAATAAAATGAAGGTTAAAAGTAAATATTAAAATGGTTATCAAGAGCGGGTTTGGGATACCCAAAAAGTCATTATTTCCAATTATGCTTGTAATTTTTGGCAGGTCTCCTATTACATTCCCTTCATTCATTCCCAAGGCTAATCCAATGGCAATAAATTGCGTACCCAAGGTGGAAATAAAAGAAGGAATTTTCATTATGGACACAAAAAAGCCATTCAAAAAACCAAAAAATACTGCGGTTATGACAGCTAAAAGACTAGCGATTGGCAAAGAAATATTCATATTAACCAAAGTCCAGGCCATAACCATACCCGCAACCGTCATAACTGCCCCGACGGAAAGGTCCATTCCCCCAGTAATTTTCACAACGAGTACACCCATGCATAGGATCATCAAAAGAGCGCCCTGCCTCGCAAGGCTTAGTGCATTTTCCATTGATAAAAAGTTGGGGGTTGCTATCGAAAAGAAAACTAACAGGGCAATTAATACTAAATTGACCGGTTGGATTTTTAATAGAACTGCTTTCAGAGAAGATATATTTGACTTTGTAGACATCATTGCACTCCCATTGCGCATCGAAGTATTTCCTCTGAACCCACACCCCTATTGAATTCACCTGCAATGCCCCCTTCATGCATCACATAAATCCTGTCACTCATTCCCAAGATTTCCGGAAGTTCCGAAGAAATCATCAATATTGCATGACCTGTGTTTGCAAGCTTGTCCATAATCGCATGGACCTCCGATTTTGCGCCCACATCAATTCCACGCGTTGGTTCATCAATGATGATAATCCTTGGGTTGGAAGCCAGCAATTTGCCCAAGACAACCTTCTGCTGGTTTCCGCCACTTAAAAATTGAACCAACCTGTCAAGTGAAGGAGGTTGAATATTAAACTTCTTGACATATTCTTCAGATGTCTTTTTTTCTTTTGAAAGGGAAAGGAAACCCATAGGAAAAAGGCTTCTCAAACAAGCCATCACAATATTCTGACGTATAGATAATATTGGGAACAGGCCATCCCTTCTCCTATCTTCAGGAACAAGTCCAATGCCTAAATCAACGGCAATTGGAGGAGTAAGCGATGAATAACTCTTACCCATTACTTCAATAACACCTGATTGAACTGGATCTAAACCAAAGATAGCACGGGCTGTTTCGGTTCTGCCTGAACCAACAAGCCCGGAAAGTCCTACGATTTCTCCAAAACGCAATTCGAGATTGACACTTTTTACTTTCTTACCTGAACTCAAACTTTGTACTTTCAGTGCACTCTCACCAGGTGTGCAATAGTGACGTGGGTATAAATCTTTTATCTCCCTTCCGACCATCATCTGGATTATTTCATCCAATGAAACATCTGTGACATTCTTTGTGCCGATCAATTCGCCATCACGCATCACAGTGACACGATCGCCTATTTGTTTAATTTCTTCAAGTCGATGCGAAATATAGATAACACCAACTCCCTTTGATTTTAGAACCTCAACTGTTTTAAACAATTGTTCAATCTCACGCAGGCTCAATGCTGAAGTGGGTTCATCCAAAACAAGGATTTTCGCATCAACAGCCAGGGCTTTTGAGATTTCTACCATTTGCTGATCAGCAACACCCAGGCTGATAACCAATGAGCGCGTGTCAACATTCACACCTATGGAATTAAGAAGAGCAGATGCCTCCTCATGCATTCTAGTTTTATCAAGGAAGATCCCATTTCTGGTTTTTTCCCGTCCAAGGAAGATATTCTCGGCTACACTGCGGTATGGCACTAGGGTAAATTCCTGATATACCATCGAAATACCATTCGCCTTGGCTAAAGACGGACTCCAGTGAGGAATATTATTTTGGTTTATCGAAATATCTCCCTGGTCGCAGATATATGCTCCAGCGAGGACTTTCATCAGGGTAGATTTTCCAGCACCATTTTCCCCAACCAGGACATGGACCTCACCCGGATAGAGATCAAAATCAACCTTATCCAAAGCCTGTACCCCCGGAAAGGCTTTGGATATATTTTTCATTTCAAGAATCGGAAGGCAATTTTGGGTGTTCAGTTTATCAGTCTCCTTCATCACGCTGGTCAATTACATTTGAAAAACAACCTTGAGGGCATCTTCCTCGAACGATTTATCAATGGCTTCTTTTGCCTGTTCCAGTTTGAAGCGGTGGGTGATTAGTTTTTCAAAAGGAAATTTATCCCGGTTTCGCCACATCATATCAAAAGCTGCATAATAGCCATCATGCGGGTGGTTAGTGTTTCCGTAAAGCAGCACATTTTTTGCTGCAATATGACGGTGGATATTCAAAGATACCTCACCGGTATCAGCAAAATTACCTGTTTCCAGGTATGTTCCACCGCGGCGAAGCATTTCGAGACCTGTTCGCACGACACCCGGTTGGCCAACTGTTTCGACAACAACATCGGCCCCGCGACCTTCAGTTTCATCCTTGATCGCCTGAACAAGAGTCTGATCATCCATTTTCCCAACATTAAAGGTCAGATCAGCACCGAATTCTTTGGCCATATCCAATTTCTTTTCAAAAGTATCCAATGCGATGATCTTGCCGGCACCCAGCATGCGGGCTTTGGCAACCATCAGCATACCGATAGGGCCAGCTCCTTGAATGACTACTGTATCGCCAAAGTGAAAACCTTTTCCGGCATATGCTGCAAATTCCTTTCCTCGGTCAAGGATTGCGGTTACAACAAATAATTCCGAAAGACATGCATATTCAACAGGTAAATGTTCTGGAACTTTATATACCCATGCATTGGGGGGAAGATACATATATTCTGACCAACCGCCAACAATATAAGGATATTGATTAGAGTAATAGGTCAGGCCAATTCCTGTGTGTTCTTTGCAATAGGGATAGCCATGGACACTGCGGCAATACCAGCATTTTCCGCAAATAACATTGGGGCAATTGGTAACCCGGTCGCCAATTTTTAGATTTTGACCGCGGTATTCAATATCTTTACCCTCACCATTCATTTCCACCACAATGCCAGAATTTTCATGACCATGTACTGTGGGGAAAACCATGTTATGCTCCGAATCCGTGCCACCATAAAGAGTTGTTTCCCCTTTATATGCATGTTTATCGGTTCCACAAATACCTGACATCTCCATTTTGACGATTAATGCACCCGGTTCCAGGTGATCCGGATAAGGAAGCTGTTGAAATTCCAGTTTTCCGGGAGCGGTCATCACTGCTGCGCCTACGGTTTTATTAGACATAATCTACTCTCCTTATTATATTAATTTATAAAACTGATAATTGCGCTTAAGGGATTGGATTCTTTCATAAGTCCAATCCCTTATATGTTTAAATGACGATTTATGGAGGATAAGCGATAGTATAAATATGTCGCCAGCCTTTTTCAAAGGGTTTCTTCATTACATCTTCAATTTCTTCTGGGGGTCGCATGGTGATCTTCTCAACCGGCGGCAATTTTCCGGCAGGATACATCGTTATGATGTCAGTGACCAATTTTTCCATGTAATCGCACATTGCTTCCACACCGGGTATGGCCTTCTTGGGATCAGCCAGAGTCGCTGACCCAACGATTCCTTCAGGTGTTGCGATAGGTTCAATAGCTGAGCCTCCAACATGCTGCCAGAATGGGATGGGCAGGTTGTAAGCTGATCCGGATGAGTTAATGTGGCCAGGTGGGAATAAGCTTTGAGCTTTGGTATCGACCGCATCTTCCAGCTGGATCATTTCCGGAAATAGCGCCATTGAAAACGATGTTTCACACTCATCGCCGTGTATAAAAGGTGTTTCAAATGGGCCGCCATGTGCCTTGTCGCGGATATGTTCCGGAATAACAAACCACCAATTCACGTTTACCAGCAGCATGGGAACCTGATATTTCTTGCCAAACTGATGCATGGCAACCGGTATGGCATAGTCTTGGCCATGTCCGTTGAATAAGATTTGCTTGCGGAAGCCAGCATTCCAGAAACCTGCCATTACTGCGCGCAGGTTGGCAATGAAGGTTTCTTCAGGTACAACAATTGTTCCCGGCATTCCCAGATGATGATACGGATGCGATCCGTACCAGATCGGTTCAGCAACCGTGCACCCGGTTTTTTGGGCGACAGCCTCGGCCATACGGGATACCAGAAATGTATCCTCACCGCTGCAGGCATGCGGACCATGCGCTTCAGTACTGCCTATGGGAATTATTAGGATGTCATTTTTCTTAAGTCTTTCATCTATTTCTCGGCCAGTCATGGTTTGATAATAGATTTGGGTAGGCCTTTCCATATGCCCACCCTCAGGGGGGAATTTCCATTTGCTCATTTTCTAACTCTCCTTTATTTGTTTACTTTCTTTTAGGATTTTCACTAATCGGTCACTTACTCTTTTCAGGTGTTCGCCCATATACCACGCTGCTTTATCTCCATCTCGCGCCAATAAAGAATCAACGATCTGTTCGTGTTCAAGAATAGTTTCTTTAATATTTTCGACTGACCGGATAGACATTATCCTCTCTCGATGAGTAAGGTCATTGAGGCTTTCCATAAAAGCTACCAGGCGTTTATTTTGGATATGTTTTTGTAGATAGTTATGAAAAAGGATATCTCTGCCCAAATATGCCTCATAATCACCTTTGTCTACTGCAGCTTTAGATTCTTCAATCAATTTTTTTAAACCCTGCAGTTCATCATCACTCAGCGCATATGCCGCTTTGTTAGCAGCGCGGGTTTCAACAATCTCGCGTATTTCGAATAAGTCATGAATGTCATTTTCCGTGATATCTGCAACAAAGTAACCAACCCGCGGTCGAATTTCGATCAAGCCATCCGCTACCAATCTCAGAAAAGCTTCACGGATCGGTGTGCGGCTCACCTCAAGTTCTTTCGAAATAACTTCAATATGAATTTGCTCGCCGGGCATGATCTCCAGATTCAGGATCTTTCCTTTAAGGTATTCATAGGTCCAATCTGCAAGAGCTTTAGGTTTTTTAGGTGAGTCAATTATTTGCATGACAAGTGACATTGATATGCATCATGTGATATGTAATATATTACATATTTATTGTGTGTTTGTCAATAGCCAGTTCTATTTAAACATCAAATATCACTTTCTCTAAAAGTGTTTTTAACTATCTACCTGCAATTAAATTTGGTCATTATCCGAGAATTTCAAAAACACCTTGGCGGATCCCCGTTGAGGGGCTGCGTTTAATTTGTATTGTCCTTTTTTTGCTTTTAGTTCTTCATCCGCGTCATACTACCTTGATTCAGGTCATGGTTACCAGTAATGGTGTACTAATTCCCTTATGCTGCGATCATAGATTAAACGCACCTCTGCCATAATTTCATCGGATAGCGGGGGAAAGTCGGCAGCTGAGAAATTTTCCTCAGCTTGCGCTGGGCGCTTCACACCGGGGATGGCGCAGGTCACGGCATCAAACATCAAAATCCAGCGCAGGGCAAACTGCACCATGCTCATTCCCGAAGGGCAGATAGCTTTCAATTCCTCGACTGCTTTCAAGGCAATATCGTAATCAACACCAGAGAATGTTTCACCACGGTCAAATGACTCGCCGTCACGGTTATACGACCGATGATCATCATCCGAAAAGGCGGTTTCTGGCTTTAGCTTACCCGTGAGCATCCCGGAAGCTAATGGTACGCGCGCCAGGATTCCCACTCTGCGCTTTTTGACTTGCTCAAATAAAAGGTCAGCGGGGCGAAGGCGGAAAAGATTGAATATGATCTGCACGCTCTGTACGTTGGGATATTCAATAGCCTTCAGGGCTTCCTCCACCTTCTCCACACTTACGCCGTAGAAGCGGATTTTTCCCGCTTTGACAAGATCCTCAAGAATTCCAAAAACATCTGGCATATAGAAGACCTGGGTAGGCGGGCAGTGCAGTTGAAGCAGATCGAGGGCATCAGTCTCCAGGTTCTTGAGGCTTCGCTCCACAAAGTTCGTTAGGTTGGAACGGTTATAGCCTGCCGCGATGTGCGGGTTTAACCGCCTCCCGGCCTTTGTGGCGATGTAGATTGTCTCCCTGCTTTCACGGCGAAGTTTTGCCAGCAGCTGTTCACTGCGGCCATCACCGTAAACATCCGCAGTATCAAAGAAGTTGACCCCCAGTTCAACTGCACGATGTAATGCTGCCAGTGATTCAGATTCGACAACAGGCCCCCAGGAACCGCCAATAGCCCATGAGCCAAAACTCAATGCTGAAACCTTCCAGCCAGTGCGCCCTAATTCCCGGTATTGCATTAATTCGCCTCCTATTTAATTCACTAAACTACAGATAATCAATGACAGTGGCCAACCAGGTTGTCAACATTTATCTGGTACTGCACCCTCTATCACTCCCACCAGCACCCCTGCAGCCTTCTCAACAAGCACCCTGCAGCTCTCCTGCCCTGCGGTTCCGATCCAGTGCTCCTTGAGGTCCTGGCATTTCAGCCAGCCAAACGCCCTCAGGAACTCCGCGCGGTAAGCTGCTGCCAGGACCTGGCAGTGCTCATCTTTGTTTACTGCGTCCTCGCGTCCCGCCAGCCCGCCAATCACCATCAATCCCCCGGTCAGCGCGCCGCACAGTTCCAGTTTGGTGCTGCCTATCCCGCCCGCAAAGGGCGAAGACATCCGCACTGCCTGAGGAGAAACGTCCCCAAGGTAGTGCCCGCCCACTGCCAGCAGAATGGCTTCAGAGCAGTGGTAGCCCGCGTCCATCAGGTCACCGGCTCTTTGAATGATTGCATGTTTGGTTGACTCGTCCATTCTTCCTTTATCCTTTAGCATCGCAATATATATAAAACCACCGTTCACATCGACTGGCTTTGTGGGCGGTGGAAGTTTGCAAAATTTAAGTGTGCTGGGTGAGCTTGTTGAAGCCAGCGGATGATATGCTCTATTCCTCCGCTATCTCGTTCCCGCCCTTGAGCGCCTTGATCAGGTCGCGGCGTTTAAGGGCGCGCTTGCGGTCAATCTCCAGCATACCGGCTTTGTCATCTGCCACCTTCAGCAGCGCCTGCGTCCACGCACCGCTCTGCACCGGGGTGTGCGCCACACGCCAGCGCTCTACGTACACCGGCAGATCGCCGGCATTGGTGATGCGCTGATGCTTGACGGTCTTGCTCACGCCAAAGGCTTCCGCCTGCACGTCATATTCTTCAAACTCGGCTTTCACCGGGCAGATCTGCATGCACGCGCCGCACTTGATGCAGAAGTAATCCGCCAGCACCAGTTCGCCGCTGTCGTCAATATGCAGTGCGCGAGTCGGGCAGATATCGGCGCAGGCCAGGCAGCCTTCCACACATTTCTCGCGGTGCAGCTCCACCTTGCCCTTCCAGGGCTGTTCCACATGAAAAGCACCATCGCTGGCCAGTTCACACTGCCGGCAGCGTATGCAGTTCGCATCATCCACCGCCAGGGTTTTCTTTTTTTCATCATAGCTGATGACGTCCGTCGGGCAGTTATCGATCACGAACTCTTTGCGCTTCCAGTCAAAAAGGCTCTTGTCAAAAACCGTTGATTGAATCAGTTCAGGGAAAGCGCTGTATTTGATCACTGGGTTTTCCGGCTGGCCGTTGATGGTCAGGCTGATGGCGCTCACCGGGCACATCTCGGCGCACTCGCCGCACAAAATGCACTTATCGGCCTCGATATCCACCGCCTGCTTGCCCGCCATTCGGCCGTTCACAAGCACCGCATCCACATGTTTGATGGCGTCTACCGGGCAGATTTCAGGGCCTATCTGGCAGCCCACGCATACATCCAGGTCCCAGCGCATGATATAGTGGCGCGTGACCATCGCCCGTTCCAGTATAATCTCATGGGAGTCGGCGCTTTTTTGGGTCAATCCTCGTTTGCTCATGGCGGCTCCTAATCCCTTCGTAATTCCTGAACCTGGTCATGCTGGTGATCAAACACTCGCACAATAAGAGGCGTAGTACCCGGTGCGGCATGCGTGGCACAGCCGAAGCAAGGGTCATAAGCTCGGAAGGCCATTTCAATGGTGTTCATAACAGCGTCATCCACCGGCTTGCCGGGAATTACCAGCGCCTGCGCGGCTTTCTTGATGGACATGTCAATGGCCGCGTAGTTGTTGGTGGTGCCCACGATCAGGTTGGCGGATGTCAGCACGCCGCGTTCATCTGTGGTGTAATGGTGCGTCAGCGTGCCGCGCGGCGCCTCTACGATCGCCACGCCTTCGGTAGGCGTTTCGGTCGGAATGGTGCGCACTTCTTTGGATGTGATTTGCGGGTCGGTCGCAAGTTCCAACGTGCGTTCGGCTGCGTAAAGTGTTTCGATCAGGCGTGCCCAGTGTGTCGCCAGTGTCTGGTGCACGGGCTTGCCGCCCATGAATTTGAAGAATTTCTCATATTCAGCCTGCGCCTGAGGGGTAGCCATGCCGTCCGAGGCGTTCAGGCGCGAAAGCGGCGACGCACGGTATACACCGCTGTCGGGTCCGTCCACAAACCCCTTCCAGCCGATCTGTTTGAGGTACGGGAATTTGAGGTACGTCCAGGGTTCAATATGCTCTGCAACCACATCCAGGTACTGGTCTGGGCCATATTTGAGCAGTTCTTTACCGCTTGGGTCCACCACGCGCACTTTGCCGTCGTAGAAATTGACCTGGTTATTTTCGTCCACCAGCCCCATGTAATAAGTCTGGTGCGTGAAGGCGTCACTCAGGATCAGGTCCAGGTATTCCTTGTTCCCGAGGACCATATCATTGAATAATTTCAGGCTGAACTTGGCGGTCTCGATGGAATTACGCGCGATCTGTTCAATACGTACGCGTTCGGCTTCGGTAATGGGTTTGCTCATGCCGCCTACAAGCGCGCCCACCGGGTGGATAAAGCGCCCGCCCACGATCTTGCAGATCTCGTGATTCTCGCCGATCAGCTGCATCACCTGGGCACCCACCTCGCGCCCGACTTTCCTCACCACACCCAGGATATTGCGTTCTTCCTTGGGTGCTCCCGGTCCGACTACAAAGTCAGGTCCGCCCAGCACATAAAAGTGCGTGGAATGGTCTGCCACGAAAAAGGCCATGTAAAGCAGCTCGCGCAGCATCTTGCCGGCCGGAGGCGGTTCCACATGGTAAACCGCGTCACCTGCTTTGGCAGCCGCGATGTGGTGCGCAATGGGGCACACGCCGCAGATGCGCTGCGTGATGCGCGGCATCTCTTCCACCGGGCGGCCTTCGCAGAACTTCTCAAAGCCGCGCAGTTCGGGGATGATCATATAAGCATTTTCCAGCCCGCCCTGTTCATTCAGAAAAAGGTCAATGCGCCCGTGCCCTTCCAGGCGCGTGATCGGATCAATGCTGATCTTTTGTGTAACTGGTGTGGTCTTAGACAAGGTCATGCTCCTGTACGGGCTCTTTCCCATACTTCAAATCAGAAAGGATGGAATCAGCCAGGCTGAAGCGATAACTCAAACCCACCGGGTCCGCGATCCCTTCCAGGATCTGGTTCAGTTTCTGCGGGTCGTCCGTGTCCACCAGCGCGGCTATGGCGCTGATGAGCTTGGAACCCTGGTCCACCACGCCGTCCGGTGGGCCGTAGCATCCGCGGCAGGGCATATTGGCAGTCAGGCATGGCAGGCCGCAGCCCGCACGTGTAGCTGGTCCGCAGCAAATGATGCCCTGGGTCAAAAAGCAGCGTTCGGGGTCAAGCTCCACCTGATGCGGGCGGTGGAATTCAGTAACGCGCATGCCGCTTTCGCCCTTCTTGCGCGGGCACTCATCGCAGTTCGTTTTGGGGTTGGCGCCGATCACTGCACCCTTTTCGGGCAGCTTGCCAGCCAATATGGTCTGAAAAACAGTCCAAACCTGATCCACCACCGGCGGGCAGCCCGGCATGAAGTAGTCCACCTCAACTACATCCGCCAGAGGCCTGACGCGTTCATACAGCTTCGGCACCAGTATCTCGCCTTCAGGCACCTTGTTCACTTCCTGCGGGCGTGTGCCTCGCGATTCATCCAGCGAGGGCGCAGTATCAAACACACGCTCCAACAGTGTTTCAATATCAAACAAGTTGGCCAGGCCGGGAATACCACCCAGATGCGAACAGGAACCGAAAGCCACCAGAAGTTTGGATTTCTTGCTTAATAAATGAGCAATTTCTTCATTTTCGCTGTTGCGGATAGCGCCGTTGTAGAAGCAAATGTCGATTTCTTTGTCCTTCAGTGCGGCTACGTCATTGTATTTGAAATCCATCGCCGCCGGCCAGAAAACGATATCCACCAGTTCGCCCACATCCACCAGGCGCATACCCAATTCAGTGATCGTGATCTCGCATCCGCCGCAGCTCGCCGCCCAGTAGAAAGCCAGCTTGGGTTTGGCAGCTTTGGGCTTGGCCTGTCGGGTTGATTTCGCAGCCATTACGCCACCTCTTTCTGCAGCGATGCCAGCATGTTATCAACCTCATGCCTGATGCGCCCGCGGTCTTGCGTGCCGATCTGCACAAAACGCACACGCCCGCCATTAATTTCCATCTGGCCGAACATGCGGTCCAGCAGGCTCATCTTGCAGGTACTGACGTAATTCCCGCGCTTGTAATGGCATTCACCTGGTGCGCAGCCGCATACCATCACGCCCCCAATCCCGCTGTCGAGCGCCATCAGCGCCATCTGAGGGTCGATCCGTCCGGAACAGGGTATGTGAATAATGCGCACATTTTCGGGATAGGATTCCAGCAGCGCCACATCTTCATCCACGCGCAGGCTCCAGTCACACACGAATACTGCCAGAGAAGGATTGTCTTTTTGCGGTTTAATCCTCATCTGACTGGCAACATCTTCATTTGAAACGCCGGGTCTGGCAATTGCGCCAATAGGGCAGGCTGCCACGCACATACCGCAGCCCATACACTTCTCCACATTCACCTCCGAGAAGCGGTCCATTACTCCGTCGACTTCCTTTTCGATTAAATGCGGCGCTTCATAAGGGCAGGTCATCACGCAGATGCCGCAGCCAGAACACAGGGCCTCATCTACTGTTACCGTTTCGAGCGGAGACGTGTAGCCAGCTTCCACCGCCAGCTGCTTCACCGCGCCAATAACGCCAGAGATATGGATCTCCTGCGGGCAAGCAGGGTAGCACAGGTCACAGGCAGAACACAACCAGGTGGTGGGGCTCTTAAAGGCTTCCTCTTGCATATCCATCATGACCATTCGCAGCAGTCGGCGCGGGTTGTATTCAGGCTCCAGTTTTTGCTGGATCATGCACTTGCTCACACACGTGCCGCAGGAAAAGCACATTTCAAGATGCTCTCCGCCCGGAATACCCCTTACCCCGTCGGCAAAGGTCAGCGCATGATTACTTTCCATCGCCTACCTCCTGTATGCTCATCGCCAGAGTCATTGTGTCAGAGAATTCCGATGCCTGGGTCACTCCCGGCACATCATACATGCGCCGCGCTCGTTTTTCCATTTCGGGTTTCAGAGCTTCAATTTCCGCCTTTAGCTTGTCTTTGCCAATGCCATCAATCGTTTTCTGCATTTCGTTGATCACGCGCGCGTACTTGTCGCCTTCAGCAGCCGAGATCCACTCCACGCGGAAGCGGCCGGGGCTCATGCCCATTTTTTCAAAGATTTTCTGCAGCCGTTCCGCTCGTGTTGCGCCCACAATCTGTCCAGTGATGTAATGGCAGTCCTGCGGGTGGCAGCCGGAGTAAAGCACCGCGCCGGCGCCCAGTCGGTAAGCTTCGTAAATAAAATCTGGGTCCATACGAGCTGAGCACATCACGCGGATGCCGCGCTCATTGGACGAATATTCAAAGTGGCTGGTGCCCGCCAGGTCAGCGCCGCCGTAGGAGCACCAGTGGCAGCGGAAAGCGAATATCTTTTCTTCCGGTTTTTCCGCAAGCAATGCGCGTATCTGCGCCAGAACCTGTGCGTCGGTAAAGTGCATCTGGGTAATGGCGTTATGCGGGCATTCCGCTACGCAGCCGCCGCAGCCATGACATTTGGCTGTCACCACCTGAGCTGCGGTACCGGTTTCTACGGTTATTGCTCCGTACGGGCAGGCTTTTGCGCAAATACCGCACTGCTTGCCCTGCGCGCTGATACAGCGGTCTTCCCACACCTGCGCGATGATAGGCTCAATTGCCCATTCATCCGAATGCAGGATGCGCCCGGCGCGTGATGAAGCGGCTGAACCTGAAGCGACGGATGCGGGAATATCTTTCTGCCCCTGGCAGGCGCCCGCCAGGAAAATACCGTCGGTTGGAGTGTCCATCGGGCGCAGTTTGGGATGGTATTCCATAAACCATCCGCCTGGGCTCTGGGTGATATTCAGCACCGAGCTGACCGTATCCACATCCGGCTGGGGAACTGCCGCCTGGTTAAGCATGACCATGTCATACTCATGCTCCACAACCTTGCCCAAGCGCCACATCTTCCGAATGGACATACAGGTTGTGGGTGGTTTCGTCTTCAGTGATCAGGCCAGGCCGCCCCTGGATAAAGCGGATGCCCATTGCGCGCGCTCGATCATAGAATTCCTCATAACCCTTGGATGGTGTGCGGATATCCATATAGTAAATGCTGAGTTCAATATCCGGGTACATCTGCTTTAATAACACCGCATTTTTGATGGCGTACATGCAGCAGAAGTTGGAGCACCACGGGTTAAAACGCTTATCGCGCGAACCCACGCAGTTGATGATCGCCACGCGTTTTGGATTTGCATTGTCACTTGGGCGCACCAGGCTGCCAGTGGTCGGGCCGGCGGAGTTATTCAGGCGTTCCATTTCCATGGCTGTGATGACATTTGGGAAACGGCTGTAGCCATATTCCGGCATCACACTTGGGTCAAAGTGGTTGAATCCGGTGGCGACAATGATCGACCCGATATCCTCCCAGGAGATCTTATCTTCCTGGCTGAAATCAATCGCGTCCAAGCGCGCCGCAGGCTTCCACACATTTGTAGCAGTGGATGCAGGCATCCAGGTCAATCGTATAAAGCAGGGGAACAGACTGACTCATGGCTACGTAAGCTGCTTTGCGGGGAGCCAGGTTCATTTCAAAATAATTCGGCACTTCGATCGGGCAGGCTTTCGCACAATCACCGCAGCCGTTGCATTTGTCTGCGCGCACATAACGCGCTTTTTCGCGCAGCTGTACTTTAAAGTTGCCCACGTAGCCTTCTACGCGGTCAACATTGGTGTAAGTTTTGACTTTTATTTTCGGATGACGCGCCGCGTCAACCATTTTTGGTGCGAGTATTCATATACTGCAGTCCATCGTGGGGAAGGTCTTGTTAAGCTGTGCCATAACCCCGCCGATGGTCGGTTCTTTTTCCACCAAAATTGTTTCAATACCCTGGTCCGCCAGGTCGAGCGCTGCGCTGATGCCTGCCACACCGCCGCCAATGACGAGTGCGCGTTTGGTAACCGGAACTTTGATGAATTCCAGAGGCGCTAAAAAGCTCGCCTTTGCTACGGCGGCTGCCGTCAGGTCTTTGGCTTTCCTGAGTGCGCCTTCCTTATCATGCCCGTGAGCCCAGGTACACTGTTCGCGGATATTGGCCATTTCCATCAGGAAAGGGTTCAATCCGGCTTCGGTCACAGCCCCGCGGAATGTAGTTTCGTGCATACGCACTGAACATGCTGATACAACCACGCGGTTCAGGTTGTACTTCTTGATATCTTCCTTGATAAGAGTTTGTCCGCTGTCAGCACACGCGTAAAGCGTGTCAGTCGCGCGCACCACTCCCGGCAAATGCGACGCCCACTCCGCCACTTCAGCTGGAGGGATTATTCCGGCGATGTTGCTGCCGCAATGGCAAATATACACGCCGACACGCATTTCCTCTTGATTGGGATTATCGCTCATGCAGCTCCTTTGTTAGGTCAATTAATGGATGGCACTGTTAACAAGTGGTTTCTTTCAAAGGGATTACCGGAAGAATCTCATCCTTGATCGACTTGATGGCCGCTTTGCGCGATTTCTGCGCCTGCTGGTCAGGGGTCGTCAGTGAAAGAGCTTCTTTCGGGCACCACTTTACGCACTGCGGGCCTTCTTCCAGCTCTTCACATTGGTCGCACATTTCTGCAAGTTTGCTGGCAGGGTTGATCGAGATGGCGCCAAAATCACAGGCTTCAATACACCAGGCGCAGGCATCGCATTTCTGAGCATCCACCATGATGATGCCCGTATCAGGGTGCTGGGTCAGCGCGTTCTGCGGGCAGGCGATCACACAGGGTGCATTTTCGCATGTGCGGCAGGCCAGCGCGGTGATCAGCACCTCGTCCACGCGCACCGTGCGGATGCGCGAGCGGTAGGTATTGTATTCGCCGGTCTTGGAATAAGAACAGACGTATTCGCAGATCTGGCAGCCAATGCACAGGTCGGGGTCGCAGTCAATATAACGGTATTTGGATGTAGATAAAGGCATTTTTCTCTCTCCGTCCGGTTAGACGCCGATTTGCTCGGCAACATCAGGCATGCCGAGATCGATCAACTTTTGCTTGGGGATTAGCCCCTCTTTTGTCCAGCCTTTGGCTGTATAGTAGAGATCTTTCATATATTCCAGCTCTTCAGGCGTGGTCACATGCCCCGCGGATGGGCCTTTGGTCATCGGGTCGTGCATCCAGCGATAAGGGATGGTATCATCTTCGCGCTTCCAGCCTTCGCGGATGTTAAAAGCTTTCTTGATAGTGTGCGCCCGTTCGCCGATCAGGTCAATATCTTCATACTGGAAATTCCAGCCCGTGGTGGCGTTGATTAGCTGCGCAATCGTCGGCCAGGCGCCTGCCCGGTCGGCTTTGCCGGTGAAGCAGCGCCGGATGAACTTGCATAAAGGAAGGGTGTCATATACCGCCGCATATTCCTCGGTGTCTTTGGCTAATCTTCCGCGTGTGTCATCCACTTTGAAGCGGTCTACCTCACCCTGGATATCGGGGTCATAAGCTGCCGTGCGGTTGTGGCATGGGCCGCGTGTACCAACAGCTGAGCCGAGCGAGAATGTTTTCAGCCCGCGCCCGTCGTAACCGGCGGTTTCCAGGCCTTTGGCCTGCAGCGCCCATTTCCAGGTTTCAGTGCCGCGTTCCTTGTCAATGATCTGGCTGGCAACCCGGGTACCTTCAGAAAGTATTTTCCCAATACCTTCGCGGTCGCGGATCATTTCTGCAGTAGTCACCGCCGCCTCGCCATTGCCAAACTTAAGTTCAAACCCGTCCGGGTACTTTTTGCATTTAAAGTCTTCTTTTTTAAAGATGCCTTTTTCAAAGGTTTCCATCGCCCAGGAAATAGTAACACCCATGGTGATGGCATCCATTCCACTGGAGTCTGCTATAGATATAAGTTTTATGACCGCATTCATGTCATTGATGCCCAGGTTGGAGCCGTTGGCAAACAGGCATTCATATTCAATTCCGGTCATCGAGCCTTCCCATGGGCCGGATTTAACCACCGACATTTGTTCGCAGGCAATCGGGCATTGAGCGCAGGCGATAGTTTTCACTTTGTGGTGGTCGTGCAAATACTCGCCGCATACTTTTTCGGCATCTTCAAAAACGCCTTCCTGATAGTTGCGGGTTGGCAAAAGTCCCAGCTTGTTCATATTCAGCACATTGGTAGATGTTCCAAGTATGCGGTATTTGGAAGTATGTGGGCCCTGCGCTTCTTTTGTTATATTAAAGGAAAGCTGATTCAGCGTCTCTGGATCTGCCACCGGAATACCATGGGTGCCTCGTACTGAAACTGCTTTTAATTTTTTGGAACCCCAAACAGCACCGTGTCCAGTGCGTCCAGCCTGGCGGCCGTCGTTGGTCACATTGGCAAAGCGCACCATGTTTTCGCCCGAAGGGCCAATGGTTGCTGAGCGTACCTGGTCATCCGCAAGCCCATCGCGGATAGCTTCTTCGGTTTCAAAAGTACCCTTGCCCACCAGTTTGGCTGCATCGCGGAACTCCACGCGGTCGTCATCAATGAAGACGTTTACCCATTTTTCGCTGGCGCCGTGGATGACCACGCCGTCCCAGTTGGCGCGCTTGAGTGCGATGGTGAACCAGGAGCCTGAAAGGCTGTCGCCGATCATCCCGGTCTGGGGTGATTTGGAAGCCAACCCATACTTGCCTCCGACCGGTACAGGGGTGCCGGCAAAAATGCCATTGGCAATGCAAACAGGGTTATCCGGTGAATAGGCATCACAGCCGGGCTTGATGTTCTCCCAGCATAAGCGGGTAGCCATCGAAACGCCCCCGATCCAGGTCTTATACCAATCTTCGGGTTTCTCTTCTACCCAGGTCTTGCGTTCTGTCAGGTCAATATGCAGGATCTTACCGCTGTAACCGAACATTGTTTTCTCTCCTTAAAGAAGGACTATGATAATAAATCGGCATTAACCGCCGGATAATAAAGACAGCAAAATCAGTTTATCGCCGTTCTTGGGTTGAAAATCAGTTTCAGATTCATGGACAATCTTTTGGCCATTAATGCTGAAAACGTTGGTTGGGATGAGGGATTTGCCATCCTTCTCAATAACTTGCCCGAGCAGCTGCGGGAATTTCTTTCCAAGCGCTGCCACCAAATCCGCGATGCTGGCGCCCTTGTTCAAAGTAAGTGGAAATTCGGATTGCCCGGTTAAAACCCGGGAAATGGCAGAGAATTCCACAAATAGCTGAATGGTTTCCATAGGACAATTTTAGTAATAAATTTTCATCTTGCTTAGTGACAATCCGCGCTTTTGGTTCATAACAATATCCCTGAAATTATAATATATGCCGTAAGCGGGAAAAAAGGATTCATATAACCATCTGGTGTTGCATAAATTGTACAATTCAGGCATATTTTATCATAATTCACACCCGCGGACCGAAGAGCAGCGAACCGATACGAATCATGGTTGCCCCTTCTTCAACCGCCACCCGGTAACTGCCGCTCATGCCCATTGAAAGCACGCGCATTTCGATGTTGGGCAGGCTTGATTTTTTCAACTGTTCAAATAATTGCCGTGTTCTTATAAAATACGGCCGCGCCAGTTCTGCATCCCCGCTTAAAGGCCCCATCGTCATCAGCCCTGCAAGGCGCAGTCGGGGTAAAGCGCTGACCGATTCTACCAGCGGTAAAACGTCCTGCGGCAGCGCACCGGTTTTGTCTTCTTCTGCGCCGCTGTTGACCTCGATTAATACTTCAATTGTCTTTCCCTGTTCAGCACAGCGTTTTTCCAATTCGTTTGCCAGCCGGATGGAATCCAGCGATTCGATCATGTTAAATAGCTCCACTGCATCAGCTGCCTTGTTGCGCTGCAGGTGCCCGATCATATGCCATTCCGCCTTGAAATCTGCAGCCGTTACCATAGACTGTGCTTCCTGCACGTAATTGTGCCCGAAAAAGCGGATGCCGGCTTCGTAAGCGGCCCGCACTTCACCCACCGTGCGCGTCTTAGCGGCGGCAAGCAAAGTTACATGAGGGGGAAGCACCTGAAGTAATTCTTCTGCGTTCCTTTTTATATGATCAAATGTATCCATTACTTTTAATTTTATCCTGCGTGAAATAAAAGGATCGGAGTTTCTAACAGAGAAGATTTTTAGTACTTATGACTATATATATTCAATTAATACAAACGATTTAAATAAAAGGCTAACCAGATGATAATCACCTCGCGGCACTCTCTAAAAAGTAATAATATTTCCTATTCATAGTCGTGAACAAAATTCTTTTCCAGGTAATCATGTAATTCTAAATAATCGGTCATCATTTGTTCTCTTTTGGGTTCTTTTGATAGTTTTCAAGCGCCTCTGAAACTTTTTTCATTGCCTCTTCTGTGGGCATATTCCGCAGGTCCAAAGGGATGACCTGTTTATCAAAATCAGACCCTACCTCTGCCATAGCATCTTTATACATTTTGCGCTGCATCTTGGGGTCGCAGCCGCCTACGATATAGGTGGTATCCGCCTTGGCAAAATCTTTCCAAAAGCGATCGCCGTCATCGACGCAAAGCTGTGGATGAACGATGGTGTATTCAACATCTAATTCATTTCGAACGTAATTAACGAGATTCCACACATTTAACTTATCAAATCCTGGGCAATCACCCCGGCACATGCACTGCACAAATACTGGGTTCTTTTTTGCTGACATTTTTGTCTCCTTGTCTAAAATAATTAATCTTTGGGCGGATAAGTTATTCGAAGTTCTTTGATGATCGCTTTAAATTCACCTTTTAGAAATTTTTAAGGAATTGCAGCTTCATTAAATTGGCTGCTGCATTTAGGGCATGAGCATTGATTCTTTATATTTCTGTTGTTTTTACTTTCATCAAGCAACATCTAATAAATTCGCCGCGTTTTGGATTAGGTCCAATGTTCTTGGGTTTGCCAACCGGTAATTTATAAATCGTCCATCTCGGTTGGTTATAAGCACACCCGCCTTTCGTAATGCCATGAGGTGCTGAGAAAGATACGCCTGCCTCATCCCCAATGTGGCTTCCAGGTGGCAGACACAGACTTCTTCCTTCCCTACAGCTAATAATATTCTCATTCGGGAAGGAGCGCTTATTTCTCTCAGTAAATCACTGATCTGGTTTATTGGATGCTTTTCTTTAATATTCATTTATACGAATATAATATCTTGAAATACCAAGTTGTCAAGCCAATTTCATTTAAACAATTGATTTCCCCATCTGTTTTTCTGTTTTCAAATAGTGAAGTAGTATAATATATTCTATTATTTGAATGTATTATTAAATAACCATTGTTGAATTAATTCATTCTTAAATCATATGTTCAAAAAAAGGAGAATTAAATGATTTCAATTAAAGTACTGGGGCCCGGATGCAATAACTGCAAAATGGTAGAAACCAATACAAGAGCAGCTTTGGAAAATCTGGGAATTCAAGCTGATATTGAAAAAGTTACGGATTATCCCGAGATTAGAAAATGGAATATCCTTTCTACGCCTGGTCTTGTGATTAATGAAAAAGTCGTCTGTGCAGGCCGCATTCCAGAAGTGGATGAAATCTCTGTCTGGTTAGCAGCTGAACAGGAAAACTAGGATAATTATGACTGAATATCTTGAAACTACCGTTGATAAATTCATTTTTAAAGTAGCCACCGACCGTGTATACACACCTGATGGCCTTTGGCTAAAACAAGATGGCGAATTAATCAGATTGGGCGTTTCAGATTTCTTCCAGCAGCGCAATGGCGACATTGCTTTTGCTGACCTGCAGCCGGTTGGAACGGTTTTACAGCCAGAAGATGAAGTGGCTTCAATAGAAACCATTAAAGTCAACCTCTCATTGGGCAGCCCGTTTACCGGGACGATTCGGAATATTAACCCCCAACTCGCAAAGGCGCCGGAGATCATCAATCAGGATCCATATGGGGAGGGTTGGTTGTGCGAGATTTCTGCCGATAACTGGCCTGAGGAAAGTAAAAATTTTCTTTCACCGGAGCAGTATTTCATCAGAATGAAAAAAGATGCGGAAGATGAAGTAAAAAAAGAATGAGTAAATCTACTAAAGTAAATATCGTGCCTTGCAGCGGTATCGGCAAGACTTTCGGATCGGTCAGCCGTCTGGCAGCATATTACATTACTGAAGATGACCGGCCAGCCGATTCAAACCTGGTGCCGCTTGCTTTACTGGTACTGGGTGATGCGGAAACCAATGAGACCATTTTATCAAACCCCTCCATCACTCTGGATGGATGCAAACTTCAATGCGCAAAAAAAATAATCGGTGAATGCGGCGGGCAGATCGCCAGTGATTTGGTTGTGTTAGATGTATTCCGCGAACACCGCGATCTTAAAGCCGGCAGGTATTGCTGAATTAAACGAAGCTGGCGCAGACACTGGCGCGTGCGCTGGCCGATAAAGCGGACTCGATAATTGACCAAACCGTTGGGAAGAGCGGAGAAAATAAAAATGCCTGAATTACCTTCCAGAAAAGTGGGCATTGTCACATGCTCCGGGGAAGAGATCCCTGAGGGTACGATCACCCGCCTGGCTGCCTTGCGCGTGCTGGAGAAGTTGCGGCCAGGGGAAACCGTTACCATTTGCCTGCCCCTCTTTTTAGCGGGCGGTGAAGGCGACCGCGCTTTTGCCAAATTCTATCCCACCATAGCCGTAGACGGCTGTGATAAACGCTGCGCTTACCATGGCACCGCTCGTTACTCGAATGAACCCGCTGCCAGTATCGTCATCACAGATCTGGTGGTGAAGCATGGATTGGAAAAACCGGAAGGTTTGCGGCAATTGAATAACGCAGGCAAACAAGCGGTTGATGTAGCGGCCGATGAATTGGCGCAACAAGTAGATGCCATTATAAAGAAGTCATGGAGCCGCGTTGAGGGTCAATTTGATCAGAAGAATTTGGATGATGAATCTAAAGAAGCTTCTGAGGCAACCTGTTCTTGCGGGAGTGGTATTCCTGTTCAAAAAGTGGGCGCAGGTGATCAGGTGCTGACCATTATCGGCCTTCCATTGATTTTTGAAAACTTCAAAGAGCAGAAAAAGCCGCCTTCACCCGAAGTGTTGAATGAGCTTATGGCAACGATCAAAATTTATAACCGCATCGATCAGGGGATTGAACCTAACCTGCAGGTTGAGATCGAAAAATTGTATGGCTTGTATTATGAAAAAGAAATTATATGAGCAAGACATCTGTATACCATACCACCGTTAATTGGAAAGGTGAACACTGGGGGCATATTGCATTAGGCAACGGACCGGAAATGGATTTTTCCGCTCCCCCTGATGCCCAGGGGCATCCGGGCGTCCTTACCCCTGAAGACGCTTTTGTGGCAGCAGCCAATACGTGTATCATGATGATGTTCATCTGGGCGGCTGAAAGGTTCAAACTTGACCTGGTTTCGTACGAGTGCAGGGCGGAAGGCACCAAGCTCATTGAGCTCGACCGCACCGAGATTTTCACTCATCTTCGCTTTTGGCCGAACATCAGCGTGCGCGCGGGGCTTGAGCAGCCAGAAGATGTTCACAAACGCATACTTCGCGCCTTGCAGTCGGCTCAAAAATACAGCCTGGTAGCCAACTCTGTAAAATCCGAAATAATTATTGAACCAAACATTGAGGTAATTTAGAAAAAGCGCGATAAGCTATTCTCGATTGATATCCATGGTTTTTTTTGCTCATTTATTAATTGCATGTGCGATTTAGGAGGAAGAAATGGATGAGAAATATAAGAAGATCATTTGCTATAAATGCAAACAGGATACTGGCTACACCGAAGAAATTATTGTGAAGGGGAACATAAAAGAAGACATTAAATGCCCGCATTGCGGCGCTGTGGTAATTACTGCACAGGTTGATTACTGCTAAGAGTGCCTATTTCACCAATAAAAATATTGTCCCCTTAAACCGGACGCCCGACTGCCATCGCAGATAACCGCGTAATCATACCGCCCAGAATCTCTTGCGATTCCACTTTGACATAAGGAGAAACAGCACCTGCCTGGTTTGCTTCTGTTGTAACTAGCTTTATCAGGTATTCCTTAGAAAAATCAAGCGCTTTTTCATAATCGGAAAATTCTTGCTGCATATTTGGGCCGCGCGCATAATACCCTTTTACGTTGATCCCCTCTATGATTGGAATCACATCGCCATCCTGATGGATAATAATGTTACCAACCACCGTGCCGACCGCATTGGCTACTTCGAAATGATCCGGTATTATTAATCGGGTGCCGAGTGTATCTGCGACTGGTGGTAAGAATGATTTTGCAGGTGCACCGATACCCACAATTGGAACTTTTAGAAAGAACTCGCCACCAAGGTAAGGGTGAGTATGGTCGAAATGTTCGTCAAACAACCAGCGGTCAAATCCGTTATTTTCATGAATGAGTGATGATTTTGAGAGAGATTTGCCCGAGAGGTATTCGATTATCTCGGCAACGATGGACCTGGTGATAAAGCTCCGCACCCAAAAGATTAATTGATCTTTTTGCATCTCCATATTGTTTGCAAATGTTTCCAAAACATAGGTCGAAATCTCCGAATCCCATAGCGCAATCTCACCAACTGCATGAAAAAGATCTGTCGGTGTTAAGCCCGCTCTTTCAATTATCCCCTCGTTGAGCAATTCATATTCATCAACTTGTACTGGCGATACAGCGCCGACCTTTTTCAACAAATCTGGCAGAAAGCCGGGGCCTGATTCAAGGATTTTTAACAACTTGTTTGTCCTATCATCCTTGAATAAATGACGCGGTTCGCGGCAAAGCGCCCAAAATTCAAGCCGATAATTATTTGTAATCCCTTTTTTGGAAGCAAGATATTCCTGGATATCTTGCTTGATACTGGGATAGGTCAAACTCATACGACAAAAAGGGATAACCCTTTCAGGACCGACCGAGAGGTTTTTTAAGCCGTCAATACGGATTAGACTATCGCCACCCATGCCAAAGGAACGAACCTTAATCGTGCTGACGCATGTCCTGAAAGTACCAACAACTGCCGCGTTTTTCTCAACGGCAACATTACGACCTTCCACTAAAGCAATGTCAGTAGTCGTTCCACCAATATCAATGACCAGGGCTGTTTCTGTATCTGAAAGAAACTGGCCACCTATTGCGCTCGTTGCAGGCCCTGAGTGAATAATTTCAACAGGGCGCCTGCGAGCATATTCGGCTTTTACAATTGAACCATCTCCGCGAAGGATCATAACCGGACACGCTATATTTAATTTGTTCAGCTTTACCATAACTGCATTAATAAATTCTTGTGTATTTGATAAAAGGGATGCATTTAAGCTGGCTGTAGTTGCCCGTCGAATGGAATCAAATTCATTTGAAAGATGGTTCGCCAGCACGGTGGGAGCATCAGTCAGGGTTGAGATAATATTTCCTGCCTGCTCCTCATGACTTGAATTTCTAAAACCTGCGTAAGATGATATTGCATATGCTTCTACTTTTTCTTTTATACTATTGACGGCAGCAACGACTTCGTTTTTATTAAGCGGGATTAGCTCCTTGCCATCCAAGCCATGCTTACCGTTAATGAAGAAATAATCAGGTGTACCAAACTGACTTTGAAAATTATATTTGTAAACAAGCTCCTGGTCATAACCAAGCAAAAACAACGCTACCGGTTTTCGCTTCCCTTCTACAATTGCGTTTGTCGCCAATGTTGTTGATAACGATACCAGGATAATCGGATCAGTAAGGCCCTGGGTAAGCTTTTCCAACACATTCTCGATGCAGATGGTTAAGTCTCTATGAGTTGTCAAAACCTTAACCGATTGAACTACCGTTCGGTTGCTTGAATCGAGAAGAACACCGTCAGTGAAAGTTCCTCCTGTGTCAATCCCTATAAATAATGATGTTGCTGGGAGCATTGCCTGACTCCTGTATAAATTACCAAGTGATTTCCTAACCATTATAGTTTAAGTACTTATGCACTATTCAAAGCAAAAATAATTCACCTCATCACATACCTCGAAATAAATATCTAATTGAAGTCATTAATTATTAAATATTAATTAATACTTCCTTGTTTTTGATATATACCTTGACAAGGGTAATTCTATTGATATACTTCAACAATCGTTGAACTATTACGAAAGGATCTAACAACAATGGACGTGGAGAAAATTGCACTTTGTTTTAAAGCATTAAGTGACCCCAAGCGGTTACAGCTCTTGGGCCTTATCCAAAACGGAACGCAGTGCAACTGTGAATTTTCTGATGCATTGGATTTGCAACCTAACCTGATCTCCCATCACTTAAGAATTTTAAGAGAAGCGGGATTAGTCAACATTGAAAGAGACCCGATGGATTCGCGCTGGATCTACTACACCATTAACCAGCCAGTCTATACAGAAATTAGGGGAATTTCTTAATGATTTCTTTGATCCCGCACGCATACAGCCTCGCCGGCCAACCTGCGGCCCAATAAATGTAATCACATCTATAGCAGAAATAATTACTTCAACAGCAAAATAATAAATTAGCCAGGAGATTTAAGTGGAACAACCTTCAACAACACAGCAGCAAACAAATTTAAAAAATGAAAAAATAGTCGAGATCTTTGATCCGCCGATGTGCTGCCCAACAGGGCTGTGCGGGCCGGTTTTGGATCAGACCTTATTGGACGTAAGCGAAATGATATTTGCCCTTCAATCAAAAGGGTTTGTAGTCAAACGCTATCAAATGGCCAGCGACCCCAACGCGTTCTTGAATAACGAGGCGGTGATGCGGTTGGTTCGCGAGCGCCAGATGAGCGCGCTGCCGGTTATTGTCATCAACGGAGAAGTTATTAAATCGGGGAGTTACCCATCTCTGGCTGAAGTAGAGATTGCATTAAACGAAAGGTCTTAATGAACACACAATATTTATTTTATTCCGGCAAAGGCGGAGTAGGAAAAACCAGCATGGCATGCGTCACCGCGGTGCGTCTGGCGGATAAAGGCAAGCGAACCCTCATTGTAACTACCGATCCCGCTTCCAACCTGGCGGATGTTTTTGAGCAGAAGATAGGGCATGAAATTACACCGATCACCGGTGTGAAAAACCTTTGGGCAATGGAAATTGACCCGGATATCGCCACAGCTGAATACATTGACAAAGCCATGGCGCCCATCCGCGCAGCGTTCCCGCCCCAGATCGTTCAGGTGATGGAAGAACAGATGAGCGGTCCCTGCACTGCTGAAGTAGCCGCCTTTGACCGGTTTACTGATTTTTTGGAGACCGATAAAGAAGGCGAAAAAGAATTGGACGTGGTTATTTTCGATACCGCGCCTACCGGGCATACCATCCGGCTTTTGGAACTTCCCGCCGAATGGAGCCAGTCCATTGACACAGCCAGCGAGGGCAGCGGCCAAACATGCATCGGCCCTGCAGCCGCTATACAGGACGCAAAACATAAATATGAGCGTGCTCTGGCGATGATGCGGGATAAAAACAGCACCTTATTTAACTTTGTTTTGCAGCCAGAGGCGATCGCGATCAAAGAGACCAAACGCGCCATTGGCGAACTAGAAAAACTGGATATCCACTCATTCGAATTGATTGTCAATGGCGTTATCCCTGCTGAGGCGCAATCCAACCCATTGTTTTCAGCCCGCGCGAAAATGCAGACTGGTTACCTGGATCAAATTAACCATGATTTTCCTTATCCCATAAAGCAGATGAGTTTGCTCAGCGGAGAAATTAGTGGGGTTGAGCGTTTACGCGAAGTCAGCCGCATCTATTTCGATGGAGCAAAGGAAAAAGAAGCCAAAGTTGTAAAATTTGAAGAAAATACTGCCAAAAATACCGAGCTTGCAAATCTTCCCTTTATTCACGAATTATCCAGCAACGGCCATCGGCATACGGTTTTCTTTGCCGGTAAAGGCGGGGTAGGTAAAACTGTTGCATCCTGCATTTCTGCGGTATGGCTGGCCCGCAGCGGATACAAGACTTTACTGGTGACGACCGACCCGGCCGCGCACTTGGGCGATGTTTTGGGTGTCACGATTAAAGACCACCCAGCCCCTGTTCCCGGGCTGCCCAATTTATGGGCAGCCAAAATTGACCCAAAATCTGCCGCTGAAGAATACAAAAAGCGCATTTTGGATGACGCCAAAAAACGCGGCCGTCCGCCTGAGGCTATTAAAACCATGGAAGAAGAACTGGATTCCCCCTGCACGGAAGAAATGGCCGCTTTTGATCAGTTCATAGATTTGGCTTCGCAAAGTGAGTGGAGAGCGGTCGTTTTTGATACTGCCCCCACCGGCCATACATTAAGGCTGCTGGAGCTGCCAGTGGATTGGAGCAAGCAGATGGATATCAAAGCGTTTGCGTCTGTTGACACAGATGCCGCTGATGATGCTGCCAAACAGAGATTTGGGAGTGTGATCGACATGATGAAAGATCCAGCGCAAAGTACCTTCTCCTTTGTCATGTATCCTGAATCCACGCCCATTATTGAAGCTTATCGAGCCTCACAGGAATTGGCAGGGCTGGATATTCATACCGGTATGGTTGTAGCCAACTACATTATTCCTGAAGAGCAGGTGGACAGCGCTTTTGTCCACTCCCGCCGGGCGATGCAAAATAAATACTTGCAGGAGATTTCTAAAAAATTCAGCGTGCCGGTTGTTCAAATCCCGCTGTTACCGCAGGAAATTAAAGGTCTGGATATGCTTTCAGAGCTTGGGGAGAAAATTTATGGAAAACCACAATCAACAAAAATGATCGCGATCAAAAAGAACGGCCAGTGAAAAAAGTGATTTTTGTCTGTACCGGAAATTCATGCCGTTCCCAGATGGCGGAAGCCATCGTCAATGCCAGACTGGGTACTGATTGGAAAGCATACAGCGCTGGAACACAGCCTGCGGACAATGTACATCCACTGGCAGTGGAGGTGTTAAAAGAAATTGGAATTGAGCATCATGGACGGACCAAAACAGTGGATGAGTTTTATGGCCACGATTTTGATCTGGTCGTCACGGTTTGCGATTCTGCCGCTGAAAAATGCCCCCTATGGCTGGGGAAAGGAAAGCGGGTTCATATGGGGTTCCCCGATCCAGCCAAAGCAACAGGGGATGAAGGTACTATTAAACAGGTTTTCAGACAGGTGCGGGATGATATTGCGCAAAAGATCCCGGATCTGCTCAAAATTTACACATCGTGATTGGTTGTAAAAACAAAATTTCATTATTTGAAAGCAAAGGTCAATATGATAACAAAAGTCAATACTGAAGTAAGAATTAGCACAGAAGAGGAAATAAGCAGCGCGATCCGCGATTTCACATCTGCTCTGGTTGAAACTGAACATTACAAGAGATATGAAAGCGCTAGTGAAAAATTCCAGAACGACCAAGCAGGCGCAAAAGGCGCTGCAGGTTTACAGGGTTAAAGCAAAAGATCTTCAAACCAAGCAAATGTTTAATACCATTAACCAGAATGAGCAGAAAGACCTCGAACGGTTGTGGATTGCGTTTCTTGGATTTCAATCGGTACAGGAGTTTTTCGACGCCCAGGGAGAGTTTCAGGCGCTATGTATAGAATGCGCGCAGGTTATTTCAGATGCCTGCGGATTGGATTATGCAACATCATGCGGCTCAGGCTGCTGTGGATAAGGTGAAAAAATGACTAGAAAAAACAATTATTCCCGAAAAACTTAATCTGGCTTTAAATAATCTGGCTGAGAAGATCAAATTCTCAGAGCCGGTAAATAATTACCAGACCGCCCTTGGGCAATTTACTCAGGATGCTGAGGCGCACAAGATCATGGAAGACCTGTCTGCTATTCCAGAAAGTGGTCCGCCAAAAGCAGGGCAACAATCAGATATCACAACAGGACCTTGAAAAGCTGCGTTCGCTGCAGACTAAAGCACAGGAAAATAAAGTGATTACCACTTACGCTCATTCTCAGGAAGAAGCGATTGAGCAGCTGCGGGAGATCAACGCAGAAATCAGCAGCCTCCTTGGTATTGATTTTGCGTCACTCGCCAAAAAATCCAACTGCTGCTGAGGAAATCTTCAATGCCTACTTACGAATTTATGTGTGAAAATTGCGGCGGCACCTTTGATGTCCGCGCGACCATCCAGGAAAAAGACAACGGTTTGCAGCCTGTTGCCCGGCATGCGGCTATCCTGAAACCCGCCAGGTAATTTCCGGCGGGCTGTTCATCCGCGCTGGCGGCGGCTCGTCCTTTAATCCACCAAACTGCGCACCCAATTCGGGCCCAGGGTGCTGCGGGTAACCGTGCAAAAAGCGACTATTCAGATCACCGGTTCACTGATTGCCTGCTCGCAGGGGATGCGCGATGACTGGCGTGATCTCTCGGAATGGTTAAAGTCCAAGATGGCTGCTATATATGGTGATCAGGTTGCAGTCAAGTACTATGATATTTTCGATCCTGATTGTCCAAATCTCCCAACCGATGCCAAATTACCGGTTGTAAAAGTCAATGAAGAAATATTAAGCATGGGTGGAAAAATATCCATGCCATTGATACGCAGAAAAATAGAATCTTTGGGTATTACACCAGACTATCCATAAACAGGTTTGCAAAGATTCTAAATACTTATGATGAATTCTCAATAGTATTTAATGTCGTTTTTTCTTTTTCGTCGCTTTAAATCCGGTGCCGATATATATTCCCATCCCCGGCAGGATCTTTTGATGGACAAAATAAATCAACCAGGAAAATGAAAGCGCCAAGGCAAACACCATCAGAGAACTTCCGAGGTTATTCATCAAAGCCGGATTAACCGCCATCACTATGCCGAGCGCAAGCATGATCGTACCGCTGATCAGCTTCAACAGACCGCCCATGTTTTTCTTCTACTCTGGTGGCTTTCATAGTAACTGCCGCAGCACCAAATATAACAATTTCATCCAGAAGGTAGATGAGCATATATAAGCCTAACAGCAGGGCAAAATAAAGTGTGCCCACATCATTGGCGATCATGATATTGCTCCAGATCACCGGGAAACCCGCTGTGCAGGAAAACTCAATCAATGAAACGCCCGCGGCCATTACAGCAGTTGTGCCGATCAGCCCGATCAACGAGCGCGGAGTTACCACAGTATCACGCATGTTCTTGTAAAGCTTCGGCTTATGCTTGTCAGAAATGGTGAACGAAACGCCTTCCTTATACCAGAAGTAATCTTTCATATTAATCACACCAAAAGCAATCGCTACCAGCGCGACAGCTACCTGGATCCATTTCAGATATCCAATATAGGAGAAAAGTGTGAAAACACCTAATATAAACAGGCTGTAAACCAGGGTTGTTACAAGAAGATAGGTAACACCGACCGTGATGATTTTTGTGCGGGAGCCGCTGGTTAGGGTTAGAGCTAATAAAACACTTAATACCCACAGGGAGCAGGGGTTGAAACCATCTACGAATCCGATGATGGCTGTACTGATCGCCAGAGATTGTTTGCCAAGGTCCACTGCGCCGATGAACGGCAGGGTTAAACCTGATCCGAATTTTTCTGTATCTCTGGTTTCTCAGGTGTCGAAAGAACCTCTGTTTCAATCGGTGAAGGACAGGTGTTTTCCAGGCAGCCTTTGACCGCGGCTTCCATTTCAGCCTTGTATTCTTCCCTGAAACCAATCCAGATTTCTTCACCGATAATGGTTACGGGAACACCTGTCGGTTCAAATCCCATAACAGCAGCGACTTTTTTAAGGATCTCCAGGTTCGCCTTGTCATACCAGACTTCGTAATCCTGAATTATTACTTGGGGATATTTTTCCACCAAGGCATTCAGGAAAATTTCCTCCTCGGCGCAGTGCGGGCAGCCGTCCCCCCAAAAGAAATAAATAGGTGTTTCGCTATCTGCGCGGTTTGGGTTCGCCAGCGCAGGATTTGGCCAGAGCAATACCAAAAATATCACAAGTAACAATAATGGAAGAAAAACCTTTTTATTAATCACAGGATGTAAGATCTCCTTGTTTATATTAATGAAATGCGTTTCAATATAAAATCTTGGCAGCGCATTTCATGAAAGATTTTTTGTTGGACTTGTGGAGCCATAAACGATTCGTAATTATAATGCCCTTGGTGCTGCTGGCAAAATCTTTTTGATGAATTACTTAATAACCTAATCGGTATTTCAAAGGCATATGCTACATAGGCGTTTATACAAATTCTACAAACCAAAAGAAGACATGATTTCTCATGCCTTCTTTAATTTTTTTAAACAGTGCTAATAACTTTATAACCCGGTCAATCTTCGGTTAATCAACCAAATCCCTATTTCACTTTGGCCTGATTCTTTACTGCGTTAATCGCCGCTTCAACTGCCGCCTGGTCGCCCAGGTAATAATGTTTGATCGGACGCATATCCTTATCCAGTTCATATACCAGCGGCACGCCGGTGGGAATGTTTAAGCCGGTGATTTCTTCTTCGGAAATATTATCCAGATATTTCACCAGCGCGCGCAGGCTGTTGCCGTGCGCGGCAATAACAACCTGCTTGCCTTCTTTGATCACCGGAACAATGGTATCAATCCAGTAAGGCAAAAAGCGTTCCACGGTGTCTTTAAGGCATTCTGTCAGCGGCACTTCATCAGTCGGCAGGTGCGCATAACGGCGGTCTTTGCCGGGGTCGCGCTCATCGCCGCGGGCCAAGGCTGGGGGCGGGGTATCGTAGCTGCGGCGCCAGGCCAGCACCTGTGCATCGCCAAATTTCTCTGCGGTTTGAGCTTTGTTCAGACCCTGAAGGTCGCCGTACATACGCTCATTCAAACGCCATGACCGAATCACCGGTATCCACATCAGGTCCATATCATCCATGACGATCCACAGCGTGCGAATGGCACGTTTCAATACACTTGTGAATGCAATATCAAAGGTATAGCCGCCCTCCTTTAATAACTTGGCCGCGTTATGCGCTTCTTCAACACCTTTCTCTGAAAGGTCTACATCCGTCCAGCCTGTAAACAGGTTTTCCTTGTTCCAGACGCTTTCCCCATGCCTTAATAATACGACTTTATACATTTCTTATATTCCTTTGCTATTGAAGTTTGTATAATTAGACAGTAATTTAGAAAATTATAATACAGGCATAAAAAAGATTAATGGAGGTATTAATGAAACTTAAAGTCGGAAAACGAGCGCCTGATTTCACGCTCCCCTGCCACCTGGGTAAAGACGCCAGCCTTGCAGAACTGCGCGGCAAGACTGTTGTTCTGGTCTTCTTCCCTCTGGCCTGGACCCCGGTCTGAACAGGCCAAATCCCGTCATACGAGGCGCTTCACGATACGTTTGCGGGATTGGATGTCCAGGTTCTGGGCATCAGCGTAGATCACATTCCCTGCCTGCAGGCATGGGCTGAGAGTTTGGGCGGCATCAATTATCCGCTCTTAAGCGATTTCTGGCCGCACGGTGCGGTCGCGAAAAAATATGGGGTACTCCGCAAAGAAGGAAAATCTGAACGTGCTATTTTTATAATCGATAAAAATGGCATTATCCGCTACATTGATATTCATGATATAGATGACCAGCCGGATAACGAAGTGCTGCTTAACGAACTAAAAAAGATTATTCCTGGCGCTGAAGAAAAAATGCAGCACCTCTATAAAAGCGATAAGGACATACCCAAGACAGGCGTCGTGGTCTACTGCACGCCATGGTGCCCGGATTGCCGCCGTGCCCGTACGTGGTTAAAGGAAAATGCCATCGAATACACGGAAGTAGATGTTTCAACCGACCTGACCGCCGCGCGCCAGGTGCGCGCCTGGGGTGATGGCTTCCAGATTTCACCGACCTTCGATATTAACGGCGAAATAGTCCTGGATTTTGATGAGGCGAAACTTACAAAATTGCTTCTAAAGAAGTAATTCAACCTAAATTAGAAAAACTCCGCTTGCGCGGAGTTTTTTATGCTTAATCATCCAGCAGGCGTTTCTCGCCTTCCAGTTTACGAATCTCGGTCAGATCCTGCGATACTTCCAGTGTGCCCTTATAGGCGCCTGCCGCATCCCGCATGGCAAAGTAGCGGATATGGATGAATTTGTCATTTAACTGGATCCAGAATTCGGCTGCATCGCGCTTACCCGCGCGAAAATCTTCCACGATCTTTACTACTTTATCCACACTCGCGGGTGGGTGGCAGTTTTGCACCTTGCGGCCAATAATGGCAGCAGTGCGTTTGAAAATACGACCAGGTGTTTCAGAATAATAGCGTACGGTGTCGTTCTCGTCCACAAAGGTAATATCCACCGGCAAATTTTTCAGCATCATATCCATCTGCTTGATCGTCAAATCACCGTTGGTTAAGGGGAAATCGCTCATTGTTTCAATCCTTTCAGGTTGTGTGTTTGGTTTAATTGTATCCTCTTCTGCCGGTTTCTGTTCATTGTTGGCAGGCCAATCGCTTCCGCGTATGGCAAAACTGAAACCAAATTCGTCTTCCTGATCATAGATCGCGCGCCAATCCGCATCTGTCAGGCGTTCCAACGCGTTCGGTAAAAGGATATGTTCTTCTTTATAAAACATTTCACGAATGGCATTTTCCGCGGGGGTGAACAGTTTTTCCAGCTCCTGAGCCAACTCGCGCGAATCAGGACGTAAGGATTCAAGCGTAGTTATCATTTGCTTCCAGCCCTTGCGTATGTCGTCGTGAATACCCCACATCACATTGGATGGTCCGCTGAAGCCATACTTTTCAAGATAAGGGAAGAGCAAATTTTCCTTGCGCAGATAATGATTATCGTACAGTTTCAATTTCCTGGCGCTGTCCAACAATTTCTGGCGCGATTCTGCATCCGACTGTGCTTTATAGCGTTCAACCGCCAGGCGGGTATCGTTTAAAGCCAGCGCAGCCAGTTCATTTTCTGCGCGAAAAGTATATACCGGATGGCCAGGTGTCATTTCGGGCAGCTCCTGCTGGTCGAGCGACTCGCGGAACATCGCTACATGCACATCACAAAGATACTGGATATCTTCAACCGGCAAGCCTTCGGCAATCAGCGCCTGTTCGATCTCGGCAATTTCACCTGCAGTAGCATTGCTGAGAATTTCCCTGAAGACTACTTTTACTTCCTGATAAGGTCTGCCTTCGTGAATCTGCCGAAGTGCTTCTTTTAATTTTTCCTTGCGCAGGGAATAGTTATTGATAAATTCGCTCATATCTTTCCTCTTATTAATGTTTATGATGCCCAGCGGATTTCAAACTCGCAGCGCACTGCCCCCTCAGGGCAGGTTTCTTCACAGGTCGCGCAGTACACACAGTCCTGTGGGTTGGCGAAAACCAGGTCACTTGCCTGAAGTTCTAAAACACCTTCAGGGCAGGAATCTACGCATAATCCGCACAGGACGCATTTTTGTTTATTAATGACCGGAAGAACTTTTTCCGCCATGCTTATTTCCTTTCCTGCAATGAGGATACCATCAGGTTCTATTTCAGGCTGTGACAAAAGTCTTATTTATCGCCAAGTGCCACAAATTCAAGCCCCGGCCTGTCTAAGAGAATGATTTTCTCCCTCTCAAAGCGCACCAGACCTTCGTCAGCAAATTTTCTTAGCGTCCGTCCAATTACATCTCTCACCGTTCCAAGTCGTTTGGCCATATCGGTCTGTGTCCAGCGGATGGATGTGCCATTATTAATCGCATCTGCCTGTTCAATCAGGAATTTTGCCACACGCTGGCGCACTGAATAAAGAGAAAGGATCTCGATCTGATCGACCATAAGCGCCAGCCGTTCAGCAAAAAAGCGCGTTACTGCCATCATGAAATCAGGGTAATCCTTTAATAGCCTTCTGAAATCGGATTTTCCGACTGCCAGCAGATCACAGACAGTCAGAGCGCGCACGTTTGCCTGGTTGGAGGCATTTTCCAAAAAAATGGGGACCAGATTAAAGCAGCTTCCCTGCTCCAGCCTGTCTATAATATGTTCGCGCCCGGCAGGCGACAGGCGGTATATTTCAACATCTCCCCTGAGAATGAAATACACAAATTCGCATGGTATCAGTCTGCCAGCTGATAGCTTCATTCGGCAGATAATGCTTTTCAATCCCGTTATCGAGTATGCGGGAAAGAATCTCTGGAGTTTGGCTTTGAAGCAGATGGATTGTTTTTAAATCGTTTGGCATCTTATATATTGTATATTTACTTTTGAATAATTCTGAATATAATTATTGATAATGATTATCATTATCAATAAAAATGGATGAGCAAAGAAACCAAACTATTGATATCTGGCAAAAAGAGCTCAGCTGTAAGGGGTACCGCATCACCAAGCCTCGCAGAGTGATTCTGGATATCATCGCAGCCAGCAATCGTCCGCTTACTCCGATGGATATTTTCTATCAGGCGCGCGCTGTAATGCAAAATATCGGCTTGGTAACAGTTTACCGCACGGTCGAAAAACTCGAGGAGTTAAAGCTGATTGACCGCATCCATCATCACGGCCAATGCCAGACTGTTTTTCGAGGCACGCATGGACACCAGCACTTGCTGGTTTGTACAAGTTGCGGCCAGAGCGCCTATTTTGATGGTTTGAAAGCAGAAGAACAATTCTCTTCTATCGGTGATAATTATGGTTACAAGGTCACAGGTCACTGGCTGCAATTGAGTGGCCTTTGCCCGGAGTGCCAGAAAAAGGAAATATTATGAAATTTTCACGGTTTTTATTCGCCTTATTTTTATTAATCGTTTTTGGATTAGCCGCCTGCGCGCCTTCACCAGCGTCCAGCCCTGCTGATACTATTGGCGTTACCGTTAGTATTTTGCCTGAAAAATATTTCGTTGAACGCATCGGGGGGGACCACGTTTCGGTCAATGTCATGGTCGGTTCTGGTTCTGATCCTCACACCTATGAACCCAAACCCGCTCAGATGGCCGCGCTCAGCGATTCAGCCATTTTTTTTCGCATGGGTGTTGAATATGAAAATGCCTGGCTTGACCGCATTTCCTCCACCAACCCGAAGATGAAAATCGTAGACCTTTCGGAAGGCATCCAGAAACTGCCCATGCCTGCTCATCAGGGGGAGCAAGGGACTGCCAGCGGGGAAGGCCAGGATCCTCATGTTTGGACTTCACCTGTATTGGTTAAATCCATGGCGGAACAAATATACACGGAGTTGTCGGGATTGGATCCCGCAAATAAATCAGTCTACAAATCCAACCTTGATTCTTTTATAAAAGATATTGACGCGCTGGATTCAGAAATTCGATCGTCCCTGAGCAGCATCTCCAATCGCCGTTTTATGGTATTTCACCCAGGTTGGGCATATTTCGCTCGCGACTATAACCTTGAGGAAATTCCGATTGAAATTGGCGGCAGCGAACCCAGCGCCAGCGAACTGGCTGCGTTGATTGACACGGCAAAAGCAGATAACATTGATGTCATTTTCGCCCAGCCGGAGTTCAGCACCCAAATCGCCAAATATGTTGCAGATGAGATCGGGGGCAAAGTTGTAATAATCAGCAACTTAAAAGAGAATTGGCTTGAAAACATGCGTGAGGTTGCACTGACTTTCAAGAATTCTTTATAAAAATGGGTATGCTAATGAAAAATGAACCGGTAATTGAAATCAAAGGCTTATGGGCAGGGTATGAAGGCCAGACTATTCTGGAGGATATCAACCTTGTCGTCAACCAATCGGACTTTCTTGGCCTGATCGGACCAAACGGCGGCGGTAAAACCACCCTGCTTAAAACAATCATCGGGTTGATTAAACCCGACAGAGGTGAGATCCGCGTAATGGGGAAAAGCGTATCTGAAGGCCGCTGCCATATCGGATATGTGCCGCAATTTGTGGATTTCGACAGGCAGTTCCCTATTCGAGTCTGGGAAGTGGTCCAGATGGGTCTGCTCGGATGCCGCAAGCCATTGCATGCCATCAATAAAGCCGACCAGGAAACAATTCAGTATGCGCTTGAACAGGTCGAAATGGCCGACCTTCGCCAGCGCGCTATCGGCGATCTTTCAGTCGGACAGCGCCAGCGTGTTTATATTGCCCGTGCGCTGACCTCAAACCCGCAAATCCTGCTGCTGGATGAGCCTACCGCCAGCATTGATCCGCAGGTCGCCGGTGCGATTTATGCGCTTTTGGGTCGTCTGAATGAAACTGTCTCAATTCTTATGATCAGCCACGACATGAACGCAGTCTCTTCTTATGTGAAAAGCATTGGTTGCCTGAACCGCACCTTGCATTATCACGGTGATAAAGAAGTTACCGAAGATATGCTGGAAGCCATTTATGGATGCCCTGTGGACCTGATCGCTCACGGCCTGCCCCATCGTGTGCTTTCAGATCATTCATTTGAAGGAGGCACTCATGCTTGATGTGTTTCAATACGGGTTTATGCGAAATGCGCTGGCTGCAGGGGTGCTGGTCAGTATCGCCTGCGGCATCATCGGCACCTACATCGTCATCAACCGCATCGTGTTTCTCAGCGGCGGTATCGCGCATGCAGCCTATGGAGGCATCGGGCTGGGTTATTACCTGGGGATAGATCCAGTGTTCGGCGCGATTGCCTTCAGCCTGGTATCCGCTTTGGGCATGGGTTGGGTGCACCGGCGCACCCGCGAACGCGCAGACACCATCATAGGTGTAATGTGGGCAGTCGGCATGGCCCTGGGAATCATTTTCCTGGATATGTCGCCGGGCTACAAAGCCGACCTAATGAGCTATCTGTTTGGCAGCATCCTGGCTGTTCCCACTTCAGACCTGATTATCATGTTTGTCTTGAATATCATCATTGTTGTTCTGACTGCTGTTTTTTACAAAGAACTGCAGGCGATATCTTTTGATGAGACCTTTGCCTTCGTGGTTAATGTGCCAGTTGACCGACTTTATCTGATGCTGGTCAGCTTAATAGCCGTGACTGTGGTTATGACTATGCGCGTGGTCGGCCTGATCATGGTCATCGCCCTGCTCACCATGCCCGCTGCAATCGCGGGGTTATTCGTCAAGGATATGAAACGCATGATGGCGCTATCTGCTGTTTTAAGTATTTTATTCACATTTGTGGGTTTAATGCTCTCCTATTATCTCAACCTGACCTCCGGCGCAACAATTATCCTTGTGGCAGGAGTGGCTTATTTCATCAGCTTTATGATCAAGAAAAAAATATAGAACCTGTGTGATATCATCTTTTTGATGGTAAGCAAAAAGCATGATATTTTGATCGTTCTGGTCTTGATACTTGTTTCAGTCGGGCTGCAGGCTTTGTTCATCAATCCTCCTGTCATCAGTGACCAGCTGGATTACTTTTTCTATGCAAAAAGTTTTTTCAGTGAGCCCATGGCAATTTCCCACCGCAGCCTGCGTCTGGGACTGATAATCCCAACTGCCATCTTTATTAAATTATTTGACTATTCCGAAGCAGCCTATTACGCCATGGCTTTTATAGGATTCGCTGCCCTGATTGCAGGTACTTATCTAATTGGATTGAAATTGTTTTCCCGGCCGGCTGGTTTTTTTTCTGCGCTGCTGGTTATGGTAATGCCCAATGTGTTGAGGGAAGCCGGTCATTTACTTCCTGATGTCCCTGCCGCGGGTTTTACTACCCTGGCTTTTGGCATTCTAACATTATTGAAGCAGGGAGATTCTGCATCAGAGAATAAATCAGACTTTTGGATTTGTCTCACCGCAGGGCTGCTGATGGGCTGGGCTTACCTGATCCGGGAATTTGTGTTGTTTATCTATCCAATGGCCGTTATCATTCTTTGGATCCGCCGCCGGCCCTTGACTGACCTGATCTGGGTGGTATTGGGAGTTCTAATTATGGCCAGCATTGAGTGGATATATTGCTGGAATTTTTACGGCAATCCTTTAGCCCGTCTCATAAGCGCCCAGCCGCGTGGATCAGCAGCTGAAATTAATCACAACATATATAGCATAATTACATACCTTCCACGACTGATCAGTAAATACGGTATTGATATTTATAATATGCTTCTATTTCTGGGTCTCACATTTAATTTGTATCGATCTTTACAGGGGCGCAAAGAAAATCTTTTTATCCTGATCTGGTTTCTCCTTGGCTACATCCTGCTCACACTTACCGGCCTTTTTCCTGTAATTATGAACTTGCCGGATAAGGTTTTATTACGCCTGCATCTTTTTCGATATTGGATGATTATCGTCCCACCCTTGGTCATTGGCGGAGTCATTGCCCTGCAAAGCCTGATCGCTTGGGTCTCGGCAAGATTTATCCCGGAAGCTAAAAAGAGAGAGCTAACATTTTCTTCACTCATACTGCTTGTCATAGCAATTACTCTTCTGCAGAGCTTCCAATCTCTCTCTAAAAACAATGACGCAGTTATTAACGGAAATGATGCTTATCCTGAATTTCGGGAATATATCCGCCATGCTTCAAATGCGTCTGACACGCTTTGGCTTGAGAGAGGGTTCAGAAGAGCCAGCGAGAGGATTGTTCCAATATATTTAAAAACCTTTTTCGGAAAAAACCTTTGGTCCGGGGATATTCAATACTTGAATAAAAATAATCAATACAAAGGGATCGATGACCTGAAACAGGGGCTGATTGTGACCAACACATATTTTAATAAACCCACGTTTTTTGCTTACCCGGATTATTTACTCAATATCCCTGAAAATTGGCCGTTGGAGTTTGTCAGCGAGAATGGGGAAATTGAGGTTCATCGGATAGTTAAATAGATAGAATCATGATCATACTTGCTCTAAAAAAGGAATCCCCCGAAACCGGGGGATTCCTTTTTAGTTTTAACTTTATAGCTGTTAGAAAAGATGGAACGCAGCAATGATCGGTGCGAAGAGCGAAGATACTAGCGACATAACCGTGATGAGAGTATTCAATGACGGGCCAGCGGTATCCTTGAAGGGATCGCCTACTGTGTCGCCTACAACACTGGCTTTGTGCGCGTCAGAACCGACACCGCCGAAAGCGCCGGTTTCGATGAACTTCTTGGCATTGTCCCAGAGGCCGCCGGCATTTGCCATCAGCAGAGCAAAGATCACGCCCGTGAAAATTGCGCCGCCCAGAAAACCACCTAATGCCTCAGGGCCGAGAACAAAGCCAACCAAAAGAGGCAACCCAACCGCAAGAAACGCCGGCAGGACGAGCGACGACAGAGCACCTTCCGCAGCCAGGCTAACACAAGTTTTATAATCTGGCAGTGATGTGCCTGCCAGGATGCCAGGATCTGCTCGAAACTGTCTACGTATTTCTTCGATCATATCAAACGCGCCATGGGTAACCGCTAGCATAGTCAGAGCGCTGAAAATTGGCGGCGTCATAGCGCCCAGCAAAACACCGGCAATCACCAGCGGATTCCGCAGGCTGATTTGCAGATCTATACCGCGGGATCCGATTACTTCAGCGTAAGCAGCAAATAAGGCCAGAACAGTCAGAGCGGCAGCGCTGATGGAAAAGCCCTTGGTGATAGCCTTGGCAGTATTGCCCGCGGAATCGAGTACATCAGCCCTCTCAATCACTTCGTGATCCATTCCTGCCATTTCGGCGATACCACGCGCATTATCCACGATGGGACCATAAGCATCCGAGGAAACGATCATACCGCTGACAGCCAGCATGCCCACAGCGCTGATACCAATGCCGTAAATGCCAGATATGACCCCCGAAGCTTCAGCAATATAATAAGAAACCAGGGTTGCTATCACAATACCTATCACTGAGGGGAAAATGCTTAGCAGGCCGTAGCTGAAACCGGTGATGATAGTAATGGCAGCTCCAGAACCTGAAACTTTTGCCGTCTCTTGCACAGGTTTGTATTCATCAGAAGTAAAATATTCGGTGGTAAAGCCGATAACCACACCGGTTATCAGACCAACCAAGGTTGCCCAGAGTACACTAAGATCATAACCGCCAGCCAAGACCAGAACAATGACCATTGCTGCGAATAGAATGCAGGTAAATATTGTGCCGAAGTTCAGCGCCGCGCCTGGCTTTCCATTTTTACCCACACGCACAAACTGAATACCAATAAGTGAAGCATAAATACCCAGTGTGCAGAGAATCAGGGGGAATATGGTGTATTTCAAACCGTCGGCTCCGACCATCGCGGCGCCTAAAAGCATTGCCGCAACAGTACTGGCAACATAGCTGTCGAAGATATCGGCGCCCATGCCAGCCACGTCGCCCACATTGTCGCCAACATTATCGGCCACAACAGCGGGATTGCGCGGATCATCTTCCGGGATGCCAATCTCGACCTTTCCTACCAGGTCAGCTGCGATATCCGCGGTTTTTGTGTAAATACCGCCGCCTGCTTTTGCCAGCAACGCCAGTGTGGAAGCGCCAAAGCTGAAGCCCAGAACCACTTCAGGGTTGCCGGTGACCAGAAAAATTGTGCTCATACCGATCACCGCCAGCCCGACCATCGCCAGACCCATGACTGATCCAGCATAGAAGGCCACACGGAAACCCTTGTTTAGTGAGTCAGAAGCTGCTGTTGCACTGCGTACATTCGCCTGCACCGCAACTGTCATGCCCATATAACCGGCAATGGCTGAGCAAAGCGCGCCAAATATAAAAGCGGCTGCCATGGTCAATCCGTTCGTGGGTGTGATATCCACGCTGGCAGTGCCAAGCTGGCTGAGGTCGAAACTAAAAACTAAAGCAATAATGAAGCCCAGCACAACCGCCACAAGGGTTAGCGCGGTGTAGAGGCGCTTAAGATAGGAAGCAGCACCTTCACGAATCCAGCCGGCAACCTGTTGGGCTCTTTCCGAACCAGGGTCCTGGCGCATTACCCAGAAATAAATCACCAGGGCAACCCCAACAGATATGAACCCTGATACGATTCCGAAAATTAACCAAGTCTGTGACATATGATTACCTCTATAAATAAATGAATTAATACACACTTCACCCACCTGGATGCCCAGCAGATTTTCTAGGTGGGTTTAAAACTGTTTACATTGTGGCCGAGCGCCACCAGCGGTAGTGTTTATCTACTAACTCTTCCTCCTTAGGCAAGGGGAAGAAAATTAATTTCTCCTGGTTTCCAACAAAGAAACCATTCTTAATAGTTCTATACGGAATGCCGCCCGAAGGTATTCTATCTACCATTTTGGTGGTCACCTGCTTGGTACGCAGATCGGCGAGGCAGCTGCGCAGGTGCTCAATATTGGCATAAGGCAGATCGCCTGTTTCGGCATTCTGGGGGTCAGTTGCCAATTGGTCAAGCCGTAATTCTGTAAAGCATATTGCCGGAAGTTTAATCAGGCTGGTAGGATTCTTGACGATAAGTTCGTAAAATTCCTTGGGCCCATTCACGCTGACCACCAGTGGAATCACCGGTGAAACCTCGCGGTAAAGATGCAGCCCTTCATCATCTGATGGCAGTTTTTTAGCAGGTTCAAGTTCAAGGGTGCGGCCGTCTTGAGTCGTCAGATATAACTTCTTTATGGCGTGTAAGGGTATGTTTTCCAGAACGCGATAGACGGAAATATAAATTGACCGTTTGGGCATGCCATCCTCATGCGGCAAGCAGCGCTGGATGCCTTCCTCGATGCGGAAATCTTTGCTGCGAAACTTGGGGTCGATTTCAAAGAAGATTGCCTGACCGCGGGATTTCTTCTCGGAACCAACAGCATAATACGCGCCGAACTCTTCGGGTGATAACATCGAAGCAATCAGCGCTTCAGGAATGAGGGATAAATATAAATGTACTGTCATGGCACCTCCGCAAATTGTATTAACTTGTCCTAGATTTAAGACAAATTGCGAGCATTATACCGCAATTGTCGCGACAGAAAAACTTCTGTATTTTTATTATAGCAATTTAGGAAAATGTCCAAAAGATTTTTGTCCATTTTTCACTTCAAATTGTCATATCAGCGCATTCTTGTAATTAACACCATCAGAATACTAATGGATTCGGTAATTGAGTAATATTGATCCTTATTCCCCCGCCTGAGCGTTTCCCCCTCATACCGCCTCCGAAATTTAGAAAATCCAGCGGCGTTCCTCCCAAGAATCGATGAGCAGACAAAATAATATTTGCGTTTATCGCTTTTATTTTCAGGTTTACGTCTGTAATTTAAATATATTTACCACATCCAGGTAAACACTTTTTCCGGCGTCAGGCAGACCAGTAAATTTTGAGGATCTTCAATCCATTCCTGGGGACTCTTGGCCTTAACCCCTTCCTCGCCAAGGTAACGCTTATAAATCCAATAGAATTTATCGCGAAGAAATTCATGCGGCTCCTTAACCAATTTTGCATTGCCTTCAAAAAGTACTGCTTTGGTTTCTCCTTCATCACCGCTCACATCAATAATAATTGACACATATCGGTTTTCTTCCAGGTTCTTGATCTTCCTGGTGCTTGAATAAGAACTGATCCAGATGCTTTCCCCATCCCAGGCATACCAGACAGGCACAACATGCGGGCGGCCTTCACAGTCTGCAGTTGCCAGCCGGGCAATATGCGCACCCTCTAAAAATGAATCAATGAAAGCTTTTTTATCACTGGGTAATTTCAGTCATAGGTATCTCCGGCTATCATCATAGTATGGGGGATTTCTGCATAGTTTTAGATATTCTGGCCTTTAAACTGCGTATGGTAAAGGTTTGCATATATGCCATCCAGTTTTAACAACTCTTCATGCGCTCCCCGTTCGGCAATTCTTCCGCGGTTGATAACCAGAATCTGATCTGCCGCTAGGATGGTACTCAAGCGGTGAGCAATCACAATGCTGGTCCGGCCTGCCATCACGCGTTTAAGCGCTTCCTGGATGAGCGCTTCCGATTCGCTGTCGAGACTGCTGGTGGCTTCATCCAGCACCAAAATGCGGGGATTCTTTAAAATCACTCGCGCCAGTGCGATGCGCTGCTTTTCACCACCGCTCAGGCGATACCCGCGTTCCCCCACAACTGTGGCATATTTTTCAGGCAGCTGGGCGATAAAATTGTGAATGTTTGCCGCCCTGGCTGCTTCTTCAATTTCGATCTGAGTGCGCATCAGCCTTCGCATACAGTAAGTTTGTGCGCACAGTATCATGAAATAGATATGTCTCCTGGGTCACCATTCCAATTTGAGCGCTCAATGACGCGAGCGACACGTCACGCAGGTCGTGTCCATCAATCAAAATCCTGCCCTCATTTGGGATCATACAAGCGTGGGATCAGATAGGTTAATGTAGTTTTTCCCGCCCCGCTTGGTCCTACCAGAGCTGTCAATTGCCCCGGTTTTATGGTGAAATCAATATCCTGCAGCGCGGTTTCTCTTGCCTGGGTCAGTACAGTGCTTTCTTCCTCGGCTTCTTCAGGTTTCTCGCCGGATAGAACTTTGGTTACATTTTCTTCTTTTCCATACCGCTGCACTTCGCTCAACAGATAATGCTTGCTGTCATCATAATTAAAATAAACATGCTCAAAAATTATTTCCCCTGAAATTTTGTTAAGATCCAGAGCGTCAGGTTTTTCATCAATTTCAATTGGTAGATCAATAATTTCAAAAACACGCTCAAAACTTACAACAGACGTACTGAATTCAACCGGTGAATTTGCCAGGCTTTGCATCGATCCATAAAACATCACTAAATATGAACCGAAAGCCACAATCGTGCCAACAGTCAAAGTGCCCATGATCGCCTGGATACCCTCCCATGCCATACACCAAAGCGGTCCCGACCGCACTTAATAATCCGATAATTACAAAGAAAATTGATCCATTTACTGCTAATTTGACCCCCTAAGCTTTAACCGTTTTTGCCCTTTGATTAAACCTTGCAGATTCAGTCTTTATCTGGCCAAATAATTTAACCAGCAGCATCCCCGCCGATATTTAACGTTTCATTCATCATCGCGTTCATCCGGGCATTCGCATCCATTTGTTCGCGCGCGACATCACGCAGCCGGCTTCCCATGAGGCGCGCGGCAACTATGAATAGCGGTGTGATGATGGTGCTGATCAGGGTCAGCCTCCAATCAATTGTCACCATTACTGCAAATACCACAGCTGCCTGGATAACATTGGTAATGATATTCACGATGGTATTGCTGATTGCATTTTGAGCGCCGATAACATCGTTATTCAGCCGGCTCATAATCTCGCCAATTTTGGTGTGCGTAAAAATCTTAACGACATGCGCTGCAGCTTATCATAAAGCGCAGCGCGCAGGTCATAGATCACCCCTTCACCCACTTCAGTATTAAAGCGCCGCTGAAAAACGCTGATCACCCCTTTAAGGCAGGCACAGCCAGCATCGCCAGAGAAAGCCAAATAAGTCTCTGTACATCCTTGGCCGGGATAGTATTATCGATCAGATCTCGTACGATCAGAGGTGAAACAAGCGAAAGCGCAGAACTGGCCAGTATCAACACCAGCATGGCGATTATCTGCCAGCGGTATGCAACTGAATACCCCAGAACACGTTTGAGCAGCGCCCATGTAACCTTGGGTTTTTCATCGCCAGACCTGATGTAACTATGCCAACCGCTTCCGTGCATCATTTTCCTTATTTAATTTATTAGACTTTCGATTTATATTTGAATCTTCACGCTTTAAACATGAACTTCTCAAGTTCAATATCTGCCCCGCCCGCAATATTATCTAATTGGATCTTCACCAAATCAGGCAGTGGTTCGGGTTTGTGGGTTGACAGAATCTCTTTTGCTTTTCGGGTTATCCTTTCACGGTAGGTCAAGCGCCCTTTTATCTCCCAGCCATTGTGAGTATCCCGGTTCAAAAATTTAGGACGCCAAAGCTCACCCCGGAAATTTTTGGCGGTGTGGGTTTCGGCTAGGTAATTTCCGCCTGGGCCCACCTTATCAATCAAATCCAGCGCAAGAGTATTTTGGTTAATATCAAATCCGTTAATTATCCGTCTGACATAACTGATGATCTCGTCGCACATCACAATTGCTGCCGGGTCTCCCAGCAAACCCTGACCCAGATATCCAATATCATGGATGAGGTTGGCACCATCAAGCGCAGCCAGTAAAGTACCAAACGCATGTTCCATGCCCGCCTGCTCATCCAGGCAGAAAGTATCGCTGCCTACGGTTGACCACATTGGTAACTGGTAGTGATGGTAAAGATCTGCGAAAGCTGAATTGGTTAGCCTGAAATCAGGCGCTCCATAGCTGAAGGTGGTGGTGCGCATGTCCATTGGCACCAATCCAAATCCAGAAATGATTGGCGCCCCTTTGGATTTAAGCTGGTGGATGACTATCCCGCTCAGGTTCTCGGCATTAGCCTGGGCAATTCCACCCGCCAGAGTGACCGGCGTGGTCCCTCCAAGGATATCCCCTGCGGTATAGCAGATAGGGATATGATTTTCCGCGCAATACAGCAGCTTGCTGATTGCGCCAAACGAGTGTGTAAGAGGTGCGGTTGGTTCAGAATAATGAATCAGGAAAGGTTTTTCCCTAAATACTTCCTTACCGCCTGCAACCACCGACGCCATCTCATGAATACGTATCAGGTCCTCTTTACCAGCTGCGGTGAAAAAAATGGGCTTGCTTGAACTTTCCATCATGGCTTTGACACACCATAAGTACATACTGTTGGTGGGCACATCACCAGGCAGCGCATACGAAGCGATAAAATCTACGTCAGCGCAGTAATCTGAAATGATGGCTGCAGTTAATTACATCCTGCAAGACAGAAGGGCGATCCTTGCCAGTTTCCAGATCTACAGTTCTCAAAAGATCGGTGCCGGTTCCAAAGTAGCTGTTGCGTCCTTCTAACCGCATGGCTTCATTTCCTGACCGGTCATAAACAGATATCCCCTTCGGTGCGCTGTGAATGGCCTCTTCCACAAGTTGGCTTGGAAAAGAAACAACTTCGCCATTCTTAATTTCACAGCCTGAATCTTTTAAGAGATCAAGCGCCTCCTTGTGCATCACGCGAATGCCGGTTTTTCTCAAAATGTTCAGGCTGGCCTGGTGCAGCTCTTGAATCTGCTCCTCAGTTAGTAATCGATAATGAGGTTGAACATGTGATAATTCAAGATTTTTCAATGCGCTTCCCTTTCTGAAATATGGCGTCCAATTTACGGTCTTTACAAAAAGGTACCAATGCGAAATTCCTACGAGGATTATACATTGGTTGATTTATACGATACTTTTCTGAAATTGCGGGTTTAATTAACATGATTATTAAGTAAAATAACATGTTCGATTTCCAATACTTATTCCTGAGGAGATAAATAAATGAATTCACCAGCCAAAGTTTACTTTACCAATATGCGCACCAAACACCGTTATAACCTGCTCGACAAGTTCGATCAGCTTGCTGAAAACAGCGGGTATGGAAGATATGGATTTTCAGAATAAATTCACCGCTATCAAACTCCATTTTGGTGAGCCGGGTAACCTGGCATTTGTGAGGCCAAATTACGCTGCTCGGTTGGTAAAAAAGGTAAACGACCTGGGCGGCAAGCCTTTTCTGACAGACTGTAATGTGCTGTATTGGGGTAAACGCGGGAACGCAGTTGATCATCTCCACTCAGCAATTGAGAATGGTTTCAACCCGCTGGTGACTGGTGCTAATGTGATTATTGCCGACGGATTAACCGGCAGTGATTTTGAAGAAGTGCCTATCAATATGAAACATATCAAGGCGGCAAAGATCGGCGCAGCGCTTTTCCACTCCGATGTCATCATTAGCCTGACGCATTTCAAAGGCCACATGTCTACAGGTTTTGGCGGCGCCCTTAAAAATTTGGGTATGGGAGGCGGCTCAAGGCAGGGCAAGATGGAAATGCATTCTGCCAATAAGCCCGCCATGGATGAGGAAAAATGCGTGGAATGCGGCGCATGCATCAAGTTCTGCCCCCAGAAAGCCATCGCTTTCAATGAACGCCACAAAGCCCAAATCAATTATGACTTATGCATCGGTTGCGGCCAGTGTATCGTTTCTTGTCATTATGGTTCCGCACATGGCAGTTTTGAAGGCTCCAAAGTGGATTTGAATGAAAAAATCGCTGAATACTCATATGCTGTTCTGAAGGATAAAGCCCATTTCCATATCAGCTTGATCATGAACGTCGGTCCGGAATGCGATTGCTTTGGATTCAATGACCAGTCCATTGTCCAGGATATCGGCATGGCTGCTTCATTTGATCCTGTCGCTCTTGACAGGGCATGCGTTGATCTGGTTAACAAAGCGCCGATGATCCCCGGCAGCGTTCTTGATGAAATGAATTGGGAAGAAGGACAGGACAAATTTAACCAAATCCATTCCAATGGCCGCTGGCAGGAAGGATTGGCTCATGCCGAGGCAATCGGGTTGGGTACACAGAAATACGATTTGGTTGAGTTTGAATAAATAGATATGCTCCTATAAATAAAGATCAATAATCTATTAGCCGCTCCAGCGTGCATTAATGGAGCGGCTACAAATTTATTCTTTCAAGATTTAATCCCTCTAGCCGGTGAACATCCCCCCATTGACATTAATGGTGGCGCCAGTAATAAACTGGGCATCATCAGAAGCAATGAACAAGGCAGCATTCGCCACATCCTCTGGTGTTGCCAGCCGCCCAAGAGGAATCTGTTTTATTATGGCCAGCCTGATCTCATCAGGCCAATCCTGAACCAGCGGAGTATCTGTAGTTCCAGGCGCGATATTATTAGCAGTGGCTTTAAACGGGGCGAGCAGTTTTGCCAGTTGTTTTGTCATTGCCATAATTCCTCCCTTGGCTGCGGTATAGTGCAGGCCAACTGCGATGCCTCCAATCTGGCCGGCAAGAGAGCCTGATATTAATGACGCGTCCAATCGGGCCAGCATTTTTAATATACGAAAACGAAGCTTTGGTCATGAGAAAAGGCCCGGTGAGATTTATATCCATGACCCTGTCCCAATCGGCTTTGGCTATTTCTTCAAAAGGTTTTAAAGGGCTGATACCTGCATTATTAACAAGAATATGTATAAAACCAAATTCTTTTTTGGTTTGCTCCACGGCCTGATTTACTTGATTTTCATTTGCCACGTCACACTGAATCGAGATTGCCTTTTTGCCTGACTTTCTTAATTCAGATGCCAGGGTTTCGGCTCGCTGGCTATCAACATCTATTAAAGAGACCCATGCACCTTCATCAGCAAATTTCATTGCAATGGCTCTGCCAATGCCGCTCGCTGCGCCTGTGATCAAAGCAACCCTTTTATCCAGCTTTCCCATTAGAACACCTCAGACTTTTTCATACTAAATATCCTTGCTGTAGAAATCCAAAAATTATTTTTTAAGGAGATGTGTTTTCTTTCTTTTTCAAAAAATCCAAAATTGATTGGCTTGTATATTGCGCATCCATCTGGTATTTCCCGAATAAATCCTTTGGGTCTCCGGATTCGGTAAATATATCTCTGACGCCAATTCTTATCAATGGCTTTGGATTATTTTCTGACAGCCATTCGGCAACCGCCCCTCCAAGTCCGCCGATGATATTGTGGTCTTCCATAGTTACAATTAGTTCTGCGGATTTTGTGGCTTCCATTAAAGCCGCCCCATCCAGAGGTTTAATGGTATGCATATCCAGTATTCCGCACTTAATTCCGTGTCTGGCCAATATATCAGCCGTTCCAAGCGCATTTGAAACCATAATACCTGTCGCTATCAGCAGCACAGTGCCGCCTTTTCGGAGGCAGATCGCTTTACCCAGAGTAAAAGACTGCTGGCTGCCGTAGATTACCGGCACAGGATTGCGGCCCATACGGAAATAAACAGGCCCTTCCAGTTCAATAGTCTGGCGCAGCAGCGACGGCACTGCGGTCGCATCCGCAGGTACCACGACTGTCATATTCGGGATACAGCGCATCATCGCAATGTCCTCAGTTGCCTGGTGGGTGGGCCCATCCCAACCTACTTCAAGGCCTCCATGCGTCGCAATGACCTTGACATTAAGTTTTGGGTAGCAGATCATGCTGCGGATCTGTTCGCAGGCACGCATGGTGGAAAAAGTAGCATAGGTGCATGCCATGGGGATCATCCCGGTTGATGCCAGCCCCGCAGCGCTCATCATCATGTTTTGTTCTGCAACGCCAAAATTAAAGTGCCTTTCTGGGTATTTTTCAGCAAATTTTCCTGTTTTCAAAGAAGAGGAAATATCAGCATCCAAAACAACCAGATTGGGGTATTCGTCACCAAATTTGGCTAAAGTTTCTCCAAACGCTTCCCGGAGCATTTTGCCTTCAGTCACCGTATTGCCTCTTGGAGTTCCTTTAAAGCCTGATCCGCCTGAATGCAATTTGGCGCCTTACCGTGCCATTCAGCCTGCCCTTCCATAAATGAGACACCTTTGCCTTTGACAGTATGGGCGAGGATTATGGTCGGTTTATCGTGTGATTCTTTTGCCCAGGCAAAGGCATCCAGGATTTGAATCATGTTATGCCCATCGATTTCGCGCAGCTCCCAATTAAATGCCTGCCATTTTTCCTTAATCGGGCTGATATCCAGGATTTCATGACAGGGGCCATCAACCTGGGAATCGTTATGGTCAAAAATGCAGGTTAATTTTTCCAACTTATGAAAACCGGCAAACATTGCAGCCTCCCATAAACAGCCTTCCTGAAAATCACCCTCCCCGATGAGCACAAAGGTGTGAAAATTAAGTCTTTGAATCCTCGCTCCAAGGGTTATTCCTACACCCCCGGAGAGGCCATTGCCCAGCGGTCCGGCAGTCATTTCTACACCGGGAGTTTTCTTCATATCCGGATGCCCCTGAAGCCTGCTGTTGATTTGCCGAAAAGTGCCGAGTTCCTCGACAGGAAAGTAACCCCTTAATGCGAGAGCGGCATACCATCCGGGGCAGGCATGCCCTTTGGAAAGAAGAAAGCGGTCGCGATTGACCCCCTTTGGATTCTGCGGGTCAATATTCATAACCCGAAAATAAAGAGCCGCCAAAATATCCGCTTCAGAAAGTGATCCTCCTGGGTGCCCGCTCTGAGCGGCGCATGTCATCCGAATAGATTCCTGTCTGATGAGATTGCTCTTTTTTTTGAGATCTCTTATCAGCTCTGGCGAATAATCCATAATTCCTTTCGAGGAAGATGGAATCTCTATGCAGTATGACTATATTCTTTTTACGTGCTCAAGTCAAGAAGGTTTGTGGATAAATTACGATTTTCCAATTTGAAAGCCGAAATAAATTTTTAGAGATGCGCGGGTTAAATATTCATTGGCATAAGATGTTGCTTTTTTCGAAACCTGAGAAGCCGCCTTTTATAGTAACCATTTAAGAAGGGTTTAATAATATCTTGAGCCGCAGTATGCAATCGATCACAATGAAGTACAAACCGGCGATATTCTCTTTCTTATTTTTCAGCCTTATCTTAAAATTCAATTTTTTATAAATTTTGAGGAGAAGACTGGGATGAAGGTACGGGTTTCCATAAAGCCATCATCACTGCCGCAAGCCCTGCCAGAATTGCCCCAAATAGAAATGGCGCTGAAGGCCCAAATCCCTGCCATGCCCCAATCCCTTGCCACAGTATGCCCGCGATAAGCGAAGCTGGAAAATCAAGGATGCCCAAAACCGCGTTATAAGTTCCGTAAGCAGTTCCGCGCAGCTCAGCAGGGACCAGGTCAGCCACCAAGGCTTTCGCTGTACCATAGGCCATGCCGTAGTAAAAGCCGTAGATAATATAAAGTACCCATATTTGCTTTGTTGTACTTGCCAGCCCAAATCCGAGATAAACCAGCGCGTAAACTGTCCATCCTCCGATAATCAGCGTTCGGCGGTCAATCCTGTCGGAGAGTATGCCTGCCGGTGTTGAAACCAGCGTGTACACCAGATTGAAAACTGCCAGCATACCCAGAATGCCCGTAACGCTCATGCCAAGGCTCTGAGCCCGCAGTACCAGAAACGCGTCTGAAGAGTTGCCCAAGTCAAACAAACCCACAATGAGCATAAAGATCATGAACTGCTTTCCGAGAGATTTGAAAGCAAATTTTGGGAATACAGCGCTTCCTTTAACCTTAACATCTTTTACACCAATTACCAGTGCCAATACAGCCAGGATTGCGGGAATTATGCTCACAAGCACAATTAATCGGAATGTTTCCTCCCCTAAAGCAACGGCTGATGATTGTGCTGCCCAAACCAATCCCAAAGCAACCAGCAACCCCACCATCGCCCCGGCAGTATCCGCAGCACGATGAAATCCAAAAGCCATACCGCGCTGCTCCTCTTTGATTGAGTCTGCCACCAGTGCGTCGCGCGGCGCGGTGCGGATACCCTTGCCAACACGGTCTGCCCAGCGCACAGCTGCAATCCAGCCCCAGGTATCTGCAAAATAGAAAAAAGGTTTTGCCAGCGCAGAAATTCCGTAGCCAACCACTGTCAGCCATTTGCGCGCTCGCAATTTATCCGACAGCCATCCTGAGAAAAGTTTCAAAATGCTGGCTATGGCTTCTGCAACGCCTTCAATAAGGCCAATGATATTGGTCTTAACCCCCAGCACATTGGCCAGAAACAGAGGGATGAGGTTGATAACCATTTCACTGGAAATATCCATGAAAAAACTGGTCAGGCTGACTGCCCAGACATTGCGCGGAAGATCTCTAATAGTTGCTTTTTTTGTAATTTTTGCCATAACCTTTCTCTATATGTTCATTGATAAGCTCTTTTGCCTTTATTCGTGTAACCCTAAGGATATTATCCTCTTTATTCATCCAGATAAACAACCATATTTCCCAGCACAGACCAGGTACGCTCAAAATATTCCGTGGGAATATCAAAAAACTTGCCGTTGTTCATATAGCGAATGGAGTTTTCGTTGTATCCGGTGACAATTACAACATGTTCATAAGGCGCTGTGATGACTTTATTCCCTGCGGTATCGGTATATTCATAAGGTTCACTCCAGGTGCAATTGGCCACCACCCAGGCGATCACTGGCTTATCGGCAGCGATTTGCTCCTTTAATTCACGTGTGGTAAAGCCCTTCATACCCACCGCGTTCATTCCGTAATATTCACTTAATACCTGCGCTACAGGTCCAGCGTGAACGCCATAGGCATAAGGCGGCACCTGACCCCAGGGGCCGTTGACATCGCCCACAAAACCCAGGTCAGGATTATCCGAAATCGGCAGGCGTACTTGAAAAGCAAACTCGTTCACTTCCACACCGAAATACTTTGCCCAATCGTCTGCCGAAGAGGCTTCACAGCCGATCGGAAAAAATTGACGGTGTCCAAGAATATTCCAGATGTAATGAGAATCAGGTAGAACCCCTTCTCCGGGGATATCGCTGTCTGTAATTGGATCTACCTTGACCCTGTTTTGGCGAGGCTTGCGTAACTTCAACCGATATGCTGTTCATCAGCAGAAAGCGGGTGGCTGGTTGGCTGCGGTGTTAATGCCGCATTCCTTGCGTTACTTTCAAGGGTTTTTACAACCATCTCAGCCATTATCTCTTCAGCCGTCAGTGTTATAGAAGCATTCAATGTTTGGGGATTTATTGCGCATGAATTTAATAACAAGGATGCCAGGATAAAAGCAATTAAGCGAATTTTCATGATCAGAAATTAAATTCCGGTTATGAATGTGTCAGTGCGCGGCAGGGAGAAAACCTGAATAGCCGCTTCTCCCCCGACCGGGCAGTGATATTCGCATACACCGCACCCGATACATAGATCATGAATAACACGCGGGCGAAATATCGTCGTTTGTTTGCCTTCTTCACTTTGAATATGAATCTCTTCCAGTGTGATGGCTTTTTCCGGCAGCGGACACATTTCTTCGCAGACACTGCACAGAGTATCATATGCCCAGGGCAGGCAGCGATCGGTGTTTATCGACGCCAGTCCTAGCGGGGTTTTTTGTTTGATTTCTTTTGAGATCGGTGGGATAGCGCCTGTCGGACAGGTGCGGATGCAGGCATCGCAGTCATAGCTGCAATATCCTAAACGCGGAACCAACCGCGGTGTGAAAATGTTTTGCCACCCGCCTTCAGTCAGGCTGGGTTGAAGACCCTGAGTCGGGCAGACCCGCACACATTCCCCGCAGCGCATGCATACCGCGGTAAATTCGGTCAAGGTTGCCCCAGGGGGGCGAATTAAACGCGCAGGATCTCGCCTGTGAATGGGTTCAATGCCTGCCAGTGCCACCATACCCACCGCGCCAGCTGCAGCCTTCAAAATCTGACGCCTTTGAGGGTCATATTCTTGTGTCTGTGCGGGTTTCCAAAACGGAGAATGGCGCTGGAACTCTATGGCGTTTACCGGGCATTCAGCAGCGCAGTCATAACACACCGTGCATTCCGCCGGGTCGCTGGAATATTTTTTATTTGCGTCAATTGTTCCGGTTGGACAAACCTTACTGCAGCGGTCGCAGGAAATACAATCCGCGGTCACTTCACGCCTGACAAAAGCCAAACGGGATACAAGCCCCAGGCATCCTCCTAACGGGCACAGATACCTGCACCAAAATCTTTCGGCAATTCGATCCAATGCAACCACAAATGCGAAAAATATAAAGACTGGTAAAGAAGCGATAAAAACCGATTCGATACCCTGAAATAAGGGGAGAAGCACTTTCGAATCAAATTTATCCAATGCCGGCCATAGGAATTCAAACTGGTATAAAAATCCCTCAAGACCGTCAATGATAAAGCGCAGTCCAGGCCAAAAGACAGTCGTCATACTGCGTGTGAGCAGGGATATTGGGTCCAGAAATACCCCTGTCTGATTACCCAGCATGGCTGCAAAGATCAGCACAAAAAAAAATAGGTATTTGACAATCCGCCAATGGTTATTGACCTTGCCCCTGGTGAACTTAGGCGTCAGCCATTCAAGTAATGATCCAAAAGGGCAAATCCAGCCGCACCAGGCGCGCCCAAACAATAACGTTGCCGCGATAGTGATCAGTGAATAAAGCAGTCCGATTTTGATCGCCCTTCCAGCCAGCATGGCAGTAGCTGCTATCAAAGGGTCGAAGCGGTAGAAAAGATCACTCGGCAGTATTGATTGCCCAAGATAAACTGCCTGCGCAAAAAGCACCATAAATAATCCAAATGAGGCAATTTGCGCAATCTGCCTTGTTCTGCGGATAGATTTAGCTTTCAAACAGAGAGCTCCTCGATCTTAATAGATGTGAGGTCTAATGTTCCCAAACCCATATCAGCGGCGGCTTGAATATAGCCGATGTCACTTCCTTTCATTCCAAACAAGGAAGCGCCATAAGCATCAGCAGCAACAATATCCGCGCTGGCAATCACCGTATTCATTAGCTTTACATCATTCAGGTTCCCGCCTGTAGGGCCGTTATCCATCAGAATTCTCACAGCGTCCACAACGGTCAGGGCGGGTCTAATACGGCTGGTAAGATCGGCAATTCGTTGATGGATATTCGCGTGAATTTTTCCTCGATCGATGATTGTTCCCATCAAGTTCTTTGCCCCCAGGGTTAACCCAGTTGTTCCATGATCTTTTGCAATTGGAACATCTATCACCACATCCGCATCCAGAATGTCCTTATAAAATTCCCACTGATCAATATCAAGCCCGTCTGGGATTTCAGCTTTAAGGAATTTGTTTCGGTTCATCACTTCCATTTCCCCGCCGGCAGAATTTACCGCATCCTCGATGCCGCTTTTCTTATATGCGCTCTGGGCTGTCCCTCCGAAGGGGTTATCCATCACGCGCACCCGCGCCGCCCCAGCAGAAAGCGCCAGGCTGACCAGTGTTGCTACCACAATGGGATTTGTTGTTGCTGCGTATTCATAGGAATAGTAATCCGTGCAAATGTTTGGCTTGATGATCACATCATCGCCGCTTTTTACAAAGAGTTCGATACCGCCGATAGCCGCAACCGCCCGGCGTGTTATTTCAGCCGCATCATCACCGCGCGCAACAGCCAGGTACGCGTCTCCATTGGTCGGTTCGCTGGTTTGGTCAGGTTGAGCATCCGGCGCCGCAGTCGATTGAGGTGTCGCTGAACTCACTGCCGAAAAGGGAGCTGGCATAGGTTTGGCTGAACTTTTTGCGCATCCCGCCAGGTACAAACCCGCGCTAGTTAAACCTGCTTTTTAAGGAAGTCCCGTCGATTGAGTGCTTTTTGATCTGGCATCTCGTTTTCCTTTCGCTAACATAAAACGCCCAATCACCTGAATGGTATCAATAGTTTATCACTTCAGATTCTTTAGAGATACAGGCGGTAAACCTGATAGCGTTTATAAATCTTTGCGCCCGCTCGCTCAGCCAATTGGGGAGTGCGCGGATTATCATCCGACGTGAGTGACATATCCACCCAATCATATCCTTTGCCAGCCAACCTTTCAGCCATTTCTGAAAGCAGTTGAATGGCTGCGCCAGTTCCCCAGTACTCAGGTAAAACCAGAACGGTTTTTATTGAGGCGCTTTTAATAGGTTTCCTTGAGTACCACCAGGCTTTGATGTAGTCCCATGGATATCTCAGTCCGTTAACATGTATAAGCACCTCGTTGAAGTTTGGCAGGGCAGGAAAGAATCCAATTGTTTTTCCATCCAACTCGGCGAACAGGATCAAATCGGGGTCTGCCAATTTTACAAAAGGCGCCATCAAATCCTGAACCATTTCCCGCCGCCAGGGCACAAAACCTGGCAGGTGCTGCATACAGGGATTCATCAATTCATAAACCCGGTCAATCTCTTCATTCCAATGAGAAAGATCTCCTCCTCTAATAACAAATCCCTTTCGTTCTTTCACGCGTTCGGCAAATTGTTTGATTTCTTCCAGGTTTTTCTGTTGATTTTTAATATCAATCATGAACGCCAGGTTAGAACCACGCGAAGGCTTGAACCCGTAATCGTCGAGAATCCCCACATAATATTCCGGAGTATGGCCGCACAGGATAGCCGGCGGGCGGTCGCGGCCTTCCAATAGAATGCCATATCCGTCCTCATAATCCAGGTTAAAATGGCCCATGCAGACTTGTTAAATCATGCTCTTTCGCCCAATTCTTTACAAAATCAAGCAGTGCGAAAGCAATTTTTTGTTCATCGATGAATTCAAAAAATCCAAAAACGCAATCCTTAAAATTGACCGCCGCATTTGTTTTAAAATCAATGGCTGCGCAAATAGTTCCAACCGGTTTGCCGTCCCGCCAGGCGATGAAAAATTCAGCGGTTCCCCGCTGAAAGAATGCCCCTTTCTTTGGATCCACTAATTTGTAACGGTCAGCCAGTATTGGTGGTACCCACAGCGGATCTCCTCGGTATATTCTCCATGGAAATGTTAAAAAAGTATGTAATTCGTGTTTGTTTGCAACTTTGCGAATAGCGATTTCACTCATATCTGGCTCTTTTCACGGCGTTCTTCCAGTTCTTTAACAATGCTGGAAAACTGGGCACGTTCCAAGGGATATTTGAGCGCAAAAACAATGCTTATTGTTAATATTACCGCCGGTATAGGGCCAACCAGCAGCCGGATTCCCAGAAGAGCGCTGGCCGGCTGATGCAGGGAATTGGGAATATACCCGGTCGCATCCAGCATTATCGCGGTCATGGGTATGGCAATGGAAGAGGCAATTTTTCCCATCAGCGTTACCAGGCTGTAAAACATACCTTCGTGGCGCTCACCAGTGGTATATTCATCCCACTCAATTGCATCCGGCAGGATCGACCAGGGCAGCACATGCGCAGCGCTGACACCGATACCAGCCATCACGCACAAAAAAATCAAAACGGTATTCGTAACAAGAGGTCCGACCGAGATAAGCAGAATTTGAGTGACTGCCCAAAAAGCCACTCCATAAACATAAGCCATACGCTTATTTAATTTGCGCGAGGTAAATTCCCAGAATGGCAATGCGAGGATGGCAGTCAAAAAGATCAAAGCCATGATGGTATCGCTCATACTTTCAAGCAGCAAAACATACTTGATAAAGAATAGCAGAATGGCGGTTAGTATATCCATGCAAACCCAGGTGAGCAAATAAATAACCGCACCGAAGATAAAGGGCTTGTTCTTAAAGGCGGCTTTTATTGAATCAAGGAGCTTGGGTTTTTCCTGAGAGGAAAATTCTTCACGTTCCCTGGTGCTAAAAAAGACAAGAAATAGCGGGAGCGCGCTTATTATTCCAAATATTGCACCCATTAGCAGCACTTTATCTGCATTTTCAGGGGTGAATGTTCCAACGATCATAAGAGGAACAGTAAATGCCAGTAAACTCCCCAGTAATGGAAAAGAACATTCGGTATGATGTCAGCGATGTGCGTTCATCATAATCATCAGTGAGTTCCGGGGTGAGAGCAAAATAAGGCATGTATACAAAAGTTGCTGCCGCGTCAAACAGAACGTATGCTGTAGCATAATACAAGACCAGGCCGATCTGGCCTTCAATCGGCGGGCGATACCACATGAGTGTAAATGCGATCGCGAAAGGCAGGGCTCCAAATAAAAGGAAAGGACGGCGGCGCCCCCATTTGGACCGTGTTCGGTCTGAAATATAGCCAATAATCGGATCGTTAATATAATCCCAGGTTCTTCCAATCAAAATTGCGATACCGGCAATGGCGGGTTTTACTCCCACGACATCGATGAGGAAGAATAGAAAATATGCGCCAATTATGGTGCCTGTAAGGCTGAATCCAAGATCGCCAGAACCATATATGAACTTGGCAAAACGTGAAAGTTTTTGGCTCATCAAGAACCTTTCCGGCAAAATATTTCTGTGATTTTATCAAAAAAGAAATTTATAAGTGATTTTGGAGCCACTTTTGGAGCCTCCCCCCTGTTTAATGATGTATGTTGAGGTAATGGATCAACGCCCTCCGAACCATTACCTCACCCCTAGGTGCCCTGCCCCCTTCCCCTTTAAGGGGGCAGGAGTGTCTTTTCAGTCATAATTATAAAAA
>CAVRPM010000002.1:0-380137 GCA_963723145.1 uncultured Chloroflexia bacterium
TTCATCACGCCCCAGTAATAGGTGTTCTCGTAGGTGCGGCCCTTCATCTCGAACTTGAACTGCGGCAACATGCCGTGGCGGGCCATGAACTCGATGGCCGCGCCGACCACCACCGGGCTCTTCGGGTCGATGATCACGCCCGGGTTGTGGCCCTTCTCGTCCTGGTACGGATACCAGTTGCCGGCGTAGTGGTTGTGCATGGGCACGATCCGCGACGGCGCCAGCGGCACGTACATCTTGCACCAGTTGCTGGATGTAGCCGAGCTTCGACGGCAGCCCGGCCAGGAGCACCACGTCGGCCTCGTGCTCGACGATCCGCTGGCAGTAGTCGTAACAGCAGCTCGTCGAACACGTCGTAGACCACGCCCTCGAACTCCGTGCTTGTCGAAGACCAGGTCCAGTTCCTGCTGGGCGTTGTAGTAGCCCGGGCCGCGGAGCTTGTCGAACGACCTTCTGCAGCGACTCGACCACCACCGGATCGACCAGTCTCGGGATCGGTGTGCGAGATCGGCTCGTCGGTGACGTCGTCGACGGCGTTGTTCAGATAGGCCTGGGCCAGCGGCACGAACAGCCGGTTCATCCAGTTGACGCGCTGCGCGCGGATCTCGCGGTTGCGGGGCACCTCGGGGCCGAAGAGCAACTGCACGTCCTCGTCTTCCAGGCCCAGGGCGTCGGCGAAGGCGGGCACGATGATCGTTTCCAGCAGCCGCTTGACCAACTGGTCGCCGCCCAGCGAGATGCCGTCCTGGTGCAGGACCTGGCCGCGGATCGTAGTCGTCGATCTTCGACTCGAAGTTGTACTTGGCGATCATCAGGTCGGTCGTGCCGCCGCCGATGTCGATGCAGGCGATGCGGATTTCGTTGGCCTCGTCGCCGAACGTCTCCGGCTCGCCGCGGCCGCTCGGCGCGGCCGCCGGGCCGCGGCATGCCCGGGCCGCGGCACGCGGCGGCGGCCGGCGGGCGCGGCCGCCATGCGGCTCGGCGGCCTCTTCCGGCTTCGGCTTGGCTTCTTCGCCGCGGTCCTGGTGCATGCGTGGCGAACCACAGCCGCGGGTCCTGGCCCAGCATCCGCATCTCGCTCCAGATGTAGGTCAGGTGGACGGCGCTGGCCTCGTCGATGCTCAGGTTCAGCTCCGGCTTGCACGCGCTGGTTCTTGCCCAGCGTCATGGCGAAGATGTTGATCGCCTTCTGGGCCTGGGCGGCAAGCCGCTGCTGCTCCTCCTGGATCATGCCGCTGGGGTAGCTGAGCGTGAGCGTGCGGATTTCGCGGGCGCGGCCGGCGTCGCCCGAGGCGTTGCGGTAGGCCATCGAGTTGACGTAGGTGTAGGCCTGGCAGAGCATTTCGTAGAGCGCGGCGGTCATCAGCGCCCGCGGGGCGTGGCGCGGCTTCAGCGGCGCCTCGCGTGGCGTACTCGTTCTCCTTGCGGCTCGTCTTCGCCGAGCAGGAAGTCGCGGTCGTCCTCGTGGACGAACTTGCAGGAACGGGCCCTTGAGCGTCGCGGCGTAGGTGCCCGTCTGGCAGCGGTCGGCCGGGTCGGCCATGTGCCAGTTGGCCCCTTCGAGCCAACTGGCGTCGTCGGCCCAGAGGTAGCGCTTGGGCGAACTGACGCCGGTGCGGATGTCGCCCTCGGCCCGCATCACCTGGACCACGTCGTCGGCCTCGCGGCCCATGCGGACCATGCGAGAGGTCGTCGAACAGCGGCGGCGTGACGACCACCTCCACCTTGGCCTGCTTGGGCTTCCTTGCCGCGGCCGAACCAGCCGCCGCGGCCTCGTCCTCGTCGACCGTGTGGTACTCGGTCTTCTTCTGCGGCAGCGGCGGCAGGTAGGGCGTGTTGCACCAGTGGGTCTTCGAGGAGAACCACCGGGCGGCGGGCATGCTGACGTACTCGCCCTCCTCGTTCCAGGCGTCGAGATGGTAGCGGTTGACCAGCTCGAAGGGCAGCATCTGCGGCGTCTGGCTGATCTCGCCGGCCAGCTCCAGCAGCAGCGCGCCGGTGCGGCTGTTGCCGAAATCGACGACCATGTGGACGTGCTTGGCGTCGCCGGCGGTGGCCGTGGCCGGGCGGATGCACAACTCGATCGGCGGGCACGCCCTTCAGCGGCTGGCCCTCGAGGTCCAGCAGCCCTTCCAGGCGGACGACGAAGTCCTTGGTCAGCGCGCTGGGCGAGCAGAAGTAGCCGACCTCGGGATCGCCGCAGGTGGTGTCGACGGCCAGGAAGAGCTTGGTCGTGCCCGCCTGGATGATCTGCCACTGGATGTAGGGATACGGCCGCGGCGCTTCGCTCTCCTGCGCCGCTGCCGCAGCGGCACCGCTGCCAGCCGTAGCCGATCTGGCGCGGTCTGGTAGCGGCTCCGCCGCGCAAGGGGACGCAGACGAGCTGAACCCCGGTGTTGGCGAAAAGGACGTGCATCTTGTTGATTGTACTGGAAAAGTTACCGATTATAGACCCGCTGACCGACATTCACGCCGGGGGCCTTCAGCAGTTCCATGATCACTGCATGTACTACAATTTCAATCACTGGGCTCATTGGTCACCTCTTCGGCCAAGGTTCTCCGCATTGCCATTCGACCGAGATACTCGCCTAACGGCATGACCCCGTGGCAGATCCCCGCTCGCGAGCAACTCCTCAAGGCTCGGCCGGCACTTTGGTAGTATTCTCGGATCGCCTTTGATCCTGGCTTGCTCCTCCGGCGTTCGCTCAATCTTGCAATAAACCCGTTTCACCGGCATTATCGTCCTCGCCTGCGGTGTGACTGCAACCAGGCATCCAAGTCGTCCCGGCTGCTTGAAGCTCAGTAATGCCTCGCCAAGTTTCTCGATCCGCGTGGGCGGCAGCGATTGATTTCCTCGACAACCGCCGAGTCGAGTTCACCGACTTGTTTCCGCAAGAGACGAAGCAAAAGCGTCCGCTCGCCCTTCGCGAAGCCCTGCTCCAGCCCCTTCTCCAGACCCTTTTCCATCCAACTCGTAACGATTTCCATGACATCGCTTCCGTTCTCCGGGTTGCGAACTGGTTCAATCTCCGCCTGGAAACTCCATTTCTTGCGCCATTGTAAGCCGCAAGTACGAGTCCGCAAAGCCGGAGATCAATTGCCGCCTCACCGGATCGAGTTGCAAGTGGGCCAGCATTCGTAGGCAGGCCAGCTTGACCCGAGGCTGGTCCCCCGGGGCCATTCGCATGCTGGCCATCAGGGCCGCCACCACGGGCTCGTCCGATCCTCGAAATCCCGCCAGTCCAATTGGTTCAGTTGCACGCGCGAAACGGAAATCGCAGTACCGAAAGTCGGGAAACTCGATGCCGAAGACATCCTGTTCCTCGCGCTGCGGCGAAGTCGTACGTGAAGACGGCTACCGGGTAGACCGGCAAGTCGTACTTCTCGTGCAGGCGGGCGAAGTAGGCAAACATCCTCGCGCGAAACGGGCTTGCGGCTGGGCCTGCGTCTCCACATGAATCAGGAAGCACAACGGCTGGTCCCGAAACCGGGCTTGGACCACCAAGTTCGCCTCGTGTGCTCGCCGTGCGAAACGTCCGTGAAGAGCTCCTTGTCCAGGAACTCCAAGCGAGTCGGGCGCGAGATACGCGGCCAGTTCCGGAAAGAAGAACTCGATGAAGTCGACAAGAACATCGTCAGCAGTTCCTTGAAGAGCCGGTCGTGGTCCACAGCGGTCGCTCGCGGCAACAATGCTACTTATTATCAAACGGTTCGAGGATCCGGATCAGCTCCATGTTCCCCGGCGGCAGCTTCGATATGCTCCCCGGCCCCAACGCCAGGGCAAGCGGCAATCGTTTCGCCCACCGCTGAACGAAAGAGGACATCAGCCCGAAGCGGCTGAAGTCCCCTTGTCGCCGTCGCCCTTCTTCTGCCCGCCTCTTCCTCGCTCTCGATTGCCGCGATGCTCGGGCCGGGGTTCATCACGTAGTCGTTGAGGATGATCCGCACGTATTTCCGCCGCGCCCGGCGCCGGGCCGCCTCGTCGCGGGTCTTCAGGTTCACCACCGGCCCCAGCGAGCCCGGAGCTGGCGGAAGTCTCGGTCGTCGTGCATCGCGGAGGTAGCGGGCGCGGCGGAAGTACGTGCGGATCATCATGAACGACTACGTGATGAACCCCGGCCCGAGCATCGCGGCCCTGAAGGAGGAAGAGGCGCAGCAGAAGAAGGGCGCCGGCGAGCAAGACTACAGCCGCTTCGGGAGCCCCCGCTGCCCTCTACTTCGTTCAGCGTGCTCCTTGGCCGGCTGCAGCTTATGAAGACGCCCGTGAGCAACGTACGGGTACGAATACCAGACGGGGTTGGGCACCGTCATCCGTTCGCTTCCTAACGGCGTCAAGACCTTCTGGAAATGGCAGCCGAACGGGCAACTGATGGAGATCACCCATGGCTTGTTCCAGAAAACCAGATGACAAGCAGTACTCGGTGCTGGCGATCCCTACGCCCATCGGCCCAGACGGAAGGATTACTGCCATCGGGGAACGCTCGGCGAAATCGCAAAGCGCTACGCCTACGACACAGTCGGACAGCTCGTCGCACCAGTCCGACGGAAAGGTGTATGAGTACGCCTATGACCTCGGCAACCGGGTCAAGGCGACGGCCACCGGTCGTGCTGACCAAGTCTGCGAGTATGACTGGGCTGGGCATTAACCAGCGTGGACGGCAAAGCCTACTACGATGCGAGCGGCAACCTGACTGACCTCACGCTGAGTGGCGTCGCACGCCAGTACAAATACCACCCGGACGGCACCTCGCCGAGGTACGGGGTCAGCGGCGAAACAACGCAATACCGCTACGACGGCTCTGGACGGCCCGTCAGCCGCAAAGCGGGCGCAGGCGAGACTCGGTTCATTCCAGATCTGCTCTCGTACGTACTCGCGACCACTCATGATCGAGGATCCAGACGAGAACAGCCGAACCATGGTGGTCTGGGACGGCCCAACGCCGCTGGCATTTGTGCGCGGCGGACATGCCGAGTGGTTACTTCATGATCACCTGGGTTCGGTGCATTTGGCGACCGACGCCAATGGGAAGGTGACACACACCAGCGAATACGACCCCTTCGGCGTGCCGGAGGAGGCCCAGCGATCCGCCACGCTAGCTCCCAGCTTCTCTGGGCTGTTCCACGATTCGGCCGTCAACGGTCACCTTACGCTGGATCGCCATTTCCTGTCAGCAATTGGTGGATTCTTGCAGCCTGACACACTGCCCTTGGGTAGTGCGGCTGGCTCGCCATTGTACGCATACTGCGAAGGCGACCCAGTCAACCTCGTCGATCTCAATGGCGCCGGGCCTGAATCGCCGCTCGATGCCTGGCTGGATGCTCACATTGAATGGCTGCCGAAACCGCGCAGGCGTGTCTCGCGGGCCAGCGGTGGGCTGATTTCGGCGAAGCGGCGATGAAAGGGCGGTTCTTTGGCACGCGAGTCGGAGAAGGGCCACTGCCTACTGGGCGGGTAAAGCGTCCCAGACGGGAAACGGTCTTTATGCTGTGCCTGGTGCCTTCGCTGCCTGTGGACAGGCGACACTTGGTTCAAGTGCGGCCTCAACGCTGGCCTGGGCGCATCCCGAGGTCTCCACAATCGGCAGGGCAATGAAGCCACGTGTGATACGAGTGGGAATCAAAGGGGAGGCAAGTTTACCCTGGGAGCGATTCTCGCGGCATTTGCAGACCCGAGTACGCACCGCGGCCCTTGAGACTCTCGGTTTCGGAATGACTAACTCTCCATTGGTTCCGAAGTGGCTTGAACTTCGAAGGTGCCATCCGCACATTGGAATAGATGGCCGTGGTTTACATGTCGTGACTGATTGGGCCGACGCGCATTTCCGCGAAGCAGGGGTTTACGTGCCTGCCCTCGGGCAGAACGCGGTTTCATACGGGAGATATGCAGGCTTCGTGCTTCAGAGATGGGGAACGAGGCGGCTCGCCGCTGGCATTATTGGAGCGACCGCTTCGCCGGCGGAAGGCGCAGAGCCAAGCTAGCACTCCTTCACCTACCACCTCCCCCGTCGGCGGCATCTACTTGGGCGGGGCGGGCCGTGCGATCGAAGGGCTCGGCAAGCTCCAAGGTAAGTACGGTCGATGGCAATGGTAATCTGGTCCTGGTCGGTGAAGACGGCGGCGATAGCAATGGCCATGTTTATTGCCTGTTGCTCTCGTTCAGTTACGTATTGCTCGACGTCAGCCATTTCCAGGCGCTCATGACGGCGCTGGCCGCCACCGTTGGGATCGGAAACATCGCCGGTGTTGCCACGGCCATCGCGCTCGGAGGCCCCGGGGCCATGTTCTGGATGTGGATGACGGGCTTGGTGGGCATGGCGACGAAATACGCCGAGGCCTCTTGGGCGTGGAATCCCGGATCACGGAGCCCGACGGCACAAAGACCGGCGGCCCCATGCTGTATCTGTCGCGGGGGCTCGGGTATAAATGGCTGGGCGTCCTCTTCGCCGTTTTCGCCTCCATCGCGGCCTTTGGGATTGGGGACATGGTGCAGGCCGATTCGGTTGCCAACGCATTGCGCGATTCTTTTCATCCCCACCTGGATGACCGGCCTCGTGCTGATGGTCGGCACCGCCGTCGTGGTCCTTGGCGGGATTCAATCCATCGCCAGGGTCTCGACCCTGATGGTCCCCGTCATGGCGGCGGTCTACGTGCTGGGGGGACTGGTGGTCCTGATCGTCCGGGCGGACCAAATTCCCGGCGCCTTGGGACTGATCTTCAGCGACGCTTTCACCGGAACGGCCGTAACGGGCGGTTTCGCGGGTTCCACCGTTATGGTGGCGATGCGCTACGGGGTGGCGCGCGGGGTGTTCTCGAACGAATCAGGGTTGGGAACGGGCGGTTTCGCCGCGGCCGCGGCAAAGAGTTCCACCCCTCGGTCCAGGCGCTTGTTTCCATGACGCAAGACCTTCATTGACACGCTGGTCGTCTGTTCGGTGACGGGCTTGGTCATCGTGGTGACCGGGGCCTGGTCCAGGGCGGGACCGGACGGTCGGATGCTGACCGGCGCCCTCTCACCACCGCGGCTTTCTCCTCGGCCCTCCCCGGTTTTTGGGGAAAGTGGATCGTCACCATCGGGATCGCGCTTTTGGCCTATTCAACCCTGGTCGGCTGGGCTTATTATGGAGAAAGATCCGTCCTCTATCTCTTTGGGTTCAAGGCGCTTTTGCCCTACCGGGTCGTCTATTGCGGGCTGGTGTATGTGGGGGCCGTGACGCACTTGACGACGGTCTGGGCCTTCTTGGACGTGATGAACGGCCTCATGGCCCTGCGAACCTCATCGCGCTCGTCTTGCTCGCCAAGGTCGTGATGCGCGAAAGCTCGGATATACCTTACAGACGAACATAAGATTCTTACAGGAGTCAACCCATGCCAAACAATGAACCTCTCGTCCGCCGCAGGAACTTTCCATCGAAATCGACGATCTGCACCGCATCCGGGATTTACGCGAACCTGGCCATCGTCAGCCATTCAGAGACCGAGTTCGTCGTGGATTTCATCTTCCATTCGCCGCAGCCGCCGAAGGCCAAGGTGCGCGCGCGCATTTTGACGAACCCCATCCACATGAAGCGGCTGCTCGCCGCGCTGCAGGACAACGTGCGCAAGTACGAGGAACGTTTCGGCGTCATCCGCACCGGGGACGTCCCCTGAGACCGGGAACAAGGTGGGTTTTTTCCATTAAGATATTCCCCAAAAACCCCCTATGAAAACTCCTCGCGTTGAGCTGATCGTCGGCAGCGAGCTGCTCATGGGAAAAATCAACACCCATGGCGGCGGCCTTGCGCCCAGGCTGGAGTCCGCGGGCCTGGCCCTGGCGCGCGAAACCACCGTCGGGGACAACCGGGGAGAAATGCGGTCCGCGTTTTCGGAGGCGTGGCGCCGCAGCGACGTGGTGCTTTGCGCCGGCGGCCTCGGGCCGACCTTCGACGATATCACCGAAATGTTGGGCTAAGGTCTTGAAGCGCCCGCTGGTTTATTTTCCGGGCATTGCGCGGGACATTGAGGAGAAGTTCCCGGCGGCGCGGCTATGGGAAAATGCCGGAGGAAAATCGCCGTCCGGCCTTCGTGCTGAAGGGCGCGCTTTCCTGAGGAACGAGTTCGGCACGGCGCCCGGACAGATTTACCGGAAGGGGAAAAAGAGTTTGGTCCTCCTGCCCGGACCCGGGCGCGAGCTTTTCCATGTTGGAGCGTGACGTCCTCCCGACGCTGCGCGAGGCCTATCCTTCGGGCGCGCGGCGCACGCTCATCTACCGGATTTTCAGCATCGCGGAGTCCCGCGTGAACGAGCGGATGCTGCCGTTGGTCAAGGCGGAAAAGAGCCGGGGGCGCGTCGAAGTGGTTTGGGGAATCCTGGCGCAGAAGATGATCATCGACATCAAGGTCACGGTGGCCGCGCCCACGCAAAGGGAGCTCGATCGTCGATTGGGGAAAATAGACGCGCCAGTAAGCGGCATTTTGGGAGGACATTTACGGCTACGGCCGGGAGACTTTGGAAGAAGTGGCTGGGCGCCTCTTGGTCGAAAAGAACAAAACATTGGCCGCGGCGGAATCCTGCACCGGCGGGCTTCTGGCGGAAAAGGTCACGCGCGTGCCGGGCAGTTCCCGTTATTTCATCCACGGGTTCGTCCCCTATGCCAACGCGGCGAAGGCGAAATGGCTCGGCGTGAAGCCGGCGACGCTGAGGAAACGAGGCGCGGTGTCCCGGGAGTGCGCGCTGGAAATGGCCCGGGGCTGCCGCCGGAAAACCGGCGCGGATTACGCTTTGTCGTCACTGGGATTGCGGGCCCCGACGGCGGGACCGCGGAAAAGCCAGTGGGGCTTGTTTTCATCGCGCTGGCCGGGCCCGGTAAGACCATTTGCCTGGAAAACCGCTTCAGGGCGGCAACAGGGAATTGATCCGGGAGCGCGCGGCGCTGACGGCGCTGGATCTTCTGAGAAAAGCACTTCTTAATCCCTCACCCGCGCCCTCTCCCAGGGGGAGAGGGAAGTCATCAAAGAATTCCTTCTCCTCTTGGGAGAAGGTGCCCGAAGGGGCGGATGAGGGATGGGGGGCTTCTGATGCGACAGCCCTGGGGACAAAACTTTTTAACGGACGAGTCCGTCGCGCGCGCGATCGTGGACGGTTTGCCGCCGGGCCTCCCGCGCGTCCTTTGACTCGGCCCCGGCAAAGGCGCTCTCACGCGGCGTTTCTACGGCCGCGCCCCCGGAAATCGTCGTGGTGGAATTGGACCGTCACCTCGCCGATACCCTCGGACGGAGATGGGTTTCCAAAGGATTCCAGATCGTGAACGCGGATTTTTTGGATTGGCCGCTGCCGGATTGGCCGGGGCGTTCCATCGGTCTCATCGGCAACCTGCCCTCTTCCCGCGGGCAACGCCATCGTGCGAAAATTCCTGGATTGGAACGCCTGGATCTGCGCCGTCATCATGCTCCAGAAGGAAGTGTCGGATCGCATGGTGGCGCCGCCCGACACCGCGGATTATGGTCTGTTGTACCTGGCGGTGCAGGGGAAAGCCGTAGTTGAAAGACTTTTTGACGTTCCCGGGCGCGTTAGAGCCGCCGCCAAAAGTGACGTCCTCCGTCCTCCGCCTCACGCCGCTGCCGGCCTCGCTCATCCGGAACGAAAAACGATTTTTTGAAATCGCCCGAGCCGCCTTTTCCCAGAGGCGCAAGATGTTGTTGAACAACCTCTCCCCCCACGGCCTCGCCCTGGAGAAATCCGATGTCATCGCGAAATTGAACCAGCGCGGCATCGACCCTCAGCGCCGTCCTCAGACCCTCACCCTCGAAGAATTCAATCAAATCGCGGAAATCCTATAAAGCCAGCTGTCATTGCGAGCAACAAAGTGAGCGAAGCAATCTTTGCTTTGAGTTTAAGAGCCTAGATTGCTTCGTCGGTCTTCGGCCTCCTCGCAATGACAGCCAATATCCCATCAATCCCCTGACGCACGAAAGGCAGGCCATTTTGGAATGCCTTAGAAAAATACCCCCGGGGTTGGGGATGGGTCCTCAAGGGACGCCCCGGGGATTGATCGGTTATATCTTGCTAGAAGGGAAGGATAACCTGAATGGAAACGGTGTTCTGGCTATCGTCCGGCGCTCCCTTGCAGTCCACGAACACTTTCTTGTTGGACATATCGCCGCGATATTCCAAGCGAGTGATCAGGCCGTTCATGAGGTGCTCCAGCGTACCCGTGTAGGAGTTCAACGACTGGCGTGTCCCCGTGCGGGAACCTTCGTCGCCGAGGTTTTCGTAGCGTCCGGCGACTGCCCATGAGTCGGTCAGCGTGTATTTGGCATGCAGGGCGATGCCGCTCCAGTTGGCGGTGGTGTCGCCTTTGGGGTGAAGGCCGCGCCTTCTTCAACGCCCCAGTCGTAGTTGGCGATGAGGGTCAATTTATCGGTCGGCAGCACTTTGACGATGGCGTCGACCAGGCTTCGGCTGTTTTTCATTGGAGGTTGTAGTGGTCACTGGAACGGCGTCGGGGATGCCGTCGAAGTTTGTGTCCACCGTGAAGACCGTTGTTGAAGTCGGGGAGGCCAAGCAATTGACGATGGCCATGTTCCTCCTCTACTTGGTTAGGGTAAGTCTATTGTCTCCTGTAATAATAAATGCTATTAAAAATAAGGAGTCCAAGGATAACAAGAAGAAAAAAAGCAAAATTAAAATCACACTGTAAAGATTTGAAGAATTTCTTCCCTAAAACTCAATTGAGAATGGCCTGCGAAATACAGACCATTTTCGATTTAAGGATAGATAAACCTATCTTTAAGATAAAATGGCAAAACGTTAAATTTTTTTTCGTCAGGAAAATATTATTGCCCCAATTAAATTTTTGCATTCATGGCCATTTTTACCAGCCCCCAAGGGTTGATCCATTAACAAATCAGATTCCGGAAGAATTTGGCGCAACCCCTTACGGTAACTGGACTGAAAAGATATACCACGAGTGCTACCTGCCAAACGCTGTAGCAGGTAATTTTCAGAAGAATCAGCTTTAATATCGGGGCTACATTGTTTGAATGGCTTGGCCAATTTCACCCTGAGACTGTTCAGTCTATCATTGACCAGGAAGCCATGGTCTTTCAGCGAACAGGTATAAGCAATGCCATGGCTCAACCTTATTTTCATCTTATTATGCCCCTGTCTTCAGCACGCGATAAAGCCACCATGGTGCACTGGGGCATCCGTGATTATTCAGCGCATTTCAACCGCCGGCCACAAGGTATGTGGCTCCCGGAAACTGCGGTTGACCTGGCAACACTTGAGACCTTGGCTTTACATGGCATAACATTTACAATCCTGGCTCCCTGGCAGGCCAATATCTCGGCATTTGATACAACAAAACCTTGGCATGTAAAATTACCAGGCGGGAAGGAAATAGTGGTTTTCTTTTACAACGCATTCCTTTCCGGGGAGATCAGTTTTAATCCAGGGGCAAGCGAAAAAGCCGAAGACTTTATTAGTAACTGGTTAATTCCCCAATCTGAAACCCTCGGCAGATCCAAAAACCAGCTAATTATGGCTGCATCCGATGGTGAGCTCTATGGTCACCATCAGCCTCATCGCGAGAAATTTCTCAGTTACCTTTTAGATGGCGCGGTGGAAAAACAAGGTATTCAGAAACAATTTCCAGCACTATGGCTGCGAGACCACTTGGTTGAAGATCATATTGAGATCATTGAAGATACTTCCTGGTCTTGTCATCATGGTATTGAACGCTGGAGGAATGTTTGCGGTGATGCCCCCTCTGCCATCTGGAAAAAACCGTTGCGTGAATTCCTGAATGAACTTTCTGATTCAATCGATATTATTTATGAGAATCGCCTGGAAAATCTTATTAATGATCCTTGGGACCTGCGTGATAATTACATTGAAGTTTTAGTTGGTTCCCGGAATATTGATTTGCTAATCAAGGAGCACGCTTCCAATTCCTTAACACCAGGGCAGAGCATCCATGGTTAAGCTGCTTGTAGAGGCACAGTTTGAGCGGTTGCGCATGTTCTCTTCGGATGCGTGGTTCTTTTATGACCTGGACCGAATAGAACCGTTGAATGCACTTAAATATGCAGCGCATGCTGCCAGCCTGGTGGAAAAGGCAACCGGACAGGATCCCTCGGATGGGCTAATAACAATAATTAGTGAAGCGAAAAGCGAAATTTCCAGTTTAACCGGCGATTTAGCTTTTTTGGGATACTTGAAAAAGTTCGAGAATCTATCGCGCCTGGATCAAGCCTGATCCAGAATTTCCAGGAAGCGATTAAAGTCATAACCAGAGCTTTCTGCTGCACGCTGGAAAGTCAGGATCTGTCCAGCCAGCTTTTCCATACGGCTCAGTTTTCTTTTCCTGGCTTGCCTACTTGTTGTCAGGATTTCCATCATCCCCTCAGTCCACATCAGGAAGAAAGCTATCTCAGCATTTTCCTTGCCAAACCACGTCTTGCCCCCATAATCGTTGAGTTTCAGAAAATCGCGAATAAATCTATCCGTTAGTAAATTAAGAATAATTCCGATATTACTTCGCCGTTTATTTTCGGCCAGCCATCCATTTAAGCGTAATAGTAAGGCGATTGAACGTGATATATCTCCTGGGGAAATAACCTGTGAACCCATATCCCATAGCGCGGATTCAATGATACCGAAGAATCGCCAACTCGATATTTGCTCGACAAACCGGAGATTTTGCATTCCCAAAGAACTGCGCAGACAATCAAGGTATACCCAGCAGAACATCGACAACCACATATCACTGGAGGTTTTTTCACGCAGCCATGGGATCAGTTGTTTCAATGATGGGGACATGTCTTCGCTCAATTGACCATAGATCCATTCTAGATGATATATCGTTGATATATATAAACGAAATCCATTACAAGACACTCTGGCATCCAGCGGTGTATCAATCAAATCTGCGGCGCCATTAATCAAATTACTTAACTTGTGCTCGGCTTCATTGAGCAAAGATTCCGGTGCCTCCCTGCCAACGAATTTTGGATGCTGCGATAATATAAAGTGGAAGTATCCCGGGTTGGCGATTTCACGCAGGGGCTGCAGAATAGAACGCATAGGAAGTTCCCAGTGCAATGCCTGGATATCAGATACACCGCGTCCGTTCAGGTGGCTATGTAATTGGCTCCAAATCCCAGTTTCATCATCCTGTACAATTTGAAAATCCGTAAATACATTCGCCCGATAGGCATCAAGCTGCACAAATAATCCTTTTCTGGCGATCTCGTAACAGTTGCGGATATATTCGAGCCCGGAGAGTTGATCGCGGAAAATAATAAACTGACGCCTGCCGGCAGGCAGGTTCAAGCCGGTGCGCAAATCCACCTGGCTTAATACACCCTTGGTTTTGTCCATAAAAGATGAAGAAGTCTTTATCCAGCCGGATGTATCACCAAATCGATTATGATAAACCACCAGTGAGCGTTCAACACCACTGCAATTGGAATAAGCAAACACATTTTCATCCACATGGCCTTCAGGCGTGTAGAAATCATAAAGAAAAAGCGCTCAACACCTGAGAATAAATATCGGCGTTTCAACAAAGGGAATATCTGCCAGGCATGCCGCTCGATCAGCTGCTGATCAGGATATTCATCCCAATATGCGCGTTTATATTCCATCCCGTATTTTTCAGTTAAGCCTTCTATCTGCCCATGCCCAAACATAGGTAAACCTGGTAAAGTTGCCATCAGAGTGCAAATGCCAAAATATTTATCACCTTTGCCAAACTGGTTGGCGGCGGTATGTTCATCAGGGTTGTTCATAAAGTTGACATACCGTTTCAGGATCTCGGGGTCAAATTCCAGGGTGTTCTTCATCACCTGCCGGTATTTGGCGTTATCCTCATCCCGCAGAAGGTTCATAAAAGCAGAATTGTAAACACGGTGCATACCCAGCGTTCGAACAAAATAACCTTCCATCAGCCAAAACGCTTCTGCCAGCAGCAGGGTATCCGGAGCTTCCTTCGCCACACGGTCGACTACTTCCCGCCAGAATTCTTCCGGCAAAGCTTATCGAATTGATCTTGTGGCATCCCGATTCACTGCGTGAGGGGATATCACATCCTCCTCCAGGTTCTGGATACCACAAGCGCTGATAATGGCGTTTAGCCAGTGTCATGGCTGCATCAAAGCGAATGATCGGGAAACTTTCGCGCAACATTCAAAATGGTCTGAATAATCGCCTCTCGCACATGCGGATTCAGGTAATTCAATTGCGCAGTATCATTCCAAGGCATACTGGTGCCATCATTGCCATGGTAAATATAATAAGTTCTTCCTTCCGATGGTCAGTGATATTTAAATACAACCGCTGCGTCAGTACGGTCATAATAATGGTCTTCAATATGGATTGCCCCGCGTCCATCTTCACTCAGGTTTGGTCCATTAAATGAATAAGACGGAAAAGGCGAGTGGGGCAAGAGAGATGAACCATTCTGGGTGATCATGCACCCAATTGGAATCGATGGCCATATGGTTGGGCACCATATCACTCGCCAGGCGGATTCCCCTGCTGCCGGGCACGTTGCTCAGTGATAGAAGCGCGCTTTCGCCGCCCAAATCGTCAGCAATTCGATATTCCTTCAGTGAATAGGCAGATGCGATCGCTTCAGGGTTGCCGCAGAGCTGTTTAATGCTCGCCGAAGCCCGGCTTCGTTCCCATAAGCCAATCAGCCATAATCCGCTGAAACCCCATGCAGCCAATTGGTCAAGTTCCTCATCCGGAATTTGATCCAGACTGCGCGATAGTGTCTCTGGTATTTTTTGCTGAGTTGATCCAGCCACACATAGGTATTCTTGGCCATCATAACCAGGTGCGGCATCCAGTCTGCATCCGGGCTGAAACGTTCAGCCTCCATTTCAGAACCTGATGCATAAACAGGAACACGAATTGGCCCTGGGCCAGTCCCATGGAAATGCTCTTCTTCAGAGATCATATTTATGCTGCCAAGCAATTTAAGAAGATAATGGCCTAATAGGTCACCCCAGCGGTTGCGTATATATTCCAATTGTCCTTTAAGGGAATCAGGAACTGCAATTGCCGGACTGCGCAGCATATCCACCAGGTTTTGGTTATCAGGTCCGTAAAATGGCGCGTTTTCAAAATATTCATAAAGCCCTTCAATAACATCTGCATATGCACATGCTTCTTTAAGATGCGTGTCATCAAATAATTCGATATATGGATGAAAGGCGGTATTACAGTTAGACAGCCAAAGCATCAGCAATTCTTCAAGCGATGCCGCTCGGTTTGAAATACCTTCTGATTCACCTTCAAGATATTCTTTGGCGCTGAGCCTTTCTTTATACACTGACGGAGAGGGGAAATCCTCGATGAAGATTCGTAGGACAGAATCCAGTTTTCTTTTGCCAATCTTTTCTTCCAAATTTGACAGCAAATCTTCATAAAGAGATGGGGTTTTTTGGGATACGGTAATGCGCAACCACTGCATGTAAAATCTCATCAATCAAACCCATGGCATTGATCTGTCCTGCGGGTACTGCCAGTTCTGGGTTTGCCTTCAAATCACGCTTTTCATTCATCCGCAGTGCGAAAACACGGGCTGCGTGGAAGTTGGCAAAAATAGTATTGCCATTAAGTGAAACAGGGAATCCTCAAACTGGTAGATGCTGCGCGCCTTGCGTGAAATATGGAAGTCCATTTTAAAATTATATATGAGTCAGCGAAAAATAGCCTAAGTGAATATTAAAAGAGGATGGCATAAATTTTGCCATTCTTTCGATTAGATTTTGGTTTGTTACTAAAAATCTTTGATCAACTCACCCAACCGCTGCAAAAAACGGGCGGCAGGTGCGCCATCAATGACCCGGTGATCAATGTCAGGGAAAAAATCGCTGAAAATTCACTCTGCTTTTTTCCATCCTTTATTTCCTCTTTTTTAATAAATCGGCCAATTCCCAGGATACCTGCTTCCGGTGGATTAATAATTGGGTTGAAAGAATCCACTCCTGCCATTCCAAGATTAGTGATTGTAAAGGTGCTGCCTCCTAAATCAATTGGAGCACTTCTATGGTTGAGTGCTCGTTCGGCAAGTGCATTTAGCTCAGAGTTTATTTCTTCCAGGCTTTTTTTATCTGCATCTTTTACAACCACAACCAATAAACCTTCAGGTGTATCTACTGCAACGCCGATATTTACTGTATCCATCAAACGAATGCCTTTTTCCGTGAAGGATGCATTCAGGTATTGAAATTCTGTTAATGCTTTGGCAGTATGCATGACAATGATCGCATTTATGCCGGCAATTTCACTTTTATCTTTACCAGCATTTTTCAAACCCTCACGATAATTGACGATCGACGTCACATCCAATTCTGAGTTGAGTGTAACCATCGGTATTGTCTTGGCCGAAAGCGTCATGCGTTCCGCAATTACCTTGCGAACTCCAGATAGCTGTACCAATCGACCTGGGAGGTCGTTTATAGAATTATCTACCGCTTTCGAATTAATTGCTTTTTCGATATCTTCCGTAGTAATGCGTCCGCCGGGTCCGCTGCCGTCGATCTTTGCCAGGTCGATGCCTTTTTCGGCTGCCAGTCGTTTGGCCAACGGTGAAGCCATTATTTGTTCACTGGCTGATGTTTGAGCACCTGGGGTTTGGGTTTTCCCAGCTGTCACTGGTTGAGGTTGAGGTTTGGTCGCTTCTGTCCCAGGCAAGGATTCGCTTAAAAGCGAATTCAAATCAACCTGTTCACCCTCATCAGCCAATATTCCAACCACCTGTCGAACTGGTACAACTTCCCCTTCCCTCACAAGAATTTTCACTAGTTTGCCATTTTCAGGCGCTTCTACCTCATTTGTGACCTTATCAGTTTCCACAATGTAAATTGCCTCCCCCTTCTTTACCATCTCGCCTTCTTTTTTAATCCATTCAGTGACCTGGCCTTCCACCATATTTAGTCCCAATTTGGGCATCAATAATTTGACCGCCATTATTACCTGCCTTTCATCATATTAATAAACTATTCCTGCATAATCAGGGATTTGGCTGGGTATTTTCCAGCACCTGTTTGATATTTATGAAATTTGGTCCTTCCAAATTAAGCAAGATTTCAGCGTTATCTTTTTCATTTAAAACAATTTCACGTTCGCCGTCAAGCGCCAATACAACAGGCCTTTGTGGGCTAACTAATACTGGTTTACCCGGTTCCAGTTTTTGAAATTCATCTATGCAAACTTCATAAATTAATCCCGGTCCGATGGCAGCCTGTACCTTATAACACTTACCTTTTTCTTTAATTTTGACCATCGCGCCATATGGTGCATCATTTTCAATTGTCTGATATTTACCAATGATTGAGGTGAAGCCGATATTGGTAGGGGCTGCGCGAGTCACCGCTACTTGCAGCAATCTGTCAGGTTCCCACACGGCACGCGAACCTACATGCTGGTCGCTAATAACAGCAATGTCAACTAATGCCGTATCTACTATCTTGCCATTGACAATCACATCCAGCTTTTTCTGTCTAACTATTAACTTACTTCTATTATCTTCTGATGTTATTGAAAAATATCCAGCAGCCAGGCCAGCAATAGTACCCTCAATAAATTCTGGAATAACATTATTTGTGCCAGTGGATATTGGTATGAGAGGTATCTCACCAGCCCCTTTTGCGGCCACACGAACAGTGCCATCCCCACCCAGGGTGATGATGCAATCTGCACCCCAGCGGCGCATTAATTCTGCCGCGCAGGTTGAATCTATTCCGGAATCGTCCAGCGGCATATCCAGAATAGATACCCCAGCTACAACATCCGAATATTTATTTTTCAGATCGTGAATGCTTTGGTTTCCTATGCCATAGCGATCCGGCATAATCATAATTTCACGAGCCCCAGCCGCATGTGCTCCTAGTAAAACGCGTTTGACTATATTAACCTTCTCGCGGTTTCCAACAACAAGTGCCTGACTAACCAACCTTCGGATGTCTTTACCGGAGGTTGGATTTGCTATGATACCAATTTTTTTCATCAGTTTGCCGCCAATTTGGACCGCAATTTTACTTACGCGGTTTCGCGTTCCATAACTCGCATGACAGCATCAACAATCTTTTCAACCGATGGGAGTACTCGCTGCTCCAGAACAGGACTAAATGGCATGGGAACATCTTCTGAAGTCACGCGGATGACCGGGGCATCAAGGAAATAAAGCGCTTTTTCAGCTGCTATGGCCGCAATTTCAGAGCTTACGCTGCACTCACGCCAGGTTTCCTGCACCACAACCAGCCGGTGCGTTTTCTTGATTGAATCAAGAAATTTATTTTCATCTAGCGGATCCACAGTGCGCAGATCAATAATCTCAACATTGATGCCCTGTGCGGCCAATTTTTCAGCCGCTTTCAGGCAAAACGACACCATATATGCATAGGTTACTATGGTTACATCAGTACCCTCACGAACAACCGATGCTTCACCAAGTGGAATTGTATATTCTTCTTCTGGAACAGGTCCCTTAACACCATAAAGCTTCTTATGTTCGAAGAACAGCACCGTATTGTTATCACGGATGGCGCTCTTCAGTAATCCTTTTGCATCATAGGGGGTAGCTGGTGTGACCACTTTGATTCCCGGCACAAAGGAAAACAATGATTCAAAGCTATTGCTATGCTGAGCGCCTGCTGAAAGGTAAGCGCCAATTGGGGCACGTATAACCAATGGCATTTCCAATACGCTGCCGAACATGTAGCGCATCTTTGCAGCCTGGTTGATAATCATCTCTGAAGGTAAAGTGATCCAATCCGAAAATTGCAATTCGATGACGGGTCGGATTCCAGTTGCCGCAGCTCCGACGCCCAAACCTACATAACCCAATTCCGCGATTGGCATATCAATTATGCGTTCCGAACCAAATTCCTCAAACAGCCCTTTTGTGACACCATTTGCCCCACCATAGTGGCCGATATCTATGCCCCATAACACTACGTTTTTATCACGGCGCATTTCTTCGGCGAGCGCTTCACCCAATGCCTGGTTGTAAAATATCTCTCTCATGTTTATCTCCTGAGTCAATTTTAAAAATCGCAGTTAAGCCCAAAGACCTTCCAAAGCAGTCTCAGGCTCGGGCAGCGGGCTGGTTCGAGCGAATTCAACCGCTTCCGTTAACTCCTTTATAACGCCTTCTTCTACTTCAGTCGCCTGAGTGTCTGTAAGAATACCCTGATCAATCAGTTTTTTACGAAAAGGTGCAATGGGTTCGCGCTTTAGCCATTCCTTCACTTCTTCCGGCGGACGGTAAGTATCCTGTTCTCCCTCAAAGTGGGCACGCCAGCGGTAAGTTTTACATTCGATCAGTGTTGGGCCATCCCCCCGCCGGGCGCGTTCAACGGCTTCTCTTACTGCCTCATAAACTGCAACCACATCATTTCCATCCACCACCAATCCTGGCATGCCATAAGCGGCAGCTCGATCTGCAATGTCTTCAAGATTACGCACATTGGTCTGGCGTGTGCTGACACCATACAAATTATTTTCACAAACATATACAACCGGCAGGTCAAAAGCACTGGCAATATTGACTGATTCGTGGAAAGTACCTTCACTGGCAGCGCCATCTCCAAAGAAACAGGCAGCTACCTGGCCGGATTTGCGATATTTTGCGCTGAGGGCTGCACCTGTGGCTATTGGAATACCGCCGCTTACGATTCCATTGGCGCCCAATATGCCCAGTTTTGGCCAGGCGATATGCATCGAACCTCCCTTACCTTTGTTATAGCCAGTGGCTTTGCCATAAAGTTCTGCCATCATGTATTTCATCTCGCCACCTTTAGCCAAGATATGACCATGGCCTCGATGCGTGCTGGTGATGTAGTCATCATCATTAAGCGCAGCACATACCCCAGCCGCAATGGCTTCTTCGCCAAGATAGAGATGCACAAATCCAGGAAGTTCACCGGCCGCAAAGAGTTCTTTTACCCTATTTTCAAAATATCGGATTCGCAGCATAGTGCGGTACATATGGATCAATTTTTCATTCGAAATTTCCATGATAACTCCTTATATCTTTATTTTAGGATCCAAAAATTTATTTAAATCAACACTATTTCTTGAATAATTAGGAATCCATAAACTCACCGCCGGATACAACCAATTGCTCTCCGGTGATGTGTGAAGCCAGATCAGATGCTAAAAACACTGCCGCATTGGCCTGATCTTCCGGCATTGCCATTTTGCCAAGAGGTGTCCGTTCTTCTAATACCCTCTGCAAATCCGGTTCTGCCTTAAATACGTCTCGCAGCATTTCAGTGTCCGTAGCACCTGGCAAAATGCAATTTACCCGGATGCCATATTTCCCGAGCTCCAGGGCCATTACCCGTGTAAGCCCAATCACTGCGGATTTGGAAGAATTATAAGCTGTTCCACCGGGGTCAGCTTTTTTACCGGAAGCCGAAGACATGCTGATTATGCAGCCTCCGTTCCCCTGGCTAATCATTTGTATTGCAGCTGCCTGGGAACACAGAAAATTACCGCGCACATTAACTTCATAGACTAATTCAAAATCTGCCAACGGGAATTCAGTGAATGGATGTGAGCGGTGAATGCCTGCATTATTAATCAATATATCCAGTTTTCCAAATTTCTCCAATACCGTTTTTATCGCCTTGCCGACACTCTCGGGGCTGGATACATCCAATAATACCGCAGCTGCTGAACCTGGTGATTTCGCGTTGATCTGCTCAGCAGTTGCTTTGATCCATTCCTCTTTTATGTCGCCCGCCACTATTTTGGCGCCGTGCTCAACAAATACCTGAGCCATAGCTTTTCCAATACCCCGCCCGGCGCCAGTAATCAGTGCAACTTTTCCTTCGAGTAATTTCATCGCTTCACCTATATAATTTTTATGCTTTTACCATCTTCAATGCGGCTGCAGCAGCTTCCCTGGAAGAACCTGTAGGGGCAAATTCCAATCCAACATATTGCTGATAACCCGCGTCTCGCAGTTTGCCAAGCACAACCGGATAATTAATCTCGCCAGTGCCAGGCTGGTGCCTGCCGGGTACATCGGCAACATGAACATGCCCGATTACATCCAGATTCCCAGTTAACCTTTCAATGATATTTCCTTCTGTAATTTGCTGATGGTAGATATCGAACAGCAGTCTGATATTAGGGCTGTTGACTTTTCGTAGTAATTCAAAGCCGATCTCGGAATTTTTAAGCCAATAACCGGCATGATCTACAAGATTGTTGAGAGGTTCCAAAACCAGCGTCACGTTTGCTTTTTCCGCTAAAACCGCAATTTCTTTCAGACCATCCAACACGCTCTTATATTTTTCTTCCCCACTCAATTCTGGGAATTGAAATTTAACGCTGCGGTCATCTCCAAGCTCATCCGTCAAAATAAACATTTTCTTGGTATTCATTTCGACTGCCATATCCAGCGATTCCTGAATCCCTTTAATAAAATCCTTGCGGTGGGTGGGATTGATGAGAGTACCTCCGCGGTTTGATTGGAAAGTGGCAACATCAATGCCTGCTTCAGATGCAGTTTTCTTGATCGCAGGCATATCTTTATTATCCCAGTTCCAGAATTCCACCGCATCAAATCCCTGCTCTTTGGCGATTTTTATTCGATCCAAAAAGGGGTATTCGGTGTAAATCATTTCGATACATACTGAAGCTTTCATTTTTTCTCCTATTTATGGTTTAGTTTTCTTATATAACCAGAATATCTGGCATAGTAAATATTTTTCCATCTATTGCAAATTTTTTCCCCGGCCAACGATTGGTGAACGAAATAATTTCAACTCCTTTTTCAGTCAGCAGACTGAGTTCTTCAGTTTTCGCGCCCGGCAAAGTGATCAACCAGTCGTAAGTTTCATTATTTTGAAGCACCGCATTTGGATCATCTACAAGATTAAGATAGATTGGTTCATATCCATTAGGCCCACCCTGAAAATGTCCTTTCCATTCTCCATCAAAACCTGCCTCGCGGTAAGCCTGTTTAATTTCCCTCAATAAATCCGAATAATGATATCCGGCTTTAAGTTTCGAAAAAAGCACTGCGCAAATCTGGTTTACTGCATCCTGTTTACTCTGAATATCGCTTGGTACTGTTCCAAAATGCACAAGACGGGTTACATTTGCATGCAGTCCTTTTTTTCTGCCTGCAACGTGAATCAGTAAATGTTTTTCGACCTTTTTTTCTGTTGGCAGGCAGTGGCGGTACTTTTGTAATCTGTCGTCTGATCCAACAAGCAGCACATCAGCGGTGAAATCCCTTCTGGTAAACGCATCCATCAACTTGCCAGCGATTTCAAGTTCAGAAATTCCAGGTTTGAGCTCAGTGCAAATATCCAATATCGCATCTTCCCACGACTTGCCAATTTCTCTTGACATTTGGATTTCACTAGGAGTCAAAGGAAAGATTATCGAACGAAAGTCCAAGTCATTTAAGAAAGTAAATCGATCAGAAGGAGTGTCGGTGCCAATTTTTTTTCCAGCCACAAGCCGATCGAGTTGGCTGTTTAGACCTTCATACCAGTTGTACTGTGCGAGTTCGTAACCTAATCCGGCTACCTGCTCTTCCATTAGACGCAATCCATCCATACTGTGAGCTAAAACATACGTCCTATCACGCAGAATTAGAAGCGAAGCAGCACCCCCTTCGCTGCAAAGAAAGACATGATTATCCCCTCCTCCGGTGTACCATGCATAATTTGATCGGCGATTCAATAAGACGCCATCTAAACCTTTGCTGTCGAGCAGCCCCCATAATCTGTTTTTCTTCAACTTACTCTCGTCAATGTTCATTTTAGCCTCATCAATAAACACGGTATTTTAATGCCGCACGATAAGCTGTATCTATTCTCTCGGGTTCAATATCTGCCTGAACATTATGTGAAGGCACAAACACATATCCGCCGCCAGGCATCATAAAATCCATTATCCGCTTTACTTCATCTTCTATTTCTTGAAGGGTAGCGAAAGGCAGAACTTTTTGAACGTCAATTCCGCCTCCCCAAAAGCAAAGATCCTTGCCAAATTCCTGTTTAATCTTTTTAGATCCATCTTGGCTGCTGTATATTGAAGTGGATTTAAAATTTCCACACCTGCTTCAATCAAATCAGGAACTACGTCATATACTGAACCACAAGAGTGCATGAATACTTTGGCATTTGTTTTGGAATGGATAAAATCATAAATACGTTTATGGCAGGGCTTAATAAATTCTCTGTACATTTTAGGGGAAATAAATAGACCTTTTTGAGTACCCAGATCATCCCCCTGACAAACCACATCTACCTTATCACCAACTGCGGAAAGGAAAGCGTCCCATAAAGCAATATCTGTCTCAGTAATTTTTTCCAAAAGCGCACGGGCAAATTTTGGATCAGCAGCCAGGTCAATTGGAAATTCATCATATCCCCGCAGCATGCAAGCCTGTTCAAAAGGTCCGCCGCACATGATATCTGCCACGATTGCACAATCGGTGGTTTCCCGGAGTCTGGCGGCTTCTACGTTCAATCCCTCGACTCTGCCTTTATCGTATGGATCAGGCCATACTGCATGTTCCAAGTCTGAAAGTGAAATCCCAGAAAGCGGCCGTTCAACTATATCGTAATAATATGATGCTTTTTTCCAGCGCAGATTAAATTCATCATAAAAACTATCGTCCGGCATTTCACGAACTTTGAATTTCCATGGGGATTTCATTGAAACAGTCCGGAAATCAATCTGATAATGATAATTAAAAATCTTCTTTAGGGTAAACCGTATCCATCTGACGGTGGGAAATAGCCGGTTCTGGATCATTCGCCAATCCCAGATATTCCCGCAAATTGTCATAAGCAATACGGGTAATGGTAGTGACAATGGTCGAACCAAAATCTATAGGTGCCATATCAGGTTCTTTATGTGACAAGGTTGTGATTACTCTTTCCCTGGAAGTTAATTTCTCGGTCATGACTTCTCCTTTTTTATTAATTCTTTACCACTGGTAACAGAATATGGGATGGATGATTGATGTCATGAAAAACCATCTGTCTGGCTGGAATCAGATCTTCAGCTCGGTCAGACCCAATTTTTTTGCCAGTATTCGCGTTGCAATCAAAGCGGGGAAAAGAACTGCTGGTACATCTACTCTGATTTTGTGCCCCGGCATGAAAACATTACTGGTTGCAACCAGGTTTATCTTAAATTCCGCGACTTCATCTTTCTTCAGGAATAATTCTTTTTCATATCCTTCACGAAAGCGTGCCCTCTGAATGCCTTCTGCCAGCAATCTGGATGTCCCATCGGGATACACATCGCAAAGTCGAACAACAAAATCAGTATCTATCGTGCTGGAACTTGCATAGAGTAAAAACATTAAATAACCTGTCACCTCCAGAGGTTCCTGAAGGATTTTGGATGTGTAAACTAGGACATCCTCACGCTTCTCATTAAGCCTCTGATCTCTTGGTCCGGCATTCGCGCCCAGTTCAACACCTTGAAGGAGGGTAGGACCGCCAATTGTCGGAACTGGTTTGATTGGATCATAGATAAATGAATCATGGGGCTCATTAGATGGTGGTTCAAGCGATAATGTCCCCTCAATCGAATCTGCCTTTCCATCACTGTGGATAAACCACTCCTCAATATTGGCTCGTGAAAGAGGCCAATCGTTTTCATTGCGCCATTCATTTTTGCCCATCACAAAAATGCGTACTGGTGGTTCTTCAATCAAACCATTTTCAATACCTTTAAGATGAAAATCAAAATAATGCAGCTGCAAGGCAGTCAGGTCTACTGCACCAGCAGAAGATTGAAACCCAAAATTAAAATCCGGGAAAATACCAGAAAACGCCCCGTGTGCCCAAGGACCGATCAAAAGGCGCTGGCCGTTCCTCGCTAATTCTGTAGCACCATGTTGTTTCATGCCGAGATAATTTTCAAGGGTGCCTAAAAGAAAAATGTCGTACCAGGCGCCAACGTTGAATGCAGGGACGTTTACCCTATGATAATTTTCCTTGATTGAGATGTTTTTCCAAAAATCGTTATAAAAGCTGTTATTTAACCAATCATAATAAAAACTACCGGCCCCGCTTTCCTTAAGAGAGGGAGATCAAGAAGGGGGAGATACGCATATTCATGCATTTCATCTGACGCATGCATCAGTTTTTCTACCAGGTCATGGGAAGCTTTTCCGTTAGATGCCAAACGTCGAGCCTCTTCTGAAGCTAAATCTCTTAGGGTCCAAAAAAGTGTAAAACCGAGCTGAAATGCACCGCCTTGATAGGTCCAACCTTCATAAAAATCTGATCCGGTAACAAAAGGAAATAAAGCCTTAAGATGAGGCGGTTTATGGACAGCGGCCAGCCATTGAGCTGCCCCAATATATGAAGCACCAGTCATGCCAACTGCACCTGTACACCATGGTTGAGCGGCAATCCATTCGACCGTATCGAAACCATCTGCGCCCTCATGCAGATAAGGATAAAACTGGCCTTTTGATTGGTAGCGCCCGCGGGTATCTTGATAAATAATTGCATATCCAGCTTCTGCAGCCCTAACTGCTTCAATCTCAAAGGACTGCAGTAAGAGAGCGTCTTTGTTATAAGGCAGACGAGCAACAATAGCAGGAAAAGCCTGGTTAGCTTCAGGCCGGTAGATGTCTGCAAACAATATTGTTCCATCCCTCATGGAAATAGCAACGTTACGGTCAACCACAATTTTTTTGAATAGCCTGCTATCCATTTTTCTTTAAATCACTCTTTTAAGATTAATTGCATCAAACATTGCCACAATATTTTCAGGGGGAACATCTGCCATAATATTATGCACCGCCTGAAAAACATAGCCGCCGCCTGGTGCCCAAATCTCCATCATCTCTTTAACGTGCCGGCGAACTTCGTCCGGTTTGGCATGTGGAAGAATATCTCGTGTATCGCAGCCACCACCCCAGAAACATAAATCTTTTCCATAATCACGTTTTAGTTTTTGCGGTTCCATATCTTTGCAGGTAATTTGCACGGGTTGAAGTATATCCAAGCCAGCTTCAATCAACCCAGGAATGAGCGGGTAAACCCCGCCACAGCAATGAAGCAAGGTTTTTATATTCGCGAGTTCCTTCGCCCTGCCCCATAAAATTTTATAGCGCGGGTGAAAGAATTCGTAATACATTTTTGTGGAAAACTGCGGACCGGATTGCATGCCGATATCATCTGCGAACAGGCAGATATCAATATATGGCCCTACTGCTTTTAGATATTTCTCCAAATTTGCCAGATGAAGTTCAAGCAATGCATCAAATAATCCATGCACACGTTTCGGCTCCGCGGCCATCATCATCAGGAACTCTCCCACGCCATACAACATCTGACCGAGTTCGTTGAAGTTTCCGCCAAACTGTCCAATTATCGCCCTGTCTGTAGATTCCCGGAGGGTTTTCGCACCCAGTTCAAGTTCTTTCAATGATTCTTCATTGTCGAAATTTACAGCAGGAGGTGTGGGTAGATGAACCCACATGACTTTATCCAAATCGGCCACAAGGTCAGAGAAATTGTTGTCGTCTTTTCCCGCACTTGGTCTGATGGTTTGTTCAAAATATAGGCAGCCCTCTTTTTGAATTGCTATCGTTGTACCATCAGAATGTCTTGCATGCCAATCGCTGCCGATCTTAACTGTGTTGATAAAGCCAGGAATTTTGCAGGGCGTGCCATCCGGTAGAACCCAATCTTTCCAATCAGAGTCCTTGGTCAAAAAACCCCTTCCCAATTCGATTGTATCAATGCCAAATCTATCAAGCACAGGTTTTTCGGAAACAGCAATCTGCTGAATAAAATCATAAACATAGATATCGCCTGTGGTGATTTTCAGGTATTCTTTTAATTTCTTATAGGCTATTGCCATAATTCCTGACGAGCGTATACCACCCAAATCAATAGGAATTAAATCCGGTTGTTGATGGTTGACTGCCATTAAAACCCGTTCACGGTGTGTGGTCATTTTCTCCTCAAATATTGTTCAAGAAACTTAAGAATTCTATTTTGGACAATGGTTTTAAAGTTGCCAATTGGCAGATCGTGGCCTGCCTCGGGAATTAAATATATCTCTTTGGGTTCATTTGCCTTCCCAAATAATTCAATCGAGTTTTTATTAGGAACTAAACCATCCTCAAGACCATGTATAAAAAGCAGGGGACACTTGCTTGCTGAAATAACATCAATAGGGCGGAAATACGAAACACTATCAATTGACTCCAAAGGTGCTTCCATTAGAAATTTTGGGTATTGCTTGTTCAGTGATATCCAATTCTCTTTGCCTGCATTGTCCATCGCTAATAGTTCATATATGGGTAATATCTGTGATTTTCCGGTTAGGGCACACCGAACACGGTCTGCGGTTACTTCCTTCCAAAAGCCTTCCCATGCCGCCTTTCCACGAGATGAAACCCATATCTCTTCGAGCCACTGCCGGCCATTGCTTGTTGGAGCCATACATACTGCGCATGCAATGCGTTCATCCAAAGAGGATACATAAGCTGTAGTTGTTGCACCCATACTTTGGCCAATTACACTTATTCGATCTTGATTGACTTCTTCACGCGAAGACAGCCAAGTGACCGCATTCATCAAATCAGTTGGCCATTCTGTAGCGCACATCATTCTTCCTTTAACTCCCCCGCTATCTCCGCAGCCGCGAAAATCAAATTGAAGCACGGATATATTATGGTCATTCAAAATGCGCGCAAGTTCATCAAATCCGCCAAACTCCCCACGATAATTGGCATAACCATGGGCTAGTATTACTGCCGGACAGGGTTCCGGCCAATCAGAGTTTCTGGAAAAAGTGCCGGAAACAGGAATTCCATTACTGAAGAAAGTGATCTCCTCGTATTTAATCACATTTCGACTCCGGCACCTGAATTAAAATTCAAATACTTTTTTCAACCAGTGCACTGCCCGCGACATACCCCATTACCTCTTCCTTCTCGGCTTCATGGCAGCTGAATTCTTTAACTTTTCTACCCTTATAAAGGACGATGATCCGATCAGAAAGACCTATGACCTCTTCAATTTCTGAGGAAGTAATCAGGATCGCAATTCCCTGGCTGGCCAATTCGCGGATCAATTTATAAATTTCCGCCTTTGCACCAACATCAATTCCGCGGGTTGGGTCATTCATTATGAGAATATTAGGTTTACTGGAAAGCCATTTGGCAATAACAACTTTCTGCTGGTTACCCCCGCTCAGATCAGTCACTTTCTTATTTACGCTATCAGTAGAAATCCGATATTTTTCAACCGAATTTTCCACCAATTCTTTTTCTTTTTTATTATTGATCAAGCCAAACATGCCCAGCAGATTGTCTAATACCACTATACTGATATTAGATTTAATTGGCCAATTCATAATCAGCCCTTGGGTTCGGCGTTCAGCAGGTATCAATGCCCAACCGCGTTTAATGGCTTCACTTGGTTTCTCAGACAACTTGGTTATGCCGTCATACCGAATTTCGCCAGTAGTTGCTTTTTCCAGTCCAAAAAGAATATGAAAAATGTCTTCAATCCCGCAACCCTGCAGCCCCACAAAACCCAATACCTCTCCCTTATGAACTTCAAAATCCAGGGGAAAGAGTTTATTATCCTTACTCAGGTTGACAACCTGCAAAGCAACCGGTGAATCACATCCAATTGGCTCCCATTCAGGGAATGTCTCCTCAAGTTTCCGTCCGATCATCTTGGTGACAATCATCTCCATACTGGTCTCTTTTATATTCCAGGTGCCTTCATAACAGCCGTCGCGTAAAACAGTGATACGGTCAGCGATTTCAAAGACCTCTTCAAGTCGATGAGAAATATAAAGCACGGTTACACCCTGTTTCTTAAGCTGGCGGATAATATCGAAAAGCTCTTCGGTTTCCTGCTGGTTTAATGCAGAGTTGGGTTCGTCCAGAATCAGAATTTTTGCGTTATGCCCCAATGCCCTGGCAATTTCAACCATCTGCCTTTCGCCCGGCGCCAGTTTGCCCACAATCGTTTTTGGGTCGATATTTATTTCCAACATTTTGAGATATTTTGCACTTTCTTTCTCCGTTAATGCGTTATCAAGCATACCTGAATGTAAAGGTTCACGATTAATAAAAATATTGGCCGCAATGCTCAATTGCGGGAAGAGGTTCAATTCCTGAAATACAATCTCGATTCCAAATTTCTGTGCGTCAACAGGGGTTTTTATTTCGATCAGGTTATCATTAAGAAAAATCTCACCGGTATCCTGGGGATGGACACCTGCCAATATTTTCATCATAGTTGATTTTCCCGCGCCATTCTCACCAAGGATGGCATGTACTTCCCCGCGTTCAACCTCAAAGCTTACATCTTTTAATGCTTGAACACCGCCAAATCGTTTTGTGATGTTATTCAGTTTGAGGATTGGGTCCTGTGACATATTGGTTTACCTCATAAAATAATTTAATAAAGTAACGAATAATTGCTTTTCTTCATTTAGGGGAAGGGATTTCCTTCCCCTAAACAGTGTATTACTGAGTACTAGATTATTTGCAGGTATCTGCTGGAATGCCGGAAGCGCATTCAATAGGTAATGCTTTCAGTTCTTGGAAGTTCTCAGCGATAAAGTCAGCGTACCATGCCTGCTCAACTGCAGGATCATTTTCACGGGCGACAAACTCGTCAACATTGGCTTGGGTAACTAACTCATTGGTGACATCCACCCAACCCTCAACGAAAGTGCCATCAGTCCAACCTTGGTATAGAGCCATGATGGGCAGATAGCCTTGCAGGTACGGGTGCTGTCCAACGGTTACTTCAGCTTTACCCGCTTTGATAGCATCCAGTGATTCGGGGACTAGGTCTTCGCCAACAGCCACAAAATCGGCACCGGTCTTGTCTTTCAGGTTCGCAAGGTTGGGGATATCGATTGAGCAAAGGCCTGCCGCAACTACCATGTCTGGGTTAGCTGAGAGGATGTTTTCCCATGCAGTGTAATTGGTTCCGGCTTCTGAAGTAACATCCAGCATGTCGGAGTATTCGAAGGTCGCATCGGGCATTTCTGCCTTAAGGCCATCAACGAATCCATTATATCGGTCAATGAGCACACCAATACCAGGAGCGCATAGGCCAATCATAACCTTCCCGCTGGTGATGTTTTTGGCTTTTAAAACTTCAGCTGTTCCTTTGGCTAACAGAAGTCCGTTGCCATAAGATCCTTCGCCAAAAAAGGCATAAGCCTTTGAACCAGGGGCAGTCACATTGGCAGTCATAACATGATAACCACCATCAACAGCATCATTGATTGTTTTCACCCAAATTTCACCCTGGGGGATGACAGCCAGATCATCAACGCCTTTTGCTACCAGGCTTTCAAGCAGAGCCACACCCTGTTCTGGGTCAAACGTTGTTGGGACAACAACTTCTACATTTATCCCCATGTCTTTTCCAGCTTGTTCAGCACCTCGACGGATTGCATCGGTAAAAGGAACTGGAACATGCATGACATAACCCAAATAGAGTGGTTCTTCAGCGGCGGGCGCAGCTTCTTCAGCGGCGGGCGCAGCTTCTTCAGCGGCGGGCGCGGCTTCTTCAGCGGCGGGCTCAGCAGCGGGAGCGCAGGCACCTAAAAGTAACCCGAATGCCAATAAAGCGCTTATCACAAATATTGATTTTTTGTACATCTTTTTCTCCTATATTTATTTTTTTTATTTTATTTACCCATCAAAAACTTGAAATCCTGCATAAACCTCCTTTCATGGCAATTCATTTATCCCCCTAATGGATTAAGAGCATAGCTTTACTTCTCCGTTTGACGAAATAGTCAACGGCCACTGCAATGATGATGACCGCGCCAGTAACCGTATTATTCCAGTAAATATTAAGTCCCAGAATTACTACGCCATTACGGATTACAGCGATTATCAATGAACCTAACATCGCTCCGTAAATTGAACCCTTGCCACCTGAAAGTGCAGTTCCGCCAATGATGGCTGAAGCAATGGCAAACATTTCATAACCGGTTCCCAGGCTGGGGTCAGATGCCTGGTGAAAAGCAAGAGCTGTCAAAGCAGCCAATGATGTCACAAAACCATTCAGCGTCATTACTAACAAGCGTGTCCGATCAACCTTGATACCGGCAAATTTTGCTGCCTGCAGGTTGCCTCCAATGGCGCAAATTCGCCTTCCAAAGGGTGTGCGTGAAAATAAAATGTTGAGAAAGAAAGCGATTATGAACCAGATCACAATGCTCGCTGGTATACGCCCAAAGTTACCACCCAACACTTCAAAGAAAGCATTATCCTTTGAAAATTGATAGATCGGGCGGGATTGGCAAATCACCAGCCCTATACCCCTGAAAATGCTCATCGTTCCAAGCGTGACAACAATAGCCGGGATTTTTAATCCAATAATAAGAGAACCATTAATCAAGCCGCATGTTGCACCTACAAGCATTCCCATTACTGCCGCAGGCCAAATACTCATACTTAAACCATTTTCGGTCATCAGCCAGGTGGTCATAATAAGAACAACATTGTAAATACTGCCAACTGACAGATCTATGTCACCCATTGAAATAACAAAGACCATGCCCAATGCCATGATGCCCATGCTTGTTGCCTGGCGGAAAACGATAAGTAAATTGGTGGCATTAGCAAATTTATCGGGAGAAGAAATAGTAAGTACAAGCGCGATGACCAGCAATCCTGAAAAAACGCCAAATTCATCAAAGTTTAGAATATGATTGAGAAAACCTTTCAGGCCTGATCCGTTTTTTATCTTTGAATTAGTAGCCACTTGTTGGTATCTCCTTGAATTAAATTTCTTATTTATTTTAAAATTACAGGGGTTGAACATGAATCTCGTACAACTAATTGGGTCTCAAGGATTGTCCTTCTAAATTCTGGCATTTCCTTAATTTTCCTGTTGGATTTAATGTCAATCCGTTCCACAAGGTAATCCACAACAATATCTGCCATCTTTTTAATCGGCTGCGCAATAGTTGTTATCGATGGATACACACACTCGGAAATGGGAATATCATCAAAACCGACCAGCGAAAAGTCTTTCGGGACCCGCAATCCATGATTGTTGATCGCCCGCATCGCTCCTAAGGCCATCATGTCATTACACGCGAAGACTGCGGTGGGTTGGTCTGATCCATCCAGTAATTTCATCATGGCAGATTCACCTCCCTGATACCTAAAATTGCCGGCAATTTCAAGTGAACCATTCTCTTCGAGTCCTGCTTCTTTTAATGCTTGGCGGTAACCTTCAATACGCTGCGCGCTGGGTGTCAGGCGAGAAGGGCCCGAAATACAGGCTATGCGCTTGTGACCCAGTCCGATCAAATAATTTGTTGCCAGGTATCCACCCTGTCGGTTATTTACAAGCACAACATCTGCTGGGACTTCAACAATATCTCGGTCGGCTATTACGATCGGGATCTTATTACTCAAGGGCTTTTGCAGGTTCTCTCCTCTAAAACCGGCGGAAATAAAAATGATGCCATCCACTTGTTTGGCAATAAGTACATTAATATATTCCGACTCTTTGCTGCCTTCGTCATCGGTATTACACAAGATGACACTGTAACCGTGCTCAAGTCCCCTGTCTTCAATTTTTCGGGCAGTTTCAGCAAAAAAGAGATTTGAGATATCCGGCACGATCAAACCGATTGTTTTTGTGCGTCCGCTGCGCAAACTTCGCGCAAGCGTGTTGGGGTGATAATCAAGTTCACGCATGGCATCATATACACGTTTTTGAAGGTCCTCACTGACAAATCGCGTGTCATTGATCACATGCGATACAGTTGTGATGGATACGCCAGCTCTCTCTGCAACATCTTTAATTGTTGACATTTTTTTCTGGTCAATTTCCTAAACGGTTCTGCAAAGCACCCATTTTTACAGATAGGATTTCTTCCGACTCACCCAACCCCATCATAATTCCTTTACAAATATTGTAAATGCACATTTGTTCATCATTGCAATTATTTTCATAATTAGTATACATTTTAATATATCATCTTGTCAAGCAATTCTTTGCCCAAGCATCTGCTGATCTTATGAATAATTTATGCAGTGAAACAAATTTTTCCGCACTTTTCTGAAAGAAAAACTTCAAAAGCTTTTTCTGCGTCTTTAAGAGGAAAGCGGTGCGTCACCACTTTATCCGCCCACAATCCTCTGCGGATCATGGAAACCATTTCATTGAAATCGTGAGTGTTAAAATTACGAGAAGCGTAAATAGTCAATTCCCGCAGGATCATTTCCCAGGGATCCAAGGTAAGACTGTGGCTGACGCCGATTATAGCCAGAGTGCCTCGTTTTTTTATCAATTTAAGTGCTTGATGAGCAGCTTTTTCATTCCCGACACATTCAAAACCCACATCAAGTCCCTTCCCTTTAGTCCAATCTTTTATTTTTGCGTCGACATCTTTTTCGGTTGGATCCAAAATAAGCTCGGGATGGTTGAACTTCGCAGCCATCTCCTGCCTGTATGGGTTCATGTCAAAGACTGCCACCCTTGCCCCCAGATAAGAAGCCACTGCAGCAGCTTCAAAACCAATTGGCCCTGCCCCCCAAACCGCAACCTGGTCGCCAGGTTTAAGTCCCGCACGTTTAACCCCGCGAAAAGCTGTACCCAACACATCTACTATTAGTGCGCCGGTTTCATCAGATATGTCCTCCGCAAGAGGGTGGCAGTTATCCTCGGGAATTAGTAGATACTCCGCGAAGCCGCCATCCCATTCAAACCCGGGCGACTGGAGCTGATCACAGAAGTACAGGTCGCCATTCAGGCAGTGTTCACAGGCGCGGCAAGTGATGTGGCAGTTGATCGCCACCCTATCGCCCACACGCGCCCATGAAGGGCGGTCTACTTCAACAATCTCACCAGCAATCTCATGGCCTGGAATTGTCACCTGACCATTTTCGAGCAGCGGATGTTTATCGGTACCGCAAATCCCAGCAGCAGTAACCTTAACCACTACATTTGTACCCTTGGGCTCAGGCGTATGAACCTCATCCATTGAAATTTTTCCATTACCGAGAAAGTGAACACCTAGCATGAATAAACCTCCTCAATTATCAAAATTTTTTATTCAGTACTTCTTCATAAATCGCCAATACATTCTCAATAGGAGTATCGGGCTGAAAATCATGTGAAGGCGATACGATATAACTGTTATATTTTCCCAACGTTGATATTCTTTGTCTTACTTCTTTCTTCACATCTTCTACGGTTCCATGTGGCAGAGTATCCTGTTCGTCTATCCCGCCAAAGAAAACGATGTCTCTGCCAAACTCATTTCCCAATTCATTTGGATCCATACCGGATGCTTTCGGTTGGATTGGATTAAGGATATCGACACCTATCTCAATTAAATCAGGAATAATTGGCCGAATTCCGCCGCAGGAATGATGGCAATACTTCAGCCCATAACTATGCACTATGGATATAGTTTTTTCATAACGTGGTTTAATAAATTCTCTCCACATTTTTGGGCTTATCATCATTCCATTTTGCGATCCAAAATCATCCCCGCAGAAAACACCATCAATTTTTCCATTAACTTTTTCCATGCATTTTCTTAAATAAGCAATATTAAAATCACATACTTTATCTAATAAACCTTCCGCAGATTTTGGTGAAATTAATAAGTCCATAAATAATTTTTCTGTTCCACGGATAAACCTGGAGATATCATGAAACCCATTCATCATTACAAAAGTAAAAAAGCCATCAAATTTTTTAACTAAATCTGTTAATGAAGCGTAATCATACAAATCCAAATCAGGAGAGGGATAAGAAGCGATTGTCATATAGTCATCTGTTTTTGAAAGCGGTGGATCATACATTTCAATATATGTTCCATACGGGTAAGCAAATTCTTTAAACTTTAATCCCCCATGCTCCTTCTATTGTGTTGTCTTTTAAACGTTTTATCAAAGGAAAACCATACCAATTACCAATAGTTTTATTCTTCGAAGTTGGGCAACCAAGAATTACAACATCTGCACCTAATTTTTTTCGAAGGGCTATCTCATGGTCCGTCCCAAATTCTCTGAATCCAACCTTTGTTGAATATGTGCTTGTACTAGACGGATTGGAAGGTATTTCTTTATCAATTCCTAAATATTTCACTAATCGTTCAATAACTTCATAAGTTGCATCGAACGCCAAAGGAAAACGGTCCGCCGTCTTATGTTCAATTGCTTTGTAAACCCTCTCTCTTCCCAGCATATTTAGTTAAGTTTAGTTTTTATGGTCTGGTAAATTTTTTGCGCTGTAAAGCCGCAGCGTTCAAGAAGTGTATGGTACGTCGCAATATGCACAAATTCATCATGCACACCAATTCGTACTAGTGTGGCGGCCGAACCATCCTCTGCCATAACCTCAGCAACAGCAGAACCTAATCCGCCGATGATATTATGTTCTTCGGCGGTAAAGATTATGCCAGTTTCTCTGGCAGCCTTACTGACCAATTCAACATCCAAAGGTTTAAGGGTATGCATATCCAGCACGCGGGCAGAGATGCCATCTTTTTCCAAAAGCTGGGCCGCACCCAATACCTCCGCAACCAACGAGCCGGTTGCAATTATTGTCAGGTCTCGACCTTCTTTAAGAGTGATGGCCTTCCCGATTTCAAAATCAAATTCTTCTGTATGGACGATGGGATGGTTTTCACCTCCGGTAAAACGCAGGTAAACCGGCCCATCATATCTCGCCGCAGCGTAAGTGGCTTTCATCACTTCCGCTCCATCCGCCGGAGATAGAATCACCATATTTGGAATAGCCCTCATGATGGCAATATCTTCAATGGCATAGTGCGTGGTGCCCAGAGTGCCCATCACATATCCAGCGTGCGAACCTATTATTTTCACATTCAGTTTTGGATAAGCAACATCAGTGCGAACTTGTTCGCATACCCGCATGGAGGAAAAACAGGCAAAACTGGTTGCAAATACTGTTTTCCCATAAAGCGCCAGACCGGCAGCCACACCAACCATATTCTGCTCAGCAATGCCGACTTGAAAAAAACGCTCTGGAAATGTCTTAGAAAACTCTCTAACCTTGGTGGCATCAGCCAGATCAGCGGTGACCACAACAACCTCAGGCATCTCATTTGCGGCTTCAATTATGGTATTTCCAAAAGTCCCCCGTTCACCTAATTCAGACCAGTTTTTGGCGGTGGTTGCATTGACAGTTAACATTTCGCCATCTCCTTCCCATCTGCAGAAAAACCTAATTCTGAATATGCTTGTTGAGCTTGCTCATTAGTCAATCTGCCATAGTGCCAGGCGTTATCATCTTCAAAGAATGAAACTCCTTTTCCCTTGATGGTATGTGCAATAATCACATAGGGCTTCCCCACCGGTCGACTCTTAATATGCAGGGCATCAATAATTTCACCAACATTATGGCCATCAATCTCGCGTACCTGCCACCCAAAAGAGCGCCATTTTTCGGCCATATCATCCATTTGAATAATTTCGCGGCTTAAGCCATCGCTTTGAAGGCGGTTGCGGTCCACAATTGCGACCAGGTTATCCAGACGGTACTGATTGGCAGCCATGACTGCTTCCCAAACCGAACCTTCATCGCATTCACCATCTCCTAAAAGGCAGTAGACAGAAAAATTCTTTCTATCCAATCTGGCGCCCAAAGCATACCCAACCGCGATAGGCAGACCATGGCCTAGAGAACCAGTTGAGGCTTCAATCCCATAGCGCAGATTCATGCAGGGATGCCCAACCAGATCACTTTCATCTGTATCAAATGTAAGTAATTGATCAACGGGAAAATATCCTGCCAGTGCGAGCGCCGGATAATACCCCAAGACACCATGTCCCTTACTAAGGATAAATCGGTCGCGCTCTTCCCATTGCGGATTCTTGGGATCATGCTTCATGATGTGAAAATATAAGGATGCAGTGATATCGGTCATTGAGTAACCAGGGCCCAGGTGCGCCCCGGCGCCTGCATTGACTGCTACTAAGCCCATATCTATTGAAAGTTTCCGCATCATGCGGGCTTTCCCTTCGATATTGGCTATGGTTTCACAGCGAGTTTTTTCGATCATTTTTACCCCTAAGGATAAACAACGATTTTCATGGCCTTGCGCTGGGCAAGCAGATCAAGCCCTTGATGGAGATCCTTTAAAGGCATCTTATGGGAGATCAACCCATCCAGGTCAAGTACACGGCTTTCAAGAACTTTTACCGCAGCGGGAAAAGTGGCATTGGCAAGCCATGCGCCAAATATAGTAATTTCTTTGAATGTGACCTGGCTTTGAGGAAATGTCGCGACTGACTGAGTGTTGACGCCAAAAGCAACTATCTTACCGCCCTTGCGAACCACTTTGATGGCATCTGCCAACCCGGAACCAGCCGCATCAACAACCACATCCGCGCCGATACCGGTATGTTTTATTACATATTTTTCAAAATCTTCTTTGGAAGGGTCGACAACCAGGTCAAAACCCATCTTGCGGCTGTAATCCAACCGATAATCAGACATGTCCGCGATAATGACTCTGCCAGCGCCTGCGGCTTTAAACATTTGGGCATATAGCTGACCAATCGGACCTGCCCCGATGACAACAACAGATTCTCCAGGCTGCAGGCGCACTTTATTAGTGCCATTAACAACATCTGCCAGCATTTCGGCAAACGCACCATGCTCCATGGGTACACTGTCATCCATTTTAAAAGCCAGTTTGCTGGCAACCACGTTATATTCCGCGTAAGCGCCATCCACATGAATGCCGATCGCTCCGATGTTTTCACACAAATTGGGCAGATGGATCTGGCAATAAGTGCAGGTGCCGCAGTAATCATTTGGCAGCACCACAACTCTATCACCCACCTTTACGTTAGTAACCGCTGCCCCCGCTTCTACAATTCGGCCGACATATTCATGCCCTAGAATTGTGCCAGGAGTTGCGATATACCCGGGCGGGACTGCGACGATATGCACATCGGTGCCGCAAATCCCGATTGCTTCAACTTTCAATTTCACCTGGTCAGGTTTGGTAATTTGCGGAATGGGCACATCTTTAAGTGCTAACTTTCCCTCTCCTTCAAAAACGGCGGCTAACATTTTTTCTGACATGACTGCTCCTTTTTGATTAAAAAGTTACCCCTGAAACCAATATGACATTTGCATAAGGTGTGCATTCCCCGGTGCGAATAATTGCCCTGGATTCGGTGCTAAGTTTTTTAAATTCTTCATGCGTTACAAAAACAAAATCAGCATCAATAAATAGATCTTTAATTGTCTGGGTAAGTTCAGGATTCTTGTCTCTCAACTCTTCAGCCAGGATAACCTGCTGAATTTTCAATTCTGAGGCAACAGTCTTGGTCACATCCACAAACCCCGGGAGTCCGGGAGTTACAGCAAGGTCAATCCGCCAGACGTAATCCGGAATTGGTAATCCAGCATCGCAAATGGTAAGCTTGTCCATATGCCCCATACTCGCAATGAGTTGTGAAATTTCCTGATTAAGCACACCTGTTTTTTTCACAATAACCTCACTTATATAATATTCTTTAAGAGTATTCCGCTGAAAAATCTAATCGGTGAAAAAAAATCATTTAAACCATTGCGCAAACATTTGCGCAATCATTTAACATTATATCGATTTCAATATACCATGTCAAGAATTTTTAAGATTTGAGTAAGAAAAAAGATTTATTTATATGATGGAATCATAAAAATTTAAAACCCGCGGTCTTCGAGCGACGCAGGTTTTAAAATTAATAATCGTTTTTTAGAAGAAATTGATTATTCTCTAATCAGCAAACGGAGAACTCTTGCCTTAAAAGGGATTTCTGATATTGTAAGCCGGCACATCCGGGATATGTACCGCGTTATTAATTATTCTTTTTTTTTCCTAAATTCGTGAATCTTATCAGATTGCTTTTGCTTCTTCCTTTTTAATTGTTGGTGCAATATAGCGAACTCTTTGAGCCTCTATCAGCATAGCAAAAATAATAATAAGCCCACGAATTGTCTCAACCCAGAAAACATTTACCTCCATCATGTTTAATCCGGCTTTGATAACAGTTAAAAGAAGAACACCTCCCAAAGCATTGATAACCTTTCCCTGGCCGCCTTTTAGGCTTATACCGCCTATTACTGAAGCTGCCATCACTTCAAATATCATGCCGTCTCCTAACGAACTCATTGCATTGGTTAATCTCGCAGCAAGCACCCAGCCGGCAAAAGCGGCCATGAATCCGCTGATCATATACACCTGTGTTATTCGTCGTTCAGGTTTAACACCAGATGCCAGGGCTGCCTTACGGTTTGCGCCTACAGCGTAAAGTTCCCGACCGAACTTGGTATGTGTAGTAATAACATGTGCGATAACAAACATGATAATAAGAACAATAACTGGCAGAGGAATCGGACCAATCTTTTGGAGCCCAATTACATTAAATGCAGGGATTTTATTATATGCAGTCTGACCACCATTAATCACCAACATAACACCCCGCAGTGCAATCAGCATGGCCAGTGTTTCAACAAAATTATTCATGCGAAATTTAGTAATCATCACCCCATTAAAAAGGCCTATAAGTATTCCCATCATTAGAACGATTGGGATCGCAATAAAAATTGGCAGGAATAAACCGCTGCCATAATCCGGCCAACCAAATGCGTTCATCAGCCAAATTCCAGTCAGGCCAGCCAACCCCAATACCGATTCAGCAGATAAGTCGAAATTTCCAGTAATTAGTGTGAAGGTCTGGCCAATTACAAGTAATCCCAAGACTAAGGCATTCAAGAGAATATTTAGAAAGTTAGCTGGACTAAAAAAATTATTCGCCAGGGCTCCAAAAAAAATCATTACTATTAACAATAAAAACCAAATCATATTCTCCATTAAAAATGGAATAGCTCTTTTTGAATTCATTTCGACTATTTCTCCTCAGAAGTGATATATTTTTCTATGCTGCTTTTGCCTTTTCAATTGTGGAAATCGATTTTGCATTATCACCTGTGCTTTTATATCTAATTTTTTGTGCATCAATTAACATCGCCAGCAGAATAATTGCACCTCGCACGGCATTAATCATAAAACCTGAAACCCTCATCAGGTTTAGTCCTGAATTAATGGATGCCAGCAACAAAACCCCACCAAGCGCACCTATCATTTTCCCGCGACCGCCAAAAAGAGATATTCCGCCAATAACCGCCGCTGCTTGAATTTCAAAAATCATCCCCTTACCCAGCTGTTCCATGGCAACACCTATTCGACCTAGCTGCATCCATGCAGCAAAAGCTGCTAAAAAACCACTAATCAGGTATACCTGGCGGATGCGTTTATCGGGATTAATTCCAGAAGCCAATGCAGCGTCTCTGTTCCCGCCCACGGCATACAGATTTCGTCCAAATCGTGTGTAACTGGTTATGAAAGAAGCGATGAGAAAAATAATAAGCATGACTAGCACACTAATGGGTATCGGTCCGATATAACCGCCGCCCAATTCAAGAAAAGATTTAGGCATGCCAGTAATAGATTCGCCCTCATTCCAAACCAAAACCATACCTCTCAAGATAATCAACATTGCCAATGTGACAATGAAGTTATTCATCTTAAGTTTAGTAATGAGGAAACCATTTATCCACCCTATTAAAAGTCCAATAGCAAACATTGCGGCAAGGCCGACAATAGGGGGAAGCATCCAACCGCTGCCAAAAAACGGCGCAGCAGCCGGGGTAATTAACCAAGCGCCTATAATTGCGGTTAATCCAAGGGTTGATTCAGCGCTAAGATCAAAATTACCAGTAAGGAGGGTGAAGCTTTGCCCGACAACCATGACACCCAATACGGCAGAGTGAACAAGAATGTTGGTAAAGTTTTGTTGAGTGGAATAAAGTGGTGTCAAATATGAAAAAAGTGAAATTGAGATTAGTAACAGAATCCAAATGAGATTATCGAGCAAACCAATTATTATTTTATTTTTGTTGATTTTCATGGGTTAATTGCTTCCTTCGACTGCGTGAAGAATATTTTCAACAGAGGTATTTTCGTCATGGGTCAAAAATTCTTTGGTAATTTTCCCCTGATACATCACTAAAATTCGGTCACACATATCCAGCAGTTCATGAATTTCTTCAGAGATAACAACAATTGCAACACCTTCCTGCGCAAGCTGGTCAATAATACGCATGATTTCTACTTTTGCTTGAACGTCAACTCCCTGAGTGGGTTCATCAAGCAGTAAAACCTTGGGTTTAATACTGACAAGTTTTGCGAAGACTGTTTTTTGCTGGTTGCCGCCGCTAAGGAATTGAACCTGCTGGTTTACTGAGCTTGCTCTTATGTTAAGCTTGTCAACCATTTTATTGACCAGTTGATCCTCTTCGTGATGATTAATTAAGCCGGTCTTGCTGATTAATTCCCGAAGTATCGGAAGGGTAATATTTTCGAAAATCGGCCGCAAGCCAATAATTCCATATCCATGCCTATCCCTCGGCAAATAGGCAACCCCCTGATCAAGCGCTTCTCTTGGATCTGCTGCTTTAAAATACTTTCCATCAACCTTCACAGATCCTGTCCCCAAATGCTCGAGACCAAACAAACCGCGGGCAAATGTATCTTTCCCACAGCCTTCAAGCCCTGTTAAACCAATGATCTCGCCTTTTTTCAGATTCAAATCAAGATTTGAGTATTCACCCGCTCTTGATAACCCAGATACTTCCAGGACGATCTTCCCATCAATATTCCTGCTGGTATGTTTGAACCGTTCCACAGCGGCGCCGCTTATCAGACCTATCAGCCCGGATTGATTGAGTTCTTTGATATCATAGTCTCCAATTTTTTCACCATCCCGCAAGATCGTAACTGCATCGCACAACTCAAAAACTTCTTCCAGGTAGTGAGAGATATAGATAAATGCAACCCCTGAAGCACACTGACTGCGGACGAAATCAAATAACATTTCAACTTCATTTTTTGGCAATGGGGCTGTTGCTTCATCCAAGACTATTACCTTCGCGTCAGCAAACAGCGCTTTTGCAATTTCCAGTATTTGGCTTTCCGCTACACTTAATCCCTCTACTTTTCGCGTCACATCAATAATTAAACCTAATTTTCTAAGGTAATTATCTGCCTGTTGATTGACTTTTTTCCAATCAATGATCCCAAATTTATTTACCGGCATTTCGCCACAGAAAACATTTTCAGCAATACTTAATGGAGCGATCAGCTGTGAATGCTGGTGAACGCAAGAAATCCCTAATTGACGCGCAAGAGTAGAAGTCATATCGTCAATTTCTTTTCCATTAAAAGAATTTGTCCGCCATCCTTTGGATAAATTCCTGTAAGGATATTAATCAATGTAGATTTTCCCGCACCATTTTTCCCGACCAGTCCTCGAATTTCACCTGGCTTTAAAAGAAAATCAACATTATTAAGTGCGGAAACCCCAGGGAAATTCTTTACAATCCCCCTCATTTCAATAATGTTACCGTTGGATTGACTATTCATTCCACATTCCTGCCCATAAGTTATTTATAATGATTAACCAAATAATACCTTTAATGTCCTGCGGGCAGGACTTGGAGCAATTTCTGCCCGCAGGATTAAGAGAAGAATATTGTTATTTTGAAACGTACGGGGTGCCTTCAGGCACAGTCCCTGCTTTGTCCATTAACGTCCAGGGAATTTCGGTGGCAATATTGGATTCATCCACTAAGAGTGTTGCAAGGAACAATTCCATTGTGCCATCAGCATTTGCTATTATTTTTGCAGGTGACCAGATAGCGCCTTCCTGAACAAACTCGCCCTCTTCAATGGGTTCACCCTTAAGGGCTTTATCAATATAGGCTGTTACAACCGGGAAGTCGGATACCGGTTGTCCACCGCATCCATCATGAGTTCCTTTCCATATACCATCAAGCGCAGTGGGGCCGCAATCAACAGATGTCATGATCATGTGGCCTTCTTCACCTCGCAGCGGTACAGAACCGCGCACTTGTTGGAGAGCGGCTAATGTTCCAGGAACATATACATTATCGGAATGCACATAAATACCACGCAGGTCAGGATTTGCAGTTAATACATCAATCGCAATTTGCTGGCCTTTTGCAGCATCCCAGTCACCAACTTTCTGAATGACTTCGATGTCAGTATATTTATCAACTACATCATGGAACCCATCTCGGCGGAGCTGACCTACGTTCTGGCCAAGATTGCCGGTGATTTCTAACACTTTGCCCTCAGGTTTACCATAAACTTCGGTGAGCATATCCACCATTTTCTGTCCAGCCTGCTGGCCTGCCAGGAAGTTATCAGATAGAACCGTCATTGCAATTTTGCATCCCGCTGGCGAGCGGTCAATGGTGAAGAAGGGGACTCCAGCCGCATCGGCTTTTGCTACTGCAGTGCAAATACCGGCACTGTCTTCCGGGACGGTTACAATCGCATCAGCACCCAGAGAGAGCAAATAATCAATGTCATCATTTTGCTTCTGTGGATCCGCATCAGCATTTGTGGTAATGATTGCCCAGCCCATTTTATTGACGGCTTGTGCAAACGCATCCTCGATCATTTTTTGGCCGCCATACAACGCTGGAGCTGCATATCCAATTTGAACCGATGCATCTTCTGCTGGAACTTCAACCTCAACAACCTGAGTCTGAACTACAGTCTCGGTTACGACTTCAGGCTGGCATGCAGTAAGAGCAAAAACCGCTACCATAACCAAAACTAACCAGATTTTTAGTGATTTCATCTTTCATACTCCTTTTTAACTCTTTAATTGTCTTAATAAGTAAAAACCTATAGGTTATTTTTTTATTCCACCTCCTTCAAAATTATTACCTTTCAATCCTGCGGAATAGATGATTCATAATCAAACAAGAATTTCGATTCCATCTAATAAAGTCGTTTAGACACTTACATTATTTTTTAATTATTTTGAAAAATTTCGATCGCTTTGAAAACTTTTTCTGGCATTTCATGATAAGGAATAAATAAATTGTGGTTAAAAATTAAAACTTCTTAATTAGACGATTAAATTTCTTATCCATATCACCGAAACGTATAAATTTATGTAATTTATGACTTTTTTCTTTTTCTATGAGGTCAATCATTTAAGTCCCTGCTCCATCTTTCAAGGCTCATCTTTACCGCGCCGAGAATTTGCTCGGGATCATTGACTTTTATTGCAGAAATAATATTCCTGTGCCCATCGACTCCCCACTTACGACCTTCAATCTGGGATATGGTTTTTTTAATGGAACCAAAAAATAATTCCTCTACCGCACCACTAATCTTTACAACCATTGGGTTGTGAGTAGCGTTTAGAATGGCATAATGAAATTTGATATCTGCTTTGGTTAAATCATCCACATCTCTATCATCCATTCTTACTTTTTCCTCAAAATCAGAAGCAGCTTCTTCAATCATTCTCATATCTTCAGCTGTGGCTTTGTCAGCTGCAAGCTGGCAATACCCTACCTCGAGTAATGTGCGTAGTTCAAGAAGCTCCCAATTCATGCCGGATTCCAAAAGAACAGCGAACACGAGCGGACTCATTGTGGTCGCCGATGAACTTTTCATGATATAAGAGCCGTCTCCCTGCTTAACATCAATAACTCCCAAAGCGCTTAACATTTTTATTGCTTCCCTTAAGGCAGTCCGCCCCACCCCAAATTGCTCCATTAATTGCGCCTCGGAGGGAAGCTTATCGCCTGGTTTCAATTCCCCGCTGATAAGCTTCTCCTTGAAGGATTCAATAATTTCCTCTGCAACTGATGGTCGTTTGATGGTATTGAATGTCATAGGATTGAATCTATTATATCATAATACGTATGATGTATGATTATTGGATTATAATTAGTCAAGAAATTTGATTATTTTTCATAAAATGTATATTTGTTTGTAAAGTGATTATGACTGAATCTTGAGACAATTGATCGGAGGTGTGATAAATGAAACTATTTATTTCATTTGATATTGAAGGTGTAACAGGCGTTTCCAATCGATTTGACATTGAAGAGAATTCGCAAAAATTCAGCATAACGCAGCGTCTTGCTACTGGAGATATAAATGCCGCAGTGGAAGGCGCGCTTGAGGCAGGCGTCCATGAAATTGTTGTTTATGATGGACATGGATTCAAACGGGATAATATTCTTTTTGAAAGCCTTAACCCGCATGCAAAGCTTATCCGTACTCGGTTGGAAACTCCAGGCTTCAACCTTCCCACCCTGGACGAATCATTTGACGCTCTTTTCTTTATCGGTTGGCATGCACGGCCATCAAAGCCTGGAGTTTTGAGCCATTGTTACCATCCAAACGTTTTTTTAGAGTGGCGTGTAAACGGTATGCCAGTTGGTGAGCCTGAACTTTCCGCCGCATTCGCAGGATTATTTAATGTGCCTGTAGTTTTATTCACAGGTGATGATAAAAGCTGTGATGAAATCAAAATTTGGAATCCTGAATGCATACGCGTTATTACAAAATATGCCATTGACAGAGAAGCTGCGGTTTGTATTCCCATGCTTGAGAGTTGGGAGAATATTAGAAATGGTGCATCCGAGGCAATAAAGAATATCGGCCATGTGAAGCCTTATTCTTTTAAAATACCTGTAACAATAGAAGCGGATACAATTTTTGACCATCATGCTTCTGCAATTTCTTTAATTCCAGGTGTTAAAAGAATTTCCGACCGAACTATTTCGTTCACAAGTCATGATTATCATGAGGCTTTTAATACCCTGCTGGCAATAACAATAATTTCTATTCAGGCAGAATAAGGAAAAAAACCTATGCTTTCCTCTGATAAATTACTAATAACAGTAGCACCCTGTATCCCGCCCTATATGGCAAAAGAATTCCCTGACCTTGATCTTTCACCTGAAGGCATCGCCGCTGAAGTAGTGCGTGCCTATAATGCAGGTGCAAATATTGTGCATTTGCATGTTTGGGATAAAAACGGTCTGCCTTCCACTGACATTAGTTGTTTCGAAAATACTGTTGCGGTGATTAGAAGTAAGTGCGACATCATAATTGAAGGCTCAACAGGAGGGTTTAATCGATTAACACCCTCAGAACGATCAACATCTTTGAACGCAAAGATTGAAATGGCTTCTTTGAATCCAGGATCAGTTAATTATGATAATGGAGTTTATATCAACTCACCATCTGATATCCTCTATTGGGTTAAAGAAATGCATCGAAAAAATATAAAGCCAGATATTGCGATATTTGATTCTGGCATGATCAACAATTCGATGCTCCTGGCAGATGAAGCTTTGATAAAAAAGCCATACTTATTTACTTTTGTTCTTGGGCAAAAAGGCGCTATTCCTGCCTCTGCAAAAAATCTTCAATTTCTCACCGAGTCCGTACCAGATGATTCGCTCTGTTTTGTGGCAAGGCATAGTGCAAGTGATATCAGCTTGACGGTGATGAACATGGCCAATGGCGGCCATGCCCGTGCAGGTTTTGAGGATTCACCGTTCTATAAACCCGGAGAACTCGCCAAGAGCAATGCCCAACTAATAGATCGGCTGGTAAGAATTGGCAAAGAATTGGGGCGAGAACCTGCTTCTTCCAATGAAGCACGCAGGATTTTAGGAATATAAAAATTTTTGTGAGGTCTTAATGATGAATATTAAACATTCAGTTATGGTCGGAATGATGGGACGTGTGGCTGATAAATTTCACGAATACCACCCTTCAAAATCCCTTCTTGAAAGGCTAGAAGACGCCAAGAAAATAAAGGGTGCATCTGGCATTGAGTTGGTTTTTCCTTCAGAATTTTCTGTCGTGCAGGAAACAATAAATATTATTAAGGAAAGCGGATTACCACTTTCGGCATTAAACCTGAATGTAAAATCAGAAAAACATTGGGAGAACGGCTCTTTCACAAATCCAGATCCCAAGATTCGTGATCAAGCTGTAAAATCGCTATGGACAGCTATGGACCTTGCAGTGGAATTAGGTACGGATATGGTATCTTGCTGTCCTCTTATCGATGGTCACAATTTTAATTTTGAAGTGAATTATCTTGATCAATGGTCATGGCTGGAAGAAGGTATTAAACGCGGTGCTTCATACCGGCCTGACGTTAAGGTTAGCCTGGAATATAAACTTAATGAATGCCGCAACGCAAATATCCTTGCAGATATGGGTCGAAGCCTCTTCTTATGTGAACGGGTAGGATTGCCGAACCTGGGTGTAACGATGGATGTCGGCCATGCCCTGATGGCCCGCGAAACCCCTGCAGAGGTTTTGAGTATCGCTTGGTTATCAAATCGCCTCTTTTATGTTCATTTTAATGATAATGACCGTTATTGGGACTGGGACATGATTCCAGGTTCTGTAAACTTGTGGGATCTGCTTGAAGTACTTTACTACCTAAAAAAGCTGGATTGGCAGGGATGGTTTTCTTACGATATTGTCGTGAGGGATGGTGGGATTGTGGAAACAATGGAAGCAGGAATCGCTAACGTGATTAATGCTGAAAAACTGCTGGAAAAAATTGGTCTGGATGTGATTGATGATTGGATTAAGAACCAGTCGTCAGCTTATACCTTTAAATCTCTAATTGAGGCATTGCTTTGATAACTAAAAAAACATTTCAATTTGCACAAAAAACAGCAAAGGATCTGCTTCTTAAAACCGGTATTCGTATTAAGGACTCAGAATTTAGCCAAATTTCTGTGGCTGATTTTGGATTAAGTGATTTAAATACCTTTGGCGCTCAAATATTAACGCTTGTCAATACCAATTTGATAGCAATTAAATTAATTGCAATGCAGCCATTTCAAATTATTCCTGAGCACTGGCATCCCAAGATCGGGGAATATTCTGGTAAAGAAGAAACGCTTCGTGTGGAATGGGGAGAATTATTTTTATATCGCCCAGGTGAGCCTGTAAAAAATCCGCGCGCAATTGTGCCAAAAGAAAAACTTGAATGTTTTAAGCATTGGAATGAATTATGTCTTTTACCCGGAGATCAGATAACTCTCCCGCCAACAAATCCCCATTGGTTCCAGGCTGGGTCAGACGGTGTGGTGGTTTGGAGTTTTTCAACAAAAGCTTTAGATCTTCAGGATGAATTCACCGATCCGCAAATTTGCCGAGAGACAATAATCAGTGAAAAAGCAGAGAATTACTAATTACTGTGGTGATCTGGAATCAACATCCAGAAAAGATCCCCGAATTATTAGAGATTCGGAAGCAAAATTACAGAAGCTTCGATCATGGCTGGCGGAAAGTGGTTTTGATGCATTAATTATTGCCCGGCGTGAGAACTTTGCTTGGTTAACTTGCGGCGGGGATTCGGCAGTTGTCAACTCAACCCAAAATAGTGTCGGATGTCTGTTATTGACAAAGAATAATCAGTTCCTTATATCCCATGTGATGGATGGCAAGAGGCTGATAGATGAACAAATAACATTTAAGAGTTATGAGCTGATTGAAATGCATTGGTATGAAGGTGAGCCTGTCAATAAAGCTCTGGAAATTTCGGGTAAAAACACGGCTGCTGATATTAATTTTCCTGGAACAATAAATGTTTTTCCGGAGATTCTCGACCTCCATTACCCGATGACAGAATTAGAAATGGAAAGGTTATGCGAGCTTGGTCAATGTATGCATTCTATTTTTATTGAGATGTCGATGAAGATCACGCCGGGAATCAGTGAGTTGGATTTGGCAGCCGAATTTCACTATTTACAGAATATTAAAGGCATTTCATCAGATGTACTGATTGTGGGAAGTGACGAAAGAATTATAAAGTATCGGCATCCCATGCCGACAAACAAAAAGATAGAAAAATTTGTCATGCTTCATTCCGCTTCCAGAAAGTGGGGGCTTCACGCACCTATCACTCGACTTTATAGTATTGGAACACCTGAGGGGAAATTCCTGCGTCCCTTTCAATCCGTGATAGAAATTCAGGCAAAAGTTTTTGATAATACAAAACCTGGGGTGTCTTACTCTCAAATAATAGAACTTATGAAAGACTGGTATGCGCAAGCTGGATACCCCGAGGAATGGAAAAATCACTTTCAAGGCGGACCGACGGGTTATGTTATTGTGGATAGCGGTCGTTGTCTTACACAAAAAATCATTCAAGCAAATACTCCTTTCGAATGGTTTATAACAGTGCCTGGTTCAAAAACTGCCGAATTATCTCTATTAGGAAAAGATGGTTTGAAAATTGTTTCAAGTGGGAATTTTTGGCCTCAATTTTCTGTTGATGTAAACGGAGTGGAATATAAAATGCCGGGAATTTATATAATATAAAAAAGGTGGAAAAATGGCAAACCTGTTGTTGGGAATTGACATTGGCACTTACAGTTCAAAAGGTGTTTTATGCAGGCCTGATGGTGAAATCCTTGCCGAAGCTCGTTCAGATCACGAAATGTCCATTCCAAAACCTGGCTATGCTGAACACGATGCAGATGCGGTCTGGTGGGCTGATTTCGTAAAGATTGCCGGAAAACTGTCTGAAAGGATACCTCCTGGGGATAAGATCGCGAGTGTAGGGGTCAGCGCAATCGGCGCCTGCCTATTGCCGGTAGATCATAAGGGCAAACCACTTCGGCCAGGCATTTTATATGGAGTTGATACTCGGGCGGTACGGCAAATAGAAGAACTTGAAAACAAATATACGCGTGAAGTATTGGTAGAATTTGGGGGGTCACGACTGACCACCCAGGCAATAGGGCCAAAAATACTTTGGCTCAAGCAAAATGAACCGGAAATTTATACGAAGTCAGAAAAATTCATTACATCCACTTCATACATAATCCATAAATTGACTGGCAAGTATGTAATTGATGGTCATACTGCAACAGAATTCAACCCATTAATCAACATTCATAATGTAAGTTGGGATAATAAATATGCGGCTGAAATTACGCCATTAGAAAAACTTCCTGAAATTGGTTGGTCTGATGAAATTTCCGGATATGTTACTTCTGAAGCATGCAAAGAAACCGGTATACCTGTTGGCACCCCAGTCACTTTTGGCGCAGTTGATGCGCTTGCAGAAGCGATCAGCGTGGGCGTGGTTGATTCAGGCGAACTGATGATTATGTACGGCAGCACAGCTTTCTTCATCTTCCTGATCAAAGATCCAATTCCTAATCACGAGCTCTGGTTAGAAGCTGGAGCCTTTAAAGGCCAGTATGGTTATTCGGCAGGTTTATCCACCAGCGGTTCAGCTACTACCTGGTTTCGTGATCAGTTTGCTAATGATTTATTAAAGGATGAGGTTGAGGGGGGTATAAACGCATACTCAGCTTTAGCAATTGAAGCCGCATCTTCTCCTACTGGAAGCAATGGGTTACTTATGCTGCCCTATCTGAGCGGTGAACGGACGCCAATTTTTGATCCCAGGGCACGAGGTGTGTTTGCCGGCCTCACGCTCAGCCATAGTCGGGGAGATATGTATCGGTCAGTATTAGAAGGTACTGCTTTTGCTATTCGTATGAACCTGGAAGCAATGCAAAGAACAGGTTCAACAATAAAACATGCTGTGGCTGTTGGTGGCGGGGCTTCCAATCAACTTTGGCTCCAGATGATTAGTGATGTTTCGCAAATATCCCAACTTGTACCTGAAAAAACAATCGGCGCCTCTTACGGTGATGCCTTTTTAGCAGGTATGGCTATTGGGGCAGTGGATGGTTTGGATGCACTTAAGAGAGATTGGGTCAGAATTAGCCAGGAAATAAAACCTGATCCTGATAAAAAGATAATTTACGATCAATATTATCAACTTTTTAAAGATTTATATTCACAGTCCAAAGATGTGATTCACCACCTTGCCGATAACCAAGTATAAAAGACAAAGTAGTTCAAAATACACATACCCTGTAAAAAAATTATTTAATATTTCTGTTAATCATTCAGCAAACGGAGAACTCTTGCCTTCAAAGGGATTTCTAAAATTGTAGACCGGTACATCTGGGATATGTACTTGATCAGGCTGCTGGATCACCCAAACGACCGCTTCAGCGATGGCTTCAGGAGGTACAAAACGCGCCAATATTTCCGGTGTCAGTTTTGCGCCTGAACCTGGCCAGAAGGGTGTGTTTGTGGCCGCTGGTGAAATAAGATGGACATGGATATTATCACGGGTCAATTCTTCGCTCAGCGCGGCGCTCAATCCTTCCAATCCCCATTTGGCGGCACAGTATGCAGTGCGGTTATCTTCGCCTACTTTTCCTGCCTTCGAACCGATATTTACTATTCTGCCTCCCCCTTGCTTTCTCATATAAGGTACGACTGCTCTTGTGCACAGAAATGGCGCTTTTAGTGTTGTGTCCAGTGTATGATCCCAAAATTCTTCAGTGGTTTGTTCCAAACTTCCAGGAGGCCCCCAGAAAGCACTGTTGATTAGAATGTCAACTTGGCTGTATTTTTCAACTACTTTCCTGACCATCGCCTCGACATTACTGCTCTTGGTCAAATCCGCAAGAACACTTACGGCCTCCGCTCCTTGATTTTTTATATCCTTTATGACACTATCGAGTTTTTCTGAAGTTCTTGCTACAAGCGCAAGTTTAACACCTGAAGCAGCTAGCTTGAAACTTATGGCTTTGCCAATGCCGCTGCTTGCTCCGGTAACTATCGCGACCTTTCCTTTAATGATCATAATTGCCTCCGGTTTTGATTATTTTGGTTTCAATAATTAATGCTATCGGGAAGAATCCAATAAATCTTGGATTTCTTAAAGTTCTGATAATATAATTATAGTTGGCATGAATTCCGACAGAAGATGGGATATTATCGGTTTTGGGGCAATCGCTGTGGACGATTTGCTGTTTGTCTCTTCATTTCCCCAACCCAATTCAAAAATTGAAGTAAACCGCCGCGAACGGCATGGCGGTGGTTTGGCTGGTACGGCGCTCGTAGCCGCTTCCCGCTTGGGTGCGCGTGCTGCTTATTTCGGATGTCTTGGGGGAAAATGACCTCTCCAGGTTTACCAGGCAGGAATTTGCAAAAGAGAACGTAGATACCTCTCTTTGTCTTATGTCTGAATCCGCTCAGCCAATATATTCTGCAATTATCGTCGACCAATCAACCGGAGAGCGAACAATTCTTTATTCATTAGAAAATTTCGCACCGCCAAAGCCCGAATTGATCCCCGCGCATCTGCCTGGTTTAAGTAAATTGGTATTCGTGGATACATATTTTCTCTCAATTATGGACTATATCGTGAAGATCAGCCATGCCAACGGCACCCCTGTGATTGCGGATATTGAATCCCCGCGAATTTCCGATTATCCACAAACCATGAATTCAATTGACTACCTGATTCTCGGAAGAGACCTCGCGGGACAAATTACTAAAGAAAATATACCAACTGGGATCCTGCGGCAATTAAATGCCGGAAAACGGCAATGCACTGTAATCACCGATGGTGCAAATGGCTGCTGGTACCAGGAGTGTGATAACCCTGTGTATCACATGCCGGCGTTTGCAGTAAATGCAATCGATACTACAGGTTGTGGGGATGTATTCCATGGTGCATTTGCGGCCGCTTTGGTGCGGGGTGAAACCAACCCCTCTGCAGTAGTACTGGCCTCCGCCGCTGCAGCCATGAAAGCAACCAAATCCGGAGGCCGCGCAGGCATTCCCGCCCTTCCGGTTGTTCTGGATTTTATCCAATCAAACCCATCTGTCAAACCTGGAATGGTAAATTAATGCCTAATTTTCTTGGGCTGGATATCGGGACAACCAGCATCAAAGCTGTCGTTCTGGATAGTGATTTAGGAAAAGTGATCTCCACCGCCAGTAAACCAACGCCAGTGCACCATTTGAATTTAGATTGGGATGAACATGATCCTCAAGAGTTGTTTTCAACCATTGTGGATTGCATCAGGAATGCGGTAAGCTCTTTTTCGATTCACGCCTTAGGGGTTAGCAGCTTTGCAGAAGCAGGCTTGCCCATTGATGCAATAGGCAACCCTCTTTATCCTATCATTGCCTGGTATGACGCCCGCTCACAGCCGCAATCGTCTCGAATTCTTGATACATTTTCAGAAAAATATCTATTTAAACTTACCGGTCAAAACTTGAGCTATTCTTTTGGGCTTTTTAAATATCTTTGGATCAAAGAAAACTTTCCCGACCTGATAAAAGACATGGCATTCTGGCTTTCAGTACCCGATTACATCCTATTTCGGTTGACTGGCATTAAAGCTCACAGAAGCAACTCAGGCATCCCGCACGATGCTGCTGGATCAAACGCGCAACGACTGGTCAGCTGATTTGCTCGACTATGCAGGCCTGAGGCATGAACAGCTTCCGAAATTATTGCCATCAGGTTCAGTGATGGGATATATCACCAAAGATGCGGCCGAATTAACCAGCCTGCCTGTTGGGCTGCCTTGTGTGCTGGGTGGGCATGACCACCTGTGCGGCGCTTTCGCCAGTGGAGGTACCCGCATCGGAAAAGTCATTGATTCCAGCGGAACAGCCTGCGCCCTGTTGACTCTCACTAACGCATTCAACCCGCAAAATCAGGTCTCTGAGGCGGGTTATGTTAACTATCCGCATGTCGTGCCCGGTTTATACGTGCTAAAAGGCGGACTGAAAGCTGCCGGTAGAGCGCTGGATTGGATATCCGCGCAATTCAATCAGGGAAGCTTTTTTGATAACGAAATTTTGACCGCACATTACAACTCAAATTTTTTCAATCGCCCGCTGTGCCTTCCATTTTTTCACGGCTCCGGTACGCCTGATATCCATCCATTTAACCGCGCCAGCTTTATCGGTTTGTCATTGGATCATTCAGGTGAGGATATGGCGATCGCATTATTCGAAGGTCTTGGTTTCTGGATGAGAGAAAACCTGGATTCACTGCAATCCATAACAGGCCGTCCTGCAGACGAGCTCATTGCAATTGGCGGGACAAACCAGAATTCACTGCTGCGCCAGGTCAAAGCCAGTATCACAGGAGTGAAAATATCTGCCCCGACTGTTCCTGAGGCTTCAGCAGTTGGCGCCAGCTTGCTGGCCGCGGTCGGCACCGGTTCACTTGATACTTTCGAAAGAGCGCCAGAAATCCTGGATTACCCGTCACAATTGATATACCCCGATCCTGTCTGGGCTAATCGTTACCGTGATATTTATGAGGGCAGTTATCTGCCTGCTAAAGTCTCGCTTTTGAATATAATAAGTAAATTGCGCGAATCTAAATAAAATAACAAGGAGAAATAAGGAGTTATGAACATAGGAAAATTACGCGGGCTGCAGGAAATCTCGACACCCGAAGGGTTCATCACCGTATTGGCTTTGGATCAGCGCGGGTCGCTTTTTAAAGCCTTGGGTTTAAAAGACAGCGATTCCATGCTTTACCGTGCAGTCCGTGAATTCAAAAAGGCTACAACGCTCGAGCTCATGCCCGCATGCAGTGCGGTTCTGCTGGATCCCGAATTTGCTGCGGCTGAAGCTGTCAGTGAAGGCTGGATCTCAGGCCAAAAAGGGTTGATTGTGACACTTGAAGAAACAGGTTACGTGGATTCCCCGGATGGCCGCATCAATCCATTTATTCCAAATTGGTCATTAGGAAAAGCCAAAAGGATGGGCGCTTCTGCGGCTAAACTTTTGGCATACTACGATCCCCGCATAAAGAAACTTGCGGTCTATCAGGAACAATTCATCCGTGATATTGTTGAAGGATCAATTGAGCTTGATTTCCCACTGTTGCTTGAACCAATGAGCTATTCCGCTGATCCTTCCATTCCAAAAAAATCCGCTGAGTTTGCCAGCCTCCGCCCGCAAATCGTACGGGATACTGCCGAGCGCCTGGGAGCATTAGGGGTTGATCTGCTTAAGCTGGAATTTCCCTGCGATACTGATTTTGAAAAAGACAAATCTGTCTGGCTGAAAACCTGTGAAGATATTACCCAAGTCTCACCTGTCCCATGGGTATTACTTTCCGCTGGAGTAGATTTTGATGTATTTAAAGAACAGCTGATAGTTGCCTGTAAAGCCGGCGCCAGTGGTTTTGTTGCCGGCAGAGCCATTTGGAAAGAAGCCGCAGCATTAAAAGGCCACGAGCAGATCAATTTCCTTTCGAAGATAGGTAAAGACAGGATGAACCAATTGGTTGACATTGTCAATCAATATGCCCGCCAATGGAAGAATGGACAATCTGGTGAAGTAAATCGTGTCGAACAGGGCTGGATCAATGATTATCAGGATTTTTAAAGAGCGGAGATCATGATGCAATACGATAATAATGATTATTTTATAGCAACCTATTACGTTGAGTCGCCACTGCCCTTAAAGAAAGTGGCCGAAACCATCGCGGATATCGAGAGCACTGGACCCTGGTTAGGGACAGGGCAGCCTACTGAGCTATACCTTAATTGCCGTGCGATTATTGGTGATGTGCGTGAAACTAATCCAGGAAAAGGTGAATTTGATATTCTTTTTCCGGTAGCGAACCTGAATATGGAAACTGCATCATTCCCGTCGTTATGGCTGACGATGATCGGCGGAGGCACTCATGCACTGGCTGCTTATGAAAAATCCCGACTTTTGGATTTCCGGCTTCCCGATTCAGTCCTGGAAAAAATGCCTGGTCCGGGTTATGGGCCGGAAGGTATTAGAAAATTATTAGGGGCAGGATCAGATGAATTATTAATTGGGACAATCGTCAAACCAACTGCAGGCCTGACACCGGCTGAGGTTGCAGATATTTGCACTAAAGCAGCAATGGGTGGTGTGCGATTTATCAAGGATGACGAAAAAATGATGAATACGCCCTACTGCCCGCTGGGTGAACGCGTGAAACTGGTTTGTGAAGGTCTCAAGCGCGCTGAAGATGCCACAGGCAAAAAGGTGCTTTATACCCCCCACATCACAGCCCAGCCTGAATTTCTTTTGAAGAATGCTGATATTGCATTGAATAATGGAGCTACTGGTTTGATGGTTAACTTCTTTGCAGCCGGTTTTAACAGTCTGCAGACACTACGCACCCAGGTCAGTCCAAATGTTCCCATTTATGCCCATTGCGGCGGAAAAGAAGCGCTTGGCCGCGCACCCGGACAGGGTGTTGACCCTGTTGCAATCGTCCGATTTGTTCGCCTGTTGGGCGGCGATATTTTTCGCCAGAGTACTATCGGCGGTTACCTTGTAGGAGCAACTCCTGAAGAAGGAAGAATACTGTTCAAAGTTATGTCCGAACCGATGGGCAAGATCAAACCCATGATTCCCGCGGTTTCCGGCGGCCTGAGCCCAAAAACACTTGCGCCAAACCTTGAGGTTTTTGGCACAGCAGCCCTGATGCTGGCAGGAACGGGTATCACATTGCATCCTATGGGTGTCAAGGCCGGTACCACCGCACTTTATCAGGCAGCCGAAGCATTTAATAATGGGGTTACTCTTGAAGAATATGCAATATCTCATGAGGAATTGCGCCTGGCTATCACAAAATAAGACGCTATGAGTTAAATATAGAAAAAAACAGGTTTGAAAATCATTCAAACCTGTTTTTATGTTTTTTAATAAGGTTACTTTCTGAAAAGCAATTTTCGGAAGAGGGTCATGCTCTCAATTGCATTGCCGTTATTAATTAAAGTCTCAAACTTATCCATTCCAACTTCATCAATCAGTTCATCAAATGCCATCATCCAACGCACACCTTCACCGATGGTTTCAGCAGGATTGGTCCGGTATGGGAAAAGATCTAATGATTTCCAACCCGCGTATTGGGTCTTGCGCAGCCAGTAAAACATTTCCAGGTAAGCCAGAAAATGAACTGACGCAAACATCATATCTCCATCAGCGTCCGCATAATTGTCATTAAGGTGCAGATGGAAAAGCCTGTTTCCCTCTCTCTGGCAAAGCACTACTGATTCAGCCAAATTCTCATGAGAGTAAAGCAGGTGGCCGGTATCAATGTTGATACCTACGTTCTTTCGGTCAATGTCGCGAGCCAGCATGAGCGATTTGGGCACAGTGCTGATAAATGAATAACAGCGCGGCTCGCTGGGTTTAGGTTCTAATCCAAGCTTGATGGAGGGATTGTGATCTGCGGCAGCGCGCATACCCCCAACCCACCAATCATAGGTAGCCTGATAATCCGACTCGAAATAATAATCATACCCATCCTGTCCAGGCCAGATGTTAATATAAGGGCTGCCTGCCTCTGAAGCCAGATCGATCGCCCGTTTGACCACATCTAATGCCAATCCGCGGATTTTCGGATCTGCCGCGCCCAGGGTGCCTTTGGTAAATTCAATTCCTCCCCAAAGCTGAGGTGCAATTCCAATTAATGCAATCCCATTATCGTCTAAAGCAGACCGTACTGTTTTCCAGTTGCGGTTATTGATACCCACACAGGATGCATCGTCAGTTTCATCCATATTCATTTCCACACCCTGGACCAAGCCTTGTTTTCCTGCGGTTTCGATTAACTTTAGAATAAGTTGGTTTTCGCCGGGCTTGGCATAATCGGGATTGAACCGGTCAGCCGGGTAATTATAGTTATGAATAATCGCTGCGTATTTCTTTTCTTTCATTTTTCACCTCTTCAGTCAGGTTTTTTCCAGATGATAAAAATCCGCCTCTGGCGAATTGGCAGACCAATTTTCCAGAGGCGATTATGATTATTGTTTTGATAATTTATGCCTTAACTTCCTCGGTCTCTTTGCTTAACATCTTCATGGATAACTTTCGGCTTATAGCGGAATTTCTGCGCTTCGAACAGCAACGCCAGCAGAATGATCATCCCGCGAATTCCCTGTACCCAAAATGGATCAACTTCCATCAAGTTCAGTCCATTATCGATAATTGAGAGGAGAATCACACCAGCGAAAGCACCGCCAACGCTGCCAACGCCGCCTTTCAATGAAACACCGCCGATAACCGCGGCTGCCACCGTTTCAAGCGTCATGCCTTGCCCAAGGGTTGAAATTGATGTTTCAAGTCTTCCCAGCAGCATCCAGCCTGCGAAGGCAGCCATAAAACCGCTGATGATGTAAGCAAAAGTGATGGTTTTTTTAGAATCAAAACCAGAAGCCTGCGCTGCATCTTTATTGGCACCCACTGCGCGAAGTTCGCGCCCAAATTTTGAGTGGTTAAGCAGATAATTGACTATTAGGTACATAAACAACATTACCACAACAGCAACCGGAACTCCTCTGATGCGTGTGCCGCCCAGCCAGTTGAATAATGCAGGTGAACCTGTCATGATTTGGCCGCCGCTGATTATCATGGCAATCCCGCGTAAAACAAGCTGCATTGCCAGAGTAACGATAAAGCCATTCATCATAAGCCGCGTAATCATGAGGCCGATCGCCCAGCCGGAAAGCATCCCTAATATTAGAATGAAAGGTATAACGATAAAGGGGTGTACCATCAAGCCTGACGCCTGGGCACCGCCTGCGTCAGTGCGCGGTACAGCCATTAACCACATCGCGATAATCGTGGTCAAAGATACAACACCTTCAGCTGAAAGATCGAAATTTCCAGTAAGCAGCACAATGGTCTGACCAATTACTAAAATACCAAGAACGCTGGCGTGTGATAGGATATTAAGCTGGTTTGGCACAGTAACAAATTTGGCGCCAATATTTACGGCAAAGTAAATATAAACAGCCACAATAATCAGCCAGATAAAATTATCCAAAAGCAATTTCGTCCAATCTATCTTCTTGAGTTTAGCCATTATTCTTTTTGCCTCCTTCAATTGCTGCAAGGATATTCTCAGGAGTAGTGTCCTTGGCGCCTTTCTTATATTCATGGGTCAGCCGCCCATCATACATCACCAGAATCCGGTCGCAAATTCCGATTAATTCGCGAATTTCTGTGGAGATAACAATGATTGCCACCCCTTGTTTAGCCAATTCATCGATGATTCTAAAAATATCCATCTTGGCGCGAACATCCACACCCTGGGTGGGTTCATGCAGAATCAGCACATTCGGTTGGGTTGAGGCAAGCTTGGCAAACACGACCTTCTGCTGGTTACCGCCGCTCAGAAGTCGTACTGGTTGATCCTGACTTGGGGTCATGATCTCAAGCCCTTTTATATAACCCTCCACTATTTTTCTTTCTTCATTGCGGTTTATCAGGCTAAACGCCCTTACCAACCGCTTCAAGATAGGATAAGTTATATTTTCTCGAACCGGACGGACGCCAACGATACCATAGCGGTATCGGTCCTGAGGGAGATAGGCTAATCCATGCATTAAAAGAATCAATAGTGCGTTTTGCAGTAAATTCAGCACCATTAATTTTTACTTCGCCTATACCTTTGTATTCAAGTCCGAAGAGGCCTTTTCCCAGTTGTTCAGAGCCGCAGCCCTGCAAACCGGTGATGCCCAAAACTTCACCTTTATTTAATTCAAAGCTGATATCTTCGTAATAACCCCGCCTGGTGAGGTTATTCAGGGAAAATACCGCTTCATTCTTACGCGTTGATACTCTTGAATATTCCTCAATGCCTTCGCCGACCATCATTACGATCAATTGCGGGATATCAATGTCTTTCACGTTTTTGGTATCCACAACCCTGCCATCCCGAATAATTGTCACCCGGTCGCATATTTCAAACACCTCCTCAAGGTGGTGGGAGATATATACAAATGCGACGCCTTTATCCTTGAGTGACCTCACAAAATTGAACAGCCTGTTGATATCAGATCTTGAGAGAGACGCTGTTGGCTCATCCAAGATGATTAGTTTTGCATTGCCGAATAATGCTTTTGAAATTGCCAGCATAGTTTGTTCGGCAACCCCCAGGCCTTCTACTTTTTTGGTAACGTCAAGGTTAAAGGTTCAATCTCTTTAAGCGTTCTTCTGCTTCCTGATTAACCCTTTTCCAGTTTACAAAGCCCATTTTATTCTTCGGCAATTCGCCTGCCAAAATATTTTCGGCCACCGTCAGACTATCCATCATCGCAACATGCTGGGGGACATAAGCAATGCCAGCTTCAATTGCCTCTCTGGATGTCATAGACGAAAATACTTTCCCGCCTACTTCGATTGTGCCTTCATTCGGTTCCGTGATACCCATCAGCACTGCCATCAGGGTAGATTTTCCCGCGCCGTTTTTTCCAACCAAACCGTGAATTTCACCGGGAAGCACACAGAGATTCACACTCCGAAGCGCTTGCACACCAGGGAAAGCCTTGCTAACATCAGTCATAACTAAAATGGGGTTTTGCATAGAATCGGTTATCTTGAGGTGTCATGCTTTCACCCTTTCTTAATCAATCACGACATTGGTATCTTTAAGGCCAATGTGCGAAATGGAAAGTTTTTCTTCCAATGCCCGGCGGTGCATACCTTTGACCTTGATCGCGTCCAAGGCAACCGCAAATAACAATATCAAACCTCGGCTGGCTTCTATCCAGAATGGTGAGACTTCCATAATCGCCAAACCGGCATCCAGGATTGACCACAGCAGCAATCCGCCAAAAGCGCCAATCATCGTGCCTCGCCCGCCAAAAAGGCTAACGCCACCTATAACGCAGGCTGCCTGGACTGGGAAAATCAATCCGGCGCCGACACGCGGCGTTGCAGAATCTAAGCGGCCAGCGACTAGAATTCCACCGATAGCCATACAAAATCCGCTTACCAGATAAACCTTGCGGATAATTTTATCTACCTCAATTCCGGCGTCCTTGGCTGCTACATTATTTGATCCTACCGCAAAAATATTGCGCCCGAATTGCGTATATTTCGTAATAATATGAGCAATAATAAATGCCAAAATAATAAATACTGCCGCTGTTGGGATGCCTAAGAAACCTTTTCCGCTTGCAACCTTTAAAAAGATTGCCGCCACCCAGCCAGGTAAACGCTTTGGGAAAAAGGAAGCAGTTGCACCAGGGGAGATAATATAAACCAGGCCGCGTAATATCATCTGCATGGCGATTGTGACAATCAAATTATTCATCCGCATCCGGGTGATCAAAAAACCGTTGATGAAACCAATAGTCAGTCCAACAGATATCATGATCAAAATCGCCACAATTGGTGAAACTTCAAAACCAAGCCCACCATTTTCGGCAGACGCCAGAAAAAGGCCGCCAACCATGGCTGTTAGCGCGAGACCAGATTCGGAGGAGAGGTCGAAGTTTCCTGACATCATGGCAAAGGCTTGTCCGATTACCAGCACACCCAGATAAGCGGATCTATAGAGCGTGTTGAGAAGATTATAGGGGGTTCTGAATGCTGGCGACAACGCGGAAAATATAGCCAGTGCTGCCAAAACCAGAATCCAGATAAGATTATCCAAAATAATAGCTAAAATATTGACTGTTTTGGTTTTCACAAATCCACCTCGAAAAGGGATTTTGGGTATTGAATGAGCCGTATTTTATTACGGCTCATTCATTTATATTTGTTTCAATTCTTAAAGGTTAGTTGTTGCCCCACAGGTTCGGGAGGTCAACATTTTCAGCTGTGACCTTGGTTGTGCCCAGGTTTAACATGGGACCAACATCAGATGCCACAATCATGGCTGGTGACCATAAAGCGCCTTCCTGAACAACTTCACCTTCAACAGGATCCATACCATCGACGATTTTATCCTCAATCCAGTCCACGACAATACCAAAGTCAGAGACTGGCTGGCTGGAAGCTTCATCGGAGAATCCGGCGCGAATGGCATCAAGAGCTTCTGCACAACCGTCAACACTGGTGATGAAAACATGATTTGGATCAGTGTTGGGGAATTTCTGGCCAAGCTGCTCGAGGGCGGCAAGCACTACAGTGGTACCAACGCAGTCAGAGTGCATATAAATGCCATCACATTGTTCGGAACCGCATACATCCAGAGTATTCTGCGAGAACTTATCAGCAGACCATTCAGTGGGTTTGGAGATGACGGTGATATTCGGATATGCCTTCAGGACATCATTGAAGCCGCCGCCGCGTAATTGCGCTACGTTCTGGCCAAGGTCGCCTTGCAGTTCAAGGACAGTACCCTTGGGTTCGCCGTATTTTTTCGTCAGCAGCTCAACCATGGCTTCGCCGGCCTGTTTGCCAGCAAGATAGTTGTCGGATTGCACAACCATGTCAATTTCGCAGCCAATGGGTGCGCGGTCAATGGTATAAAACGGGATACCTGCATCTTTAGCCTTCGTAACTGAAGCGCAGATGGCCTGGCTGTCAACGGGGACGGTAACAATCGCATCAACACCCAGGGAGATGAAATATTCCATCTGGTTTGCCTGGGTTTCAGCGCTGAAGTTCGCGTTGGTGGTTACAACACCCCAGTTCTTCTCTGCGGCATGGGATACAAGGCTATTCATAATCTGGCCTTGACCGCCTGAAAGTTCAGGAGCACCATAACCTAGGGTAACACCACTTGTATCGACCTCAACCTCAACGATTTGGGTCTCAACAACTGTCTCTGTTTCAGTTACTACTTGGGGTTGGCAAGCTACTGCAAGCAATGCAACAACCGCAATAACTGAAAATATTATGCTTTTTTTCATTTTATTCTTCTCCTATTAGAGTTTTATATTTTTCGAATATCTAAATTCACAACCACCTGCTTTTTTTCCTCCGATAAATCCTCCTTTCAAAAACAGCTTTATAAAAAATCTTAATTGCAATCAATTATGCAATTCAGGTAATTCAATATATCTACTTAATTAATTATATTCTTGGGGCAGGCTTTACACCCGATATTTATTTTGGACAATGAAAAAAAGTTCATTGTTTTTATCATAATCATTTATATCGCATATGTCAATAACATTTGTTAATCTTGCAGGTATTTTAAGGTTCACTTCTTATAGTGAAATATTGTTCAGTATTGTAATTTTGCTCATCTGAATATTAGTTTATTCTTAAATCATTGTCAAGTGCTGCCCTAAGTGATTCACAGTGCAAATCATCATATTTCTAATTGCCGGGTTTCCTGAGTTCGTAAAGTAAATTTTCAGCCAGCATTTCATCTATGAATAAGACAGAAAATAATTTGGTATGCATCGCAGCTATAACCGCACGCGTCTTTTCGATCCCACCTGCGACTGCGATCACCCGGTTGATTCTTTTAACCTGGTCCAAACTTATGCTGATCATGCGATCATAGAATTCAGCTTCAATGAGATTGCCATCTTTATCAAAATGTCTTCCGCAGATATCTCCAACCGCGCCATGTTCCTGCATTTGGCGCATATATTTGGTACCGACATATACAATACTGCCAGGCTGAGGGGGGACTGCCCCAATGCCAATTACTGCAGTTGTTAACTTATCCCACCGTTCAACCACCATGCTTACCGCAGGGTCGTGCAGTAAATCATCGCGAAGCTGTTTTGAGCCGACAAACATTGGAGCCAGCAAAAAATAAGGGTGCCCGCTAAAGCTTTTTGCTGCCTGAAGAACGATCTGGTTGATCTGGGAATATGTACCGGTATACCCGCGCTCACCCATAAGTGGTACTACATCGATTTCCCGAGGGACTGAGGGTGCAAGCAGCTGTACGATGCGTGTTATTGTCCTGCCCCAGGCAATACCAAGGATATCGGTGTCAATCAGAGTTTTTTCAAGAAATGTTGATGCTGCTCCAGCAATTGCACGCATCGTAAGGTCGTGGTACTTGTGCATGCTGGGAACTACAAAAACACGATCTAAATTAGTTCGATCCTGGATCTCTAATGCCATACTTTCGCAGCTGTTCGTTGGATTAACCACCTCAATTCTCACAATACCGCGTTCGCGCGCTTGCTGCAAGTATTGGGCGATTGAGGATCTGGAAACCATCAGCCTGTCTGCGATTTCCTGCTGCGATAGATTTTCATCATAATAAAGATGTGCTACCTGCACCAGGGTGGCAACCAGGTCTTCTTTTTTATCAACCTTGTTTTTTGATATCATATCTATTTTCACACCGCCAGAATTCAGAGTTTTAGTAACCCGGTATGCAGGAACACATCAGCACCAGCCCCCACCAATGCTGAATTCGGAAAGGATTCAGTGACTATTTTGAGGTCTCGTTTGGCTTCTTCAGTCATAAGGAAATCTCTCACCTTCCGGTCAACTCGGTTTATGAATTCAGGCGATCCTTTCCAGACACCGCCGCCCAAAACGATCATTTCCAGATCAAGCAAATTAACCATTGATGAGAGCGAAATACCTAGCTTCCTGACTTCTTCCTCAATAATTTCCTTTGAAGTCTGATCGTCCAGCGATTCGGCTTGAAAAACCATTTTTGTAGTCACGGGTTCTTGCCCATTTTTACTTAAATCAAGCAGGCAGTTACTTTTCCTTTGGTTAACTGCAGCTTGACCTTGTCGGGCGATGGCGGGTCCTGATACAAAAGTTTCAAAACAACCTTTTTGCCCACACCCGCAAAGATCGCCAATTCTTTCATCATAAATATTATGGCCAAGATTTCCTGCGAATCCATGTGCTCCATCATAAAGTTTTCCGTCCAGAAACAGGTATCCGCCATATCCTGTACCAAGTGTCATCCATGCCACGTGTTTTAATCCTTTTGCTTTTCCCCAAAGCACCTCGGCCAAAAGGGCCATGCGGACATCGGTGGCAGGGTAATTGGGCACACCAAACCGATCCCGCGCCATCTGACCAAAAGGCACATTTCTCCAATGGAGGTTTGCTACCAGCACTGCTTCACCTGTTTTTGTATCGAAATTACCACAAACGCTGAGTCCAATTCCAGGAATTTTTCCGAATTCCCTTTTACCACTTATGAAATAAGGCTCAATCATATCCAGAATGGCTTCTGGTTTACCCACTCCTTTTTCATCAAAAGGAACCATCAGGCGATCTGCAGGTGCATATAACTCCCCAAATTGGTTGACATAAGCAATATCCATCTTGGTTCCTCCAACATCAACAGCCAAGACGTATTGGGGAGCTTCATTATTCAACAAAACACCTCCGGATCACGGAATTGCCTGAAAATATTTCTCAGAATTTGTTTGTTTATTTTCTCTGCTCGTTTAAAACAAATTCGGGTTTTCCGTTGCGCTCTACCACTCGCTTCAAAAAGCCTTTTTCCTCTATTGGTCCATAGATATGACCTGCAGCAAGATGGTAAGAAGCCACAAAGACGAGGGTATCGGTCCCGGTATTCACCGCACGGTGCGCCCACATCGGGGGAATATGGGTGATGGTGCCAGGAATCCATCGAACAGACTGGAAATCGCCATCCATTGTTTCCATAAGGAGGTAACCTTCACCCTTAACGCAGAAATAAATCTCAGGCTGGTTTTCTGCCTCATGGAAATGTCCTTTAGTCATGTGATATTCATCGCCAACCTTACCGGGTTGAATTCGAGTTGTGCCCAGAGCCATATCTGAAAGTGAGGTTTTAAAACCATAATAGAAAATTTCATATACCAGCGGATCACCTTGTTTAATCGCAGCTTCGACCGCCACATTGTCATGGAACATCATTGCCAGGTCGCTTACCCTGCGTGTTGCAGTTTTTTCTTTAGGCGAAAATTCACCCAGATTGAAATCAAACTGTACACTAAACGGATAATCTTCATTTTTTAAATTCATTTTCTAATCTCCATATTCTTTATAATGTTTCAATCAAATCCTTCAAAGTGGAAAGAAAATCTGAGGCTTCTGCTCCACCCAAAACTCGGTGATCCGCGGATAAAGTAATTGTGAAAATCCGTTTTTTTTGTATTTTTGCGTTTTCATCCCAATGAATCGCATCACGCAGCGTTCCAACACCTAAAATTGCTGACTGGTCAGGATCCACCAGAGGGATAAAACTTGAAATTCCTTTCATCCCAAGATTGCTGATAGTAAATGTGGCTCCAAGAGTGTCTATTATTTCTAACCGCTTGTTCCTCGCCTTTGTTGATAGCTCGTTGAGCTTTTCAGCAATCTTTTCAACGGACATCTGATGCGCTTGATGGATCACGGGGACTAAAAGACCCTCGGGAACAGCCACGGCTACCGCAATATTGACTTCCTGAAATTGCTTCACAGCATTATTGTCAAATCGTGAATTTAATCGAGGATGTAATGATAAAGCTTCTGCAACTTTCCAGATCAAAATCGAGGTTATTGTAAATTTTGGTTTTCCAGCTGCCTTCCTTGAATTAATAAAACTGATTAATTTTTCTGCATTCACATCAATGGAAACTGAAAATTGGGGGAGGGATTGCGCGCTTTGCACCATACGATGTGCAGTGATTCCCTGGATTTGATTGAGAGGAATTCGAATATATGGAATTGAATCAGATCTTGAAGAATCAGGGATTGGTTTTATTGCTTCAACATCTTGCGCTGTGATACGTCCACTTTTTATTATCTGGTTTATCTTCTCCGGGTTGACGCCTAGTTCTTTAGCTCTTCTTTTCGCATTGGGTGAAATCAATAAACGGGATTTACTTTTATTCAAAAAGCCTGGATCGTAATCATTTATCTGCGTTGTTTTTGGTGAATCAGAATCCATCTTAGCAGGTAGGGGTTTTACTAAAGTTTCCCAATCCTCCCCGGGTGTCCCAACTACTGCAATTAATTCATCCAGATGCACAGTGTCACCAGGTTTTGGAAGAATAGCCAAAAGGGTGCCTTTGGCGGGGCTTTCTAATTCCATCATTGCTTTGGCTGTTTCCAACTCTGCAATAATTTCTCCTCGAACAACCTGATCACCAGGCTGCTTTAACCATTTCCCAATTACAGCCTCACTGATGGATTCACCCAGTCGTGGGAGAAATATTTTTGTCGCCATATCTCAGTCTTTCAAAACTTGATAAACAGCTTTTTTAATATCCTCAACCTGTGGGATGACGCGCTTTTCCGCAGCCGGTCCAAATGGAATGGGCGTATTATCTGCAGCTACCCTCACCACAGGGGCGTCCAGATAATCGAAAGCTTTATCCATAATCAGCGTGCTCAATTCAGCAGTTACGCCTCCCCGGCTGATATCTTCTGAAACAACAACCGCACGATTAGTTTTTCTGACTGAGGCAAGTATTGTGTCTTCATCCAAGGGGACTAAAGTTCGCGGGTCAATGACCTCACAGGAAATTCCTACTTTTTCCAATTCAGCTGCAACAGCCAAAGCGCGATGCACCATCATTAAACGTCGCGACAATTGTGACATCTTTGCCCGCGTGTTTAATATCCGCTTTTCCAAAGGGAATTTCATATTGTTCTTCAGGGACATCTGAGCCAATTTCGCTGATCGTTGAATCAGTTAGCGCCTTGCCCCCGCCTGGGGAAGCAGAACCATAAAGCAATTTATGTTCTAGGATTAGCACCGGATCATTCATGCGGATAGCTCTGGTCATCAAACCTTTGGCGTCGTACGGCGTAGAAGGCAGAGCAATATACAATCCGGGAGTATGCATAAAAAAGGCTTCCACACTCTGAGAGTGCTGAGCTGCACGACCAGAAGCACCTTGAGGTGCGCGTATTACGATTGGTACGCTTGCCTGCCCACCAGACATGAGCCTCAACTTTGACGCTTCATTGACAATCTGGTCCATTGCGCAGAACATGAAATCTGCATACTGAAATTCGATGATTGGACGCAATCCAGTGAGGGCTGCGCCTATGCCCACACCCATGAATCCCGCTTCAGAAATTGGCGTGTCCCAGACCCTTTTTGGTCCGAATTCATCTAACATCCCGTTAGAAACATTAAAAGCTCCATTAAACCGGCCAATATCTTCGCCCATTATTATTACATTGGGGTCGCGGCGCATCTCCTGCATCATCGCTTCACGCAGTGCTTCAGATAAAGAGATGTTCCTCATCGGTTGCCTGCACTCTCCAAAGGCATCTCAAAAATATATTTGAGATAATCATCCGCCCCAACTTCCTCACCCAAATTCGCAAAATCCACTGAAGCAGAAATTTCTTCCTCAACCTGTTTTTCAATTATTTCCAGCTCTTGTTCTGAAAATACACCGTTTGATAATGCTGCATCCTTGAAGCGCTTGATTGGATCAAATTTTTCCCATTGTTCGACTTCCGCATGATTGCGATATTCTGCAGGCTCAAAGCGCGCATGCCCGCGAATTCGGTAAGTAATACATTCCAGAATGGTTGGACCGCCTCCGCTGCGGGCTTTTTCGATCGCTCGTTTGGCTGAGTCAAAAACTCCAATCACATTGTTCCCATCCACTTTTTCACCCGGAATGCCATAACTGCAGCCTCGGGAAGAAAGATCGGTCACAGCTGAGGTCAGATCATTAGGCATAGACAATGCATATTGATTATTCTCGATGACATAAACAACTGGAAGTTTCCATAATGCAGCCATATTTAGCGATTCATGAAAAACGCCCTCATTAATCGCCCCATCCCCGAAGAAGCTGACTGCTACCTGGGTGGTTCCCTTAACAACAGATGATAATGCTGCACCGGTGGCAATGGGTATACCCGCGCCAACTATCCCAAACGCACCTAACATCCCGCGGCTGAAATCGCACAGGTGCATTGACCCCCCCATTCCTTTGCAGACACCATTGCGTTTGGCAAACATCTCCGCCATCATCACATTCAACGGCACATCTTTCGCGATGCAATGGGCATGACCGCGGTGGGTGCTGGTGACATAATCATCTGTATTCAAAGCGCTTGCCACTCCAACGGCAACAGCTTCCTGACCGGTCGCCTGGTGCATGGTACCCGGCATTTTGGTTGTTAAAACAGGTAATAAAGCTGTTCTTCAAATTCACGCGCCCGAACCATACGCAAGTAAAGCGTTTTTAAAAATGATTTTTCATGCCCCGCAAATTCGATTGGGGTAGCAACATCTTCTGGTTTTTTATAACTCATACTTCCTCCCAATCCACGCCGATCACGCTTACAGGGCATGCTTCCAAGCCAATAATTTTCACTGGCAGCGTAAAGGTCCAGATGCGTTTTCCCAAAAGTGGTTTAAGGTTGGTCAGATACTCAATTAATGGAATCCCAGCCCCCAAAAGCAGTTCATGGTTGGGTTGACCAATTACTGGTGTACTGTCTTTTTCCCGAATCTCATGCCCCGAAGTATCAACGCCCATCAGCTTGAATCTTGGCTTCATACGCCAGCCAATGGATGGCCTCTGTTGCAAAATAAGGCCGTTCGTGTTGTTTGGGGGAATAGTAATTCCTGTCCAGGCCAGTATAGAAAAAGAGAATATCGCCTGGCTTAATTCGACCATCTGCGATCTTTTTCAGATCATCCAGGGGAATCTCTTCATTATTTCCGTATTTCGAGATATCCAGAACAACTGTCTCCCCTACCAACTTCTCCACAGGGAAGTCTGCCGCATCAAGACCGTGCTTGTCATGATGCAGGGGCAATTCCACATGCGTGCCGATATGGGTGCAGAATGTGACCTCTGTAATCAGATACTGGTCATCCGGATGGCGCGGATATTTAGCAAACTGCGGCCAACCTTCCACCTGCCGACTGTCAACATCCAGCCGATATTCTTCTTTAGCTGGATCGATACGATGTGATAATTCGTACATTTTCTTGATTTTCATCGATTTCTCCGGTTTTATAAGTACTTTTTAGATTCTCACTCTAGTCAATTTTTCTCACTTCCACTTCTTTATAAATACGCTCAACATCTGCCATTTCTATATCGCCTGTTCTTTCGGTTAGAACAGTAGCCGCGCTGACCGCACTTGACCATTTCAAGGCAGATTCCCAGGAATCCCCTTTGGATAATCGATACGCAAGAGTAGAAGAGACGGCGTCACCGGCTCCAGCAGCGTTGACCGGTTTCTGAATGGGGGCTTTGGCAAGGTAATTTCCTTCGGTAGTAAACGCCAACATACCGTTTTTGCCAAGAGTCATCACCAGGTTTTTTATTTCTTCATTTTTGTAAAGTTGTTTAGCCTGCAAGATTAGAGATTCAAGCGTCTCTGCTTTTTTGTTGAATGTCCATTCAAATTCTTCCCAGTTCAATTTGACAATATCAGGTTTGGCTTTGATGGCTTCAATGATGTATTGCTTCTGAGAGTCGATCAATGAAGGCACACGGGCTTCTTTGGCAATTGTAATGAGTTCTGCATAAAAATCATCGTTCATCGAAGGCGGCAGTGAACCAGCGAAAATCACCCATTCTGCATCTTTCATGCGCTTAATGAATTTATCAATAAATTCCAGCTTTTGTTCAGGCGAGACAATAACCTCGCCTGTAATAACGTGGCTGTGGATGTTAGTCTTTTCTTCTGCAATAACATGCGCAATGCGGTTAGTACCTCCAACCCAAACTGGTTCAGGGACAATTCCGTATTCTTTCAGCAGTTCAATCAATTCTTTACCAGTATTTCCTGCAAAAAAACCCATTCCCACCGTTTCAGCTCCCAGGTGGCGAAGGACAACTGCTGAGTTTAATCCCTTCCCACCAACGCATGTGACAACATGATTGGTACGCATGGGCGTCCCCGGTATCCATTCCTTGATAAATATTATCTTGTCAAGTGCAGTATTTGGACAGACAGTCAAGATCATTTCGAATTTCCTCGAACTAATCAAGCCATTTTTGGGCGAGGACAGTGAACGCGTTGGTATTCATGCGCTGAACACAATCTAGCGCCGTCATCAGGTTAGCGCTTGCAACAATGATTCCATGTCTGGGCATCAAAACAGCGGCAGCTTTCTTCTTCATGCGATCCTCCTGGCCTTTTAGCATTTCAACGATTTTGTCTGCCTGGTCCTGAGAATACTGTGCAGCTTCAGCGTGATATTGCAATTCCCCAAAGCTCTTCGAAGCGTTAAGAAGTGGCGGAATGGGTTTGGATTGGGCAACAAAAGGATTGATATATTTTGGGTGGGCATGGATCACAGCACCTACAAAAGGAAATGCTTTATAAATGGCCAGGTGAGAAAAACCTTCTCTTGTAAAGCGAGGATGATTCTTCAGATCATCAATTCTGACGATCGATCCTTCAACAATGTCATCAATATCAATATCCCAATGCCATTGATTGCCCGCTAAGGTTGGCGTCATGTATAATTTGTCACCATCCGTTGCGCTGATATTTCCGCCAGCGATATCGGTTAGATCGTTTTCAAACATAAATTTGGACACATACACAATTAGTTCAGGTATGGTCATTCTTTCAGCAATGGATTTCATTCGTTCTCCCGGTTAAAAAAGATGGTATCATTGTAACAAGTTATTGACATTTGTCAATAACATTTGCAATTTATCTGTATTTATGAGGAATTTGTTGAAATAGAATAATTTATAATTAATTTGAAGGTTATCATCAGGAGAATAAAATGGCAAAATTTGGCGCTCATTCATTCCTTTGGATTGACCAATGGACAACTGAAAAGGGTAATTATGCAATCAACGCCGCAGCAGAAATGGGTTTTGATTATGTTGAAATTCCATTGCTGCGACCAGACGAATTTGAAGGAGAAATTCACAGGAAGGTTCTGCGATACGCTGGGATAGAAGCAGTTGCTTCATTAGGGCTGCCTGAAGAATTGCATATGCCTGATAATCCCGAAGGCGCTAAATTGTTTCTTTATAAAGCCCTGCAAAAATTGCAGGATGCAGGCGGCACATATCTATGTGGATGTATCGCTTACACAATCGGCAAATTTACCGGGCAGCCACCAACAATTGCAGAACGGCAGCTCGTTATGGATACACTTGGTGAAGTGGCAGCCAAAGCAAAAAGTATGGGTATGACCATTGGACTGGAAGTAGTCAACAGAACTGAAGGTTATTTATATAACACTTTGGGTGACGCGCGCGAAGCCATCCTTGCAATCGGGGCGGAAAACTTGAATCTTCACGCTGACACTTACCATATGAATATTGAAGAAGAAGGTTTTTATAACCCCCTGGTAGAAACCGCGGATGTTCTTGCTTACATCCACATGAGTGAAAGCCACCGCGGTCTAATCGGGACGGGAACAATTAATTGGGATGATGTCTTTCGCGGATTAAAGGATGGCAATTATAAAGGTCCATTGACATTGGAATCCTTTACCTCCATCAACCCAGATATCACCGCTGCGACCAAACTTTGGCGGGCGCCCAAATACACACCTGAAGTCTTTGCCCGCAAAGGTTTAGATTTTCTTAGAACCAATGCGGCAAAGTACAACCTATAATCAATTCTTGCTCAGATAAAATTTAATTCAATTTTTCCTTTCGTGAAAAACTGTGATTGGACTTCTCTTAGGAATTGATATTGGCTCATACAGTTCCAAGGGTGTTTTATGTAAACCTGACGGAACTATCCTAGCTGAAGCGCGAATTCCACATGAAATTTCAATCCCCAAACCGGGATATGCCGAACATAATGCGGAAACAGTCTGGTGGCATGACTTTTTGTTTCTTTCTAGAAAGCTGGTTAGTAAAATTCCTGCTGACTGTCAAATCAAGGCATTAGGTGTCAGCGGGGTTGGCCCTTGCATTCTTCCCGTGGATCATACTGGCAAACCTCTACGGCAAGCTATTCTTTATGGTATTGATACCCGTACAGCCAGCCAAATAGATTATCTGGAAAAATTTTATTCTAAGGATGTTTTACTCGCATTTGGCGGCACTCGCCTGACCAGTCAGTCTGCAGGTCCCAAAATATTATGGATAAAACAGAACGAACCGGAAATTTACTGGCAAACGTATAAATTCGTTACTTCGACCACCTTCTTAATTCACAGGCTGATCGGCAGTTTTGTAGTCGACATGCATACTGGATCATATTTCAACCCACTATTTAATATTTCATCCATGGATTGGGATGACAGATTTGCCGGTGAAATTGTTGATATCGACAGATTGCCAAAATTAGGCTGGAGTGACGAAATTGCAGGATTAGTTAGTGCTTCAGCCGCGGAAGAAACAGGTATACCTGAAGGCACTCCGGTCACTTATGGCGCAGTGGATGGCCTGGCAGAAAGCATCAGCGCTGGCGTTATCGATCAAGGCGATTTAATGATCATGTACGGAAGCACAACAGGTTTCTATCTGCCAATTAAAAAACCTCAATCAACAAACGAATTATGGCTCCTTGCCGGGGCTCTCAAAGACCAGGTTGCTTTAGGGGGTGGCCTTGCAACAAGCGGTACGGCGACTACCTGGTTCCGCAATCAATTTGGATTGGATTTACTGGGTTTAGAAGCAAGAAACGCTGCTAATGCGTATGAAGCGCTTTCAGTTGAAGCTGCCCTCTCACCTCCAGGTGCCAACGGTTTGTTAATGCTTCCTTACCTGAGCGGTGAACGCACACCTCTCTTTGATACCCGGGCGCGCGGGGTTTTCGCAGGTCTTATGCTCAGTCATACCCGCGGGGACATGTATCGTGCGCTGCTTGAAGGTACTGCTTACGCAATCCGCTCGAACTTGGAGGCTATGGATGCAGCTGGCGCAGAAATCAAGAGGGTTATCGCAGTTGGCGGGGGTGCAGTAAATGACCTCTGGCTTCAGATTGTCAGCGATGCAACCGGTATCATACAAGAAATTCCGGAAAAAACCATCGGCGCATGCTATGGAGATGCATTCCTGGCAGGGTTGGCTGTTGGTGTGGTAAGCAGCCTTGAATCCTTAAACAGGATTGGGTATCAATTACAAAAGAAGTCAAGCCTGATCCCGCGAAAAAAGATCTCTACGATCTGTATTACATACTCTTTAAGGATTTATACACACAAACAAAAGAGGTCATCCATCAGCTGGCTGATTTACAGCAATAATCTCTTCTAATCAAAATTTATTCTTTAAAAATATCCTATTGAATAAACAAGTCTGGCACAATAATCTCACCCAAAGGAGAAGATATTTTCATTCCAGGCCAAGCAGAATTCAGGTAGGATGAAATCTCAAAGCCGTTTTCTGTCAGAAGAGCCAGTTCTCCCATTTTTGTTCCTGTAATAGTAATAAACCATTCATAAGGCTGGTTAACCTGTACAACCTTGCCAGTCAAACATCTACCGGCATCCACAATTACATAACCGGTCGGTCCGCCCTGAAAATGGTTGCGCCACTCATCGGGGTAACCTTGTTCCGCGTACCACTGCTTTTGCCAGGCAAGAATATCTGCGAATTTGACTCCGGGTTTGAGTGAAAGGAACACTCTTGCCTCCACATTGGCAGCGGCATCATAGACTTTTCTAACCTTTTCGGTCGGCTGACCAAAATGCACAAATCTTGTCAGGTTGCAGTGCAATCCCCAGCGCCTGGATACTGTGTGAAGCATCAGGTATTTTTCCAGCGGTTTTTCAGTCGGGATTGGGTGCCGAAATTTAAAACAGCGCTCATCACAGCCAACAATTAGCACATCAACTTCCATACCCAATTTCAGGTGTTCGCAGTGCAGCCTGGCGGCAATATCTTTTTCGGTTTCGCCAGGTTTCACTGTATATGCAAATGCAGTAAATAACTTGTCGGTTTCAGATGCCAGCCAGCGGGTGCGGGATATTTCCAAATCAGTCATCGGGTAATGCAGATCCACAAGGTCCGCATAGACATTTTGCAGATTTTCAAAATCCGTATCCGAGGCGACTTTCTCGCCTGCAAGTTCCCTTGCTTTTTCACGAACATCCCCGTCATACCAATGCAGTGTGACAAGTTCATACCCCTGTCCAGCTGCCTGTTCTTCAAATAAACGGGCGGCATCCATGGAATGCGCCACCAACCAGGATTTGTCTTTTGTGATTACGATTGTGCCGAATCCAATATTGGAATTGCGCACAACATGGCTGTCACCTCCGCCGGTAACCCAGGCAAAATGTTCACGCGTAGAGATAAGCAGTCCATCTAAACCCATCCGGTTGAGATATTTACGCAAACGGGTGAGTTTTATTTCAGCATCCTTCAAAATTTCATCTTTTGATCCAAGCATCATTTTTTCCACCTGACTAAAGCAAATCCTTTTTCGCGTAATAGTCGCGCGCCTCTTCCAGAATTCGATCAAGATCTGAATTCTGACTGTCAGATAAAGGTGGGTCCGCCTCATATGCTGTAAGCATTGTCGCCATTTTTTCTTTTGCATTTTCGAGGATTGTTTTCTTTCCCTGCTTAATCCAGTCGTGATATGAAAGCCGGTCGCTGACTGCAGGCAGGAAGTGCTCTTTTTTCCAGCTGGTTAATGTGTGCTTGTTTCTCAGGTAGTGGCCGGGAATTGGACCGACTTCATGAATAATATCAAGCGCAAGCGTATCATGATTCACTTCAATCCCTTGAACAAAACGCCCCAGCATGCCAGCGATATCATCATCAATGATGGACTGTACAGGATGGTAGGTTAATTCCACATGAATACCGCCATGTAAATTAATTATGCTGGCTCCTGATACAGCCGCCAGTGATGCGCTGATTCCTTTTTCAAATCCAAGCTGAACATCAATCAGTTCAGAACTTGAAGGTCCGCATGCGCCAATCATGGTGGGTATGTTGTATTTTCCGCGCCATATTTGGTTGAATGCAGCCTGGAAGAGTGAGACCTCTATTCCGCCTGCGGCAGGCGAACCGGTCATCATATTGAGCGCAAATACAAATGCATTTGCGAGAATTCCTGTACCTGGATGAACCAATTGCACCATTACGATTGCCGCCATCATTTCAGCAAGGCTTTGAACCAGGGCGCCGGCAAGGGTCGCTGGGCCCGTACCGCCCATTACAGCCCCGCAGCCTACTTCCACAGGCAGACCGCGTTCAGCGCATGCCCAGGCGCAGTCAATTGCATCACCATACCAGGTCAGTGGCGGCGCGGCTTCCATAGCCGCAAAAACATCAATACCCACCACATCTGCCATTTGCATTTCCCAGATGTGGCTCTCCATCGAAGAGCCCACCCTTTGAGGTTTGGAGAAATATTTCATGCGGCTCCATGCACTGACTGGAAGGAGCATGACCCCAGGTACACCCTGTAATTCACAATATGGAGTATAAGAAGCAGCCAGATTAATATTGGGTAATTTATCCAAGATTTTTACTGCCATGTGATTCTCTTCAATGGTCGGCACGCGCTGTTCCCAGGTGTCCAGATCAATGGTGCGCATACCGGGTGAGGGGCAGAAATACATCGTATTTCCACCAATTGTAAGGTCTGTTTTCGAGTTTCTGCCTTTCATAAAAAAACTGCTGGGGCATTGCCGCAGGCATTCTTCCACCAGACCAGATGGCATGCGTACGCGTTTCAAATCGTAATCTACTTTGCAGCCATGTTTATCCAAAAGTTTCAATGCCCGATCGCTTTCAAACCGTGTGCCGGTGACTGCCAATACGTCAAGGGCGCCGCGATGAATCGCTTCTACATCCGTTTCACTCAATATTTCGAGCGGACTGGCTTTACGTAAATATCCTTTGGCGCTCATTGCATCAACTCCTTTACAATGTTCACTGCATCCACTGCTGTCTCGCCGTATGCATCGGCACCAATGTGTTTGGCATAATTGGCATTGGTTGCTCCACCGCCGATCATAACCTTTACATTTGAGCGTAACCCTTCACTATCCAATTTTTTAATCACATTTCCCATTTCAGCCGCGGTGGTGGTTAGCAGTGCTGAAAGCCCAAGCACATCTGCTTTATAATCACGCACGCCGGCAGCTAGCTTGTCAGTGGGGACATCCGTTCCAAGGTCTATTACCTTATATCCATTCGCGATTAGCAGCGCTGCCACAATAGATTTGCCGATATCATGTAAATCACCCTTCACGGTGCCCAATACGATGATGCCTTTATGCTCGGCAGTTTTCCCATCAGCGGTAATTTTTTCTTCCAGCACCTTAATAGCCGCCTGGGCGCAATCAGAAGCATAAATTAGTTCTGGCAGAAAAAGTTCACCGGAGTTGAATCCTTCACCAACTATATTTAGTGCTTCAGTGATCGCATTGAGTAAATGCATCGGATCCTGACCCTCGGTTATCCCGGCATCGGTGGCTTGCAGCGCTTTATCTTTTTCATATTCCAAAATGCTGGTTTTAAGTGCCTGATAGCTGTCCATTATCTGGTTTTTTCCTTATTTTCTTTAATTTTCTTGGGGTTTAAATTATAAAAAGGTGGTTTAACTCAACCACCTTTTCAATTTTTGATAATATTTTTTCCGCCAATCCATCCGAGAGATGAAATTTGTACATGAATCTCTCTTACCCCTGATGGTGATAAATTTCCCAGCCCATATAATTGCCAAAAGCTTCGCTGATGATCTCGGCTGATATCGCGTTTGTGAAAGCCGCATGGTGTTCAAACCCATAAGTACAAATATGCTTGAGCAATTTCTGCAGACCTGGTACGTTTACCACTGCGCGGCTGCCGAAGGTATCCAGTTTATCATCAGTGATCTGACCATCACCCATATAAGTGCGGATTAAGCCGGCAGTATCATCAGTAGTTATGCGCGCATAACTCATCGGACCTGCGGGGACGCGCCCATTAATCGCGCCATAAGTATTCTCTTCACCCAGGGTAGTTGCCAGAATTTCCGCATTACGCATGGTGAAATCAGGGTAGAAGGACTTCGCCCAGTTACCGCAATGGAAGAAGACACATTTATCACTTTCATCGGCGTAATTGTTATTCCAGTCCACCAATGCCGCTGGTTTCCCGGTGGCCATTGTCAGTGCATACATTGAAACTGCACCAGTGACATCCACCTCACATGCAGACGGCATCAGGTTGTTGCTCATCATGCTCATCAGCGTACAGGGGTTGATTCCAAGATTCATCTGAATGGAATCCCAGCATTGAAGCGCGGTTGCGGTGATATCCTGGAATTTAATCCATTCGTCCAGTGCTACAGAAAATTTTGACATCCGTAAAAGCGGTTCTTCCGGGATACCAGTTGTAGGGATGTAAGCTTTTATTTCTTGAAGCTTGGCTTTCACATCGTGATTATCACTGGACATGCGGGTTGCCTTGCCGAAAAGTTCGGAAAGGTCAATGGTTTTAACACTGATACCGTATTGCTGCAGCAACTTTTCACTGAAACGAACAGTGTTGAATGCATTCGGTCGTGCGCCAACAGCGCCCACGCGCAAGTTCCGCAAACCGCTCACAACCCGGCAGACACCCAGGAATTTAGCAAAATCTTTTTTGAATTGATCGCATTTGGGATCAGAGGTGTGATCGGTTGTAAGGGTGTATTTATAACCATACTGGCGCAGGTTATTGCAGACTGAAATCTTACCGCAGAAGCCATCTCTGCGTCGCTCGAGCGGCAGATTCACGGGGTCATCCGGGTAAGCCTGTACCAGAATAGGCACATTAAGGCCAGACAGTTTAAGTGTATCAGCTATCCCTTTTTCATCACTAAAGTTGGGCATACATACCAGAACGCCATCAATTTCATCGCGATGTTTTTTCAAGAGCTCAGCGCACTCTTTGGAATGTGCCCACGTTTCTACTGAACCGTTCTTGGTGGCTTCTTTGGGGAGCGCGACCATAGCAACATCGAATTCCTTGAACAATTCTTCAATATCCTTTCGCGCTTCCAGTACCAGCGCATCTGGGAAAAAATCCCGATTGCCGTAAAGTACTGCCAGGTTTGTTTTTTTCATTTTTTCACCTCTCGTTTATAGGGTATGGTTAATTTCTTTCACAGCAGGGTAAAGCTTCTTGTAAAGTTCATAGCGCTCGTCAAACATCGCTTTAATACCTAAATTCGGGGTGTACACTTTCTTGATCTTAAGATGGGTGTCAATTGCTGATGCAGCATCAGTAAAAATGCCTGCTGCCACGCCTGCCAGAATTGCTGCGCCCATACCAGCCGCTTCTGTGACCTCTGGTGCTGCAACCGGAATACCGGTCACATCTGCCTTTAATTGCAGCCATAATGCCGATTTGGCACCACCGCCGATGGCACGTAATTCGTTAATTGTTATTCCGCCATCCTTTAATACATCCAGGTTTAGCCGCAATTCAAGCGTCAAAGCATCAAGTATGGCTTTTGCGAAATCGGTTTTTGTTGTCGCAAAGGTTAATCCAACCACCGCTCCTTTGGAGAGTGTGTCAAACATCGGCGTGCCGGAACCAGCCAAATGCGGCAGCATCATCACAGGGGATGGTTCAGGCCCGGCATCTTTCAACACGATATCGTACGCATCACCACCCTGCGTCTTAGCAATCGCCTGTTCAAATTGGCAGAAGGTATCACGGAACCAGCGCAGCACAAACCCGCCGCTCTGGTTAAGAGTCATGACCACATACAATCCGGGAAAAGTGTGAAGATAAACGGACATGTTTCCATGATACAGGCTATCATTCAGGTGTGGGCTGTCCATTGATACTTCAACAACTTCAGCAGTCCCCGTCGAGACCATCGCCAGTCCTGCTTTGGTTAATCCGGCGCCCAAAGCTCCACACGCCTGGTCATGCCCGCCCACAGACACGATAGGGGAAGTTTTAAATCCTAATTCTTCAGCCAGGTTTGTCTTCATCCTTCCCACCGCCTCACCAGATGGTTTAACTTCCGCGAGCTTTGATTTCTCCAGTTCAAGGAAATTTAGGATTTTTTCTGACCAGCAGTCATTTTCAAGGTCATAAAATTGAGTCCTTGAGGCAAGGCATTTGCTGATCACAGGAATGCCAGTGAGTTTATAAATTATAAAATCTTCATATAAAAGGAATCGGGCAGCATTATTCCAAACCTGCGGCTCATTCTCTTTTAGCCACATCAATTTTGGAAGGGTGTTGCTGGTATGCACAGGCATGCCAGTGTGATTAAAGAGCTCGCCGGCTGCGAAAGTTTCACGAAGTTTCCGGTTTTGTCCATCTGTTCTGGTATCCATACCCAGAATCATAGGGCGTAATGCTTTTCCTAATTCATCCACCGGAGCTACCGCTTCGCCTTGAACTGAAAGGCTGATTGCTTTGATAGCGCCTGCGACATCTGCTTTTGCCACGCTTTCACGTAAACATTCCTTCGCCAGAATCCAAACTCTTTCAGCGTCCTGTTCTGCCCATTGAGGATGTGGGATATCTACCGCATACTCGCGGCTGACGCTGGCAAGCAATTTCAAGTCTTCATCAAAGACATGAGCTTTACATCCGGTTGTGCCAATATCCAGTCCAATTAAAGCCATAAGGTTAACAGCTCCATTTAAGAATCAGGTTAGTCAGCAACCAGATCCACTCTTTCCAGCAATTCATCCTCAGTCAGTTTCCCGGCCATCCATTCATTCTGAAGATTCCAGAGTGTCAAGACGGTGGAAGGTTTGATCTCAACCTCATCGAGGGTGATTGGTTTATCTATGGGAATATCCTTAATTACCCTTGCGCCTTTTGCCAAACCAATAGGGAGTAGATTCTCTATTCGGGCAGTTTCATAAGTATCAATCAGGCTGTAATAAGAGACACCACCAATGGCATCCAAAGTGTCTCCGGGCTTAAGGTCTTTTTTAGCAACCGCAAAAACTTCTGAAGTTAAATGGTCAAGCGGCACCATATTTGCCTTCTTGCGTAGAGCAAGCATGGCACAGGTGAGCGGAACCTCAATGCTGCACAAATGGAAAGGTCTGAAAAGGGTGTAATAAGGTCCATTTCCCATATCCCTCAGGATCATCGCTTCACGCAGGCGTGGGTGGTCAGTACGCACAATCAGGAAAACTCCCGGAGCAACACGACCGACACCAAAATCTACCACACCCATTTTGTTCAGCACACCGCCATCTTCCTTTAAGGCAAAGGCGTGATGCAGGTGATCGCGGTCAGTTTCAACCCCGTGCATTCCGCGCACATCAGGTACCAAGCCGGTAGCATTGGAAACCGCCGCCATTTCGATCATAGTCTTGGAACCGTCTACAAATTCAATCAGCATGTTAGGGCTCAAACCGCGCCGCGCCGCTTCTTTTTGCACCGCCGGATCTTCAGGTGAAGAGTGCCTGTCTAAGGGATTATTTTTACCTTTACCAGCGGCGACAATAGTAAATCCAATCGCGTCCGCAAAATCATAAAGTTCCTTGCAGGCCGCGGGCTCATCACCGGCAGCCAATGCATAAAGCTGTCCTTTTTTTACACAATACCAATGGAGGATCGGTCCAACAGTGATGTCAGTTTCTACGTTCATCATTGCCATATCGTGACCGTTGCGGACTGACCTTAACGTTGCGCGCGCGCCGATTTCTGGAACACCAGTGGATTCAATTACTACATCAATATTTTTCACATCCGTGAGAATGCGGTAATCGCTTACTGCCACATATTTGCCTGCAGCAATAGCCTTATCGGCTTCCTCAGCATTTTCCACAACCACAACTTCACCCTTGATGCGGGCTATTGCATAAGAATCTTTTGCGCGCTGCAAATTAGCATCCGCGGTGATTACTACCCTCATGCCCTTCATCATACTCACTTCAGCAACAATGTCCGTACCCATCTGCCCGGTTCCGATCAGTCCTATCCTGACAGGTTTGCCTTGTGATTCCCTCTGTTTCAATTCTTCATTTAATCCGATCATATTGATCACCTCTTTAAGGCTTGATTAGAACTTTAAGCGCTTCACCGCCGGCTGCAGCTTCAAATCCTTTTGCCACCTCATCCAAAGGATAGATAGCTGTGATCAGTTTATCAGCTGGAATCAAACCACGCTGCAGCGCTTCGAGAGCCAGCGCGTGATAGGTTGGGTGATACGAAAAAGAGCCGATGACCTCAATTTCGCTGTAATGTATGCGGTTGCCGTCTAGTGAAGCCATATGGTTATCTTTGGGCAGCCCGCCAAACAGCATAATTTTGCCGCGTTTCTTGGCAATTTCAACTGCCTGCGTTTGTGTTGCCGGTACAGGATTGGCGCAAATGACCACATCTGCTCCCCGTCCTTTGGTGAATTCGCGTACCGCTTCACCCAGATCTTGTTTAAAAGGGTTGACCATGAGCTCTGGAAAAAAAGATTCAGCCAATTTTCGCCTAATGTCGCTGGGTTCTGAAATGATCACCCGCGCTCCGCGTGCATGGGCAACGGCAGTATGGATGCAGCCAATTGGTCCTGCGCCCATTACCACTACCACTTCATCAATGCTTGTATGAATACGGTCATGGCAGGCCAAAACCGAACTGCAGGGTTCAGATACCGCCGCATGGTCAAAAGTCAATCCTTCTGGCATTTTATGAACAACACCCAGGGTAAGTACTTCTTCTGTCAGCAAGATCTTTTCAGCAAAACCGCCCGGATAACCGGGGGTAATCCCCAGGAAATGCAGTGAATCGCAGAGGTTATATTGCGCATGCCGGCAGTAATAGCATTCTCCACAGTGGATATCCGGCGCTATCGCAATCTTGTCGCCAACCGCAAAGATCTTTACTTCCACGCCTGCAGCACTGACTGTGCCTGAAATTTCATGCCCAGATACAACAGGTTCGATCGCCGGACCTTCCTTCCAGCGGCGTAGGTCAGAACCGCATACACCACAGGCGACAATATCTACAACCACATCACGGGGTCCCGGGATTGGGTCAGGCACGTTCCTTAGTTCAAATTGCTTACTTCCTACTAAAAATGCTGATTTCATCTTGCCATCCTATTTAATTTTTAAGTCTTCCAGTTTCTTGCCAACTGCCCCGCCCGGATGGGTTTTACCAAACTGCTCCAGGGTATAACCACGCAGTTTGAGCAATACTACACAGAGCGCATCACCATAAGCCGCATTGATCAATGAGCTGCCTGTCGCAATCATTCCAAAGGGGTCTCCTTCCGGCGGTGCAACAACTTTTAAGATCACATCCGAAAACTTCCCTAATTCCGATTCTGGTTTTTCAGTTATTGAAATCACTTTCGCCCCACGAGATTTTGCAACTTTTGCAAGAAAAATCACCTCGGATGAGCTCCCGCCTTTTGATAGCGTAATAAGAACATCATTCGCAGTCACCGCGCCTGAAAGCCCGTGCTGACTGTCACCTGCATCGATTAATAATGAAGGTGTTCCGCAGACGCTTAATAAATGCGCCAGCCGCCGAGCCACCGAATGGGAAGTGCCGGAGCCCGAGACAAGCACATGGCCTTTGCAGGCAAGCATTAATTGCGCAGCTGTCACAAAACTACTGTCAATTTGTTCAAGTAGAGTTAGAATACCATCTGCTTCCAGTTTTACAACCTGTTTGGCTAATGAAATAATTTCTTGTTGATTCATGCTCGCTCAATTCTCCAATATTTTTTTTGCACTCTGGTGATCTGTTATGAGCACGTTTATTAGCTCGCCTACCAGCGCAGCGCGGATGACCTTTTCCTTTTGCGGACCGCCTGTGACCCCCACCACCCGGTCGATCTTTTTAATTCATCCAGGGTGATACCTATAACACGGTTATCTACTTCAGATTGGATAGCTTTTCCTTTTTCGTCGAAATACCGCAAGCAGATATCCCCAATCGCTCCCTTGTTCATCAGCATCTCCATCTGATCCTGAGACAGAATTGTGCCGTCACGCATAACAACTGACTCGGGAGTGGGAACGCCGATACCTACAAAAGCAATATCGATCTTGGGGAACATCTCAAATATTTCATGCACATGCGAATCACTCATCACAGCTTTTTTTACTGCCGTGTTATCTACAATTCCCGGCACATTTAAAATTGATAGTTTGGATCCGATTTGAGCTACCAACCGCCGCAGAATGTAGGTTGCATGTGCTTCTGATTCGGGCATCCCCAATCCACCGATAAGTTGAACAACCTGGGAATTCTGGCAATCCATCCTGTGCAGTGCATCGACCATTGCTCTCAGGGTAGTTCCCCAAGAAATACCAATTATGCATGGATCGCTGACAGCCCGTGAAAAATAATCTGCTGCGGCTGCGCCAACCTCACGCGATACTGCATTTTGTGATGCGGGTTCACCGACATCCACTACAACAGCTTCTTTCAGACCGAATTTATTTTCCAGTGCATCTTCGAGATCGGTATGGATTCCAGGCTGGGGGATGATATAGATCTTTACCACCCCTGTTTCTTCTGCCTGTTTAAGAAGGCGCGAAACCTTCGGTCGAGAAAGGTTCAATCGCTCGCTGATTTCCTGCTGAGTGAGAGCTTTCTCGTAATATAATTTACTGACTTTTAGAAGCAGACGATAATCAATTGTTTTATTGCGCGGCAATTAATTTCTCCAATTAATAAATGCTATGCACAAATGTTCATTCTTGAATACTTGTGCACATATATTGTATAGGAAATTAAAATGATTGTCAATACCAAAAAGGAAAATATATTGAGGAACTTCAAAGATGGATAATACAAAAAGGAATATTTGGGTATTTTTAGCGTTTGCTTTTGGCATTTCGTGGGCGGCTGGCTTGGTTATTTTTCTAACAGGCGGCCTGGTTAACAGCCCTGAATTGATTAAAGGCACTGGCATTACCCTGGCGCTCATTCTATTGTCCACTGTTTATATGTGGGGACCTGCGATTGCGCACATTCTGACCCGCCTTATTACCAAAATGGGTTGGAAAAATTTATACCTGAAAACCAACATTAAGAAAGGTTGGAAATATTGGCTGATGGGTTGGTTTGGACCCGGGTTGTTAACTTTGGCAGGAGCGGTTGTGTTCTTCCTGGTATTCCCGGCTTCATTTGATCCGCAATTATCAAAACTCTCCGCTCAACTTCAAGCTGCGGGAGTTTCCATAGAAATGATCAATCCATTTCAGTATGCTCTTGGCCAGACGATAATTGCCCTGTTAATTGCCCCTTTGCTTAATATGGTAGCAACCTTCGGCGAAGAATTCGGCTGGCGTGCTTTTCTTGTTCCCGAGCTTGCCAGGTCGGGTATTAGAAAATCTCTGGTTTTTTCAGGCTTGATATGGGGAATCTGGCACTGGCCGGTTATTCTAATGGGTCATAATTATGGGCTGGGTTACCCAGGTTATCCCTGGCTTGGCTTGCTTGCAACCCTCTGGTGCATGCTATCCTTTGGCATTTTCTTTGGTTGGCTTTCTCTTAAAGCTGAATCTGTTTGGCCGGCGGTTTTTGCTCACGGGGCTCTTAACGGCATTGCCGCTATTGGGCTTATCTTTGTTAAAGAGCCTTTTTCAATGCTTCTAGGCCCAGCACCTGCTGGCTTAATCGCTTGCCTCCCTTTTACGATCGTATCATTGGTTATTCTACTTACTACAAAGGAACAGCCGCCTGAAGCTATTTAATTTGATTTGAACGCATCAGGTTTTCAAGAAATTTGGCAGGTCCGTTGTGTTCGCAGGAATCAATGACCAGATCGGCGCTAGCTTTTGCAGCAGCCGATCCATTCTCAACTGCAACACCCAAACCTGCTGCATTCAGCATTTCAATATCATTATCATAATCACCGAAGGCCATCACCTCACACATACCTATTTCCAGGCTATTAGCAAGTCTTTGAATTCCTGTGACTTTCGTGACACCTTTCGGCAGCACCTCCAGTAGTTTTGCACTGGTAAAGATGATGTCCGACAGGGACCCGATTTGATTTTTTAATTTTTTTTCCAAGCAAATCAGGTTTTGAGGGTTATGCTGTTCAATTACCAGGCACTTGTTTACATCTGAGAGTCTATCTTTTATCGTTTCCCAATGTCCTATTTCCACAATACCGTATGTAACCTGGTTGTATACCGGAAAGATGTCCTCATTCATTTCTTTCATAATAATATCGTCATCAATGTAGATAACCAGGTTGCATTTTTCTTCTTCGCATAAATTAATCACACGGCTGGTCACATCATAAGGCAAAACGGATCTGGCAAGAATTTCTCCATGCCTGGTTTCGATCATACTGCCATTGCACAGCACAAGTGGTAATTCAATTTCCAGATCATCCGCAATTTGCTGAGTAGCAGGCAGATTTTTGCCGGTTGCGAGTGTGAAATGAAGACCATGATCAAGCAGCCTGAGTAAAGTATCCCGGGTATAAGGATCCAGAATGTGGCTGGGGCCTACCAAAGTCCCGTCGATATCAAAGACAACCAATTTATAGTTACTAAGTTCTATTTCCGAAGAAGATTTACTTGACAGAGATTTCAATTTGCATTTCCTTACATAGATATCAATTCTGATTATGCTGCTTCAGCAGACTATCGAGAAATTTTGCGGGTCCATTCTCATCACTTGATGCCACGGTCATGTTTGCGCTGGCCTTTGCCTTGGCAGAACCATTTTGCATGGCTATACCCAACCCTGCGCCTTCGAGCATTTCAACATCGTTGTTGCCATCTCCAAATGTCATTACTGTTTCTATTCGAATACCTAACATCTCAGATAATCTTCGAATTGCGCTGAATTTTGATACCCCTTTTGGCATCACTTCAAGCATTCCAACCAGAGTGTGGCAGTATTCCACTGCAGTTCCAAGTTCTTTTTCATATACCGCTTCGAGTTCATAAACCTTTTCAGGAGAGGAGCGCTCAACAACCAGGCATTTATGCGCCTCCTCCATTCTGACCGCGATATTGGTCCAATCCCCAATTTCGACCAATCCGGGAGAGCCGTAATCAATCAGCATCTCAAGATTATGGGTCATTTTCTTGATATAAATACCATCATCCAGGTAGATCGCCAAATCCCAGTCCCCCTTATTACAGATGCGGATTACTTTTTGCGTGATTTCAACAGGCAAAATATATTTTTCCAGAACTTTCCCATCAACCGTTTGCAGCATGCAGCCATTTGACAAGATGAGAGGTAACTTAATATCCAAATTTTCCGCCAGGGACTTTACTGCCGGCAGATTTTTTCCTGTTGCCAGGGTAAAAGGAATGTTCGCATCATGCAATTTGAGTAAAACTTCTTTAGTGTAAGGATGAAGATTATGATATGAATCCTGGATAGTTCCATCGATATCGAAAACAATCAGCTTGTAATCAGAAAGTCTAATTTGCCTGTTCATCGATTAATAGTAATCATCGAAATAATCAGGCAATTTTACCTGTTAATAAATATTTTCGCAGTCTAAGGCATGTTGAGTTCCGTCAACCGCACAGGAACACTAATGCGATCCTGGCCTCGCAAAATTTCAACCACAACTTCATCACCAGGTTGGTATGTGAACAGGGCATTGACGAACTGCGTATCTTCATTCAAAGCAATTCCACCTATGCGCAAAATAATATCTCCAATGGAAATTCCTGCCTTTAATGCGGGTGAATTGCTGCCAATTCTCACCACATATGCGCCCCAATCCACTGGAAGGTTATAACGGGTTGCAACTGAAGGATTAATATGCTGGATCTGAACACCCATATACGGCCGCGCGAAATATCCTTTTTTTATGATCTGTTCAGTTATCAATCTCGCTGTATTTGAAGGTATTGCAAATCCAAGTCCTTCAGCGATTGCCGAACCTATCCCATCACCGCGTACTACCAGGGTATTAATCCCGATTACTTCCCCGGCCAAATTCACCAAGGGACCGCCTGAGTTGCCGCTGTTGATAGCCGCATCTGTCTGGATTAGGTTTTCCATCTCGTACCCATTACCAGTATCCAGTGTACGGCCGGTGGCGCTTATCACGCCCACAGTAACGCTATTTCGAAAATCACCCAAGGGAGACCCGATCGCAATTACCGATTCCCCAGGCTTCAAGATATCTGAATCACCGAGTTCCGCAACACCTGGCATTTTTCCATCTGCCTTAAGCACTGCCAAATCAGCAAATATATCTGTGCTGATAATTCTTGCGGGGATTGTTGTGCCATCGCTGAGAATGACATTAATCTGATTAACACTGTCAACTACATGGTTATTAGTAACAATGTAGCCATCACCGGTTACAATGAATCCACTCCCGCTTACCTGCTGATCATCTGACATGCCAAAAAATGATTGCTGCCCGGGAATTACACCCACTACTTTCACTACTGAAGGTTCAACTTTTTCAACAACATCCGTAATCAAGGTATTAATATCAGTTATTGAAAATGAAATTTGGTCAGCGGGCTGAGTAATAGCAACCTCCGGATATACATTCTCTGGATTTGTAGGTTGAGCATTCAAGCGTGAATAGACATATTTTCCTCCTAGTAAGGCGCCTAAAACTGCGCTCGTAAAAACGAGAACAAGAATTGCAAGAAAAGCTGCTCCTTTTTTCATTTCTAATTCCTCAATTAATTTAAGCATAGTTTTTTGGTTAATGGGTAAGAAAAATGTAAAAAAATAGAGATGCATTTTAATACATCTCTACCGAGCTTCAATTATTGATGGTTGTCTGAGGTGATTTGCGTAAATAAACGGTTATTTGGTTACCGGGCCAAGCAGCTTTGCCAATTCTTCCACCTGGCTGGAATGCACAAGCGCAACAACCTCATCAGCAGGACGGAATACTAAATCGCCGTGGGGAATAACCATTCCTTCTCGACGAAGCAGTGCAATAATGACGCACTTGTCAGGTAAAATAACTTCGTCCAACCGCTTGCCATCAATCGAAGCCTGGGGAGCGACCTTCTCTTCGACGATGGAGTACTGTCCTTTGCGCAATTTTAAAAGGGTGATCATATCGCCCATGGACATTTCCTCCAGGATTAACTGTCCGATGAGTTCAGCCTGGTTCAGCGCGACATCCACGCCCATATCCGATGTAAAAAGCCAGGCGTTCTTTGGATTATTAACTCTGGCGATTACCCGGGGAACATTAAATTCAAAGCGCGCGATGCTGGTTACAACCAGGTTCGCTTCATCATGTCCGGTTACAGCCGCGAGCACGTTCATGTTATGAATACCGGCAGACTCGAGAACAGAAGGATCAGTGCCGCTGCCGGAGACTACGTTTTTCTCACCCAATTCGCGATTTAATCGCTCAAGTTCTTCGCGGTCATTCTCGACCACGATTACCTCATGTTTTTCCTTCAATAAAAATTTGGCCAGAAAGGTGCCTACTTTCCCGCCTCCAATAATCATAACTTTCATAATTTTTCCTCCATTCCTTAGGCCAGCAGTTCAGCCAGGCGGTCTTTATGGTCTTCTGTAACCGCCATGTGAACCATATCGCCGAATTCAAGTACGGTAGTAGGCGTCGGCATAAAGGTTTTTCCATTGCGGGTAACCGAAATGGTTGACAATTTGCCTGGAATATCCAGCGCGGAAACAGTTTTCTTTGCGAGCAGGTTTGTGACATCAACTTCAACAATGCTCACACCGCCCCCGCCAATCCTTGTTAAGGTGCTTAGTCCCGAAAAAGTGAGCAGTTCCGACATCCTGGCTGAGGAAATAGCTACTGGAGAAATGGTTGGGATTCCAAGCCGCCGGTAGATATCCGCTTTGCGCGGGTCGTAAATACGGGCTACAACCTTCGGAACACGAAATACCTGTTTGGCAATACGGGCAGCTACTACATTAGCCTCGTCGCTTTCCATCGCTGCTGCAAGGGCATCTGCCTTCTCGATTCCCGCTTGAATAAGAATATCTCTGTCAAATCCAATACCGACGATGGTTATAAATTCCAGCCCTTTTCCAAGGCGTTCGAAAGCAATTGGGTCTCTGTCGATTACCACAACCTGATTGCCCCGCATCTTAAGGTCACGGGCTAATCCTGATCCCAGCCTTCCGCAGCCGATGATGATTACTTTCATATCATCCTCCTTAAGCAGGTCCAAATTAATGAATTGAAATGTCTATTGTGATTATGCACTTTTTTTCCTGTTCCGCAACACCCATTTTCTGATTTCATCAGTAACTATCAGTGAAGGGATCATACTAATTAATAACAGCCAATATTTCGCTTCAAAGGGACCCGTCCCGATAAAATTATTGAACACCGGCAGATAAATGAACATCAAAACAACTACAACCTCGGTAAGGATGCCTATCCAAATCATACGGTTCCTAAAAAATGGCATTTTAAATATTGAGGTGATTTCAGAGCGCTGGGCAAAAAGGTTCCCTATTTGTGTCATAACCACCGCAGCAAGAGCAACACCAGTTGCCGACTTGTATAGGTCGCCCTCTCCGGGTAAATCTATCCATTGGCCCATATACCCGTTTGTCCAATAGAAGAAATAAAACGCAAGCATTGTCATGAGGCTCTGAACCGCACCCAGGATCAAATAGGCCCTTCGCAGCATAGCTGAATCAATCACATGCTGTTTAAGACTGCGCGGCGGGCGGGTCATCATACCCGGTTCTGGGGGTTCAGCCCCAAGAGCCAGTGCTGGGACGATATCAGTTCCTAAGTCAATCGAGAGGACATGCATGACATTTAGTGCCAGCGGGATGCGGCCAGCTGTTAAGGCATATAGGATAAATGGAACCGCTTCTGGTGTATTAGATGTGAAAATATAAGTGGAAAATTTCTTTATATTTGAATAAACTGCTCTTCCTTCTTCGATCGCATTAACAATGGAGGCAAAATTATCATCCGTCAATATCATGGAGGCAGCTTCTTTGGCGACATCACTACCAGTCAACCCCATTGCGACTCCGATATTGGCTTTCTTTAAGGCTGGCGCGTCATTGACGCCATCGCCGGTGACTGCGACAATATTTCCCAGCTCTTGCAAGGCAGACACAACGCGCAGTTTGTTCTCAGGTGCTACGCGCGCGAATATAACCTCATCTTTAAGAGCTTCTTTCAACTGATCGTCTTCCAGATTATTTAATTCAAAACCGGAAATAATGCGTGGGTTTACTCCTCGTACAATGCCAACACGGCGGGCAATGGATTCGGCTGTGAGGCCATAATCTCCCGTAATCATGATAATGCGGATGCCGGCCGTATGGCATTTTTCAACGGCTTCCGCAACCTCAGGCCGCGGCGGGTCCATCATGGCGATTAAACCCAAAAAAACAAGGTCCTCTTCAACTGTATCGGGAGTGTATTCAACAATAGTCTCGGGTAATTTGCGCTGCGCTACTGCCAAAACACGCAAGCCTTCGCGCGCAAACTGATCATTGACTTTCATGATCTCATCACGCTCTTCGATAGATAGTGCAATTTCAGATCCTTCACTTAAAACCGATCAGCTTAGGTCCAGCACTTCTTTGGGAGCGCCTTTAATAAAGGCAATTCGGTTTTTCAGAAATGCCGCCTTATCGTGACTTAAGGTCTGGTGCTCTGCCGGCAGATGAATGGTTGCCATGCGCTTGCGCTGGGAGTCAAAAGGTATCTCATGAATTCTGGGGAATTTGCTTTCAACCTCCTTGGAATCCAGGTTTGCCTTGTTCAGCAAAACACGCAGACAGCCTTCAGTCGGATCACCAAGGATTTGCCAGCGCGCTTTATCCCCGTTTTCCGGCGGAATAAGACGCGAATTGTTGCATAAATTCGCCGCACTTACCAGAAGCGCCAATTCAGGAAGCTTCCCGGAAATCTTTTGGTTATCTTCCGAAATATATTCGCCTTTTGGGTTATATCCCGTACCTGTTACACTAAAGATCTGGCCGATATCTGCTGTTTTATTTAGTTTTTGATTCCGGGTCGGAACCCATAGGTTGCGGACAGTCATTTCATTCTGGGTTAGGGTGCCGGTTTTATCGGTGCAGATGACTGTCGTGCAGCCCAGCGTTTCAACAGCCGAAAGTTTCTTGATTAATGCATGCCGCTTTGCCATGCGCTGTGAGCCCATTGCCAGCGCTAAGTCACTGTAGGCAGCAAGCCTTCGGGCACAAAAGCAACAATCATACCCATTCCAAAAATAAAACTTTCAGCTACTGTAATTCCAGCTAATAAAACTGACATAAGGAAAAAAACCACTCCAGCCAAAACTGCTATGACCGTTACTATACGGGTAACATTTTTCATTTCAATTTGCAGGGGGCTAAGTTCTTCGGTCATTTCCTGGGTCAGATGGGCGATTTTTCCAAATTCGGTATTCATTCCTGTGGTGACAACAACTGCTTTGCCTGTACCTGTTGCCACACTTGTTCCTGCGAAAACCATATTCGGTACTTCGCTGTAAGTAATACCATCTTGCAATACTGCATCAGCTATCTTGGCAACCGGGCGAGATTCGCCAGTCAATGTGGACTGGTTGGTACGCATCACAGCCTGTTCAACCAGGCGGCAGTCGGCAGAAATATTCTCACCTTCCGCTAGTAATATCACATCGCCAGGCACCAGATCTTCGGCCATGATTTTTTGCTCAGATCCATCTCTCAACACCCTTGCATAAGTGGGAAGCATTTTCTTTAGAGCTTCGGTAGCCTTTTCAGCCCTGAACTCCTGCCAGAAACTGAACAACCCGTTGATCACATTAACCATCCAAATAGCAATGGCCAGCTGGGGCATCTGCGCAATAAATCCCACTATGCCACCCACCCACAGCAATATCGCCATAAGGTGAGTAAAGTTCTTGAGGAACATGACAAGCAGATTTTTTTTCTTTGCTTCTGCCAGAAGGTTTGGCCCATACTGCTTTAACCGTGTCTGTGCTTCTTCAGCAGACAAACCATTTTCACATGTTTTAAGGATAGGAAAAATTTCTTTTGGTGGCAGGGAATAGATAGCTTTCGGGGAAGTATCAGAATCCAAGCCGCTTAATGCAAACGGCTTCTCGTTATTCATTTTATTTTATTTATACCTCTTCACAAGGTCAAGAATTCTATCACCAATTTTTAATTGCATATTCATGAAATTGATTACAGAATTTTATCATCTGAAGATTTTCGCACCCATTCGATCAAGGTAAGCATGCGATCATAATGGGATCCCTTCCAGTATATTTTCCCGCAATTTTCACAGCGTTTGAACAACTCAAAATACTGTTTTGTTCTGGGCTCCAATTGTTGAATAATATCAGCCTTGCAGACAGAAACCAGGATTCCATTACAAGCGATACAGCGTGTAAATTGCTGAATTGAAGAAATGAGATCGAATCTGCGAACAACATCCATTAATTGCTGCCGCGGGTCACGCGTCGTTATCAAGTATCCATGGGTTACCTGTCTGCGTTTAAGTAATCCACGGTCACGGGTAAGCAGGATACGAGTATCGTTTTCCGAAATAGTGGCGAGTTCTTCATCCAAAAAGTCATTGCGATATAGTGAGTCAAACCCCAGCATTCGCAAATATGCCGCCAGCCTGCCCAGGTGCCCATCCAGGACGAATCTGGATTCTCTCAAGGGTTTGGGGCGTAAGCGATTTAAAGGCGAAATATCAAAGCTTTCGAAAACAGGATAAACCGAAATCAAATCATCCTCTTCAGGAATATATAAAAAATCTACAGATTTGCCGTTTGCCAGGATGAGATCAACTTCTGTGTGTGGGATGCCCAGTGACTCAATCAGATGTTTAACTGTCTGGCGCTCTTTGAATTGCACCCAGACATCTTGAAATCGTTTGTCTGCAGGCAGAAGTGCATTTAATTCTGCATAAAACCGAAATATGGCTGTGGTCATTAAGGTTTATTATGACTTAATAATTTGAAAAGCCCTGTGGGAATTCAAACCTGTTTCCAACAAAACGAATTTCAATGTAAAAAACTAACATAAAGGGATCAAAAATTATCTGTGGAAGTCAAATTTTGTTGCTATCTGTAAAAAGGAAATGAATTAAATATAAATCCAAATCCCAATCAGACATTCAAAAATAAACTTAAGGAAATGAGATTTTTTCCGCCTGTTCCCGAATTAGATCAAGTAAAGCTCTGGCTGATTTTTCTGGACCACTCTGCTCCATACCGGCAATCCCCAGCATTGTTCGCAATTGGCCAACAAAAATCCCTTGATCGAACATATCTTTAAAATAGCTTTGAGCCAGAGGTTCGTGCATATCCTTGAATTGAGTAGGGCCGAAAATATTTGCGTAGTATGTTTCAACAAGTCCCTTGGTGGTAGTTGTGCCTTTACTCATCACCGCGCCGCGCCGGAAAACATCTAAAGCGCTGTGCAGGTCATCAAAGCGCTGTATTACCGGACGTTCCTGGCCAACTTCTTCATAGTTATTGGCATATAACACACAGTCCAAAGGTGTACCTTCCATAATATATTCATAACGGGTTACAGGCATAACAACCCGCGCATTAACCTGGTCGGGATTCATAATTATTGTGCGGTCAATTTGCCCTAAAGCATAACCGGAATGCAGATCATCCAGCCGCACGAAGGCTCCCATTTCAGTGCCATACCCTATCAGCCGCCCTTCTATATTATGGCCTAGAGAGCCCATATCATCCGCAATAATGGTCAAATCTTCAATTTCTTCGCTGGCAATTGAACGCAGGGCTTCAAGAGATTCAGACTTTCCCGCGCCGGTATCACCTATGATCAATGCTGAGAATGGTTTGCGGTCACGCAGTGTGATTTGCACCATAGCTCCATGAAAAGGCAGGAAACCATTTTTCATGCGGATAATGTTGTGCAAGGTCAGGATCATTTTCTTCAGATAGCCAAAGTAAGCAAACTCGTTTTTCATTGGCACTGAGGCAATAAGTATGTCATTCTCTTTATCATCATAGAAGACAGTCTCATTACCATTCACTGAAATCGCAGACTCGGGCGGAGCGCCATAGATATAGACGGCATCGGGTTTGCGGTTCAGATTTTTGGGATCAGCCAGTTCAAACAGGTTTGACATTGCAAAGCCAAGTTCGAAAAAATTGAGCGGAAAATAGACCATGACCAAAAGCGGTCCAACCAAAGCCGGGTAGCAAAGCCATTCCTTTGGGTTCAGTTTTAATGCGTTTAATGGATTTTTGTCAGTCTGCGCAAATTCGCCGGATCTTTTATTCATCGGTGTATTGAATATCATTGGCGGGTAAATGAGCACCTGGCTGATTACAAAAATATCATTCAAGGCATCATAGGCGCCATCTGGATAGTGCAATTTTTTCGGCAGGGTAATTGCGCCGATCTCTGCGCCTGCACTCACCTGGCGGTAAATTTTTGGATGGTTGCCAGTAATATTTTCCTGGATGTTGCGGTAAGTACTGCGCACCAGGTGCATCAGGCTCTCAACCATGTCATTAAAAGTCCGGTAAGGGCGTTTGTCTAACCGGTCAAATACTGAATCGCAGATTATAAGGCGGTGCAGTCGGCGCCAGTAATTGTAAAACTGTTCCACGAATTCATTAAAAAGCATAGGATCGCGAAAAAACACTTGAGACCCATCTACAAGCTTTTTTACTTTTTCAGCCGGCAGCGAATTGAGGTAATAAAGCGTTTCCTGCAGAAGTTTTATCTGGTCATCTGAAAAGTCTTTATCCGGAAAGATGTTCAATAATTTGGATTGATGCCGTTTAAGACTTCCAAGATATGCATGGTAAAAGGCAACAAACGGATCGCTGGTCAGAAGCTCTTCAGATGAGTTGCACAGTCGGTTATGAACGCGCAGGATAAATTTATCCGGAAAGAAATGAAATGAACCGTTTTCCATGATTATCTCTCTATAAATATAATTAATTTTCTAACTATAACATGGCTGAGTGATTTTTATTAAATTTTTTAGAGAGATTATTTAATAATTTATTAATCCTATTATGGTTTCTTTAAGTAATAATGAAAATAACTCAATGTTTAGGAGAAGAATGAATAATAAAAAGGTATTCTCAATATTGGCAGCAGTATTAGCCGTAACCATTTCTATTGCCGCCTGCAGCCCAAAAGCCGCGCCGGATCAACCCGCTCCGTCTCAAACTGAAGAACCTGTAGAACAACCCACTGAAAATCCTTCTAGTCAAGCAGCTTTAGGAGATTGCTACAATCCGTTCAATCCGGTAGTGGAAGGTAAAGTCTGGAAATATACAACGGATTCTGGAGATGCCACAAGCACACTTGAGGTTTCCTTTAAGGACATTACTGCATCAACCTTTACCTCAGTTCAAAAATTCGCTGATATCAGTACCGAAGTCCAATGGACATGCAGCCCCGATGGGATGCTTTCCAGCCAGTTTGCTATGATGAGTATCCCTCTTGTGCCAGGCGTTGAATTTGAAACACTTGAAGTAAATGGCGTCGTTATCCCAACTGAGGATAAATGGCAGGTGGGTTATTCGTGGGATACCCAATATGTCATAAAAATTAAATATACTTCGGGTGAGACGGTATTTGAAGGGCAGGGAAATTTTACTTTGGCAAATACAATTGCGGCAGAAGAGTCAGTTACTGTCCCTGCAGGCACTTATTCTGACGCCTTCCTTGTAGAGACATCTGGTTCATTGGTGATGAATATTATGGGAACCGAGACTACATTGCCGATCACTTTTTCTACCTGGTATGTAAAAGATATTGGTATGGTAAAAAATGCATTAACAGATTCAACCCTAAAATATTCAACGGAATTGGTGTCAATCGAGTGAAGATGGGCCGCGATCTCTTGATGTCAGTATTCATTCCAGTAAGCCCCGAAAATGTTTATCGGGATTGGCTTGATAGCGCTGCTCATTCTGGTTTTACCGGCAGCCCCGCTGAGGTTGATCCGGTTATCGGCGGCAGCTATTCCGCCTGGGATGGGTATATATGGGGCAAAATTCTTGAATTAACTCCTGGAAAACGAATCCGCCAGGCCTGGCGTACCAGTAATTTTCCAGATGATTCACCTGATTCAATCCTTGAGGTTTTGTTTGAGCCCGATGGCGAATGTACGCGCCTTACACTGATCCATACTGCAATTCCTGAAGATCAGGCGGAAGAATACGAAAAAGGCTGGGAAGAATTCTATTTTGAACCGATGAAGAAGTATTATGAAGAATAAAACAGGGATACCTGAAAGTTTTTAAAGCAGCAAATAATCAAGAAGCGCATTTTCAATGCGCTTCTTGATTATTTGGGGGATATCATAGCCGATTATTTTTGCAAAATTTGCGAGAGGAACAGCTTGGTCCTGTCACTTTGCGGATTATTGAAAAGGTTGTCAGGCGTGCTTTTTTCCACGATGCGCCCAAAATCCATAAAGATCACCTCATCCGCGGCGGCACGCGCAAAGCCCATTTCATGAGTTACTATCACCATGGTGATGCCTTCTTTGGCAAGCAGCATCATCACGTCAAGCACTTCTTTAATCATCTCAGGGTCAAGTGCGCTGGTAGGTTCATCGAAAAGCATCAGTTTTGGCTTCATTGCTAAAGCCCGTGCAATAGCAGCACGCTGCTGCTGGCCCCCTGAAATCTGGGAGGGAAACTTGTCAGCTTTTTCGGCGATGCCTACTTTTCGGAGCTGTTCCATAGCAACAGCCTCTGCTTCCTTCTTTTGGGTTTTTTTTACCACACGCTGCGCCAGGGTGATATTTTCCATCACGGTAAGATGCGCATAAAGGTTAAAACTCTGAAAAACCATTCCAATTTCCGCCCTGTGACGATTCAGGTCTTTTTGTTCTGTGGTCATTTTCTCGCCCATAAACCAGACTTCACCTGAGGTGGGTGTTTCAAGATAATTCATGCATCGCAGCAGAGTAGATTTACCCGAACCGCTGGGACCGATGATAACAACGACTTTACCCTGTTGAACACTCAGATTAACATCTTCCACAGCGTGCAGATCTCCGAACCATTTATGCAGGTTTTTTACTTCAATCATCATGGGGGTGGGACTACTATCCATTTGTCGAGATCCGTTTTTCAATGTATTTGACAATCAAGGAAAGCATCAAGGTCATTGTGAGGTACATAACCGATAATGTCGAATAGGCTTCTGGAAATCGAAAGGAGTGCCCGGCGTAGAGTCTTGCAATTTGGGTAACATCACGAACTGCCAGAACTGATACTAATGAAGAGTCTTTCAGCATCGCAATAAAATCATTGCCAATGGCTGGCAAGACATTGCGGATAGCCTGTGGAAGAACCACATGGCGCATAGCCTGGCTATAGCTTAATCCCTGCGAGCGTGCTGCTTCCATTTGTCCCACGGAGACTGATTGGATACCAGCGCGGAAGATCTCTGCAGAATAAGCTCCGTAAGTAATCGATAGAGCAATCACAGCACGCAAACTCATGGAAACACCCCGGTTGTTTGCGGATGACAAGAACCTGCCTATATCGGTCAGACCAAGCCCCATAAGTTTGACACCCAATAATCCCATCAATTGAACAGCTCCGGGTACCAGCACCAGAGCGATGAAAAAGATAGAAACAAGCATGGGAATTCCGCGCATTAGTTCGACATAAAATGTGGCAACATTTTGCGCAACTATATTTTTGGATACGCGGCCTAACCCGGTAATCAAGCCAATCATCAGTGAAATCGCATAAGATATCAGGGTAATGGTTAGAGTTACCGCAATGCCTGCGCGAATAATTGTGAAAGCCTCGTTAAAGGAGGGTGTACTGGCAATCGCGAAAAGCGTTGTCGCAATAATAAGACCTATCGCTGCAAGCCACCAGGGAAATGCAGCCAGCTTGGCTCGCAGCCTTTGTTTTGATAATTCCTTCAGGGCAGCCTTCTCAGCTACCGCTGTTGATTCTTGTAATGCCATGATATCCTCTTTTTTGGCTGGCTGGATGAATAACCAGCCAGCCAAATATTTACATTTGCTACTATTCGTATGTTACTTCTTTAATATCGCCATAAGTGACTTTGAAATCGGGACCAAAGAACTTAAGGTTAACCTCATTCATAAAGCCGTCATCAATCATTGACTGAATGGCTTTGTTAAAGGGTTCCACCAGTTCGCTGCCAATTGGGAATACAAATCCGAGTTGGTCGCTTGAAATAGATGGGCCAACTAACTCCACCTTGTCAGCATTCTCACCAACGTAACCAAGGCCAATCACTTCATCCAGAATAACCGCGTCAATATCGCCGCCGATTAATGCCTGAATGGCAAAGGGGAACTGTTCAAACCCTTTTAATCGATCTTCCGGTAAATATTTTTGGGCGGTTTCCATGTTGGTTGTACCCGATTGTGTTCCGATAATCAGGTCTGGATTTGCAGCCAAATCTTCAATCGAAGCGAATCGGGTTTCACCTTTTCTAGCTAAAAGCCGCTGCTGAATATTGACATAGCCAATAGAGAAATCCGCAATCTCCTCACGATCAGCATTTATAGTAATGCCGTCGCCAGCCACGTCATAAAGTCCATCAGCTACCGACTGGATCATCGCATCCCAAGACACTTCCTGGAAAACAGGTTTGCAGTGCAAGCGAGTGCAGATTTCGGGGATTACATCATAATCCCATCCGCCGGCTTCGCCGGTCTTGCTGTCAATGTAATTAAAAGGCAGATATGCATTCTCAACCGCCACGGTTACCTCGCGGCATTCCAGATCAACAAGCGCCTTGTCTGCGCTGCCAAGGCAGTCAAATTGCGGAATGCCCTTGGCGTCAAATTGCACAGTACCCTTTTCTGCTTCAGCATTCCCACCGCTGCATGCAGACAAGATCAATGCGCCCGCCAATAAACTTACTAAAATAAAATTCCTTTTCTAAACATGTCTTCTCCTCGTTTAATAGTTTTTTTAAGCCAGGTCACCTGCTGACTCAAAGGCATCTAAGATAAAACACCTTGTTCCCCATGTTGCAAGGTCATTGTTTTGGTTTTATTTTTTTCATCGTGTACCTCCATGAGAATTTCAGCAAGCAACGAAAAAGGCCTTCCGATTCCGAAAGGCCTCCAACGTTTTTTCCTAATTCATGTTTTCCATGAATACCTAGCGCAAAACGCCGCACCTCCCGAAAGAAGTCGTAATCGTATGTCGTTTAGCTTTTGGTAGCCGGTACTCTAACATGATAGTTTTTTATATCATACTTATGACATCTGTCAAGGTTTTTCAAGTATTTCATCCATTTGAATCATATATGAAAAATATTGCCTGTTAATTGAAATTTCAATTTCGTCTATAATGCTTGTCACTACAACATAACAGGCAGGAGATATTATGGTTCTTGACGCGCAGAATCCAATTCCCTTATATTTTCAGCTTAAAAGTATCATCGAAGAACAAATAAACTCAGGGGAACTAAAATCTGGGGATAAAATCCCTTCTGAAAACTCACTTTGCGAGCAATTTAAAGTTAGCCGCACCACTGCACGCCAGGCAATCACTGAACTTGTTAACAACGGGAAAGTTGTACGAACTCAGGGAAGAGGTAGTTACGTTGCCCAATTTCCGACCAACGGTATTCCCTATCGCCTGACAGGTTTTGCAGCGGATATGAAAAAACAGGGCTTTCATCCCAGTTCCAAATTATTGGATTTCAAAGTGATCCTGCCCGGATTAGATATCGCCAATATGCTCCGTATCAAATCATCTGATGCTGTCATTTATATAAATCGCCTAAGGTATATAGACGGGCTTATTATGGGAATCGAATATACATATCTACCTTTTCATCGATTCTCCGGGTTGATGGAGGAAAACCTCGAGGAAAACTCTTTGTATGAGATTTTGATAAATAAGTTTGATACGGTACCCACGCGGACAGCCATTACTTTTGAAGCAGTATCGTGTGATGAAAATTTATGTGAGATACTGCAAACAACAGTCTCTATACCATTCCTGCATATCAGCGATATAACGTTTGACCAGAATGACCGGCTTATTGAATTCTCAAATACCTATTACCGCGGTGATCGCAATATTTTTAAAGTGGAAATAAATCGTCATCAGAATGAATATCTGATCTCTGCAAGCAAAGGTATTTATAATAGCTCAAAAAAAGTTGATTCTGATTAATAATTAGTCTTTACTGTTATATGAACACTGTGTTAATATAAAAAATATGACTTTGCAATCAATCATCAACAGCCGATTGGGGATAGGTTTGATTCTCGGCCTTGGCAAACTCATTCCGCCAAGTCTCGGTTACAGACTCGCGGACTGGGCTGCGAAGAAGATATCTTCCCAAAAAGACTCTCAAATGGTGCGCTCTCTGAGAGCAAACCAGTGGATTGTTTCAGGAAAAAAATTAAACGCAGAGGAGCTTGACGCACAGGTTCTGAATACCTTCCGCCACATCGCTCACGTTCAATATGATTTGTACCATAATCTCGATAACCATCAGGCAACTCTCAAACGCATGATATTAAGCCCAAAATTGAAGGAATTACTTAAATCCCGTATGGGCGGCAGCGAAGGCACCTTAATTCTCGCCCCGCACCTGAGCAACTTTGATCTTGCTGGGCGCGCCATGGCGCTCAATGGTTTTAATAAAATATTTGCTTTGACCTACCCACAGCCAAGTGGCGGTTACCAATGGCAAAACCATTTACGCGAAGAAATCGGTATAAACTTAGCTCCCATGTCCACCGAAAGCATGCGGCAGGCAAAAGCCTTGTTAAAGGAAGGCGGCCTGGTGATCAGCGGGGTTGAGCGTCCGCTTCCGGAAAGCAAATATTATCCAAAATTCTTTGATTACCCAGCTCCGCTGCCGGTTTTTTATGTCCGCCTGGCTTTGCAGACAGATTCGGCGGTGGTTGTAGTTGCCTGCGTTGGCACGCCAGAAGAAAATTATTCCCTGGAGTGTTCTGATCTGATCTATCTGCAGCCTTATGATGACCCAATGAAAGAAATTGAAAGCAATGCCGAAACAGTCCTTAAAGTTGCCGAGACTTTTATCCGTGCTCACCCCGAGCAGTGGGCAATGGCTTATCCAGTTTGGCCGTTCGCGCTTGACCAAATGCCGTAAAATTTTATTAAAGATACTTTATACTTAACTAATGGCGAAAAATAATGTTGAATTAAAAAAGATAGAAAATCACCAGCGGATAAACGACATCCTGCTCGGCCCTCTGGAACGACCAGCTATTGCCTGGTTGGTCAGGCACCTGCCCAGCTGGGTCACACCAGACCATCTTACGTTTTTCGGTTTGGCTTCTGCTTTTTTGATCGGAATCAGTTATTACCTGACAAATTTTAATAAAAATTACTTGTGGCTTGCCAGCCTGGGTTTCATATTTAATTGGTTCGGCGATAGCCTGGATGGCAATCTGGCGCGCTATCGAAAGATTGAAAGACCAAAATATGGTTTCTTTATTGATCACACCGTGGACGCGATCAGTGAGGTAATCATTTTCATTGGCCTTGGCCTTTCGCCTTATTTTGATTTGAATTTGGCTTTTCTTGCTTTGGTTGGTTATCTTTGCATGGCTAATCTGGTTTATATCACCACTTCAGTGAAGGGGGTATTCAAAATTTCCTACGGATCTCTTGGCCCTACCGAGGTTCGTGCGATAGCGATCCTGGCGAATTTATCGATTTTTTTCCTTGGTAATCCCCAGATCCACTTAAAGAATTTTTCATTTTATATATACAACCTCCTTCTGCTTTGCGTCGTTCTTTTATTGTTCTTTTTCTTCATTTCCTCAGTAATCAAAGAAGGAATCCAGCTTGAACGGCAGGATCGCGAGAATTGGGGGAAGAAATTAAATAAAAACGATTCATCCAAAGAATAATTTGATAAAGATTTTTGACGTTTTATAAAATTGTTAGATATTTGTTGGAATTAATAATGCAGCTCAATCCGTAATATAATTTATAGGTTTAATTTCATTTAATTTTCTATTTAAGGAGCATGAAATGATTGTTACTACAAAGAAACTATTTGAAGCCGCCTATGGCAAATATGCTATCGGCGCCTATAACATAAATAATATGGAACAGGCAATGGGCTTGTTTCAGGGCTGTCTCGATAGTCAGGCACCATTCATCATTCAAATTAGTAAAGGTGCGCGTGATTACACCAACAAACTCATGCTTGAAGGAATGATCCGGGCAGCGAACGACGTTTTCCCTGATTCGGTTTTCGCGGTCCATCTGGACCACGGTGACGAAGAAGCATGTTTTGATTGCATTGCCAGCGGATTCTACAGTTCGGTTATGATTGACGCCAGCCATGAACCCTACGAGCAGAATATAGAGATCACTAAGAAAATTGTGGATGCTGCTCATGCTAAGGGTATCGTCGTTGAAGCTGAGCTTGGTCAGCTTGGCGGTGTCGAAGAACACGTCAACGTTTCGGAGGAAAATGCCAAATTGACTAACCCAGATCAGGCCAAAGATTTCGTCGACCGGACAAATTGTGATTCATTAGCCATTGCCATCGGCACCAGCCATGGTGCATTTAAATTCAGCGGTTCGCAGTCATTGCATTTTGATGTTCTCGAACAAATTCAGAAAAAACTCCCCGGTTTTCCATTAGTAATGCATGGTTCAAGTTCAGTTCCGCAGGAAGAAGTTGAGCGCATTAATAAGGCGGGAGGCAAGATTTTGGGCGCCAAAGGCGTTGACGCTACCCAATTTAGAAAAGCCGCACTTCTGGGGGTGACCAAGATCAATATCGACACCGACGGACGGTTGGTCTGGACGCGTGTTCACCGCGAATTTTTCCGTGACCACCCCGAAGGATTTGATTTGCGCAAACCCGGTCAGACCTTCATGAAAGAATATGCGAAATTCATAGTGGAAAAGAATAACTTCCTTGGCAGCGCAGGTCAGTTAGGCGAAGTACGCAAATTGGTGTAAATAATTCAGCAACTCACGATTAAAAAAATCCGGCTGAATTAATTCAGCCGGATTTTTTGAGTCAAAATTAAAGGTGTAACCAATATATAATACAGGTTGTAAAATAACTGGAAAGAAATAAAAAGTACTATGAAAAAGAAAAATTACTTAATTGATATGGATGGTGTTCTGGTCAGCGGGAAGACAATAATTCCTGGAGCTGATACTTTTATCGAATCCCTTAAAAGCAAAGGGATAAAATTCCTGGTGCTCACCAACAATTCTATCTACACCCCAGTGGATCTGGCCCATCGCTTGAAAATTACCGGGTTAGAGATTGATGCCGGGCAAATTTTTACCTCGGCAATGGCCACTGCTTCATTTATGAAATCCCAGAAAGAATCGGGTAATGCATTTGTCATCGGCGAAAGTGGGCTGAATGTGGCCATTCATAATGCCGGGTATATCCTAACGCCTGATTCTCCTGATTTTGTGGTCTTGGGTGAGACCTTCGATTACAACCTTCACCAGGTGACCAAAGCAGTGCGCCTGATTATTGCTGGTGCGTCTTTTCTGGCGACCAATCCTGATCCAACAGGCCCGTCAGAGGGTGGTATCACGCCTGCCTGCGGCGCTATGGCAGCTTTGATTGAAAAAGCCAGTGGGCGTTCACCTTTTTATTGTGGTAAACCAAACCCGTTCATGATGCGTTCCGCCCTTAATTTCCTGGGCGTTCATTCCGAAAACACTGTTATGATCGGTGACCGAATGGATACCGATGTGATTGCAGGATTGCAGAGCGGTATGGAAACCATCCTGGTTTTAAGCGGTATGACCACACTCCAAATCATCGAGGAATTCCCTTATCGACCTACCCACGTGGTTAAATCTGTCGCCGAAATTGAGATATAAATAAAAAAGAATCATTAAAAAAATCCGCTGGCATGGAAAGCGGATTTTTTCATATTTATCGACCATCTAGGATTCCTGTATATAATCATCAAATATCATGTTATTTCAAAAGGACATCTTTTGAGCTTTACGATTGAATTCCAACCGCTTGGTGTACGACTGGTTTGCAGCGAACCGCTTGCAATACTGGATGCTGCCCGCCAGGTTGGCATCAGCCTTCGCTCTGATTGCGGTGGTACAGGCCTTTGTGGTAAATGCGCTGTTCAGGTTTTACCTTCACTGGAAATAAATCATCCAACCGACATCGAAAAATCCTTTTTTTCCAATAATCAGTTAGCTGAAGGTATGCGGTTGGCATGCGAAACTGTTGTTAACGAGGATCTGAAAGTGCAAGTCCCTTCTGGATCTGTGGTCGAGGGCCAGGTTCTGCAGGTGGAAGGCAGCCAAAGTTCAACCCGAACCGAACCGCTTATATACCAACGAATTGTCAAATTGGATAAAGCCACCTTAACTAGTCTCGCATCTGATTTTTCCAGGCTTAGGCAAACATTAAATAATTCTCATTTGAATGCCAGCCTTAAGATTCACCAGACAGATTTCTACCTTACTCCGCAAGAATGATTGGCAGGTTAACCTAGTTATTCGTGAAAATGAGGTCATAAAAGTAACAGACCGCCCGCTTCCGCAACTTCTGGGTTTGGCAGTGGATGTTGGCAGTACCAAGCTAGCCTGTTACCTGATGAATCTCGAAAATGGCAAGATTCTGGCAGCCAAAGGTGTCCCCAACCCTCAAATCGCTTATGGGGAGGATATCATGGCGCGACTGGCTTTTTCTATAAAAGAAAAAGACGGCATTAACTTTCTCCATTCGTTGCTGATGCAGGCAATCAACCAGGCAGCTGCTGAGTTGTGTGATCAGATTGGTGAGTCGCCAACCGATATTGTTGATGCCTGCCTGGTTGGCAATACAGCCATGCATCATTATTTTCTGAATCTACCGGTTGAATCATTGGCTTTTTCACCCTTTGTGCCCGCTGTTTCAGATGCGCTCAACCCGCTCTCCTCAGATATTTTGTTTGCTGCTTCTTCTGAAAGCCATGCTTATATACCCCCTGTTGTAGCAGGGTTTGTTGGATCAGACCATCTCGCCTTTTTGCTCTCTGAAGGTTTTGGCGATGATCACCGTGTTAGATTGGGAATTGATATCGGCACCAATACTGAAATTGCGCTCCAAAAAGACGGACGGATTGTCAGTGTGTCCACCGCATCGGGCCCTGCTTTTGAAGGAGCGCACATTCGCTGCGGAATGCGTGCCGCGCCAGGTGCAATTGAGCATGTAACCATTGACCAGCATGCAAATGCACAAGTCCAGGTTATTGGCAGTCAATCACCTGTCGGAATTTGCGGCTCAGGGATTCTGGATGCAGTTTCTGAAATGCGCAGGCTGGGCATTCTCAATCTGCGCGGGCGATTCAACAAATCCTCTCCAGGTATTCAGCTGGATGATCTTGGAAAACCTTATTTTGTTCTTGCAGGAGAAGAAAATCAGATAACACTTTCGCAGAATGATATTGACCAAATCCTGCTCGCTAAAGGTGCTATCCGTGCGGGTATTGATGTATTAATGGACCACTTAATGGTTAAACCCGTTGAGATCGAAGAAGTCGTTATTGCCGGTGCGTTTGGCTCTTATATGCGCCCTGAGCATGCAATGCGTATTGGGATGCTGCCTGAAATTCCACTATCTCTCGTCCGCGCGGTCGGCAACGCCGCAGGAACAGGCGCGCGGATGATGCTGGTTTCAAAATCCGCCCGCAGTAAAGCCGAAAAACTTGCAAAGTGTATCGAATATCTGGAATTGACAGTCTATCCCGATTTTCCCTTGTTTTACGCAAAAGGAATCCAGGCTTAATTGTCAACAATTTTTAGCAAGTGCAAATTTCCTGATTTATAATTCACAATAACAATCCCACTCAAAGAAGGGTTTTAATTTCTATTTTTAAGGAGAGAATTCTATGCGTGATATGACCAAATCCAATCTAGAAGCCGCTTTCGCGGGGGAAAGCCAGGCACATATGAAATATCTTATTTTCGCCGACCAGGCGGAAAAGGATGGATTTCCCAATGTAGCCCGTCTTTTCCGCGCCAACGCTTATGCCGAGCAGGTGCATGCCACCAGCCACTTTAAAGTAATGAAGAAGCTGGCTGAGACATCCGAAAATCTTCAGGTTGGCATTAATGGTGAAACTTATGAGGTAAATGAGATGTACCCTGCCTTTACCGCAGTGGCAGAGCTGCAGGATGAGCGCGGGGCAGTGCGTTCCACCAAATGGGCGCGCGAAGCCGAAAAAATCCATGCCGAAATGTACACGACGGCCAAATCAACAGTTGATAACGGCCGGGATTCTACACACGAAAAAATGTATGTCTGTTCGGTATGCGGCTGGACAGGGGAAGGTGAACCTCCGGACAACTGCCCGCTTTGCAACGCTAAAAAAGAATCATTTAGAACCTTCTAGGATATTGGTAAATTACTTATGCCGGCAGCATTTTTCAGTGCTGCCGGTTTTCTTTATCCTTTGAACTGCAATAGTAAAAGAGCAATACTCATAGCGGAAATTATGACTGTTAAGCAAATCGAAAATATATTTTGATGGCGTTTGTTCTTCCACCTCCCCATAATTTCCTTATCATTTGCCAGGATCAACAGTAAAACCAACAATACTGGCAGTATTATGCCATTCAAGGTTTGCGAAAGAAGCATAATTTTAAAAAGTGGAAGGTTCGGGATCATTACAAATAATCCACTTAGGAATATCACCCCAATCAAAAGACCGTAAAATATAGGGGCATCACGGTGTTTCTGGTCAAGCCCCCTTTCCCATCCAAATGCTTCTGTGACTGCATAAACAGTGGAAAGGGGCAGAACCATGGCTGCTAACAAAGAGGCGCCAATAATTCCGGCAGCGAAAAGGAATTTTGCAAAGCTGCCTGCTAAAGGTTCCAACGCAAGCGCCGCCTGTTGAGCTTCTTCAACATAAATTCCCCTCGCAAAGAGAGTCGCGGCCGTAGTAATTATGATAAAAGCGGAGATTGTGTTTCCCCAGAGAGAGCCAAAGATAATATCGGTCCTAGTCAATCCATAACTTTCAACTTCAACCTTCTTATCCACTACCGATGCCTGTAAATAAAAAATTCCCCATGGTGTAATGGTCGTGCCAACCGTTGCCAGAACCGCAATTAGGTAATCAGACTCTAAAATAATTTGAGGGGATACAGCGGCGTGCAGAACATTTCCCCAATTCGGTTTTATGATAATCGCCGAAATAACATACGCGAACGCAGACAGGCAGAGCACGAGCAGAATTTTCTCAACGATTTTATAAGAACCTCGCACAGCCAGCAGCGCAATGATGACTGAAACGATTGGTACAACGATATAACGATTCATCCCAAGCAGTTCTGCCCCGGCAGCGATGCCAGCAAATTCCGCCACAGTCGTACCCAGGTTTGAGACCAGCAGGCAAAGCATGGCAACCATTGTTATCTTTACCCCGAATTTTTCTCGGATAAGATCTGCCGTGCCTTTGCCTGTCACTGCACCAAGTCGGCCTGCCATTTCCTGGATAAAGATGCCGCCAAAAGTAACCAGCAGGATTATCCACAAAAAATTATAGCCAAAGCGGGATCCTACCATGGCATATGTAGCTATTCCCGGCGCATCATTACCTGCAGAAGCCGTGATCAGCCCGGGGCCCAAAACAGCCAGAAGAAGTAGTAATCGTTTTGAAAGAGAATATTTTTTTATTCTGTTTTTCATCGCAGAATGGAATTTAATTAGAAAAATCGGGGCAGGCGCTTTTTATAAGCCGTTGGCAATACGGTATCCAGAGCGTCATCAAGCGTTACAATCCCAAGCATCTTGTGCGTGGTCTCATCCACCACCGGTACTGCGAGCAGGTCATATTTGGCTACGAGGTAAGCTGCTTCATCCTGGTTGGCGTGCGGTGAAATAAAAACCGGATTTCCATCCATCAAAGATTCCACCAGTATGCCAGGTTTTGCCATAACCAGATCGCGAAGGTATATTACACCCTTCAACTGTTCCTCCTTATCCATCACATAGATGTAATACATATCCTCGACTTCCTGAGCGTCCTCAGAGGACCGCAGAAAATCAATTGCCTGGCTGACCGAAAGCCCTTCGTAAATCCAGGCGTAATCTGTGGTCATAATTCCGCCGGCCGAATCGGGAGGATAATGCAGAAGTGTGCGTATTTCCTGCGCCTCATCCTCTTCCATTAATTGCAGCAGTTCATGGCTTGTCTCCCTTGGCATATCTGCCAGCAGATCTGCCGCCTCGTCCGGTTCCATTTCTTCAAGAATGTCAGCCGCTCGTCGAGAATCCAAATGAGTCAATACATCTATCTGTGTTTTGGTTGGGCTCTCCTCAAGTGTGTCAGCTAATACTTCAATATCCATATTTTTCATCAACGACTGTCCGGCAGGACGGTCAAGATCGCTGAGAATCAGTGCGATATCCGCCGGCGGGAGTTTGCTGATTTTTTCCTTCGATTTCTTTAACCGCAGCGGATTTTTTTCTTCCAGGTAGGCCACATCCTGCCAGGTGATCACAGTACGGTTGAATGATCTTTTAAATATTTTTGCGAAAGCAAGTACAAGGTTTTCAATTCCAAGTCTGCGCGCAAGCCCAAGATTCCCCACATCGACACCGGTGACCACATAGATGTTTTGCGAATATGCGAATTGAATGTCATTGACGCGGACGACGCGCTTGCCTTCGATATCTACGATTTGGTGATCCAGCACTTGGTGTTTTAAGAACAGCTCATTGCTGGAAGGAATTAATGTTTTGAGATCGGTGCCAGCCAATTTCAGGGCAATACTTGGATACAAAGTACTGATCTGGTCTGCTGAAACATAAATTATCTTCTTGTCTTTTGTTTTGACAGAAATGGTCGAAACCGGAGGAAATATTGCATCAGATCGGGATATTGATATATCCTGACATTTCCCTAAGTTATTTCCCCAGGCATCCCAAACTTTGCTGTCGATGATTTCGCTTAGATAGATCATCCAGCCCTCCTTGAATTAATAAAATTATAGCCAGTTCATTTTCTTAAAAAACAGTGCAGCCATGGTCATAACTGCCACCGAAAGTGCGCCAATCACCACAAAGCCCAGGTTATTTCCCTGCAAAGGAAGCGCAAGGTTCATACCGTAAAAACTCGCAAGAAGCGTGGGCAGACTTAGAATGATGGTCACAGAGGTCAGCACCTTAATGACCTGGTTTTGGTTATTCGAGATGATCGAGGCAAACGCATCCATCATCTGGCTCAGGATATTACTGGATATATTGGTCATTTCAATCGCTTGCTGGTTCTCAGTGATCACGTCCTCCAACAGTTCAGCATCTTCCGGGTAAGTTGTAAAGAACCGGCTGCGCTGCATTTTTTCAAACACAAGTTCATTGGACTTTAATGCCGTGGAAAGCAGTTCCAGACTTTTTTGGTACTTCAGTAATTCCAGTACCTCTTTGTTATGAATGGATTTTTGGAGTTGGTCTTCTATCAGATCCACTCTTTTGTTAATCATGCGTACAGCATTCAGATATTCATTAGCAATCGAAAGCATGATTTGCAGGATAAAGCGGTTTCGTTTGTTTGTGGAAAAATACTGCCCATGCTTGCTTATTAAATTCTTCAAAAAAGGTATTTCATACCTGCAAATTGTGATAATCGAATCGTAGCAAAGAATGATCCCTAGTGGAATTGAAGTATAAGGAATATCTTCGATATCACCCTGATAGTATGGGATGCGCAGCAGAAGCAGGGTAGTTCCTGCCTCTTTTTCTGTTCGCGGGCGTTCATCAAGGTCAAGCGAGTAGGTAATAAAATCCAGCGGAATACCCAACCCATAGGTTTCTTCTATTTCCAAATCTGTTGGGTTGACGACATTTACCCAGGCGCCGTCCGCTACCTGCGGAATTGTGCTGAGCTTATTCTCGGCAGTTTTCAAAATTGTGATCATGGCAACCTCCAATTGGTTTTTTGAGGCTGGCCTTTGACAAATAAAAACCCTCGGCTCTTTCCTTTCGAATAGGCACCGAGGGTTCTACCGCACATTAAAGGTAGCGATTTAAACCGGATTACCTCCCGGTGATGCATATTCAACAGGATAAAGAACAGAGCTTCGTCTAGGGTCAGGATCTAAATCTAATGAATTTTCTTCGCTCATCATTGTCTCTTTCTAACAGCTAGTTTACACCCAACCGTACAGGCAAGTCAAGATAGAAAACCGCCTACTTGGGTTCACCCAAACTGGTGATCTTGCCGAGCATGGCAACGCTCTGTTTAATTTCCGGCGAACCGAAATATTCCACACTGCCAACACCGGCGATAGTCACATCCAGTTCACCTGTTACCCAGATTTGAGCAGAACCTACACCGCTGAGTACAATTTTCGCATTTTTGGATTTGAGCTGGTGCCCGCTGAAATTACCCGCCCCAGCCAACGTGACACTTAAATCACCAACCTCGCCATCTACTCGAATTTTTCCAGCTCCTGGAAGTTCGGCTCTAAGTGAGTTTGCCTTGAGGGATTCAATCGTGATATTGGATGCCCCGATCAATTTGACAACCAGGTTCTTGGATTTAATTGGTTTTACTTCAATATCCGCCGCGCCTGCCACTTCAAGTTCACTCAGTTCTTTAACCACAATTGTGATACGAAGTTCGTGGCTGGAAAAGAAATCAAAACCAGCGCTCAGTTTTTCAATCCAGTCGCGCCCCACATCAACCACTAGTTTGCCATCTCTAACAGTTGTGGTAATACGGCTGAGAGTGACCTCGTCGCCTTCCAGGATTACCTCCTGCTGTTTGCCCTGTGAAATAAATAATCTGCCAATACCGCGCATACTAATGCTGTCAAATTCACTCAGTTCCCTTTTATCAGTTTTTCTTTCAGCCATTTGTTACTCCTTTTCTTAATATGTTTGCTTTAATATACGGAACAAGTAACCTGGGGTTGCTTAAATGAAAATAGCACAGCAATCTGCTGTGCTATTGTAATCACCCAAAACTATCCGCCCAATCCGCTGACCGCTGCGCCGATTCCTTTGCCAGCCAGACCAAACAGCGCCAGGATGCCGCCGAAAATTGCCGAAACAATCAACATGACCACCCAGCCGATAACAACGGTACCAATAGTCTGCGGCCACTCCAGGTCGAGCGCTTCTTTGGCGGCTATAAACCAGGCAACCAGGCCTGCAATTCCGGCAATTAGAGTAATCGGTCCGGTAATGCAAGCGACTGCTGGTCCCGCAATTGCCAGAATTCCCAGAAAACCGATGATATTCCAGACGTATGCCAGCCCCAGAACTCTCACCATTTCTTCAAAATTGGTATCAGCGTTAAAAAATGTTTTGCCCGCCCAACTAATCACAAAAGCGCCAAGCGCGAATCCGAATATAGTTGCGCCGGTCATAAGGATCGCTCGGACAATCCAACTTCCACCAATTGATTGTGATAGCGCCGCATTAGCACCAAACTGGCTAAGGAAGGCTACAACTGCTACAATCATCCAGGCAGACGAGGTGAAAGTAGTATCATTTTCAACTTCCTGATATACCTCTTTCCGGAATGTAAACGCACCGATTATTCTTTGCATCATAAGAGCCTCCCATATTTAATGGTTTTATTAATAATAATTATTGTATCAAATTAATTATTCGAAATAATTTGATTATGCACCAACTTTTCTGAAAAATTGATCGTAGATCCTTTTTTTAAACATATAATTGGTTCTCAATCCGGTCCCAACTCTAGATACAATCTACCCTATTTCCATTCTTCACCGACCTCCATTAGAGTTGCAGAAACAAGGCGCATACAGGATTGCTCATTCGGAAACACTCGGACTACTCTCGTCCGCCATTTGATCTCCTGACTAAAACGTTCAAGCGCCGCTGATGGCCCCGTGGGAATGAGGACACTGTAAATCCTTACGGAAGATTTAACCTCCATCCAATCCGCCAGTTTGGGTGCAATCTCTGTATATTTAGATACTGCCTTTTCCAAGTATAGTTGAGCTGTTATCTGATCCGGTACATTGAAGATACTTCGAACATCTTCCGCCGCTTCCATGCGCATGCCAACTCCTGGCACATAAGACAGGGATTTCTGCTGCGGGTGGAATCTACATATTTGCCAGGGAATACCCGTAAAGACTGCTTTACGAGCTGCTTCCATGCCTGCTTGGTCATTGCTGATGATCAGCTGCACGCCGTATTGCCCTCACTTGACCAACCCATCTAAAAATGCTCGCCATTGGGTCTCTGATTCACTCAGAGATACAGAAATACCCAATACTGACCTTTTTCTGTCCTTTTTTATCCCATTGGCCATCAAAATAGCCGCATCCTGCATACTGCCTGCCTGTCTCACTTTCTCGTAACGAGCGTCCAAATACAGATAGACCGCTTTTCCCAGCGATCGTGTAAGCCAGGCCTCAAGCGTATCGTAAAGTTGTTCGGCCGCCCGGTTGACCTGCGTTGCAATGACTTGGGTACCGCACAATATCTTGGTGATGGCTGACACCTTGCGCGAGGATACGCCCTGTACGTGCATCTCCGCTAATGCCAACAACAAAGCCCGTTCACTACGCAGTCCTTTCTCCAACGCTTCCGGGTAAACCCCGCCTTCACGCATCTGGGGAATATCATACAAAGTGTGCGCTTAAAGCAAGGGCGCTTCAACGAATCGCGTCTTGACTTTCTTGGGCTTTTTAACTTTTAGCGTGTCATTACGCTTATACCGCATTCATAGGGCTTGACTTTCAGATGCTTGTCTCTCTCAATCTGCTTGGTTTGATTCACAAGTAGACAGATCGTCTCGGGCAAGCTCTCTAATCCAGCCTCTGTTAGTCGCTCCAAATATTCTGTTGTCAACGTACAATCATTCCTTTAGACCATGGTATATATCCTTTCTTTGGTTTAATCGACTACTGAAAGGATTCCGTGATCTACTCATTTTTGAAATTACAGAAAGAATGCTACACTAAAAATTTATACAAGGTCTAGTCAATTAATTTAATCTACAATAATGCCAACTCTTAAATATTATTTCTGCAACTTGAAATCAAAATTTCAATCAAGGGATTAATCAATGAATTTAATCGTCGATCCAAAAAAAGAAAATAAAATCAAGTTCCTTTCCAACCTTATGGATTATATTGTGGTTTTCATTGCCTTGATCCCAAGTTTTTTCTATATGTATATTTCTATACAGGAACCCTGGTCAAATGACCATCTTGTGAAATCATCTCTTGCATTAAGACAAGGGTTTGTTCCTGAGATAAAGACTCAACTTGCTGGTTATTCTGCCGAACATATTGCAAGTAGATTGCTTGGGGTAAGTTTAATTGATTCTTCGCATTGGCCAATTGATTGGTTAGTACTCGTACCATTGGGATCACTCGGGATAATACTCTTGTACTACACAATAGCCAAATCAGTAGGCGCACCAAAGGCCAGCATTTATGCGCTGATGATTTATGCAGGATGGTATTATCCAAGGTTAGGCTCTCAATATGCTGTCCATACGTATGGATGGGTCCATGTTCTATTCTTGGGTTTTTTACTATTCTTTTATTTCTGGTTAGAGAATAGAACAATTTTTTATTCACTAATGATTTTTATTCTTTTCGTATCAACATTTTTTTTCTACCAAACAACCCCTTTATGGATGATCACAATTTTGATTGTAGGGGTAATAATGCAATTGATTGGTGAAAAAAATGCAGATCAAATGTGGAAATCACCTTGGGGTATCCCTGTTTTTATGATCGTTTTTTATTTTTATTTTGATACGGTTTTGTATAATAATTTTTTGGTTCGTGTTTTAAGTGAAGCCTCCGAAGAGTCACTCTTCAACAACTTTCTTTCAAAAGTAGTTTTCCCACTATTTAATAACAAGGTTGAAGGATTGCCTTATGTGTTTAATCCAATAAGCCCGCGGTTATCAGTTTGGGCTACTTTAATTAGTTATTTAATTATGACGATCCCTGTTGGGATTTGGATAACAAGTAAGTTATATAATGCGGTTTCAAAAAAGGATTTAAAAATTCTTGCCGAGGACAACAAAAATATTATTAATTGGTCAATAATTATTGCTATGTTTGTCCATTTTGTTGGATACATAGGTTATGGGGCTGTTAGCCTTCGCCTCATCCCCTTGGCATTTCCAGTAATTCTTCTTTTAATTTCAAAAAAGAAGTTTCTTACAAATATTTTGATGATTGCATTAGCCGCTGTTTCTGTTTTGGGTTTTATATTTTATGCTCCCACCCTGATTCCCGATTTGACTAAAGAAGAATTTGGTAATGGCTCAACGCTACCAAGCAACGATGAGGATATATTATCAGATCCCAATTTATACACTTTAATGTTAATGCAAGCGATTCAGAACCAAGATTTTTTGCAATTCTCATGGGTAACCCCTGAAATATATTCTGATATCACCAATAATCGTTTTATTGAAAGCGATTATCTTGTGATTGATAAGTTTATGAAACCAATAATTGCATCTGGTTGGGCATTTTTGGACCCCTGGCAAAATTATATTAATAGAATTGAACTAAATCAAAATTTAAATAAGATATATGAAAGTGATAACGTTATTGTTTTTCAAAACGGAGTGTTGGATTTTCCAATTTATAAGGATAATTTTTTATCCGCAAGGGCAGATAACGGATTATTGCATGGATTATTTTTATGGATTAGATTAACTTTTTCAATTCTTTTTTTAATTTTCCCTGGTTTTTTTGTAATTATTATCATGTATGAGAATATTAAAGGGATGAGTGGGCTTTATTACTTTGGGTTAACCTTTTGTTTAGGTATCACTATTTTTGTGCTTGTTGGTTATATTGTTAACTTCATATTTAAAACTCTATATTTATTGAATTTAATAGTGATTATTATTTCTTTGGTCGCTTTGTTATTTACTATTAAGATTGTTGGGCAAAAGAAAGAGAAACATTACTTTTAATGGATTGAGGTCAGCTTTTATTGGAATATTTTTGTTTATTTTCGTATTTTCCGGGATAACGACCATTGTTACATTTGAAAGAGTTAAGAATCGAAGAGTATTTACAGAATTTATGATAAATAAGGATCTTGAAGAGAGCATAGTTCTAGTTGTTGTAAATAACTCAGATGATCCAATTAATTATATTTTGCAAAAGAAGTCATATACAGGTGACACAATCGATTCTACTATTAAGTTTTTATCACCATCTCATAGTAAGACAATAATTAATGAAAATGAGCCAGTTTGTGATAATAATCATGAAGGTCGGATAGTTTGGGAGCTGAAAGACCAAAATTCCAATTTATTTTCCTTATATATGAACCCTTGTGCTTCGTTTTTAGACGGCTAATGCATTAGTAATTTGAATCTCTAATATTGGAAATTCACTCAAATAAATATTTGAATATATTATCTTATCTAAAGGAAAAGCTAGTGTAACAAATTTTCTGTAATTTCAAAAAAGAGTAGATCACGGTATCCTTTCAGAAGTCGATTAACAAAAGAAAGGATGATGCCCATGATCTACAAAGATGATTGTACATTACCAACAGAATATCTGAAACAACTAACTGAACAGGGATTGGATGGATTGCCGGATCTTATTCGCGTGATAGTTAATGAGGCTATGCTAATCGAGCGAGAAAATTTTCTACAAGCTAAGCCGTATGAGCGCAGCTCGGAAAGGCAGGGACATGCCAATGGCTATAAGCCCAAGACTATCAAGACACGAGTTGGTGAAATGACCTTCGAAATTCCGCAAGTGCGCGAAGGCGGATTCTATCCACGATCTTTGGAGAAGGGCATGCGCAGTGAACGAGCCTTGCTGCTAACATTGGCGGAGATGTATGTGCAGGGCGTATCCACGCGCAAAGTAGCGGCCATCACTGAAAGGCTATGCGGCACGCAGGTCAGCGCCAGCCAGGTCAGCCGGGCAGCCCAACAATTGGACGAAGAACTGGAAGCTTGGCGCAATCGACCACTGGATGAAGTTGAGTATTTATACCTGGATGCCCGTTACGAGAAGGTGAGACAAGCAGGCAGTGTGCGCGATGCGGCTATTTTAATGGCCAGCGGGGTCAAAAAGGACGGAAAACGGTCAATATTAGGCCTTTCCGTGTCCCTGAGTGAGGCAGAAGCCCACTGGCTGGTATTTTTAGAGGGGTTGGTCAAACGCGGATTGTCTGGGGTGCAGTTAATTATCAGTGATGACCATGCGGGCATACAAGCGGCTCGCAAAGCCATCTTCACTGGTGTGCCCTGGCAGAGATGTCAGTTTCACTTGCAGCAGAACGCCCAGTCTTATGTACCCAAGGTTGGCATGCGCATGGAAGTGGCGGAAGATATCCGCGGCATCTTTAATGCCCCGGATCGGGAAACTGCTGATACTTACCTGAAAAAAGCAATTGAGAAATATGCACTCCTGGCGCCCAAACTGGCAGACTGGATGGAGGTCAATTTACCAGAAGGATTCACTGTGTTCTCTTTCCCAAGAGCACATCAAAGACGATTAAGAACTTCCAACTATCTCGAGCGACTCAGCCAGGAGATCAAGCGGCGCTCCAGGGTGATTCGAGTTTTTCCGAATGAGCAATCCTGCTTGAGATTAATATCTGCTATCCTTATGGAGACCGGTGAAGAATGGGAATATGGCAGGATGTATTTGAGTTTGGAGAATAGTTAAAGTATTATCTGGAAATGAAAGGATCCGTACCTGATTTTACAGAAAAATTGACACACAATCAAGGAAAAAGGTGGTACAGAATATTTCTAATTTATTGTGGCGTGTCATTTTATTAATTTGGTAATTTTTATTTATTGTCGCTATTAAATATTAGATGATAATCTACCAAATACTAAACATTCCACTGGAATGATTTTGGATAAGACTTTTAAAAGATTAATAAGATTGTATTTTTTTCTGGAAAAAAAACTGGAGAAAAAATAGGTGCCTAGTTTCGTTAACAAGAGAAATATTTTCAAAAAAAAGAAAAACCAAAACGAATACAGCTACTGGCTGCTGCAGGGCTGGTCGGCAACGAATCCTGATTACGCGCGCGAGTGTTTTGATAAAGCACAGGCCTACGCGCCGAGAGATGGGGGGGCTGAGCGCGCCCTGAATTGGTATTTCCAGCTGCAAAGTGAAATAAACCTGCCCCAGGGCGGCGCTTTTTCTGCCGCGCAAACCCGCGCTATGCAGACTGAAACCCGGAGAATCTTTATTGAAAATGAAGGATCAGGCGCCGAAGCTGCGGCTGCCAGCCGGAAAAGCCGGATGGGCATTAATGTCATCGTTTATATGGCGCTCATCACCCTTGCAGAAGCTCTCAGCGTCAACCTGCTGTCAACCGCCTATGGGCTGGCCTTTCACAGTCTCATCCTAGCCGCGCTTCTGTTACAGTCCGCGCTGGCAGAAGGGAAGGAAGAACAACGGGTTTACCTGACCATGGCGTTCGCGCCCTTGATCCGCCTAGTCAGCCTCACCCTGCCGCTGCAGGATATCCCCATTATGTACTGGTATCTAATAATCGGGGTTCCTCTGTTCCTTTCAGTTTTCATGGCGATCAGGCAATCGGGTTTTGAGCGCGCGCAGATCGGGCTGACAACCAATTATTGGGGCTTGCAGGTTCTTTTCGGGGTGATCGGGATCGGGCTTGGTTATCTGGAATATCTCATCCTTCAGCCTGAGCCGCTGACACATAATATGACTCTGCAGCAGTTATGGCTGCCGGCGATGATTTTGATCGTCTTCACAGGCTTTCTGGAGGAGTTAATCTTCAGGGGATTAATGCAAAGCGCGTTTACATCAGCTCTTGGAAAAGCAGCCGGGCTTATCTATGTGGCCTTCATCTTCGCGGTCCTGCATATCGGCTATAAATCCGTGTGGGATATTGTTTTTGTGTTCGGTGTTGCCCTTCTGTTTGGATTGATGGTGTTATTCAGCGGATCAATTATGGGCGCGACCATTGCGCATGGGTTGACCAATGTTTTTCTTTTCCTGATCTTTCCTTTCATCATCGGTCAGCCGGCGCTGCCTGTGCATGCCGGGCAATTTATTTCCCAGTTCATACCGACTGAAGCTGTTCCCTCTGCTCTGCAGGCGCAACCTAACGAAATCGCCGACCTAATTGCACCAGCAATAATAAGCACTCCTTCCAATGCACCCCACAGCATTACCCCTCCGCCTGCTGTCAGGGAACCTGCTTCAGCTAACCCTGCTGAGGCTGTTGTTACCGCCCTGGTTGTGGACGATGGCGATCTGGATTTCTTCCAGACAGGTGAGGCAATGCGGGAAAGCCCGCATGGGCTGAATGGCGATTTCCTCTGGTCGTATTCGGCCAAGGGCGGCCCCAGCACAGCCATTGTCTGGAGGGCATTTGTCAAAGAATGCGGGTTATATACTCTTGAGGTTTACATCCCGGATAACTTTGGCACGAGCCGTTCGGTCATGTATGAAATCAGCCATAATAAAGGTATGGGTAAAGTAACAGTTGACCAAAAAATAAACCAGGGGAGGTGGGTTGATCTTGGAAAATATTGGTTCGATTCTTATCTGCCCGGCCAGGTTCGCACCAGCAATGCCACTGGGGAGGAGGATGGTCAAACAAGGGTCGGTTTCGACGCAGCTCGCTGGACATATATAAAAAGGTGTGACTGACAAGGTTTTTAAATCGATTATAACCATGAATATATTTTATTTATAATTTACCTTAATTCAGGGTACTGACCAATTCGATAGCAAGAAGCATGCGATTAAACTGGTTAATCGAACACTCTTTTTAAAGAGGGAAAAGCACATTAAGATTCACAATTAAAAAAAGGTGGAAAAAATGAAAATGAAAAAAAAAGCAATAGTCAGCTTGGCGATAGCCGCGTTATTTACCAGCGGTTATATATTGTCTATGAACGTACCTTTAGGTCCGCATCTAAATATTGAGCAGCCGGCTGTAAAAACTGAAATAATTGCCAATTATGCTGTTACATTGGATGCAGGGCATTCATCCGCTGCAGATATTAAGCCGCCGGCAAATGATGCGGCAGATACCTGCGATCAGAGTGGAATAATGACAATGCTATTGCTGGGGGAGAATCTTCCGGAAACCCCTGAGCGCGGAGCGGATGCCATTCGTTTGTTGCGGGCTGATTTTGATAATAAATTAATTAACGTTCTGTCACTATCGCCAGATGTGCAGCTTGAAACACCAGTTCTTGCATCTGAAGCGATCGAGTCCTCCACACTAACCAATGTGTATTATTTGGGTAAAGAAAGCAAAAGCGGTTCAGAATCTGAAAAAATGATAGAAGGCACCCGGAATATCTCGCAATCCCTTCTGGACAACTTTGGTTATTATCCCTCTCACTATATCAGTATAAAACAATCGCTGTTGGAGGATATTGTTGACACTCTGGGGGGTTTGCCCATTAATTTGCCCGAAGATGTTGATGGAACCTCGGAGGGATTTGGGTATTTCAGCGAGGGTGAACAAGTTATGGATGGCCAGCAAGTGCTGAATTATGTTCGGATTTTAAACCCTACCAATGTCACAGGCTCTTCGGAATTAAACAGGATCAAGCGGCAAAACCAGATATTAGCGGCGCTTGCCGCCCAGATGAGCTCATCAGAAACAATCGCCAAGCTGCCAATCCTGATAGTGCAATTCTACGAAAGTTTAACAACCGATCTTAACATGCAGCAGATTGAGGCCTTGTTTTGCCTGCTGGGTGAAGATGAGGTTAGGATTAATTATATTGAAGTTCCGTCAGAGATGTTCGCTTCAGGCAAGAACAGAATTTTAATTCCCAAAGATTACAATACCCTGGGAAAGTACATCATTGAGAATGCAGGCCAATAACCATAAATATTTATTGGCAATCAAAAAGCAGGCGCATAAAATGTGCCTGCTTTTTCATATTTTAATTATTGATAATCCTGTTTATTTGAGTGTTTCTGCTACTTTTGCTGCAACTGAGAAAAGAAAGACAACCATCAATGGGGCGATTCCTATGTTTATAACTCTTCCAAGATTTGCAGTCTTTTCATTGCCGCAGGCAGAAGTGATTTCCTTTTGAATCAAAAAACCGAGCAGGAGGAGGATCGCAATTAAAGTAAAAGATCCAACAAGCGTTATTGTTGAGACTGTTGAGGTGACTACAGTGGAAATCATGGTCTTCTTACCTCCCAATAAAATAATTGCTTCGAGTAGAAAACCATGCTTTATTGCCAGGTTTCTTACCCCTTAATATTCCCTTATTATTTTATTGAAAACATTATATCATAATGAAATAATCATTCAAGAACCAAAATAAATTGACTTGAGGATGGATTTAAGTATATATAATTTAGACATCTTTAAATATCCAGAGGCTTACAAAAGCATCATGAGCAAATTGCAATAAGAGCAGGAGGAACCATGTTTTCCCGAAAAAACCTTGCATACTTCGGCATTTGTACAATTCTATTGTTTATACTTGCATGCGAATTCTCACTTGGCGGAAACGAATCACCAACTGCTGAAGCGCAGGAACCTGAAGGTGAAAATCTGCAGGCCACGACGCAGGTGCTGATCACCCAGATGGCGCAGACTTCCCAGGCAATTATCCAAGGGCTGCCGCCGACCATTACACCGCTGCTGCCCACCGCTGTGCCTCCATCACCCACCCCGCAGCCAGTTGTACAGCCAACAGCTGAAACTCCGCCAACAGCAGCGCCCACAGTGACTTCTGAATTAATCCAGGATCTGAGCATCAACCGCAATACGTTTTACTGCGTGGAATCAGACGGGCCGACAACAGTCACTTTTACCGTTGAGATGAGCGACATCGAACGAGGCATGGCCATCTTCTGGCGCCTTTATGAAAAGGCGGACCAGTCGCAGACAGACTGGAAGAATGTGAGCATGGTGCGAAAGACCAGTACTGCCCGCACGTACACATTTGACGCCAACTCATGGGATAGCACTAATAACTTTTACTACCCGCCCGGGTTCGCCGAGTCGTGGTTCCAGTTTCAGCTGATCTCGGGTGATGGAAAATATCGCACACCAGTATATCGGGATGATATCACTTTTTTCCCGTGCGCGCAGTAGTATTGGGAAAACACTCTTAATAGACGGATTCATGCCCGAGTGAAGGGTGTAGGTTCGCATTCCATGACACCCCCAGTATCCATCAATCGGTTAAGCGTCCCCTGAATTGAAATTAAAGAAGTCAAATTGTTCGGGGATGCTGAAATTATTAGCCGCTTAATTTTGCTCGGAATTATCACGTTTTTCATGCTACAGGGATTAAAATGGCATAAATTAAATGGGGATTATTACTGATTTCGCCAATATTCTTTTTAACCTGAGAATCTCATTTCTTCTAAACCTATTGAAAATATCTAGGTTTATCAACCATAACGTATAAACCATGAATTAAGGTCAAAAAAGAATAAAAGTTTCATTTCAAACTGGATACATTTTGATAGTCTTTAAAGATTCTCTGCAATAAAATGATTTAAGATTCAATGAGGAATGTGATATTAAATGAGAAAATACCTGCTGCCCACCGCCCTGCTTTTGGGTTTATCTTTTGATGTTCTTTTCTGGAAAAAGGTCCCGGGGATCTCCTTTTTTATTTTTGTAATACTGTGTCTCCTATTTGGATTTTTTCTTTTAGGAAAAGAAAAGCTTATCCCGGCAAAGAACAACTTCTGGCTGCTCCTTCCGATTTTGTTTCTTTCTGTCATGACCTTTATCCGCAGAGAGCCGTTTACATCCCTGCTCAATTATTCACTGACGCTTTTTTTTATGGCAGTTCTGGCAATGACCTATTTCAGCGGAAAGTGGATCGCATTTAGTCTGGCGGATTATGTGTCAAATTTTTTCCATTTTATTGGAGGTATTTTCGCACTTCCCTGGCAAACTAACGCCAACAAGGGCTCTCAACAAAACAAACAGGTGTATAAAACCTGGATCGATGGCGCCAAACCCTTCATTCGCGGTGTGCTGCTGGCAATCCCGGTTTTGCTGGTTTTTACAGTTCTCCTTTCTTCTGCCGACCTGATTTTTGCCCAGCGGGTAACTGCATTATTCGCCAATCTGAAGCTGGAGAATCTGCCCGAATACCTTTTCAGGTGTTTTTTAATACTTGCTATCGTATATTTTTTTATAGGGGTTATACTCTTCGCAGCAATGCGGAGCGATAATCCGCGCCTGCTTGAAACGGATAAACCCCTAATCGCGCCTTTTTTAGGTTTCACAGAGACGGCTATTATTTTGAGCGGGGTTGTGCTTCTTTTCAGCGCTTTCGTTCTGATCCAGTTTGAATACTTTTTCTTTGGTCAGGCCAATATCACCCAGCAGGGATTCACCTTTTCTGAATACGCCCGGCGCGGATTTGGGGAGCTGGTGGTAGTGGCGGTTTTCAGCATCGTACTGTTAAAAGGGCTGAGTGTAATTTCAAAATTTGAAACAGAAAAGAGAATCAGGGCTTTCACCGGGCTGACCATCAGCCTTGTTGCCCTGGTTCTGATCATCCTGGTTTCCGCTTTCCAGCGCCTGTTTCTATATGAATCAGCCTATGGATTCTCCCGCTCAAGAACTTACGCGCATATATTTATATTCTGGCTGGGTGTCTTACTGCTCGCGATGGTAATCTTGGATATAATTCGGCGCCAACGGGCATTCGCCAATATCGCGTTAGCTATTGTATTCGGCTTCAGCGTTACGCTCAACCTGCTCAGCGTTGATCGGTTCATAGCCCAGAAGAATATCAACCGTGCAGTAAAGGGTGAATTGCTCGACACAAGCTACCTGTCAACTTTATCAAGTGATGCGATACCTGAACTGGTCAGCAATTTTTCTTCTGATACATTATCGCCGGAAATCCATGAGGGTATTGGCGCCGCGCTGGTCTGCTTTCAGCAAAACTTGAAAAATAAATCAGAGTCAGAAAAATACTGTCCGTCATTCCATCTGTCTGACTGGATTGCGGAACGCTATATATCAAAAGTCGATCAGGATCTGAAGGGGTATCGCATTATAGACAATGACTGGCCAATCTTTGTTATAAGCCCGTATGGTTCGGAGTATTCTTGCCAAAGTAATATATTTTTTGATTGAAATACCCAAAATTTTGGCAGACTTACTCGCATTGCGCAAGAAAAATATTGTTGGGTTAGCAGCCATCCAATTTAACTTCTTATCAAGGTTGGGTTTCGCCAATGTTTAACCCACAAGAATTACAATGATTCAAGTCCTATTTTCCGCATATCCCCCTTGACATCTTCATACATTTGCTGCCAGGCAGGGACGGGTTTCAGGGTTTTAAGGTCATAAGCCTGATCAAAGCGCACTCCGGGATTGCCGCCAGGTATCTTAAACACATATTCATACCGGCCGAGAAGCTCGCTGACCAATTCGTTTGCCTTTGTCAGGGTTAAATTCTGCCTTACAACCGCACGGCCAACCTCAGCCATCCAGCGCGCTTCTAAACCTGTGCCGTTGGGCAGGGCGCCATCTGCGGATCCCACACCCTCCAGATGGCCGCCGCTGACAGTGATCACAATGGCGTTTGCTGCCACTTCATAGAGAAGTTCGCGAGTCAGCGCGCCGCTCTTGGGATAAATATCGGAGACAATAATGCAGGGTGCGTATCGGGCAAAAGCCTGCTCGACCGCGGATTGCACCCACATTACCCCGCGCGTGCTGGTGGCAACATGGCGGATGTGGATGGGATGCAGTAAATGATAATCCGCCAGGCAAACCCAGTTCGCCAGCAGGAAAGAGGCAATCTGAAGCACAGCCGCGCCGGGAGCGTCACCGCCCAGGCCGCCGACCATCACGGTTGCCAGCGACGCGTTGCGCATGCCGTAACCTTCAGAGTTTAACACCCGGGACATATTGATCTGGTCAATGATCAACTCATTAAATAATGCCACCAGATGTGAATCTGTTGTGCGCAGGTAATTCGGATTGGAAATTGCCAGGTCGCCTAATTCCGTCACAGCGCTCTGGCCTGCCAGCAGCCCCATGCCCGGCCGCCCTACCAAGCGCAATGCTTCGCGAAGCTGGCTCAATTCCCACCGCGCGGCATAAATTTCCATTGGCTTGCCGGTTTCCACATCCCGCCCGCTAACGCTGGTTAATGATCCGCAGGTAGCTAAATCCACTAAAGGCTCTTTCATCCAGCTCATGACGCATGGCAGGAACAATTCCTCCGGAGTGGGTGCGCCGGGATTCCCCGCCCAAACCAGCGGCGGGCGATCATCCATAACTTTACGGGAATATAAAATGCGCGCATCTTTTCCATCTCCCATTTGCAGAGTCTGGGGAATGCGTTCAATGCCCGCGTTAATCTCTTCCTGGCTGAACAGGATCACCCGTCCGGTTGCGATACTATAGATTCCCGAAGCAGCTGCCAACTCCATTCCCGCCTGAAAAAGCCGGTAAATGAGATCATCATTCTCGGGAATGACCTGTTTCTTATCCCAGTCCAGCTGATATTTCTTGACAAGCCGCCTGACCGGCATGACGACATGCTCCATGTCCCAGTCTGCCTTTGATACGACAGGTCCTGATTTCGCCCGATCCAGAATATCCAGATATGAATTGATCAAACCAGTTTTTCCTTATGCATGCTCATAAATTCAAGAGATGGGTTGACTGAATAATACCCCCGCCAAGAACTTCATCATCCTGATAAAACACAATTGACTGGCCGGGCGTTGCCGAATATTGCGGAATCTTAAACCGAACTTCAACCGATGTTCCGTCCTTGGGAAAAATTTCGCAGGTAATCTCTTTCTGGTGGGAACGCAGCCGAGCGTTGGCCAAAATTTTGCCGCCCAGTCTTTCAAATGCTATCCAGTTCGCATAAAAGGCAGTCAGACAATCCACAGCCAGCTTTTCTTTCGGACCGACCACGATCTGATTGTTTTGGCCATTGATGCGCAAAACATATAGCGGTTCTTTGCTGCCACCGATGCTGATGCCTTTGCGCTGGCCGATTGTGAAATTAATAATGCCATCATGATAACCCAAGACCTTTCCATCAAGGCCAACGATTTCGCCTTTTCGCCGGTCTGTTTCAGAAAAGAGCGAACTGTAAATCCCGCCGTCGATAAAATCCTGGCTTTCAGGTTTATCGGCGATATCCGCAAAACCCGCTTCTTTGGCAAGTTCTTTTACCTGTTCTTTTTTGTAATCACCAAGAGGAAAAAGAGATCTCCTTAATTGGCTCTGATTCAAGCGATAAAGAAAGTAGGATTGGTCTTTTTTCAGGTCTGCGGCTTTTTTCAGCAGATGACGATTACGCGTTTTATCAAATTCATTTCGGACATAATGACCCGTGGCGAAGAAATCAAAGCTGATCCCCAGTTCTGTTGCTTTTTCAAGCAGAGCCCCAAATTTAACCAGAGGATTACAGAGTACGCACGGGTTCGGAGTTCGGCCGCCAAGATATTCATGCGAAAAATTATCCAGCACCTGTGATTTATATTCCTGGGATAAATCTACAATATGATGGGGAATGCCAAGCCGTTCACAGGTTTGCCTGGCAACATTGGTATCATAGACTTCACCAGGGCCGTAGCACCCGCTTCTCGGAGGTTCCTGGGCAGCATTTTCTCCCTGCCAGATTCGCATGGTAATACCGGCAACCTCATAACCCTCGCTCTTCAAGATATAGGCTGCCATGGTGGAATCCACTCCGCCGCTCATGCCAACCGCAACAACTATTTTATTCTTCATATTTTCCGGCAAATGTAATCTGATTTCATGTGCAATTTAACCACATAATTCTTAATAATCATCCCAAAGAAATCCCCAAAATTCTGATTGCATAGTATTATGCAGATAATCTAATAGCAAATAGAATTAACCAATGGAATTGCATTATAAAAAACGCCGATTTAACCTAACTTTCAGCCATCATCATGGAGTGATTAAATGAACTGTCCTGTTTGCGGTGAAACCAGGCAGGATTACCTATTTGTTATTTTCAAGCTCTCCATCATGCGCTGCCCCGGATGCGGTTTGGTAATGGCGCCATTAATTAAATCCAGTCATAATTTGGCGAGTGATCAATTAACAGCCACTGAAGACCTTATTCATTTAAATATTAAATCAAACAGCGCAACCGAAATGGACGCTTCCGCAGGTTATGTCAAACTACTGAAAGCCAGAGGATTATCGAAGGAAAGCCATGTCTTGCTTATTGCCGAACCGCATCATGTTTTTCGGGTCGACGCGGAACAGGCAGGCTGGCATTTAAGTTGCTATGATCCGCCTTCTTTTTTAAAGACTCATGATATTGAATTCGATGCGGCAGTTATTATCTACCAGTTGGAAAAAACCGATGAGCCGGGGAAACTGCTGAAAAAAGCGCACTCAGCACTCAGGCCAGGCGGCCAGCTGCTGATCATCACTCCGTCGCTAGATTCCAACTCTGCCAAATTCTTCGGCGGTTCATGGACGGAATGGCGCCCTGAGAACAGGTTTTATTTTGATAATAAAACCATTCAATTGATGTTATGGCGCAGCCAATTCAGCCAGCTGGAACTCCATAAAGACCGAAGAAAATATACCCTGGCACATATCTATGACCGGGCGCGTTCTTATCCACGGTCATGGGTTACGCGGTCCATCCGGCTTTTTTTTCATTTAGTCCCGCGATTCCTGAGAAACACACGGCTTCTGTTACCTTCTTCAGGTGTAATTGTCATTGGTACGCGTGAGGAAACACATGATCCACAGGTCTGCTCAATAATTATCCCAGCTTTTAATGAAAGCCAAACCTTTCCAATCCTTATGGACGCTCTGCTTGCCAAGAAGCTGCCTGGCGGCCTCCAAAAGGAAATTATTATCGTGGAGAGCAATTCAAAGGATGGCACACGCGAGCAAGTGTTGAAATATCAAAGTCACCCGGAGGTTAAAATAATTCTGCAGGACCAGCCATGCGGAAAAGGCAACGCTGTACGCGCCGGATTTGACCAAGCCGGAGGGGAAATTACACTTATACAGGATGCTGACCTGGAATATGACCTCAACGACCTCGATGTTCTACTTGAGCCCCTTGTCAAATATCAGGCACCGTTCGTGCTCGGATCACGCCACAGCGGCCAGTGGAAAATTCGCCAGTTCGCCGATGAACAAGGCATGTCCGTTTTTTTCAACTTCGGCCATCTGATTTTCACCGGATTGCTCAACCTGATGTATGGCCAGCATTTTAAAGGATCCATTTACAATGTACAAGGTATTTCGCCGCGATTGTTTGCATGGGCTGATATTTGGAGCCAACCGGTTTGACTTTGATTTTGAACTGGTGATAAAACTGGTGCGCAAAGGCTACAAACCGATCGAAATACCCATCAATTACCGTTCGCGGTCTTTCAGTGAAGGCAAAAAAGTGAGGGTTTTCCGTGATCCTCTGACTTGGATATGGGCTTTGGTGAAATACCGTTTCGCCAAAATTTATAAAAAGGATTTCATCAATTAGACATTTACGCCTCATTTGCATACCGGTATATCCAAATTCTGCCTTGTTCCAGGTTTTTGCAGCAAGTATAATTTCCTGTGCGGTTAACGAATAAACTTGAGTTGTCTTTTGAGGATTAATTGAACTATTTTGTGACTGGCGCGGCGGGCTTTATCGGCAGCAATCTTGTTGACCGACTATTAAAAGAAGGGCATTCAGTAGCCGGGTATGACAATTTTTCAACTGGAAGACATGAATTTTTAGAGGCAGCAATTAAGAACAGTCACTTTCAATTGATCCAGGGTGACACTTTAGATTTAGCTGCAATGACAAGCGCAATGAAGGGCACGGAATTCGTTTTTCATCTGGCCGCCAACGCGGATGTGCGTTTCGGAACCAATCACCCCCGCAAAGACCTTGAGCAAAATACCCTGGCAACCTTCAATGTTCTGGAAGCCATGCGAGCCAACGACATCCGCAGGATTGCATTCTCTTCCACAGGTTCAATTTACGGTGAGCCTCAAATATTCCCCACCCCTGAAGATGCGCCCCTTCCAATACAAACCTCTCTATATGGCGCTTCCAAACTGGCTTGCGAAGGGCTGATTCAGGCTTACTGTGAAGGGTTTGGTTTTCAAGGCTATATCTTCCGCTTTGTATCCATTCTCGGCGAACGATATTCCCATGGTCATGTCGTAGATTTTTATAAAAATCTAAAAATCAATTGCCAAAACCTGCGCGTGCTGGGCGATGGACACCAGCGTAAATCATATCTCCACGTTCAGGATTGCATTGATGCGGTCTTGATAGCCATTCAGAGCTTGAAGGAAAAAGTCAATATTCTTAATCTGGGAACTGATGAATACTGCGAGGTGAATGATTCCATCGACTGGATCTGTGTGCATCTTGGTTTTTCCCCAAAACTGGATTACAGCGGCGGTGAACGGGGCTGGATTGGAGATAGCCCTTTTATCTTTCTGGATTGCAGCCGGGTGCGCAATTTGGGGTGGAAGCCCAAATATTCTATTCATGACGGTATTATCAAAACAGTAGAGTTCCTGCAGGCTAATGAATGGGTGCTGGAGATAAACCGATGAAAATCTGCGTATTTGGTTTGTGGCATCTCGGCTGCGTGACAGCCGCCTGCCTTGCGGACGCAGGATTTCAAATTACTGGCCTGGATTTTGATAAGACAACTATCGAGAACCTTGAGCTTGGCAGCCCTCCTCTGTTTGAGACTGGGCTTGAGGAACTGGTTAAGAAAGGCATTGCTTCAGGCAACCTGCGTTTCACCGCCGATATCAAGGATGCCATAAATGGAAATGAAATAGTCTGGGTCACATTTGACACCCCTGTTGATGAGGATGATCATGCAGATGTTGAATTTGTTTTCGATAAGATTGAACAACTTTTTTCAGCACTTAACCCCGGCTCGCTGGTTTTGATTTCCTCTCAGCTGCCTGTTGGCACAACCAGAAAACTTGAAGAAAAACACTCAATTTTGTTTCCCCAAAAATCTGTCAGTTTTGCCTATTCGCCTGAAAATTTACGGTTGGGTAAAGCTATCAACACTTTCACACACCCTGACCGTGTTGTTGTAGGAGTGAGGAGCTCGTCCGACAAATCGCGGATTCAAGAATTATTCGCTCCCTTTACCTCTCAAATTGAATGGATGTCGGTTGAATCTGCCGAAATGACCAAACACGCCCTTAACGCTTTTCTGGCGACTTCGGTTGTGTTTATCAATGAAATCGCAATCCTGTGCGAAGCGGTTGGCGCAGATGCTAAAGAGGTTGAACGAGGACTTAAGAGCGAGCCGCGCATCGGACCCAAAGCCTATCTCAGTCCGGGTGGGGCGTTTTCCGGTGGAACACTGGCGCGCGACATTGCATTTCTATCAGAGTTAGGGGGTCAGAATGAGCAGCCCACCTATCTGATTTCGGCCGTCAAAACAAGCAACGATGCTCACAAGAAGTGGACACGAAGCCGGTTGACAATATATCTTGGTAACCTGCGCAATAAAAAGATAGCTGTATGGGGATTAACCTATAGACCAGGCACTGACACCCTGCGCCGGTCAAGCGTTATTGAGCTGTGCCACTGGCTGGCAGAACAGGGCGCAATAGTTCAAGCTCATGACCCATCAATTCGAAAACTGCCTGATGAATTATCCGAAATAATCTATCTTTTTCCAGAAGCCGAATCCGCGCTAGTTGATGCGGATGCCCTCGTGGTAGCTACTGAATGTCCAGAATTCAAAATGGTTAATCCGAAAGTTTTTACCGATAAAATGAACACCGCTTTGATCATTGACGCTAACCGCTTTTTAAGCCAATTGGTTGAGAAAATGCCAGGCATACGATATGTTACCGTTGGAAATGGTATGGTAAACAAAGCATGAAACCGCTTGCAGGAAAAACCGCCATCATCACAGGCGCCAGCCAAGGACTGGGACTGGCAATCGCAAAAGAATTCGTTAAAGCCGGTGCAAGCATTATCATGTGCGCACGCGATACGGAAATACTCAATCAAGCCAGAAGCAGTCTATTGCCTTTTGCATCCGAAAACCAGGTTATTATTGCTCATCCAGCTGATGTTTCTTCGCCAGAAAGTGTGAGCAAACTGGTTCGAAACGCTCTGACAAACTTTCCGCAAGTCCACATTCTGATCAATAACGCAGGCGTTTATGGTCCAATGGGTGTCATTGAAGAAGTAAATTGGGAAGAATGGGTTCAGGCAATTGAGATAAATCTGCTTGGTTCAGTATTAATGTGCAAAACCATATTACCCCATTTCAAGAGCCACCATTATGGAAAGATTATTCAGCTTTCCGGCGGAGGTGCCACAAATCCGCTTCCCAGGATCAGCGCATATGCCGCATCCAAGTCGGCAGTCATCCGTTTTGCTGAAACGCTGGCCGAGGAAGTGCGCGGCACAGGCATTGATGTAAACGCCATTGCGCCTGGAGCACTGAACACCCGCCTGCTGGATCAGGTGTTATCGGCTGGAAAAGAAAAGGTGGGAGTTGATTTCTTTGAACGCTCTTTAAAACAAAAAAATGACGGCGGCGCTTCACTCGAGAAAGCAGCCAGGTTGGCAGTTTTTCTGGGTTCAGCCGAGAGCGATGGAATAACAGGAAAATTGATCAGCGCAGTCTGGGATCCATGGGAGTCCTTTCCCGACCATCAAGAGGAATTGAAAAACTCGGATATTTACACCCTCAGGCGAATCACGCCCGCAGAGCGCGGCATGACTTGGGGAGCAAAATAATATGAAAGATCACCAGAACGGCGTGGCGATTATCGGCTGCGGGTTAATCGGGCAGAAACGCGCGAAAGCGCTTCATAACGCACGGCTGGTTGCCTGTGCTGACTTGGATGAATCCAAAGCAGCCGGGCTTGCCGACCAATATTATGGCACGTTAGCGGTTTCTGATTGGCATAAAGCAGTAAAGAATCCCGATGTCGATATCGTTATCGCGGCTGCAACAAATAACGCTCTTGCGGAAATTACGCTTGCAGCGATAAGAGACGGAAAACATGTTCTGGTTGAAAAGCCTGCCGCACGTTTCAGCTCCGAACTTGATGAGGTGATTAGAACTGCTCGAAGAGAAGGTGTCTGCGTTCGGGTTGGCTTTAACCACCGCTACCATCCAGCGCTGCAAAAGGCACGCCAGTTGATCGATAACGATGAAGCGGGTGAAATAATGTTTATCCGTGGGCGATATGGCCACGGCGGGCGGCTGGGTTATGAAAAGGAATGGCGGGCTAATCCGCTTATTTCAGGCGGCGGTGAACTGCTTGACCAGGGCGTTCATCTTATTGACCTTTCACGCTGGTTTATTGGAGATTTTTCGCAGGTAGCCGGCACAGCGCATACATATTACTGGGATATGCCGGTTGACGATAACAGTTTTCTAATGCTGCAAACGGCTGATAATAAGACCGCTTTCCTGCAAGTAAGCTGCACTGAATGGAAAAACCTTTTTTCTTTTGAAATTTATGGCAAAAAAGCCAAACTTCACATTGAGGGTTTGGGCAGCAGTTATGGCATCGAGCGGCTTTCCTTTTACAGAATGCTGCCTCAAATGGGTCCACCGGAGACAACCGTCTGGGAATATCCAGGTGAGGATACTTCCTGGAGGCTTGAATTTGCCGAATTTCTGGAAGATATACGTTTAAAGCGTGCGCCTTCACCAGGGCTGCAAGATGCCCAGGCTGCGCTTAATATTGTTGAAAATATTTATAAGGAATCTGGATATGATCATCACACGTAGCCCGTTACGAATCAGCTTGGGCGGGGGCGGTACAGACCTGCCTTCGTATTATCAAAGATACGGCGGTTTTCTTATCGCCGCCGCGATCGATAAATATGTATTTGTATCTGTTACACGACCGTTCATCGAAGGGATCTTCCTTAAATACTCAGAGCAAGAACACGTCAAGGAAATCAATGAAGTCCACCACCCGATCATCCGCGAAGCGCTTTCCATGCTCGATTTCAAAACACCGCAAATTGAGATCACCACTCTGGCAGATATTCCAGCAGGAACTGGATTGGGGTCATCCGGCAGTTTCACAACTGCTCTGCTCAAGGCGCTTTATACACACCGCCGCAGACTGATTTCCCCCAATGACCTGGCTCGACTGGCTTGTGAAATTGAGATCGATCGGCTGCACGAACCAGTGGGGAAACAAGACCAGTATATTGCTGCATTCGGTGGTATCACCTGCTTTGAATTCCATCCTGATAATTCTGTCAATGCCTATCCGCTGACCATTAAAATGGACACACTTTTTGATCTTGAAGACCACTTGCTGCTGTTTTTCACGGGTTATGCCCGAAAAGCAGGCGACATACTTAAGGATCAGGATACACGCACACTGCAGGAGGATAGCAAGGTACTGGAAAACCTGCACCTCACCAAAGACCTCGGTATGCGAATCAAACGCACCCTCGAAGCTGGGAAGACTGCTGAATTTGGGGAACTGCTGCATGAGCACTGGGAACATAAAAAAAATCGCTCCGGGGGAATGAGCAATCCTAAAATCGATGAATGGTATGAACTCGGTCGCAAAAACGGTGCCATCGGAGGTAAGCTGGTCGGTGCGGGTGGTGGCGGCTTTTTGATGTTTTTTGCTGAAGACCGATTGAATCTTCGTAAGGCGATGGCAAAAGCAGGCCTCGAGGAAGTGCGCTTCCACTTTGATTTTGAAGGTACAAAGGTTCTGCTGACATGACTTTGCCCGTGGCTATTCTGGTTGGCGGCCTGGCAACCCGTTTGCAGCCATTAACCGAGAAGATTCCCAAGGCACTTATCGAGATAGATGGCCAACCTTTTCTCGCGCATCAGCTGCAATTATTGCGAAACGTGGGAATTAAAGAGGTTGTCATTTGCGCCTGGTATCAGGGTGAAAAAATTCAGGCTTACGCAGGCGATGGCAGCAAATTTGGCATCCATATCAATTACTCCTTCGATGGAGAGCATCCGATGGGAACCGGCGGCGCATTGAAAAAAGCTCTTCCATATTTAGGGGCTTCATTTTTCGTTTTGTACGGCGACTCTTATCTATCTTGTGATTACAATAGCGTTGAAAATGCTTTTTTTTCATCCAAAAAAGATGGGCTTATGACTGTTTTTCACAATAAAGATCTGGGTGATAAAAGCAATGTCCAGTTTGAAAACGGAAAAATTCTGGCGTACGATAAGCAAAACCGCACACCGCAGATGGTGTATATTGACTATGGGTTGGGAGTATTTAAATCAGATGTATTTATGGATTACTCTGATGACCTGGTTTTTGACCTGGTTGAGGTTTATCAACAATTATTAAAGGAAGACCGCCTTGCCGGCTTTGAAATTAAGGATCGCTTTTACGAGATTGGCTCTTTTTCGGGCATAAAGGAGATGGAAAATTATTTAAAAGGATAAATCGAGGACAACCCAATGACCGAGTTTATCCGTGAATATCTTGATGCAGCCGTTGAGGTGGTTAAAAAGATTGATAGCGATGAAATCAATCGCCTCATCCAGCTTCTCATCAAAACCCGTTTGGAAGAAGGCCGTTTATTTATCCTGGGTGTGGGCGGCAGCGCGGCCAATGCCTCGCACGCGGTCAACGATTTCCGTAAATTGGCCGGGATGGAAGCCTATGCGCCCACGGATAACGTTTCCGAACTGACTGCCCGCGTCAATGACGATGGTTGGCAGACGGTTTTCGAAGCCTGGCTGCGGGTTTCACGCCTGCGCGCAGAAGATATGGTTCTGATTTTTTCTGTGGGAGGCGGCAGCCTGAAAAAAAACATCAGTCCCAACTTGGTCAAAGCGCTGCAGTATGCCAAAGTTGTAGGCGCAAAAATCGGCGGTGTGGTAGGGCGTGATGGCGGTTATACAGCACAGGTAGCCGATGCCTGTGTGATCATTCCAACTGTTGACACTCAGATGGTCACCCCGCTTTCAGAGGCCTTTCAGGCGGTAGTCTGGCATCTGATCGTATCTCACCCTGATCTCAAATTATCCGACGGGAAGTGGGAATCAACAAAGTGAGCGATAATCAAAAAAAACGAGCAGTTTTTCTGGACAGGGATGGCGTTATCAATAACGCGGTAATCCGCGACGGAAAACCTTATCCGCCTTCCGGATTAGCTGAGGTAAGCATTAACACCGGGGTGAAGTCTGGTTTAGAGAGCTTGCATAATTTGGGTTATTTGCTGATCGTTGTTACCAACCAACCCGATGTTTCTCGCGGCCGGATCACCAGAAAATCCGTAGAGGATATCCATGCATTTTTAGAGGAGAGGCTGCCGCTGGATAAAATAATGGTTTGTTATCATGATAATCATGACCTGTGCAATTGCCGGAAACCAAAACCCGGTCATTTGCTTGAAGCAGCCGCAGAATTCGATATTGATCTTTCGAAAAGCTTTATGGTCGGCGATAGATGGTCAGATATTGAGGCAGGAAAGCGAGCGGGCTGTAAGACAATCTTTATTGATAATGCCTACGTCGAACAACAGCCTGAGGCGCCTGATTTTAGTGTGCTCACGTTTAATGATGCCGCTGAAATTATTCGGAGCGCTGGTTAATGTTTTAGAAATTATCCTGGAGACAGATGAAATCTTTGTCTGAGTTAAAGATCAAAATTTTCGCCGACGGAGCGGTAATTTCCGAGATGGTTGAAATGTACCGGAATCCTTTGATCAAAGGATTTACTACTAATCCTACATTAATGCGCAAAGCGGGCATAAACGACTATAAAGACTTCGCTTCGGAAGCAGTTAAAGCCATTCCCGATCGGCCGATTTCATTTGAAGTATTCTCTGATGAAATGGATGAGATGAAGCGCCAGGCATTGCTCATCCGCAGCTGGGGAGAAAATGTTTATGTCAAAATTCCGGTGACCAACACCAAAGGCGAATCAACCGCTGCACTCTCGCACGACCTTTCTTTTGCCGGTGTTAAATTGAATATTACCGCCATGATGACCTTTGGCCAGGTGTTATCCATGAGCAATGCGATTAGAGGTGGAGCGCCCGCCTTTTTGTCGGTTTTTGCTGGCAGAATAGCGGATACCGGACGCGACCCACTGCCGATTATGATCTCATGCGTTGAATTGCTTAAACTTCAAACCGGGCAGGAACTGATATGGGCAAGTCCACGGGAATTGCTCAATGTTTTTCAAGCGGACGAGATCGGATGCCACATCATTACCGTTACCGTGGATATTTTGCGCAAGCTTAACCAGACTGGTAAAGACCTGAATGAATTTTCTTTGGATACAGTCAAGATGTTCAGGGAAGACTCGCAGAAAGCCGGTTTCCAACTATAAAAATATTACTTTGGCTGAATATCAGTCGCTTCTCCAATCTTTAATAACAGACCGGATACCATATCCAATTGCGGTAAGCCAGGCAATTGTCAGTACCTGCATTAGAACCAATCCCGAGATCGTATAACGCCAGTCCGCCTTACCCATGATATCGGGAATAAAAATACGAGTAAGCATAATCAGAACAAGTGTGCCCCATATCATAGTCGGCTTACGCTGCAGGCAATAAAATGCAGCAAGAAGCCCTAACCAGACCCAGTATTGATAAACGCTGTCAAACCAAATTTGCGTAACGCTATAAATCACTCGCTGAAGTCTGATCAGCAGTGGAATGCGAAGGGTTTCAGCATCAAAGAATTTCTCAGCAATTTCGCGCGTTTTAGAAGTTTCACCAGGAAGGGGGAATGTATACATATTTGTTGTTCGCGGAGTCAAACCATCCATTAACTTGATTCGCAAGATATCCCACGTCATCCGCCAGTTATTTTTAATGGATTCTTTTGCCGCGTCTGACATCAGGCTAAAAGCCTGAACACTGGTAAAGCCGGACTTAATCAGACTGGGGTATATATTCCATCCTGTTGCAACACCAGATGGATCCAGATTTTCTATTGGGTATTACCTTAACCGCACTTCTGATTTGCTGGACAGCCAAAGAATCCGAATCCATAAAGCGATAACCGCTTGCTTCACCGTAATAGACCCAGCCCGTGTATAACACCTCTCCAGCATAATTGCTCATCCCGAAGAAACCAAAATTGCGGTAATTATGCGCTGACCACCAAATTACAGGCAATATGGCTATTATTGAAGCTAATGCGATCGTTCCCAGTTTATAGCTGACCGTGCGGTTGTTATTTTTGTCCTTATTTCCTTTAAAAAGATTAAAAAGCCCATCCCAAAGTAATGGTGCGGCCAGTGCAAATACTCCTATTGCCAGCAGAACCATGTTTTCCGAGCGGAGAAGTATGGCAAAGGAAGCGGCCATAAATGAGGAATAAATCCAACGACGTTGGTAAGTTTGCATAGCGGAGATAAGCAAGGTGCTGAATAAGCTGATCAGAAATATATTTGGTAAATCCGACATCAAATAATTGGAGAAGAAGAAGAGATCGGGGAGAAAAAGCGTTGTTAATCCTGTGAGAAAAGCTACCCAGCGTTTGCCGCTCAATTGCCATGCCAGGCGGTAATTTAATGCCACACACGCGATAGCCAAACTATGCAGCAATAATTTCATCCCCCAGGGATTGCGCCCAAAAAGCGCTGTAATAGGTGCGAACAATAGTGTTGACCCAGGTCCTCGGAACATGGATACACCATCGAAGTTACCATTACTCACTAAATGAACTGCTCCTCTCAAAAAGGATGGGCTGTCAACATCCAGGATAAGCGGGATTGATAAAGCGCTGATGAAATGCAAGACTGTAGAAATTGCCACCAGAATCACCAGGCAAGCGCAATGGCTTAAAAAAGCTTCTTCTTTATTCTCTCTCGAAAGGAGTAATTGACCTTTCTCCTGCAGAAAAAAGAAAACCAATGCATAAAGACCATAAGCGATAATGTCTGAAATAATCAATAAGGGCAGGAAAAGCCAATTGGGCAAACTGCGGTAGCGGGTTGAAAAGAAATATAACGCTTCACCAGAGGACTGTGAATTTAAATCAAATTCCTCATGACGTTTTCCATAAGTTATTTGCACATCCCCGCTCTGAGATGATGATTTGAAAAGCAAGGAAACTGGTGAATTCACCGGCGCCGATAAATTTAATTTGAAAGGGTTTGGAAGCGATTGATGCGGCTATCTTGTTATTTTCAGATTCCCATCCATATCCATCTGCATTATCGACAATCGAAAGGATGTGGCCATTGGCTTTGACTTCCAAAAGTTCTATTTGCTGGTTTCCGGAAATAATAGGTGTAATAATGACTGTGGTTGTAAGAACATGTGGGAAAGCCAGGGTCAGAGCGGTGCCGAGGATGAATGCTGTCAGAATCAGGGAAAACAATCGCCGCCGAGGTATGGATATTATTTGAGATCTTGTTTTATTATAGAGAAAAGATAACAATAGGGTTATCAAAGGAACACATAATAAAAAAGACAAGATCATAATCCGGGCGGGCAGCTGCCAGAAATCGAAAAGAATATGGGCAAGGTTGAAGAATACAGCGGTGGATAGGAGGAGAGAAAAGATATTCTCTTTAAATATTTTGATCAATTTGTTGAATGTCATTCGGTTTTTTCATGAATGATTTAATAAAAAAATATCACCAATTGAGACCATTATCAGATGTGGTCTTATTGTAACGCAATGAAAAACAAATATTTCCTTGACCCTTTAAATGGATTAAATTCAATAATATTATGAATTGCCTAATGCCTAATTCGGACTATAATTATCTTAATTAGTTTATTATTCCGGTCAAAAGATGGAAGAATATGAATAAGAACCAGGAAAATAAGAATAAACAAAAAATTATTACTATCATGCTTTTTATTGTTTTGTTTAATCGGATTTTTTATTTTTCTAATCCAAAAAAATTCATTGATTAATGATCCATCAAATAATTCATTACTGGCTAAAACCAATATGGAAATGCAATTTGTCCCGGCGGGATATTTCCTAATGGGTTCGGAGAACAGCGACAGGAATCAAAGGCCCCAGCATAAGGTTTTTCTCGACTCTTTCTGGATTGATCGGACTGAAGTCACCAATGCTCAATTTAAACTTTGTTTGAAAGAGGGTGTCTGCGGAAACCCTCATGAAGCCGATTACTTTACCGACACATCCTTCAGCGATTACCCTGTGGCTTATGTTTCATGGGCTGAAGCGCAAACATTTTGCGAATGGACAGGGAAAAAGCTGCCCACCGAAGCAGAATGGGAGAAAGCCGCGCGAGGAGATGATGGACGTGTTTATCCCTGGGGCAACCGAAAACCAAATTCTAGTTTATTAAATTTCAATGACAATGTTAGCAAGACCACACAGGTGGGTAAATTCCCTTTAGGTGCCAGCCCTTATGGAATAATGGACATGGCTGGAAATGTCTGGGAATGGACCTCGGACTGGTATGATCCGGATTATTACAAAGTTGCACCTATAATAAATCCCCAAGGGCCTGAAAAGGGATCACGGCGGGTTCTGCGGGGAGGGTCATGGTTCAGCCTTACCGAGCTAGTCGTACGAACAACATTTAGGAAAGCGTCAGCTCCAGAAATTCGGAATTACACAATCGGCTTTCGCTGCGTCTGGAGCGGATAAGTTAGGCGAAAAATCTAAAAAATCAAGAAGCGACCTTATTCTCGCCGCTGATTTAGAATTACTTTTTCATAGCAAAAGGGGTGATTATTTGAAAATTCTGTTATTAATTCGTTTATAACCCAATAAAAGTTAATGATAAATCCTACAATATAATTTTCTATATCTAATTTCCTATTTCACAATTCCCAAAACCAACTTAGCACACAATAAACCCAACCCTACCCAAAGCAGAATAATGATTGATGCCACTAACCAATTAACCGGTTTACCCTCACCCATCTCAGCCTGCGCTTTGGTGCGGCAGTCAGCCATCACCTCAGGTGGAATCATCTTAATAGCAGCTGCCATGCCAAGCGGTACAAGGATCAAGTCATCCAGATATCCCAGAACAGGAATAAAATCCGGGATGAGATCAATTGGGCTGAAAGCATACCCCACAACCAAGCCAGCAAAGATTTTGGCATACCAGGGTGTGCGTGGATCTTTATATGCCAAAAACAGCGCGAAAGCATTTTTTTTTAAATTTTTTGCACGCAGCTTCCATTTCTCCAAAAATGGCAAATCTTTATTAACATTTCTCATTCGGGTCAGCTGTTCAAGTATCTATACGCAGTCAATAAATACAGTTTCGCGGCAGCAATGACGCTATCGACCATCACATATTCGTTGGCATTGTGGTGATTGAAACCTACCGGCCCAATATTAAAAACATCCGTCATGCCGCTTGAAAGCATGTTGCCTCCGTCAGAGAACCCAGACGCGAAGGTAAAAACCGGTGCTGTCTGGTAAACCGCTTCAAATGCCCCGGAAAGAACCTTGCCAAATTGGGTATTTTTATCAACCAGAAAACCTTCTCCAGTTGTGATGATGCCAACCTTGATATCCACTGGTTCATGTGCGAATTTATGCATCAATTGCTGTTTGTTCTGATATCCCTCTGGAAAGTTTACCTTGTATCCAAGCTTGGTGCAGTAATCAGCTATGGCGTCAAACAACTCCTGGGTACTTAATCCTGGAATAACACGGAAATCTACATCCAGTTCACACTGGTCAGGGATAATGTTTACCTTTTGACCTGCCCGGATGCGGTCAAAACTATAAGTGGTTTCAAAAACCATTCCCATCCGGTGCTTGTCTTTTTCAAGAGGATTTGGATTTTTAGATTTTCGGGAAAGCAGTTTGACTAGATCGGGCAGGGAATAGCGTGTCAGAAAAGAACGCAGAAGTGTAAGTGTATTTAGCGGTAATTTGCGCTTGGGAATTTTGAATGACCTGCGGGAATTGGCCATAAAACGTACCGCTTTGTTAAGGGCGTTGCTTCTCTGCTTGGGAATACTGCCATGCCCGGCCGCTCCATAGAAAGTGAACTTTAACCAGCATGGGCCTTTTTCACCGATTGTTATAACCGGCGTCTGCAATGGGTGCTGGGAGCGCGCTTCAGCAATAACCGTTGCGTCTGATTTTACGATTTCCGGGTGATGTCTTAACCATGTAAGCAGATCCAAACACACCATGCGTTTCCTCATCCGGAGTGCACCACAGCTGGAGCAGACCATTAAAACCTGAGTTGGATTCCTTAAGTATCTTCATGGCCATGATCTGCGCAGCGATTCCAGATTTCATATCCCCCGCCCCGCGTCCGTACATTCTGCCATCTTTTATTACGGCGCTTAGCGGTAAAGTTTCTTTATTCCAGTTATCAGAGTTGTAAGCTACAGTGTCCAAATGACCATTGAACTGCAGGATTTTGCCCGGCGCTTTGCCTTTTACAGACGCAATTAGATTGTAATAAAATTGGTCCTGCATACCGCCAGTAAAGGGCACTTTATACAACTGTGTTTTGAACCCTTCCTTTTTCAGGTACCCTTCAGTAAAGTAAAAGATATCATTGCGTTCTGAATATACATCTTCGGATATATTGACCGAATCAATTTTCACAAGCTGAATGAGAAGGTCAATTAATTCCTGGCGATGTGTATCCACTAAAGAGAGCAAATTTTCTTCGTCTGGATTTAGGGGCTGAGCTGGATTAATTCTCCTCTCAGTGATAGACACCATCGGCCACCTCAATTATCAAATTATTATTGATTAGTTTTTCTTGTGATTGTTTTTTGTAGAAAATCTGGGATTTAATCGATGAAAGTTCAATCATTTGTGCAAATTTCTTATTAGTGAACCAATCATATTCCAAATAATTCGCATGGTGGTGATAGCGCCAATATTATTTACATCAATTTCTGGTACAAGTCCCACAAAGCTAGCACCGACTATTTGTAATTTATTTGCCGCTCCTTGAATGATCTTGATCACCTCCAGATAATCTAGTCCGCCTGGTGTTGCTGCACCAACTGCGGGCATTGTTGCCGGATCAAGCACATCTAGGTCGACTGTAATAAAACAGCGAGAGTCATGCGGAAGTAGTTTAAGGATTGCTTCAATTCCCTCTTTTTAATAGTAGATACAGTCACCAGGTGCGCACCATAATCCAAAGCCGCCTGGTATTCTTCATTCCGTGCGCTGCCTACTCCTCGCATGCCTGCCTGGGTAATCCCTTTGACCCAGGGCATTTCAGATGCGCGGCGCATCGTGCTGGAATATCCTTCTCTGACGCCATTGATCTGGTTTCGCCAGTCAATGTGCGCATCCAATTGCAGCACATAAAATGGTTCTTCATTCTCGTACGCAAGAAGGACAGGGATGGGAACTGAATCATCGCCGCCAAAAACCAATGGGATTGAGCCGGCCTTAAGGATCTTCCGGATAGCTGAAGTTGCCGCCTGCCGGTTACCCTGCGGATCCAATTGGCTTCCGGGCAAATCTCCGCAATCCACCACAAATGTGCCACTGCTGCCAAGCAAAGTACCACCCAGATCAAAATCCCAGGCCAAGGAGTCATCCGGATAACGCACTGATTCCCTGCGAACAGCGGAAGGTGCGTTCAACGAATCCGGAGGTTTGGAGGCATCATATGGCGTGCCATAAGGGATGCCTATGATCGCGATATCCGCATTTAATTTCTCAAGGTCAGAACAGGATGGGAATGCTGCGAAAGTCAAAACATCATCTGTCTTCATCAGTTAACCGCCACGCCTGGCTGTTTCCAAGCCTGGGATTGTCGTTCGCCGTTCGACCTCATTCAACAGAAGTGTCAGCGCACCGATCACTACAAGATAAACCAACCCTACCAACAGGTAGGTCTGCATAACATTGTAATATTTGGACATCAATAACTTGGCAACATACATCATGTCTGGAACAGCAATCAGGTAAACGATAGAAGATATTTTTATCATAGAAACCGCTTCATTCGACCAGGAAGGGATGGCAAATCGGAACGCCTGGGGAATGATGACATGCCGGATTGCTTGCAGGCGGGTCATGCCGATTGACCTGGCTGCCATCATCTGTCCGCTGCTGATAGCTTGGATAGCTCCGCGGAAATATTCAGACTGATAAGCGCCGCTGTTTAAACCGATTGCCAGATACGCGGATGTAAAAGGCGACAAAGTAATCCCAAATTGAGGTAATCCGTAATAAATAAGAAATAACTGCACCAGCACCGGGGTGCCTCGAAAGATTTCAACATATGCTGTCACAAACCAGCGAAGCCATTTAGGTCCATAAACTCGAGCCAGTGCGACAGGAAAGCCAACCGCCATACCAATCAGCAGGCAAATCAGGGAAACCTTTAAAGTTACCTGTAACCCTATCAAGATTTTTGGAAGGGCGATCTGCATGAAAACTGGAAAACTCATTTTATCTCCCGCCCTAATGCAGTTCGCTGATTTTTCCCAAAAACTGTTTGGTGCGCGGCAGGTCTGGTGAGTTCAGCATCTTGTCAGGCTTGCCTTGCTCAACAATCTCGCCATGTTCCATGAAAACAATCCTGCTGCATACATCACGCGCAAAACCTATTTCATGTGTAACGCAAATCATGGTCATGCCAGCCACAGCCAGGTCTTTCATCACGGTCAGCACCTCGCCAATCAACTCTGGATCAAGCGCAGATGTCGGTTCATCAAAAAGCATCACAATAGGATCCATCGCCAGTGATCGGGCAATGGCAACGCGCTGTTTTTGCCCGCCGGAAAGCTGGCCCGGGAAATTACCGCTTTTATTAGCTAGACCCACTCTCTTTAATTCCATTAAAGCCTTTTCACGGGCTTCTTCTTTTTTCATACCCATTACATGGACTAGTCCGAGCATAATATTATCCAGCGTTGATAGATGATTAAACAGGTTAAAGTCCTGAAACACCATCCCAATATGCTGACGGGCTTTATCAATATCCGTCTTGGGGTCAGTAAGATCTACCCCATTCACCCATACCTTTCCGGAATCCGGTATGGTAAGTTGGTTGATGCAGCGCAGCAGAGTTGATTTACCTGTACCGGAAGGGCCAACCAGCACAACCACTTCGCCTTCGGTAACATCCATGGATATTCCTTTTAAGACCTTTTCATTCCCGTAGGCTTTGTAAACATTTTCAATTTTTACAATTAACTTCTCAGGTTCTGGCATACTGTTTTCCTCAATCATTTATGCAGGAATTCTGATTCGGCGTTCAAGTGCGTCAAGGCCGCGATTGGTGATAAAGGTCAGTATAAAATAAATCGCTGCAACTGCGACATAAGCTGTAAAGGGTTGATATGTACGCGCGCTGTAATATTGCGCCTGGCGCAGGATCTCGGGAACACCAAGCACATAAACCAGCGAAGAGTCTTTAATGACTATTGCAGCTTCATTAGACCAGGGCGGGATCGCGAATCGAAAAGCCTGGGGCAGAATAACATGCCGGATAGCTTTGAAACGGCTCATCCCGATTGACCTGGCTGCCATCATCTGCCCGGCTGGCACTGCTTGAATCGCGCCGCGTATTATTTCTGACTGGTAGGCGCTGCTGATAATTGCAAGTGCCAAGGAGCCTGACCAGAATGCCGAGAGATTTACAACCCGCGCAATCATAAAATAGAGAATTAACAACAGCAGAATATGCGGGAGAGCCCGAAGAATAGTGACAACCTGTGTGAGCACTCTAGAAAGAAATTTGCCTCCATATACCCTGAGGATCGCCAGGATTGCACCAAAAAGCAGCCCCAGACTTAGCGCAACCACGGTTACTTCAAGAGTAATTCTAAGTCCACGCAGGATGTAAGGAAAGAGAACAGTAATAACTTCCATCAGGATTTCCTTCCTTTAAATCCTAAATCCAGAGCGGCTTTTCCCAGAGTGATAATTTCTGGCCGAGTCCTTTGGCTTTGGCATTTTGATAAATACGTTCCGCGATGGTAATATCGAGGCAGCCCATGCCCAGGTTCGCAAACAAGATGCGCTCATCGCGGCTTGTCCGGCCGGGGGCTTCACCGAGCAGAATCTTGCCGATGTCAGTCACATCCTCATCTTTGATCTTGCCGGCTTTCTGAAGGCGCGTCGGTGTAAAGAAATCCCAAGTCTTTAGAGTTGCCCAATTGTCCACCACCAGACGGTCAGTATTAAGGAAGACATTTTCCTCGCCTTCATCTGATGCCATGTGGGCGTAATAACTGCCTTTGGGAACCCATTCATCCTTGACGAAAGGTTTATGAGCTGTCGTTTGAGTTGTGATTATGTCGGCATCCTTAAAGGCTTCTGCAACACTATCCACTACGAAAACTTTAATTTTGCCTTTAAACTCAGCTGCAAGGGCTTCAGCACGCTTTTTATTCAGGTCAAACAGCCTGATTTCTTCCAGTTTCGGCATTGCCGCCATCAGTGACCAGATCATTGTGCGCCCGATTACACCCGCCCCAACCAGACCGGCAATTTTTGAATCTGGATTAGCAAGCACTTTCGCACCCACGCCAGCAACAGCAGAAGTGCGCATCGCGGTAATCAACCCGGCTTCCATGATGGCATGCGGTATGGCATGCTCCAGATCATGCAGAAGAATAATATCAATTCCCATTGGCATATCACCGCGCACCGCATTATCCAAAGATTCTGCCGCCCATTTATGACCAATTCGATTAACCGGGCCACCCACATACACCGGCATTGAAACCGCCAGATATTGCCGTTTTTCACCGGTTTCAGGATTATCAAATTGAAAAACAGGCTTATGCGGTTGGTTTACCTTGCCGGATGCAAACAATTTATACGTTAATTCCACATCAGCCTGCGCTGCGGGCATATCCAGCGCTCCAGCTGCGATGACATCTTCCTGAGTTAGGAAAAGAAATTCGGGTTTGTATAATTCAGCCATAAATTTTTGCCTTGATTTAAGTAATTCAGGGCAGAAGCATGCGCTTTTCAAATTCCTGCGCTGTACTTCTGCCCAGTTTCATTTTAATTAACGATTTTGGACTTTCAACCTAATTACTCAACACCATATTGGGTTAGAAGTTTATCGATAAAGCCTTCATTGAGCAAATCGGTAATATGCTTGTCGAGTTCTGTTTTAAGGGCGGTTTCGCCTTTCATGATGGCAATGGATTGGCCTTCAGATTCCATAACACCGCGCCATACTTCTTCAAAACCGAATGCAGGATCAGACATATACTGCTTGCCGGGTTCCACATCCATAATACCCAATTCAATGCGGCCAGCCTGAAGGTCAAGCGCTACCTGCTCGTTGCGCTCATATAGAGACATCTTTTCCTTATCCATCAGTCCGGGAGTGATCAGGTTATTTTCCACCCAGTATTGCATGATAGTGCCAGACTGAGTTCCGATCGTATACTTCGCAGCTTCAAGGGGGTCAGTAAATGCGATATCAGAGCCCTTGGCTTTAAGGATAATATTATCCCCGGCATAATACATGACTGAGAAATCGATCTGCTCCCGGCGTTCTGCTGTTGAAGCCATGGCAGCGATAGCCGCATCCACTTTACCTTCCTGCACTGCGGTCACCAGGGCATCAAAACCTAGGTCCTGGAATTCCACCTCGACACCCATGCGCTTGCCAATCTCGCGCATGATTTCCATGTCGATACCGACAAAGGCATCATTCTCATCCTTGTACTCCCAGGGTTCGTAATCCGCTGAGGTGCCGACCACGATTTTGCCAGCTTTTTTAATCGCATCCATTCGCGAGGCAGGCTCCTTGGGACCGCAGGCAACCGCTAACAGTGCAATGACCATGACTAACAACATCACTTTCAACAACTTTTTCATCTTACCTTCTCCTTTAGGTTTTTTATTTTTGTTACTGGTAACCAAATACCCCTGTAGAATTATTCGGGTTAAATAATTATACTTCGCCCATTGCCAATTCCATGATTTCAAGTGCCCTATTAATTTGGTGTTCTGTTATTACCAGCGGCGGTATCAAGCGGATGACTTGTCCAACTTGGCCGGCCATGTATCCAACCAACCCATGCTCCAGCGCTTTTTGCAGAATCGCCATGGCCTTTTCTCCATCAGGTGTTTTACTGCCATCCGGTTTCACAATTTCCAAAGCTATCATCAATCCTTTACCGCGCACATCGCCGATAAAAGGATGTGAAGTTTGAAGCTTTTTTAGCCCATCCAGGAAAAGGGTGCCCATTTTGCGGCAATTTTCCAGAACATTTTCTTCTTTCATCACTTCCTGGACTGCAAGTGCAGCGGCGCATGCGACCGGATTTCCACCAAAGGTTGTACCATGCGCACCGGGCAGCCAGCGACTCATAATGTCACGGCTGGCAACTGTGGCCGATAGCGGAAATCCATTGGCAATACCTTTGGCAACAGCCATGATATCCGGTCTGACACTATATGTCTGGGCGGCAAACATCTGGCCTGTGCGGCCAAAGCCTGACTGGACTTCATCAAAAATCAGGAAAATCCCATGTTCATCACAAATTCGACGCAGTTCAATAAGAAATTCGGCAGGCGGGAAAATATAACCCCCCTCCCCCTGCACCGGTTCCACAAGCATCGCAGCAACCTCTGAAGGTGCGATGTAATGTTTGAAGATCTTTTCAATGCTTGCTGTACTCCAGGCAACTGCTTTTTCAGGAGTATCACCAATCGGGCATCGGTATACGTTGGCAAAATCAGCAAAATAAATTCCCGGAACAAATGGTTCATAATGTTTGCGGTATTTTGATTTTACCGAGGTCACTGATATTGCACCAAATGTGCGCCCGTGAAAGCCGCCGGTAAATGCAATAATTCCCGGCCGGCCAGAAACATATCGCGCCATTTTTAGAGCACCTTCAATCGCTTCTGAGCCGCTGTTGCCAAAAAAGAACATATCCATGCCTTCAGGCATTACCGTCGGCAAAACCTCAGTCAATCGCAGCAGCGGTTCATGCAATGTAATTCCGACAGCACTGTGAGAAAACTTCTTCATCTGCTCAATGGCTGCGTTCAGGACTTTGGGATGGTTATGACCCAGATTGGTTACACCAATACCGGAAGTGAAATCCATATATTCCCTGCCATCTTCGGTATATAAATACACACCTTCAGCCCGAACAGCAGGCAATTCAGGCCAATCTTCTGCTAATGATGGTGCAAGATTAGTTTTTACTTTGCCCAGTAATTCCTTATAACTTAATGTTTGATCTGCCATTTTCTTTTTCCTGTTCTAATTTTTTTCTTGTTTTCTATATAATGGCGCTCCGTGTCCGAAAGCGCCATAATACATGCATGTCTCTGCGGCTGATGCTGCCGCGTTTTGAAGTGCAACTCGAACATTTGCCCCGTCAATATAATCTACCATAAATCTTGCGGCAAATGCATCACCTGCACCCAAAGTATCCACAACGTCATCCACAGCGAGGATAGGCTGGTGGTAAAACTGGCTGCCATCAAAAAGCAAAGCACCTTGTTCACCACTGGTCACTAAAATAAGGTCGGTTCCAAAAGATGATACATAGTTAATTAATTCTTTATTTTCATCTATATTCATCACAGGATTTGAAATTATGGCAATATCTACATAAGGTAGAGTTGCGGATAACGAATCAAAGTCCCACTCCTGAGAGAAATCATATGAAATCATCCTGGATACCAATTTAAGCTGCTCAAGGTAAGGTGTAATAAAGCTGTAAACACTGGTATGAATCAGATCAAAAGTTGAGATGAAATGAAGGTCATCTTCATTCAATGCAATTTGATCGCACACACCTTCGCTGTATTCTCCAAAAACGCGATCGCCGTCCTTTAATGTAATTTCGCAAAAAGCGTTCTGGCCTTCAGTCAAACGGCAGTGAGAAACATCAACACCTTCTTCAATTAATGAATCATAGACTAATAAACCATGGGGATCCTTAGCCAGCCACCCAATGTATGCAGCCGGGTTACCTAGGCGATGAGCCAAAACCGGGACATTAACCGAGTTTCCCCCGGGGAACATTTTTTCCAGATGCAGATAACGGTCAACTGTGTTATCCCCAACACCTACCACGCTGACCATTTAGTAAGCTACCTTTCCCATATAACGGCGGGTGGTCATTGGGTGATTACGCAAAACGGCTAATTCCTCAACCAGCCCGGTGAGAGCTGAGTCAAGGATGAAAGGCGCGACAATCGGACGTATATCCGGATGTATCCCTTCCATTTCAAAATTTCGCGAGTCATAAACAAAACTGCTGCCAGCATATTGGCCGCAAAAGCGTTTCAAGCGCTCGCCCTCAGATCGGCTAGGGTCTTCCCCAACAAGCACGAGAATTGGGGTGGTTTTATCAACCACTTCCAAAGGGCCGTGGAAGAAATCAGCCGCAGTAAGCGCATGAGCATGCAACCATTGCATTTCCATCAGGAAACAGGCGGCAAATACATAAGCCGTTGTAAACATTGGCCCCGCCCCAAGTACATATAAAAGTTTTTCTCCTGCCAACACCCTCGCTTGAACAGCTGAAACTTCAAGGTTCTCCTCTTTGGCATCAGCCAGAGCAGATGGCAAATTTGGGAGAGATTCCATCAGCTTCTCGTGCAAATTCCAATCCTTTTCTCTTTCATTTAATAATGCGCTAAAAAGTGTTTGAGCCAGGATAAAAGATGAAAAATACCCCTGAGTGGTAATTCCGTATGGCAGGGTGTGCATTGTCGCAGATCCCAAAGGCGACAATTTTTCCTGGGTGATTGACAGGGTTATGCATGGTTTCGATTGCAGGAATTTCGCAGCATCCAGAGTTTCTCGGGTGGTTCCCGAGTGTGAGCTTAAGATTACTAATGTTTTCTCATCAATTGAAACTGGGTTTTGGTTGACCAATTCTATAGCTTGATACAAACGAATGTCTGTATTTACAGCGTATTTCTGACCCCAATAAGTTAAAATGCGCGTCATGTAATAAGGGGCGCCGCAGCCGGTAAAAATGATACGATTAATACCCTTCTCCGATAACTCTTCCCCTAACTGTTTTGCATATGAAATATGAAGCAGGGCGCTTGAGAATTGGTCAATTAACTCATTCCTGTTAAATTTCGCTTTTTGAATTGGCATTTGAAAGGAATCCTTTTTTTTAATGCTTAGTCTTTGATCGATCGTATTTAGGGTATTCTGATTTTATTATTAAACCCATTTAAATCATAAACAAATTTTACATTCTATATTGGAACCCCTCAGCTATTACTAACAATTGAAAAAAACTCTAAATCTTTCAACGATATTCCTGAAATGAAAGTCGTATGTTTAATATTCGACCTGATGAGAATTTATTCACCCATTTGACAGGGTGTATTTCATAAGGCAGCTTTACCCGATTATAAAAAAATTTCTGATAAGATCCATTCTCTTATCAGAGAAGAGTAAAGCATTATTGACAAAATTATTTTAAACAGGAGGACGATATTCTTAACAAAGAAACCTGGCGAAATATGACGACCTTTAGTCCCCGAAAAGTCATGGGATTGCTTTCAGATCACTTTTTTACCTTGTTTTTTCGATCCGACAATGCCTTTTTAGCCAGGTTTACATAATCATCCACTTTAATTAAACGTATTGCTTCTGCAATAACCGGCATTGGCAGGTCATCCAGTTTTTTGAAACGTACACAGGATTTACCCACATCATACCTTTTACCCGTGGCCTTGTATGCTTCCTCAAATCTCTTTCTATTTTCTTCAGTAGAATAAATACTCATTAGATAGATCGCCATATAGTTTTTCTGGGACGCGAGAGCAATATAGCTCAATGGTTTTCCATTATAGGTATCTGGATAAATTTCCATTGGAACTTCATAACATATCATGCCCCAATTCATGTTTTCCTGATATCCCTCAGGGATGTTTTCGAGAATTAATTTGCGGACTGCTTTTATGGCTGATTGCCTGTCGGAAGATAGCCCGGTAATATATTCCTCTACAGTTGAAGCATTTGATTTCATTTTTCCTCTGATTATCGGTAAAGAAATTTATCCAATCTCTTCTGATTAATATATAAGAGAAATATAAAATGCGGCTTTTTGTGTTCTACAATTTTATGATTTCTTTAGATTTCCAGAACGGGGGATTCCACAATGATACCAATTTTATGCGGTCACTTTTCCAACTGCTGAATTCTGTTTCCGTCCAAAGAAAATAAAGGTCAATAAAAGTGAAGTAGCCATTGATAATGCGGAAAGAAGGCCAAGTGTGAAATATGAATCACTGGCAATCAACTTGCCGCCAACCAATGCTGCAATCCCCAGGCCAATTTGAAAAGTAATTTCCAGCCAGGCCGATGTTGCCATTCGCGACCGTTTTGTGGCAATCGAGATCGCGTACGCGAACCAAAGGGTCTGTGAAAGACTGACAAGTGATCGGAAGAATATATAAGCGCTGCCTCCAACAATTGCACTGGTTGTCCAGCCAACAATGACTGCAAAAAAAATGCTCAGGAAGCGGCTAACCAAAATAACCCGCAGATTTCCAAACCGTTTTGCCAAAGATGGACCTATCATCAAGAAAAAAACCAGTGGAATAATCATTATCACATTCATTAATCCAAATGATTGAATATCAGAGTCATACTGATAAATAAAGAATAGGTTCATGAAAAAGATCAGAAAGGCAAATCCAAAACCAATAAAAAGCTCGACCGTTGCGAATTTTACAGTGGTGAGGTCGATTCCTGTCAGGTATGGGGACAGACTGATGCGAGTTGTATCAACAGGTCTATCACGGTCAAGAAAAAAAAGTGGGATGGTTCCGGCTATGACCACGAAGCTGGATCCAACCAATGCTAATCTGAAAGACATTATCGATTCTTGGACCAAAGGGCTAATTATTTTTGGAAGAAAACCGCCAATCAATGCGCCTATTGCTACCGAAGAATAAAAAATAATACTGGAAAATGTAAAAGGCAGATTCTTATTCTCTCCGGCATAATGCGATAGAAAAGGCAATTGGATAATAAAGTAACCACATGCCATGACACCAGCCAGAAAGGAACCCGCCAGGATGACCCACTTATTAGGCGTGATTACCCGAAGAAGATAAGCCAAACCTACCACAATGTTCACTAAAATTAGAGATCGCTTATGCCCAATTTTTTCAGCCAGGAAACCGATCGGAATGGCAGCCAAGGCCTGGGCGAAGGGTGTTAAGCTCAAGACAATCCCCAAAAAATCCGGGGTCAATCCCAACGAAAGGATATAGATATTAAAGTCCGTCTGGAAGACCCCAAAGCCCAGATTGATCAGGCAGATTGTAACCAGATAAACTTTTATATTCCTGTTCAGAGACTTTATATCACTCAGAAATCCTTGTAATCGCCTGGCCAAAATCAACTCCCTGTTTGATTTGAATTCACTTTCACCGGCCTGCAAGCCATGTATTTAGGACAAGCGAAGCATATTTTTGCTGATCTACTTCAAGCACAACCGTTACATCTTTTCTACCTGTGACAGGCTCACCGCGGTGGTATTTTCTTCTGTCAACCACGGTCATCCCGCGTGTAAACTCGCCGCGCGTTTCAATCTGAATTTGATAATTTTCAATTTTCATGATTGAAGGGTCAATAGCCGCGGCAACTGCCAGCAGGTCTGGCGGAGAGACAGCACCCTCTTCGTTCATCTGCTTTCTTCCAAGTTTATGAACCAATTCATGCGTTACATCAAATATCATTCCTGCCAAATTACACCAGGGCAAATCGTTCGCATCTTTAATTTTCTTTTGATCGCTAAGTTTTAGATATCCGCCATTAAAAAGCGGATCCAGCGGGACCATCAACTTTGGCATATCACCATCGAAGATGATCCTTGCCGCGTCCGGGTCTGCGAAAATATTAAATTCAGACATTGGACGTGTGTTACCTGAATCCAGGCCGCCAGCCATCATGGTCAGCAGCCGGATGTTATGCACAATACGCGGTTCTTTTCGAAGCGCGAGGGCAGCATTGGTCAAAGGTCCGATCGTGATCCAATCCATTGGTTCTTTGGCATCCATGAAAGTGCGCACAATAAAATCAATGGCATGTTCTTTTTCAACTGTGTTCTTCGGCTCTGGCAGAGGAATGCCGCCTAACCCATCTGAGCCATGAACTTTTGACGCGTTCTCGTCTGGTGAAACCAAAAGAGCGCTTCTCGCGCCCGCGAAAACTGGCACTTGTTTACCGGATTGTTCAACCACACGAAGGGTGTTGTGCACAACATTATCGAGGTCAACATTTCCATTTACACAGGTGATGCCTAAAACATTGAATTCCGGGGAGCGCAGCGCAAGCAGCAAAGCTACTGCGTCATCCATACCAGTATCACAATCAATAATTACATTTCGAGCCATTTCTATCCTCCATAGTAATAAAATTTATTCCGAAAACGATCTTCATCTTCAATAAAAGAAGATGAAATTAATAATAATTTTACTTTTCAGAATAACTATTTAAAAATAATTGGTTACATCAGTCAACGATTTTAACATGTTTGTCAGACAATTTAACTTATACTATAATTCCCCATCAGGGAAAACTAATGGATAAACGCATCAGCAGGCAATACTTTAATGATTATGCCGAGATCTGGGATGAGAAAACCCATAACAATGACCCATTAAAATTTAAAAGCCCTGGCAAAACGCCTGGATTTACCTTGTGGGGGTTGGATTCTTGATGTTGGCACAGGTACTGGTGTCTTTCTTCCATACATCAGGGAATCGCTGAAAGGAAACTGTCATCTTATATCTATGGATTTTGCCATAAATATGGTATCCATAGCAAAAAGAAAACACGTGGGAAACAATATCCAGTTCATTTGCTCTGAAATTGAAACGCTGCACTTTGGCCATGAAGTTTTCGATACTGTGATTTGCTACTCCACCTTTCCGCATTTCCACAACAAACCCCTCGCCCTGGAAAATATTTATAAGCATTTAAAGTCTGGAGGCCGACTCTATATTTGCCATACTTCCAGCCGAGCGTACATCAATCAAATTCACAGTAAAATCCCCGATCTTAAAGACCATCTGATCCCAAATGACGGAGAAATGAAAGATTTATTATTTTCCTCAGGGTTTAGTGAGTATGAAATAGCATCAAGGGAAGATTCTTATCTTGCTGCCGCAAGCAAATAATTATTTGGTCGTTGCAGTTTTTTTTCGAAAATGATGCAATGAAGAATTTGATCTTCATGGGGCATGAAAGTTATACGCCCTAAATACCTTCTAATGGAGAGGATGTTAAATTTCTCACTTGAATAAGTTATGTAAGCAAGCCTAAGCCTGTATCTCTTCGGTCATCACCAAAACTAAATAATTATTTCAAATCATGCAGTGCAATTTTCCACATTGCCTGCACCGCCACCTTTATGGAATCTTGCTCTCCCTGGCGGAAATCAGCTTCCTTATTTTCCGGCTTGGTCACACCCGGTTCGCCATCAGAAGCCAATACCGTACCGGAACGCCATCCGTGATATGAGCTAACCACAAAAAGGGTATCACTTTCCATTTCTACAAATACTAGCCCCGCATCAACCATCGGGTTGCGTGAGCCTTCTTCACGCGGTGCATAGAATGCATCTCCTGCAATCCCAACACCCACAGTTGTAGGAATATTCAGATCCTCGCCCGCTTCAACCAGAGCTCGCAAAACCTGGAAGTGCGGCACAGCCGGGAAAATAACCGGCAGATAAGCATTAGCAGTGCCGCCAGCTGCGCACTGCACCGCTCGCAATGACTACATCGCCAGTTTTCTGGCCTTTTTGAAAAACGCCACAGGAACCAACACGAATAAACGTATCCGCACCCATGTGTGCCAGTTCTTCAATGCCAATCGCCACTACAGGGCCACCCATGCCTGTCCCGCAAACTGTCATTGAAATTCCTTTATAAGTACCAGAATAAACTATATATCCGCGGCTCTCTGTAACAAGATGGTATTGGTCAAAGTGCTCGGCAATTTTTTTGGCACGAACCTGGTCGCCAGGTGCAAACACATAACGGGAAATTTCTTTTTCATCACATTTAATGTGCCATTCCATGATGCCCTCCATCTGGATATTCAATTTTTCTCATTATAGCAAAACAGACACGAAGGTATAATTTCTTATCAGAATCAAATTATGCTACGATGATGGAGGAAACACAATGGGTATACTAGTGTTTGGCAGTATCAATATGGATCTTACGACCTATGTCCCCAAACTCCCCCGCCCCGGTGAAACTTTGCGTGGAAGCTCATTTATCACTGTTCCGGGCGGCAAAGGCAGCAATCAGGCCGTAGCCTGCTCCCGTTTGGGTGCAAAAACGCATTTTGTCGGTCGAGTGGGCAAGGACGCTTTCGGTCCGGAAGTGCTAGAAATTGTCAAGAAGGAGGGTGTAGATATCAGCCAAGTTATCACAGATACGAAAAACGGAACCGGTTTAGCTGTGATTAGCGTGGATGAGAACGCCGAAAATTCAATTATTATTATTTCCGGGGCTAATATCGCTTTAGACACCAGCGACGTAGAGCGCGCCAAATCTCTCATGTCAGATGCCAATGTTCTTATGCTGCAGCTTGAGGCATCGCTTGAGCCTACTTTTATGACTGCAAAAGTCGCCAGCCAAAAAGGGATAAAAGTAATTCTTGACCCTGCACCAGCTTACCCCATTCCGCAGAATGTTTTCCCATTTATTGATTTCATTACGCCTAATGAGGTTGAAACCGAAGCTTTGGTCGGTTTTAAACCTGTAAGCCAGGAAGACGCTGCACACGCAGCTATTGCGCTTAAGGAAAAAGGAGTCCGCACAGCGATCGTTAAAATGGGCTCTATGGGCGCCTATTATGACAGCCCTGAAGGCAGCGGCTTTGTGCGTGCTTTTAAGGTTAACGCAATTGACACCGTTGCCGCCGGTGACGCATTTAATGCAGGTCTGGCTGTTGCGATTTCTGAGGGTAAGAGCGTTGCTGAAGCTGTGCGCTGGGGTGCAGCGGCAGGTGCTATTGCAACTACTCGAAAAGGCGCATTGCCTTCAATGCCCTATCGCGATGATATGTTAAAGCTATTAAAGGAGCAAGCATGAGCGCAACCCTTATTAAGAGCTCCGTTATCCTTTGCCTGGATTCTTCGGACCAGATCTATGAGAATGGCTACCTGGTAGTAGAAAACGATCGCATTACCGATATCGGGTTTCAGAAAGACCTAAGCTTATCAAAAAAATATGATCAGACGATTGATTTGGGCTACCGGCTGGTTATGCCCGGTCTGGTTAATGCGCACACCCATTCTCCTATGACCCTTTTTCGCGGTCATGTTGAAGGGCATTCTATTTTCACCCTGAAAGGCTGGTACAACACCATCCGTGTTCTGGAATTAGATATGACGCCTGATATGATCCCGCCTGGGGTTGCTGTATCCTGCGCAGAAATGATCCGAACAGGTACTACAACCTTTGTTGACCAGTATTTTTGGATGGATCAGATCTACCCTGTGGTACGGCAAAGCGGGCTGCGTGCCGCGCTGGCTTATGGCATTGTGGAATTAGGGGAAGAAGAAGCCCGCAACCGCGAAGTGGCCGCAGCTTCTAAATTTCTAGATGAATTAAGCGGCGATCCGCTACTTGATGGATGGGTGGGCCCGCATGCATTTTTTGTGGACAACAGTGAAACAGCCATGCAAATGGAAAGAGAACTGGTCGAGAAACATCATACCGGCTTTCATATTCACTTTCTCACCGGCCAATCAGAGAATAAATATTGCCAGGAAAAATATGGACGTTCTGCCGGCAAACAGCTTGAAGCGATGGGATTCTTGAAATACCCCATCATCGCCGCGCACAGTATCGGCATCCTCGAGGAGGATTACGCAATTTTCAAAGATAAGCCCTTTACTCCTGTCTTTGCACCTTCCTCTGGAATGCGCAATGCGGCTGGCTTGGCTCCTTTGCTGGCGCTGCAAGAAGCAGGCGTTAATGTGGCTCTCGGAACCGACAATGTCACCAACAATAACAGCTATGACATGTTCAAGGAAATGGCGCTGACAGGAAAGCTGATGGCCCTTCTTCACCGGGATTCGGCCGCTATTCCTACACGATATATCCTCGATATGGCTACCATAAACGGGGCAAAAGCGATTGGCAAAGAAAAAGAGATCGGCTCGCTGGAGAAAGGCAAGAAAGCTGACCTGATTGCCCTGGATTTGGATGAGACTGGATGGGCACCATTCGGCGGGCAGGATTATTACGCTGCGCTTGTCTACGCAGTGGGTGGTTATCATGTGAGAGATGTGATGGTCAACGGCAAGTGGCTCTTCCGTGATAACCGCTACCTGACCATAGACTACACACAAGCAAAGAAAGATCTTGAAGCCAAGCACACCGAGCTTATGGACCGGGTCAAAAACAAGGGGAAAGAATGAGAAAAATAATCATAGATACCGACTGCGGTGTGGATGATGCCCTATCTATGCTGCTAGCTTTTGGCAGCCCACTCGTTGAGGTGATCGGATTCACAACGGTTCATGGGAACACTTCAGTCAAAAATGCGACTGCCAACACCTTGAAGGTACTGGACCTGGTCAATAAAAACGTGCCGGTGTATCCCGGCTGCGCCAATCCACTTGTGGCAGAGACCCATTACGCCGCCTATGTTCACGGAGAGGATGGGCTAGGTGATGCGGGCATACCCGCTTCAAAGCGGCAGCCTGAGAAGAAGCATGCTGCCCAGGCACTGGTAGATCTTGCAAATGCTCATCCTGGCGAGATAGAACTGATCGCTATTGGACCGTTGACCAATCTGGCGGTGGCACAAGAATTGGATCCTGATTTACCCTCCAAATTTGCCAGTCTCACCATTATGGGAGGTGCGGTATACGCCAAGGGCAATATCAATATCACCGCGGAATTCAACATTTATGTTGACGCAGAAGCCGCGCGGGCAGTCTTTGAGCGCTGGCCTATGGTGCGTATTTTGTCATGGGAAATGACCATGGAGCACCTTTTCACAAAAGATGATCTCGACCGTTTCTTCGCACTAAACACCCCAAAATCCAAATTTATGTATGATACAAACCAGATCATAATGGGATTTGTGCGCAAGATGTTTAATCAGGAATTTCTTTTCCCGTCTGACGAATTGGCAGTCGCATGCGCGATTGACCCCACCCTCATCACTAAAAAAGAAACGCATTACGTATCTGTAGAAACCGGCGGCATACAGTCTCGCGGTTTGACTTTTGTTGACTGGTGGGATCGGGGTGGAAAACCCGCAAATGCCGAGATTATCCTGGATTTGGATCAGAAGCGCTTCATTCAAATGATGGAAGACGGCCTGCGCTAGCCTATGCCCAAACCTGATGCTCATTCCCTTTTAACCTGTGCCAAAAAATATTCGCCTGACCTGCTAATATTTTTACAGGATTTGGTTCGCATCTCTTCAGTGAACGGGCGGGATTTGGAGAAGAGCGTCGCCGATCGGATTATTGAAGAGGGTCACCGGTTGGGTTTTTATTCCTTGCTGTACTCAAAAGACAATTCCCGACCTAACGCAATCGTGGAATTAGGCAGCGGAAAAAACGGTTTTGCACTGATCGGACATATGGATACCGTTGCCGAAGGGAAAATTGAGGATTGGTCTTTACCGCCTTTCAGTGCCACAATCAAAGACAATATGCTTTTTGGCCGCGGCGCTGCAGATAACAAAGCCGGCATTGCGTGCGGGCTTTATACGCTTGCTGTTTTACGCGACTTAAATTTATTGGACCTTGAAACACAAAAAGTGCTCCTTGCAGGCGTCGTCGATGAAGAATCCGGCGCTAGCAGCACCCTGGGCGTGCGTTATTTAATCGAAAGCGGCTATCTACCAGTCAAAGGCGCGATTTATACTTATACAAGTGATATTGTTTGCATTGGCCACCGCGGGCTTCTGCGCGTGGAAATCACCACGCACGGCCAATCGGCACATGCCGGAATCGCTGAATGGCAAAATCGCAAGCTTGGTCATAACGCAGTCACAGGTCTGGCGGATATACTGCTTGAACTGGAATCCTTAAAAATCCCATTCCTCGAATCACAGGGTTTCGAGCATCTTGGCTGCACCATCACACCCGGAACGCTGATCAACGGTGGGGATTACCCCAGCATCGTTCCCAATAAAGCCACCGCGATGATCGATATTCGGTTGATGCCTGGGCAATCCGCAGATGCTGTTTTGATGGAAGTTGATGATGTGCTTGCGCGGGTTATAGCACGCCGCCCGGGTTTGAAAGCGGAAAAACAGGTAAAGGTTAACTTTCCCGGTGCAGCCATACCGCAAGACCATCCACTGGTCACTATAGCGCAGGATTACACCAAGGCATTTACTGGCAGGCGCTGGGAAGCGCTTGGAGCCGGACCAGGAAATGAGGGTTATATGCTCATAGGCGCGGGTATCCCTACCCTGTGCGGTTTTGGCGCAACCGGCGGCAATCCACATGCGCCGGATGAATGGGTATCCCTGGAAAGTCTTCCAGTGACCGTTGCGATGTACGCAGGCATAATTAATGATTATTTATATAAATAATTTAGGAGATTAGAAATGGCCCATACTGACCGAGACCCCTGGGTAGAAGTAAAAACCTTTAACGGTTTTCCCGCTGACCAGGTAATTTCAGCGCTGCAGAAAGAGATAAGGCGCGGCAATACTGAGAATGCGGCGCTGTTAGCGTATGAAATGATCCTCACAAGCCCGGCAATGGAAGATTATCTCTGGTACCGACTGAAGGTCATTTCAGTGGAAGACATCGGTTTTGGCGACCTGATGGCACCGGTGATCATTCAATCGTTGTTTGAAATGACAAATACCTGTGACCGCACAGTCGGTGAGCGAAAACTATATGCGGTACACGCCGTGCGCTATTTATGCCAATGCAAAAAAGACCGCTCCAGTGATGAGATGATCAATTGGATCATCTTTGCTTCTTCACAGGGCAAAGCGCTGCCATTGATTCCTGAATACGCCCTGGATATGCATACAGCCGCTGGGCAAAACAAAGGCCGAGGCCGGCGTCATTTTTTTGAAGAAGCTTCAAGAATAGAGCCTGAAATGCTGGATCGGGACATGACTTACCTGGAACGTATCCTGAAGCTGCTGGATGATGGGGAATTGGAAGACTAATTAATTGTTGGTCATGAGTAAAGCGTTGTTTTCCAGAATAGAAGGCAGATATATGTGCTTTTCGTTTCGTAATGGTTTCTATTTTTTATTTAGATAACCTATTTATTGATCGTATAAACAGATTGATACAACATTCTAAAAATTTCTTTTTTTCCTTACGCTGCAGCCTCAAGAGCCGTTGAATCGATCACAGGGATTCAAGACTGGAAAATCGGTGATGCCTTGTGTTACAGAATATGCAGCTTTGCATATAGTTGCCGAATTGTTTAGGGGAACGCCCATAAGAACCGAGGTCTCTTTTGTGTAGTTTACTCACATGATGAGCTGCATTAATTTTATAAATACTGTAATCAGATAGTTGTATAAAAGTCAGTAGCCCAGACGCAGCAAAAATGCCAGACAGTATCACGGAAATGCGTTTTTCAGAAACCAAAGGATAAGATTGAGCAAAAAATAGGCTGGCATTGGCCAACCTATTGTGATTCTCATTATGAATTAACTCATTTTTATCCAATTGTTGAAGAAATCAATTGTTCGGCGTATAAAGAGCGGATCATCATTTCCTTGCCTTATGAATGTATGCGGCGCGTCATCGTAGAAGAAACACTCATGCTCCTTGTCAGCTTCTTCTAGCTGTCTGCAAAGCTGCTCAGACCAGGTTACGCTTACTGTGGGATCTGCGGTGCCATGGTGCACACTGAAGGCAGAATCGGTCGCTGAAAGGTCGTAAACATTAAATCCCGCCAAGTCATTGGTATAGCGCTGGCTGACGGCGCCATAAAGCACTGCAGCCTTAATTTCAGGCACAAGATTGGTCATGCGTAACGCCACACCGCCACCCAGGCTATGCCCCCATATACCCATGCGAGAAAGATCGGCGTTTTCAAAAATACTGCCTTTCTGGCTGGATTCTTTCTTTACGTAAGCCAGCAGGTTCATCACATCAATGACATAACCTGCCTGAAAATCGCGAGTACGCCCTGGAGAATCAGAAGGCGGAAAATTCCTCATATTGGGATGCAGAACAATATAACCATTCTGGGCGATGGCGTCTGCGTAGCGAGTTGAGTAATCCAGCGTCTCATATTCGCTGGGCGGGATATAGCCGTGAAGTGCAACAATAACAGGGAATGGCCCCTTGCCTTCCGGAATATTGACAAAACCATGGATCGTCAGGTCATCACTATCATAGGTGATGTAATAGCGGGTGAACTCTGCCTCATTATGCCAGGGATATTCCACTGTTAATTCTCCCTGTCCATATTCCCGTGCAGCAAGTGCTTCCAAAGAAAATGGGCTGATTGGCAACGCAGCTTCAACAATAGGTGTTGGCATCATAACAACCGGTACTTCCACCTGTTCAGTATTAACCTCTGTTGTGGTGGCGGACATCACTGGTCCGCAGGCAGAAAGCACCATGGAAACCAGTAAAAAAGCCAAGATTCGTTTCAATAACATATCAATTTCCTGATCTTATTATTTTTATGAATTTATTCAAGTTTATTACCGATATTATTACATAAAAATCATCAAATCTTGGTTGCATCAAACAGGTTTTACAATTCTCTAACAGATTATGCAACGTGATACCATATCTATACTTAGAAATATACTAATCTAAAAAAGGACAACTATGAAGCAATTCAATTGGGGAATTATAGGGCCTGGGCGTATTGCGCAAAAATTTGCCGATTGTGTGTATGCCCTTCCTGGTTCAAACATCTACGCGATTGCAAGCCGCAGCACAGTTGATATTCGCAATCTCACGCAGATGATGCATGCTAAAAAGGGATATACAACCTACGAGGATCTTGTCCAGGATGCCAATGTGGATGCAATTTATATCGCCACACCGCACCGATTTCATTATGAGAATGCATTGCTTTGCCTGACAAACAATAAACCAGCAGTTGTTGAAAAAGCATTTACAGTCAATGCACATGAAGCTGAAAAGCTGACATTAATTGCTAAAGAAAGAGGTGTTTTCCTGATGGAGGCTATGTGGACCCGTTTCCTCCCAGTTTACAAGCAGGTGCAAAAATGGCTGGAAAGCGAAAAGATTGGCGACATTCAATTGATGATTTCCTCATTGGGTTTCCTTGCCCGCCGAGACGTTGAAGACCGACTGCTCAATCCTGCTCTGGCAGGCGGGACAGTTTTGGACCTTGGTGTTTATGCCATGGCAGTAACACAGTTAGTTTTTCAAAAGAACCCATTATCCGTCAAAGCTCTGGGATTTGTAGGAGAAACAGGGGTCGAAGAAGCCATCAGCGTTAGTCTGGATTATGGAAACGGAAGTCTTTCGCAATTTGCCTGTACCTTTCTAGCCAGTCCGTCCAATCATGTTGATATATTTGGCAGCAAAGGGAAGATTACTATTCACCCGGTCTATAACTCTGCAGAGCAAGCTACATTAATAGTCAACGGGAAGGAAAAACAAGTCCATCTCCCCCACAGCATTAACGGGTTTGAATACCAGATTATTGAAGCTCAACGGTGTATCAGGGAAGGCAGAATAGTGAGCCCACTTATGACGCTCGAAAAAACCATTGATAATCTACGCATCCTTGATGAAATCCGAAACCAGATCGGAGTTTCCTATCCATTCGAAATGAAATGATTCTCGAATTCATATTGTTGAACAATTAAAAAAGAAAGAACAACAAAGCCCGCTCCCATAATCCAGTTCAATAATCTTGAATGTTTGTTGAGCAAAATGCATTTTTCACATTCAAATAAGTCTGATTAGCATAGAAGGAATTAGTGTCCTTCAATCCATCGAATACTACTATTTCTGCTAAACCTCAAATAAATTGATATCAGCGGGAAAACTGGGAAAAATTCTTAAATATAAATCCTCAAGACAGAACCTTGGATAAAGCCCAGCCAATATTCAAAACAAATACCCATCAAGAATTGGGCTTTTTTTACAGAAGACTTTAAAATGTTGGCAAAAGCGCTTCGCTAATAATCAGCATCCAGGAACAAATGCCGATCTAATAATCATTCGTGGTTCAAAATTCGCTATCTAGACTCTCCCAGGCAGGTACCTACCCGGCGGGCGGTCTCCACCCAAGTATGGTCAGAAGGTACAGCCGCCGCTTATCAACCACACTTTCAAAGGTACAGGTTTGATTTCCTGACCTTTTACTGCGACCATCATCCCGTGGACACCTTCATTTATCAATGCCGCTGCAGTTGTACCTAATTCAGATCCCAGTAATCGGTCACGTGCAGAGGGAGTTCCACCGCGCTGCACATATCCAAGAATGGTTATACGGGTTTCAAGGCCTGTCAGCCTTTCCAAATCCTGTGATAACTTCATAATCCTACCAGCCTGCCCGGCATAAAATTCTTCAAGCGCCGCTTTTGCTTTTTCTTTTTTCTTTTTTTCATTGGCAGAATTTTTATCAGCCAGCAGCTGCTTTTCCTGTTTCCGGTCGTTTATCGACATCGCACCTTCAGACACGGCAATGATGCTGAAGTGCTTTCCGCTTTGGCTGCGATCAAGAATAGCTTTCGCGATAGATTCGGGATCATAAGCAATTTCTGGAATAAGGATCACATCTGCGCCTCCTGCGATACCTGAACCAAGCGCCAACCAGCCGGCATTATGCCCCATTATTTCCACCATGATAATGCGGTGGTGGCTGTGGGCAGTGCTGTGCAACCGGTCAATCGCCTCGGTTGCGATACCCAATGCTGTATCAAATCCAAGAGTTACATCAGTGTTTGCAATATCATTATCAATTGTCTTGGGCAGCGTAAGAACATTCAATCCTTTTTCCATCAGGCTGAACGCATTTTTCTGGGTGCCGCCGCCGCCAATACATACCAGAACATCTAGATGATGCTTTTTATATGTTTCAACCATCACATCGCGCATATCCTGGATCTTTCCTCCAACCAGCATCTTAGAAGGTTTGTCACGACTTGTGCCGAGGATCGTACCGCCAATGGTGAGGATACCAGATAAGGCAGACTCATCCAGCATAATGTGGCGGTCATGTAAAAGGCCGAGAAACCCATCATAAAAGCCAGTAAGTTGCAGGTCATAAACATATGAAGCTGATTTGCCCAAACCACGCAGTGCAGCATTTCAATCCGGGATTATCTCCACCGGCAGTCAAGACACCAACATTAATTGTCATAGATTTTCTCCTTGAAATATTCCTTTTTTATTATAGAGCATCCTTACCCCTAATAAAAGGTTAAAATAAACATGTAAAGGAAAATGAGGAGGAACAATGTCTGACTTACCGGATGGATTAGATGACAATGCCATGATTGCGGCAGTGGCTTGGGAAATTGTTAATTACGCGTATCTGCGCACATCCTATTTCAGTGAGCGCCCCAGCGGGGAAGTGCTTGTAAAATTAACCAATGAATTTATTCGTACTCGCCAGGCAATATACCACGGCAAAGCGCTTGAATTAATCAAAGAATAGACATTCTCCTAATCTATTATTCTGAGGATTTATCCTCTAAAAAAGTATTGATAGATTGCGCTGCCTGCCGTCCTGCGCCCATAGCCGAGATCACAGTTGCCCCACCTGTGACAATATCTCCTCCGGCAAATACTCCCTTTCTGCTGGTTTGCAGGGATCGCTCGTCAACGACCAGGGGTATCAGATTCAGAAAATTTCAATCCGGGCGTATTACGCAGCAGAGGATTTGTTCCGTTGCCAATAGCAATTACCGCCATGTCAATATCCATTGTAAATTCGGATCCTTCCACCGGCAGCGGACTGCGCCGACCACTGGCATCTGGGTCTCCTAACATCATTCGTTGAAGGCGAACACCTCTTAGCCAGCCCTCACCGTTATCCAAAAATTCAAGCGGTGCAGCAAGGAAAATAAATTCAATTCCCTCTTCCTTGGCATGCTGTGCTTCTTCACGCCGCGCCGGCATTTCTGCTTCGGTGCGGCGGTAAATGATTGAAACCTTTTTAGCGCCAAGCCTAGGTGCTGTCCGCCTGAATCAAGCGCTGTATTACCCGCACCAAAGACAGCAACTATTTTATTTTTATAATTGAGCACCGGGGTGATTGCTTCCGGTTTATAGGCTTTCATCAGATTCACCCGACGTGAGCAGTTCGTTGATGAGTAAATGCCGACGAATTCCTCACCGTGAATACCGAGGAAATTAGGTAACCCTGCCCCCGCCCCAATATAAACTGCGTTAAAACCCATTTCGGTCATTAATCCGATTTAATGTCAGGGTCATTCCAATGACAATATTCTTCTCAAAATGAACACCCAACTTTTCAAGGGCATCCACTTCATTTCGCACAACATCTTTCGGAAGCCTAAATTCGGGAATGCCATAAACCAGCACCCCGCCAAAGGCGTGCAGCGCTTCATATATTGTGACACTGTGCCCATACCGCACCAGGTCACCAGCACAAGCTAATGATGATGGTCCAGACCCTATAATTGCAATTTTTTTTCCAGTTAGCGCAGGCATTTTTTCTATCGTCCGTTGAGCACGCTGCCGTGAAGTTATATCAGCGCTAAAACGTTCCAGGTTCCCAATAGCGACAGGCAAGCCTTTCTTTCCTACAACACACTGAGATTCGCACATGTCCTCCTGAGGGCAGACTCTGCCGCAGATAGCAGGAAGCCGATTATCTTTCAAAATTGTATCTGCGGCTCCAATATAATCTTCATCGACAATTCTGGATAGAAAATCCGGGATATGCACATGAACTGGACAACCTTGCATACAAGGGGCATCTTTACACTGAAGGCAGCGCAGCGCTTCCTCTCGCGCAGTCTGCGGGGAATACCCCAGATTGACTTCATTGAAGTTATAGACGCGTTTTTCAGGATCCTGTGCTGGCATAGAATGCCGCTGGATCTTCAGACGCTCTTTTAATGGAATTTCAGCCGGCATCAATATCTCCGGCAAGTTGAATATCTAATTTGCAATCATGTTCTTTTTGTTGTTCAATGGCTCTATAAGCAGTATTCCGCCGTATCAGGCTGTCAAAATCTACCTGATGGGCATCAAATTCGGGACCATCCACGCAAACAAAAACGATTTTTCCTCCGACAATAGCCCGGCATCCGCCACACATGCCAATGCCATCCACCATGATGGGGTTCAGGCTCACAATCGTTGGAGTTCCATAAGTCCGGGTAATTTCAGACACAAGTTTCATCATCGGCAAGGGACCTGCAGCAATAACACGATCGATTTGCATACCCTGGGTATAAAGCGCTTCCAGTTCATGGGTGATGAAACCCTTTTTCCCGTATGAACCATCATCCGTGGTAATGATCATCTGGTCGGCAATAGATCTGAAATCATTTTCCAGGATGACAAAATCTTTGTCGCGTGCGCCGCTGAGAGCGATGATTCGATTTCCAGCAATCTTAAGCGATTCAGCAACTGCAAAAGCAACAGCGGTGCCCACCCCTCCCCCCACAACCGCGACAGTACCAAAATTTTTAATCTCTGATGGATGCCCCAGTGGACCAAGCAAATCAGCAATCTCATCATTTTGATCCATTTTACAGAGGTTTTTCGTTGAAAGCCCTATTGCTTTGACAATTAAAGTAATGCTTCCCGCTTCTCTATCAGCGCGCATTATGGTCAGAGGAACGCGTTCGCTATCCGCCTGCGGCCTAATGACAATAAACTGTCCGGCTTGAAATTTAGCGGCAACAAGCGGTGCGCTTACTTCAAGACGAAAGATATCTGGAGCAATTTTTTGGGAAGAGAGGATTTTATTGGGTGGCATAATTGACCAAGTATATCTGATTTTAACTGATTCCAATTATTAGTTTTATGAATCTTAAAGAAGATAAATTTTGATGGTGACAACAATCGCTACCAACACAGCCAATACAAGGCTGTGAAGCAAAATACCGCGCAGTATGTCACGTTCATGGCCAAACCATTTAGTGGCAGTACTGGCAATTACAATAGACTGCGCATCAATCATCTTGCCCATTACGCCACCCGCACTATTGGCTGCTGACATAACTACTGGATTAATGCCTAATTGTTCCGCAGTGATACGTTGAAGACTGCCGAATAACACATTTGATGAAGTATCCGACCCCGTGATTGCTACCCCCAGCCATCCCAGCAAAGTCCCGAAAAAGGGGTATAGAGGACCTGTTTTTGCAAATGCCAATCCAAGTGTAGCATCCATACCACTGAAACGTGTGACAAAACCTAACGCCATCATCGCTGAGATAGTCAGCAATGAAAACCTGACTTCATAAATTGCATTAATAAACATTCCCATAATATCTTGAGGTTTAAAGCCAAAAATTAGCCCATTAATTAATCCAACAAAAAAGATAGCAGTGCCTGTTGCAGACAACCAATTAAGCCTGAAAACTGCAGCCTCTGCTGTTGGCGATAATGTTATTGGCGGAACACGGTATATCTGCTGATTGAGAAAAGGAACATTGATTTGGAATGTCAATGAATCCAGGAGTGCTTTAAATTGAGGAATTCCCCATACCAGCACAATAAAAACCAAAACCAGCCAGGGCAGCCATATTTTGTAATTCAAGTCTCTTGAATTGAGGTTTATAAACAGTTCTTTCGGTTTTAAAGGCTTTTTATATTGGCTGCGAATCCGGACTGCGATTAGGGTTACTCCCAGTGATATCAACCCGGCTAATATTCCCACAAGCCAGGGACCATGATAGGTGGATACCAGCAGTTGAGTGATCGCAAAGGAAATGCCTGCAGCAAGCAGGATAGGAAGAAGTTCTCTGGTTTTTTTCCAGCCGGCGTAAGCCCAAATCAACCATATAGGTATAAGCATTCCGAATGGCGTCAGGAGCAATCCAACCATACCGCTAAGTTGGTGCAATTCCAGTCCTGTCACCCCTTGTAATGCAATAATTGGGGTGCCTAAACCACCAAAAGCGACCGGTGCTGTATTCGCCAGCAAAGACATAAGTGATGCCTGAAGCGGTGAAAAACCGAGCCCAATTAAAATGGCGGCTGTAATCGCGACCGGAGTACCAAAACCAGCCGCACCCTCAAGCATTGCGCCAAAACAAAATGCAACAATCAACAGTTGAAGCGGTTTGTCATCAGTAATGCTGATTAGAGATGTGCGTAAACCATCAATTACACCAGCTTTGGTTAGCACTCTAAAAAGAAAAAAGGCATTTATTACAATCCATCCGATTGGCAGCAATCCATAAAAAATACCAAATACCATACTTGCAGCAGCTTTATTGACAGGCATCTGATAAACCAAAACAGTGATAATTAATGCAAGTGATAAAGCCAGAAACGCAGAATAAAACGCTTTGAGTCTGCTGAAGAGGAGTAATGAGAGTAAAAGAATTATTGGAAGTAAAGCAACCAATGTTGAAAGTGCAAATTCCCAAGGGGATTATAGGATTGAAACCAGTTCATATGGAGTTAAATTATATTTTGCCAGTATTAACTAGCTTAGAGAAAAATTCAAATAATCGATCAAAAGGTGCTTCGGCATCTGCTGGTAAACTGCAGGCCGGCAATTCACAGCTGCCAAGATGATAAGCAATGCATTCACAGCATAACCCATTAATTTGGCAGGATTCATATGTACAGTTGCATTCGTGTTGAAAGGCTTGTCTCCTGCATTCCATTTCTCACTCCTCTAAGATTATCCAATTTGAATAGACAGCAATTATAGATGATAGACCTTTATGGTCATTGATTCAGCATTAAATTGCCTTATATGGAAAAAAATACATATGGCAGATGGCATGAGTCTTGCTTTTATATCGAAAAAAAATGCTTATATCAATTGACAAAAATGCTGTAGCAAATACACCTAATTGCTGATCAACGAATATCCCGAATCCGAAGGAAGCTTGCAGATGAAGGCTTCAAAAGCTAACCAAAATAAGGCCACATAAATTTAGAGAATGCATTAAGAAACAACCCAAAAGTTCAGACTGCCCGTTAGAGATAAAGCCTATTTGCCAGCCTATCTACAAAAGAAGACCAACTCATTGGAGAAATAATTAGCAATCAGTATCAATAATATTGACTGGGTTTACAGCGGATAATACCAATTCCTAAGAAATTTTCCAAAATTCTTTTGTACATAACCGTCGGCAGCAAGTTTAATCTTTCAATAATGAGTATTGCTCATCATTGAAAACTCTAAATGAAGATCGTTTTTCTTTTACCTGGTAAAGGGCTTTATCCGCAGTATTCATCAAGCTTTCGAGTACCTTTCCATTATCCGGATACAACGCTGCACCCATGCTTGCTGATATTCTTATTTCTTTGTTATTTTCAAAAATTAGGGGTTTTAATGCGGCTGTTAATTTTTCCATGACCCGCATTGCATCACCTTTATTTCGAATACTATCTACAATAACTCCAAATTCGTCCCCGCCAATCCGGGCACAAGTATCACTTCCGCGAAGGGTAGACCCAAGGCGCCGGGCAACCTCAACAAGGACCTTGTCGCCAACAGTATGCCCAAATGTATCATTGACCGACTTAAATTTATCCAGATCTATGGAAACGATGGCGATTTTTTCACTACTGCGTTCTGCACGCGCAACTGCTTGGTTAAACCTATCTTCGAAAAGCATGCGATTGGGCAAACCAGTCAAATAATCATGTGTGGCAAGGTGGGTCAATTTTTCTTCGGCTGCCTGGCGAGAAATTGCGGCTCCAAATATTTTCGCCGCTGTTTTAAGTGCATCTATTTCATCCGGCGACCATGTTTTTTGATGCTGGCATTGATCAAACCCAATAAAACCCCACCAAGTTTGATCTATAAAAATTGGAATGGCTATGAGTGACTTAACGCCCATATTCATTAATTGCTTCTGTTCAGCTATTGGCATATCATCCAAATTGCCATGAATTATCTGGCCTTGATTAAAAAAATCTGCCCAGCGGAGGTAGCCTGCTTTTTCATATCCCCAATCAAATAACGAAGCATATCCAGATGTTGTCTGAATACCTTCCTTAGCCCATTCGGCATGTAAATTCGCCGAAAAGCCATCACCTGTTTCCAAATTATTTTGAAAAACATATACACGGTCTGATTGGGATGCACTTCCGAGCCGGGCCAGTACTTCAACGACCCGTGATTCCCAGTTGGATTGTGCCAGAAACACCTCAGCAGCATAATTGACCGCCTGCAGGATATTATCTTTAGACTTCAGCTCATTTTCAATTCGTTTACGGTCAATGGATGTATAGACTTTCTGGGAAAAAAGTTCTCCATCCATTTTTGATTTGCTGATTACATGCTGGGCACCCTTTTCTAAAACCTGGGCCGCGTTTCGAAACCCTGAATGAGTCAGAACTATAAGCGGTAAACTTGCTGCAGAGGAACACAGCCATTCTACTGCTTGGATGCACTGTTCACCCTCCGGTAAATCAATTAGTACCAGCGAATAATCAGTGTTATTAATTGAATTAATTGCTTTTTCGAATGGATATGTGGTATCCAATTCATATAAAATACCCTCGTTATAACTCAGCATCTTGTCAATTTCTTCGCTGAGGAAGCTGTCTTTCGAAATAAGCAGAATGCGTTTAGTAACCTCTGTCATTTTGGCTTACATCTGCGTCCACAAAATTTTTGACTGAATAAAATATTTTCAGTCAATCGCCAAATCCCCATCTGTTTGCCCTCCGAAACCTACAACTAAGTTCGATAACCTTCGACCCTTACCCTTAACAATAATTATACAGAAAACAAATCAAATTTCATACCTCACTTTACGCGATTAAGTTGTTTTACTAAAATACATTTTGATCCAATTATTTTTGAAAATACATAAATAAGGAAGAAAAATAATTTAGAAAAAGTAAGAACGATGATTTAATGGAAAGTAAAAAAATTCTTTTAGAAATTTTCCATCCTTTTGTAAATAGTGCAACGCTCATTTTCTTAATTCCTCGAGGTTTCTTTCGAGTTTTCAATAATGATGAAAACTATTTCTAATTTTCTAATGTTGGTGCCGGATAATTAACTCACGGCACTGTCGACCAAATTTACCGGTAATAAATAATTAATTTATTTTTTTTGAAACTGGCACAAGTCTTGCTACCCTCTGTATCATAATGACCAATAAAAAAATGGGTTGATTTATTAAAATTTCCTATCCCTCAGATGAAGACATCATTAATTTTTGATCTTCGTTTGAAATCAAATTGGGGAAAGGAAAAATATGAAACAAAATAGAAAATTACATCAAAATTGGGAACCTTTAAAATAAAAATATTTTATTTCCAAAATAGATAAAATTGGTTGGATTTATCCTTTAAAGGACATTCATCTAATATTGAATAAGCCACAAACAAAGGAGTAAAAAGACAGGGATACTGTGCTTGCAACCAATCACATATATTAGGTTTGATTTTTATTGTCTATACATTGTTATTAAGTGAGAACAACCATAATTAGGGTTTGGTTTATATACTGAAAGGTCAGCAAAACAGATAAGGTTGCATTTTATAGTGAAGGCAGTCATTAATGAAGAATAAAAAATCCATTCTAATTGTTGATGATGATGCCAATATGCGGAAAACACTTGAAGAGGTTCTACACGTCAATCATTATCGGACTCGTGGGGTCGGGAGCGGAAGTGAAGCAATTCGTTTGACAAGCAAAGAGCTTTTTCATGCTGCCTTGGTCGATCTCGATTTATCCGATATTTCAGGATTGGATGTTTTAGATGCAATAAGAGAAAAATCTCCTGAAACAGAATGCATTATTCTCACCGGGTTTGAGCTAGATGTAACGGTAATTCAAGCTTTGAATCTCGGCTCATATACCTATATCCAGAAACCTTTCGATAATGACCAGCTTCTTTTAACCATAAATCATTCCCTTGAAAAAAAAGAATCACGACTGGCGCTGTCAGATGCCGAAGACCGTTATCGCCAATTATATCAAGGTGCATTTGACGGGATTTTAGCAACAGATTTGGATGGAAATATTCTTGATTTCAATCCCGCTTCTTTAAAAATCCTGAAGTATTCTCCCGCAGAACTTAGATCATCTAAATTTCAGGACATCACACCCCAAAAGTATAAAGATAAAGAACAGGAAATCGTGAAACAAATCCTTGAACGGGGATATTCGGATCTTTATGAAAAGGAATTTATCGATAAAGATAAAGTTTTAATTCCAGTAGAAATCAGCGGATACTTAACTAAAGACCAAAACGGAAAGCCCATTGGGATGTGGGGATTTGTCCGAGATATCAGTGAACGCAAGAAATCAGAGGAAAAATTACAACGGCGATTACAAGAAGTCACAATTCTTCATGAGATTTCTTCCGCCGGAACAGAAGCCGTTAATATTGATGGTTTAATTGAACAGGCAACACAGATATTGGGGGAATCGATTTTTAGCGATTATTTTGGTATCAATATATTTGATAAAAAGAAAAACTGGTTATATCCCCACCCGTCATACCGCGGAATTACTGCTGAACAAAAACTCATTGGCTCATCTCCGGATTCTGGCATTACCGGCCGAGCATATACAACCGGAAAACCCCAGTTGGTAAATGACGTCACGAAGGATAAGGACTACCTCATGTTTCGTGATCTTACACTTTCAGAAATTGCTGTGCCAATCAGAATTTCGGAAGAAATTTTTGGCATTATTAATGCCGAAAGCATTGAGTTGAATCACTACAGACAAGACGATCTGAAACTGTTAATTGCCATTGCGAACCAGCTGGCGACTGCTATCGAAAAAATGCAGCTTCAGGAAAAACAGCAACAGCGCACAAGAGAATTGACCGGTTTATATGAAACAGCCCTTGCCACCAGCAGTATCCTGGATTCAAAATCATTATATGAAAAACTCTATCCTCAGATAAAGGAACTTTTTCCTCTCGATGCCCTTTTGATCGCACGTTCAGAGGGTAATGATGGTTCAATAGAAATCACTTTCGCAATTGAAGAGGATAAACAATTAGATGAACTGGTAGGGCAAAGATTTCCAAAAGAAGAGAGTGGTCTGCTTGGTTGGATGATTGATAATAAAAAACCATTCCTTTCTGCTGATGTATCAATTGATTCCCTTCCTGTTGATTCTCCCCAGAACGGCAAATCCACACGCGCCTGGTTAGGCGTACCACTCATCGTCAAAGGTTATGTAATAGGAGGTATTTCAGTACAATCCTTTGAGGCAAATATGTTTGATGAGGATCATCTTCGCCTTCTTGAATCCATGGCCGCACAGATTGCAATAGCTCTAGATAATGCTCGGCTTCTTGAACAGACACAGGATCAGATTAATCGCTTGGCGGCCTTGCATGATATCGACCTCGTAATCAATTCAAGTCTCGATTTGCGGGTTACTTTGAACATCCTTCTTGACCAGGTTGTGGATAAATTAAATATTGATGCTGCCTCAGTTTTGCTATTAAATAAAAGAACACAAATGCTGGAATATTCGGCTGGACGTGGGTTCCGAACCCATACCATCGAGCATTACAGCCTGCGTATGGGGGAAGGGATTTCAGGGCAGGCTGCCATGGAAAGGCACCTGATTCAAGCCTTAAACCTGGATGAAAACGGTTCAATGGCTTATGCATCCATCATGCATGAAGAAGGTTTTGCCAGCTATTTTAGTGTCCCATTGATCGCAAAAGGTCAAGTTAAAGGAGTGTTGGATGTATTTAACCGAAAAATACTAAATCCCGACCAGGATTGGTTCAACTTTCTTGAGACTTTAGGCGGTCAAGCAGCTATAGCCATTGATAATTCAACCCTGCTTGAAGACCTTCACCGCACCAATGAAGAATTGACTTTAGCTTATGATACGACGCTGGAAGGTTGGTCAAAAGCCTTAGATTTACGAGATAAAGAGACTGAAGGCCATACCCAGCGTGTGACCGATTTGACTATTCAGATCGCCAGGCAAATTGGAATATCTGAAGAAGAAATTATTCACATTCGTCGGGGTGCCCTTTTACACGATATTGGGAAAATGGGTATTCCTGACAAAATTCTGCTTAAACCTGGACCTCTTGATGATGAAGAGTGGAAAGTTATGAAAAACCATTCAACTCTTGCCTATAACCTGCTATATCCAATTTCATATCTCAGACCCGCATTGGATGTTCCTTTATATCACCATGAAAAATACGATGGAAGCGGCTACCCTAATGGGCTTAAAGGAGAGCAAATCCCGATGGCTGCCAAAATATTCGCTATTGTTGATGTTTGGGATGCATTGACTTCAGACCGTCCTTATCGGAGAGCTTGGGGTTCAAAAAAAGCGCTAAATTATATAAAGGATCAATCGGGAATCCATTTTGACCCGCAGGTTGTTGAGATATTCTTCACCCTCATTAAGGGCCAATTAATCAACGATAAAACCAATCAGGAATGAAAAGATGAGTGCAATAATGAAAACAATTCTGGCACTTGCTGTTACCTTTATCCTGACCATATCGTTTGGATATGTTCACACTCAAACCCTTTTCTTAAATGAATATCTGAACAGGGGGTTTCCAGCAGTCCGTAATGCTGTCAGCTCTGTTGCCATTATAATTATCTTACTTGCGTTTGTAACAGGTTATTTGAATAGCTATTTGAAGCGTTTTTCTAAGCTTACTCACGGGATTATTGGTGTTGAGACTTCCGGACAAGACAGTAATAACATGATTCTAAAAAGCAAAAAAGAAATTTCCACCTTATCTGTTGATCTGCACAACGCTTCATCCCAATTAGCAGAAACCCAAAACGAATTAATCACTCATCTTGATTTTGAGAAATTACTAGTCGAAATATCTACGAAATTTATTAACCTGCCTTTAGAAAAATTTGATGAAGGCATAGATCAGTTATTAAAAGTCTTCGGGGAATTTTTTGAAGTTGACCGAAGTTACATCTTGCTTTTACGCAAAGATGATACTTCCCTTATGGATAATAATCACGAATGGTGTGCAGAAAATATTCTTTCTTTAAAAGATACACGACAGAATATCCTCATAGATCATTCTCAATGGTGGATCAAGTCCATGCAAAAAGGAGAACCAGTTATTATCAATGATGTTTCCTCCTTGCCAGAGCAAGCCAAAGCAGAAAAAGATTTCTTCACTAAACAATCAATTCTCTCAGTGGCAGCAGCTCCCCTTATTATCAGCGGGGAATTTATTGGTTTGCTGGGATATGACTCGATTTTAAAGAAAAAAAAGTGGCCTGACCAAACAAGACTTCTATTAGAAGTTATCAGTACAGTAATTGCAAGTGCGATTGACCGCAACCGCAATGAAAGAAGGATTCTTCTTAACCAAATTAATTCGTCCAATTTAAATGAAATTACCAGAAACAGCATCGGTAAATCAACCATAAAAGCTGCCTGCCGGGAAATTTCAAGCCATTTAACCAATTTGGTTGCTTCCGATAACTCGTATCTGGTTATTTCAGGCGGGAAAAAAGAATTTGATGTTTACACCTCAGGGCATAAAATTACCTTAAATGAAGAAAAACAGAATATTTTCAGAGATCTGCTGGAAAAGTCCCCGTCTGAACTAATCCGATCCGAAGACCTGAATTTAGAAGCGAGATCTTTTTACAAGAAAACTCTGGGGGATTCTTTTCTATCGATTCCATTGATGACTGAAAGCACAAATCCAGGCATGGTAATTTTTTCTTTCAGCAAACCTCATGTTTTTTCACGCGAAGAAATTTCTTTTTGCCACCAATCCGCTGCTCAGATATCCCTTATGATCTTGAAAACCAAAGCTTTGGAAACAGCTCGCCAAAAGTCAGAGGAATTAAGTGCCCTTAGAGCAACAATCGCTGATATTACTTCAGAACTCGAACTAAAGAAACTTCTTCAAACATTACTTGAGCGTGCAATAAAATTAATGGGGGCTGATGGTGGGGATTTTTGTATGGTCGATGAGGAAGCGGGTGGTTTAAAAGTTGTCGCGTCCATCAACATGGATCAGGGGTATATTGGAACACTAATCGGTTTCGGCGAAGGCGCCTCAGGAAAAGTGCTGGCATCCAGAAAAACATTATTGATCGATGATTACTCATCCTGGCCGGGTAGGCTGCAAATATTTAAAGAAGCCCCGCTCCGATCAACAGTCGTATTACCGCTAATTAAAGGAGAGAGGATTTTGGGAACTCTTGGAATTTTCCACTCCAACCCAGATGAGAAATTTGTGTCTGAAGATTTGCATCTGCTTTCTCTTTTTGCGCAGCATGCCTCAATAGCAATGGAAAACGCTATCCTTTTTGATAAAGTCCAACAAATGGCGCGTATTGATGAGGTCATGGGATTGTACAACAGGAGGGCGTTTAAAGAGATTGGAGAATATGAAATCAACCGCGCAATCCGCATGCAACATGCAATTTCTCTGGCAATGATTGACCTAGATAACTTTAAACAGGTTAATGACCAATTCGGCCACCAGGTAGGCGATGAAGTATTAAGAGAGGTTGCACGGATTTGTAAGGAAAAAATACGCAATATTGATATTATCGGCCGTTATGGTGGCGATGAAATAATGATACTTATGCCTGAGACTGACTGCGAGAACGCATTAATCGCTATAGAGCGTTTAAGAAAAGTAATCGAAAGCACGCCTGTAAATGTGAGAAATTTGACTTTTAATATCAAAGCCAGTATTGGTTTAGCTTGTTATAAAGAAAACCTTCCTACATTAAGTGAATTAATGAATCAGGCTGATAAAGGACTGTATTCTGCCAAGAGGGACGGCAAAAACTGTGTAAGAATTTTTAATAATCCTGAAACTATTTAATTTATTAGAAAGGAGAAAGTATGTTTAAAGAATTCAAGGATTTTGCAATGCGGGGAAATGTGCTTGATCTGGCAATCGGAATTATCATCGGGGCGGCGTTTGGGAAAATTATCACTTCATTTGTTAACGATGTTATTATGCCGCCAATAGGTTTGGCATTGGGCAACGTAAATTTCGCTAACCTTTTTATTAATCTCAGTGGGGGGAAATACACCACTCTGGCTGACGCACAGGCAGCTGGGGCAGTCACGATCAATTATGGTTCTTTTTTAAACACTATAGTTGATTTTATTATTGTGGCATTTGTGGTTTTCATGCTTGTTCGCCAAGTAAATAAATTACAGAAGCCCACCGTACCCGCTCCAATTACAACCAAAGAATGTCCATTCTGTATAACAGCTATCCCTTTAAAAGCAACGCGGTGCCCTCACTGCACTTCAAATCTTTCTTAAATATCGATACCCTTTTTAAATTTTGGAGAATAAAAATCCCGTGCGTTACTTAATAAAATTCTTTCAGCAAACTCCTGGGCATCCTGCTGGGAAAAATAGCCACGTGTAATTTTTTCCTGCAGCACATTCGCCACTACTTTCCGGGTCATGATAGCCTGTCCCAGCGCTCCCTCTACTATCGTGTAATCTCCACCGAAAGCAAATATTTTTGACACCGGAATAACTTCAAGCCATTCATTTAGTACACGTTCAGCCATCCATGGGGAGATAATTGGGAGCCAGCATAAATTTGCATAAACATTGGGAAAATTCTTGGAAAGTACTGCCAATTCTGAATGATAAGGATACCCTGCATGGAATATATCAAAACGGGCATTCTTGTACCGCATAAATAAATTAGTCAGTAAGTTTGGCTCGCTATTAGCAATTACATTTCCACTCCCGGTTTGCATCCCGGTATGAACCTGAATGGGAAGGTTTAGGTCTGTTGCCGCACGAATTACAGCATGCTGCATATAATCTTGCATCGGTTTTGATTCTTCCCAGGATAAATTAGCGTTGGGATGTGTATACAAACGGTCAAATATTTTTTCTGCATCGGCTTTGCAGACATTATCAAAAAAGATAGAGCGCCTGTATGCAAGCATAATTTTTATCGCGCATATTCCATCCTTTTTTTTCTGAACGAGGTCGCTAGTCATTGCATCAATTAAATCATCAAGGCAGGAAATTGATCTCCCTGTTGAAAATTCCAGCCGGTTTAACGCCGTTCGATCTGCAACATAGACAAATCGATGAAATCTTGCGGTCGGAAAAAAGTAGGAATATCCCATTGGCATCATGCCATTGTCAACGATACAAAAGTCAATTCCGGCTTTCTCTCGAAGGACTTGATCATACCAGCCAGGTTTACGGCTTTCCTGAAGCGCATCGGAAAGCGGCTGAAATGTAATTTCATCAAGAGTATCAATATTAAAAAGTGCGTGTGTTGCGGATAATATTCCTTTGGCATAGCCTGTATTTTTTATTTTTTGCCAAAAAGGATTGATAATTCGCCACTTTTCTTCTAGCGAATACTCTTTCTCTGGCAACCGCTCTGAAAAAGGATAGGTTTGTACTCCCGGTTCCAGGTTATCCTCGACTGCCTGATACATTTCTCTTCCAGGCCGTCGGATTTTTTCCATTTCATCCGCAGGCATCCCGACAGATATGAGATCGGAGTTTAAATACATAGGCATAAGGTAAGTAAAGTCGAGTTCACTTTGATTGCGGATGGATTCAGCAATCAAATGTTCATGAGTATCTGCCAGTTTAATCCGGGAAACGAATTCATATATCGATGACGGTATCAATTTTAAAAACCTCCTGGTTATTCAATTATTTATGTGTATATATATTCGCTAAAATAATTAGCGATATCAGTCAAAAAACACTTTCAGCATTCTTTCTAATTTTAATAGGGTTATATTCAAAAAATAACGGGTTTAAATTTCTCAAGCAATTCAATTATCACACCCTTTGCTATAATGAGAGAATAATTGTCTTATTCACACCATTAATATTTCCACTTGGAGGACGTCAAATTATGGAAAAAAGTGATTATCTGGAGCTTTATCGGCAGATGGTTTTAATACGCCGGCTGGAAGAGACCGCGGCGGAACTTTATCAAAAAGGTGAGATTGGGGGCTTTTTACATCTCTATATCGGACAGGAAGCGGTCAGCACAGGGATAGTGGCCGCGCGCCAGCCGCAGGATCATGTGATCACAGCCTACCGTGACCATGGTGTGGCAATTAATATCGGTATTCCTGCCAAAGTGGTGATCGCTGAATTGTTGGGCAAAGCTACAGGCTGCTCGGGCGGCAAAGGTGGTTCCATGCATATGGCCAGTGTTGAAAAACATTTCTGGGGGGGACATGCCATTGTTGGTGCACATTTACCTATTGCCACTGGATTAGCATTGGCGGATCATATGGAAAAGCGAGATGCAGTGACAATTTGCATGTTTGGTGAAGGCGCTACAAATATCGGTTTTTTTCATGAAGCTATTAACATGGCTAAAACCTGGGGATTGCCTGTGCTATGGGTTTGCGAGAATAACCGTTACGGCATGGGCACTTCCCCTGAACGTGCCTCAGCGGTTTCGGAAATTATTCAAAAAGCATGCGGTTATGGTATGCGGGCATATGATGTGGATGGTATGGATGTAATCGCAATGAAAAATATGGTCTCTGAGAGACTGGAAGACATCCGTGCCGGCAACGGTCCGCAATTTCTTGAGGTCTGCACTTACCGTTTCCGTGGGCATTCCATGGGCGATCCAGAACGTTACCGCACCAAAGAAGAAGTACAGAAATTCATAGAAAAAGGGCCTATTGATAATTTTAGAAAATATCTTATTGCTGAAGCAATCTGTGAAGAATCAGAACTGACGGATATTGAAAAACGGGTTGAAATGGAAATTGAAGAAGGCGTCAAATTTGCGCATGAGAGTCCTGAACCAGCTGATGAAGCCTTGTTTGAAAATATTTACGTTGACGATGTGGAGCGAGGATAATTATGGCGATCATAACAATGCGTGAAGCTATTTCTCAGGCTCTGTGGGAAGAAATGGAGCGTGACCCTAAAGTATTCATTCTTGGGGAAGAAGTAGGAGTATGGGGGGGCACTTACGCAGTTACAAAAGGATTCCTGGACCATTTTGGCTCTGAGCGCGTTCGTGACACACCTATTTCCGAAGCTGCAATTATTGGCGCTGCAATCGGTTCAGCCTTGAACGGACTTCGGCCGGTGGCGGAATTAATGACCATCAATTTCGCTTTTGTGGCCATGGATCATATTGTTAATGAAGCGGCAAAGCTGCATTATATGTTTAACGGCCAGTTTCGACTTCCTATGGTGATCAGAGCGCCGAGCGGAGCGGGACGTCAATTGGCTGCAACCCACTCCCAGACACCTGATGTTATTTTTGCGCACTTCCCCGGGCTTAAAGTGGTCGCACCTGGAACACCCGAAGATGCGAAGGGACTCCTTAAATCAGCCATCCGAAGCGAAGACCCGGTCCTTTATATCGAAAACGCAACAGTTTACCAACAGCGCGGAGAGGTGCCAGACGGTGAATTTACTATTCCAATCGGCAAATCCAAAGTGCAGCGTGCGGGCAAGCATGTGACTTTGGTCACTTACTCAAAAATGGTCGGATATTCCATGCAGGCTGCCGTCCAGCTTGAAAAAGAGGGTATCGATGTTGAAATTGTGGACCTTCGCACTCTGCGGCCGCTGGACATGGATCCGGTGATTGAATCATTTAAGAAAACAAACCGCGCGGTTATCGTTGAGGAAGGTTGGAAATCCTACGGCGTGGGTGCAGAAATTGCTACCCGTATTTATGAAGAAGCATTTGATTACCTGGATGCGCCTATTAAAAGGGTAGCGCAGAAGGAAGTCCCGCTTCCTTATAATCGCCGACTTGAACAGCTCGCGTTGCCGCAAGTTGAGGATATCATTAGCGCGATAAGAGAGGTATTGAAATAATGGCAAATACTGTTGAAATGCCCAAACTCGGCTTTGATATGGCAGAGGGAAAATTAATCAGATGGGTCAAAGCAGAAAATGAAAGGGTGGAAAAGGGGGAAGTTTTGGCTGAGATAGAAACCGACAAGGCAACCGTTGAGGTGGAATCACCCTTCAACGGAATTGTTGCCAAGCACCTTGTTAGAGAGAACTCAGTCTTACCTGTTGGCGCTTCCATTGCTGTGATCACCGAGGAAGGTGAGGTTTTTAAGTCAGAAGAATTTAATCAAATAAAAGCGGACACCGAGCCGGAAACTTCGTCCAAAAGCGGCGAGCAAAAAGCTCGGGTTATATTTAAGGCAGAAGGAGCACCCGAAAACCCTCAGACAGAAGGCTTAATTAAGGCATCCCCACTGGCAAAGCGCATCGCCAAAGAAAAAGGAATAGACCTGGCATTCGTAAGCGGCACAGGTCCCGATTCTCGAATTGTTAAACGCGACCTTGAAAAATCACAAAAAATTCCTGTGGATTCAATTTCTCTTCCGGATGAAAAAACCCCAAGTCAAACTCAATCAGAAAACGGGATAGATGAAGTTATAGAGGTCAGCCGATTACGCATGGCCATCGGGAAGCGCATGTTGGAATCTCATCAGTCGATACCATATTTCACCCTTACACACAGCTATAAAGTTGACGTGCTAATAAATCTAAGAAAAGAAATGAATGAGGCTACAACTGATGATTCTAAAATTTCTATAAATGACTTTTTTATTAAGGCAACCGCATTGGCATTAAACGAGTTCCCAAACCTGAATTCATCCATATCCGGAAACCAGATTACTCGGCACGGGAATATCAATATTGGTGTTGCTGTGGCTGTCGAGAATGGATTGCTGACCATTGTTATAAAAAACGCAGACAAGAAGCCGCTTGCCTTAATCTCAAGGGAGATGAAGGAAATGACTGCTCGTGTCAGGGATGGTAAAGTTCGCAATGAAGATATTGAAGGCTCGACTTTTACTATCAGCAATCTGGGAATGTTTGATGTGGAAGATTTTAGCGCCATTATCAATCCACCTGAAGCAGCAATACTCGCAATTGGCAGCACGATTCAGATGCCAGTGGTTGAGAATGGGAATCTGGCTATCGGCTGGTGTGTTAAAGCGACTCTCTCCTCCGATCATAGAATTACTGACGGCGCTGAAGCCGCAAAATTTATGCAGCATTTGGCGATATTTCTTGAACAGCCCTGGAGGCTGCTTTATTAATAGAAATAAATTATATAGAATAATGCATGGAAATATATTCAGCAATTTCAATTTCAGATTTTTTCTATTTCTGAAGGTTTTGTAATAAGCGCGAAAAGCAAAATCAGAATTACTGCGCCTGCGGCAACCCAGCATGATATATATATCAGAGGGACATTTGAAAATTTGACTGCGATACCTGCAAAAGCCCATGCCAATACAAGTGAAAAGGGAATGTTGCGTCGCGAAAAGCTCATGATAGCAGAAATAATCACCGCAGCAACAAGCATGACCACAAGCCATAATTCAGGCGGCAATGCCAAAGCCATTCCAATTTAAGAAATAAAGCAGCTGAGTAGCATTCGCAATGGCAGCAACCGTGATCCACCCTAGGTATATGCTGAAAGGTACATTAACCAGCCAATTTTCCGCCTTGGTTACTTTGGTTTTACCGATATCAAGCCTCAAAAAGATCGTGATCAAAGAAAGCAGCAGAGCCAACATGAAAGCCAGCGCCAGAGCGAATTGCTGATAATGGAAACTAACCAGCCAGAAGGCATTTGCCATGTTGCTTATTGCGAACCATGGACCAATTTTCGCAATATATTCATTTTCGCGATTGGCTGGCAGAGACTGAAAGACAACAAATCCAATCAAACCCAGATAGATCAAACCCCAGATGGAAAATACATACCCTGCAGGAACAAAAAAGATATTAAAGCTATCCGAGATTTCTTTGGTAGTCAGATTATTGAGCGGCAGACTGGTCGCCAAAAAGTTGACTGCCAGCATCAAAATAAAAGTAAAGATATTCCAAGAACCATATTTGTTTTTCATTTAAGCCTCCGCCTCAACTTTTGCATGCTTGCCCATCCAGAAACGATTCCATGAGTCATTGCTTTTTACTAGAGCCAGATATGCATAAACCCCCGCAGGAAAATTACCCAGAATCATAAACGATAAAACCCATAACAGAGCGATCAGCAAATTCTCTTCCCGGAAAATTACCCAGGCGGAAAAGAACATAAAGCCGACATATACATCCACCAACGAGACAATACCCCAGGGATCTTTTAAGAAAAAGACTCCAGCTTCGCCAAAGTTTCCCTGCGTGAACCCATATACCAGGATTAGACCTTGGGCAATAGCGCCAAAAAGTGCAATGAATTTTGCCAGTTTCATTATTCATTTTCTCCTATTTTCTTATTTTTGGTGGCAAAGGAATAAATGGGCTAGTTCTCCTAACATATTCCTCATACCCAGGCTTGACGTCTTTAAGTGATTTTTCAAGAAGCGCAACACCAGATACTTTAACCAAAAGGTATGTCATTAATACCGGACTGAAAATTGACCACCATCCACCAGCAGATAGCGCAATAAAATAATATCCCCACCACTGAGCGGCATCACCAAAGTAGTTGGGGTGGCGCGTAAACCGCCAAACACCTTTATCCAGCAGTTTACCTCTGTTGGCAGGGTTGGATTTAAAAATTGCCAGCTGCATGTCACCCACTGCTTCAAAGAAAAAGCCGAGTAACCAAACTGCGATACCAATATAATCAAGCAGCCCTAATGCCGCAGGAAGTGCAGGATATTGAGCGGCTAACAATGGCACCGAAATAATCCACATAAAAAACCCTTGAAGCAGAAAAACCTTGAAGAAGCTGCGCCACCACCAGCTTTGCCCAGCTTCTTTTCGCCATTTCTGATATCGAAAATCCTCCAGTTTTCCCTTGTTGCGATATAAAATATAAAGCGATAATCGCAATCCCCATATTGTCACAAGAGCCATTAAAAGCAGTTTGCGTTCTTCTGAACCATCTGGTGTGAGCGCGAAATATAACCATCCGGAAAAGACAAAGCCGGCACCCCAGAAAATATCCACAATACTTGAATTTTTAAGCCCCAGACTAATCAGCCAAAGGAAAAACATAAATCCAAGGATTGTTAAGCCGGTAAATAAATATATGCTTATCAATGACATGAATTTCTCCGCCTTTATTGCATTGAATACCAATAATTCGTTTTTGTAAAACAAACAAATTTATTCTTATTTCCTGTTTTAAGTTTACTTCATCCAAAATTTTTTTTAGAATTTTTGCCTGATTTGGGACAATTACTCATAATATCTTTTTAGAATGCGCAATGCCCGCAAAGTAACCCACTTGCTGGCTTTTCCTTTTTCTTCAACGTCAACCCAGGTCTTTCCATTGTATGTATATTCCATTATCCAGCGCCCGTTATCATCTTGTTTTTGCTGAACAAACTCAATTGCATTCTGCAGTCTTGAATCGCCGGATAAGCCTAATCCAATTAATGCTTCAAGGTTTTGCAGTAAATCAGTGACATAAAATACCGGAAATCCAAATTTGAACCAAGAGCCAGAGGAAGCCCTTGCATAAGGATGTGGGTATTCTGCAGTGACAGGATCTACGCTAAGCAGAAAATCTACACATCGGTCAATTGCATTCTTTTCGGCCGCGGTATGTTTTCCCTGAGGAATCTTTGATAAAGCCAGGGCGACTTTAACAGCTCCCCAAGCGCAGGGCTGATGATCATTCGCTCCACAAGGGAAGCCCGGGGCGCTGATCACACTGCGGATGTAATGGTCTCCTGAAGATTTCTCTCCTACAGGTGCAAATCCTTCGCCAGTAACGCTGCGAGCCATCCAATCCATTGCATTCAAGAGCCGCGGGTCATCCCTGTATCCGAATTCCAGTAAGGCTGATGATATATTTCCCTGCAGGCAGTGAACCGCCCCTGTCTGATAGGAATTAACGCTGAATCCGCCAAATTTTCCAGTGGCATTTTCTAGTATATACTCGCATGCCTTACGAATTTGGGGGTGGCTGGCTTCTGCCCCTGACTGAGCAAGCATGATCACCTGCCAGACTGTTGCGAAATATTTAGGGTTGTATATCCCCTTATCGTTATCCCAATATCCCTCCGGATGTTGCTTCGACAAAATCGCAGGGATAATTCCCGATGTCATGACCAGTTTTCGAGCGGTTTCTAGTTCGCTGTCTCCTGCCGGCCGATCAAGAATATCCCTCAGTGCCAGAAATTTAACTGGCGCGTTGACCTCATCATCTTCTAGCAGCCAATCTATCACAGCGGGATTTATCTTATCCTTCCATTCTTCCATTTCTGCACCTTTTACCAGATTAAATTATTGCATATTTTTTCTTCCAAAGAAAGTGTTAGCAATAAGAATGCGATCAAAGAATTTGATTAATCTCGTTTTTCAATAATATCCGCCGTATATCAAATTATCCGGATATTGGCAACGGCTGCATCATTTTGGTTTTTGAAAAAGCTGCTTTGGATTTGTTCAAAGTCAGTGTTAAAGGGACCAAAGCCGTTCTGAATATTACCCACGCACTGGGCAGCGTTTGTATCTATCTAACAATAGGCTGAGTTGTGAATTTCGAACAAACGATAATCGGCAGCAACGCAAAAATCGCTGTGAGGGTTTATGCATTATAAAAATGAAACTGCTGTATATCACTGGCTTTTCTTGCTTGATGAAGTGTTTATTCTTTAATGCTTCTCATCTTCTGTTATTGATCTGACAAATTTTCATTCCAAAACGAGAGATCCTATCTTTACAAAATCTTCATAATTACTTTATACCTGCTTGATGTTCGAGGTTTATAGTTGTTTCAAATTAGAAATGAGGAAAAATGAACCAAGCTCTTAAAATCACTTTAATTGTCGTTGCAGTTCTTTTTGGTGCAGCGATCCTAGTCACCGGCGGTTTAGTTCTGGGGCGGACCTTTGCAATGAGAAGCGCATACGCTAATAACCGTTTCAATGAATCCAGCCAACCTTTCAATATGGGTCCAGGAATGATGGGAAGAGGATTTTCCCAGCAAGAGAATAACAATAATATACCCAATAGAATGGGTCCCGGCATGATGGGAGGCGGTTTCTTTGGCAGAGGCGATAATAACCAACAAGCTTTCAGACAAGGTCGGGGAATGATGGGGGGCGGATTTTTCAACAACACTTACTCTGGCGAACCCGCGAGTATTGAAGAGGCTCGAACCGCATTTGAAACCTACATTACCAACCTCGGCAATGATGATCTTCAACTGCATGAAGTTATGGTTTTCAGCCAAAATGCTTATGGCGTTGTAATAGAGAAAAGTTCAGGGAAAGGCGCTATGGAGCTTCTGTTAGATTATGGTTCTGGCAACGTTTTCCCCGAGATTGGTCCAAACCATATGTGGAATTTGAAATACGGCATGATGAATGGTGGACGAAACAAATCCCTAGGATGCGGGATGGGATGCAACACAAGCCCCAATTCAACAACCATCACTGAAATGACCGTTACCGAAGATGACGCGAAAACCGCCGCCCAGGCTTTCCTCGATGCAAATGAACCTGGTGCCACTGCAGCAAACGATGGAATGCCTTTTTATGGATATTACACGTTCGATTACAGCGAGGATGGAAAAGTAGCTGGTATGCTAAGCGTAAATGGCTACAATTCGCAGGTTTGGCAGCACACCTGGCACGGTCAATTTGTGGATGAATGGGAATTCGAATAAAACCATAAGTCAATATTTTCACCTACGATTTATACTAATAGGAGGAGGATATACCCTCCTCCTATTAGCGAGAAGATGGAGCCAGGTTATGTAATGGAAAAAGCAAAAATTTTGGTTATTGATGATGAACCGGGAATTCTGAACGTGGTTACGGCATACCTGCGGTCGGAAGGATATGATTTTCGTACTGCCAGCGATGGCATTGAAAGCTTGAAAGTAATCCACAGTTATCAACCTGACCTGGTCATTCTGGATGTAATGCTCCCTGGCATGGATGGTTTGGAAGTACTCAGTCAGCTGAGGCGCGAATCTAATGCCTACGTGATCATGCTGACCGCTCGATCCGAAGAAACAGACAAATTGGTCGGCCTGACAGTTGGTGCGGATGACTATCTCACCAAACCGTTCAGCCCAAGGGAATTAATGGCACGCATTAAAGCCGCGCTGCGGCGCTACCAGAAACCCATCGCTGAAGTTGAACAGAAAAGTCTATTCCTTTAATCAGGTACGTATTGATACGGGTAGTCGAAAAACCTGGGTGAATGAAAGAGAGATTATCCTAACATCCCTTGAATTCGACCTGTTGATTACGCTAGCAGATCACCATGGGCTTGTTCTTTCGCGCCAGCAGTTGTTAGAAAAAGTGTGGGGATATGATTATTTCGGTGATCTCCGCGTAGTAGATGTCCACATCGGGCACCTGCGCCAAAAACTTGGCGAAAAATATATTCAAACCATTCGCGGCGCAGGCTACCGCTTTGAGGATAAAGAAAGAAGTGATGCTTAAAGCCATCCGCAGCCATTGGGCAGCAAAAATTCTGGCTGCATTCTTATTAATCATTGTTTTAACTGGAATTATTAACATTGCTGTTATGAACCTCTCGATTCTGTCTGCATTCGACCGGCATCTTGGGAAAATGGGCGAGGGAATGCAAACAATGATGGGGAATATGCGCGGCAGTAACCTGTTTTTTAATTTCCGCGCCGCTGTAAATGAGTCTCTGCTCATTTCCCTTTCAGTGGCATTCTTTATCGCAATCGCTGCCAGCCTGTTCATCAGCCGGTTGATTACCCGGCCTGTAAATGCTTTGACCAAAGCCAGCCATAACATTGCCAGAGGCGAATATGAATATCGAATTCCCAGAGAAGAAATACCCGCCGATGAATTGGGACAATTGGCTTTGAGCTTTAACCAGATGGCTGATAGGTTGGAGCGGACTGAAATAATGCGCCGTCAGCTGATTGGAGATATCAGCCATGAACTTCGCACCCCCCTGACAGCTATCAAAGGCTCGATGGAAGGGCTAATAGATGGCGTTCTTCCGAAAGATGAATCAACATTCGCTCAGATTTACCAGGAAGCAGACCGGCTCCAGCGCCTGGTTGAGGATTTGCAGGAATTGAGCCGGGTTGAAGGTGGCCAATTCAGGCTTAATAAAAGACGTATTAATATTGAAAATTTATCAAAGTCTGCAGTAAAGGCTTTAGAAAGCGCATTTGCCATTAAAGAATGTAGGTCTAACTCTCCATTCCGAAAAAGGGCTGCCAGAAATCTACGCTGATCGCGACCGAATACTGCAGGTCATTCAGAATTTGCTGGGAAATGCCTTACAGTTCACGCCTTCTGGTGGTAATGTAGAAGTTGGTTTGCACAAATTCGAGAATGGAATTGAGGTATCAGTCTGTGATAACGGGGCAGGAATTGAAGCCAGGCATCTCGATCATATTTTTGAGCGATTCTACCGCGCAGATCCCTCCCGATCACGAGCCAACGGCGGCGGGAGCGGCATTGGATTGACTATATCCAAGACCTTGGTTGAAGCGCATGGCGGAAAAATTTGGGCTTTAAGCGACGGAAAAAACCAGGGCAGCACGTTCACATTTACACTTCCATAATGATATAATCTATTCATAGATTTAGATCTTCGTAGTTGGCCGCAAACCACCGGATCAAATGGATCGGTGGTATTTTTTTAGGAAAAGAAAAGGATAAAATGGAAACAAAACTGTATGTCGGTAATCTGCCCTTCAATACAACCGAGGAAGAACTTCAAACTTTGTTCGCCCAGGCAGGGGAAGTCAAGTCGGTAACAATAATCACCGATAAATACTCTGGCCAATCCAAAGGATTCGGATTTGTTGAGATGGCAAATCAGGAAGGAATGCAAACTGCATTAAAAATGTTTGAGACTTATACTTTTAAAGACCGCCCCATTAAGGTAAATGTGGCGCGCCCGAAAGAAGATCGTCGTCCGCAGTTCCAAGATAACCGCAACAGCAAAAAAAGCGGTGGCTATTCTAAATATTAAAGAACACCAAATGCCCTGGGATTCCGGGGCATTTTTATAAAAGCCTGGACAGCCGCAGAATGCCGGTTTGAATTTCTTCCGGAGAGAGAGCGCAAAACGGAAGGCGCAGAAATTTTTCTCCCCCTTCAATAAAGAAACCCTTACTGTTGCTCAACGCGATGCCGGCTGCTTTGCAGGACTTTGAATCAGGTGCACTCACATTTTTTTTGAGGGTCAGCCCCACAAAGAATCCGCCCTGCGGTTCAAGCCAATCCCCCATATCCCCAACATAAGTTTGCAGCGACTCAAGCATAGTTTTTAACCTGATACCATAAAGTACGAATAGTGATTCTATATGATTATCCAACCAACCGTTACGGATAAATTCATACACCACTGCCTGGTTGAAATAGCTTGAGTTAATACAGGAATCTTCTGCATATTGGGTAATGAGCGGTGTGATTGATTCAGGAGCGACCATATACCCTACCCGTAAGCCCGGACTGATCATTTTGCTGAACGAAGACATATGGATGACATGGGTTTTATCCTGTTCAATAAAAGACGGTTCGGGCTCGCCCGAATAGCGCAGATGGCGATAAGGACCATCCTCGATGATCAGAAAATTGAACTTTTTTGCCAAATTAAGCAAAATTTGACGCTGATGCTTAGACATCAATGCACCGCTGGGGTTTTGAAAGTCTGGAATAACATAAAAAGCTTTTGGCACTACGCCTTTTAGAAGTACATCTTCGACTGCCTTAAGATCCATGGCGCCATTCATGAGGTCAAATCCTTTAACATTTACACCAGACCTTTTAAAAAGTGTCAGAGAGCGATCATAGGTTGGTTGTTCAACAAAAACTAAATCGCCGGGAATCAGACAAGAGTGAATAAAAAAGTCCAAAAGCTGTAAGGATCCTTGCCCAAGGATGACATTTTTAATATTTACCTGTTGTTTTGCTGCAATCCATTCTCTAAGCGGATCATAACCTGCAGCATCCGCATATTGCAGAATCAAATCGCCATGGTTTAGGATAGCAGATTTGGCACATTCAACTAATTTTTCTTTTGGAAAACTCTCAGCAGGTGGAATACCACGTATAAAGGCAATCGTTTTTTCCATGCATTAACCTTTCGAGGGAGATTTTAATCCGGTGCCAGTAAGCGCAACCACAATTTTTTCATTTTCTCCAATTATTTTGAATATATGCGGAAGCGCAGCGACTGCAGCGGCGCTGGTAGGCTCAACAAACAGTCCATGAAGTGCTAGAGATTGCCAAGCAGATTTAATTTCATCTTCAGTCACGGTTAACGCACTTCCGTTGCTTTCGCGAAGTGCCTGCAAAATGCGCTTGCCGCGAACCGGTTTCACGATGGCAAGGCCTTCTGCCTGGCTGATTCCCTTAGGGGAAAATTCAGGGATTTCCAACAGTCCCAACCCTAAGGCGGCATTGATAGGGGCAAGCAATTCCGGCTGAGCAGCAAATAGCTTTGGAATTTCCTTAATCAGCCCTGCATGCCTCAGCCGCCGAAATCCCAGCCAGGCACCCATCAACAGCCCTCCCTGGCCAACTGGAATAACAATAGCATCAGGGGCTTTAAAGCCGAATTGCTCCCAGATTTCCCAGGCAAAGCTTTGCTGGCCGAGCAGGTAAACGGGATTATAAGCATGCGACGCGTAAACTGCTCCCCGTCCTACTTCTTGAAGCGCTGCTTTGGTTGTCTCGGAACGCGGACCAGCGATCTTGCGAAGTTGTGCACCAAAAATATTTATCTGTGCCAGTTTTGCGGGTGATGCGCTTTCAGGTGCAAAGACAGCCGCCTTCATTCCAGCGCGCGCGGCATATGCCGCCAAAGATGCACCGGCGTTGCCGGATGAATCTTCGACCACATCCTTGATACCGCAAGCGCGCAGAAAATTAATCTCTACTTCCGTACCACGATCCTTGAAAGAACCGGTTGGCGCCATGAATTCCAGTTTGAAATATGTCCGCCGGTTTTGAAAATTCACATCCACCAAGGGTGTCCATCCGGCTCCAAGTGTAATTGGATCTTCGATCTCACCCAAGTCGAAAATATTCTGATAGCGCCAAAGGCCGGGTTTTGAGCGGTATATTTTGGTTTTTTCGAATTCTGCACTTTCTTCCGGTTCCCACGCAGCACCGCAATCGCAACGGAACTCGTGGGTGTTGAAGATAGCTCTTTTTCTACAATCCGGGCAAACCACTCTCATAAAAAATCCTTAGATTCTAAGATAGGCATATTTTAATAAAAATCCCCCGATTCGGGGGATCAATTTTGTGGGTCAGATTTTTATGAGGATTGCTCGATTACTTTCTCAAGCATATCCATGGTTATAGATTGAGGGCGTTCGAGCGGTGAATACAATGCACGTGCCCATACCAAGTTAGCGGTAAGACCTAATACCCTTCCCACTCCAAACAAAACTGTATAGAAATCATATTCTTTCATCCCGCAGTGATATTGCAAGTGTACCTGAAATAGCGTCAATATTCGGCCAGGGATTCTTGGCTTTGCCTTGCGCTTTAAGTACCCGCGGAGCTACCTGATAAACCATTTCAGCAAGCTTGAAAAGATCGTCATCGGCGAAATATTTCTTGCCAAATTCATACTGCACCTGGAAACGCGGATCAATGTTGCGCAGGATAGGATGGCCATAACCGGGTATAAGTTTTCCGCGATTCAACGTATCCCAAATATAACCTTCAAGTTCCTGTTCGGTCGGGCACTGGCCAAATTTATTGCGCACCGCAAGCAGCCATTCCAGGCAGTCCTGGTTAGCACGCCCATGCAGAGGACCTGCCAAACCATTTATTGCAGCGGAACAGGAAAAGAATACATCAGAGAGCGCGGAGTTGACCAGCAGGCCTGAATGTGCGCTGACATTTCCAACACCCTGATCAGCATGAATGATGAAAAACAACCGGCTGAGGTTTTTATATTCCTCATCCCAATCCTTGTCTATCATATATGCGAAATTGGCACTCCAGTCATGCGACTGGCTGGGTGGTATCAGTGCACGGTTGTGATACTTGATGTTGTAAATCGCTGCGGCTATTGCAGGTGCTTTAGCCGTCAGGCTGAGGCTGTCGGTTAGCATCGGGCGCCAGAATTTTTCTTTCTGTAATCCATTTCGATAATTTAAAGCGAATTCCGACCGCGACTCCAGCGCAAGAATTGCTTGTGAAAACATAATCATGGGGTGGGTATCTTTTGGCATGGCACGCAGCATATCAGCTACATGATAAGGAAGGTCACCACGGCGTCGCCATTCTTCCTCAATATTCAGCGCATCTTCTCTGGAAGGGACATCACCTACCAGCAGCAGGAAATACAAACCGCCAGCCAGAGGAAATTCGCTTCCCTCCGCTTTAGGAAGCAGGTCAATGACATCCTTTATTTTGTGCCCCCTGTAATGAACCCCATCCTGGGGGTCAACAAAAGAAACATCGCTCAATAAAATATCCATACCGCGAAGGCCGTTAAAATCTGGTTAAGATGTATTTCCCCCAACTTGTGATTTTTAAATTCAGCCTCAATATGCTCAATTCGCTCCCTCGCAGCATCTATTTTGGGTTCCATCCTGTCATGCAGCCACATAGTTTTTTTCCTTTCAAATTAAGATGTTTCGCGTGTCATATCAAGCGCTGGCTATAGCCCAGCTCCTGTGATATTTTCTCGGCGGCGGGTTTGACCAGTGCAGCAATTTCATGAATCTTTTCTTCGGTGAATCGCTGTGATGGGCCAGAAATGGTCAACGCAGCCGTGATGCGCCCGAATTGGTCAAGAATAGGCGCGGCTATCCCTGAGGCTTCCAATACCCATTCTCCTTTGCTAACCGCGTATCCCTGGCGCCGTATTTTATGCAGATTTGTTTTTAATTCATCCATATTAGTAATAGTGAGTTTTGTCATCGGCACAAGCTCAATACCTGCCAGTATCTCATCCCTGCGGACTTCCGGTAAATAGGCTAGAAAAACTTTCCCGGCTGAGCCAGCGTAAAGCGGTATTCGCCTGCCAACGCGAGCGACGATCCGTACTGTCTCAGGGCTTTCAAGCCTTTCGATACATACACGATCATTGCCCTCCATGACATAAAGGCTGATGGTCTCGCGTGTTAGCTCCTGAAGGCGAACCATGACCGGAAGAGCCAAAGCGCGAACATCTGAAGTGACAGTATAAATTCCCGCCCAAGCCAGCACTTTGGAGCCTATCATGTAAGCCATTGTGTCAGGATCCTGGTTAAGGATGCCCAGATCCTTCATGGCAGCCATCAAGCGCCCGGTTGTACTGGAAGAAAGATTTAGCCTTTCGCGAAACCTCCCGTACACCCAATGCCGGCGCTTCAAGATTAAAACAATCCAGGATCGCAACCGCGCGCTTTAAAGATTGGTTAATATTACTCATCAGTCTTGTCCTATCTTATGGGACAGTGTCCCATAAATAATGTGACAATTTTATCATGATGAACTAATCTGTCAAGAGTTTATTAAAAATTGTTTAGTTTTGGATTAGATGTCTTTCAAAAAATTCTGGGCTTACATCAAAAATAGGGTTCGTATATTTATATTCCCTTGAATTCAGGACCTTATATCCTGCAGTATACGTCTAGTTCATGCATAAGGCCCTTGGTCTGATCGTACAAACGTCTGTAAACCCCGTAATAATTGCTGTACATTTGCGCATTAGCTGGGTTAGGTTTAATGGTCGTCACTTTTTTTAATTATTTTGGAACTTTCCTTTAGATTCCCATAATAACCCACTCCTACGCCTGCCATAAACGCATCCCCAATCGGAGCACTGCTTTCTTGCTCCGGGATGATCATATCAATATTGGCGATATCACATACAATTTGCATCCATTCCCGATTCTTGGTTCCACCTGCAGAACCGATAATACGACATGGTTTAGCGCCTTCTTCAACCATTGTGTCAATCATATGCCGTATCCCAAACCCAATTCCCTCCAATATTGAACGGTAGATATCCGCCCGGGTATGACGAAGCGTCAAACCGAATAAAACACCCTTGGCTTCCGGGTCATAGATTGGAGTTCTTTCACCCTCAAAATATGGCAGGGATATAAGCCCATTTGCGCCGGGTGGAGAGTCTTTTAAAAGGTGAGCAAGTGCTGAATAAGCGGGTGTACCCCCAGCTTTTTCGGCTGCTAATTCTTGCGGTGAGAGATTATCCCGGAACCAGCGTGTTAAGCTTCCCGAAGTTGACGTACCGCCCTGCAAAGTATAAGAAGATGAATCCAACCAGGCGGTTGCCCAAAGTTTTTGGGATGGCATCAGGCGGTCTGCCAGCATCACAACAAAAATTGTGCTGCCAAACATGATCATCAGTTCTCCTGGTTGGCTTATGCCGGTGCTGACCGCTTCTGCACCGGCGTCTGTTGTCCCGACTATCACTGGTGTGCCTTCTGCCAAGCCGCTCTCAGTGGATGCCGCCCTGGTAACATATCCCGCAATATTGCAGCTCCAAGCAGGTATTGGTAATTTCTCTAAAGGAGTAATATATTCCGTTGTCTCCTTGAACCAGCGATTATTTCGGATATCACCCATGGGGGTGTAGTCTGCCATAGTGAAGATATCCAATGTTGCTTTATCGGTAAGCTTAAAAACAAGGTATGCCTGACTGGTAAGAAAATATCGCGTCTCTTCATGAATCTGCGGTTCATGGTTCTTTAACCATAAGAATCTTTGGGCCTGTCGACTGGGCAGAGAGTTTCATCCCGCTGATCTGAAAAATCTTTTCAGGAGTAAAAACTTTTTCCAATTCCTCGATTTCAGCCTCAGCGCGTGTATCGATGCCATAAAGTATTGCTTTGCGCAACGGGTTGCCATCAGCATCCACCGGTAACACGCAAGCGCCCAAAGCACTAATACCCACAGACTTAATCTCTTCAGGGTTTACCTGGCTCTTATCAATTAATTTTTGGCAAATTTTCTTGAACTCTCCCCACCAGACAACATCTGCGTCATGCTCAGCCCAACCGGGTTTTGGCATTTCCAATCCATGTTCAATGGAATGCTCGGCAATTACTTCGCCGGAACCTGCCTCAACGATAACTCCCTTGGATGAATAAGTACCGACATCCACCCCCAGAGAAATATTGGTTTGGCATCGAGTTCCTTTCATGGGTTAAAACAATCAAAAAGGTATATCAAATAAGCAATGCGCGAATTCGCCAACCTCAGCATTTGGTATGAGGTTTGTTTTATGCTTATTATTCCCCATATTTTTCTTTAAGTTTTTTGCCAACAGAACCACCGGGGTGAAAGTCCAAATACGCTTTTTCGGAAAAACCTTGCTTAGCAGCAACAGCCATAATCAATGCGTCGCATAAAGCCATGGAATTAAGCGCACTGCTTGAACCGGCAAATTTGAATGGTCCGGCTTCCTCTTCTGCGCCGTTGAGTAAGGCAACATCGCACCCTGAGGACAGACTGGATTTCATATTCCCTACTATGGCTATTGTTTTCACTCCAAGTTTTTTTATCTGAGGAAGTATCGCCAGCACTTCAGCTGTCTCGCCGCTGTTGGAAATAAAAATTACCACATCATCTTTTCTAACCAACCCCAGGTCACCATGGCTGGCTTCACCAGCATGCATAAAATAGGCGGGTGTGTTAAGGCTAGACATATTGGCGGCAGATTTTTTACCTATGTGGCCTGAATGTCCGACGCCTGTAAAAATGACTCTGCCTTTGCATTCCATCACTATCTGGCAGGCTTTCTCAAAATGCTCATCCAGAAGGATGTTTAAATTTTGAAGTGATCTGATCTCATCCTCGATTACCTGATGAGCGGTCCTCAATAAAATATCATTCCTGGTTTTCATGGTTTCCTCTTTTTTATATTTCGTTACAATCATATCAAATCATATTCAAGATTTTCTTATATATCCAATTATTAATCTCCCTTACAAAAATCTTTCCTTATTTATATTCTCAATGTTAAAATAGACCAATCCAATAATAGATTACACCAGAGGTCTAATGATATCAGCACAGAAATTAAAGATTACTATTCCTTATATCCCGGGTGATGGAATCGGTTCCGAGATAATGCCAGCCGCTCAAAGAGTAATAGACCAGGCTGTTTTGTCAGCATACCACGGCGATAAAGGAGATCTATGGCTGGAAGTATCAGCAGGAGAGAGAGCGTTTAAAACAACTGGTGAATGGCTTCCACCGGGGACACTGACCGCACTTAAAGAATATAAAGTCAGCCTCAAAGGCCCGCTTACCACTCCCGTTGGCGGTGGTATCCGCTCACTGAATGTTTTTCTTCGCCAAGAGCTGGACCTGTTTGTTTGTCTGCGTCTGGTGCGCTGGTTTGAAGGTTTGCCTTCCCCACATCGTACCCCTAAAGGGATTGATATCGCCATCTTTCGGGAGAACACCGAGGATATCTATATCGGCATTGAATACCAGGCAGGCACACCAGAACATCGCCGCTGGCTGGAAGGATTCAAACAAAACCAGCCAGATGATTATGCGAGACTCCCATTTCCTGAAGAATGCGGTATTGGCATAAAGCCTGTTTCCAAGCATGGCAGTCAGCGCCTTGTCAAAGCTGCTCTTCAATGGGCGCTTGATAACCGCAAGCAGCGAATGACACTGGCTCATAAAGGAAACATCATGAAGTTTACTGAAGGCGCATTCCGCAATTGGGGATATGAATTGGCTGAAAGCGAATATAAAGATAAGGTGTTTACGAAGCGACAATTCCAAGAGATTGTAAGCACCCAGAGTCAGGATTCTGCTCTCACTGCCAAGAAACGGGCTTTAACTGACGGCAAATTATGGGTTGATGATGTAATTGCGGATGTTGTTTTTGAACAGCTAATCACCACCCCGCAGCAATTTGATGTAATTGCTACTACAAACCTTAACGGCGATTATATTTCCGACGCAGCAGCCTCTCTCGCTGGCGGTGTTGGAATATCCCCCGGAGCGAATATCAATTATGAAACAGGCACAGCAATTTTTGAAGCCAACCACGGCTCCGCTGAAGAATTAGCAGGCAAAAATCTGGCCAACCCCAGTTCACTCATCCTTTCGGGTGAGATGATGCTCCGCTTCCTTGGCTGGCAAGAAGCTGCAGACCTCGTCCACATGGGAATTTCAGAGGCCATTCGAGCGAGAAAGGTCACATCTGACCTGGCAAAACAAATTGAAGGTTCTCAATCGCTCGGAACTCAGGAATTTGCCCAATCTGTTATTGATTATATATAAGGAGGATTCAGAGCAGCCATGGAAAATCCATTTTCATCCACAGAAGATTTTTTTCAGGAAAACAACAAGTCATTTTCCTTTTTCAGCCTGCCCCGCCTTGCGAAAAATCTGGGTGTAGATCTCTCACGGCTGCCGTTTTCCCTGAGGATTCTAATTGAAGGTTGCCTTCGCCAGCAATATAAAGATGGCTTTTCTTCTGGCGCAGTAGAAGCGCTGGTTAATTGGAAATCCGATGCCGCCGGCGAGCGGCCGGCCGTTCCCTTTATGCCAGCCCGCGTATTAATGCAGGATTTTACCGGCCTGCCAGTGTTGAATGACCTTACAGCGCTGCGCGCCGCGTTAAAGCGGCAGGGAAGAGACGCCCGCATTGTTAATCCATCCATCCCCTGCGACCTGGTTATTGACCATTCTCTGACTGTTGAATCATTATGGCTGCGCAGATGCGCAGCGCATTAACGAAGAACGCGAATTTGACCTGAACCTGGAGCGTTATGCCTTTCTGAAGTGGAGCCAAATCGCATATCAGAACCTGCACATTCTGCCTCCCGGATTAGGCATTTGCCACCAGGTAAACCTGGAATACTTAAGTCAGGTTGCCTTTATAAAAGAAGAAAGCGGGACAGAGGATTGTCTACCCAGATAGTGTTTTGGGCACTGATTCTCATACAACAATGGTCAACGGTTTAGGCGTCCTTGGCTGGGGTGTCGGAGGCATTGAAGCCCTGGCAGCAATGCTCGGTTACCCAAGCGAATTTACCATTCCAGATGTGGTTGGCGTAGAATTGTCCGGCAGCTCTGCAGGAAAGTGTTACTCCTACCGATCTGACTTTAACCATAACCAGCCGTCTTCGGGAATTGGGCGTGGTTAATAAATTTGTTGAGGTCTTTGGACCCAGTATCTCAGAACTGGATGTTGAAACACGTGCAATGATTTCCAACATGTCACCAGAATCGGGAGCAACGGCAACCTATTTCCCGGTAGATAACCAGACTATTGATTATCTGCAGCGCACCGGGCGGTCTGAAGAACATATAAAACTTGTGGAAACATATTACCGAGTTCAGGAGCTCTTTCAGGATAACAATGGACCTTATCCTGAGTATTCTCAAATAATGCGCATAAACCTGAACGAAATCCAGCAGGTTATGGCCGGCCCCAAACGACCGCAAGATATCTTCCTGTTTTCGGGCGCGGGGCAAGCCTTTAAGGATATATTAGCCGCGCCAAAGGGAAATAAAGGCTATGGGCTACTAAATGATGAAATTAATAATAAAGTAAATGTCATTATTAACGACCAAACTTATGAAATTTCCCACGGCGCGGTATTGATCGCGGCAATAACATCCTGCACAAACACTTCCGACCCGGGCATCTTGATCACAGCTGCACTTCTGGCACGCAACGCTGCCGCCAAAGGACTGCGTACCAAACCCTGGGTGAAAACCAGTTTTGCACCCGGTTCCCGTGCCGTAAAAACATACTTATCCTCCGCAGGGCTTATGGAAGGTCTGGAAGCGCTCGGTTTTCACATCGTGGGTTATGGCTGCACAACTTGCATAGGGAACTCCGGACCTATTGACTCAGTTATCAGCAGTGCGGTCAGGGAGAACGGCCTGGTAGGCACTGCGGTGCTTTCGGGAAACCGGAATTTTGAGGGGCGTATCCACCCCGATGCGCGAGCCAGTTTCCTTGCAAGCCCACCGCTTGTTATCGCTTATGCTCTCACCGGCAACATTAGCTTTGATTTTGATAATACGCCATTGGGGAATGATCCATCAGGCACTCAGATATTCTTAAAGGATATATATCCCTCCAGTGATGAGGTTGATCGTATTGTGCGTGAATACGTCAAATCAGAGATATATTCAAAAAATTACAGCAGCTTGTATAAGGGAAATGAACGCTGGAATACAATGGAAATTCCGAATAATGATATCTTCCCTTGGGATTTGCAGTCAAGCCTGATTAGGGAACCATCTTTTTTACTGGAAGAATCTCCAAACCAAAATACCTTCAGAGAAATCAAAGATGCACGAGCACTGGCTGTTCTTGGCGATTCGATCACCACAGACCATATATCCCCCGCCGGTCGTATCGCGCCTGAATTAATCGCAGGACAATATCTCCAATCTCTGGGTATCAAAACTGCTGATTTCATTTCTTTTGGCGCACGCCGTGGAAATCATGAGGTGATGGCACGCGGAACATTCAGCAATCCGCGCCTGCGAAATCTGATGATACCGGAGGTGGAAGGTGGTTTTACTCTCCACCTGCCTGACGGTAAACTAATGACAATGTATGACGCATCTATGCTCTATAAAAAAGAGGCTACACCGCTGATTATTTTAGCCGGCAAATTTTACGGCAGCGGCTCAAGCCGTGATTGGGCAGCCAAGGGAACCTACCTTCTGGGTGTTCGGGCAGTTATTGCTGAATCTTATGAACGCATTCACAGAACTAATCTGGCCTGCATGGGTGTGCTGCCGCTGCAATTTACACCAGGTGAAAATGTGAAAAACCTTGGGATTATTGGCAATGAAACCTTCAATGTTCTTGGGATTTCCGAGATCAATAAACCCAATGAATTAGTTTATGTTAAGGCCAACCGCCCAGATGGAAAGCAGATCATGTTTCAGACTATTATGCGTATTGAAACTCCTCTGGAAATGATTTACTTTAAAGCCGGCGGTTTGATGCGCAAGATATTAGCTGATAAAGAAATATAATTTCTCATGCCAACTAATAATCTATTTATGGAAAAACATACCAGATTTTTCTTTTTCTTTTTACTTACTGGTTGTTTGATTGTCAGCGGTTGTCAGCCTCCTGTGGGGAAGCCTGAAGCGCTGGTTCAGACTCCAATTTTCCCATCCATTGAGTCAACAGATTCAACCCAAACCCCAATTCCTGATATCGAACCGACAGAAGTTCATGGTGAGTTATTATTCGCCGATGATTTTGAGGGCGACAGCCCCTTTTGCCTTGCTGAACCAGATTCCAGCGCTTTCACATCTTCATGTTTTATTAATGAGCTAACGATAAGCCAATCGGAAGACCGCCGCAAGGTGGATATTCTTTTTTCAAGAGAAGTGTCTATTCAATCTGGAGCGTTCAGCTTTGAAATTGAAGTGCTATCATCAGCTGCTGAGAAATCCAAATCAGATCAAAATAGTTACGGTATTTATTTCATTGATGAGAGTGGACAATATCACATTTTGCGCCTTATCGCTCAATATTTTGATTTTGAGACCTGGTCAATAAATGAAGAGGTGAAGGTTGAAGAGAAAACCAACCTGGTCTTTACACCTTTGATAAGTCCCTCAGGTAATCGCAATTCTCTGATGCTCAATTGTTCTGAATATGGCTGTGATTTTTTCGCCAACGGTCATCTTGCAGGTCGATCCTCTATTGGCATAACAGGCAAAGTCAAAGCAATCGGTTTGCTTGCCTCATCTGAATGGGATCAGCAGTTTGGACAGGTGAAATTTAAAGACGTACGGATTTATGCTCTACCCGAGGATCAATTAAATTCTGAACCGTATGTTTTACAGGACTCCTTGACCAGCGGGAGCGAGATCTTTGCAGGCACAGGTTTAAGCGGTGCTTATAAAGAATATGATTCGGATGGCTTTCATTTCTCACCTGTCATTCCATACGGTTATTATGGGGTAAAAAGCGGTCCCGGTTTGGGTGATATATCGGTTTCTGCAACGGTGAGGATGGAAATAACACCAGGTGTTAGCAGCAGCCGCTATGCAGGATTAGTATGCCGTTCGAGTCAGGACGGAATGATCATTGCTATCATCCGCGCAAATGGGTCTTATACGATATACCGCGATACGCCAAAACAGCCTTTTGCTGTTCTGGCTCAAAAATCATCTGATGCAATCTTGCCAGGAACAGCCGAAAACAAATTACAACTTGATTGTATCGGAAATCAGATTGATTTCTATATCAACAAAGCAAAAGTGGAATCCCTGACTGATACCCGTTACGGGCTGCGCTATGGACGCGCTGGCCTTTTCACCAAAGCCGGAGGCATTCCTGATCCTGATGCCGTTATATTTAGCAACTTCAGTATCACCGAAATACGCTAAGTTTTTGAAAAAGAGTGAAATGAGAGGGAATCAATCATTCCTTAATCACATTACATAAAGAGTTTATCGATTAGCAAAAAGGGGCAATTTACCGCTGAGCAATTTAAAGCTAACTTATTTTGATTTCTCCCTTTTTGACTTTATGGTGATTAATTTTTATTTAAATGGCAGCACTAACCCGCCCTGTATTTTGCCTGCAGGTTTTGAACATGATTACCAGGAATTAAATTCAGGTTTCTTCATTGCTACCAGGTGGTTAATTATGATGCCGTCAGACAAATGCTAACCTACATCCTTTAAACCTTCCCATAAATGGTCAAGGACCATCAGAAAGGTTTTGCTGCGTTCTTCCCAAGCTTGCTGGGTAATATGAAATCCATCGCGGTAAGGATCTAATCCATGGTCGCCCAGAGGTTGGGCGGCCGCCCACCAGTTCCACATTGGCAGGTCATATTCATAAGCCAGTTTGGCTATAGTTAGATTGATTGAGTTGTCTTTCTCAACATTATCCGCTTTTGTGGCAAGTATGGGTACTGCTCCCTGAGACATGGTGTATTCAATGATTTGCCGCAAGTACTGCTCATATAATTCGGGAGAGCGTCCATTAAAGGGAAATTCCAGGCTGATGAGAACAAAAGACGGTCGTGTAAGGCGTAATTCACATTCCAGAGGAGCTTCATCCGGCAGGCAGATTTCCGGGTCAGCCATCAACGGAGAGAGCGGTGAAGCGGCGGTAAAACCGAACTTGGCAGACTGACCGTCAGTATCAAAGTACCCCTGAAAATTTTCTATCGTATCCAAATAATTATCCACTTTCCAGGAAAAGTTGTAAATATCCAGGTGGTCAAATCTGCCCAGGAAATACTCGTGCAGATTTTGGCAATCACCCACTTTCGAAAAAGCGTTTGGATTATTATCCAAAGCTTTGCCAAGGATATAAATTTCCCGGGCTTTTTCGGTCACCTCAGGTATTACCGGCCATTGCTGCCAATTTTGGGGAAGCGGTCGGGTGTCAGCAGTTGGCTGCGGAGATTCTGTGACAAGCGCATTCGCGGCATCGGCAGTTTGTGTTGCAAGCAGATATGCATCTCCATTTGCCTGATCGGGTAACGGCGTAGGCCAGACAGAAGTTATCGGTTCCGCCTTCGCGCAGGAAATTATGAATATTGAAACAATTAGGATTAATGGCAAGGATTTTCTCATGCAGGTAATTTTACTATCCAGAAAAATATTTTTATCTTTTCACTTTAAATTCTATATGAGAATATTTATGTATATTAAGAAATTCAAAATATTAATGCCTGCAAATAAGAAAAATATTAAACGAACTGTTTTCTGGATTTTTCGTCTTTAAATGTGGACAGCACTGTTAATTCTCATATGTGTTTATGACACTGTTACATAAGCTGAGGGGGAAAAATGAATCGATGAAAATTGATAATTGAGACAATCCTAATGAGTATAACAAGTGCTGCTTGTTCTTGAGATGACACTTAAGCCGCAATAATGCGGATTTTTTTATAGGAAGATTTTTGAGGAATTTTTTTAAACTTAATCCCTTCCCTTTTGATTGTTTGTATTGCATTCTCCCTTTCAAATCAATATAATTTAGGAGTATGGTATCTTCAATCAATGCATGCTGGAGGGCAAGCTATGAAAAAAATATTTTTCTTTATATTTATTATTTTGGTTTGCGCTTGCACACCTGCACCCGTTGTTACTTCAAAAGGGAATGAAAACGAAGAATGCCTGGAAGGCGATTTGTGTAATTCCGTTAACCTGGTTTGTAATGTAAATAAGGTTTGTGAAGCTTGCGGCGGTACAAACAATGCCTGCTGCCAGGATGGACAGTGCCTTGATGTCAACACCTTTTGTTCTCCGGAAGGATACTGCGAGCCCTGCGGCAGCGGAGGATATGCATGCTGTCCTGGAGCAAAGTGCGACCAAAACTCAGTTTGCGGGGCAGACAATTACTGCGGGGATTGCGGGTATCCAGACACACCTTGCTGTCCAGCTTTGGAGGAAAAATGCTCCTATGGGGCTTGCGACAAAAATAATATGTGCGTGACAGACCTGTGTGATGAAAGCGGGAACTGCCAGCCATGCGGAGGTTATCTGGAACCCTGTTGTGATGGAGGGGCATGCCAGATTTTTAATATCTGCAGTGCACAGTCTATCTGTGAATCATGCGGCCTCATTTCAGAACCGCCTTGCCAGAATAACCAATGCAATTATTGGTACGTCTTGTTTGACAATGAATGCAGTGACCCGTTTGAGAAGGATCCTAATTATGATATTGCCATTTGCCAAAAAGTCCTTCCAGGCTACACGACTGCTTTTAGCCGAGATTGGTGTGTGTGGTCTGCCGCATTTTACAAAAAAGATAACCAACTTTGCAGCCAGATATCCTGGGATGAGATGGTAGCCTTATGCCAGCAGGGTGAGGATCCTAAGGATTATTATGTAACAACCACATATCAGTAACAACAAATTCTAATATTCAGACTTTATCTTCATAAAACAGGTAAGAAATGACAGAGAAATTTATTAGAGTGCTTCTTGTCTGCGCCGCTGGTATGTCTTCCAGCATGCTTGAAGAGAAGATCCGAAAAGCCGCAGCAGCTGCTGGACGCGGCATGGAATTAAAAGCCATTGACAGTATGCGTATCAACTTATGGGATTTTGAAAAAAACCCTATGGACATAGTCCTGGTTGCACCCCAGGTGCGATTTAAAAAACACAGCATAATAGAAAAAGCCGAACCTTTAGGAATTGTTGTTCAGGATATCGATACGATCGCCTATGGGATGATGGATGGTGAGAAGATTCTTGCGCAGGTACTGGAAGCGATCAATAATAAATAACCCTGGATTTTCTCAGTTATTATCAATAAAAAATGAATTTGGAAAAACGGCGAAACCTAAGGGAAGTTGTATTATTATTTCTAAAGATGGGCTTTACCGCCTTCGGCGGTCCGGCCGCGCACCTGGGTATCATGCATGATGAAGTGGTTATACGGCGAAAATGGCTGGATGAAGAGCAATTCCTTGATCTGGTTGGCGCGACCAACCTGATCCCAGGACCAAATTCAACCGAGATGACTATCCATTTGGGCTATTTGCGCGCTGGCTGGCCGGGTTTCTTTTTAGCTGGGATCAGTTTTATTTTGCCGGCTATGCTGATGGTTATGGGGTTGGCCTGGTCCTACCAAAAATACGGGGCTGCACCCCAGGTATCATGGGTGCTGTTTGCGGTAAAACCCGTGGTTATTGCCATTATTATTAAAGCCCTCTGGTTTCTTGGAAAGCAGGCTATAAAAGAACCTATAACAGGCATTGCGGCAGCCAGCGTTTTAGTGCTTAATCTTTTAGGTTTCAACGCACTGGCGCTTCTGTTCGCCGCAGGAATATTGGTAATGCTGATCAAGAACATTAAAACCTTAATCAATAATCCTCCAGCCCTGAAAGGATTTCTTCCCTTAACTCTGCCATCCTTTCTTCCTGTAATTCCGCAGCCAATTAATCTTCCTTCTCTCTTTTTTACTTTTCTAAAAATTGGCAGCGTTCTTTACGGGGGAGGGTACGTTCTTCTGGCATTTCTGCGCTCCGATTTTGTAGTAAGACTGGGTTGGCTGACCGAGCAGCAGCTCATTGATGCGGTCGCAATCGGGCAGGTGACACCTGGTCCGCTATTTACCTCCGCGACTTTTATCGGTTATATCCTCTCAGGGGTTCCGGGCGCAATTCTCGCAACAATCGCAATTTTCCTGCCTTCCTTTTTCTTCGTAGCAATCTCTAATCCATATATACCAAAAATGCGCAGATCAGTCTGGTTTTCTGCTTTTCTGAATGGCATCAATGCTGCCTCACTTGGTTTAATGGCAGCAGTGACCATTCAGCTCACACAAGCAGTGCTGGTTGACCCATTAAGTATTTTGTTGATGATTTATTCATTAGCCTTACTTGTGTTTACCAAGATCAATACCACATGGATAATTCTGGCGGCGGTAGTATTTGGGATTGTCCGTTTTTTAATCATCGGCTAAGGGCTGTCAAACAGTAAATAGAATTATCAGGTTTTTTGTGGTTAAATTGGAAGATGCCCAAAATAGGTTTTTCAGATTTCATCAAACAATATCCTGGTTATGAGTCAACATCTGAGATTGACCGGCTGCGGATTTGCCAGTATCCCCTTCTTGAAAAAGAACATCATGTTTATCTCGATTACACCGGCGCAGGATTATATGCCACCTCCCAATTGCAATTCCACCATCAATTACTCAGTGAGGCTCTTTTTGGGAATCCGCACTCGTGGAATCCTACATCAACCCATTCTACCGAACTGGTTGAAAAAACCCGCGGTGATATTTTGAAATTCTTTAATGCTTCGCCTGAAGAATACATATGCGTCTTTACCCCGAATGCCAGCGGGGCTTTAAAATTGGTCGGCGAGGCTTACCCATTCGGAGCTGGCTGCCGTTACCTTCTGACTTTTGACAACCATAACTCAGTCAACGGTATCCGCGAGTATGCTCATGCAAAAGGGGCTTCTGTTACGTACATCCCAATGGTGCTGCCTGATCTACGCTCCGACGAGTCAAAACTTAAAGAAGAACTGGCTAATCCGAACCTTGGTTGCTTTAATCTGTTTGCCTACCCAGCGCAATCGAACTTTTCAGGCGTACAGCATCCACTGGAATGGATAGCTGAAGCTCAATCGCAAGGCTGGGATGTGCTTTTGGACGCAGCAGCCTTTGCGCCTACGAGCAGGCTTGACCTCAATAAATGGCATCCTGATTTTATACCCTTATCCTTTTACAAAATGTTTGGTTATCCCACCGGTGTAGGCGCATTGATCGCGCGAAAAGTAACGCTGCAAAAACTCAGCCGTTCATGGTTTGCGGGCGGTACAACCACGGTAGCCTCAGTTCGGGGCAACAAATTTTATCCGGCGGAGGCGCCTGCCGGGTTAGAAGACGGCACACTTAATTATCTCAATATACCTGCTGTAAGGATTGGTCTGCAGCACCTTGAAGCCATTGGATTCGAAATGATCCATGACCGCGTGAAATACCTTACCGGCTGGCTGCTTGAAAAATTGAATGGAATGAAACATTCCAACGGAACGGGTCTGGTAAAGATCTACGGTCCGTTGACAACTGAAGCTCGCGGCGGTGCTATTGCGCTTAATTTTTTCGATTTTTATGGGACAATCGTCCCTAAACATCTGCTAGAGAATGAAGCCAACAGACGAAATATTTCAATCCGAATGGGATTCTTCTGCAACCCTGGTGCGGGTGAGATTGCACTGGATATTTCTGGTGAAGAGCTTTCCTCTTGTTTTTCCCGACCTTCTTATGAAGCGCGTATCACCGACCTTGATTTTCAACACTGCATTGACCCCAAAGCCTCAGGCGCTGTGCGCGTTTCTTTGGGTCTGGTCAGCAACTATGAGGATGTCCAGGCATTTCTGGATTTCGCTGAACATTTTCTGGAATAATTTTTTAAAAAATCAAGCCTAAAACTAACCCAACAAAAACTAAAATAAAAGCAGGAATAAGGATTCCTTTCCAATCCAATTTTAAACTCCTGCTGCCTTCAGGCAGTGGTGGTGCATTTTCATTAAATTGTGAGATCAGAAAGCGGATGGTAGGAATAAATATCCCTGATTTCTCAGCTAATTGAAGAAACTCTTTGTTAAGCTGCTGGATCTCATCACGGATCACCTCAGCGTGTTTCACCATAGCTACTTCCATACGCGGTCTGTTCAATAATTTTCGCAAAATTGCTATCATTATAGGTTCAGGCAGCCAGATGAATTTCCTTAACGCAGGCGGCTGGACGGGTACTCCCAGCCGCTGTAAAACGCGAAAGCCTTCTTTAATCCCCCTCCATGCCAGCACAAGGCCGTCTCGTGTGGCAGCCATGCGGTAATTATCATTCCCGCAAAGATATAAAGCTGTCGCAAGTGCAGGAAAAATAATCGCAACATGATACTTGGACCAGGCATCCATATATTTATATACTTGAGGTTTTAAAAAGCAGCCTTTCGCAAGTTCAGAAGCGATACCCTGTGCTCGCGGGGTGATTTCCCCGGTTGGTTCACCAAGATATATTTCTGCTGACCTTTCAGGTTCTGCGTTAATATAAACAATCTTATGACCTTCACGATATCCAGCTATTGCTGCAAAGCCTGTCATAACCCGGTCTTTCCCCAGCGCATCCACCAGATCTTTAGCCCCTGCAGCATTATTCATCAGAAAAAGAAATTGGTAGAACAATTGGCGGCAAGTATCGGCAAAGCTTCAAGTGCTTTATTTTTGCGCATGACAACCAGGATCAAATCAAAAGCATCTTCGGGTATAAGTTTTTCCAGTAAAGGAATCTGGATTATTTCCTCTTCCTTTGTCATCCAGTTCTTAAGTACTATTCCATAATTGTTTAGATCCGAAAAGCGCTTCCCGCGCGCAAGCAGCGTTACCTGCTGGCCACCCTGATGCAGCCTGGCCGCCAGCACACTTCCTAAAGGTCCGGCTCCAAAGACTAATATGCGCATATTTCACTTTCAAAAGGGTATGACATCAAATTCAGACTAGATATTCACATCCAGCCATTGACGGATAAAAATACCCAGAACGAATGATAGCAATGCCACACCCAGACTGATAGCGGTCATTTCAAGAAACCGCTTTTTAAAGTTATATCCACGGGCAACAGAAATGTAATAATTGAACAACGCAATGATTAGAATCGCATTCAGAATCGTCCAACCAAGACTGATGAGATAATTTTTCAGAACAAGGAAGGGCATTACTAATAAAGCCACAGTAATAATATAAGCAAGGCCGGTATAAAGTGCTGATCGCAGTGGTTCCTGCTTGCCGCCCTCTGATTTTCGGGACAGGTATTCAGATGCTGACATGGAAAATGCTGCAGAAATTCCCGTAATTAAACCAGCCAAGGCGATTAATCGGGTATTCTGAAAAGCAAAAGAAAATCCTGCCAAAGCGCCGGTCAGCTCTACTAAAGCATCATTCAAACCTAACACAACCGAGCCCGCATAATTCAGTGCATCCTCATCCAACATATCCAAAAGTTCAGTTTCATGTTTTTCTTCATCCGCCAGGACCTGATTAGCTTCGGGGATAGCGCTTACCAGGTTTTTATAAATCTTCTGAACCTTCTTCTCCCCTAATTCCATCTGGCGGATGCCAAAAGTGAGTCCAAATAACCTGGAAACCCAAAAGAAAAAACTGATTTTGGATTTATTGGGTGAAATATCTGTTTGCGTATAACTTTTCCATAATGTATAATGCTTTTCTTCTTCACCGGCAATTCGCGTCTAAGATTTTTGAGTTGTTTTCATCTTTTACTATTTCTGCCAACCGCGCATAAGTATGATAGCCGTTTATTTCTTCCTGTTGCAATAGCTTTAATTGCCGATTTGTTCGGATGTAACAGACATTATCCCTCCAATCAAAACAGAATGAATCGTCAGTTGAACAGGGAAATTATATACCCATGATAATCTTGCTAGGATTGGTCTTGTTTTTTATGACTTGTCGCGATATAAGCAAAAAGCACGCTGATTAAATAGAGCACAAAAAGCGGGGCCATCAGAAGTGCCATATTTACAGGATCAACAGTCGGTGTGATCATAGCAGCCAGAACAGCGATAATCACCAGACTGTATCGCCAGCCTTTTGCCAAAGCCTTTGCAGAAAGGATATTCAATTTGGCCAGAACAAAAATGAGAATCGGAAAAAGAAATCCAATTCCAAGCCAAAAGATCAGACTGGTGATGAAATTAATATATGAGGAAAGACGCGGTTTCGTTTCTACTGCAAGGAAATTCAATAGAAAAGTCATCGACGTGGGGAGCATGACAAAGTAGGCAAATGCAGCACCTGCCAAAAAGAGTAATGTTCCGAAGAAAATCGCAAGATACACCCATCGTTTTTCACTTCGCTTCAATCCCGGCAAAATGAATGCCAACAATTCATAAAGAATAATCGGCAAGGAAATTGCCACCCCGCATAATAGTGAAACACGCATAAATACGGCAACATTCTCGGTCACCTCAATGGACTGTAAAGCATTTACAGAACCTGCAGGTTCTGCCAAAAGAACGATAACTCTTTCAGCAAAGGCAAAACTTGCTACTGTTGCTGCCCCAAGTGCCAATAATGCGATAAACAAACGCTTCCGAAGCTCCTCAACATGCTCCCAAAAGGTCATTAAGGAAGTATCAGAGGTTTCGGTTTGTTCTAATTTTGGCTCAAGCGCTGTCTTATTTCTCATCCTGCCCCGATTTTTCAAGTTCCCTTTTTTCTTCGGGCTGTGGAATGACTGGGGTGATATTCGGAAGGTGGGATCGTTGAATTTCGTTGATCGTGGATTTTGTTGAGGCGTTCAAATCTTCCAGATCTTTTTCAATTCCGGCTTCCTGGACAATTTTTCGCGGCAGATCGCGTAACTCATTTGAGGTATCAACAACTTCCCGCCAGATAGGCGAACTTATAACCTTGCGGATTAGTTTTCCTGCTTCCCTGGCCGCAGTAACCAATCCTTTTGGTCCAAGCACAATAACTGCAATGACCAGAATCAGAATTAATTCAAGCGGACCTATTCCAAATAGCTGCATAACAATAAGAGAATTGGGCTATTTTTCTTTGGGTTGAGATTCTTCAGGATCTTCACTTTCCGATTTCTTGTCTTCAGAAAGGCCATCTTTAAAAGCTTTTAAGCTTTTACCCATTTCTCCGGCAACTTTGGTAATACGGCCAGGGCCAAAAACAATCAGGATAATGACCAATATAATGACAATTTCAAAACCACCTAAACGCATGTCTTTCTCCTTTTACTTGTGTTTAAGCCTAGATTATACTTTGTTAGAGTAATCAACCTTATAAAAATATAATTAACAGGCGGCTGAAGAATTCCATGTGGCAGAGAATAAAAGACTATAGAGACTGGATCCTCATCATACTGGGAGCTATCTTAATTATTTTTGCCGCTCTCAATCTTATTAATTTCAATCCTTATACCATAATTGAAAATATGAGCGTAACCCCTGCTGTTGATCAACAGGGGTTTGCACCGATCTTCATTCCACAAGAAGCTGCCAATCAGGAAGATACTCTTCAGCAGACCATTTCACCCAATATTCCTGAAAGACTTGTCATCGAAAAGATTGGCTTGGATGCCCCGGTACATCTGGCAGAATCTATCGCAGTCAATGTGGACGGGCAGGATGTGGTCCAGTTTCTGGTTCCTGAAGAATTCGCGGTCGGCTGGCATGAAGGATCAGCTCCTTTGGGAGTAACCGGAAACACAGTGCTCAGCGGACATCATAATGCTTATGGAGAGGTTTTCAAGAATCTTGTTGATCTAGAAGTTGGAGATACTATTATTCTTTTTAGCGGGGCAAAAATGTTTACCTACATAATCGCCAATAAAATGATCCTGCCCGAAAAAGACCAGCCTTTAGATGTGCGACTTGATAATGGGCGCTGGATTCTTCCTTCCAAAGATGAGCGCATCACTTTTAATCACCTGCTGGCCTGCGCGTTCAAATTCACATCGGTTAATCCTTGTGGCTGTGCCAATCACTGAACAGGACCAAGGCGGACAGCCAGCCCCTACAATGACACCCACCCAGCCTATCCGTTTGACCACGCCGGCAGTTTCACTTTTAACCATCAAAACTTCCACACCTATTCCCATTCGTCTGTCTACCCCGGCAGTTTCACTTCTTAAATCTAATACACCTACTCCAAAAGCGCAGGCAACCAATTTCATGATCCGGAACACTGGTCGATTTTCAGTAAATATCCGTGAAATCCCTGATATTAATGGAAAGATTATTGCCTCATTAAAGGCGGGTGATGAAGCCAGTGGAATAGGCCGTTCATCGGAAAGCACCTGGATTTATATTGAATATGGCGATATTAACGGCTGGGTGTCATCAGAGTTGGTAGAAATCTTGCTTCCCGTAGAATCGCTGCCAGTACTTATCGCGCCGAAACAGGCACCTTAACCAAAAATATTTTATGGTGAAGAATTTACAATATCCACTTTTTCAGGTTCAACATTAAGCACAACCATATCTTTAGAAATCCACCCATAGGTTCCAAGGATATTCACACGAATCCAGTCACCCGTTTCGGTTCTTCCGATAACAATTGCCTGAACGCCGGGCTCAAGTGTTGAGACAACCTTGGCATTCAGATCCGGTAATTCCCTGACATTAATAGAGTTATTCCCCTCGTTGACTGCAATCGCCTTAGATCCCGCGTCATTAAGTAACACACTATCTGCATTTGCAAGCGGTTGGAATTTTAGACCAGCATTCGCTGCAAGTTTCTCAAATTCGGTTTGAACTGTCTTCCAATGCGCTTCGCTATTATCTAAGTCAATTTCCGCCTGATCGGCACGCGTTTTTATTCATCAGGTTTGTATAATATCTCAACAGTGAAGCGGTGTAATTGGAATATCCTGACTTCAAATCTTGCATGCAATAAGGAACAATTAAAGAGTTGAGTTCGTGCCGGATTTCCTCCAACCTGATGATAGGGGTAATGAGTGATTCCCTTGGCGTATTTGAAGAAACATAAGCAACCTCCTGAAATTCACCCAGCAATCCTCTGATCATTTCAACTTCATCATTTATACTTTCAGGTCCGCATGGATCTGGGGTCATAGTTGGCGGAAGCGGGGTATAGACAGGCATTTCTTGTGTTGACAAAAGGCCAGAGCAAGAACCTAAAGATAATAATATTATTCCTAGTACAACTAATGAATATTTCATTTGGTTAACCCTCATTTAATATAATATTATTTTACATCTTTGATCAAGTAAAAATACATAAAAAAAACAGGCGCGTATTAAAATCCGCGCCTGTCAGATATAAGGTTTTCGGTTAAGGTATAGCCTCAATTACCGTGAGTTGATCAACGGGTATGCTCACATTCACCATCCCGGTAATCACCCATCCGATAATGTCTGAGATCTTTACTTGAAGCCAGTCGCCAGCTTCATTCCTCCCTATGACATCTGCTTGGGCTCCCTGTTCAATTGAAGCAACTACTTCAGCACTTGAATCGGGTTTTGCGAATACATTAACGGATTCAGTCTCTGCATTGGTTGCTGTTGCAGACGATACAGCCGGGGTTGGCACCATCTGGGCTTCTAAACCTGCAATGGTTAAGACAGTATTGAATTCATTAAGTAATATTTGCCACTGAGTCTGGCTGTTTTGGATGGCATTCTTTAGATCTTCAGACTCCGGGTCTTGATTGTTCATAAAAACCATTAAATAGCTAATCACCGAAGCTGTATAGTTAATCGCTGATGCTTTAAATGAATCAAGGCATGCGGGAACTTTTGTATTGATCGCTTCGTAACGAATCTCTTGCAGGCGAAGCACCGGAATAAATACGAAGTTGACATCAGTGCTGTTTGCCAGATCTGCTACTTCACGAAATTCATTAACCGACATTTGGATTTTTTCAGCCTCAGCAAGAATATTTTCCTTGCTGCAAGGATCGGGTGTCGGGGTAGGTGCCAGTGTTGGAGCAGGCGTAGCTGTCGGTTCTGCAGGTGTTAAAACCGAACATGATGACAAGAATAGGGAAATAATTCCTAACTTCAGTATGGCTTTTTTCATATCTCACCCTCTCCTGATATGCGAAGTAATTTTATTGTACACCTTCCTAATAGAAGAAAGAATTAAAATAAAACGGAAGTGATTGAAATTTGTAAATGATATAATTTTTGTATAAAAAAAGGACTTCAAATGGCAAACCCACTGCGAACAGCTATTGTTACCGACAGCACTGCCTGTATTCCCACTGAAATAAAAGAAAATTTGCATATCAGCGAAGTTGCTTATTACATCCATAAAGGCACCGATGTGTTGCGCGACCTGATCAGCATAAACCGTGAAGATTTTTTGAAGTGGCTGCCAACCGCAGATAAGTTACCTACTACGGCCTGCCCGGGACCAGGTGATTACCTGAGCACGTATCAAAGACTTGCGGATGAGGGTGCCGAGAGTATCGTTAGCATTCATATGACTTCCAAAGGGAGCGGCGCTTACCAGGCTGCGATGACTGCTGCGTCAATGTTAAAAGAAACCCTGCCAAATCTCAGGGTTGAAGTCATTGATACCTTGAACGTCGCATTATGCCAGGGATTGATCGCAATAGAGGCATCGCGTGAAGCTCTGGATGGTATTACACTGGAAGGGATCCTTCACAAAATCCAGTCGATGATCCCGGAAACACATATGATCCAGACTGCGGATACTCTGAAATATCTTTACATGGGGGGACGCATCGGCAAGGCAACCCATCTTCTTGGTTCCATGCTCAAACTGAATCCATTGATCAGCATGAAGGATGGCGAGATCGTAGCCTTGGGTGTCGCCCGAGGTTTGAACAAAGCCTATGAAAAAATGGTGGAAAACATCGAAACAACAATTGGCGCGGCGAAGAAAATCAAGGTGGCTTATATGCACGCAGGCGCACTTGAGCAAATTGAAATCCTAAAAAGTTTGGTTGAAAGCCGCATTGAGGTTGCAGAATCCTTTATTTCAGAGTTATCCCCGGCTTTGATGGTCCACACCGGACCTGGAACTACCGGATTATGTTACTTTCCTGTTGATTAACATAAAAAATGCATCATTATTTATTTTGAATCAGATAAGATGTTTCTTATCCAAGAGGAAATATTTTTAAATAATGAATACATCCGAACTTTTCCTAAATGCTGACGAGGTTTTTACTCCATTCGAGACTGTACAAAATGGGAGAATCGGAATTTCTTCAGAAGGGATTATTACATCTATAGATACTTACAAAACCGAGCCTGAAATAACAACCGGAAAAATTGAGCATAGGGGGATGTATATTATTCCTGGAATGGTTGATATTCATGTACATGGGGGTTTTGGAGTTACTTTTGGCATCGGTGAACTTGTTACTGATCTCGAAAAATACAGCCGTTTTGCCGCAAGCCGAGGCGTTACCTGTTTTTTGCTTTCTATAGCCGGCCCAAACACTGCGGTATTAATTCAGATTATTAAAGATTATGTATATATCCTTGATAATAAATCGGAATGGCCTGGTGCGATTCCCTTGGGATTGCATCTTGAAGGTCCCTTCCTAAATCCGGAAAAACATGGGGCTTACAATCCCACGTGGATTCACATGCCTGATTTAGATGAAGCAAAAGCCCATCTTGATGCAGGAGGAAAGTGGATTTATCAGGTTTCCATGGCTCCAGAATTGCCTGGTTCAGAAGAAGTGGCCAGACTTTATGCTGACGCTGGTGTAGTTGTATCATTGGGCCACTCCAATACAGATTTTAAAACAGCCAGCATGGCACTTAATGGATTATTCACACATGTGACGCATACTTATAACGCCCAGTCTCCTCTTCACCAGCGCGAACCGGGGGTATTAGGAGCTGTTCTTGCATCAGAAAAAGCCACTGCAGAATTAATCGGCGACAGTTTTCATGTTCACCCAGCAGCAATGAAAATTCTCTACCGCTGCCTTGGACCAGAACGCATTGTGCTTATCACAGACGCTATGGCGGCTGCCGGTATGCCGGACGGTGAGTATGAACTGCTTGATCAGAAAGTAACCGTCAGGGCTGGTAAAGCAACCCTGCCGGACGGCACTATTGGCGGAAGCACTGGGACAATGGATTCAGCACTTCGGACTATGGTTCAGCTCGCGGACGTTCCCCTGCCTGATGCGATACGCATGGTATCTTACAATCCTGCAAAGGTAATTGGTATGGAAAAGCGCTTTGGCAGCATTGAAATCGGGAAAGAAGCTAACCTAACTGTTTTAAACAAAGCCTTAAAAGTGTATATGACAATCGTTAAAGGCAAGTGCGTTTATTCCAGTCAAGAAAAAGATAAATGACAGGCGCCTCAATTAAGGTAGGAATTATTGGATTTGGATATATCGGCAAGGTGCATGCCCACTGCTACCAGTCTATCCCACATTGTTTTCCTGAACCCAAGGTTCAGACACAAGTATCAGCAATGCTGCGGACTAGCCTCGGCCGGGACAGAGAAATACTTCATTCACTGGGCAGCCCTTTTGAAACCACAAAACTGGATGAATTCCTTGCGCAGGATATTGATCTGGTGGACATTTGCTCGCCAAATGGATTCCACCATGAACAAATTCAGGCTGCACTGGAAAAAAGTTAAATATTTACTGTGAAAAACCACTTGGATTAAATCTCGAACAGGCGCGTAAAAGCGCCTCAGCCGCAAGAATGGCTGGTGTGTTTACCCACACTGCCTTTACAATGCGTTATGTCCCGGCGGTACAGCAGGCAAAAGCAATTTTATCGGCAGGCGCGTTGGGTGAGATTTTTAATTTCCGCATTCATTATTTTCATAACAGCTATATGGATCCTGCCCGTCCAATATCCTGGCGGTTGCAGAAAGCAACTTCTGGCGGGGGGTCTCTTACAGACCTTGGCATTCATATGATCGATATGGTCGGTTTTTTGTTAGGTGAGGCGGATTGGGTTAAATGCCGTACCCGCACTTTCATCACCCAAAGACCTATTACCTCTGGCAGTACTAAGACAGCAGAAGTAGATGTCGATGATTGGGCGTTATGCATGCTGGGATTAAAAAATGATTCTGAAGGCGTTATTGAAGTGACGCGGATGTCTGGAGGAATGGGTGACAGCTGCCGTATCGAGATCTTCGGCAGCCTTGGAAGCATAGAGATAGATTTCAACCAACCGGGCAGCGTCAGATATTACGACCAGAAACGTAAGCAGTATCAGCTTGGCAGTCAGGACTTCCACACTCCTTCGGGCGATCGTTCGATTTCCGAATGGCTTCCTGCGTCAAAGTTTTCTTTAGGGTGGTTTAAGGATGCTCATCTTGGCAGCATCATGGATTTTTTATTGAATATTAGTGAGAATAAACAATCATCCGCAAACTTCGATGCAGCACTAAAAGCCCAGGAGATCCTAGAAGCGGCATATATTTCAGCAGGCAGCAATACAGAAAAGATCAATTTACCTTTATCTTGAAAGGTACATAAATGAGGGTTGCTATAATCGGTGCCGGTGGAATTGCGCGAAAGGCCTATTTTCCTTTGTTAAGCTGTTGGCCGGGGATTGAGATTTCCGGTATCTTCAGCCGAGCACAAGCAACCATTGATCAGGTAAATCGCGATTGGGGGTTTACAAACGGCACAACGGATATCGATTGCATTCTGGAGACCAAACCGGATGCTGCCATTGTGCTTAGCAGTACCGAATCTCATTACAAATTCTGCCGGCTCTTTCTCGAAAACAGTGTGGATGTATATTCAGAAAAATCCCTGACACCAACAAGCAGGGAAGCTTTCGATCTTGGACGATTAGCGGATAAAAACAAACGCGTTCTGGCAGTCGGTTTCAATCGGCGCTATGCACTGCTCTACCGGCAGGCTAAAGAAATATTTGGCAGCCGGCGAATACAATTGGCAATCTTTCAAAAACACCGGGCTAATCAGGGTGATAAAACCCTTTTCCAGCTGTATCTTGACGATATCATTCATCAGATCGATCTGGCACGCTTTTTTTGTGGGGATCTGCATGCTGTGTCAACTTCCTGCACTTTAGAAAATGATATGGTTGCGGGAACTGTCAGCACTCTTGAAATAACTGGCGGAGGACAATGCGTTATCGCTGCCAGCAAAATGTCAGGCGCATGGGAGGAGAGCGCTTCTCTACACGGCGATGGAATGACCATCAAGATAGATGCCTTTGAAAGGATAACTGTCGGTTTCAACGATCGTGTTGAAGTGTATGGGACCGACCGGCCGGGCAAGTGGATCAGCGATATGCGCGAGCGCGGCTTTCAGGGCGAACTTGAGCATTTCTTTGAGTGTGTAAACACACGGCAAAAGCCCCTGACCAATGCCTGGGAGGCGGGCAAGACCCTTGAATTACTGGAAGACTTGGTTTCTATCGCAGGATGAAATAATTATCATTTATTAGAGGAAAAATGTCAGATAATGAGATTCCTTTAACCATCTTTTTTCAGCACCAGCAGAACATGAATCTTAATGATATAAACTAGAAACTTGACAAGACAGGATTTTGGTCAAAATTTCCTCCTGAAGGTGTAGAAGTTGTCTCCTGGTATGTCCTGATGGGTATAGGCCAGGTGGTTACACTCAAATTACCCCCATCCAAATTAAGGGATGTGAATTTGGCTGTTGAGAAATCAGCTTGGGGAGCCTTTGATACCGAGTTTTACGCGACGTATGACTTTACAGAAGTATGGAAGAAAAGACGCGCGGAAGCAAAATAAATTAACAAAAAGTGCCTCGATACAACTGAAGCATCTTTCTTTCTAAGCCAATCTAAGACTTTGCCGATCACCAAATATTGAATGATTTTACTAGAAATTCTTTAGAAATCTGAGGATACCATTTGAGGGGTATAAGGATAAATGCCATACCCTTCTCTATAGTCCAGGAAGGGTGCGGCGTCCAGAAATTTTTTATAAACTGTTTTCACATATTTATAAAAGTGATTCGGGGAATTCAAGTGCTTTTTTCACGTCATTGATAAATTCCGCAGCCATAACGCCATCCCCAACCCGGTGATCCATGGATAGCGTCAGGTTCATCATGTCACGAATCGCAATCTTGTCTCCATCCACAACCACTGGCTTCTTGTGGATGCTGGATACTGCCAGAATAGCTGATTCAGGCGGATTGATTACCGCGGTAAATGTTTCTACCTGATACATCCCCAGGTTGGAAATTGTAAATCGCGAAGGTTTGGAAATATCCATTTTTCCCGCTCGGGCTTTTTCAGCAATTTGTTTGGACCGAATCGCAATGCTCTTTTAAGTTCAATTTATCAACTTCATCAATGACAGGTACAAATAATCCCTGTGAGGTAGCGACTGCGACACCGATATTGATATCGCCCCAGATATTAATTGTGTCTTCATCCAAAAAAGATGAATTGACATCTGGGTGCTTTTTTAATGCCAAAGCGCACGCTCGAATAATCAGATCGTTAAGGAAATATCCAGAATCGGATTATCCTTCCGGAATTTCACTGCATTGGTCATATCCACAATAACAGTGACAAAGATATGCGGCGTGCTCGACCAACTCTGCGCCAAACGCTTTGCGATAGTTTTCCGAGCTTTATCTGTGGATATCACCCGAACGGACTCGGAATACTCTTTGCTTCCGGTTTTTGGTGGGGTTATTTTTTCAAGCGCTGATTGAACATCTTCGGTTGTTATTTTTCCATCAGCACGGCTGCTGGTAAGCGATTCCAAGGCCAATGAATTTTCCTGCGCAAGTTTTCGCGCCTTAGGAGAAATAATCATTTTGGATATTTTTTCTTGTTGTGTGACAGAGCTTGCTTGTTCTAAACTCGCCAGGTTCTTCAATCGGTTTAACATTCAGATCAGGTACTTTTTCTGATTCACCAGTTGCTTCTCCTGCAATACCCACATAACCTATTGTTGAAAGAATTTCAACTTCGTCGCCATCATGAGCGATGATTTTGAGCACTTCACCATCCTGCGGTGCAGCGACCTCAAAAACGGCTTTTTCTGTCTCCACCTCGCATATCACTTCGCCTTTTTTCACTGTGTCGCCAACTTTTTTCAACCAGCGCACAACTCTGCCGGTGGTCAGGTCCTGCCCGCCTTGCGGCATGATCACTTTTGATGCCATAATTTTTCACCCTATTTTGGATCTTTGTGAGGAAATTTTATCCGTTAATAACTCCCATCACACCGGTAACAATATCATCTACTGATGGGATACATAATTTTTCCAGATTCTTATTAAAAGGTATGGTGGTATTTTTTCCCGCAATGCGTACCGCAGGTGCCTCAAGTGAATAAAACGCTTTTTCAATCACAGTTGAAATGATATCTCCCCCCACACCGCCGCGTTTCCAGGCTTCATGCACAATTACCAGTCGGCCAGTCTTCTCAACTGATTTAAGGATGCTTGCTTCATCCAGCGGAACCAGCGTACGCAGATCGATCACTTCTGCCTCAATGCCCTTCTCTTTAAAATCTCTGCTGCTTTTAGGCATTCAAGTGTCATAAAGGAATAGGTCAGGATAGTCACATCTTTGCCTGGGCGTTTAATATCCGCCTGGCCGAAAGGGATTAGAGTATTCTTCTTCTGGAACTTCACCTTCGGTGAGATAGAGCTGTTTATGTTCAATAAAAACTACCGGATTGTCATCACGGATGGCTGTTTTTAGAAGTCCTTTGGCATCGTAAGGCGTTGAAGGCATTACAAGCTGCAGACCGGGGATATGGTAAAAAATTGATTCAAGGCTCTGCGAATGCTGTCCAGCCAGGCCGTTGCCAATACCTCCCTGGGTACGTATCACAACCGGCACCTTGGTTTGGCCGCCGGTCATAAAATTGTATTTGGCGATCTGGTTAGCCACCTGGTCCATAGTAAGGAACATGAAATCAACAAAGAGCATTTCCACCACCGGCCGGGTGCCGGCGATAGCTGCCCCTCCGCCCAAACCGATAAATGAGGCTTCGGAGAGGGGTGTTTCGATCACACGGTCTTCACCAAACTGGGAGAGTAAATTCTCCGTTACCTTGTATGATCCCCCGCGTTTGCCAATCCCTTCGCCTATTATGAAAACCAGCGGATCTCTTTCCATTTCTTCTCTTAATGCCGCATTCAGAGCTTCACGATATTTCAAGCGTGCCACATTTATCTCCTGATAAAACGAATATTTCTGGATTTCAACCGCTCTTTATAATGCGGTTATTTCTTTCAAAAATTCTTCAATTGAAGGTTCAGCGCTTTCTAAACGCGAACTTAACAGCATCTTCTATAAGTGAGTCTACCTTTGCCTCGATTACTATAATCTCATTCGCAGTGATACCGGGCATCATCCATATGTTTGCGCAGAATAATCAGGGGATCCCTGGTCTTCCAATCCGCCAGAATATCCTGCGGCATATAAGCACCAGGGTCATTTACATGATGGCCTCTATGCCGATAAGTTTTGCATTCAATTAACGACGGACCCAGGCATTTCCGAGCTCTGATAATTGGTTCAGATATCGCGTTATAGACCTTAATCGCGTCATTGCCATCAACCGATATGCCGGGAATTCCATAACCTGCTGCGTGCGCTGATAGGTCTTTTAGCAAATTTACTTTTTCCACTGGTGTAGAAGCAGCATAATGGTTGTTTTCAATAATAAAAACTACAGGTATATGAAAGATGGCAGCAAGATTTACCGATTCGTGAAATACACCGTTATTTACTGCCCCGTCGCTGAAAAAGCAAAGCACTATCTGATTAGTTTTTTTTTGTTTGATCGCCATACCGGCACCAACAGCCAAAGGAATACCTCCGCCCACGATACCATTGGCGCCCAGATTATATTGTTTCATATTAGCCACATGCATTGAGCCGCCGCGCCCTCTGCAATACCCGGTTTCTTTTCCCAGAAGCTCAGCCATCATCAGCCGCACATCGTGCCCCTTGGCAATGGCATGGCCATGTCCGCGGTGTGTACTGACAATGTAATCATCCGGTTTTATGGCTGCTATTGCGCCAGTAGCGATAGCTTCTTCCCCAAGGTAAGGATGCAGATATCCGTAAATATTTCCCTGGCGGTATTGCTCAATAGCTGCCTCTTCAAAGCGTCTTATCGTTAACGCAGTTCCATACATCTGCTTCAATAAATTACTATCCATTAAAAATCTACCTTTCAGTGGAATGGAATGATTTCGTTATTTTGATTCAAAGAGATTAATGAGCTGAAGTGCTGTGAGAACGCCATCGAAAGCGACCTTTTCACCGCCCGCCCTGAGTTGGCCTTTTTCGCCATCTTTATCACCAAGGCAGGAAACAATGATATCTGTCCTGACTTAAATCTTCATTTTCAGTATAGAAATTGGTTGTAGCAACAACATACATCCCAGCGGCTTTGGCCGCTGCTACCCCATTTCGGGAATCTTCAAACACTATACATTCATCAGATTTCAGGCCAGAATATTTAAGCGCCAGATTATAAATCTCGGGATCTGGTTTCTTATTTGAAACAATATCTCCAGCCAGAACAAAATTAAATTTTATGTCGCTGAGAATAATGGAAGCAATTGCATGTGCTGAACGCTTGTCAGATGTGGTGCAAACGCCCAAAACATGCCCTTGAGTATTTATTTCCTTCATCATACGGTGGATTCCCGGACGAAGGGGCAGTTGTTTGCTTTCAATTAACTGGATGAAAGTGTCTGTTTTGGCAAGATGAAGCGACCTGATCAGATCATCTTCCTCCTCCGGCTTGATTTCTTTGCCAAACCCCTTGGTATGCAGGTAATGCTTCATTCTTTCTTTTCCGCCGCCAATCTGAAGCAGTTCATGGTATTCATCTACAGACCATTCAAAGTCAAATCCGAACTTCTTGAAGGTCTGGTTGAAAGCCACCCGATGGCCATCTTTTTCCGTGTCAATGATCACACCATCCTGGTCAAAGAAAAAACCTTTTATCTGTGCCATATTTTCACCTTTCCCCAGCCCAGCCTATGCCTTACCAGCGCTGCCAAGCATTCCGATCCATTCGGTTACTTTAACCTTAATAGCATTCTTGGCGTACTTATCCAGTTTACCGGGGTCATATTCCTCTCGATTGGCAGAAATATATTCATAAACCGCATCGATCCAGGTGTGTTTCAGTTCTGTGGAAACATTGAATTTGGATCCGCCCTCTGCAATAAGCCGTGAAACATAAGCGGGTGGCAGACCTGTGCCACCGTGAACCACAAGCGGTGTGTGTATTTGGTCGCTATTAAGAATACGAAAGATCTGCCCCATGCGTTCAAAGTCGATCTTGGGGTTCTTGGTTTTGTATACGCCATGCGCCGTACCGATAGCTGGAGCAAGCAGGTCAACACCGGATTCCTCGACAAAACGCAGTACCTGGTCCGGGTTGCAAAGTTGGGTCTCATCTTCTACAACTCTAACCTGATCTTCAACCCCAGAAACTGTTCCAAGTTCGCCTTCAACAGTTATGTCACCAATCGAGTGGGAATAATCCACAACCGATCTGGTTTGACGGATATTCTCATCAAAGGGATATTTGGAAGCGTCAATCATGATGTTTGTCCAGCCGGCATCTGCGCAGGATTCACAGAAATTCAAATCCGTGCAGTGGTCCAGATGCAGGCATATCGGGATATCGGATTTTCCCGCAATTGAGCGGTAAACAGCCACGATCACATCCTGACCTAGGAACTTCGTTGGCGAAACCGATGTCTGGATAATAAGTGGCGCTCTAGCTTCCACATGCGCTTCCACAACTCCTTCGAGTTGTATGATATTGGTGATATTAAAAGCCCCAACCGCGTATTTTCTGCGAGTGGCATCAATTAATATTTCCCGCGCGTTTACTATGGACATGGTTCCTCCTATTTATTATCCAAAATAATATTCGTTCACCCTCAAAAAGGACAATTCGATTATACTTAGTATGTTCATGTTTTGTGAACATTATCTCCCCATTGTATAATTCTGTCAAGTAATACTGATGTCAAACAATAAAACCTTTATTAAAAGAGAGGAGATTAACCGCCGGCTGGCTGCTTATTTTCTTTCGCTGGAACCTGGTATTAATATTGACAGCGTTAGAGATATGGCAAGTTCTATGAATGTGAGCATCGGATTGATCTCAGAAAGTATCTCCCGTCTTGAAGAACTGAATGCTATTGAAATCGACCGGCGCGGACAATTAGGCTCCTTCTTGGTTCGTCAGTCAGTTGGCAAATTGTGGGCAGCAGCAATCAACCAGCCTTTGGTCATTGCGCACACTTTACCCTCAAACAGGCGGTATGAAGGGCTGGCAACTGCACTCAAGAAAGTATTTAATGATGTTGGCGTTGAAACATATTTTATTTTTGTTCGTGGTTCCCGCACCCGCCTGAAAGCGCTGCGAGAAAACCGCTGCCATATCGCTATAGTCTCACAATTTGCTGCGGAGGGATTGCGCTCAAGATTGGAAGAGATTGCCGCCACGCTTTTACCTGGTAGTTTTGTAAAATCGCACCAGGTATTTTTCAGATCTGCTACAAAAAACATCCAACCCATCACTGTTGCAATTGATCCAGATTCATATGACCAGATGCAGCTTTCCAATATTGAGTTTAAAGATGAATCGATTGATTTTCTCAAGATTACATTTATGAGCATCCACCACTACCTGGCTGAAAATAAAGTGGATATGGCAATTTGGACTGAAGAAGATATGGAAAATCAACTTGGAACAACAATCTCAAAACGTCCGCTTTCAGAAAAAACAATTGAAATTGTGGATGGCCGAAACACAAAAGCCGCGCTAGTAACACGCGCAGATGACCAAGCAACGCGTGCTTTAATCCAAAAAGTGATTGCCGCAGCAGAAATCAAAGAAATCCAACAAGCGGTTATTTCTGGGAAAATAATTCCGGAATATTAGTTATCAATTTTCATTATTCAAAGAGTGAATTTAAATGGACAAAACAGACATGCAGGAATTCTTTGCAAATTTATCTGACTTAGATATGGAAAAGTACATTTTAGTGGATTACTATTTTTGAATCTTTGGCCGAACCTTATGAAACTGCAGCTCATCTTTGAGAGGAGATGTCCACAATTCAATGGAATCGGGTTGGTGTGGAAGAAGACTTTATGCCTGAATTCAGAGCCAAAACAGTTGCATTGACAAATATTAAAAAAATTAATCAGCCCAGCAATTTTTTTCATTGCACGCCATATGGGGTGGAAAGAGGGAAGCGTCAATTCCAGCGAAGTAAAAATTGCTTACCCTTTCGTGAATTTTGGAACGGATATCCCCAATCTCCTCACAGCGTTTTGCGGGGAGGAAGTGCAGCACGCCCCAAACATCTGCGCTATTCGCTGGCTAGACTTTAAGTTTCCAGTGAAATTCCTTGATACCTTCCAGTGTCCTCAGTTCGGCATTGAAGGCCAGCGTAAGTTGCTTGAGGTCTATGATCGGCCTTACTTCTTTGGTGTTATCAAACCCAACATAGGTTTGCATCCAAAAGATTATGCACAGATTGCTTATGAAGCCTGGCTTGGCGGATTGGATTTCGCCATGGATGATGAATTAATGGCTGTTACATATTAGTCACGTCTTGATGAGCCTTCCAGTTTGCTGGATAAACTTCGACGAAAAGCGGAATCAGAAACTGGAAAAAGAAAATATTTTCAGGCAAACATCACCGTGGAGGTAGACCGCCTTGAAATACTTTATGATTTGGCTGTGGCTAACGGCGCCAACGCTGTAATGCTCAACAGCATGACCATCGGCCTCAGTGCGGTACGCGTGCTTCGCAGGCACGCGGTAGTCCCGCGGTTTCCCACTTTGACCTATATGGTAGCATGACACAGATTCCATTTCATGGTATCCGTGAAAAAGTCTTTATAAAACTGCAGCGCATGGCCGGGTTTGATGCCATTCTTTTTTCAGGATTTGATTCACGTATAAAAGCCTCCAGGGAAGATGTGTCGAAAAATTCAAGAACTTGCCTTGAACCCCTTTGAAACCTTAAACCACCTCAGCCCAATTATGCAGGCAGCCAGTGTTCAGGTTCACTACCTGAACTTTACCAGGCACTTGGTACTGTTGATTTTGGCATTTTCCCTGGCCGAGGCGTCTTCGAACACCCATGCGGCCCTGAAGGCGGAGCGCGAAGCCTCCATCAAGGGTGGGAGGCAGTCAGGCAAAAAGTTGCACTTGAGAAATTTGCGGAATCCCATGAAGAATTACGTCTGGCGATATCCGCCAGAAAAGGCGGATAATTTTTAAAACTATAATTCTGCAAGGTTTACACCTAATAAAATCTGAAAATTATTTTCTTTTCCAACCAAATCAAATTGATTTCACCTTACCAACAAATGGGGGTATTTCTTTATACAAGATTTCAATTCTTAGAAATAGATTCCGTCTTTTCATTAGGTTTCACCTCATAAATCGCAATTCTTAGAGTACTAATTACGACCTTTTTTAAAAAAGCAATAATTCACAGGATAAAATAAAAACAAAAGAATCATGAAGGTTATCAAACAGGAAATTTCATTCAGGGCAATTATTGTAATGGGTGTGTCCGGAAGCGGAAAAACCACTATTGCAAAAATATTAGCAGAACGTTTGGGATGGGTTTTCATTGAAAGCGACCAATTTCATTCTGAAGTGAATGTTCGCAAGATGGCCAGCGGGATCCCGCTCACTGATTCCGACAGGCAGCCCTGGCTGGAATCCTTACATGAAGTGATGACAGACTTCAGTAAAATAAGCAAACCTGTAGTGATGGCTTGTTCCGCATTAAAGAAAAGTATCGCCAAACTCTGAGTGTCAACCTAAATAACGTCCGTTTTGTTTACCTGAAAGGCAGTTATGAAATCATCTGGCAGCGTATGCAAAAACGAAATCATTTTATGAAATCCGAAATGCTGATAAGCCAGTTTGAAGCATTGGAAGAACCTGAAGATGCGCTGGTCATTGATGTTTCACAGCCTCTCGATTCTGTTATTTCTGAAATCCTCAGCCAAATTTGAGCATAAAATGGTTTTATAGTAAAATCGCTCGATGCCAACTGAAAAAGAAGTCTACGACTCCCATGCCGATCAGTATGAAATGCTGATCCTGCGCGAGGATTACCAGAGTAATATCCCAAAAGAAATAAATAAAATAAAACCATTCGCTGGTCTGGATATCGTAGAAATAGGAGCTGGAACGGGCAGGCTTACACGATTTCTAAACGACAAGGCGCACAACCTGGCTGCGTGCGACGCCTCACACCACATGCTGAAACAAGCAAAAGCTGTTCTATCAGAAAAAGGAGCAACTAATACATCAATAAGTGTTGCCGATATGCGACATACGCCTTTCGAATCTCATTCAGCCGACATGGTCATTGCCGGCTGGAGTTTTTGTTATCTGGCAGTGTGGGGAGGCGATGATTGGAAGCATGAAATTGATGCAGGGCTGGCAGAAGCCAAACGGCTGCTTAAATCTGGCGGTGTAATGCTCATCCTAGAGAATTACGGTACGGGTTATGAAAGCCCCAATCCCCCACCACACCTGAATGCCTATTTCGATTACCTGAAGCAAAAAGGGTTTTCTTCATCATGGTTCAGAACTGATTATAAATTTACTTCCTTTAAAGAGGCATTGGATCTCTCAGGATTCTTTTTCGGTGAGGAGTATGCCCGAAAAGTCAGGGAAAACCATTGGACCATACTGCCCGAATGCACAGGTCTGCTGTGGTTAAACATGTAATGCCATAAGTTAGAAAAAGAAATCCTGGTTGTAAAACCAGGATTTTTCTAAATAAAAAAGTTTTAATGTGACTTTCGGTTTAGAAGTCTTTGAAATAGTTACCACACCAAAGCACAATAAAACCTACTAGCACGAACCAAATTGCATAAGCCGAAACAAAAGAAAGGCTGTCTACAAGGTGGCCAAGAAGGCCCAACACAGCCAAAGCTGTTGCGACCCAGAAGGTGGTTTTCTTGGGGGCTGAGAGTTTCATAGTATTATCCTCCTTTCATGATTTTTATAAACTTAATATCAGTATAGCAAATTTTCAGATAAGGGAAAATCATAATTCTATGAATAAATGTGCATTATCGTTTTCATTCATGCGATAATTTAAAATATGGAAATATCTGAATATCGGAAGTTTTTTCCTTATTTTATAAAGAAATTTAACGTTGGAAATACTAAGTAAAGGTGATATAGATTGCCAGGAAAATCATTAGAATTTAATCTAAGGATAGAAACATCCCAAAATTTTTCAAGGACTTATCCGGAGGCTTCTGTTGGTGTGCTGGTTCTTAAAAATATAAAACCCCAGTTACATGATGAAAACCTGAAGAGGATTGAACAGGAAATAGTCCAGGAATTGCAAAAATCTTTCTCTGATCTTTCTGCCCTCAAAGCCGATCCGGTTATTAAGGTATATTCAGGGTATTATAAAAAATTCAAGAAAAGTTATCATGTGCTCGGACAGCTTCAATCCATCATCTTTGAAAAACTCCCGCTGCCAACCGGAACATTATTAGTCGAAACGATGTTTGCAGTTGAACTCAAGAATATGCTGTTAACCGCTATGCATGATCTTGATTCCATTCACTCCCCCTTGCAAATAGACATTTCAACGGGAGAGGAAAAATATACGACTCTCAGGGGGGAAGAACAGCAATTGAAGATCAAGGATATGATGATGCGCGATCAGGCTGGAGTAATTTCAAGTGTTATCTATGGTCCTGATAGAAGAACCTGTATCAGTCCAATAACCACCAATGTTATTTTTGCAGTTTACGCACCAACAGGGATAGAAAAAGAAGCGGTAATCAATCACTTTGAGGATATTAAGCATATTATAAGGCTATTCTCGCCGCAATTTGAAATAGTCCAACAAGAAATTTATCCTAAGGAATTAAAGAGATAAGAGCAGCTGAGTGGCTGCTCTTTTTATTTTCCTGAAGTATGGTTCTCGATTAGAGAAGGATAACTTCTGACGCCTGCGGACCTTTTTCGCCCTGGGTGACCACGAACTCAACTCGCTGGCCTTCTTCCAATGAGCGGTACCCGTCCGCGAGAATTGCACTGTAATGGACAAAAACGTCTTCGCCGGAATCTCGCTCGATGAAGCCATATCCCTTTGAGCCGTTAAACCATTTCACGGTGCCCTGTTCTTTCTCGGACATGATTTGGAACTCCTTTCTTAATTTTTTAAAGCTTGATTACTATTTTGTTCCAAATCAAAAGAGCAGGTCTTTCTTTCTAGAACTACTTTAACAAGCTAATTAATTTTAACACAAATATTAAGGCAAAGTTTTCATACATATCCTTGACAAATTTGTCAAGTGGTTTATCATTAGAACAATAATTCTATAGGAGGAGGATATGTCTTACGAAATTAAGCTGCTTGAATTACCCGATCAGCCCACCTTGGTAATGCGTTCTATTATGCCTGTGGGAAAGCTGCCGGAATTTTTTGGGAAAGCGTACGGTGGAATAATGGATTATCTTGGAGAATTGGGGGAATACCCAGCCGGAATGCCCTTTTGCGCATTCTTCAATCTGGATATGAATGCGTTGGATGTGGAAGCCGGTTTTCCCGTTGCCCGTAAGTTAGAAGGCAAAAAAGAAGTCAAATCAGGCATTATTCCAGCCGGAAAATATATCTCTACCATTCATGTTGGAGATTATGATGCCGTCAAATCTGCCTATGACGCCCTGGCACAATGGGCGAAAGATCATGGTTATGAATCCACAGGCATTGCCTATGAGTATTACCTCAATGATCCGTCGGAAGACCCAACCGTAAAGCCGGAAACCGAAATCAGATATCCAATCAAATAATTGGCAACAATCCAAGGTAATATTGCAGGTTCTCTGCGTTTTTATTGATTTGTATAAATTTCAATTGATAAAAAAAAGGCATTTCCCTTATTACTTCTTATATACTTATTTTAAAAAGGAGAATGAAATGTCTGTTGCACGAATAACCGAGATCAAATCGTCTTCGAAAATTAGTTTTGATGATGCCATTAAGGAAGGCTTGAAAAAGACAGCTAAAACAATTGAAAACCTGAAATCCGCCTGGGTTGGGGATCAAGAAGTGCTTGTGGATGACAGGGGAAACATCACAGAATTCAGGGTTCTGCTTAAGATCACTTTCCTCGTAAAAGAATAAGGGGTATATCAGCCAGGAATTGACTCGGCTGATTCTGGTGAGAGTTCCTGGCTGAATTTCTTGACCAGCATCATCACCGTGCTTCGGCGGTTGGAATGCCGCAATTTTTGTACGGCATTTTCGTCTGTAAGCATGCGGTTCAATTGATCTAATGCCAAGGTTATTGAATAATCCTGAGGTATGCTTAAGGCAAGGACAAAATCTAAGGATTATTATAAGAATTTCCCTTTGCTATGAATCCAATTAGTTTGCACTTGTATATATAAATCAAAATCAGCCACTTTTGTGATTTGCACCGTATGCTATTCATTTAACTGGCAAATGCTTTCACCCATAATTACGAATTTGAAAGACTTATGTGGACTAGGTTGGATGTGATTTGCGATTGTCAAATGAGCGGATAACTAGCCTTTATTTCAGAGTCGATTAATTGAGAAAGGTAATTTGTGATTTAAGTTGAATAAAGAAATAGGTAATCTTCAAAAAATATCTGATTATTTTTCAATTTTCAAAATCCGGAAATTTGAGATTTATTATTGAAGAATAAAAACCGCATCCTTAAATCCCAAATCATTCAGCAATCTCTCCATAAAGATCTGGGCGTTAATTGCCGCCTGATCAAGGATGCCGTCATCTATTGCGGCTTTCAGAATCTCAGCCTCAGCTGCCCGGCGCGCCAGAGTTTCAAGTTCACGATCAGACTTTCGAAAAAGACCGGTATCGCGATCGTAAACAAATGTTTTATCATTATCAAGACTGGCGTCAAAGATCTCAGCCGCTGGCAGCCTTACCGCCAAAACCCCTTCGTGAAATTCAAAGTCCTCAGCTTGCAATTTTGACAAATCAACACCGGCAGTGACGGTCCCATGCGCCACGAGCAGTAATCGGTCGCCAAAAAGTCCGGCAATGAGTTCCTGCCCTTCTTCGGCAGTGATTACCTTTTCTAGAGAGTACTTAATAGTTTCCAGACGCGCCAGTGGAAGAATCTGGTTGATGATAGTCACCGGGTCTGGGAGGATTGTGGGGGCGGGATTAAGGATTCCTTCTATCTGGGTGCTGATGCGATTACCAGAATCCGAGATTGGCTTAAGCGTGTCCGTAAGCATTGCATAGATAAGCACAAAGCCTCCGGCAACTATCATAATATTGATAGCGAAAAATACCCAGATCCACCAAGTCTTTTTAGTACCAGCTGCTTTTTTATCCATTATTTTATAGAGAGATTATAAGGTTAAATCTGGCACTTGATTAATGTAATCATCTTTCAACCAAGGTACAAAGACAAGAGCGGAAAGCGCAAGAGCTGCACTGATAAGAAATACCGTCGGAGTCGGCATGCGGTCGAGCATATATCCTGCCACGACTCCAGCCAATGCTATGACGCCATAGTTCAAACCGAGAAAGAGACCATTGGTCAGTGATCGGTCAGCAGGGTTGTTCTCCTGCAGCATGGCCATCATGGCGGGCATAAGCATAAAGCTAAAAACTCCCATCAACGCGATGAGTGCCAATTGCTGAGTTCCGGTGGTGAAAATAGCAGAGGTGAAAAACGCCGCAAAGCCCACCAGAGAGATAGCCGCCACCCATTTCGCGCCTATTCGGTCATGCAGCAAACCTCCAATATAATTGCCTACTACACCAGCACCGAAATAGAATGAAATTGCCAGTCCAGACATCCAAAGACTTGCGCCGCGCTCAACGATATAGACCGGCAGGTAAGCATAAGCACAGGCATGGGAAAGGGCGATAGCTAATGTTATAGCGGTTATTGGCAGAAATTGCCTGATGATTCGTTTTTTTGAATTCGGGTCAATGGCAGTCTGACTCCCGTGTGTTAATTCTTGCCTGAAGGGTTTTTCCGGCTGGTATTTACGGATAAGCATAAGAGCAAACGCGGCCGCAACGCCCAGCAAAGCCAGCCAGGGCATCTGGCGCGTGGAGTAGCGGGTCAGTACAGCAGTGACCACCAGTGGGCCTATCATGAATGCAACCTGCCCGGCGATATTCCAGATAGCCATCAGGCGGCCTAACGCGGCCTTATTACCCAAGGCGATATCTGCTGGGCCAATAGCGTGATAAAAATAGATGCTCAATCCGCCTAATGTCATAACCAGGAATAGAACGTAGAAATTGGGAATTACTCCCAGCATACTCATGCAAAGAGCGGTGACTGCCGGCGTAAATACCATATACTTGCGGATATCTTTTTTATCAGCAATGCTGCCTATGAGCGGCATAGTTAAAGCGGTTAATTCAAGACCCAGGTTGAGGATGCCTGCCTGGACTTTTAACAAACCCATCTGTGTGATGAGCACCGGTAAGGTTGGCGCGAAGAAACTGAGGAAGAAATCGTTAGAAAAGTGGGCAGTGGTGTGAAAGATCGTATCTTTCAACAGCGCAACGGTTGAGCCTTGCTTTTTGTTTGTGCCAGATGTTTTTTTCAATTCAATTTTCTCATTACTGCCAGTTATCAAGCGACTTTCCTGAAAGTCTTTTTTTTAATGCTGCTCAATTTATGCCCACATTTTATGAGCAAGCGATCGAAAACCAGTCATGAAAAGTAAAAGTTACTTTTCTAATCGAACGATATGATTCCCCAAATATTGCTCAGGGTAGTTGCTTCAATCACTCGGTATGTACCCTTGGTTCAAAATGAAAAACCAACAGGTTACACCTTAACCATGAAAATTTTATTTCACTGGCGATTTTATGCGTTCAAGTTTTTTACCCTTTTGTAAGGTCTGCTCGATATTTCATGGACATTCAAAATCTGGAGATGCAGAGATTTTATTTCTGTGGACAACTTCTTCCCAGGATTCTGGTCATCCATATGTAACATTACTTATTCTTATCATTAATAAGGTCAAACCGGGGAATGGGTGCAGCCATATAAGATGGGATATTCCTGCCGATCAGGTTGAAAAACCACAGAGTGCAATCTGTTGTAATATCCACTTGCCGGTTGCCATTGACGGTTGTAATGCCCAACAGTTCAATATCGCTGGATAAAGCCGCCGACATGATGTCAATGCCGTCATCCAAACTGGTATTGACATCCAGGATCACTTTATAAGCCTCAGTCCCTTCCGTACTGAATTATCCAGTTATTAATTACGTTAACCCTTCGCGCAGGATTTCAATAAAACGGCTGCGGTTAATGCCGGTACCCACATTGACATTTGGTATTTGTTTCTTCCATGTCTTGAAATCAGATACAGTGCAGCCGCGGGTAGCCGTGCCGCGCAGCTCAATTTCAATATGCATCGGATGAGTTTCCATTACTGACGGTTCAATCAACGCCGCCACTGCGCACGCGTCAAAAATGATGCCGCCTTCATGACCATATTTAGTGTGGATACTCACCACGATATCCATAACATCGGCCGCTGCCACAGCCCAAGGGGTACCCAATTTGCGGATGCTGTCTACATCCCCCTGCCGCACTTTGGCAATGTCAGTCACTTCCAATCCGATCATTGTTATAGGGATTCCGGAGGTAAACACCATATAAGCTGCTTCCGGGTCTGCTGCGATATTGAACTCAGCAAAATTGGAGGAATACGCACCTCCCATCATCACAATTTTCGGGATTCTTTCCTTTAATCTTGGCTCAATCCGTATTGCCATTGCCAGGTTCGTTAGGGGAGCGATGGGCATAAAAACTGTATTATCCCCTTCGCCGCTCATATAGTAATCGATAAGAAAGTTAACCGCGTGTTGCGGTTGGGGCTTGATGGTTGCTTCAGGGAATGGCAGTTTGACAATCTGGTCTCCGCTGCCGCGTATGATTGGGCCAATTAAAGGAGATTCTGTTCCGGAATATACTGGAACATGCGCCAATTTGCCTGCCTCCAGCAAACGCAGAGTATTATCAATAGTCTGTTCAAGCGGCGCGTTCCCATGCACCGGCAGTGCGGCCACCAGTTCCAGCGCTTTATGGTGCCCGGCTAAAAGCATCGCGACTGCGTCGTCGCAGCCCGTATCCACATCCATTATGACTTTTTGTGCCATGAATTCTCCAGAGAAAAAAGATTATAAAGTTGGATAATAAGCTATGCGGGCATTGGGCACACGCTGGCTTAGGCGGCTGAGACGCGACTGAACTTCTTTACGAACAGCCTCTTTATCAATTGTCAATAATTTTCTGCCGCGCATCAGGACTTTGCCATCACACAGCACAGTATCTACATCCGTCGCGCGCGCGCAGTAGATCAGCGCTGCCAGCGGGTTTGCCCTGGGGGTCATATGAAGACCATCCTGCCGGATGAGAGTGATATCTGCCAGCATGCCTGCTTTAATCTCACCAAGTTTGCCTTCGTGCTTCAGCACTTTGGCGCTGCCCCGGAAGGCAATATCCACAACCTGGTGCATTGGCATAATAGTCGGGTCGGAAGCCTGATATTTGACAAACATGGGTAATAAGCGCATCTGCTCCATAATATCCATGGTGTTGTTACTGGCAGCGCCATCGGTTGCCAGGCCAATCGGGATGCCGAGTTCCAGATATTTAAGGATCGGGGCTAAACCCGAACCGTGTTTCATATAAGTCCTCGGTGCCTGGGCAATGCCGGTGGGAGCGGCGGCAAGTATCTCAAAGTCATCGTCCTGTGGATAGAGGCAGTGCCCAAGAATAGTCGGCACATCCAGCACTCCGGTTTCTTTCAGCATTTTCACTGGAGTAATGCCAAATTCCTTTAGGCTTAGCGCCACCTGGTTGGCAGTCTCTGAAACATGAATATGGATACCCACATTATTCTTGGCAGCTTTCTTCGCGGCCAACTTGAGAAATTCGGGACTGGCGGTGTAGGGCGCGTGAGGTCCAAGCCAGGTAGTAATACGTCCGCTCGCCCCACCCTGCCAGCGGTTGATGAAATCAACAGTCTCGTCAAGCTTCTTCTCACCTTGATGTCCGAAAACAGCCCAAACCAGATTGGCGCGCATTCCGGCATCTTGCACTGCACGGGCGATATGGTCAACATCGAAATAATGGTCTGCAACGCTGGTTACACCATTCTCGATCATCTCGGCCATACCCAGCTGCATTCCCCAATATACATCTTCTTCGGTCAGGTTGGATTCCATCGGCCAGATGTAATCGTTAAACCATTCCTTTTGAGAAACATCCTCAGCCAGGTTGCGGAAGAGCACCATAGGTGTATGCGCGTGGGTGTTCATGAAACCCGGTACAGCCATCAAACCAACCGCTTCAATAACTTCAGTTTCGGGCGAATACTGCAGACTGCCGGTATTCCCGACGGCTTCAATGGTATTGCCGCTTACCAAGATATCTTGACCAGAGACCACCTCAGCTCCACCAATGGTGAAGCTGAGGGTATCGCAATTTTTTATTAGTTTTTGTGACATTTAATTTTTTCTATAGAAAATTATTCGGAAGATCCACTTTGCGCATTCATTTCATTCCAATGCGCCTCCTGGAACTTTTTCATGCGTTTTACAGCCGCCCGTTTTTGCTGAACAGCATAAACAACCAATGCAATTATGGTGGAGGCATACGGGATGATTTGAACAAGCTGAGATGGAATATTTAAAGAGCCCAACTGGTTAGCCACCGCATCTGCAAACCCGAAGATCATGGCAGCGATAAATGTACCAATTGGCTGCCTGTTACCCAGATTGATCGCAGCGAGCGCAATCCATCCGCGCCCGGCGGACATATCTCTCTGGAACATCTGCAGATAACCCATCGAAAGGCTCATGCCGCCCAAGGCTGCCATTGCACCGCTGATCCCAATCGCAAAATAGCGGATCTTTTTAACATTAATACCCAGGGTCGTCGCTGCTTCAGGATTTTCGCCGACAGCCCGCACATGAGTTCCAAAGCGGGTGCGGAACATGACCAGCTGCGCCACGGCAACACTGCCGAAAGCGATATAGGTGAACACAGGGTGCCCGCTCAGGATCTCCCCTAAATATGGGATATCCTTAATGATGGGAATATCAACATTCGGGACAGATAGGCTTGGCAGGATCGATGTGTTGCCTTTTTCTCCAATAATGGTGTACATTAGAAAGACAGTCGCGCCTGCCGAAAAAAGGTTGATAGCCAAACCCCCGAGGACAAGGTTAACCCCGTATTCAAGATGAAATACCGCCAGAATCATCGATACCAGAATGCCAACTACAATGCCGCAAGCCACCGCCAGCCAGACATTTCCGGTATAGGCGGAGACAAAAACGCCGGTAAAAGCGCCCCAGAGCATGATACCTTCCAGAGCCATATTGAAAGTCCCCGCGGCTGTTGCGAACAATCCACCCATGGCAGGCAAAATAATGGGTGTACAAATGCGGATCACACTTGCCAGGAAAAACGAGCTGAATATACTTCGGATTACCAATTCAAGCGACATTGGTTTCTCCTTTCTCTTGTAGATGTTCTTCATCATCCGGAGTTGAAACCCGCTGCTGGATTACAGGCAGCAACCTTTCAGCCGTGATAAGCAGCAGCACCGCCGCCTCAACAATGGTTACCAGTTCCCGAGATACATCTGTGGTGCGCTCCATCACATCAGCGCCCGCCCTCAAGTATCCGTAAAGCAGCGAAGCAAAGGGCACAAGCAATGGATTGTTGAACGCCAGGATGGCAATGTTGACGCCTTCAAAACCCAGGCCTGCTGACATATTCAATACTATCCTGTGGTGGATGCCAAGCGCCACATGAAAGCCTGCCATACCGGCAAAAATCCCGCTGACCGTAATTGAGAGCATAATAATACGCTTGACATTAACACCGCCATAGCGCGCAAACTTGCTGTTTGAACCGACCATGCGTAATTCATAACCAAACGGGGTTTTATATAGCAGCAGATAAACGACAAATACCGCTGCAATGGCAATATAAGCCATGATCGTTACAGAAGTCTGCTTTTCCCATAAGGCGCGTGTTTCGGCAAGAAATGGGAGATTCGGGATCACACTCTTTAAACGGATTGCTTTTGGAAAGAGTTCGGACATGATGCCAGATACTTTGGGCAGCTGTAGGTAAGTTGACAGAATATATTCAAACAACTTGAGCGCAATGGTATTCATCATAAGTGATGAAACCAGTTCGCTGGCGCCAAGATAAGCTTTAACGTAAGCCGGGATAATGCCCCAGACAAATCCGGTCGCTGAAGCTGCAATAAAGGCTAAAATGATGCGGATAGTCGGTGAAAATGGGGCATATAAAGCCACAGTACCTGCAACTAGCGCGGCTAGGATCATTTGCCCTTCGACGCCGATATAAAACTGCTTGGCGCTGAACACAATTGCCACCGCCAAACCTAGAAAAATCAGGGTGATAGATTCTTCCAACCAGTCGCCGATGCGATTCAACTGGGTTAAAGGTCCGAATAAGAAAGCTTTATATGAAGCAATCGGGTCCTCAGAAACAAAGCAGGTGATAATGAAACCCAATGTGAGGCCGATCGCTAAAGCAAGGATAACCCGCAGTAATTCGCGAAACCCTTTAGATCTAAAGAATGTCTTCATAAGAGTTTCTCCATCTCTTCTTTGGTCTGGTGTTTCACCCCCAGCATATAATTGCCTAATTCCTCCTCAGAAACCTGAGAAGCGTCCGGGAAAACACCGGTCACCTGCCCTTCGAATAAGGTAATAATTCGGTCGGAAAGGCTCATGACTTCACTGAGATCAGCGGAAACGAGCAGGACAGCAGTGCCTTCGGTGCGGTTCACTACTAACTGCTCGCGAATAAATTCAGTCGCGCCCACATCAATGCCGCGGGTGGGCTGTGATGCGATCAATACATAAGGGTCAGAGGAAAGTTCTCTTGCTACAACAACCTTCTGCATATTCCCGCCTGAAAGGGAGGAAACCGGCAGCTTACCATTAGGGGTTTTAATACCGAATCTCTTGATCAACTCATCAGTGATTGTGTCAACGACCTTGTAATCAATGAATACCCCTCTTTTAATTGGTTTCTTAAAATATCGATCCACAACCAGGTTCTCTTTAATCGACGAAGTAACTGACACACCGTTTGTGAGGCGATCCTCAGGAATATGTGCGATCTTCTTCATCCGGATCGCGCGGGGAGTCTGATTGACAATATTCTTTTCATTAACAATAATCTCGCCGCCTGCCGCTTCCCTCAACCCGGTCATTATTTCAACCAGTTCAGTCTGCCCGTTACCCTCTACGCCGGCAATTCCCAAAACTTCACCTGAATAAAGGTTGAAATCAACGCCATTTAAAACAGGTCTGCCTGTTTCTGAAACATAAGTCAGATCTTTGACTGTCAAGCGTTTCTCTCCGCGGGTTATTTTTGGTTTCTTGATATCCAGAAAAACCTCACGGCCGACCATCATATTCGCGATTTGTTCCTTGGTTACATCCTTGGTATCCACAGTACCAATGCATTTTCCCAGGCGCATTACGGTCACACGGTCGGAAATCTCTTTGACTTCTCGCAGTTTGTGAGTGATGAAAATAACCGTCTTCCCCTGACTAACCAGTGTGTGAATGGCTTTGAAGAGGTCTTTGGTTTCCTGAGGGGTCAGAACCGCGGTGGGTTCATCCATGATAAGAATCTCTGCTTTTCGGAAAAGCATTTTAAGAATTTCGACGCGCTGCCGCATGCCCACATTGATACCGTCAACAACGGCATCCGGATAAACAAAAAGGCCGAATTGCTCAGATAATTCCTTGGTTATTTTTAACATTTCAGCTTTGTCAAGCAAACCCTTCTTCACCGGTTCGCTGCCCAAAACTACATTTTGGGCAACGGTAAAAGAAGGAATGAGCATGAAGTTTTGGTGCACCATGCCAATTTTTGCGGCTATTGCATCATGAGAAGAATGTAGATCCAATTCTTTGCCATCAACAATTATTTGACCCTCAGTCGGGCGCTCGATGCCAAAGAGAATCTTCATCAATGTGGTCTTGCCAGCGCCATTCTCACCCACCAGAGCATGAATCTCGCCCTTATTAACGGTGAAGTTGACGTGATCGTTCGCCACAACGCCATTATCATAGATCTTCGAAATGTCCTTCATTTCAATTAATGGCTCCATATCACCTCCAGAAAAGGAAAAATAATAAAAATCAGGCAGGGGTAATGCCCCTGCCTGATTTGGCACTTTTTAGAATACAGTCGCGACTGTGACCTCGCCAGCAGTAACTTTCTTGATGACTTCGTCCATCATATCTTTTACTTCTTTGGGTGTATTCTCATCATAGTACTTGTTCAACGCAAGGCCAACGCCGCCTTCGGCAATGCCGAGGAGTTCATTGGTGCCCCACGGGACTGTGCCTTCTTCATTCATTTCGAAGAAGCGGTACATGGAATTATCCACATTCTTAAGCATGGAGGTCAGGATGACCTTAGCCTGCTCGGGGTTGGTTTCTTCGATGATCAGGGCCTGATCGGAATCAACACCGATTGCCCATTTGCCGGCTTCTTCAGCCGCATAGAAAACGCCTTCACCGGTACCGCCAGCAACCTGGAACACTACATCAGCGCCCTGTTGGTACATGGTGAGCGCGAGTTCCTTGCCTTTGGCGGGGTCAGACCAGGAAGCGGCAAACTGAACCAGAACACTCTCTTCCTTACATCCGGCATCCACAGCGCCTTGTTTGTAGCCAATCATGAAGTCCTGGATGACAGGGATATCCTGTCCGCCTACAGCGCCGATCATCTTGTTCGGACTCATCAAACAGGCATAATAACCAGCCAGATAGGAGCCTTCATTCTGAGCGTACTGAATAGCAGCGACATTGGCTTTGCATTCCGGGCATGCCTCGAAATCGAAGGGGTTATCGAAAACGAGAAATTTTTTCTCGGGATACTGAGGGGCAATCTCGATTAGTTTCTCGGTCAGGTCGCCCTGGCTCTGCACGATGATATCGATAGATGGATCATTTAAGGCATCGGTGAAAGCCGCATCGATCTTGGCAGGGTCGCTGGATGCTTCAATGGGAATATATGTGATCCCGAAATCTTCCACAGCCTTTTTAAAACCGCGGTCAGCGGAATCGACGAAGGATTTGTCACCCAGAGTACCGCCAATAATGAAAACAGCCTTAGGCGGTTTTGCGGCTTCTTCAGCAGCAGGGGCAGCTTCTTCAGCAGCAGGGGCGGCTTCTTCAGCAGCAGGGGCGGCTTCTTCAGCGGCGGGTGCAGCAGGGGCGCAGGCTGCGATCAGCATAATGCCAACCATCAGCAGGCCAAAAACAGTTAAACGTTTCGTGTTCATTTTTTCTCCTCAAAATTTGTTTGTTTTTGCAAAATTATTTAACCAAGTTCTCAAATGTCTTTTATATATCACCTCCTTTGTGGATTCATTATATATTCAAGAAAAGGAAAACGGTGCTGTTGAATCCCGTACTTCTAGATGTAATTTTAATCTAATTGAACGGCTTGTTTTGCCAGGATCTTCTTTTCTGGTCAAAAGGCAATTGACAGCTTCTTCAGCCAGTTCTGGAATTGGCTGCCTCACTGTGGTAAGCGGGGGGATGGTATATTTTGACATGAAAATATCATCAAAACCAACAATCGAAAGGTCATCTGGAATCTTAATGTCCTTAAATAAGCAGCTTTCATTGCCCCATATGCCATCAGGTCACTGCAGCAAAATAATGCAGTTGGACGGTTATCTAACTCTAGAAGATGATTGGCAACATTGAATCCGCTGAAAGTATTAAAGTCAGCTTTGGCAATCAACGCTTCATCCAATTCAAGACCTGATTCCATTATCCCTTCACGAAAACCATTTAAGCGGCCTTGATTGTACCGAGTTTCAATAGAACCGCTGATGCAGGCAATACGCTTGTGTCCAAGACCAGCAAGGTGCTGAGCTGCCAGCTTGCCGCCATTGAAATTATCTACTGAAATGGAATCCATCTCATAACCGGGGCTGTCAATATCAATAAGGGTCAGCGGCATCTCTGGTTTATTGAAGGAATTCAAATGCGCAGCTGATGTGGTGGATGAAACGACGATGATCCCGTCAACCTGCCACTCTGAAAGACGGTTTAGATAATAGTCCTCTTTGGATGGATTACCATCTGTATTGCAGAGCATTACAGAATAATTCTGCTGATGGCACAAATTCTCAATACGCCAGGCGATTTCAGAGAAAAACGGATTGGTGATATCCGCAACAATTAAGCCGATTGCACTGCTGGATTTCTTTCGCAAACCCATTGCCAGACGATTAGGTTGGTAATCCATGGAATTCAACACAGGGATAACTTTGTTACGCAAATCTTCGCTCACAAAGCGCGTGCCATTTACCACGTGGCTGACTGTGGAAACGGATACACCCGCTTTTTCGGCAACTTCTTTTATGGTCGCTATCGAGCCCTCCAAGAAATACGATTGCGCAATGGTTTCGATAATATTACCAATAACTGAGAAAAATTTCAACCTTTTTTAAGGTAATAAGGAGGAATGTCATAATTTCCTGTTATTGCCATTCCTCTAAACAGAATTGGTTTACGATTTAAAATCTTATATTTTATTCAAGGCATTATCAAAATCTTTGATGAGATCAGCAGGGTCTTCAATACCTGCAGAAATACGAATCATACCATCGCGAATATTCATAAGCATCTTTTGTTCTGGCGGCACGTCCAAGAAAGCCATTGTTGCCGGGACCTGCGTGGTTGTGCGCACACCTCCTAAACTTGCGCCAAAGGTACTGAGTTCCAGCGCATCCAGAACGTGGACGGCTTTGGCTTCATTCCCCACTTCAAAGGTCAACATGGCCCCGAATTTTGGAAGCATTTTTTGGGCGATCTCATGCTGTGGATGCGACACTAAACCGGGGTACCATACGCGCTGAACTTTGGGATGGCTTTCAAGGTGTTTGGCCAAAACCATCGCATTCTGGCACATGCGTTCAGCCCGCAAATGAAGGGTTTGAATTCCTCGCAACAGCAGCCAGGCATTAAAAGGCGATAACGCCCCACCTAGTTTGGTGAGGGTTGACCAGCGGATCTTCTCCAGTGTATCTTCGGGGAGAAGTTCGGATTTCATTGTAATCGTACCGCCAAGGGCATCATTATGACCGCCAATGAATTTGGTGGCGGATTCAATAGACAGATCAACGCCCCAATCCAGCGGCCTGAAAACATAAGGGCTTGCGAAAGTGTTATCGCAGATAACAATTATCCCTTTTTCATGAGCCAGTTTGATAATGGCTTCCATTTCCGGAATTTTCATGGTCGGGTTGGCGATTGTCTCGAAGTAAATCACTTTTGTATTAGGCTGGATTGCTTTGCGAACATTATCCGCATCAGATGTATCCACAAATGTGGTTTGCACACCAAAATCGGTGAAACGATGGTCCAGAAATTCGTGGGTTGTACTGTAAGTGGTCCAGTCAGAGACGATGTGATCTCCGCTTTTCAGCAAACCAAAGAGTGTTATAGCAATGGCTGCCATGCCTGATGCAGTAGCCAGACATGCGTCGCCGCCTTCAATCCAGCACATCTGGTCTTCGAATTTATATTCGCTTGGATTTCCGCAGCGAGAATAGATATTAACCGTTTTACGTTCGCCATCCAGTACACGCTGATAAATTTCCTCAGTGTATTGGTAATTGCTGGCCATATAGATCGGGTCGCTGATTGACATGGAACCCGGTTCCGGCGGATAATAAACCATCTTGCTTTCAAGGGATAATTTTTCGCGCTTCTCGTCTTTCATACAGTACCTCCGGAATTAGATTAATAGGAAATGCACTTTTGTTCATTAATTAAACCACATTAATCATCTTCGTATCAAGAAAGAAGATAATCAGGAAGAAAATCATATTGAACCAATCCTGAGACATACTTCGGATATAATTTTCCATCGCCTGATTTATTTTGGGATAAAAAAGGAGGTTCTCCATTGAAAAAAATAATTATTGATACCGATACCGCTTCAGACGACGCAGTCGCTTTGGTCATGGCGCTGCGCGAACCAGCTCTGGAAGTTGTTGCCATAACAACGGTAATGGGTAATGTGTCTGTTGAAAAAGCCACGCGCAATGCACTGATGTGCGTGGAATATGCAGGAAAATACCATCCGCCCGTTTTCGAAGGCGCGCTTAAACCGATGTTCCGCGAACATCACGATGCTGCTGTCATCCATGGCAATGATGGGATGGGTGACCTGGGTTATTTGAAAGAACCTGAAATTACCAAGGAAAAATTACACGCTGTTGACGCAATCATTAAAATTATAAAAGAGGGCAATGGCGAAATTGAAATTGTAACCCTTGGCCCTCTGACCAATATCGGGTTGGCAATCCTCAAGGCGCCGGAAGTGATGAAAAAAGTACCCTGTATCACGATCATGGGGGGAGCCGCTTTCAAAGGAAACACAAGCCCGCTTTCTGAGTTCAATATCTGGGAGGATGCTGAGGCAGCTGATATCATGTTTGCATCAGGAATTCCAGTGGTGATGGCCGCTATTGAGGCGTGCCGCGGTGATAGCGAAATTAATGCCGAAGAAATAAAGTACCTGCTCGGAACCGGTTCTAGGCTGGCAAAGTTCTGTGTAGAATGCAACCGGACGGTTTATACACTCACCGAAAAAGACACTGGCATTTTGTCTTTCACTCTGCCAGACCCGACCGCTATTACAGTTCTTGTCCGACCGGATTTGATAACAGGCAGTTTTGACGCGTATACACGGGTTGAAACCAAAGGCAGCAGTTTTGTGTATGGCACTACTGTCAATGACCGCCGCACTTTGGAATCGCACCCCTTTCGCGCAATAAACGACCAGGCACTTCATAAAAGCAACTGCAAGGTTGTTTACCAGCTGAACAGCCGTGGCTATAAAGATTACATCTTCAGCCTCATTGTTGAATAATTCAGGAGCAAAAGTGAAAAAAATCATTATTGATACAGATACTGGATCTGATGATGCAGTTGCGCTGGTCATGGCGCTGCGCGACCCATCCGTTGAAGTTCTGGCGGTTACGACCGTTTCAGGCAATGTGGAGGTAAATCAGGCAACCTATAATGCACTCCAAAGCATTGATTATGCAGGCACATACCAACCGCCTGTTTTCAAAGGAATGGGTAAACCGCTTGTCTGTGAATTAGAAGTGGCTTCGCAGGTTCATGGCAAAGATGGGATGAGCGATATTGGCTTTAGAGCACCTACTCAGAAACCTGAGAAGGAACATGCCGTGGATGCTCTTCTCCGGATAATCGGTCGCGGGGACAGGTGATATCGAGCTGGTTACCATCGGTCCGCTGACAAATATTGCCATGGCGATGATGCAGTCACCAGATATTATGAAAAAAGTGCCTCACATAACCATTATGGGCGGCGCACATTTTTACACCAATGCCCATACGGTATGTGCAGAATACAATATTATGGCTGACCCAGAAGCAGCGGATGTTGTTTTCAGATTTGGCACCCCGATCACCATGGTCACTCTGGAAGCCTGTCAGGATGGTACTGCCCCGCTTAATGCAGATGATATTTCGAAATTCAAGTCTAACGGCACAATTGGCGCTTTTTGCATGCAGTGCAATCAGGTCACAATTGACCTAGCAAAGAAAGCTTATGGGTATGAGCAACTCGAACTGCCCGACCCTGTAGCTTACGCGGTTTTTTCCAAACCAGAATTGATTACAAACCAGCTTCAATGCGCAGACTATCATTGAATTAGGCGGTACTTATACGCGGGGTACAACCATCTTTAAACTCCGCCAGGGATTCTTTGAGACCGAACTTATGTACCAAATTCAAAAATTGTTACCAGGGTGGATGGAAATGCTTTTAAAGATTTCATGTATCACCTGGTCAGCAATTAGAGGAAAAAAATACATTCCACTAAAATGAATAATTTATTTGTAAAATTGATATCATTGGAAATAACTGACTAAACATATTTAAGGAGTGAATATGGATAAGAATGCCTGGTATGAACCCTTTCCCGGAGCGATTACAGTGACTGATGAGAACGGAATCATTGTCAATATGAATGCCGAATCCAGAAATCGCGAGGAAATGCAATTGGGTTTTGACTTGATCGGGCATAACGCCATCACCTGCCACAAGGAACCCACACAAAGCAAAGTACGCAAATTGTATGAAGACCAGGCTGCAAATATCTATTCAATTACCAAGAACGGAAAAAAACAGCTGGTTTATCAGGCGCCATATTTTATCGAAGGCAAGTTCAGTGGGATCGTTGAAATGGTGCTTGATCTGCCAATGGATGTTCCGCATTTCGACCGCGATGCCAAACCCTTAAAGTTAATTTTAAACAGAGCGATTGCTTTTACAGGAGCACAATAATCGCTTTGTTTAATACAAAATTCTTAGGAAATATTCTATAAAGCGTTAAATCTTCATTAGTTTTATATTTGCCGCTCCTTAATTTAATACAAAAGTATCTAATTTACTACTAGTTTTGCCTTTATTGCATAAGGTAAAATAACAGCAACCAATATCAAAAAATGGAGGTATTTTCTTATGTTACTTCAAGATAATCTCGAAGGGCTTCAACACCTCGCCATGTTTGTCACAGACCTGAAACGTTCGCGCGATTTTTATGAGCAGTTTGGATTCAAAGTAAAATTGGCCGAAGAAATCCCAGCTGAACCCGAACCAGTCAAACTTGCTTTTCTTGAATTGAACGGGCTCACCCTGGAACTGGTTGAACTTGGCGGCGATATGCGCAAACAGATCGGATCTCGTGAGGATGGACATATTGACCATGTTGCTCTCAATGTTAAAGATATTGATAAAGCCTACGCCGAACTAACCGCAAAAGGTTTTAAAGCCCTGGAGGAAACCGCGCCTGTATTTCTGAATATCTGGAAAAACGGAACCAAGTATTTTACTATCCGCGGCCCGGAAGGTGAAAAGGTGGAATTTAGCCAGATCCTGTAAATAAAAAATAAATAAAATAATAAGCGTGGAAAATAAACCAGAGGTTGGTTCTCCACGCTTATTTGATTGGTTCTTTTTATTTCTTGTCTCTGTCGTAATGTGGCATATCATCCGGCAGAGGTAAAGACATTTCTACCATGCCCGAAAATACCCCCTCAACGAAATAAGGCGCTTGATAAACCAATTTCTTTTTACCATTCTTGGTAATTGTGTAAACATTCAATTCATGATCATTGTATAATTTTCTTACTTTGGATAAAGACGGCTCTTTATGGCAATCGATCGCGTTAGTGCCGATTAGATTAGCCCCGCCATCTTTTTGGTAACCGGTAATTGACACATCATTCATTTCGGTAATAATCCCATTTTCATCTGTGACTGTAATAGCCGCGGGGAAATATTTACTCCAGTGTGATTTTTCCATAATTATTCTCCAAGCATGGTAATATAAAAAACTATTATAAATGGTCGAGAAATAAAATCAAGGAGTCTTGAATGACTTTTTCCCAGATTTTCGTTATTCTTGTGCTTTTTTTACCATTAATCCTTGTCTTCCGAAATAAATTACGTGAGGATGTTGCAGCAATGCTCATGGCAATTTCCTTGGGTATAGCTCAATATCTTGGAATGGGAGTTGTTGGCCCTGAGAATACTCCATCTGCAGCAGGAAATGCGCTGAAAGGATTTGGCACCCCTGAAGTAATAACTTTAATTTCACTCTTTATTCTCACCGCATGCCTGGAAAAGTATGGCTTAACAAAGTGGATCGCGGAAAAACTACTTTCCATTGGAGGAAAATCGGAAAGGCGCTTGATAGGTCTTTTCGCCATAACCGCTGCACTTTTATCAATGTTCATGAATAACCTTGCTGCCGGAATCCTATTGCTGCCAAGCGCTTTAGAAGCATCAAAAAAGACCGGCATAAAACCAAGTAAATTACTTTTACCTATCGCATATGGAACCATGCTTGGGGGTGCTGCAACATATTTCGCAACTTCAAATATTATCGTTTCGGGCTTGCTTCCTCTAGCAAATCCTCCTCAAGCCAGACTTCATTTTTTAGATTTCACACCGACAGGCGGTCTGGTCGCTATTGTTGGATTATTATTCATAACGATTTTTGGGAAATTCATATTGCCTGAAAAAGAACCGCCTCAAATCAAACAAGGAAAAAACAGCGACGAACTATCTCAGGCATATAAACTTCATGAAAGATTGTGGGAGGTAAGCGTAACTACCGCTTCGTCAATTGCCAACAAGAGTTTACGCGACGGACAATTTGGTGAAACTCTTGGATTACGGTGCTTGGTTTGAAAAGGAATAAAAATATTATCCCGATCAGCAATAATGATAGCCTGATCCTGCCAGAAGATGTTCTATTTATTATCGGCCGCGAAGAACAGGTTTCTCAACTCAAAGAGATGGGATTAACCATTAAAAAATCCACGCGGAAAACAGTCTTTGAATCGAAAGCAACCAGTTTTGCTGAATTGCTTGTTCCTGCCAGATCCAATGCGGCTGGAAAATCACTTAAAGAACTGGATTTTAGGGCAAATTACGGTTTTACTGCAGTAGCCTTATGGCGGGCAGATGTATGTTATCGAACCAATGTTGCAGAATTTGCATTAGAGATGGGTGACACAATTTTATTGATAGGTCCAAATGAAAAACTGAATATCCTTAAGAATCAGCAGGATTTTATTGTCCTGGAAACTTCACCCTCAAAAACCGGGTTGGATAAACCTAGTGTGCTGCTAACACTGGCAATTTTCATTACTGCATTAACAGCAATGTTATTAGGTACACCTATAGAAATCACAATGTTTTCCGCTGCAGTATTGATACTTCTAACCAGACTGCTCAGCCCCGAGGAGGCATATCGCGCCATAAATTGGCGCGCTGTTTTCCTTATTATGGGAACTTTGGCTGTCAGTTTAGCGATGATGCAAACTGAACTGGCTCAGGTGATTGGGGACAAAATGGTCAGTTTTGTTGAACCTTATGGTGACATGGGACTGGTCGTTGGGACTTATTTATTAAGTGCTGGCTTACACAGATTATGGGGGCTCAGGTTACTCCGCTGGTTGTAGGCCCAATCACAATCAGCTGCGGCAAATTCAATTGGGGGTCAATCCGCAAGCTATAGCTGTTGTTACTGCACTGGCGGGTTCCGTAGCATTTATTACCCCCCTTGCCCATCCGGTCAATCTGATTATGATAGCCCCAGCAAATTATTCATTTCAGGATTTTGTTCGCAGTGGATGGATCTTTAACAATTGTATGTTTTGTTACACTTATGATTGCCGTCCAATTGTTCTGGACATTATGAAATATCTAATAAAGAAGAGAATATTGGCTTAACGTGACCCTACATCTTTCTTTTTGTTTCCTTTAACTTATTTTTAGAAATTTCTTTCACAAGCTTTACCAATATAGATGACTATTAATCCATTTCGATTATCTAATGTTTTTTTACAGATAATACCTTCAAAAAAACAGATAATCTTCTTATCAAGACCTTCCAGCCAAATATCAAATCATGCTTTAGAGTAAGGAGTTGAACTTTTTTAGCTAATTAGTGAACCTCAGGCGACAGGGATTTCTTTATCTATAATATCCTCTACGCGAAGAAAATTTATTAATTACCCTATTGGACTATAAGGCAAGCTCTTAAAATCATCAATGATTTTTCAGATAAGCATTTAGGAAAATTTTCCTTATACAAAATTGGTTAATTATTGATTCTAATCTGTTAAAGAATCATGATGCAATAAAAGATTTCTGAGGTTTGGATGAACAATTTCGTACTGGTAATTATGAGACATTTCAAAAATTCCCTGTTTATTCAGAAACCAATAAATCATCATGAATGATTACAATTTATAATTAAGAATCTTTTTACTCGACGGAGTCATTTGAATATGCCCAAGAAAGTTATTTTGATCATGACCGACAGCCAGCGCAAAGACATGGTCGGTTGTTATGGTTCTCCATTCGTCACCCCATTGCATCCCACCCCCACGCCCAATCTAGATCGTCTCGCAAAAGCCGGTATGCGTTTTAACCGAGCTTACACTGTCTCACCGGTGTGCGGGCCTTCCCGGTCTGCTATCTTTACAGGCAGCTATCCGCATGAAAATGGAGTATGGGCGAATTCTATGGCACTATCCAGCAATATCCATTCCATCGGTGAACGTCTCGCAGATGAAGGTTATCATACAGCCTTTATCGGCAAATGGCACCTGGAGGGCAGTGATTATTTCGGAATGGGTAAATGCCCGAAAGGCTGGAATGCCAATTATTGGTACGATATGCGCAATTATCTTGATGAGCTATCTGAGAATGACCGCATCCGTTCTCGAAAGACATCCACAAACCATGATCCGAATTTGACAGCCGACTTTACCTATGCGCATCGTTGCTCCAATCGGGCAGTTGAATTTATCGAAAAAAATAAAAATGAAGATTACTTTCTTGTAGTCTCATATGACGAACCTCATCATCCTTTTATCTGCCCCAAACCATTTTCGGAAATGTATAAAGATATGCCTTTGATCAAATTTTCTAATGAAAAGGGCAACTTAACCGACAAACCCATTCATCAGCAAGCCTGGTCTGAATATACTAAGGAAAACTATGATTTTAGCCGTGAAGAATTCTTCCAATTATTTTTTGGATGCAATGCATTTGTGGATGATGAGATCGGCCGGGTTCTGGATGCGGTGGAAAAAGATGCTGAGGATGCTCTGGTAATTTACACCTCCGACCACGGCGAGATGATGTTCGCTCACGGCTTGAATAAAAAAGGTCCTGCCATGTATGAGGAGATCACCAATATCCCATTAATTGCCCGTCATCCCGGGATCATTCCCGCAAACAGTGCATCCGATGCCCTTATATCACTTGTGGATATCACACCCACTATTTTGGAATACTTCGATGCGGAAATTCCTCCGGTCATCAGTGGTAAAAGTATAATGCCGACCCTAAAGGATCCAGCCAGGGAAAACAGGGATGTGCTTTTTATGGAATTTGGGCGCTTCGAGATAGACCATGATGGGTATACCGGTTTCCAACCCATCCGTACTGCTTTTGATGGACGATACAAATTGATCATCAATTTGCTTGATAGGGATGAATTTTATGATCGCGACATCGATCCCGGTGAGACCATCAATTTGATCTACGATCCAAAAACTTCAACAATCCGCGACCAGCTGCATGATCGCATCATTGATTGGATGAACAGCACTCGAGATCCATTTCGGGGATATCATTGGCTGATCAGGCCCTGGCGAAAAGACGCCCCTAAAGCCAGTTTTCAGAATGAGGGTTATACCCGCCAGCGTGAGGAAAGCGAACGATATGAAAGCCGGCAGCTGGATTACACCAATGGACTGCCAATGAAGGATGCGACCCGGTCGAAGCATAGAAAATAATCCACAGGCAAATTTATTACCTGAAGAAATATTTCATACAGAATTATATTTTATGAAGGTTAAGTTTTATGAAAAATCATAAAAGAATCATCAGTGTGCTTATTTGTATTAATGTTCTTCTGGCCTGCGCGTGCACTTCATTTATGAACCCTGAAGACAAACAGGATATTAATTCCATTCCAATAATAAACTTTAACACCTGAACTAATAATAGGCTCATCAAAGAGTCTCACCGATGGATGGGATGGTAATGTTATATGTGCCAGCGGGAGAATTTGAGATGGGTTATGAGAATGGCAAGGCTGATGAAAGTCCTGTGCATTCAGTTTACCTGGATGCCTTCTGGATTGACCAGACTGAAATTACCAACAGGATGTATCTCATGTGCGTGGAAGATGGGATTTGTACCCAGCCGGTCCAGGGTGCTCATACAGCCCTGCGACAGGATTCAAGTACCCGTGAGTTCTATTACGGCAATCCTGAATTCAATGATTATCCTGTAATATTTGTGAATCACGCCCAGGCGGAAGAATACTGCCGTTGGGCTCGCAGAAGACTGCCAACAGAAGCAGAATGGGAAAAAGCAGCACGCGGTACCGATGGCCGTCTTTATCCGTGGGGTAATGAACCGCCAAACGAAACATTGTTAAATTACAATGGTAATGTCGGAGACACCACAAAAGTGGGAAGTTACCCGGCTGGTGCAAGCCCTTATGGAGCATTGGATATGGCAGGTAATATGTGGGAATGGACGGCGGATTTTTATTCAGCTGATTATTACAGCAAATCTCCGGCGAAAAACCCCCAGGGTCCTGAAACCGGTTATGTCTTTGTTGAGCGGGGCGGTTCATGGCGTTTAAGCGAAAGGCCAGTCCGCGCTACCTACCGCCATCACTATATTCCGCCCATTTTGGGAAGCATTGTTAAATTCTCACAACTATGATGGATACAGATGCGCAGCGTCTGAGTAGCTATTGATATTAATATAAAAGGAGTCGGAAAATCATGAAGAAGATATTGAATCAGCCAGCAAATTATGTGAATGATATGCTCTCGGGATTATACAAAGCGTTTCCAGAGCAGGTAAAAGCGGTTGAGGATGTGCACTCACTTGCCAGAACAAACGCGCCTATCCAAGGTAAAGTCGGCCTAATGACCGGCGGCGGCTCAGGCCATCTGCCAGTTTTTCTAGGGTATGTAGGCAAAGGCATGCTTGATGGATGCGCGGTGGGTGATGTCTTCCAGTCCCCTTCAATTGAACAGATCGTTAATGTCACAAAACAGATAAACGGCGGTAAAGGTGTCGTTTATATTTACGGCAATTACGGCGGTGATATCCTCAATTTTGATATGGCCGCAGAGATGGTTGCGTTGGATAATATCAAAACCCGCACCATTCTGGTAAAAGATGATGTGGCTTCCGCACCGCCTGCTGAAAAAGATCGGCGGCGCGGTGTCGCAGGCATGGTTTTTGCTTTTAAAATCGCCGGAGCCAAAGCAGCCAAAGGCGCCGAGATGGATGAGATTGTCCGTGTCACTGAACATGCGTTAGACAACATTCGCACCATGGGTGTCGCTCTTTCTCCGGTAACATTGCCTGCGGTTGGTGCTCCTACATTCCAGATTGGCGAGGATGAAATGGAAATCGGTATGGGTATCCATGGCGAACCTGGAATTAAGAGGGAAAAACTACATAGCGCTGATGAAATTGCTGAACGAATGACAGATGCCATACTTGCGGATATGAATATTCCAAAAGGCGGCAGCGTGGCTGTCATGCTCAACAGTCTGGGAGCCACACCTCTGGAAGAACTTCTGATACTCTACAATAAGGTTTGTGACATCCTTGTAAACCGAGAAATCACCATCCATAGGGTTTATACAGGCGAATTCGCAACGTCTATGGAAATGGTTGGCGCTTCATTGACAATCTTCCATTTGGCTGAAAAAGAGCTGGTCGATTTGCTGGACGCCGAAGCGGATACACCTTTCTTTCATCAACTACAAGCGTAAACCCATGCAAAATAAGATTACCAGCCTTGAATCAGTAAAAATTGCTTTTCGAAAAGCCTGTTCCGCGTTGCGCGAAAAAAGCGATTATTTGATCTCATTGGACCAGGCTATAGGCGATGGCGACCTGGGTTTGACAGCCAGAAAAATCGCCGATGCCGTGGAAAGTTTTATAGATTCAGGTATCTCGCAGGAGGATATAGGCAAATTCGTGATGACTGCAGGGATGAAGATCAACAGTGCGGCGCCATCTACAATGGGCTCTCTCCTGGCGATTTCGCTGATGAGAGCAGGCAGCCTTGCAAAAGACAAGACTGAAATTGAACCTGATCAGGTTATCGCGATGCTTCGCACTGCGGTTCAAAGCATTCAGGAAAAAGGCAAAGCCAATCTGGGCGACAAGACCATGCTCGATGCCCTGCACCCAGCGGTTGAAGCTTACGCCAGCGCAATTGCATCAGGCAAAGATACTTCACATGCTAAAACCGAAATGGCTTTAGCTGCGGAAAAAGGTATGAACGGCGTCACCCCATTGAGAAATAAAGTGGGCCGCGCAGGCTGGCTTGGCGAAAGGTCGGAAGGGAAAGTAGATCCAGGCTGCGCCTTGGTAGTTATAATATTGCAGAAGCTGATCGATTAAGAACTTTATTGATTAAAGAGAAAATCCCCGCCTTGTATGGGGGGATTTTTTTAATATCTGATTACCTAAACAATGATTGGTCCATTTTATGTCTCATTTTAAACAATTAGGTAAACGCCTACCAGGCAGAAAAGATCTACTTTGGTGGTACAAGAATAATCATGCAGGAATATTTTAGGAATATTAGGATTCAAGAAACGCAATTTTCATAATCGTTTCAGTGTGTTTTAATTTATCGGCGAGATCGGCTTTCAAGAGTCTGATACATGGCGAATGCGATAAAAGTGATACCCACAAAGGCGTCCATCCATTCGGTTGGTATCTTTAAATAAACCAGCGCCTGATTAATCACACCTAGAAGCATTACACCAAGGAAGGTCCCTAATACAGTCCCCTTGCCTCCGCGGATGGAAGCACCGCCCAGGATCACCGCTGCCAGTACCATCATATTCTTGCCGAGGAATAGGTAAGGCCTGAAGTTCATTTCCAGCACGCTGTATGTCAAGCCAGCGATACCAGCCAAAGCACCCATAATTGGGAAAACAGTCAGGTAAACAGTTTTGAGGTTAAAGCCTGTTCTTATGGCAACCGATGCATCGCTCCCAATTGCGTAAATTGCCCGGCCAAGAGTTGTATGGTTCAGAAAAATATGCATCGCTACGCCTGCGAAAATAATTGATAGAAATGACACATGCAGCCCGGATTGTCCTACAACCGACTTCACTGTAATCAGCCAATTCATATTCCAGCCGACCATTCCCTGGGGAATGTCAGTGCTCTGAAATGAACCCACAAAGAAGAGTACAAAGCCATAGAGCATCGTATTCATGCCTAGAGAAAGGTCAAAGATACCCAGTTTAAATGTTGCGATTAAATAGCCGATAAGGAGACCCGCTAAAATGCCTATGAGTATGGCGAAAATATAATAAATCCATATCCCACCTTCGTAGCCCAATTTTAAATGAAATAATATGGACAGGGTAAGTTGCAAGTGCAGCGATAGCCACAAAAGAGATGTCTACCCCACCAAGAATAATCACCGGCAGCAGACCAAAGGCCATTAGAACATAGACAGTCTGAATACGAATGACATCAAATAAGGTTCCGACAGAAAAGAAAGCCGGGTTGATTAAACCAATTACAACTGCAAAAACAACAAGCAAAATCAAAAGAAAGAACTCATAGGTCTTATAAAATTTCTTCTTCATGGTTAATAACCTTCAAACTTAATTTTTTACAATTGATTATTTTTTATCAAAACGTTTAGAAATTTTCTATAAATTAAACATTATTAAGCATTTCTCTATAATTTCCCTAAAAAAAACCTGCAAATTGCCCAAGAATATAAGTTTTTCCAGGTTTTACTTCAGTCAATAACATGATATCAGTAAAAATAATATTTTGGATTGGTTATGCGATTAATTTATATAAAGTACATAATCATCATTGGCCTTACCTTACAGGATTATTTATATAAACAATTACCACCTTTCTTAATAATTTCCAAAACTATTATTGGTTCGGTTTTGAAGGGTCTGGTAAGATGCGAAAACGATGAAGATCGCACCTAAAAATGCATCCCCCCATGTCGTTGGTATCTTTAAATAAACCATAGCTTGATTGATTAAACCAACCAAAAGAACCCCAAGCAGAGTTCCAAAGACCGAACCTCTTCCTCCATGAATAGAGGCGCCGCCGATGATAACCGTAGCGTATACCCGCATGAATTTGCCGGTAAAAGAAGCATTTCCAAAACCTAAACCAGAATTGGTCACACCGGCAACCGCTGACATCGCCCCCATGAATGAAAAAACGATCAGGTATATATTTTTAATATTGATACCTGTCCGGACAGCAACTGACTTATCGCTTCCCATAGCATAGATGGCTCTCCCATAAGTGGTATGGCGCAGGAATAAATACATACCAATTAATGCGAAGAGTATCAATAATACTGAGACATGCAGCCCTGATTGACCCGCTGAGGACTGTACAGTCACAAGCCATTTTTTATTCCATCCAACCAAAGCCTGCAAAGGTCCGCTGCTTGTACTGGAACCGGAAAATAATACCAAAAGCCCTAAAATCACACTGGCCATCCCCAGGGAAAAATCGAAAATTGCTAATTTGTAAGCCCAGATCAGCCAGCCGATTAGCAGTCCCAACGAAAGACCTACAATCATTGCCAAAATATAAAAAAGCCAGATGCCGCCCTCATAGCCCAAGTATGTCAATATCATTAAAGCCGGATAAGTTGAAAAGGCAGCAATCGCAACGAATGAAATATCAAAACCTCCCAGAATAACAACCGGCAATATCGCAAAAGCCAGCAGGATATATATCGTTTGATTACGGATAACATCAAACAAAGTGCCAAAGGAAAAGAATGCGGGATTAATAAACCCGATTATGACCACAATTACTGCCAGTAAAACCAGCAGAAAGAATTCATAAGTCTTTGTAATGCGTATCTTCATGTTTCACATCTATAGGTTTTTTCAGAGGATCATTACCGCCAGAGACTTGAGACCGATTTAGTTTTTGATGCTCATATCTCGATTACCAACCTGGATTTATTCATTTATGTTTTCTAAAATGAGGATGAATCCCTTCACAGTTTGATTCGAAATCCTTTATTAATAAAATCCCCGCCAGATAGCGGGGATTTATAACAATTTTGTGCGGCTGCTTCAAAAGCAGCTTCATCAGTTCTCTTCCACTTTTTTAATGTTCGCGTAGAAGTTGATGATCAGGAAGATGATGAGCAGAAGGCCCCAGATGAAATCTCTGAAGTATGTGTTGCCTTTCACAGTCTGCAGCATGTAGTTGAAGCCAGTCTGCAAAGACTGCAAAGCAATCATGGCTATAAAAACATTAAGGACGGTTCCAAATCCCGCACGCGAGCCGCTGATAACCGCGACGAAAATGGTAAAGAGTACATAAGTAGCCAGACCATAATCCGGGTTTGATGACATGGTGCGCCCAAGCACAATCGTGGCGGTAAGCGCCGAAAGAACACCAGCCACAATATAAGTGTTCATGATGATGCTTTCGGTGGGTATTCCGGAGTATTTAGCAGCGGTCTGGTTGGCTCCGGTCATATATATCTTGTAGCCGAATGTCGTAAATTTCAACATCACGTGAATTAGTACCGATATCACAAAAAACATGATAAATGGCAGTGGTATCCCCCAAACTTCACCACCCCCCAGGAACTCAAGTTGAGTAGGGAATCCGGTAACCGATTCACCTCCCGCTAGACCTTTTTGAATACCGGTGAAAAGTGTGCCGGTGCCAAGCGTTGCCAGCAGCGGCGGCAGTTTAGCATAACCAATCATCAAGCCGTTCAACATACCGCCTGCCACCCCTACAAGAACCGCCACAAGAACGCCTCCCAAAATGATCATGTTAATTTGCTGGGGAGTGGAATCTGGGCGTACATTGGCCAGAATGAAATAGCCCATGAAAAGTCCGGCCAGGTTGGCATTAGCCATTACGGAGATATTTATGCCGCCCACCAGGATGCAGAGGAAGACTGCAATCGCCAGGATACCCAATTCCGACATCTGCAGCAGCATGGACTCATAGGTTTTTATTCTCAAGAACTTGGGTTCCAGAAGTGAAAAGAAAATCGTTATACCGATTAATACCAGGATCAACTGCCCTGTGCGGTTTTTAGCCACATTGACATTCCAGAATTCTTTGACTTTTTCAAGAAAGCTTTGCTTTTTTTCCATAGATTCACCTTCCGAAATAATTTCTAATCATATTTTTATGAGGCACGAGCTTATTTATTGGCACGGAATTCAAGTGTCTGATACATTGCGAAAGCGATAAAGGTCACACCCACAAACGCGTCCATCCATTCTGTTGGAATCTTCAGGTAGACCAGCGCCTGATTTATGACGCCTACCAGCAAAACACCCAGAAAGGTGCCGAACACTGTGCCTTTGCCACCGCGGATGGAAGCACCGCCCATGATGACCGCTGCCAGCACCATCATATTCTTGCCGAGGAAAAGGTAAGGCCTGAAGTTCAATTCCAGCGCGCTGTAAGTAAGACCTGCGATTGCTGCCATCGCGCCCATGATCGGGAATACGGTCAGGTAAACTTTTTTAAGGTCAAACCCTGTTCTGACCGCAACCGATTTATCGCTGCCTATCGCATAAACTGCTCTTCCAAGGGTAGTGTGCTGCAGGAAATAATGAAGAGCGCCGCCAGCGACAATGATAGAAATAAACGAAACATGTAAACCGGATTGGCCTACAGTACCGATTGAACGGTCACCAGCCACTGCTGATTCCAGCCAACCATGCCTGCAGGTAGGTCAAAGCTGACTACTGAGCCAACAAAAAAGAGCACAAAGCCATACAGCATCGTGTTCATCCCCAGCGAGAGGTCGAATATGCCTAACTTAAAGGTCGCAATCAGATAACCAATCAGCAGTCCAGCCATAATACCGATGATGATCGCTATAAGGTAATAAAGCCAGATCCCGCCTTCATATCCTATATTTGTCAAAAAGGTATGCGTCGGGAAGGTTGCCAGGGCTGCGATAGCGACAAAAGAAATATCCACGCCGCCCAGAATCACGACGGGCAGCAGACCAAACGCTAACAGTATATAAATGGTTTGAATGCGGATAACATCAAACAGAGTGCCAACAGAAAAGAAAGCAGGGTTGATTAATCCTATTGCGACCGCTATGACCACCAGTAAAGCCAAAAGAAAGAATTCGTAGGTTTTATAAAAACGTTTCTTCATGTTTCAAAGACTCCAGTCATTTTCAAAGGATCATTACCGTTAGCAGGCTGCTACCAGTTGATTGTAAAGAACCTCTTCAGTAATTTCTTTACTTTGATGTTCCGCGATGATCTTTCCATCACGCATCACCAGGATACGGTTGCAGACCTGCAGGAGTTCGGGAATATCATCAGAAATAAGGATGACGCCTCGGCCTTCTTTTCCTAGACTCCGCATAAGTTCGTGGATCTCTGCTTTTGACCCGATGTCTACGCCCACTGTAGGCCCATCCATGATCAAAACTGTCGGGTCAGCTGCCATCCACTTGGCCAGCACCAGCCGCTGCTGGTTGCCGCCGGAAAGGCTTTGCGCGGGAAGATCTACATTGGGTGTCTTGACAGCCAGTTCCTTGACCCATTTCTGGGCAGTTTGCTTTATTCTTCCGGGAAGCAAAAAGCGCAGCTTATTAACCAGCTCATTGACAATGATAGGAACAATATTGTCTTTAATCGGGTGCTGCATGAAAAGCCCTACACGGATGCGGTCAGCAGGAACATAACCTATTCCGTATTTAACCCCATGATGAATATTATTTATCTTGACTTCCTTGCCTTCAATCCTGATCGTGCCGGAATCTGCGGGGGTTACCCCAAATAATGACAGCGCCAGATCGGATTGCCCGCCGCCCAGCAGGCCTGTGATTCCCAATACTTCATTCTGGTAAAGTTTAAAAGAAACATCATCCAGTTTGCCAGCCAGTTTCAGGTTGTCCACTTCCATTTTTGGTGTGGCGTTCAGGTCAGGTACGCTGAATTCAATTTTAGAGGTATCAATCCTTTTTCCAGTCATCAGGAACCCGACTTCATCAAAATCAAAATCCTTGGCGGTTACTTTTTCATCATATACTTTTTTCCCGTTGCGGAAGATAACCACACGTTCAGCCAGGTCGCGCACTTCATTGAGTTTGTGGCTGACAAACAGAATGGAAATGCCCTGATTTTTCAGGTCGTTGATGGTTTTGCACAGGGCTTCAATTTCTTTACGCGAAAGCGCTGTTGTGGGCTCATCCATGATAATGAGTTTGGTATGTTCAAGAAGGACTTTGGCAATCGCGATTAGCTGGCGGTCTGCGGCTGAAAATTTTCCTACTTCAGCCCACAAGGGGATATCAATGCCAAGTCTCTTAAGCTTATCTTTGGCGATCCGCTCCACCTTTTTCCAGTCCATACGCTTGTCGCCTTCCAGAACGATCTGAGAAATCGCGATATTTTCGGCAACCGACAGGTGCGGGAATAATGAAAAGTCCTGATAAATGACCTCGACACCTTCGTGAATGGTATCCAGCGGCGTGATATGTTTATATTCCTTACCGTTAATAAACGCATGTCCGGAATCAAATGTATATACCCCGGATATGATCTTGATCATGGTTGACTTGCCTGAGCCGTTTTCACCTAAAAGGCAGACAATCTCCCCTTTATTGATCGCTAAATCCACATCTTCCAGAGCAACCACACCCTCGAAATGTTTGTTTATTTTCTCGAGCCTAATAATCTCTTCTGCCATACCGTTACCTCACACTTATTCCAGATTTGTAAATGTTGATGAGATAGAAAAAATAAGTTCTAAAAAAATGATTTGGGTAGCTGTTGCCAGCTACCCAATTTGTTTCTAAATTCTTTTGATTCTTAGAAAGGATAGTCCGCCATATTTTCTGCGGTCATTTCGATCCAGGCTGCGCCGGTGACCAATGGAACGCCATTGGGGCCAGTGCTCAGAACGATCTTTTCGTAACCAGGATATTTATCGGGCATACCAAGGTCCATACCATCAACAACCGGTTCACCCTTCTTGACCATTTCGAGCAGCCGGTTGCAGGCATAGCCAGCAGCCGCAGGATCCCAGGCCATTGACAGGTCAATAGCACCGGTCTTCATCAGTTCGCCAGCATAAGAGGGGATGGAGGTGCCGACAACACTGATTGAATCATTCAAGCCAGCTTCTTCGACCGCGCGGCCGATGGCAACAACATCGCCAGCGGATGAACCGGTCATACCGGTGATTTCAGGGTTGGTCTTGAGCAGGTCCTTGAAGATCTGATAGCTGACTTCAATGTCTTCCTTGGAATCATACAGGCCAAGGCGGACCATGTCGGGGTATTTCGCCAGCTGTCGTTCGTAGGCGCATTTCTGCCAGATCATGTGAGTATCGTTGGTCAGGGAGCCGACGAAGGAAACATAGGTTCCCTTTTCGCCCATGCGCATGGCAAGTTGATCCATCATTTCCGCGCCGTATGCGCAGTTGTCAAAGGCTTCTACGTCATAGTCGGCGTTCTTGGCCTGGGGTGCTTCGTGCAGAACGACGGGGATACCAGCGTCCATGGCTTTCTTGTGGACGGGTTCGTGTTCTTCAACGCCCATGGGAACATTGCAGATACCATCAACGCCTTGCGCGATGATTTCGTCAATGATGCCAACCTGGGCCGCGGGATCACCCTTGGAAGGGCCGCAAAGGAAGGTGGTGACGCCGGTATCAGTGCTGTAGTCCTGAATACCTGTTTCCAGGCGCAGGAACCAGTTGGCGCCGATGGCTTTCACGCATGACGCGAAGGTCCATTCGGACATATCAACAGCTTCAGCAGCTGGCGCAGCTTCTTCGGCGGCGGGGGCAGCTTCTTCGGCGGCGGGGGCAGCTTCTTCAGCAGCGGGAGCTGCAGCGGGGGCTGCGCAGGCGCTCAGAGCGAAAACGAACACGAGCGCAACAATAAACCACTTATTTTTAGACATCTTATCTCCTTAAATTTGTTTGTTTTGTGGTGAAAATTTTGTTTTAATATTTTTATTTACTATTCGGCCATAAACCTCCTTTTATAAAAACTGAGATAGCTATTTCCGGCGATTAATTTTTCTGCGATGAATAATTAATGTTAATTCTGAGTAACTGTTTCTCCGAATATTTTTACAACTTTTTTGCCGGTCTTGCTCTATAATTTCTTGGAAAATAAAACTCCGCAACTGGAGTAAATGTTCATATTGAGACAATTTAAATCACACACATGCTGCATTATATCCATTTCTAACATGCATGTCAAGAACTCCACCTTAAATTTTTATCCTGATAAGAATCACCTTAAGAATGCTTAAATTCGAGGTTAGCCACAGAATCCCGGTTTTTCCAATATAACCATCCTAATTGGATAACGGAAGCCACCAGGTAAACGCCCGCCACCACATAGATGCCGGCAAAGGGTTGAAGGATGATACCCGCCAACAAACCCACAAAAACAATGAGCAGCATGACAATGGTTGATGTCAATAACGAAATTGTTTTTCCGCTGTATGCGATAAGCCCTGTGTACATATTGGATAATGCGTAGGTAAGACCAACAGGGATTAGCAGCGTCAGTGTGATTGTTGCATATTGCATCAGGTCAGAAGGAAGAGATACGATCACCTCCAAATACCAGCTGAATAGCGGTGTGAAACAGGATACAGCAAGGATTACTAGAGAAATAGTTCCGACAATTAAACAAAATTTTCTGATGAGGGGATAAGCGCCTTCATGGCGAATATAAGTCAGTGTTACCTCGCGGCAGGCCTGCCCCAGGTTGTTGACCATATGCGCAAAACCATTGACGACCGGCCAGGTCGCCATTGACGCCAGAGCAAATGGCATCCTTCCCATTGCTGCGCTGTTCATCGGGTTATAGAGGATAAAAATTATGGAATTAAGCATAAATGGCGTGTAGTACTTCGCGAAAGCTCTCCAACTGATAATCTCCTCCCCGTTGTTGGATTTTAATTCTTTCTTAATAACTGGCTGGGTTACAATGCCCACATAAACTGCCTCAAGGAAAACACAGAAACCCTGTGCGCCGGTTGCCACAGCCAGGCCATTAATGCCGGGTATCCAGGATAGCGCAAGGACGCACACAACATCGGAGATCAACCGAAGAATGGTGCCAAAGCTCATGCGTTTGGTATGGCCAAACCGAACAAGAATTCCCTGGTGAAACCGCCGGTAAGAAATTGATCCTGCCCAGGGAAGCATGAGAATCAAACCCTGACGGGCAACAGCAACAACAGGCTCAGGAACATTCAGAATAGTGCGGACTACAAAATAGTAAAGCGGTGTCACTGCTATCAGGAGATGGATACCTGTTAACCCAACACCCATCCAGTTGGCAAATTTGCGCAGCTTATAAAAGGTTTCTTTATCCTTGCATAAAGCTGCCGATGCAGCCTGGATAAGCATGATTGGGGATTGAAGGACAATTGGAATCATCCATGCCACATTACCGTATGCCGCCAGATTTACTTTCGCGTTTGGATAGCGGGAGATAACAGATGAAAAGAAAAGGGGCTCAAACGCCAGTAAAACCCAGCTGATGGCAATTGGCCACCAGGTTCTAAATAAATCTTTGAGTCTAAATTCTGATTTTTCGTAATCTAATGCAGCAAGCACAAATAATTTCCTCTCCGGATAAAAAGCATTAATAATATTTATTCAAATTAAATAAAGACATGGGTCCGGGAATAGAAAACATTCCCCGAGATCCTCCAGTAAAAATGGATCTTGAAGCAAAACTCACAGTATTATACACAATCGTGCTTAATCTTGTCCAATAATGTCAATATAAATTCAAATAGGTTATATCGATAATCTTGATGATTGATTCGTTGATTCTTACATTAATTATTTATTGGGACTTTAAAAAACCATACATAGGCTTTAACATTTTGTTATAATCTAATCGTTCATATTGTTCACACAGGTTCGCTGAATTAGGCTAGTGAAAATAATATGAATAAAAATTCCTTTAGGAGGCAGTTATGCTTGTCACATTAGCAGATATTTTGAAAAAGGCAGACAAGGGGAACTATGCCGTAGTAGCGCCTGATTACACCACAATGAATTCAGTTCGCTACCAGCTCGAAGTGGCCGAAAAATTTAAAGCGCCAGTTATTCTTAGTTACACCAAACATATGCGGGCCTTATCTCCAACCAAATCATTTGATAAATGGGCGCGCATCATCCTGGATGAATGCAATGAATATAATATTGACGCATGTTTGCATCTCGACCATGGCACTAGCGTTGAGGAGTGCAAGGAAGCGGTAGATGCAGGTTTCACCGGCATTATGATGGATGCCAGCGCAAAATCATTTGAGGAAAATGTAGATCTAACCAGCCAGGTAGTTGAATATTCCCACAAACACGGCGTTTCGGTTGAAGCTGAAATCGGCCATGTCGGCACTGCGGTGGAAGGCTCTTATTTGATGAAAGACGATGCACGCGCCCATCTCACCCAACCTGAGGAAGCTAAAAAGTTCGTCGAACTTACCAAAACTGACTGCCTGGCAATAGCCATTGGGACTGTCCACGGCGAATACAAAGGCGAACCACACATCGATTTTGAACTACTTGAAATGATTGATCAGCTGGTTTCAGTTCCGCTGGTGATTCATGGCGGTTCCGGCACCGGCGATGACAACATCCGCAAGGCTGTTTCGCTTGGCATTCGCAAGATCAATGTTTTCCACGACTGGATTACTCCAGCACAAGCCAAGACCGCTGAAATTATCGCAACATCGCCCAAAGCGCTTGGTAAAATCGCAGATGCGACCCGCGACATCATTTATGATGTGCTCGGTCATTGGTTTGAAATTACATCGTCTGTCAATAAGGGGTAATTCTTTTCAAGCATCAAAAAAGAGGCTGACCTTTCAGTCAGCCTCTTTTTTTTAAGAGAATCTTAGATTTCGTCGAACAACAACTTTCCGCCCTTCATTACAGTAACGCCATCAACGATCACTTCGCCTTCCTGGCGCATATCCTTGATGATGTCCCAGTGAATGGCAGAATAATTGTAATCAGAGGTATTCCCCATCGCATTCGCGTAGGAACGTCCAAGGGCGATGTGAATAGTGCCGTAAATTTTCTCGTCCCAAAAGATATCATTGGTAAATTGGGTTATACCAGTGTTGGTGCCAAACGCAATCTCACCCAGCAGGCTGGCACCCGCATCAGAAGCAATGATCTTTTGCAGGTAATCCTGGTTAGAGGAGGCAGTGGCTTTCACCAGCTTGCCATCCTTCCACTCAAGGTAGGTGTCATGCATTAACCGGCCGCCAAGAACTGCAGGATTTTCAAACCAGATATGCCCATTAAGCGTATTGTTAACTGGCCCAGAGGCAATCTCGCCGCCGGGGATATTGGACTCACCGTGATCAGCAAACCAGATATGGTTTTTTACAGAGAATTTAAAATCAGTATTTTTTCCCAAAATGTGGAATTCATCGGCGCCGTTCAGTTTTTCCGCCCAGCGATCCCAGTCTTTGGATATTTTTGAATAATCCATCAAGACGCTGTCAAAATACATATCTGTGATGGATTCCAGGTCACTGCCGGACTGCTGCGCGAAAGCCTCATTCGGTACGCGGGTTACCACCCAGCGGGTTTTTTCAGTGCGGTTGGCAGATACAACGCCATGCGCCTTTTGATTTTTGGCCAAAACATCCGCGGGGATATCGTGATAAATATCCAGGTTATAACCGCCGCGCAGGGCCATGTAGCAGTCTGCCCAATCAATGCTTAGCATCTCCAATTCCGGCACCCAGCTGAATTGCTGCTCAGAGCCATATTTCATAAATGCCCGCCGCAGATATTCCGATTTCATCTGGATTTGCGGGTATCCCCCGGCCTTGATTGTAGCTTCATAAGCTGCAAGTGCCAGCGACCAGGTTTCCGGTTCATACATGGCTATTGCCACTTTTTCGCCTGGCTTTACTGCGCAGCAGTAATTGACCAGTACTTCCCCAAATTGTTTCCAACGCTTGTCAGTACTTAACATTTAAGCCTCCGGTTTACAAAAAAATTTGGAAATACGATTTTACTATTTATACATTCATAACAGAAAAAATGGTAGTTTTTCCGAACATTTATTAGTAAAATACTCATATCTCTCTTCGCTGGAGGAATTCAATGCAAAAAGGCTATTTGCTTGGAGTGGATATCGGTACTTACTCCTCCAAGGGCGCTCTTGTCACCACAGATGGAAAAGTAGTTCAAAAAAGCAGTATTCCCCATGAAGTCTCTATTCCCAATCCAGGATGGATGGAACACGATGCGGATGATGTCTGGATGTATGACTTTCTATTCATTGTCAAGGATTTGATTAAAAAAACTGGCATAGACCCTAAAGAAATTCTTGGATTGGGGGTTTCATCAATTTGCAGCGCCATGCTGCTGTTAGACAAAGAACGCAAACCGCTTCGCCCGAGCATTCTCTACGGTGTTGACACGCGTACCACTGTTGAAGTAGAAGAGATTAAAAAAGATCTTGGGACTTTTGTTTCCAATCAGAATATTCCTCCTAAAATGCGCTGGGTTCAAAAAAATGAACCCCACGTCTGGGAAAAAACGCGTCACATCTTCAGCGGGCACCATTACATTATCATGAAGCTGACCGGCCAGATCAATCAAAACCTGAATGACATCCACAATTATTATCCCCTTTACAACGATTCAATCTTAAATTGGGATGAAAAATATTTCGATTACTTCCAGGTGGATCCCCAAATTCTGCCAGAATTAGTCTGGACAACAGATATTGTTGGCCGTATTACCAAAGAAGGCGCGCTTCTTTCAGGTTTAACTGAGGGGACACCGGTTATTGGCGGTGCTAATGACTCCGCAGTCGAAGCGGTCAGTGGAGGTGTCTCAATTCCCGGTGATATGATGATGATGTATGGGTCATCCAATATTTATTACATGATCACGGATGGTCCATTCAAAGGCGAGCACATTAAAGCTCTTCGCTCGATGACCAGGGATCGCTTTGCAACCGGCGGCGGCCTGGCAACGGTAGGCAGCCTCACCACCTGGTTTCGAAACCAGCTGGGCATTCCGGAATTGATGGCGGAAAAAGCGGGCGGTGAAAATGCATTCGCCGCACTTTCAAAGCTTACTGGCCAGTCCAAAATCGGTTCAAACGGCTTAATCATGCTCCCATATTTTTCAGGCGAAAGAAATCCAATTTTTGATGGCAATGCCACTGGAATGTACTTCGGGTTGAACCTGACACACACCCGCGCGGATATGTATCGTGCTATGCTGGAATCAATCGGGTTTGGTATCCGCCATTGCCTTGAACCATTTTGGGCTGATAATTTAATCCCAGAACATATTTATGCAGTCGGCGGCGGTGTGTACAATTTGCCCTGGATGCAATTGGTCAGCGACATCTGTAATATCCGGCAGGAAATTCCTGTTGAGAAAATCGGTTCTTGCTATGGTGATGCCTTCCTGGCTGCTGTGGGTATTGGGCTTTATGAGAAAGTATCAGACGTCAAAAAATGGGTAAAAATAGAGACCATTGTCGAACCTGATCCCGAAGCGCATGCAGATTATCAGGAGTTTTATGACATCTATCGAGAACTATATCCGGCAAATAAAGATTTAATGCACGCAGTCTCGGCAATTCAAAAACGCGCTTAATGGAGTTTCAAAAACGTTTTTAAAATACTTCAATAAACGAGGCGAAAGATGAAAAAAGGATATTTACTAGGCTGCGATATAGGAACCTACTCATCCAAAGGCGTGCTGGTTACCACAGACGGCAAGGTGCTTTTCCAGAGCAGTATCCCTCATGACGTCTCCATCCCCAAACCTGGCTGGATGGAACACGACCCCGATGGGGTCTGGCTGCATGACTTTCTGTTTATTGTCAAAGACCTCCTGGCAAAAAGCGGATTAATCCAAAGGAGATCCTAAGCGTCGGGATTTCTTCTATCGGAACCGCAACAACATTATTAGGCGAAGACCTGAAACCTTTGCGCCCCAGTATCCTCTATGGTGTTGACACCCGCGCCTCTCAGGAAGTAGAAGAAATAAAAAAAGATCTGGGAACTTTTGTTTCTAACCAGAATATCCCACCAAAGCTCCGCTGGGTGCAGAAAAACGAACCTGAGGTCTGGGCAAAAACAAAACACATCTACAGCGGCCACCACTACGTGATTATGAAATTGACCGGAGAGATAACCCAAAATCTTCTTGACACAATCGGTTACTATCCCTTATACGATAATAACAAGAACGATTGGAATACAGAATATTTTGACTATTTTCATATCAATCCTGCTATCTTGCCCCGCAGAGTGTGGACAACAGAAATTGCCGGCTATATCAATAAAGAGGGGGCGGCGATCTCTGGTTTGGCGGAAGGCACTCCGGTTATTGGTGGCTGCAACGATTCAAGCGCTGAGTCGGTCAGTGTCGGTGTCACTGATCCCGGTGATATGATGCAGATGTATGGCTCATCCAATATTTTCTATATGCTTTTTGATGGTCCATTTAACGGCGAGCATATCCATACTGTACGCCTGATGTATCCTGATCAGTACGGTACTGCCGGTGGTCTTGGCACGGTGGGCAGTCTCACCACCTGGTTCCGTGATCAGCTCGGTTTCCAGGAACTGGAAGCCCAGAAAGCCGGCGGCGAAAATGCTTTCAGCGCCCTGGCAAAACTCTCCCTCCAGTCCACCGTCGGCTCCAACGGCCTGGTCGCCCTGCCCTACTTCTCCGGCGAACGCAACCCCATCTTCGACGGCTATGCCCGCGGTATGTTCTTCGGCCTTAACCTGCGCCACACCCGCGCCGATATGTACCGCGCTCTGCTCGAATCCGTCGGCTACGGCATCCGCCATAATATGGAAGATTTTTGGAATGATAACCAGTATCCCAAGCACATCGTCGCCATCGGCGGCGGCGTTTACAACCTGCCCTGGATGCAGATGGTGTGCGATATCTGCAACTTCTCACAGGAAATCCCCGAGGTCAAGGTCGGCGCCTGCTATGGCGATGCTTTCCTGGCAGCTAAAGGCATTGGCCTCTATTCCAGCGGATCAGATGTCAAGAAATGGGTCAAGATCGAAAAGGTCCTCTCCCCCAACGCGGAAGCCCATGAGAAATACAACGAACTCTACCAGATCTACCGCGAACTTTATCCAGTCAACAAGGACCTCATGCACAGAATCTCGGCAATACAAAGTCGCGGCTAAGTGTATAAATTAAGCCGCGGGAAATATAAAATTTATTAAAAATAAGAGGTGAAGTATGGAAAAAGGGTATTTACTGGGCTGTGACATAGGAACCTACTCGTCGAAGGGCGTGCTGGTTACCACAGATGGCAAGGTGCTCTTCCAGAGCAGCATTCCTCACGATGTCTCCATCCCCAAACCTGGCTGGATGGAACACGACCCGGAGGGTGTATGGATGAAAGACTTCTTATTCATTGTCAAGGACTTGCTTGCCAAGTCGGGCATAGACCCCAAAGAAATCATTAGTGTGGGCATATCTTCAATCAGTACTGCCATTGTCTTCCTGGATAAGGACCTCAAAGCCCTGCGCCCCAGCATTCTCTACGGGGTAGACACGCGCGCCTCCGAAGAAGTTGAGGAAGTCAAACGTGATTTGGGGACATTTGTTTCCAACCAGAATATCCCTCCGAAACTCCGCTGGGTGCAGAAAAACGAACCTGAGGTCTGGGCAAAAACAAAGCACATCTACAGCGGCCACCACTACGTGATTATGAAATTGACCGGAGAGCTCACTCAAAATGTTCTTGACACAATGGGTTTCTACCCGTTATATGACAATAATCAGAACGATTGGAATCCGCAATACTTTGATTATTTCCATATCGATCCTGCCATGCTACCCCGATGTGTTTGGCCTTCCGAAATTGCAGGCAGGATTAACAAAGAAGGCGCTTTGCTCTCCGGGTTGTCTGAAGGAACCCCCATCGTTGGCGGCTGCAACGATTCCAGCTCTGAATCTGTCAGTGTCGGTGTTACTGATCCCGGTGATATGATGCAGATGTATGGCTCATCCAATATTTTCTATATGATCTTTGACGGCCATTTCCAGGGTAAACACGTTTCCGGTTTCCGCCTGATGTACCCCGATCAATATGGTTACGTGGGTGGTCTTGGCACGGTGGGCAGCCTCACCACCTGGTTCCGTGATCAGCTCGGTTTCCAGGAACTGGAAGCCCAGAAAGCCGGCGGCGAAAATGCTTTCAGCGCCCTGGCAAAACTCTCCCTCCAGTCCACCGTCGGCTCCAACGGCCTGGTCGCCCTGCCCTACTTCTCCGGCGAACGCAACCCCATCTTCGACGGCTATGCCCGCGGTATGTTCTTCGGCCTTAACCTGCGCCACACCCGCGCCGATATGTACCGCGCTCTGCTCGAATCCGTCGGCTACGGCATCCGCCATAATATGGAAGATTTTTGGAATGATAACCAGTATCCCAAGCACATCGTCGCCATCGGCGGCGGCGTTTACAACCTGCCCTGGATGCAGATGGTGTGCGATATCTGCAACTTCTCACAGGAAATCCCCGAGGTCAAGGTCGGCGCCTGCTATGGCGATGCTTTCCTGGCAGCTAAAGGCATTGGCCTCTATTCCAGCGGATCAGATGTCAAGAAATGGGTCAAGATCGAAAAGGTCCTCTCCCCCAACGCGGAAGCCCATGAGAAATACAACGAACTCTACCAGATCTACCGCGAACTTTATCCAGTCAACAAGGACCTCATGCATAGAATCTCCAATATACAGTTAAGATAACCCCATATATTTTTAATTAGCAGTGGGCACAAAATGCCCGCTGCTTTTGTTTTAAATCTTTTTTCTTGCCTGGTTATTGTATTGATTTTTTGTACAATGTATTGATGATATAATGAATGATATTCTTCAAAACAGTACAATAAATTGTTCGTTTTTGCTTGTATTTATTGCAGTTTTATACAATGATGAATACTATTCCATTGCATTTCTGGATTATTTTTTCGGCGAATTGAGAGCCAGATTATACAATCATCCCTAATTTTCGGAGGTAAAGTTGCTCGATACGGATAAACGCTGGAAAACACTTGGGGAAGTATTTGTCAATAAATGTGTCAAACTGCAGCCTGGGGAAAAGTTGATGATTGCCCAGGAAGAACCCGAGACATGGCCTTTGGCGCTGGCAACCTATGAAGCCGCTATCAAAGCTGGCGGCTATCCACAAATTCAATTGAAATCAGCTTATTTGCGATATGCTTTCATGAAATATGGAACGGAAGCCCAATATTCGTGGGTTCCTGGAATTGAAGCCCTCAGCATGGACTGGGCAGATTGTTATATTGCCCTGCGTGGGGGTTACAGTTTTTCGATCTTTCATGATATACCAGCAGATGCGCTGGCCAAAAACATGTCCGCTCACGGCAAAGTGTCAACTCTCAGATGGCAAAAGACCCGCTGGCTCATATCCCGGGTTCCGAACGAAACCTTCGCACAGCATGCCGGGCTCGATCTTGAGACTGTGGTCGATATGTATTTCGATGCCTGCCTGATGGATTACGAAGCGGCCATGGTTAAATGGGGTCAATGGGCAAAAAAAATGGTTTCCGATAAACCTCAACTTGTGCATATCAACGGCAAGAACACTGACCTTGAGTTCGAAATCGACGGCCGCACCTGGGTTGCCACTGACCTTGAAATGAATATTCCCGGTGGTGAAATCGGCACTACCCCGATCAACAATGAAAAACTTAACGGTCAGATCTATTGGGACAACCCGGGTGTATTCGGCGGTCGGTTGATCCCGGATATGACCGTTGAGTGGAAAAAAGGGAAGCTTGTCAAAGCAACCGCTTCCAAAAACGAAGATTTTCTCAATAATGTGCTTGCAACTGATGGAGGCGCCAGCTTGCTGGGTGAGTTTGCCTTTGGAACCAACAAAGGACTGCAATGCTTTACTAATGACATTATGTGGGATGAGAAGATCTATGGAACGCTTCACATTGCATTTGGGCGCGCTTACCCGCAATTTGGCGGCGAAAACAAATCTGCCATTCACTGGGATGTGGTAAAAGAAATGCGCAATGAAGGTGAAGTCTCAGTCGACGGTAAATGCGTCATGCGTGATGGCGAATTATTATTCAACCAGATCTAATATGGAGGTTATTATGAAAGCAGCATTATTTGTAGCGCCAAATGTAATCGAGATTAAGCGTGATATTCCTGAACCCGAGTTCAAAGAAGGTATTCTTGTTAAAGTAAATACAACCGGTTTCTGCGCCACGGATGTGAAAATGATCAAAGGGCTTAAAAAGCCATACAGGCCTTTGCCCATGTCATTCGGCCATGAGTTTTCGGGTGTTGTTGCTAAAACAACGATGGATAACTACAAGGAAGGTGATCGTGTTTCGATTTCTCCCTTTTGCGGCTGTGGGCACTGCAAATTCTGCCTGTCAGGCGAAGAACAGCTTTGTAAAAGCAAAACCAACTTTTCTGGCGGTTCAACCTCTGATTACGTCGGCGTTAAACCTGTGCTGGCTCAAAAAGCAGGCTGGGTTATGCCCGCTGATGTAACCTGGGAAGAGGGTGCCATGACCGAACCTCTTGCTTGCGTCATTCTTGGCTTACGCTCAACTGGCTTCAAACCCGGTGAATCGGTTCTGGTTCTTGGCGCTGGATTTATGGGTATGTTGAATGCCCTGTTGGCAAAGTCTTGGGGCGCCAGCCGCGTGATGGTCAGCGAACCCAGTGAATTCCGGCGTGAAATGGCCAAGAGTTTAGGTATTGATGTGATCGATCCAACCAAGGGCGAGGATGTCGGCGAATGGGCACGCAGCCTGTGCGGTGAAGGCCCGGATGTTATCATCGCGGCTGCAGGCACCAAACCGGTTGCGGATTCGGCCTTCCAGGCCGCTGGCCTCGGCACCCGCATCCATATGTTCGGCGGTATGCCCACCGGCACCATGCTGGATGTCTCCGCTGACCAAGTCCATTACAAACGCGTGACTGTCCTGGGTACCTCCGGCTTTCGCTCGGTGGATGTACAAACCGCGGCTGATATGATCAAAGGCCATTCCATTGACCTTAAACCGTTGGTCACTCACCGCTTCTCGGTGGAAGAAGCTCAGGCAGCTTATGAAATGGCACAGCAGCCAAACGCACTGAAAGTCATGATGGAAAATAGGGATTTTAATTCCCTCTAAAATGATGGGATAATCATTGCGTAATACGCAATGTCAAATTATTATTCTATAAAAACTAACTCGGAGGATTTGAAAAATGAAAGCAGCACTATTTGTTGCCCCTAATACGATCGAGGTCAAACATGACCTTCCTGAACCGGAATTTAAAGAAGGCATTTTTGTTAAAAGTAAATACAACCGGTTTCTGCGCCACAGATGTGAAAACTATTAAAGCATTGAAAAAACCTAATAAACCGCTTCCATTTTCTTTTGGCCACGAGTTCTCAGGTGTTGTTGCTAAAACAACGATGGAAGAATACAAAGAGGGCGATCGTGTATCTGTTTCTCCTTTCTGCGGCTGTGGGCACTGCAAATTCTGCCTGTCAGGCGAAGAACAGCTTTGCCGGTCAAAAACTTTCCAGTCTGGCGGTACAACCTCAGATTTTGTAACGTTCAAACCCTGGCTGGCTCAAAAAGCAGGCTGGGTTATGCCCGCTGATGTAACCTGGGAAGAAGGTGCCATGACCGAACCTCTCGCTTGCGTCATTCTTGGCTTACGCTCAACTGGCTTCAAACCCGGTGAATCGGTTCTGGTTCTTGGCGCTGGATTTATGGGTATGTTGAATGCCCTGTTGGCAAAGTCTTGGGGCGCCAGCCGCGTGATGGTCAGCGAACCCAGTGAATTCCGGCGTGAAATGGCCAAGAGTTTAGGTATTGATGTGATCGATCCAACCAAGGGCGAGGATGTCGGCGAATGGGCACGCAGCCTGTGCGGTGAAGGCCCGGATGTTATCATCGCGGCTGCAGGCACCAAACCGGTTGCGGATTCGGCCTTCCAGGCCGCTGGCCTCGGCACCCGCATCCATATGTTCGGCGGTATGCCCACCGGCACCATGCTGGATGTCTCCGCTGACCAAGTCCATTACAAACGCGTGACTGTCCTGGGTACCTCCGGCTTTCGCTCGGTGGATGTACAAACCGCAGCTGATATGATCAAAGGCCATTCCATTGACCTCAAACCGTTGGTCACTCACCGCTTCTCGGTGGAAGAAGCTCAGGCAGCTTATGAAATGGCACAGCAGCCAAACGCACTGAAAGTCATGATGGAAAATAGGGACTTCTAAGTTGCGGTAAGGTCCAATAAAATGAATAACAACAGGTTTCGCTGAATTTTTTTGCGAAACCTGTTTTATTTCTAAAATAATTTTATTGAGGAGAAGGAAATTATGCTTTCAACTGATAAACGCTGGAAACAATTGGGAGATGTTCTGGTCAATTACTGCCTTGGGGTCAAACCCGGCCAAAAGGTCATCATCGCTCAGAACGAAATAGAAACCTGGCCGCTTGCCCTGGCTACATACGAATCTACCATTAAGGCCGGCGGATTCCCTCAGATTCAAATGAAGTCAGAATACCTGCGCAGAGCATTTATGAAATATGGCACAGAAGAGCAATACTCATGGGTGCCTGAACTGGAGACGCTGAGTATCGACTGGGCGGATTGCTACATGGCCCTGCGCGGCGGCTACAATCTGGATATATATCATGACATACCCGCCGACGCGCTCGCCAGAAACCAGAAAGCGCATGGGGTTGTTTCAGCCAATCGAACAGAAAATACTGTCTGGTCGCTGACCCGTGTGCCCAATGAAGCGTTTGCGCAGCAAGCAGGGTTGGATCTTGAAACAGTTACGGATATGTACTTTGATGCCTGCCTGCTCGATTACACAACAGCGCTGGATGAATGGGCAAAGTGGGCAGCCAAGCTTGAGGGAACCATGGAAGTGCAATTAAAAGGAAAGAACACTGATCTGCGCATGTCTATTAAAAACCGCAAGTGGAGCATTCCCAATGCCCGTGCAAATATGCCTGGTGCAGAGACTTACACTTCCCCATGGGAAGATACTGTAAATGGCCATATCTGGTTCGAAAACCCCGGCGTGCTTGGCGGCCGCCTGATGCACGATCTTTACCTTGAGTGGAAGGATGGTAATTTGGTAAAAGCCACTTCATCATCAAATGAGGATTATCTGCATAAAATCCTTGCAACCGACTCGGGCGCCAGCAAGATCGGTGAGTTCGCCATAGGACTGAACCCCAAACTGACCAAGTTCACCAACGACATTCTCTGGGACGAGAAGATGTACGGGACAATGCATATCGCTGTTGGACGCGCTTATAAGAAAGCCGGAGGGACAAACGAGTCTGCCATTCACTGGGATATCATCAAAGATCTGCGCCTGGAAGGTGAGTTGATGGTTGACGGTAGAACCATCCTCAAGGACGGCAGGCTTCTTTTAGATTAATAAAAACGGAGTGTTTATGTTATCTACAGACAAACGCTGGAAACATATGGGTGAAGTACTAGTCAGCCAGTGTGTTGAGGTCAAACCCGGTGAAAAAGTATACATTGCCATGCACGAACCAGAAACCTGGTCCCTCGCCCTGGCCACCTACGAAGCTGCGATTAAGGCTGGCGGCTTTCCCCAGATCCAGATGAAATCTGAATACCTTCGCCGAGCGTTCATGAAATACGGTACAAAGGCTCAATATTCCTGGCCGCCCGAATTGGAAATAAAGGCAATGGAATGGGCAGACTGCTACATTGCTCTGCGCGGTGGCTTTAACCTAGATATCTTCCACGAGATCCCCGCTGATGTGCTGGCAGAAAATCAACATGCCCATGGTGTGGTCTCTTCAGCACGATGGAAAAACACACGCTGGACGCTCTCGCGGGTACCTAACGAGGCCTTTGCCCAGCAATCTGGTCTGGACCTTGAGACTATTACAGACCTGTATTTCAACGCCAGCCTGCTTGATTATGATGCCTACCTTGAAAAATGGAATAAATGGACTTCCAAGCTGGCAGGGACATCTGAAGCTCATGTCATTGGTAAAAACACAGATCTGCGCCTTTCATTTAAAGGCCGCACCTGGGCAGACCCGAGGGTTACGATCAACGTTCCCGGAGGCGAAACCTTTACAGCGCCGCTGCTTGAGACTGTGAACGGCTTCATCTATTTTGAAAATCCGGGCGTCCTGGGCGGCAAGTTGATGCATGACCTTTACCTTGAATGGAAAGATGGCGAGCTGGTTAAAGCCAGTGCATCTACCAACGAGGACTATTTGCACCGCATCATCAAAACTGATCCTGGGGCCAGCAAGATCGGTGAATTTGCAATCGGCTTGAATGACAAACTGACCCATTTCACCAACGACATCCTGTGGGATGAGAATATCTACGGCACCATGCATATCGCACTTGGGCGCGCCTATAAGCATGTTGGCGGCACCAATGAATCAGCCATTCATTGGGATATTGTTAAGGATATGCGTAAGGAAGGTGAATTTATAATTGATGGAATGACCATTCTTAAAGAAGGCAGACTCCAATTTGATACGTTATGATTGTGTAGGCAGAAAAGAAAGAAAAAAAATAAAATAATAAGGAGAAACACGAATGATTAACTACAAGAAAAAAATTGCAAAACATATGGGAGCGGACAAGTATGTACTTGCCTGCACCCACCTGATCGCCCTGCCCGGCGGTCCAGCTTACGATCGCGAGGGCGGTATGAAAAAGATCATCAGCAGGGCATTACGCGATACCAAGATCCTGTTGGATAATGGCGTTCATTCCATTCTGTTTGTAAATGAAGCGGACATTCCTTATCTCGAGCATCTGCCTGCCGAGGGTGTAGCCGCTTTTGCGACCATCGTCAATACGGTTGTCAGCCAGCTTGATATTAAGATTCCTTTCGGGATTAATTCAATTTTTGACGCAACTTCTGGAATGGCAGTTGCAAACGCAACTGGTGCTACCTTCATGCGCACAACCATTTTTGGCGTATATGCTACAAATTATGGCCTTATAACCCCTCAAGCACCGTCCCTCTTTCGTATGCGCGCAAACCTCGGGTACAAGCAGGAAGAGCCTCCCTATTTCTTTAATAACATCGGCAATATGGCAGGTTTCGATTTGACCGGCAAGGATGTGGTCGCACAGGCAAAATCAATCGCAGCAGATGACCACGCCCAGCCGCATGGTTTTGCCATGTCACCGGATAATCTTGACCTGGTCAAATCAGTTAAAAAAGCCGTTCCTGACTTCCCTCTGGTAGTTGCCAAAAGCACCAGTCATGAGAATGTCAAACAGATCATGGAAGTTTTTGACGGCACTATTGTCGCCTCCTGCCTGCATGAGGGCGGCAGACTATTTGGGCAGATCGACGCTGATCGCACCAAGCGCTTCATGGATATATTTCGCACCCTCTAACCAGATCAGGCATTTATCATAAGCTTTGAGAGATGCTCGATTAGGTCTTAGTTCATTATTCAATTGAAAATGGTTTTACCGTCAGACATGGTAAAACCATTTTTCAAAAATTTGGAAATTGCTAAATTATTTTAAGGAAAAATGACACTTTCAACTGATAAACGCTGGAAAAAATTGGGAGACGTGCTGGTCAATTACTGCCTCGAGGTCAAACCCGGCCAAAAGGTCATCATCGCCCAGAACGAGATTGATACCTGGCCGCTTGCCCTGGCTACCTATGAATCCACCATCATAGCCGGCGGATTCCCCCAGATTCAAATGAAGTCTGAATACCTGCGCCGCGCTTTTATGAAGTACGGCTCTGAAGAACAGTACTCATGGGCTCCGGAGCTTGAAATCCTTTCCACGGAATGGGCGGATTGTTACATGGCTTTGCGCGGCGGTTATAACCTGGATCTCTTCCATGATATCCCCGCCGACGTGCTCGCCAAGAACCAGCAGGCGCACGGGGTGGTCTCAACCGCCCGCTGGAAAAATACCCGCTGGTCACTGACGCGCGTGCCCAACGAAGCATTTGCCCAGCAGGCCGGGCTGGACCTGGAAACCGTGATGGATATGTACTTTGACGCCTGTTTACTTGATTACTCAACTGCCCTGGATGAATGGGGCCGCTGGGCTGCCAAGCTCGAAAATACTTCTGAAGTGCACCTCACTGGCAAAAATACTGACCTGAGAATGTCGATCAAGGGGCACACATGGGGCAAGCCTGATGCGCGCTTCAATCTTCCGGGAGCTGAGATGGACACATCACCGGTTGTAGATTCAGTGAATGGCCATATCTGGTTTGAAAATCCCGGTGTCCTGGCAGGACGATTAATGCATGATATGTATTTGGAATGGGAGAACGGACAACTCATTAATGCCAGCGCATCGACCAATGAGGATTATCTGCATAAGATCCTGGCCACCGATGAGGGTTCCAGCAAGGTAGGTGAATTTTCGATCGGCCTCAATGAAAAATTGACTCACTTTACCAATGATATTTTATGGGATGAGAAAATCCTGGGCACAGTCCATATCGCGCTTGGTCGCGCTGATTCGCGCACCAATGGCACCAATGATTCACTCATCCATTGGGATATCGTCAAAGATCTGCGGCAGGAAGGCGTCATTGACAGTCGATGGGAAGATTATATTTAATGGAGGAAGACTCATAATTGACCAAGTTTAACAAGCTACAACTTTTATAGTTACAATAGCACAATTTTCCAGACTGCTCACATGATATTCAAAAATACTAAGGAGTTCAAAAAGATGACTACCAATAAAGAAAGAATCGCGAAGTTAATGGGGGCTGAGAAATATGTAATCGCCTGCGCGCATCTTATCCCTCTTCCAGGAGCAACAGGCTATGACCGAGAAGGCGGGATGGCCAAAAGAATTAAACAAGCTCTGCGTGACACCCAAATCTTTCTTGATAACGGTGTAACGTCCATCATGTTCGTGAACGAAGCGGATATACCTTTTTATGAACGCCTGCCAGGAGAAGGCATTGCAGCATTTACAGCAGTAGTAACCACAGTGGTTGATAAATTAGATATCAAGATCCCCTTTGGGATTAATAGCATTAATGATGCCGGCGCTGGATTGTGCATTGCGAATGCCACAGGCGCATCTTTCCTTCGCGGTAACTTTGCAGGTGTTTTAGCCTCTAATCAGGGTATCTATACTTCACAAGCCTGCGACCTCTATCGCAAGAAAGCCAACCTGGGAATGAAGCAGATAGAACCCCCTTATTTCTTCCACAACCTGGGCAATGACCACGGTCACGATTTAACTGAACGCGATCCGCTCAGTATGGCCAAGTCACTTGCCATGGATATCTACGCGCAACCTCATGGTTGGGCGATTTCTCCTGAAAATCTGGACATAGTGCAGGCAGTTAAGAAAGCCACCCCTGAGTTCCCTGTTGTTGCATGCAAAAGCACCAACCATGAAAACCTCATACCTTTGATGGAGGTTTTTGACGGCACTATTGTAGCCTCCAGCATGCATGAGGATGGCAAACTCTTCACTCAGGTTGACCCCGAGCGTACCAAGCGCTTTATGGATATTTTCCGGTCGGTTAATTAATAAATCTCATTTATTTATAAAAATATTCTGGCGGAACCATTGAAAGAATCCCTTTCTCTATTTATAGTCAGAGAAAGGGATTCACTGGATAGTATTTCAAGTGGTCACAATCATACCAATTTGTTTAAATTAGGAGATATATGAAATCAGAGATTTTTAAAATTGATGATATTAGACTTAATTATTATCAAACTGGGCAGGGGCAGCCGGATCTTTTTGTTCAACACGGTCTTTATGATGACGGGTTGTGCTGGGGAAATCTTCCCCGGGATCTGGGAAAAAGGTTTCGGGTCAGCCTGATGGACGCGCGTGGGTTTGGATACTCATCCAAACCTGAAAGCGGCTACGACATGGATACAATGGCAGAGGATATGGCTTCTTTAATTATGCATCTTGACCTCATTAATCCGATCGTAATTGGGCACTCAATGGGTGCCAGTCTGGGCTGCCACCTGGCTGCGCTCCACCCGGATTTATTAAGCGGAGTTGTTCTGATTGATCCTGCCTTCAGAGAGACTTCATGTGAAAGTGAAAAAGAAGATTTAATCTCTAAACGTGTAAATGAACTGCTTGCCCAACAGGCAATGACCCGGGATCAATTAATATCTGCAATCCGCGCCAAACATCCCGACTGGCCAGAAGAATTTGTTTTGCCTGCAGCAAACAGTAAGTATCGTATGTCCATAAAAGCTATTCATATTATGAATTCGATCGACACTACCTGGAAGGATGATTTACAGAAATCCCGCTGCCCTATGCTTCTTATTACAGCAGATGTTGAAAAGGGTGCAATCGTTTCTAAAGAAATTGCTGCTTTTGTAAATAGAACCAATCCTCTCATCCGATCAATTTATATCCCCGGTGCAGGACATAGTATTCATCGGGAAAAATACAGTGAAGTTATTGCCGCGATAGAAGGTTTTATCAAAGAAATAAAATAGCCCAGCCATATAGCTTGTCTTCTTTTTCATTATTTATACCTTGCGTATAAGCAATGCCTATGTAATTATGCAACTGCTTGACCTAAAGGGAGAAATTGGTTTAGATAGTCTAAATTTTTTTCAATATCAATCCCGTATTTGAATATTTACTTCAACAAGCTTTGTTTTTTGATAAGCCACCTGGAGATTATTGATGGACAATGACCAATTATTCTTATGAATATTTGAAAATCTCTACTGTGGTGAAGTATTACCTACTTGAAGTCAGTAAATGATCCATTATGGATTAACAGATTCATTCGAAGTTGTTTTCAAGGTTTGAAAATTCCGCAGGGTGACTGCCCCGATAGCTGCTGCAGCTAAAGCAGCTGATTCCGCCCAGAACCAATCCGTACCGTCCCCCAAATACCTCAGCAAAACGGCCAACAATTGGGCCGCCGAAAGTTGTCATCCCAAGAAAAGATATTGTCCAGAACGACATCACCCTTCCCCTCATTTCCGGAACACTTTCAAGCTGAAGCGTTGTGTTTCCGAGAGAAGAATAGTTGATCGAGCAGAAACCGACGATGACCATCGCCATTCCTGAAAGTACCAGGCTGGGCATAAAGGCTGCTGCCAGAATAGCCATTCCGAAAAATAGTGCAGCGCTGGCCAGTTTATAAGGTGCGCCTCTATTCTTGCTGGCAAAATACAAACCGCCAATTGTTGCACCGATGCCCATGGATGCTGTAAGAAATGCATATCCACTGGCGCCGCTGTTAAACACATTTTTTGCGATTAACGGCAGGCTGACCTGAAATTCATAAGTAAATATACCCATAATAGCCATCATTAAAAGAGGAAATCCGATGACTGGCGTTGATGTAATATATTGAAATCCTTCCTTCAGTTGTCCCTTTTTCTTCGGGACAGGCTTGGATATATTCATTTCATCGGTATGCATCATTGCCAGCATAATAACCACAGCTAAATATGAAATGCCATTCAATAGAAAACATGCAGCAATACCGATTGTGGCTATAAGCCCTGCTGCCACCGCCGGTCCGATCACGCGTGATAAGTTGACCAAAGAAGAATAAAGCGTGACCGCATTTCGCAATTTTTCTGGACCGACCAATTCAATATAAAAAGTCAGACGCGTTGGATTATCAAAAACACTGTTCATACCCAAAAGAAACGCGAGGGTATAAATCATCCACAATTGAACGATTTTTGTAGCCACCAGGATTCCCAAAATTAATGCCAGAATCCCCGCAATAGACTGGGTAATAAAAAGAATCTTGCGCTTTGGGTATCGGTCAGCAATAACTCCCCCATATGAGCCGAAAACCAGAATAGGCAGGTACTGGAGTGCGACAACAATTCCAAGGGCAGTACCCGAGTTGGTTAATTGCAGAACTAACCAGCCCTGGGCAATAGTTTGCATAAAAGTGCCGGATGTGGAAATGATCTGACCTATGTAATACAGGCGGTAATTGCGAATCGCCAGTGATGAAAAGGTTTCGCTGCCTTTACGTTTAATGTATTGTGGTTATTTTTTCCATGATGAATGCAGCCAAAAAAAATAATTTTTATATATGAAAAATGCTTATCAAGTATGCCACAAATATTCAATAATTTGTGGGGTATTTAGGAATATTTTCTTCTTAGGTGATGCGAATTTTTATTAAGGGAGAACATCATTGAAATTCTCAGTAGGCTTTTATTTTTGTTGCGTTTCTGTGTGTGTGATTGGTTTCAAAATGTTATAATCCCAAAACATTTTTCAAATCTAATTAATCATCAAGGAGGCTTTATGAAATGGCCTGGAAATACCAAATGTGTGGTTCTTCTTACCTTTGATCTCGATGCAGAATTGATGTGGTATAACAACTATCCGCACACTCCCGGATACATCTCAAGGGGACAATACGGGGTGACAGTGGGAGTCCCGCGAATCCTACCCCTTCTGAAGAAATATGATATTCCCGCAACTTTTTTTGTTCCCGGCGCAAATGCCGAAAAATATCCGGATATTGTCAAACGTTTTCATGCCGAAGGCCATGAAGTTGGCCACCACGGCTACCTGCATGAATATGTCAGCAAGTTGGAGAAGGATAAGGAATGCGAAATGTTCCAAAGGGGAATGGACGCAATCGAAAAAACCATCGGTAAACGGCCGCAGGGTTTTAGGTCGCCGGCCGGTGATTTCAGCGAAAACACTCTGGATTTTTTTGAAGAATTTAAATTCCTCTATGACAGCAGCTTAATGGGGGATGATTTTAACCCCTATCCGCTAACCAATTTCAATCCTCAATCACGAATAGTTGAAATACCCTTCGCCTGGGAACTTGACGATGCGCCGTATTTCCAGTTTCTTTTCAACCCATACCGCTCAGGCCTCTCCTCACCGGCACATGTTTTTGAGATCTGGTCTATGGAATTTGAAGGAGCTTATGAGCAGGGCGGTGTTTTCACACTGACCATGCACCCACAGATAATCGGCCGCGCCCATCGTATTCAATTGCTTGAGCGCCTTATCAGGTTCATTAAGGGACATCCGGGTGTGTGGTTCACCACCGCCAGTGAGGTGGGATCACTTTGCCGCGAGGAATGGGATAAACAAGCTGGGTAGCTTTTTTGGAATACTATTATTTTGGCAGTGGGTCATAAGAATAACTTATTAAACCCCATCCCTTTTTTTAAAGAAAACAAGGTATGGGTAGAGGATTTTTTAAGCAATTGCTTATGAAAATTATTCCAGCGTTATATATTTCAAAACCAGTAAATTTTCTTTTTAATTTTTTCAAGATTCCGGGCAACTTTATCATAATCCGTGCCGTTCTTAAACGCGCGCCCGTTTAATTCCGGAGCCAATACATTCAGCAATTTGATGGTTGTCTTGGCGCATTGATCAGCTGGAACACCCTTATTGTTGACAAGCTTGTCCAGCACATGCGGCACCCACCGGGCTTTATATGGTGTATCAATACCGCGTTTGCTGAGTTCAGTTGCCACAAAACCCGGATTGAGACATACTGCCATTACCGCCGAACCGACACTTTCCAGTTCACCTGCGAGTGATTCAGTGAATCTCACGATTGCCACTTTGGCGCAGCCATAAGCCGATGCGCCAGTAAAAGCGCCGGTTGTGCCCCCTCCGCCATCCATATTAATAATCACCCCTGAATTTTTTTCAATCATATGAGGTAAAAACATACGGCAGCAAATGAATGTGCCCAGCAGGTCAACCTGAATATCATGCCACCACGTGTCTATATCGAGCTCCCAGGATGCACCAATGGCATTCATCGCACCTGCATTATTGAACAAAAGGTCCACCGGACCAAATCGCTTCAAAGTCTCATCCAGAAGGTTTTGGACCTGCAACCTGTCGGTCACATCCGTTGGAACATAAGTTGCTGATCCGCCTTCCTGCTCAATCAGAGATACGGTCGCTTTGAGCATTTCTTCGCGCCGGGCGGCGCAAACCACTTTCGCTCCCTGCCGGGCAAATTCTCGCGCCAGTTCCCGCCCAACACCGTCTGACGCACCGGTCACAACCGCTACTTTTTCTTTAAGTTCCATCTGAGGCTCCTGTGTTTAAATTTATCAATTTTGGAATATACCGAATTAATGTGTCTCAGGGATTAAATAACTGTATTAAAGTATGCCATATCTTATTCCAATTATTAAATTAATTGAATTATTTCACTGATTGCTAAACCGATTCTACAAGATCAGCTTTTTTACTTTAGGCAGCTAATATGTTATCCGATTTAACATCATACTTGTCTATCAATTTTTCTTATATGAATTGGGTTGTCAGGATGGTCTGTGAAAATTGCTGAAGAAAGCAAAAATGCTTCTTCCATTTTAAAAAACAAACGGGCTTCAATCCTTTCAAAGGAATGAACCCGATCCGTTGTGTGAACCATTTACGTATATCGTAAATGGTCCGATATTGGGATGAAGGCTAACTAACCTTCAAGTCCATTTTTTCAGCGACGAACATTACATACATATCGTGATCAATGTTGCCTTTGCACAGTTCGTCTGCAAGCACTGCGTCAGGCGTTTCTCTGCTGATTTCAACAGTATTAGAAATCGGCCTTACTTTTGACAGGTCAAACGCACTTGACGAGTTGATTACTGCAGCCATACCGAGAAGCAGTAAAGCCATAATTACAACTAATGTTACCATTTTTGTCTCCTTTCTAATAATATTTTATTGCAGAATTAAAAAGAAATTATTAATATTTGATTAATTATTTATAAATTACATGATTAAATTCAATTCATTTTTTTAGAAAATAATTTGTTCCTATGAATAAGTCACTAGCTCATTAAGAATTATATTAATTAATATTTTCGAATCCAACCAGGTATTCAATAAAGTCATCAGAAAACGAATATTTTTTTCTTCTTCCCCTAGAATTATTTATTCCCGGTAATGTCGACCAAACACGTTGCTTTTAACAACAATTCCTGAAAGCGCATCTGAAGCAGTCGCCCTTCTTTTCAGGCAGCTTCCCCTGCTTCAGTTTTAATATCCCGCCATATCCAACCGCCAGTCGTTTTGCCTGGATTTCGATTTCTGCTGCGCTGATAATCAGCTTCCTTCTTTCAAACGCCGGCTTGCGTATGCGCGCCAGGTTCTCAACCCAGCGGTAACTGTCATAATAGAATTCACACTCTCCATAGTATCCAGCATCTCGCAGGTAACTTTGATAAATTGCTATCTGCAGAATATCCGGCTGATAGAAATCACGCCCTGTTTTATGGTCGATCAAGATCATCACATCACCGCGTCGCAGTATCAAATCAACAACACCTACAATTGGCGGAATACATCCATCTATCAGAAATACAAAAGGCTTCTCAATCCCTACCACTTCATCCGAGGCCAGCATGTTCTGGCGTAATGTAAGATAACCATTTCGCAAATGATTGCCCGCCTGCGAATAGCGGTTTATGCCATCGTAATGAATTACTTCTTCCCCGAAACTTCGTCCTTCGCTTAAAGCCCGGTAAGCATTTGCAATTGTGCGGTGCAAGGCTTTACCTTTAGTAAAATATTCGGGGACAGGCATGACTTCTCTTCCCAAAATGTATCTTAAATAATATTGCCGCGGACAGGTCTCGAACGCATATATCTGAGAAAAGCTGATATGAGAAAGCCTGCATCGATGGAGTTCACCCACAAAGGCATCGCTGTCACCACCGCATCGATCAATTAGAGCCTGAATCCGGTCGGCATCAGACTGGGAAGGGTGCTTTTTTGGTGTTATCACGAGGCAGAAAATCCAGGAAAAATCATCTGATTATATTATTCAAAAATAAATAATTTGTGATTTTTCAACTTTTTATAAGGAAATTAAACATTTTTCTCGCAATACTCATTCAGTTCTTCCCTTAATAACTTCTTCCCGATTTCATCCTGAAAGGAAGCATCAATTGCATTTTCACAGACCTTACATAAATCTTTTTTCGTTAAATTCAGGCCTTGCTGCGCGGCTATGAAGTTTTCATTAATATATCCACCAAAATAAGCCGGGTCATCCGAATTAATGGTCACGCGTACACCCCTATCCAGCAATTGCTTCAGATTATGGTCATTCATTTTTGAGAAAACACGCAATTTAATATTGGAGAGCGGGCAGATGGTCAGCGAGATGCGATTCTGAACCAAATAATCAATCAGTTTTGGATCATCCATCGACCGGACACCATGGTCAATACGCCGGGATTTGAGTAGGTTCAGAGCCTCCCATACATATCCCGCTGGACCTTCCTCACCGGCATGTGCGACGGAAAGATAACCTTGTTCCCGCGCCTTGTCAAAAACCTTTTCAAACAGGGCTGGAGGCCTGTCCTTTTCGGAAGAATCCAGGCCCACACCAATAATCCATTCCTTAAATGGGTTGGCTTCGTCCAATAAATTCATTCCTGCTTCCGGGCTTAAGTGGCGCAGGAAACACATGATCAGATTAGAGCTTATCCCCAATTTAGTGACCGCGTCTTTCTGCGCTTTATGAATTCCTTTAATAACTGTTTCGAAAGGGATCCCCCGCTCAGTATGGGTTTGCGGGTCAAAAAATATTTCGGTGTGGCGTACATTCTGGCCATGAACTTTAATAAAATATGCCCATGTCAGATCGTAAAAATCCTGTTCGCTCTGAAGGACATTTGCCCCCCGGTAATAAATATCCAGAAATGATTGCAGATTGCTGAAGTTGTATGCCCTTCGGACTTCATCAACGGTTTCGAAAGGGATATCGATCTGGTTGCGCTTGGCAAGTTTAAACATCAACTCAGGTTCAAGCGTACCTTCAATATGAAGATGCAGTTCCACCTTCGGTAGCCCCTGAATGAAATCATTCACTTCTGCCCTCCATTAATCAGAACTCTTTATGAAGCTTTCGGATATCAATTTTGCCATTAAATCAAATGGGAAAAAATAATTTGTTTATTTTATATTATCTCTGAATACGGTTAATGCGCCGGAATCAGCGGAAAACACCATTCTTCATTAAACCGGTCAGCCGGTTTTATTTGCTCAGTCATTTATCAAGATTTGATCAAGTGTAACCAGAGGATATATTTGTAATTCAAGCTATTACCAGATTGCAGGTTTAGGAAAAAGGCGAAAATTTTAGGTCATTGGTTTTAAGCTTTATGTGAAAGCTTTTTCACCACACCCCACACCTGGCAAAGGGTATAGCTGAATATGATTATGTCTGGATTATTGACTATTCTGTTGCATAATTCAAGAGTTTTATTAAATTCACCTTCAGTCATGATTGCCGCTCGAATAAGTCTTATCGCGTTCTGTCGTTGCGAAGCGGATTAGGCCGGACCTGTATGCATGCCCGATTGGCATAGCAAATATCGCTGACCGAATTTGTATATTTGACAAATCTGCCTCTCTGAACATTTGATAAGTCCGCAAGCCGGCATTGATATCTCCACCTGAAAGTTTATACAATTCCATCAACGATTTCCGCAGCTTTTTCCATGGAGACTGGGGAGGGAAGCAATTCCATGTCGTCCAATCGGATTCCTGAGAGACGATCACCCCACCTGTTTTTGTAACGTTTACCATTTTCTCAAGGAGTTCGCGATCGCATCCTATCTGCGTAAAAATAAATCGCATATGGCTAAGGTTAAAAGAATCTGGCTGCAGGGATGGGTCATATATATCCCCTCTGAAGACTTTTACATTGTCAAGATGATTTCGTTTAATAAATTTATTGGCTGCCTGAAGGGAAAAAGGATTCTGATCAACCCCAAAAACCTGACCGTGAGGTCCGACCCACCGACTCAGTGGACCCAGCACACCAACAGGGCCACATCCCAAATCCACGCATTTCCATCCCTGTTGAATACCGATCTCATCAAAAAGACTTTCTGCCTCAGGTTCCCAGCAAAGTGCCTGTTCGCTCAATCTTTCAATCTCAAAATCGATATCCGAGGAGTGAAATGAATTCATTATGTTTATCATACTTCTTTTTAAATATTCTTATTCCTTGATAGCGGGAAGCATATTTTAATATACAAGGATGACATAAAATATATCTTTTTCGAAAGAAAATTCGGGAATTACCTGGTTGGTTAAGGATAATATTTGAACATAGAAGGGGAATATGAACTGAATGCATTATTTTTTTCAGATTCATATTATTGAAATCATTGTCTTTGTGAATGGATTGGTGGGGTTCTATTTTATTCCAGACAGCTCATGAAATAGACATTCCGATGTTCGATAATATTTGCATATTATCCGGGTACGGATAGCCTATAATGACCCTAAATTAATATTTCATCACAAAGCTGAATTTGCTGTTTTCTTATAAATCCTGTATAAACTAATTGGATTATCCAAGATGAGTCAATATTCGCAAGCAGAACTAAAAGAAGTTCTCGATAAGCATGCTAAATGGCTGCAAAAAGAGGATGGCGGTCAGCAGGCTAATTTTAAAGGCGCAGACCTTGCAAGCGCAAGCTTTTTGGGAGCAAACCTGGAGAAAGCTGACCTTACAGGCGCAGACCTAAGTCGAGCTAACCTCACAGCCGCAAACCTGACTATCACAAATCTCACCGGCGCAAACCTCGAAGGTGCCAATCTCACAGGCGCGAACCTCGAAGGTACTTTTCTCGATAACGCGATTCTCAAGGGTGCAAACCTCACGAAAAGTACGTTGATCTATACTGGGCTAAAGAACGCAAATCTTTCAGGAGCGATTCTTAAGAACGCGACTATCCACAACGCTAATTTCACAGGCGCGAACCTTAATGGTGCAGACCTTGCGCGCGCGCGCTTCAATAAGACACTGTTATCCGGTGCGAATCTCGAGGATGCCAACCTGACAGGCGCAGTTTTATATTACGCAAATCTTTCGGGCGCAAACCTGAAAGGCGCAAACCTCCTGGATGCACACTTCAGAGATCCTATTCTCACTGGCGCAGACCTCAATGGAGCAAATCTGAAAGGATCAAACCTCAAACGCATTGATTTAAAGGGCACAAATACCAAACCAAAAAACTGACTTATGAATCCTATTTCTCTCAGATAAAAACCTAAGATCGCGTTCAGTAGAGTTCTAGACATCCTTCTTAAGGAGACCCAAATAGCTATTGACGTATGTTTTTTTTTGTTTATAATATTACCCAATATCAATAGAAGCTGAGAAGAGGACGAGTATCCGTTGCACGACGGTACAGAGAGCAGGAGATTGGTGAAAACCTGCCCGAAACGATAGCGGTGAATGGCCCTCGGAGCTGAAAGGTGAAATTCTTCATTTTGGTCTTTTTCAAAAAATGAAAGAATAAGTAACTTTCTCCGGAATGCCTCCGTTACAAGGCTAGGGTATAAGTCAAATGTATATTAGCTGTGACCGTACCTGAAAAGAGTGAGGCTGGCTTTTCCCCTATTGCATCACCGGGGATTTTTTATTTATAGCCGCTTAAGATGGGTGGTACCACGGACTTAGCGTTCGTCCCAATTTGGGATGAACGCGATTTTATTTAAAGCCCATATTCAGCCTACCCGGGAACATCACTAAAGTGAACAGAAAGCAGCAGCAATAATTTGAGGAGAAAATGAAAACAAACACCAAGGCTAACTTAATATTTAATCGCGGGGGAATAAATATTAAAGTGTTCTTTTGGATGCCGTTTCCAGAGAAGCAGACGTTTTTTAGCATTACATTCCATCCACCTTGAAGGATTATTCCTTAGATCAATGCATCCAATAATGGGTGAAGAGTTATACAGAATTCTGCAGATAATTATTATAAGGAGAATACGATGTCCGAGAAAATCCAATTTTTACTGAACGAATCTGATCTGCCGAAGCAGTGGTACAACATTCTTGCTGATAGCCCTGTTCCGCCGGCTCAGGTGCTCAATCCCCAGACTCTTGAGCCTGTCACGCCTGATTTTCTGTCAGTGCTATTCCCAATGGAATTGATCTTACAGGAAGTCAGTAATGAACGCTATATTGACATACCCCAGGAAGTACGGGAAATTTACAAACTTTGGCGGCCAACTCCACTTATCCGCGCACGCCGGTTGGAAAAGTCACTTGATACACCTGCCCATATCTACTTTAAAAACGAAGGTGTTTCCCCTTCCGGCAGCCATAAGCCAAATACTGCCGTAGCGCAGGCTTTTTATAATAAAGCTGCCGGAGTCAGAGCAATGACAACCGAAACCGGAGCCGGGCAGTGGGGATCAGCACTTTCAATGGCCTGTAATTTCTTTGATCTCGATCTGCAGGTATTTATGGTCAAAGCGTCGTATGATATGAAACCTTACCGCCGTATTTTAATGCAATCTTTTGGAGCTCAAGTTTACGCAAGCCCCACAGACCTCACCGCTTTTGGACAATCAGTTTTGGCTGAAGACCCAGAAAATCCTGGATCCTTGGGAATAGCCATTTCTGAAGCCGTCGAGGTTGCAGCTGCTTCCGGAGGGACCAAAAAATATGGGCTGGGATCTGTACTCAATCACGTCATGATCCACCAAAGCGTTATCGGTGAAGAATCTCTCAAGCAGATGGAAATGGCAAATGAATATCCGGATGTAGTTATCGGTTGCGTTGGAGGCGGTTCAAATTTTGCGGGCATTGCGTATCCATTCTTGCGTGAAAACCTTAAGAATGGCCAACGCACGCGGCTCTTAGCTGTTGAGCCAAGCGCAGTTCCATCGATGACCAGGGGAGTATATGCGTTTGATTACGGTGATACAGCCAAGATGGCGCCAGTGATAAAAATGAATACACTTGGCCATGGTTTTGTGCCGCCAACAATACATGCGGGAGGTTTACGTTATCATGGTATGTCACCCAGCTTATCAGCCTTATTCAACGCTGGTCTCATAGATGCCGTGTCGGTTCACCAAAATTCAACTTTCGATGCCGCCCTGCAATTTGCCCATACTGAAGGAATACTACCAGCACCAGAAAGTGCCCATGCAATCCGTGCTGCAATTGATGAAGCCTTGGACGCGAAAGCAAAAGGAGAGAAGCGTGTGATCTTATTCAATCTCTCCGGGCATGGACATTTTGATATGGCCTCATATGAGCAATACTTGTCCGGTGAATTGCAGGATTATGCTTATCCAGCCGAGGAAATTAATGAAGCGATGGCATCATTACCAATTGTTGCATAACGCATAATTATAGAAAAGGACAGCGGTTGCTTATCTTGACCGCTGTCCATCAAATTATGTTAAGAATTTGAACAATATCAGTTTCATTAGCCAGAGTTATAGCTTTTATTAGAATTTCGATAAAGAAATGAAAATTCATTCATTTTGATTCCTGGATATGATACATAGTATTTCATATAAAATTAGGTAATTTTCAAAACAGTAAGATTCCATTTCCGTGATTCATTTCGTTAACAATTATTTCATCTTTGGAACAACCAAATAATCCCTGAAAGTGTTTTTCTTTAGTATAAAAGCAACTGTCGGTACCAAAGTTACATCCCAGTCATTTGTCATATATTTTATATGACATTCGTCACTATTTTTATGATTTTGGGTTAAAATGCATAACCCTTTATCTTAATTATTTTGTGATTATTTTCGATCAGAAAACAGGTTCATGTTTCAAACCTGAGAGGACATCATGACAGTCAAACCTATACGCACAGATGTATCGCAAGATTCGCCTTATGGGCCTGAACATGATTCATGCGCTCTCTATTTTAAGCGCACGCAAAAATGGGCAGAGCACGTTTGGTACGCTTAAGCGAGCTTTATGGCGGTTGACAAATATGGGGCATCGGACAGGTTATGTTAAAGGTGAAGGCGATGGTGCCGGTGTGCAAACCGACATACCCCGCGGGCTCTGGGCAAAGAAATTAAGCCGGGCAAGTTTGCCTGCTTCCCTGACAACCCAGCCAGGCTTTTGGGTCGGCCACTTATTTACCCCTTATGGAATCGAAATTTCCACAATTAAGGAAATTGTTAACAGCCATTTTGCACGGGCTGAGTTGAATTTATTATTACTCAAACCCGGGCCAGTAACAACTGAGGCTCTGGGATTAAACGCGCAGGTCAAACCGCCCTCCTTCTGGCAGTTAGTGGGGTCGGCGAATCCTGAAAATCTGGAAAAGAGATTATTTGCAGTTAAGCTCAGCCCTTGAGGAAGAATTACCTATCCATTTTGCCTCCCTCAGCTCATATACGGTTATTTATAAAATGCGCGGATCAGTTGAAACCCTGGCCCGATATTATCCCGAACTGCAGGATCGCAGTTATGATACAGTAATGGCGCTTTGCCATGCGCGTTATTCCACCAACACAATTTCAACTTTTGAAAGGGCGCAGCCATTCTCCTTATTAGGCCATAACGGTGAAATTAATACCATCAGTCAATTCCGTCAGGAAGCCAGGCAAATTGGGATTCAACTTCCAAAAGGCGGTTCGGATTCACAGGATGTTGACAGAGCGTTGAAGCTTTTTGCATTGATCGCGGCTTAAGTTTGATGGAAGCTATGGAAATCATTTTTCCGCCCTCTCCACATGAGATTGATCACCTGCCGCCTTCGCTGAGCGGGATTTATTCCCGTTTAACACAGGCGTATGGTCATTTCGCGCAGGGGCCGGCTGCCATTGCCGCGCGCTATGCAGACACAGCGATATGCAGTCTGGACACTCTGGGGCTGCGGCCATTATGGTTCAGCGAAACAGAAAAAGAATATATCTTCAGTTCTGAACGAGGAGCCATTCAACTGGAAGATATGGTAACTGATTCGCGCCCACTTTCACCGGGAGAAAAAATGGGGCTCGTTATTCACCGCGGTCAAAGCGTTGAGGTCCTCTCACATCGTGATATCCGCCAATATGTAATGAAAGCCGCCATGCAGCGGGATTCATACAGTAATGCCCTTCCTTTTGGAAATTCAGGACAATTCGGACAGAATTCAAATATCCAAAGATACAATTTGTCAGCCAATCCGGAAGCATCTACTGACAGGCAGCAGGCGATGGCTGTTCAAACCATCGATTATCCTAAAGTCTTATTTTCACTTTCCCCTGAGAAAACTGAGGTTCCCTGGTATCAGGACAAAAACCGCTATTCAATAAACGAAAAGTTGTTAATAACCGCAGGCTGGAATACTGAACAAGTTCAAGAAGTGATGGAACAGGCAAAATCTGGTTTGGATCCGGTTGGATCATTGGGATTTGATGGTCCGCTTGCCGCGTTGAGCAGGAATCGGGTAAACATGGCGGATTACTTTAAAGAAACTGTTGCGGTTGTCACAAATCCGGCAATTGACAGGAGCAGAGAATGTGAAGCATTTTCAACCCGATCGCTGGTAGGAACGCGGCCTGAAATTGGATCAGCTTCTGATAAAAATGAAAAATTTATCATGCTTGAATCGCCCTTTACTTTCTGGCGGACATTCTGCCGCAGGCAAAATTGATTTTTCGCCAGGAGCGGCGAATCAAACAGATTTCTTGAGCATTGAGGAATTGGTGAGTTTTTTTGAAGGATGTCTTGCCTGGCTTCCCATGTCAATCCAAGAAGGCCAATCCGTACAAGAAACACTTAACTAAAATCACTCAAACTGCCGTTGAGGCGGTAAGATCTGGCGCCATTTGCCTGGTTTTGGATGATACCGAAGCCATTTTATCCAAACAAAGCTGGCTGGATCCACTGTTGGCAACCGCGGCTGTTGATAATGCTTTACGCTTTGCTGATGATGCAATCAACTTGCGCCGAAAAGCTGGAATTGTGGTGCGGAGCGCTAGCATCAGGACCCTCCATGACATTATCTTATTATGCAGTTTTGGGGCTAACGCTGTCAATCCTTATGCTATATTGGCAATTCCCCAAATCATCAATAAAGAAAAAAACGAAAATGAACCTGGCAATTTAGATTATCAAACGAATATATTAAAAACCTTGCGCGTTGGGCTTGAGAAGGTCATTTCAACAATTGGCTGCCATGAATTACGTGGATATGGACGAGTTTGCAGTTCAATTGGCCTTTCCCCGGAAATTGCTGGCATTTTTCAAACCCCTAATTTTTTTGGCAGCAGCGAATCAGGGGTTAATTGGGAATTCCTTGATAAAGATGCCCTAAAACGCTCCCAGGAATTGCAGGGTGAGACTCAGGAAAAATTGCCTTGCATCGATCGCTTATACCCTAAACTTTGGAAGACAATAGGGCAATATGCAAAAGGTCAAAGCAGCTATGAGGAAATTTCACACAAATACCGCCAGATAATTCTGGAAACGCCTATCGCCCTACGCCATATTACAAGAATAAAATCAGCCGACTCTTTTATTTCTCCAGACAAAGTTGACATTACTATTAATGGTTATGATTTGCCGCTCATCATTGGTGCTATGTCTTTTGGTTCACAGGGTGAACTTTCATTCAAAGCTTACGCTCATGCGGCCGAAAAATTAAATATTATCTGCATTAATGGCGAAGGCGGAGAAATTCCTGAGATTTTTGGAAAGTATAAAAGAAACCGCGGCCAGCAGGTTGCCTCAGGGCGTTTTGGAGTCAATGCAGGGTTCCTTAATACTTGCAGCCTGATCGAAATTAAAATTGGACAAGGAGCAAAACCGGGTGAAGGCGGTATGCTGCCTGGAGAAAAAGTAAATCCGCAGGTAGCAGAAGCTCGGCACACACCCCCTTATGTTTCCTTGCTCTCGCCGTCGAACAATCATGATTTGTATTCGATTGAAGACCTGGCCCAACTCATCGAAGAACTGAAGACAGTAAATCCAGAGGTCAAAATATCTGTGAAATGCCCCTGTGTACCTGGAATTGGCGTGATCGCCGTTGGTGTTGCAAAAGCAGGCGCTGATATCATTAATTTGTCAGGATATGATGGTGCTACCGGCGCCGCCCGAAAACACGCAATTCAACATGTTGGCTTACCAGCTGAAATTGGTGTTATACAGGCGCATCGTGCTCTAGTAGACGCAGGAATCCGCGAAAAGGTTGAGTTATGGTGCGATGGTGGCATGAAAACCGGCGAAGATGTAGTAAAAATGGTGTTATTAGGAGCTAACCGGGTGGGTTTTGCCAGCATGGCTATGATAGCGATCGGGTGCACAATCTGCCGAAAATGCAATGAAGGCGCATGCCATGCGGGAATTACCACTCATATAAAGTCTATAGAAGAAGCGCAAGCGTTAGGTTTGAAAAAGTTTTCCCCCGGAGAATATAATACCTGCGTCGAGCAGTTGGTGCATCTTTTCACTGGGATAGGAAATGAAATTCGCCAACTAACCAGCCAATTAGGGGCAAGCAGCCTGCAAAGCCTGGTTGGTAAAGCTGACCTGCTTGAGCAATGCGCACTAAATGACAGAATTGATCTTTCCGCAATGTTTGCACCTGTTCTAGCAGATTCTAACATAGTGAGAGAACCGGGAGTAGGCCGATTGTTAACCCGCGACCGAAATCAGTTGACCCGGTTTATCAGCGAATCGGTTCTGGAAGCAGTCAATGACGGGGAAAAAGAAGTGACCTACCAGGATGAGGTGATGGCTTATGACCGGGCATTAGGTTCGCACCTTTTCGGCGCTCTAATGCGTCAGCCGCAGCTTAATGGTTCTATTGATCAGCTTCATTTACATTTTAGCCCGTCCTCTATTGGAGGGAATGGATTTGCTGCCTGGGTAACAGATCAAATAGATGTATTAATCGAAGGGGGTGCGCAGGACGGTGTGGCAAAAGGCGCAAGCGGGGGTCGGGTGGCGATTATGAAAGGGTTAAACCACGACGGTCTGCGAATCGACGGCAGTGTGGGGAAAAGTTTTGCCTACGGGGCTCAAAAAGGGGTCTTGATCGTACAGGGCAATGCCGATTCCCGTGCCTGTATCCGCCTTTCCGGCGCTGATGTAATTCTTGGCGGGCAAATTTCCCATCCGATTGATGACAGCACCGGCAGCATCGGCACAAATGCCAACCTGAAGGGTTTTGCTTGCGAATATATGACTTCCGGCAGAGTGATAATATTTGGTGATCCAGGTCTTTATGCCTTTTCAGGTATGACTGGGGGGGTAGTCTACCAGATGCTAACCCCTGAAATGGGATTCAACCTGGAAGTATTAAAAAGCAGAATCGGAAAAGGTGCTGAGGTCAAAATAGTTCCGTTAGAAGAACAAGATATCGGGGCTATTCAAGAGCTGCTGAGTTACTATATGAATGCGCTTAATGAAACCAATCAGCCAGAGACCTCTGAGAAAATTAGCCAGCTATGCATTCCTCAGGCAATAGTTTCCCGGTTTGTAAAAGTAATCCCAAAGCTCTCGGTTGCAGTTAGAATTTAAAGAATTCCAACACCTCTTTTCTTGATAAATGATTTACTGAATATTAATTAATCAAGTGAATTGGGAAATATCAAGTTTTAATATTTTGCAGGAGTTTCACTAACAATAAGCCGCATTGAAACTGGTATCGCTTAAGCAGATTTTTCCAGGAAGACCAGGAAAAGCAAACTTTCCTCTACTTAAAGAAATATTCCCTGGAAAGATAAACCAAAGCCGACAAATCACACCAAACTATTTTGAACCGGTAAGATCCAACTCATTCTTTTCTTTACCCATCCCTCTAACCTCCCCATTGATAATTTATGCCTCCCTGTAAATCAAAAGCATTAGGAGTGCATTTTTATAACCGCCTCCTGCTGATCGTACTTTATATCTATTTACTTACTGGTGTTAGCTTCAATATTTATAATCACCTGCAGGCTTTCGGCAATGACAAGCTGCAGTATGGCAGTGATGAACCCAATAGCGCCGTAAATGAAAACGACGACTGTTGATCCGATTACTGCCCCAGACCTTCACTCATGAATGCAAAAATCTGTTCGCCAATAAAGGTCTGTGAAAACATTGCCTGGAAAATGCCCACAAATATTAGAAAGACCGGCAGGATTCCGGTAGAGCAATGATAAGATCCTGAAAAAGGTAGCGATAGTGTTTAAAGCTGGGTATTTTAGGGTTTATTTTTTCCCCTGAAGTTTTATGTTTTTATGAACCTGCTCAATTTTCATGCAGGATTCAAACCTTTGTCAAGCAAGGAATTTTTGAAATGAATTATTTTTCTTCTGGTTCCTGTTAATTCGGATTGCGGTGAATTTTAGAAAATCTATCAACCGGCAGTTTGTTAGCAATCCATTATCCGAAAATTTTTCAGGATTTTTAAGACAATCTTTTGAATAATTGGGGTTTATTTTTTAAGGGCTTGTTACTAAACATATTTCTCTATTACAGCTGCTGCCTGGCGTTAACAAGGCTTATGATCTGCAATAAACTCACATTTCTTACTTCTTAGAGAAAACCATATCTCCTCAAAAAATTGAGGAGATATGAGGCTAACAAATATAATGTAAAGTTTTCCGCTTTTATTGTTGCTTCTTATTTATCCATTCCAAAATCTTTCCATCTCGACTTTATAACATATCCAAGAATAACCAGGGGTAATATAAAGTAGAAAATTGACCATGCACCAACAGAAACCATCCCAACAACAACTGAAATAGCTGTTGAAACGGCATAAAGCTGGATACCCCACCTTTTCCAATTCCAAATCCCAAATGCAGCGATAATATTTAATATTGAATGCAGCACCATTAATGAGATGAGCCAGGGTCTATCCAGTGCTTCCTGTGTTCGAATTGCATAGTAGGCAGCAGTACCGATAATGCCGTGAATCACTATTAGAACTATGATTCCTGTTAAGAGGCAACCTCTTTCTTTCGGTTTGACGGGCTGTTTTTTTGCCATGTATCCTCCATTGTTTTGTGTTAAATATCCCTGTGCGGATTAAGATTTCATATACAGGGCGTATTTTTCAATCTTTTTCTGCAAAGAGTAGATCTCTTTATAACCCGACCAATTCTGCCAGCGGATTTATTCGATGTTTGCACAAATTTCTTCTCAGGCCGAGAACTTCGCCGCTTTGTTAGATTTTAATTATATCGTATTTCCTGAGTAAATATTTTTGATACCGCGATAGGCTTATATGTCCGAAATTAGATGGCTTTCAATATTTCCAAAATAGCATTAATATATTTTTGCATGGGTTGGATAGTGGTCAAAAATAAAATATGTAAGCCATAAATCTTGCAGGGCTTATTATTTCTTAGATATTCGGCTTTATTATATTTGCTGGATTGTCTGCCTCAGCCTCTTGACTTGCCAAAACCCTGGTAAGAACCGCTCCAAGAACAAAGATTTGTCCCAGAAAATAAAAAGTGATCAGCAAGACAGTTACTTCACCGGCTGCCTCAAATGCAGATCCTGCTTTACTTAAACCCAGAAATATTCCAATGAACTGAACCAATAATGAAGTTATCAAAGCTGAAGTAGCCGCACCTGCCCAGATATGTTTCCAGGCGATATCCGTATTTGATAAATATTTAAATATCAAGCCGATGGTAAGCATCCAAAGTCCTGCCAGTACCATAAAACTGAGAAAAGAAATCAAATAATTCATTTGAATATACGATGCCAGAAAAGAAATTCCCAGGTTTAATATCAGGGCAACAATTAGAACCAGCACTACTCCTAACAAAATCGCAAATGTCAATAATCGGCTGCGAATCATTTGTTTGGTCATTTCGCGCGGTACGACGGGGCACCTGAAAAATTTTATTAAGAATGTAATGGATTTGGGAGAAAATAAGAGAAGCCGAAAATATAATTGAAACCATCCCAATCACTGAGGTGAGGATAGTACCGCTATCAGCCGTTTCGGCTAAACTTGCAATACCTTCTTGTAAATAAATTACAAGTTCTTCTCCGAAATATTCGCTTGCAATTGCGTAAAACTGTTCTGAAATTGAAAGCTCCTCAAAAAACATATTGGCAATCAGTAAGGTGATATAGATAATAGGTACAATGGAGAAAATAGCATAATAAGCCATGGCCGCAGCATATTGAACCGGCCGTTCCTTGACCCAAATTTGGTAGACTTTTTTTAAGGTTTCCAGCAGTCCATTATCTTTTTTCTTGTCGCCATGGCTAAGTTTGTTCATTTTGATTTTCCATTTTTTTGCGGCTTTTTTTTGGCCGAAGAAGCAGCCAGATTATATTAACGACTACCAACCAGGCGATTACAGCCATTGCTGCGATTAAGTAATCCTTTACCTGTCGGAGATCATCCATGGCAAAGAATTTTTCCATCCAATCCTTCGAAGCCAAAAGGATAGTTAGCGCCGAAATTACAACCGCGAAAATTGTTGGATTTATATCGCGTTTATAAGTAATCTCAGCTTCTGCTCCTGATTCTCCTGATTTCTCCACTGGGATTCGGCCAGTTGGCGGACGGATGGTAATTACCAATGCCAGGCCGGAAAAAACCAGCATATACGTAAGCACAAGTTGGGCATACGCTAGATCTCCGGTGGTTTCCGCGAAATAAATAAATAATGCGGTTCCTGCCAGGCTTATCCCTATTGCGGCCGGACCGACAAACTTCGTCAGAATTGAGCCAAATTGATCGACTTTTGGTGGTGGATAATAAATTGGCCACAGAGAATAAACCAGAGAAGGTAATGCTAATGTCACAATTGCGACAAACGATCCCTGTTTTGAATCATATGGGAATCCATACCCAGCTCCGACCAGCAGCAGAATCAGTAATACCAGATAGACCAGCTGGGTAATGTATAGTTTCAGAACATCCATCACTCCTGTGACGATAATCTGACCCATCTTCAACACCCTTAAAAGCACGTTGGGAGAGTCTTTAAACACAATGATGTCGGCAACACTTATGGCAGCCTGGCTATTCTCAATTGATGTGATTGATAAATCAGCCTGCTGCATAATGGGTAAATCCGAAGGACCTCCCGCCATTACTGTGACGACCCCGCCATTATCTTGCAAAGTCTCCACAATTTGCCTTGATTGTTCAGTGTTAATATGAGAAAAAACTGTTTTTTCTGATACAGCGCTTTGATAAGAATCTTTGTCCATTGCAGTTAATTCGGATGCCTGGATTAACTTATCAGAAACACCCTGATTGATACCCAAACCCGCCTTCCGGAATGCATCAATCACCCGGTCAGGATTACCAGGCGAAAACACTTTCAGTTTAATTCCGTCTTCAATAAATTTACGTGCCGCATCAACCGTTTCCGGTTGAATCTCATTGCTGTAGTACAAATGACAGAGAGGAAGAAGATTGTGCGGGATGATGGGTTCTCCATTCTCATCATATAAAGCCGAAATCTCCGGAGAATATGCGAATATATATTCCAACTCCTTGGGGAATTGATTTTCATGTTCATCTTCTTTAAGGCTATTGTCTTGCTCCTTTGAATCTTTTTTGTCTGACTTCAAAGAACTGGTGATGCGCTTAAAAAAGGAACCTAAAGATTTTCCTTTGCTCTTTTTTTCTTGAGTGCTATGTTCCGGGGAGCTTCCAAATTTTCTTCTTTAATGCTCACCTCAGCTGGATTAACCCCTTCTTGTGGTTTTTCTATGCTCTTTTCCTCCTTTGGAGTCCTTATCACGGCGGAAAAGGCGGCTGATGGTTGAAATTCCTGTCTTCAAAGTTCTGGAGACAGTTTTTTCTTTTTCTTCCTTGTCCTTTTCTCTATTTTTTTCTTCAATCTCAGTTTTTGCCAGAAATGGTTCTATTACTCGGGGTTCACCAAAAACACAGACCCCCTTTAGATCATCATCTTCAAAAATAGCTGCGGTCCACCCGTAAACTGAGAAATAATGCATTTCTGTCTTGATTTCACGCCGTTCGCCTGGAAACGACGAAGCTAATGCGCTGACAATAAAATTGTCTTTCACCACACTTTGGCTGAAATCACCAAGAATTTGACGAATGCGCGAATCAGACAGTTTCTTTTGCGCTTCATCTACGTCATCTGATTCTTCAGATTCTCCTTTATTTTTCGTTTGTTCTAATTTCTCAGCTTCCATGCGAATTACCGAAGATATTCTGGTGCTTGCTTGGGTTAAACATATTTCCGAAGTGTATGCAAGGGTTTCAATCGACCGTGCGTGATGCGCAAGCGCGCCTTGTTTTGCCAATTGAAGCAAACCGGTAACATAATTCAGGAAAACCATAAAATATAATCCCGCGGGCGCCAGATTGAAGATAACGATTGTTGCGCTGATAAACGCATCCGTATCCACACCTACAGAGGTATCAAGTTTGGAATATCGCATAAAAAGTACACTGATCATGATTGCAACGATGACCAGCATGACAGTGAGCACTCTTTCTACAATCTTTTCAAGCGGGGTGAGATATTTTCTTGGGTTTTGGGGCGGAGATACTAGTTTAGCAACCATGCGTTCCTCACCCACAATTTGTGCCTGATAGGCTCCTCGCCCGGAGACACAGAAGCTGCCGGCATAACACATAATCCCCTATAACCTTGGTAATGACAGCACCTTCCCCTATTATCATTGGTTTCATCGACCAATATCGGCTCTTTCGCTGAGCATTACACCATCAGCCACAAATTCATCACCTGGCCCGACAACCAGAGCATCTCCCTGCACAATCTCACTTGGATCCCTGCTCCATGCCTGGCCATCACGGATAACAGTCGCCATTGGGCGTGTTGCCTGCACCACTTTTTGCAGCCTCTTCGTGACAAATAATTCTTGAACGACTTGTATGCCAATACACAGTAAAGCAACGATCAAACTGAAAAATCCGTCCGTATATAATCCCAGCATGATCTGAACAATGGCGACGCCAATTAAGCTGATGTTGAAAACGGACAAAACATAATCCCGCAGCATATCTTTGCTGCTACGCTGCGGTTCAAAGTTAACGGTATTATCCATACCTTTGGTCCGTAAAGCCTCTGCCTCGCTTTCAGTTAGCCCCTGAATGCCCTTATGGACAGCTTGGTTGATCAAGCGAATTGGAGCTTTTTTTCGCAAAGCTTTTTTATGAAGGTATCGGGTAAGAAATACCCAAAAAGCGCTTAATATTCCAAGAAATAAAAAGAACCATCGGAAGTTTATTGCTCCATCTTGGTTTCTCTTTTCATTAATGCCATTTTCTGGGTCAAAATTTTCCACTCGGTGATTTCCTTTTTAAGATTGCTTAATCTGGTTGAGTATCAGTACTGACTGAAGCCGGCTTGGTTGATAAATTAATACTCTGGGTCGGGAACGGGCTTTCGATCCCCGCCTGGTCAAACGCATTTTGAAGTGCAGTATGGACTTTATCTCTTACTCTGGCAGTATCAGTAAAGGAATTAATCCACCACCCAACCTGAAAGATCATGGCATAATCGCCCATTTCTTTATAAAAAGCATTCACGGGTTTATCGGGAATCACTCCTTCGAGATTTCTGACAGTGTCGATTATCAGTTTGCGCACGCGCTCGATATCGGTGCCGTAAGCAATACCAACTTGCGTGTCAATGTGATAACTTGGATCCGGGTAGCTGTAGTTAATAACCTGGTTAGTCCCAATAATTGAATTGGGTATGATTACCATGCGATTATCACGCGTGCGAATTCGCGTTGTTCGTAATCCGATCTCAACCACATCCCCCCATGTATTTATTTCCTGAATTTCAATACCATCGCCAATGCGGAATGGCCGATCGGCCAGGATGAGAAAACCTGAAATGATGTCTGAAATGGCATCCTGCGCCGCTAAAGAAATTGCCAAACTGCTGATTCCCAAAACAACAGCGATTATGGATACATTAATGCCAAAGTGTGAGAGAAAGATAGAGAACAGGAGTAAAGCCGAAAATGTGATCAGTATAGTAGATATTAATTTAATTACAGGTTTAAGTTCGTTTGCACGGTCTTGTTCAATGGATTTTTGTAAATACCAATCTTCACCAATGCGGATCGATAATATAACAATCCGATAAGCGAAAATGAAACCTATCACAAAACAAAGGTCCAGTAATAAGGTTCTTATATTATCGTTTAAGAACGTTAATTTTAGGGAAAAATAGGAAGCCAGCATGATTACGATAAGCCAGCAAAATAAAGAGAAAACTTTCTCCAACCGACTCTGATCCAACCCTTTTGGCGCCTTATGAATTATTTTTTTTACACCTTTTCGGGTGATCAATTTACTGATAAGGTATACGGTGAAGATAATTATCAGGTACAAAATCAAACTGGCCCAGTCGTCAATGTCTATACCGAGAAACTCGCTTTCGCTCAACCCAAGTTCTGCGATCGTTTCATCCAGTTTTTCTTCGATTGGACCTGCCTGCGCAGTAGGCACTGGCGTCCGTTCTGCAAGAACTTCTTCCAGAGATGCTGTTTTTGATAGGGTTTCTAAAGTTGCCACTTGCCCATCACAGGATGAAAAAAGAAGAGTCAGGACTGCCGCCAACCCTAATAAATTAATATATGAATATTTTTTAAACGGTTTCAACATAGTATTCAAGCATAATTATTTAATTATATAACATCAATAAGCATCCTTTATTCTTTGCTGGTTTAAAATACGCCTTCAGGAAAATTCATTAGGGACGGGGAAATAAAACGCAGATGAAGGGGTATTAAACCAAACACCGCCAGACTATTAAGCTGTCTGGCGGTTCAGATTAAATACAATTTTTACAAAACAACCTGGCTACATACCAAGCAGCTTTGCCTTGCCGGCTTCAAAGTCTGCATCAGAAATGATGCCCTGGTCGCGAAGTGAACTCAATTTCGCCAGTTCATCAGCCATTGAAGAGCTTGGCGCTGGAGCAGGCGCCGGTGCGGGTGTATTGGTCGGTTCTGGTGCAGGTGCGTACCCCGCGTCATTTGAAGCAGGAGCACCTGTGCCGTAAAGCAAGTTCTGCCGGCGAATCGTTCTTCTGGTAGTCCTTCTGACCATTCTTCTAAAAGGTGGCATATTTTCCTCCAGCTCATTGGTTTTATAATATATCGCAACAGAATGCGAAATGTAATTTCATTATAACATTTATAACCCATCATAATTCTCTGTTGGTTTCTTTAAGAAGTATTTTGCAGCCTGGTTCCTTTACTTAATCTACAGGCTTCACAAAGGTGAAAAACAGTCGCGATTTTAAAGATTAATAATATGTTTCAGGAGATAAGGGTATATCAGCAAGAATTTCTGAATAACCCCAGTAATAGTACTTCTCATTCCGATCTTGATAGCAAGCAATGACTGATATTATCCCCATTCAAAATAATTTTTTCATGTGATTATCAATTATTTGATCTGTAATGAAAGAAGGAACGTTAAGAAAGCCAAGTTAATAATATTTATAAGTTACAAAGCAACAAGTTTTTTTAAAACTTATGCAAACAAGAATTTGAGGTTTGACGAGTAAAAAATGTGTTGTTTAATTACCGCGTTACTTTAGTTCAGCCTGCGTCTTGCAGTTTTGATCTGATGGATTTTCAGCCCGGAATATTTCAACCTTGTTTTTAATAGTACTCTTCCTGGCCATCCTCGGTTTGGCCTTTCTGCCCTGGACGACCTTTATATACCTCGCTGTCGACGGTGCCAACGGCATCGACAGTTTTGATATCGCGTTCCTTCTCATCTTTATTTCGATGATATCGCAACTTATACCGGCGTTGCATACGGCAACCGCAAGCAGATCACAGTTTATGTGACCGAGACCGCCAAAGAAACTACTCTGGAAAAAAAATATGTCTTGCATAAGATTAGGGATATGTTAATTTGATGGTGTAAACCAGCAAATCGAACTCTAATTATCTTTAAGCTGTTGATCCTTAAGAAAACAGGGTTTTGGCCGGCGAATTGTCCAAAACCCTGCTTCTTTTTTATTCCTTCAATTAGGATCAGAAGGGGGAAGTTTCTAAGGTTGAGTTATCATTTTGGAAATTGTTTTTTAATAATATGAAAGCTGGCATTTTTACCTCTATGCTGGTTAAATTTATCTTATGTAATCCTAAAGATTGTCTTTTTTAATACTATTCGTAAAAAACTTTAGGGTGAACCAAGAATAAAGGAATTATTAAATCAGGTTCTTTGTCCTGTAATTAAAAACCACCAGATAAAAAAGCAGTCTGGCGGTTCTTTTTTGGATTAAGACGTGAGATTTTTCGCTATTAAATACCAAGCAATTTATTCTTGCCAGCCTCAAACTCTGCATCAGAAAGGATACCCTGTTTCCGAAGTTCATCCAATTTTACAAGTTCATCGGCTACAGAAGTACCTGAAGCAGCAGCCGGGGCAGCAGGCGTGCCTGAAGGAACTGGCGCTCCAGAAATCGATGCCTGGTCATTTGCATCCAGAGGTGCAGATTGAATGCCAAGTTCGTTCATTGTTGTCGCTAAATCTTCATCTTCCATTTCCTCCACTGGAATTCCGGAATACTCCTGAATACTAGCGGCATCCTCCTTCGACAGCTTTACTGCAGCGGCAGTACCGCTTGCGGCAAGCACTACCATACCACCTACCAACACCATACGTCTTCGCATTCTGCGCCTGACATGTCGACGGGCCGATCGCCTCACTGCTCTTCTCATCATTCGTGGCATAAATACCTCCGTATTTTAAGTTTTTTTATCTATCCCAATCGATAGAGAAAACTTATAATCATTATAACATTTCCGGGTCATTATTACCTAGTGCCACTCGTACGATAAAGTGTTAATATATCAGGATCACCAGCACGAGGCGCTCGCTGCGCAAAGGTGAAACCCTTTCTCGAATTTAATGATATATAATGTATTTCATTGAACAGTGAAACATAACCAATAACATTTAAATCGAAAAGTATTAGCAATTTATATTCTCTTTTTGATGGCAAAGCAATCGCTTTCATTGTTCCAGATCAACATTTTTTATATGGTTATGATTAATTTGCTATCTCTACAGAAAGGAGGAATGATTAAAGCCCAAAATCCATTAAGTTTGGTAGCATCAATACAATTTCATTTCTCAACAAATTTTTTTTATTAAACAAAAATATAAGGAGTAGAAAATGTGCTGCATATTAACCACTTTACTTTTGTTAGGTCCACGTATGGGGATATTAATCTGGTGGATTTTCAGCCCGGTATATTTTAACCTGGTCATTAATAACTTCTTCCTGGCCATCCTCGGCTGGGCTCTCCTGCCCTGGACAACCTTGATGTACCTGGCCGTCTACGGTGTGAACGGGATTGTCGGATTTGATTACGCCTTCATTCTGCTGGGCATTTTAGCCGATGTCGCGACCTATACTGGCGGAGTTCATGGCAACCGCAAACAAATCGCGGGTTATGTGACCGAAGCAGCTGCGGAACCAACCCCGGCAGCAACTCCGGAAGTTAAGGAATAAAAAATGTGCTGCTTCATAACCACATTAATGTTATTCGGTCCGCGCCTGGCAATACTGGTCTGGTGGATCTTCAGCCCGGTGTATTTCGATGCTGTATTCAATAGCTTCTTCCTGGCCATCCTTGCCTGGGCCTTCCTGCCCTGGACAACCTTGATGTACCTCGCTTTCTACGGCGCCAACGGCATCGTCGGTTTTGACTACGTGTTCTTGGCTTTGGGCTTATTCGCGGATATCGCCACCTATGGCGGCGGCGCCTACGGCAACCGCAAGCAAGTTGCGACCTATGTGACCGAAGCATAAGAATATTCTTCAGATTAGGGTTGACTTATCACGATTTGGGACGCTATTACATACAACTCTAACCTCAGAATCCTGTAACAGGTATTTTATAAGAAAATGGGGCTTTGGATGAATTCTTTTCCAAAGCCCCATTTTTTTTTGTCAACGCTGCCGCAAAAAGAAAGGAAAAAGTTCCATTAATAACCCCACGGCAAATTTAGTGTTAACATCCGCTGCGATGCCGCGGCTCAATCAATAGAACCGGGCATTCTCCCCCTTAAATAACCATATTTTCCACATTTTAGAATCCGATTGTTCTACACCCTAGTCACACCTCGCAGGTGTTATCTATTATCAGGTTACTGGGTTATAATATTTTAATGATGGTGAAATATCGCCCTTTGGTTAACCCGCATTTTATAATATTTGTGTCCAAGACCGTATCGACACGAGCTGGTCTGATCGTTTTAAAGGGATGCAAATCATTCAAAACATCACGGACCTGAATTTTAAGAAAGGAGAAGCGACTGAACTACTTAGACCATAAGATTAAACAGCTTTATATCAGTTAGGTTTTGCGTTAAGTATTTGTAAAAATAATCAAAAAATTAAGGAGTAGAAAATGTGCTGTATAGTAACCACTTTACTTTTATTTGGACCCCGTTTGGGGATATTAATCTGGTGGATTTTCAGCCCGGTATATTTTAACCTGGTCATTAATAACTTCTTCCTGGCCATCCTCGGCTGGGCTCTCCTGCCCTGGACAACCTTGATGTACCTGGCCGTCTACGGTGTGAACGGGATTGTCGGATTTGATTACGCCTTCATTCTGCTGGGCATTTTAGCCGATGTCGCGACCTATACTGGCGGAGTTCATGGCAACCGCAAACAAATCGCGGGTTATGTGACCGAAGCAGCTGCGGAACCAACCCCGGCAGCAACTCCGGAAGTTAAGGAATAAAAAATGTGCTGCTTCATAACCACATTAATGTTATTCGGTCCGCGCCTGGCAATACTGGTCTGGTGGATCTTCAGCCCGGTGTATTTCGATGCTGTATTCAATAGCTTCTTCCTGGCCATCCTTGCCTGGGCCTTCCTGCCCTGGACAACCTTGATGTACCTCGCTTTCTACGGCGCCAACGGCATCGTCGGTTTTGACTACGTGTTCCTGGCTTTGGGCTTATTCGCGGATATCGCCACCTATGGCGGCGGCGCCTACGGCAACCGCAAGCAAGTTGCGACCTATGTGACCGAGACTGCTGCGGAACCAACTCCGGAAACCAAACCGGAATAATAAGAGGCGCAATTTCCAGAGATTAGGGTTATTAAATCGCAGTGATCAGTAATTACTTCAAACCCTAATCAAAGAATCTTGAATCAGTTTTATTAGAAATGGGGCTTTGGATGAATTCTTTTCCAAAGCCTCATTTTTTTTGTCGACGCTGCCGCAAACAGAAAGGAAAAAGTTCCATTAATAACCCCACGGCAAATTTAGTGTTGACATCCGCTGGAACACCGTCAATTTTTCAAGAGAATTGTGCATTCTCCCAGCTGAATTACCAGATTTTCCTTAATAAAACCCAATAGTTATACATCCCAAATACATCTTTGGATGGTATGTTTACAAGGAATAATGTGCTATTATTCTTTAATAATCGAGAAAAATCATTCCACGATCAATCTGAATCCTATTAAATTTGTATGAAAGGCTGTATTGACCTGAATTAGTCTGGTCATGTTGAAGAAAGATTATTTCTAAAGACTCAACGGATCTGTTTTTAAAGAAAGGAGGAGTAACTGGTCAGTTTAGAACATAACAATGTAATGTTTCAATACGATTAGTTTTTGTGTGAAGTATAAATATAAAAATTAAAATCAAAAAAAGGAGTAGAAAATGTGCTGCTTTATCACCACGTTATTGTTATTCGGTCCGCGCTTGGGAGTACTGGTCTGGTGGATTTTTGATCCAGTCTATTTCCAACTGGTCTTCAATAATTTCTTCCTGGCCATTCTCGGCTGGGCTTTCCTGCCCTGGACAACCTTGATGTACCTGGCTGTCTATGGCGCCAATGGCATCGAAGGTTTTGATTACGTATGGCTTCTGTTTGGCATAGCGGCGGATATTGCCACTTATAGCGGCGGCGCCTACGGCAACCGCAAACAAGTTGCGACCTATGTAACCGAGACTGCTGCGGAACCAACTCCGGAAACCAAACCGGAATAATAGGTGCCAGAATTTTAAGAGATTAGGGTCTAAAATAGCAGAATAAACCGTAATTACTTCCAACCCTGATCATAGTATCTTGAATCAGTTTTTTAGAAATGGGGCTTTGGCTGAAATCTTATCCAAAGCCTCATTATTTTATTGTTGAAGTGATCAGACAACTCTAATATATTGTTTAATAGCAATCCTTTTAGTCCGAAATACTTTAACATGCCAAAACTCTTTAATGTAAATTTGCTCCAATAAATAATTCGACAGAAATTATTCAAGTCTGAGAATTTCAAGGTTGATAAGGGTCAGCTTTTTTCGACGTAGGAATGCGCAATATTTATAAAACTTGCATATAATATCTTTAACAGCAGTTTACCAGGGTGAGGGCAGGTTATTTTAGAGTCCGGGAAAATAAATAAATTAATTAAGGAGAAAAAGGAATGCCCGAAACCATTAAATCAATTTCAGAAAAACGGCTTAGAACACCGAGGGCAGCTGCAGTTGCAGGTATCCTGTTTTCCGTGCTTCTCATTACCATCAATATCCTTATTCGGATTTCAGTTCCAGAAAACATAACCGACAGTGGGGAATGGCTAACTCTGAATTATAAGAAAGTCATCTTTGCATTGAGTCTGGTGCCTTTTGCCGGGATGTTTTTCATGTATTTCGTAGGTGTGATGCGCGATCGGCTTGGAGACAAGGAGGATCAATTCTTCTCAACTGTGTTTTTAAGCAGCGGCATCTTATACCTGGCAATGCTGTTCATTGCGTCCGCCCTGGTAGCAGGGATCCTGGCTTCTTTTGCAGATAATTCTGCCGATCTAATTAATAGCGACCTATATCTTTATGCCCGTTCAGTATCATACAATCTAATTAACCTTTATGGAATCCGTATGGCAAGCATTTTCATGATGTCATTGGCCACAATCTGGCTCAGGACCGGGGTTGTGAGCCGCTCAATGACCTTTCTTACTTATGCACTTGCAGCGGTTTTACTGGTGAGCATTAATTTCAGCCTTTGGGTTACTCTCATTTTTCCAGCCTGGATCTTTATAATTAGTTTATATATCCTTTTTCTTAACAAACCAATGAAGCCGTCGGATCAATCCGTTTAGTGATTGATAATGTTACGTTATTAGAATGGCAAAAAAAGTAAATTTGTTCGCCCAATATGATGGATTAATTTAATCCTCAACGTAAGCGGTTTTTACCTATGAGATTCTCATTAAAGTTATCATGCCATTCTTAACATTTTAAAATATGCCCACAGGATTATCTCAAATTAATTTCGTTGCTTAATCTGGACTTTTTCGGGCTAAGCATAAAGCTGTGATTTACTGCAGAATCTGCTCCGATCAGATACAGGCCGCAAACTGATTGGTTTTGATTTGTCGTCAAACAATAAAAACTGCTCCACTTTGGTACTTGGAGCAGTTTTCCATTTCTTTATTAATTCGCTTGAAAAAGTTATTCAGGCAATGGTGGAGTCTGAATCACAGGTAGATCTTCGGGAATATTTTCAACCCAGGTATTCTCACCAAAAACCCAGCCATAACCAAGCGATGCATAGGTGGTTGGGATTTGCACCACCCACCAAAGGCCATCTTCGCTGACACCAAGAACGATGCTTTGGGATGCCTGAGGTGCAACGCCATAAGCGGGGTAATTGGTACCCGGACCTGAGCGTACATTGACATCAACCAGGGCAGTTATTATTGGTGTACCCGCCGGTATAGGCTCTGGATCATCAACCACCGGCGCCGGGAGCGTTGCAGTTGGTACCACAGGTATGGGGGTTGGCTCGCTCGAAGTATTATTACTGCTCGCCAGGTAGAAGCCTCCCGCGCACATGCCTATCACTAAAATAGATATCAACACAATCAACGCAATGATTAACCCCGAATGGGTTTTCTGAGGTGATGTAGTCTGGTCTTTGTTTTGGTTTTCTTCAGTCATTTTTTTCTCCTTATATATTACATTTTATATTACTAAATTAATAGTTACAGTCCTATTTTAATATTGGGTCAGATTTTTTTGGCTGGAAGACCACAAAATTAAATTTTACTACTGTCCTAAGGATATGCCGAAATTGGCAACAGTCGAACCATCTGCCGCCTGTATACCCATGCTGTCTCCTTTAATTTCGTATGTCGCTGCGGCTTCTAACGCAGCAAGATATTTGCCTTCCTGTTCCATAACCCCTTCCGGTTCAGCGCAGAATTTGAGGGTGGAAGCCGGGGGTTCAATGGTGATCTTGCCATTCTCGCTTGTATATGCCGCCGAATAGGTGTTGCAGCCGCTGCTGCCAGTTAATAAACCATCCTTGCCAAAATTCGCTGTCATTTCTGTATCTAGGATAAGGCTGGTCACAGCACCAGTGCCATTGTTATAACTTTTTACATTCCATGATGTGCCGTCTAACGACTGGGATTGAGCCTGATATACAGCCAGAACATCACCCTCACTGTTAAGCAGGGTTAGTTCCTCGTTATTTATTTTAAAACTGGCTGCATCCTTCAGTGCCTGGAAATACAAGCTCTCCTGCTCATTGACAGGTTCTTCGCATGTCATTCGTGTGGAAATAATTTCCCCAACAATACTGATGCTATCACCATCAGCCAGGAAAACAGCTGAATAGCCGTTGCAGCCGGCAGAGCCTTCAACGGACTTGTCTGGTTCAAACCTGGCCGTTATCGTTGTTCCCGGCAGCGGATTATTCCCGTTCAAGCTGGTTAGCACCCAATATGTCTTATACAAATCTTGTTCAGGATTTGAAGAGCTGACAAAAAAGATTATCAATAAAACTACCAGGGCAATGCCCGCAAAGATCCAGAATTTTTTCATTCGTAAAAGCTCCTTTTCATTAATTGATCCTTAATTCAAAACTACCTATTGCGCTTGATGTGTGTTCCAATCCAGGATATTATTTATGTTTCAGATCCAAGTTGGTGATTTTATCAATTGGTCACAAATAGAGATGGATTTTCCTATTCAGTGCAAGAAATTTATTAAGAGTTGAAAAATCATCCTTAAAATTATTATATCATTTCCAAATATACCATCTGTCTTAACTTTGAAATGGTTCTTATTTGGCGAATTGTCTTTTTCACGCATAAAATTTCCGGGGATCAAAAATATTTTGGTATTACAATTATGAAATTGGTAATATTCCTTTTATATTTTTCTCCGATTCTACTTACTCTACAGTATTTTAGAATTAAAACAATTGCAGGGAAATTTTCACGATCTTTTTTTTGGATATTTTTGAGAACTCTGCCCTGCGGTAAAGTTTAAGAACAATAGTCAGGAGCACCCAACAATGCCGTTATCAAAAATAATTCCTCCCGCGTTCCACCTTTTGGCCAAACCCACAGGCGCGATCTGCAATCTGGACTGCAAGTATTGTTTTTTCCTTTCAAAGGAAATGCTCTACCCTGGCAGTAAATTCCATATGAGTGATGAGACCCTCGAAACCTACATCCGCCAGTTGATCGAGTCGCACGCGCGAGCCCCCGAAGTGAACATCGCCTGGCAGGGAGGCGAGCCTACATTAATGGGGCTGGATTTTTACAAACGTTCTGCAGCAATTGCAGAAAAATTGATAAAACCTGGCCAGCGTATCCTCTACACCATGCAGACCAACGGCACATTGTTAAATGACGAGTGGTGCGCGTTCTTCAAGGAGCACAATTTTTTGATCGGACTCAGCCTGGATGGCACGCGTGAAATGCATGACGCCTACCGGGTGAACAAATCAGGTCAGGGTAGTTTCGACCAGGTCATGCGCGGGCTGGATTATCTGAAAAAGCACCAGGTGGATGTCAACATCCTGTGCACCATCCATGCCGCCAACCAGCATCAACCGCTGGATCTGTATCACTTCTTCCGCGATGACTTAAACGCAGAATACATACAATTCATCCCGATCGTTGAACGGGCTACATCTGAAAGCCTGCCATTGGCTGAAAAAGGTTGGAGTGCCGGGCAGAGAAGTGTGCGTCCGCTCTATACCCAGACAGGCAGCCTGGTCACCAGCCGCTCTGTCAACGCGGATCAGTATGGGCGATTTCTGAATGCTATTTTTGATGAGTGGGTGAAGCGCGATGTAGGCAAGGTATACATAAACATGTTTGATGTGGCTCTTGGCAGCTGGGTTGGGCAGTATAGTTTATGCGTCTTTTCGCCCACCTGCGGAAACGCCCTGGCAATGGAACACAACGGCGACCTGTATTCATGCGACCATTACGTTGAGCCGAATTTTCTGCTTGGCAATATCAATGATACTCCGATGATCGAAATGGTCACCTCTGACCGGCAGGTCAAGTTCGGCCAGGACAAGCAGGCCGCACTCCCGGCTTACTGCCGTGGTTGCGAAGTGCGTTTCGCCTGCAATGGCGGCTGTCCGCGTGAACGCTTCATCAAAACCCCCGAGAGTGAGCCAGGTTTGAATTACCTGTGCGCAGGATACAAACTGTTTTATAAACACATTGATCATTCAATGCGGGTTATGGCAACCTTAATCCGAAGCGGCCGCTACGCAGATGAGATTATGACCATGCAGACTGATGTATAAACAGAGCGCTCACAGGGAGATGCGTATAATCATCTTTCGAATCATCTCTGCTATAATTTACTTTGGAAAATAAATTATTCACCGGAAGGCAAATTTCCAGGGTTATTATTTTACTGAGCACAAATTCTATTAATGGATGGTTGTTTCTTGATGTTACCTTTGGTTTTAAATGATTTTTAAATCATTGAGGAGATATTAAATGAAAAATTTCTTTCATAAAGCCTGGCCTGTTTTATCCACTATCTTCAGCGTACTGGTTATCGTGTTGTGTATTGCGAGTATAGCCGTAACATGGGTCCTTGAAGGGGCAGTCTCGTCTGCTTCGGTCAAGATTCTGGGTGTTGTTGAGACTTCAACTGTAAAGCTGCGCGATGGGATCGAGGTTGTCGACACCAAATTGGAAACACTCGAAGAAACAGTCACTACAATTGAGACTGCTTCAGAAAAAATCAGCAGCAATGTGAACGATAAGGGTTTGATCCTCACCCTGCTCCCAATAGCGAAGGAGCGATTGATGACTGACGCCTCAGAATCTGTAAAGGTTAAGGTCGATGCGATTTATGATCTCGCGAATTACACAGAAGGGATAATGCAGGCCTTTACAGATCTGCCATTTGTCAACGTCCCGACTGATGGTCTTGCTGCGGTTGTGACCCTTCCGAAACAGATGGAGAGGATGAAGGGATTAATTGAGGATCTAAAAACCGGGATTGATGATTTCCGTACGGAGAGATCTGATAATATTTCGAAAATCACCGATGCACTTACAAAAATTCACAATTTAGTAACAGAAGCCCGCTCAAAAATAGCCTTATTAGATGCAGAGCTTGTAAATATCCAGGTTTTGACTGAAAAACTTCAAAAATGGCTGCCAGTCGCCATTATTTCCAGTTCCATCGCCATGACACTCCTGGCAGTATGGATTGGGTATACTCAAGTCTTGGTCATTATGAGGTATCGCAAATCGGGCAGCCAAACTATAGAAACCAGCAAGTCGAAACCGCGTTCATCCGGGAAACCCGGAGAACCCGCCAAAACTGGAAAATCAGTGAAACCTGCAAAAACCGAGAGTGAAATACCTCCTGTGAAGCGTTCCTCCCTGGGCAAGTAGCCCAAAGCGGATTCTCCACTTCAAACAAATCTGAGCCGGCGAGATCCGGCTCTTTCTTTTTCCTCTACTTTTCTTAACAAATCAGTTGTGTTTAAATTCAAACCATAATTAAAAGGGCGATTTGATTTTTTATGATGCTTATATTGTTATAAAACCTCTTAGAAAATATTTTGGGGATCATAAATGATCGTTCCACTTCCATGTTTCCATAACAGCCCTTGTCCTGCAAAGGTTTTCGTGAGTTGACCTTTTCCTGGATTTTTCAATATCTCAATCGAACAAGCAATTAGATCCTCAAGCTGAGTTATTTTTAGAGGGGATGGTAAATGGCCTGGCAGTAAAGTGTAATAATCATTTATCCGATTCAATATATTTTCTAAAGCCTTTTTATAGACAGTTAGAGGCAGTGAGTGTTTCAGGTAAAGCCAGACTGGCGTTTGTACTATTGAATCACCGGTCACAAGTATCTGGGCTTTTGAATTTAATAAGGCAATAGAGCCGGGAGTATGTCCGGGGATTTCTATCACTTCAAACCCGCTGTCGCCGAGGTCAATGATTTGCCCAGCAAATAAAGAACGAAAAAGGAATGGCTTGTGACGGATAAGATGATTTTCAAAACGAAGGACCTCAGGGCTGTTAGCGCCCATAAATGCTTTTATATCTGCCAAGCGATATTCATCAGAACACATCTCCTGCATGATGGCAGTATCTTGTGGATGTATCCATACCTCTTCAAACTGAGAATTACCACCAGCGTGATCAGGATGGCCATGGGTATTTACAACAATCAAGGGCAGCACTGTTAATTCCCTGATGAATTCAGCAAGGTTTCCAATACCCATACCAGTATCCACAAGCATTGCTCTTGATTTTCCAACAATAAGGTACATTAAATCATTTGCCGCACCTGAAATTGCCCAAGAATTCGCAGCAATTAATTTCTTTGTAAAAAATATACTGTCCTTATGCATTTTCTTTCATTACTTCAAATGGCTGTCAATAAAATCAAGCACACGGTTGACATTTATTTCAGTCTCAAAGAAAGGATCCGCGTGGTAAACACCATTTTTAAACACTTCCAGGATCACCTTTTCCTTTCCTGCGATTTCTTCAATTTTACCGGCGAAGTGAACCGATTGCTGAACGGGAACAAGTTCATCCTGATAGCCATGCTGAATTAGGAAAAAAGGTACATTGGTCGTAATGTATGTCATCGGGCTGGCAAATCTAACCAATCCCGGAATATCTGTTATTTTTCCACCCAAGAGCTTTGATTCTGGAGATTCTTCACTCAAATGATCTGGGATGCCATTTCCAGTTTCGATAAGCTCTTCATCCATTTTTAGAAAATTCTCAGTCGGACCATACCAATCAATTACTGTTTGAACATGGGTATTTTCTTCAGGGTTTCCCATAGACAAATCCTCGAGTGTTCGTATACCTGCTGATGTGCCAATTAAGGCGCATAAATGCCCGCCAGCCGAACCACCCCAAACAGCAATTTTTTCTTTATTAATAAAATATTTAGAGGCGTTGGCCTTGATAAACCTTAGAGCTGCTTTACAGTCATAGATTTGAGCCGGGAAAATTGCCTCATAACTCAGACGGTAATTAATAGAGACAACAGCATAATCGCGGTCCAGCCCTTTCATCATAGGCTCATTTTGGACATCTCCTTTATCACCGATCATCCATGCTCCACCGTGAATGGCAAAAATCACCGGAAAAGGTCCATCCCCTTTTTCAGGGAGATATATATCCAAAGTTTGGGTCGGTGATTGGCTGGCATAAGCAATATTTATCCATTTCCGACTGATATGGCTTATATCCATCATGGGCGGAGGAAAGGGTTTATCCATATTTGGCATTTGCATATTTGGCCGATCCATTCTTTTTATCCTTCCTTTTTCTTTTTGAAATCCTGTTTGTGGAAAAGTACTTTCAACCCGAATCGGTTAATGAACCTTTAGTTTTTCGATTTTTTTGGATTTCATCGAAGCCGACCGCCCCGAGAAGAATTAACCCCTTAACCATATATTGAGCATATGTACCCCATCCGGCAAGCTGCATCCCATTACCTAGAACTGCCAGTAGAAATACTCCAGTAACCAAGCCAGCAATGCTGCCCTCGCCCCCCTTAAAGCTAACCCCACCAACAATTGCAGCAGTCAAAGCCGTAAACTCGGTGCCTGGCCCAAACATAGAGCTTGTTGTATTCGCTTTTGAGATCATAACCATTGTTGCGATTGCGACAAAGAAGCCACAGAGAGCGTATACAGCCACACGCATTCGGCTTGTATTAATCCCGGCCAAACGGGTTGCTTCTTCATTACCACCTAAAGCCATAACATTCCAGCCGAAACTTGTTTTTACATACAGAAAGTTAGCAAATAACACTATTGCTAAAGTTAAGAATACGTCGAAAGGGATTCCAAATATGAATGGCCTAGTTAGAAACAAGAATTGTACGGGATAATTCCGATAGGTTTGTGCTTTTGAGATACTATAAGAAATTCCTTGAAAAATGGTGCTGGTCGCAAGAGTTACAATTAAAGGAAAAGCTTTTATTTTAACGATGATCCAGCCATTGGTAAAACCCAAAAAGGTTCCAAGTATGAGACCGATTGATATTGATAACCATACAGGTAAATGATATACAGTCATTGCGATTGCGGTGACAACACCAACGAGGGACATTTGATAGCCAACCGATAGGTCTATACCACCTCCAACCATTACAAATGACAAACCGATTGCGACAATAATAAAATAGGTGTTTTGAGTGATGATGTTAACCAGATTTCTAACGGTCAGAAAGTACGGGCTTATTATTGAAAAAAACACCATCAATAATAATAGTATAAACATAATGGTGTATTTTCTTAGACCACTGATATTAACTTTCGCCATTGATCCTCTTTTAATTGCTAATTTGATGGCCTGAAGCCATTTCCAGGACATATCGCTGATCAAATTTTTCTTTAGGGATCTCTCCCATACACTTACCTTCATAGAGAACGATCAATCGATCTGACATGCCCAATAATTCTTCCATTTCCGAAGAAATCATAATGATGGTTTTTCCCTGTTCAACAAGCTCAACCATCGTACGGTAAATTTCCTGCTTTGCGCCTACGTCGATTCCGCGTGTAGGTTCATCGAAAATTAAAATATCTGTTTTGGCAGCCAGTGTCTTTGCCACTACTACCTTTTGCTGGTTTCCGCCCGAAAGATTCCTCACCCGCTGCTGTAAGGAAGGCGTACGTATATTGAGAACTTCCTTGTAATGCAATGCTATTTTCTTGAGACGTTTAAAATTGATTAAATAATTTTTAGATAAATCATTGAAAACTGATAAAGTGATGTTAAAACCAACCTCTGCATTAATAATGCAGCCTTGATTTTTTCGGTCCTCAGGAATCAAGCCGATGCCGTGTTTAATTGCTTCTTGCGGTGATCGAATATCGACATATTTACCATCAATATTAATTTCACCGCTGTCCTTGCGAACAGCTCCGAAAATTAAATTGGCGAGTTCTGTTCGGCCAGATCCGACCAGCCCTGCAATGCCCAATATTTCCCCTTTTCGTACCTTAAATGTAATATCCTCAACTCCAATTCCTGATAAATCCTTCACCTCTAAAACCACATTGGATAGTTCTGTCTTTCTCTTTGGATAGTATTCCTTTAACTGCCTACCCACCATTAAATTTATAAGTTCACTCCTGTTGGTATCTTGCGTATCAAGCGTATCCACATAAAGCCCATCCCGCATGACCGTTACGCGATCTGAGATCCTGAATAATTCTTCAATTCTGTGCGAAATATAGATCACGGTAGTACCGTTATTTTTAAGTTTATTTATTATGGCGAACATTGTTTCCACTTCCGAGGAGGATAACGGAGCACTTGGTTCATCCATAATTAATATTTTTGCTTTCCTCGAAATAGATTTGGCGATTTCGACTAATTGCTTCTTTGCCGGACTCAATTTTCTTACCAGAATCAATGGGTCAATTTCTACTTCCATTTCATCAAATATTTTTTTAGTTCGAGTTTTTAGCTCATTAAGATTAGTAATAAAACCGCTGTTCTCACCCAAAAAAACATTTTGGGCGACTGATAATGATTCAACCAGACTAAATTCCTGGTAAATCACTTCAATACCAATTTCTCTGGATAAATGCGGGTTCATCTTGGAGTATTGCTGACCATCGATCACAATTTCTCCGCTATTTGGTTCAATGGCCCCTGAGATAATTTTTATTAATGTGGATTTGCCAGCACCATTTTCCCCCAACAGGGCATGAATTTCGCCATATTTAAAATCCACTGAGAAATTATCCAACGCCAAAACACCAGGAAAGGTTTTGGTTATATTTCTTATAGATAAAATTACTTCTGGCTTCAAATTTACTCCATCACCATCATGTAATAATTTAGGCTGGGGATACCTTTTTGGGTTTTCAACCCAGCCTAATTATTCACCTATATTTTATCTAACGAGTAAATCCCTGTTTCAAAATACTTTAAGTGATTTATTATTAAACCTGAAGCAATCTTAAATTACCCAGGAGGAGGACCAAGTTTTACTTCCTCCATCGATCCAGTTGGAACAACAAAAAATTCGGTCTCCTCTACAGGTAAAGCCATGAGTTTCCCGTCAACAACTGTTACAACATCAAGAGGGTCGTAAATGACACCTGGGACTTCTCCTTCCATCATTTTCATGGCATATTCAATTGTTCTTCCGACTAAATCGCCGCCGAAACGGATCGTCCCGCGGAATACAGATTTATTAACGGCAGAATCCAAAACAGCCTGACCTTCAGGACCAATCATTCCCACACCAAAGACTGCAACTTTGTTCAGGTCATCGATAACACTTAGCCCTGGGCCCTTAGCATATTCATCCAATATCGCCTGGGATGCTCCCATACCACCATCACCTGCGTATGCGAGGACAAGTTTCACATCAGGGTTGGTTGTTAATACATTCTGCATGGATGTCTGGCCCGCCTGGAACATTTCTGCCTGAATGGTATCTACAACTTTCACCTTGGAGGAATAAGCCGGGTTTTCAACTTTTTCTGCTTCACTGACCACTTGACCATTTGAATCAACATACTCACCCTTTGCATTTTTTAAATCTGGCTCAGTGATCATCTTCAACCCGGTTGAGCGGTCTGCAGCTTCTGTATTTAAAGTGGATTCCAAGATTACAGTTTCAATTGAACCATCAGCAGCATCAGGATATGTTTTATCAACCCACTGCTTGGCCATCCATGCTTCGAATGAACCGGCAAGGAATTGGTTCATCATCATAACGCCATCATACGCCTCAGGATTGCCTGGGTCTCCACCCGCAACAAGGACACTAACCCCGGCATCACGGGCCTCAATCAATTTTGGAACCAAGCTGGTTGATTCAACCGGCATTACGAACATGAATTTTGCTTTTTGAGTGGTAAGGTTTTCAATTTGAGTGGTTTGTGTATTAGGATTGCCATCGGCGCTGACCACCTGGACATCATTCTGTTCACCAAATGCAGCGGTAAAAGCATCTTTGAATCCAAGCATTAAAGGATTATCTAACGCAGGCAAACTTACAGCAACAATGGATTTGACTTCATCCGCAACTTCCACTGGTTTTTCTTCCTTTTCAGGAGCTGCTTCTTCAATTGGGGCTGCATCTGGTGCGGTCGCGCAAGCAGAAAGTGCCAGAGCAATAATCATCAGCACAGAAATCAATAAACCGATTTTACAATTAGTCTTCATTCACTATTCTCCTTTTCTTTATCCGTGGCATTATTGTCAGAATCGATCTGACATTTCTTTCTTTTGTTTTTTTCTCTATTCACCTCCTGAAAATAATTCATTGGATAAATGGTTTTCCTAATACCAATTCAATTGATTCATCCACCGCTCATATGCGGGAAAAAACAAACTCTGCATTCAGTTGGAACCAGATCACTTTCAACGCTTTGTTTTCCATTTATCGTGACCATTCCAATTTGCTCCATGCTCAGGTCAATCATCTCTGCAAGCATTCTTACAGCTAGCGGTTCAGTCAAATCTAAATTTTCTATTTTTTTATTCTTGTTCCTCAATTGACCAAAGAGTTCTATTGTTACCATAAATCTACACTTTTATAAGGAATCAAATATAGTATCCAGATCACTATCTGAAATATCAAATACGACCTCATGCGGAGGAAGCATTTCTTCTTTCATATATTCTGGAATGCGGTAATCCGCAGAAGTGATACCTGCACGCCGATTAAATTCAAGTTCCATTCGCAGTACTTCACGATTAAACTGGTTGTAATCCTCTATGTTCCAATCCCAGCCATAAATGCCATTGATCATATCTACCATCAGTTGAGGTTCAGCAATAATTGGCGGGCGGGCAAACAGGCAAAGGCCTGTACTATCCAGCATAGCAGCGATAATCTGTAATTTCAGCGAAAGTTCTTTTTGTCCTTCAGTGCCAAGGGGATTGACTTCATTGCGCGCACCGAACGCATTTCCTGCTGTATGATCAGCACCTTGTGGTGAGGTCGCGTAAGTGACCCCGTTTCCTTTAAGGCTCCTCGGGTCATAACCAGGCATTGCCTGGCCTAATGCGGCAGGGACTCGACAAATTCCAAGTGCTTTACCTGTGGCCACTGCGCCATTTCCAATCATTATTCCAACCTCAGTACACCTGCCGACTTGTTCTAATAATGCCGCAATACTCTGATAATCACCAAATTTTGCCAATCCTGCCTCAATTGCGACTCCAAGTGCAGCGCCTGTTTCTATAGTATCTAATCCCAGGTCATTGCATGCATAGTTCAAGCGCGCAACATCATCCAGGTCACCAAGCCCCAGGTTTGAACCAAGCAGTGCGATCGTTTCATATTGTAGAGTGCCAACAATAGGTATCCCCTCTTTGTCTACATACACATTTCGACATGAAATCACACATCCAGGCATGCAATTGGTTCCAATTTTTCCACCACGCTCAAGGATGGTTTGCCGCAATAAATTCACCCGTAGAAATTCGGCATTCTCAAACTTTCCATTACTGAAATTTCGCACTGGCATGGAACCCATTTCATTAACCGCACCTACAATCGAAGCAGTCCCATATAAATGTTGTGAGCCTTGTTTACCTAATTTTGGACTGTTGTACAGTTCTAAAGCAAATGTACGATTTGCCTTTTTTAATAGATTCTCGGTCAAATAATGATCTTTTTCATCTGGTCTTTCGATCACAACCGCTTTTAAATGTTTACTGCCCATCAGCGCACCTAAACCGCCCCGTGCGGCATGGTTGCTGCGCTGGTCATTAATCGCCGGTAACAGCAATACCAGCACCGCGAAATAGCTGCTCACCTGCCTGCCCAATAGATATGATTGAGCTATCCTCACCAAATCTTTCTAAAAGATATTCTGAGGTCGCGTAATTTCCCAGACCCCTCAGGTAATCGGACTGGATCAGTTCAGCAGTTAAGTCTTCCTTTACATATAGCAAATACCAGTGATCTGTATCATTTTTGTTCTCCACAATAACCGCTTTTATTCCAAGCCTTCCCAGAACCTCTCCAGCCGTACCACCGGCATTTGCTTCCTTAACACCATTGGTCAGTGGGCTTTTCCCACCAATTGATATTCGACCGGCCGCGCTAACCCCTGCCCCCCTAATAAGCCTGGGGCAAGTATTAATTTATTATGAGGTCCGAGAGCATCACATTTTGGAGGTACCTCCTCAAGGAGTATTTTGGCAATTAGCGCTCTACCACCCAGGCGTTCATAAACAGACGGAACAGAATCCAAATGAACTTGTAACTTATTCATATCAACCCGAATAATATTCATAGAACCTCCATTCCAAATGATTGTTTCTTTCCTTATGGCGGATAGGCAACCGTGTAAATATGTTTTCCACCGTTCAGTGGACCTTTCAACAGGGCATCAATTTCAGCTGGGTCGCGCATGGTGGTTTTATCTACAGGAGGAAGTTGACCAGCAGGGAATCTTGTCATAATATCCCCGATTAATTTCACCATGTAATCCAATAAGGGCATCAAGGCCCGGTTTGGCTTTTTCAGCATCAGCAAGTGTTGGTCGTCCAATAACCCCTTCAGGATAGACCAGCACTTCAATTCCACCCAGTCCAACATGTTCATGTCCTTTGATCGGCGCATGATACACCTCACCGCCTTTATCCACATGACCTGGCGGCAAAAAACCTTCCGGTTTGGTATCGACGCCAATTCCATATCCATGAATTCAGGGAATAGTGCCAGGGAATAGGAGGCTTCTACTTCACAAGCATGTTGGAAAGGCGTCTCAAATGGTCCACCATGGGCTTTATCTTTGAGGAAATCATGGATGACTGTTGGCCAATGAAGTGAAACCAGCATACAGGGCACCTGATATTTCTTGGCCAACTGATGCAAAGCCAGCGGAATGACTTCTTCCTGACCGTGTCCGTTGAGGAAGATCTGCTTGCGAAAGCCCATGTTCCAAAAACCGGCAATAATTGCCCGCAAATTAGCCAGGAATACATCTTCTGGGATGACGACCGTGCCAGGCATGCCCAGGTGATTGTAGGGATGGGAACCGTACCAGACAGGTTCCGCAACGGTACAGCCGGTTTTCAGGGCAACCTGTTCAGCCATGCGGGTGACGAGAAAAGTGTCTTCTCCCAAAGGCTGGGCTGCGCCATGGCATTCTGTGCTGCCCACGGGAATGATGATCAGATCATTTTGTCTTCAGCCGTTCATTGATCTCGGTCATATTCATCGTCTTGTAGATACACACCTTCTGGTCTTTCCATGTGTCCGCCATCTGGCGGGAATTTCCAATCACTCATCTCATTCTCCTTAATCGACTGAATCAATTACATAAGTTTTAAACAACCGGCAGATGCAAATCCGTGGAGCCCTTGGGTGATTGCTTGAGTTCAGGATAATAGGTGGTTAACATTTCGACAACGATGGAAGCCTGGTCTGCCATTATCTTGCCATCGCTGGCAGAGGTGAGTCGACCATGTGACCTGCACAACCGAATTGCCGGTTTTGCAATGAACAGGGGCGGCCACGCGTACAATCTCGGGTGCTTCATAGACGCGGATAAAGCCACCGGAACCAGGGGGATTGTCGGTATGGACATCCAATCGGGGTCTTTATGGCAGCGCGAAGGCTGCGATCATGGGGATCTGCAGATCGCGAACAGGGTTAATGCTGTCGGCACCCAGGCTTTCAAGAAGTTTGAACGAACAAGGATTGCAGTGGCCAAGATGGGCAGAGGATTTGAAGATAATGTCTTTGGCAAAGCGCCATCCTTTGCGCATCTTGCCCAACCAGCCAAAGCATACCTTCATCATAAATAAGAAAACCGCGAATCCCAGATCATAACCACGTTTAATGTCTTCAACACCACGTATCATTTGTTCCATACCGCGCAAGCGATAGCTGATGCGCACACCCTGCTGAGAAAGAACAGTAGCGCCGGTATCATAGGTTGCGCGCGGGCCAACGGAGAGCAATAATTCCGCCCCATAATCATGGCATAATTTGCAGTATTCCTTGATCTCTTCCCGGGTGTGGCGGAACATACCGTAGGTTTCGGTTACCCGGTTGATGGTGATATCGTTCTTGGTGGCGGTATCCAGCAAGTGCGGCAACGGCTTCAGCTGTATTGATGGTCGGGCACTTCAATTCGAAAAGCCGCCGCCATCTGGAAAGCGTGGGGTTGATGAGGGCATATCAAACAAGTCACCCTCTGGCATCCCAATTTTCTTTAAATAATCACGCGTTTCTTGAAACATCTTATTTCTCCTTATATAATTAGATTTTGATATTAACTGCAATGGTCCGGTAATGGCGGGCAGTAGACCCATACAATTCTTAATGGTTCATCGCCAATATTTTCCACGCGATGTTTCTTTCCCGATTGGGGAATAAAAAGCAGTTTCAGGCCCAATTTCCCATTCGCCTTCTCCTTCAATAACAAGCTTGGCATGGCCGCTGATCAGAAACATCACTTCTTCGGAAGTTTCATGAACATGATCTGGGATCATACTGCCAACTTCAGTGATGTTCATTCCCATGGAGACATTTTTTACCCCACCAAATTTTGGTGCAAGAAGAAGTTTGGAAGTGCGGGGGGGATCACGGTGTTCGCCTTCCACATCAGCGGCTTTAACAAAAGGTTAATTGGTCATATGACACCTCCATTTCTAGAGTAAAGTGATTTGATAACAGTATCATTCTATAAAACTCTGTTTCATTTTTCAGATAATAGCACGAGTTCCATCCAATGTCAATCATTTACATCCACCGAAATCAGTGATAGAAGTAATATTGTCATCTCCAAACATTCCTTGACCATCCTTTTAAAACGTGGTATTCTATCTAGATGAAACACATTATCATCTAATGAAACCATTGAATATGTACTTAATTTTCAGGCTATCAACTTTCACCCAAAGAAAAGAATAAATCTGCAAACAGGAGAAATCATGCCAGAGCAAATTCAATATATTCCCGTCAATACTTAAAGATTTCATCAAAGATGTTTTTATTAAGGCAGGAGTCTCCAAACGAAGATGCTGAAACTTGCGCTGATGTGATCATCGCTTCAGATATCAAGGGATCGAATCGCATGGGATTGGAAGGCTGAAGATACTATTATCAAAGGATCAAAAGCGGGCAGCACCAACCGATCACAAACTTGGAGATTATCCGGGAAAGTCCGACCACGGCCGTCGTGGATGGCCATCATGGCATGGGCATGGTGATCGCCAAACATGCGATGCAGATGGCAATTGATAAAGCACGCAAATATGGGATGGGTTCGGTTGCGGTCAGGAACTCCACCCATTTTGGCATTGCTGGCTATTATCCGCAGATGGCTGTCAACCAGGGAATGATCGGCTTCACGGTCACCAATGCCCGTCCTTCCACTTCCCCCACATTTGGGGTGCAGCCAATACTGGGAACCAATCCAATCGCTTTTGGCGCTCCAACCAACGAAGAGTTTCCGTTCTTATACGACGGAGCTACTCCCATCACCCAACGAGGAAAAATTGAGGTGCTTGCACGGGCTGGAAAAGAGGTTCCAGAAGGATGGGTGATCGATGCACAAAACATACCAATGACGAATGCCGAAGAAGTATTATCCCTACTAACCAAGGGAAACGCAGCCTTTGTTCCACTTGGAGGAGCTGGCGAGGTAATGGGCGGTCATAAGGGCTATGGACTGAGCACCATGGTTGAGATCCTTTCTGCTTCCCTGCAAACGGGAAGTTTCTTAATGGGACTGACCGGAATTGGCAAGGATGGTGAACCAGTTCATTTCCGTGTCGGTCATTTTTTCATGGCTATAAACATTGAAGCCTTTTGCTCCCTTGAAGATTTCAAATCCACAACCACTAAAATTTTGCACGACCTGCGTGAATCCAAGGAAAGCGCCAGGTCAGGAGCGGATATATACTGCCGGCGAAAAAGAGTTTGAAAAGGAAAAGATCATCCGTGCTCAAGGTGTACCAGTCATTCCAAATTTGCAAAAAGATATTCTTTATCTAAAAAAGGAACTGGAATTAACACATTACCATTTTCCATTTTAGGATCCATCTTTTCAATAAACTATAACTTTCAATTATTCAATATATAAAGAAAGTAATAATGAAAATAAAAGACATAATCAATATTGTCTCACCCCTTTTGCCCTGTTTCTAGTTTTCAGTTTGACAGGTTGTGAAACAAATCAATCACCAATTGCTGCGGCCACTGCACAAACTGTGATTTCTTCAGCCCCAACCAGTCAGGAAAATGTGCCTTTACCAAAACAAGGTCCTGCAGGAGGGTCAAGCATTTTCACATCAGTCGAGCCTACGCTCACAGACCTTGCCTATGCCACTGTTTCTTCCACTCAAAAACTGGATTTATATTTGCCCAATAATGGCGGACCATTTCCGGTTGTAATCATGGTACATGGCGGGGGATTCATGTTTGGAGATAAAGCTGATGGGGCAGGTCTTACCGGTGTGGATCAACTTCTTGCGGCTGGGTATGCAGTAGCCAGTATCAACTATCGTTTAAGTGGAGAAGCCATATATCCCGCCCAAATAAATGATGTAAAAGCTGCAGTTCGATTTTTGCGAAAAAATTCATCAAAATATAATTTCAATCCAGACAAATTTGGAGCCTGGGGTGCCTCTGCGGGTGGAAATCTGGTTGCTCTCCTTGGCACAACATGCGGTGTTGCCGAATTGGAAGGTTCAGAGTTGGGCAATGCCGATCAATCCAGCTGTGTGCAGGCAGTAGTAGATTGGTTTGGACCGATCGATTTCCTGAAAATGGACGAACAATTTGCAGGAAGCGGATGCCCCCAGAACCACAATGATGCCAGTTCACCTGAATCCAAACTCGTTGGGGCCGCAATCCAAACTGTACCTGATTTGGTAAAAACTACAAATCCAATGAATTATATTGACGCCACGGATCCACCTTTTTTCATCCAAAATGGATCTGCAGATTGCAATATTCCATCCGTACAAGGAAAAAATCTCGCCGATCAGCTTGCTCAGGCCATCGGTTCTGAAAAGGTTACTTATACATTGTTAGATGGTGCCGGCCATGGCGGCAGCCAATTTGAAACCGAAACAAATTTGAAGAAAGTGATTTCTTTCCTAGACAATTACTTGAAATAAAAAAATCTATTGACAAAGCATTTTCTATGTGCAATAATAATCTCATAGAATGAGACAGTGTTTTATCAGATGATACTCGATTATTATTAGAAAGGGTGACTCAAATTGATCAAAACATCAGAAAAGAATCTAAAATTTGTGTTTCCTATTTACCGTAGTCCTCTTTGCCTTGATGTTCAAATCAATCAATTTCCCAAGTTGTTTAATAAAACTGGTAAATGGAGGGAAAATGGCTGAAACCTATACTTTGGCAGACGCCACACTAAAGGTCATCCAGGATCGACGCAGTATTCGTGATTACTCGCCTGATCCTGTTTCAGACCACGATCTGGATCTTATCCTTGAGGCAGCCCGCCAGGCACCTTCGGGTGAGAATGCACAGCCATGGCGTTTTATTATTGTCAAGAAAGAAAATACCCGAAAAAAATTAGGGGCATTAGCTGGCGGAGGAAGTGGACGCCGCTTCACAGCTGAATATGTTACCAATAAAATGCAAGAACGATTTGCCAGTCTGGAAGATGAAGCCAAGAAAAAGGCAGCGTTTGAAAAGCTTACCTCCGGCCAGGTTTCTGCTTTCTTACAGTAATGCTCCGGTCAGTATTGTGGTAATCGGAAGGAAAGATGTCTGGGATTTACCCTATGACACATCTGCCGCTATTGAGAATATTCTTCTGATGGTCACTGCACTTGATCTGGGAGCCTGTTGGGTAATTGCACCCTGTATTGATATCCGGGATGAAGAACGAATAAAAAGATTATTAGGGATTCCCGAAGGATTCAAAGCTATCAGCATTATTTCCATCGGTCATCCTACCCGTCCTCATCGCCCGCGCCCGCGTATGGCAATAAAAGACCTTGTTTTTTCTGAAAAATATGGCGAGTTGTTTTACAAGGAATAACATGGAAAAAAAGACGATCCCTTTAGAGTACACCAATGATCTGATCTATGAATTGGAAAAAGCATTTTGGGATGAACGAGGCCGAGGTGCACGCTTCCGAATGACCACAGTGGGAAGCGAGATCTATAAGAAAACCTGCCGACCTCTCATTAGGTCCAACGAGGTTGATCATATTCTGCAAGTAATTGGTAAGGTGCTGACTGACGAAAGGATTGTTGCAGAAGTCAAATACATTACAGAAGAGCGACTTCTGCGCATTAGCATATATGGATGTCTGCATCGCCCAGTGGAAGAGCAAATGATTTCCCATGGGATTGAACCATTTACCTGTATTCCGGCAAATCTGGTTGTCCTTGCCTTAGAAGAAAAATTAAATCGCCCGGTTGAGATTGCTGAAATCAAAATAGAAGAGGGCGTCTGTCAGCTACTATTAGTGCTTTTTGATCAAATTCCGATCAATTAAAATGAGCAAAGGTATGTCTAAAAACTCCTCACTTGCAAATGCCGTAGCCACCATTCCGGATGGATCTCATATTGCCCTGCCTGGTTTTGCCATCACTCGCTGCGCGATGGCTTTTGCCCATGAAGTCATCCGCCAAGGAAAAAAACACCTTACCATATCTCAGTGTGTAGGAGCGATGGATGCAGACATGCTGGTAGGTGCAGGAGCGGTTGATCGGTTTATCTATGGGGGTGGCTCACTTGATCGTTTTGGTCGCTTGAATTGCGTAAACCGGGGTATTGAAAATGGATCTCTCATTGCTGAAGAATACAGCAGCCTATCAGTCACTTTTCGCTATCTAGCGGGAGCATTGGGAATTCCATTCATTCCCATTCGCTCTCTACAGGGTTCTGATTTGCTAAAGCAAATTCAAAAGAAAAATAGAACAGATGTTGCCAATATAAAAGATCCCTTTTCGGAGGAAAACTGGTTGGTATTAAAACCACTGATCCCAGATGTTGCCATCGCACTTGTACAGGCCTCTGATGAAGAAGGAAATGCTTGGATCAAGGGACCACGTTGGGATAACATCGAGCAAGTAAAAGCAAGTCAGCGTACGATCGTGATTGCTGAGAAGATAGTCTCCACAGAAATAATCCGCCAGAATCCGGAACAAACCATGATTCCCGGACTTTTGGTCTCGCATATTGTAGAACTTCCCTTCGCTGCCCATCCAACCTCCATGTATGGAGTGTACGATTACGATGCCGACCAAATTAAACATTACGTCGAAGCATCTCAAACACCACAATCATTCCAATCCTATCTGGAAGAATACATTCTTAGCAACAAAGACCACAAAGAGTATCTTGAGAAAGTTGGCGGTTCTCAACATCTAGATAAATTGAAGGCCGATCCACTTTTAGGATATTAAGGAAGATCTATGCAAACAGATTACACGCCTTCTGAATTAATGGCAGTTGCCGGAGCAAGGGAATTGCATGATAGACAAGTTGTGGCTGTTGGCCTGGGTTTGCCTGTCGTTGCATCCTTTCTGGCTAAGTTAACTCATGCTCCCCATATGACAATGCTATTTGAACTCGGGGTGATTGATCCCGAACCAATTCATTGCGGAGTCGGACTGGCCGATCCAAGAGTATGGTATCGCTCTAAAGTCTTCAGTAGTTTTGTGGATATACTGGGAACAATTTTGCATAAAGGTCGAGTGGATGTGGGTTTTCTGGGAGGATTGGAAGTTGACCGCTTTGGAAATCTGAATACCACGCTTTTGGGAGATCCTGAAGGAAAATTCAAGCATATGGTGGGCAGCGGGGGTGCTAACGACATCGCGTCTTGTGCCAATAAGACCATTATAATTATTCGTCATGAAGCCCGGAAATTAATGAGCGCGATTTCATTTATTACCAGTCCTGGATACATTACTGGCGGAGATAGTCGTGACAAAGCCGGTTTACGCGGGGGACCAGAACGGGTGATCACCGATAAAGCCATCTTTGGTTTTCACCCTGAAACGAAAGAAATGATGTTGTTATCCATTCATCCTGGTAATACCCTGGAAGACGTTCTCGATACGATGGGTTTTAAACCAATTTTTACCAAGCCATTGCCTTTTACAGAGCCTCCATCCCCAGATCAGCTCAGGCTGATTCGTGAAAGCATTGATCCTCAGCGAATCTATATGGGTTAAATTCAGAACACATACACCAGGAAAAGGAATAAGAAGAATGTCATATGTCGTAACGAGCACCTGTATTCTGTGTGGTGCCTGCGTTTCAGGATGTGAGAGCCAGGCCATAACCGAAGGAGAAACAAAAGCAGAAATTGACGTTTCGTTATGTATTGAATGTGGAACATGTGCCAGTAACTGCCCTTCTGAGGCAATTGTATTTATTGAAGATACGGAAGTAAGCGGAACTCAATCAGACTCCATTAATTTGGATCGATCATAATTTTCATTTAAAGGATACCCTATGTCACCAATTACAAAAGAATCGGCATTAACCTATCACCATTTGGATGGAAGACCAGGCAAGATATCGGTAGTCCCGACTAAGCCGCTTAAAACCCAACTTGACCTGGGTCTAGCTTACACACCCGGTGTGGCATATCCGGTGCTCGAAATTGAAAAAGATCCTAATCTTGCCTATGAGTACACATCCAAGGGGAATCTGGTGGCGGTTGTCTCAAACGGCACCGCCATACTAGGGCTTGGCAACCGCGGGGCATTGGCTTCCAAACCTGTCATGGAAGGAAAAGCGGTTCTTTTTAAGGCCTTCGCCGATATTGATGTTTTTGATATTGAGGTGGACTCTGAAGATCCAGACACAGTTATCGAGGTAACCCGAGCCATTGCGCCTACTTTCGGTGGAATTAACCTTGAGGATATCAAATCCCCAGAATGTTTCTATATTGAATCCCGACTGAAGGAGCTTTTGGATATCCCTGTATTTCATGATGACCAGCATGGAACGGCAATTATCCTGGGGGCAGCCATAATCAATGCTGTTGAGATCAGCAACAAGAAATTCAATGAGATAAAAGTGGTCTTCTCAGGCGCGGGTGCTTCAGCAATATCCTGCGCAAGTCAACTGGTCAAACTCGGTGTTCCAAAAACGCATATCTGGATGGTGGATACCGCCGGGTTGATCTATAAAGGCCGGAAAGAGAAAATGACTGCGGAAAAAGAGGTCTTCGCACAGGATTTTCATCCAGCCGGTCTTTCCGAAGTTTTGGAGGGTGCGGATATCTTTATCGGCCTATCAGCTCCGGATATCGTCACTGAGGAAATGGTCAAACGCATGTCCGCCAACCCGATCATTTTCCCGATGGCAAATCCAGACCCGGAGATCAAATATGAATTAGCCAGGTCAGCCCGCCCGGATGCGATCGTTGGCACAGGGCGCTCAGATTATCCCAACCAGATCAACAATGTCTTGGGATTCCCATTTATTTTCCGCGGCGCTTTGGATGTCCGTGCCAGTACGATTAATGAGGAAATGAAACTTGCCGCATCTTATGCGCTTGCAAATTTGACTAAAGAACCGGTGACCAAAGAGATTTTGGATATTTATAAACTGGATCATCTGGAATTTGGCCGTGATTATGTAGTACCAAAACCATTTGACAAGCGGGTTTGCCTTTGGGAGGCTCCAGCAGTCGCAAAAGCGGCGGTTGAAAGCGGTGTCGCCAGGATACCTTTCGATTTAGATATTTACAGAAAATCTTTAACTGAGCGCTTATTAAAACTATAAATGAAGGATATATCCCTAAATATTCTTGAATTGATCAGGCTGGCATCCACAAGTCTACCGTCTGATGTTGAGTCAGCCTTGACTAAAGCCCTTGAAAACGAGGAGGATGGATCAGCCGCGCAAGGTGTTATGCAATCAATACTGAAAAATGTTCAGATTGCCAGGGAGAAATCGTCACCATTATGCCAAGACACTGGTACGCCGATCTTTTTTGTCCACTATCCTGCTTCTTACAGTGCACTCCAAATTGAGACGATGATCCGCTCGGCTGTGGCGAAAGCTACCGCAAAATCTTACTTGCGGCCTAATGCCGTTGACGGATTAACAGGAACAAACAGCGGTAATAATCTGGGTAAGAAATATTTTCCATTGGTTCATTTTCAAGAAGTTGAAGGCGATACTCTGACGATTGACCTGCTGCTTAAAGGAGGCGGATGTGAAAATGTCGGCAGGCAATATTCACTTCCGGATGAACAGTTAAAAGCGAATAGAGACTTGGAAGGCGTCCGTAAAACAGCGCTTGACGCTGTCTTTCAAGCACAGGGCCAGGGCTGCGCACCTGGATTTCTCGGTATAGCTATCGGCGGTGACCGAGGCACTTCTTATCTTGCCTCCAAAGAAGTGTTTTTAGATCACTTGGGCAGTCATCATCAGGATGCTAAAATTGCTGCGCTAGAAGAAAGGATCACACGCGAGGCGAATGACCTGCAGATCGGACCGATGGGATTTGGCGGTGGTTCAACCATTCTGGGCACTCGAATAATCGGGGTGGATCGTCTGCCCGCATCTTTTTTTGTGAGTGTTTCTTACATGTGTTGGGCATTTCGACGCCGTCGATTAACAATTACCAGTAATGTGGTCAGGATAGAATAAAATGCCTGTTTCTATAACCTTTCCCGCTTCCGATGAGTCGATTCGTGAATTGAGAACCGGTGATTCTGTTTTATTAAACGGGACCATTCTCACAGGCCGTGACACAGCCCACAAATGGATGCATGACCGGTTCATTTCAAAATCGATTCAACCTACCTCTGATGATATTAAAGTTTACAATCTTCTCAAGCCCGTTCTGCAAGGCAGTGCAATATATCACTGCGGTCCGGTTGTCAGTGGTCTGGATTCCGGTAATTACCAATTTGTTTCCGCAGGTCCAACAACAAGCATCCGTGAAGAGCCTTATCAAGGTGATATTATGCGCCTCTTCAACATGAAAGGGGTTATTGGCAAAGGGGGAATGGGGCAAAAAACACTGAATGCTCTTTGTGAAATACCAGGGGTTTATTTCCATGCGATCGGCGGAGCAGCAGCGCTTATTGCTGAATCAGTTGAACAGGTTCTTGGTGTTTATAAATTTGAATTTGGCGTCCCGGAAGCTATGTGGGTGATAAAAATAAAAAATTTCCCTGTTGTTGTGACTATGGATACTTATGGGAATAGCCTGCATGCAGCTGTCAGGGAGAACTCGGAGAAGAGACTTAAGGAATTATTATCCAGATAAGTACGATTTTATAGCAAATATGGGGTGGAAGGGAACCACGTTGTATCTCTATGACAAAGTTACAGCCTGTTTGGTATGAGTAAGTTCCTCTGAGTCTTCATTATTTCCATATTGTCCACTTTATTCACGCCAGCTGCTATATTTGGGTCAAAACCGTCTGAGGATTATTTAATATATCACTTATCGCTCAATATCTCTAAATTCCACAGGGTTTTTCTCCAGTAAATCCATTAATCGTTTTTCCGCTCTTTTTGAGCTATATGTATCAGGTTTTATCGCTCCGATTGACTCGACGATGAATGAGGAAGATACAGCGCCAAACGCGCTCGCCCTGAAATAATCCTTGGTTTTCATAAATCCAGCCATAAATCCACCGCAAAAAGCATCGCCTGCTCCTGTAGTATCAACAATATTTAAATTCTGCACAATGCCCATCTGCGCATATTTTTTCTTTTTAGTATCAATGATGAAAGCCCCCTGTGATCCGCATTTAATGATCATATTTGAAACGCCGCTTCTTGAAATCCATTCCCAGTGATCATCAATATATTTTGAGTTGATATCTGAGAGTATTTGAACATGTTCCAGGCTGGGAATAAAGATCGGATCTAATTCCAGTGAATTATTAAGAGAAATAATATCTTCTTTAATAAAGTGAGTCTCTACGTCCAGAGAAACAACTGCGTGCCTTGATTTGTAGAAATGTAAAACATCCAACTGCTGTTCCGTTTTGGCTGGTGCTATATGAACGTACTTAACATTTTGCATATGCAGCGGAATATCCTTTGAGGCGGGGCTTAGTCCGAAAATCAAGACTGGATCATAGAATTCGTATTCCCGACTCCCATCAGCGTGATAGATCGCTTTATCATGGATACTGGGTCCTTGATATATTTTTACACCTGACCAATCCGTCTTATTCTTACTGCAGGTTGCCATTTTCAATTTTTTGTAAGGATAATCCTTACCTACGATAGTCACCACGCCAATATTGATCGGCCATACCGATGCACCAATAGTAGCGTAAATCGCATCACCGCCGGGGGTAGCAAGATAGGAAATATTATCTGCTTCACGGTATATATCATCAATGGTTGCTTGGCCTACTATTATAAGATCTGGTTCAATGTTCATCTTTGTATTTCCTAGGTCTTTAGAAAGTGAAACAAAACAAATAGATTTAATAAAGACATTTTATTGTGATCGCAACTCTTTTCATATTGTCTCAGATGCAGTCCTGTTTCTTATCCTGAGGCCATAAAACACCATAATAAAAACAGCGATCAGAAAAATATAGATGGGGATATTCCACGAAAATGTTCTGTCATAAATTAATCCAATTAATATTGGTCCTACTGATGCAAAAAGATAACCAAACATCAGCGACCTGCCCGCCAGGGATGAAGACTCAGCGGGATTAGAGGCATAAATATTTATTAAAACCATCCCCATACTGAATGAACTTCCCAGCCCAAATCCAATTAAAATCACACTGGTATAAAGAAGCACGGGGGACGGCGCAGCCAGAAGAATGCTTATGCCGGAACCCAGGAACAATCCGGACATCAAAATTAGTCTTTCCGGCTTTACCATTTTCTGGGCTAATATCGGAAAAATAAATCCTGCGGGTATACTCATGATTTGAAGCAAAAAGGATATTGATCCGACATAATTGGCATTGGCTCCCGAACTTTGTACGATGGAAGGAAGCCAGGCGATCGCACAGTAAAACAAGAACGATTGCATACCCATGTATATGATCAAATGCAGCTTATTTGCTCTATTTTTTGAAGATGGGTAGATCAATTTTTCCCCACCCAATGAAAGTGGTTGAACTAATCTCATTTGGATTAACCAGATCAGCAGAGCAATAAACGCGGTAAAAATCCAGATCGAAAGGATGATTCTCCAGTCCCATCCATACTGTGTGAACAGTTTGACACTGATCCAGGCACCAATACCCGACATGATCGACATAGTGCTTGTAAATAAGCTCGTTAAAGCGCCAATTTTTGTCGGAAAGTACTCTTTTATGAACCTTAAGATCATTACATTTTCAATGCCAATGCCAAAACCCATGATAACTGTTCCAATGAATATTCCCGCTATAGATGTATAAGATCTAATGCCCTCACCTAATAAGATAAGCAGGATGCCACCGATGATAACCTGAAGCAGGGAAAAACGTTTCAGTAGTGGAAAAGTTTAATAATGAGGCCAGCGAAAAAGTAATTAGAGTTAGTGTCGTTAACAGCCCCATCATTCCACTTGACAGATGCAATTCCTCAGAAACGACATTAGCCAAAGCCCCAATAGCAACGATAGGGGCGCGTAAATTCATAGCAAGGAAGAATACTGCTAAAACACTTAGTACCTGAAATTTCTTATTCAAATAAACCTGGCCAGTTGACAATTTTTGTCGATGATCTTGATTTTTAATAATCAGGATCAATTTTAAGCGAAGTGAATTTGTCCCTCCTTAATAAAACAATATCCAGATAACCATCCCCGTAATTATTGTTGATTTTGATTTATGGATACTAATGAATTTAAAGACCTTACATCAAAGTACGCGCAAATGCATAAATCATTTAAAATAATTCTGTTCAGAAATTATTTTTTATCTTTATCCAGTTTCTTAATATACAAGTAAAAAAAGAACTTTCATAATCCAATAAGTTGCATATTTTAAGCTCGGGCAAAAACAGTTCAGTCGCTTTGTTTTTTCCCCGATTGAATGAGAATTCTTAATGCTTCCATGGTGGTATTGATCACTCCATCTAGATTCGGATCACCTTCTATTCTTGGTTTAGAATCCTCCTGGTTACCAGTTATTAACATAATTCCCCCAGTGCGAATCTTATATATGCTTCCCATGATAAACAATACAGAAGACTCCATTTCCGAACAAATTGCCCCACCCATTTTCCACGCTTTCCAGCGCTCTAATAGATTGTTTGCTACAGGCATACGCTCCGGTTGGTGTTGCCCGTAAAATGAATCTTTGGATTGTGTGATGCCAGTGTAAAAGACTTGCTTTGTCGTTTTCGCAGCTTGGATTAGGGCGGTGGTTACTTCCATATCTGCAATAGCAGGAAATTCTATGGGCATATATTGGATACTTGTTCCTTCATCTCTGATAGCCCCAGTGATTATTGCCAGGCTGCCAATCTTAATATCCGCCCGCATAGCACCTGATGTTCCAACGCGTATAAATGTATCTGCCCCAATCATTCTTAATTCTTCAACCGCAATTGCCGTTGAAGGACAACCTATTCCCGTTGAAGTGACTGAAACGGTTTCGCCCAAAATTTTTCCTGTATATGTTGTGTATTCCCTGTGAGAAGTAACAAATTCATAGCTATCAAAAGCTTTCGCGATCATTTCGCATCTGCCAGGATCCCCCGGTAATAATACAAAACGACCCACATCACCTTTTTTCATATTGATATGATGCATCTTCTCTTCATTCATAGCGCCTCCAGAATCAAATTTACATTAATTGCGTTTTTAGATCATATAAATCACAAACAAATAGGTATTTTCCTCTAAAGCCTCATCTTGCGACATAACCTCCGTCCACACTCAGAATAGTGCCAGTTATGTATGAGGATTTATCACTTAGAAGAAAATATATGGCTGATGCAATTTCTTCAGGTTCAGCCATACGCCCTAATGGATGCATTTTATTCACATGCTCTTCCTCGAATTTCAAATGAGAATCCATATCTATTTGACATAAAAATTTTCTTCATTTTCCAAATCTCATAAACCAAATTTAAATTTTTTTAGGTCTGATGTATTTTGCCGGTATTTTTTTTCTATTTTTCTACTGAATTATTGAACAGCAGCCCATACGCCCCACGCTCAGCAATTATCTGGTCGTCAGGACATTCAATATCATACTGTGTCAGCTCATCGGTAAATTTACTGTAATGTATTGTTTTGTAATGTTCGATAAATTGCTCTTTGGAAAGAAATTTCTTGCTCAGCAAATGAATATATTCCGTATAAAAATTTGCCAATCTTGCGAAGATGTGGCAGGCAACCATCCAATAATCATTTTCTGTAATAAATTCGTCTGAGGTAATAGTGTATTTTGCTTTTCCATTCAGAATCTTGTTAACTGGTGTATTCGTTAACAAGATTGTATTAAGATCCAGGAAGTTTTGTTCATCAAAATTCTCTGCGCAGCGTTGTACGCTTTTTCCATCAGGGCAAATACTGAATACTGTAGAATTTTCCCCTCTCCTGTTATGTACCCAGTATTGTTCATGTCCATATTCCTCAAGTTGCTGTGGGATTCCATCAGCAGCTGATTGTTCCATGAATTTAGCAGCTCCATATTGTGCCAGAGAATAACTCGGTCCTGCTCCCAGGAAATAAAATTTACTCTGGTCCTTTACTTCATGCATAATTCTCTGCAATAATTTCTCATGAGTTATGCATGATTTGAATCCATTTCGCATATCAGCGACTAATTTTCGGTATAATTCCTGTTCTTTCTTGCCATCAAGAGTTCCATTCCAAATACCCATTTTTATGCCAATTATTTTTAGTAATAGAGCAAGGCTTATATAATTTCTGCTGCCGTCAATAAAACTTTTTGCATCAGTAGAGAAACAAAGAACATTATCGCATGAGGCGCTGAGCCGACTTTTCGGTGTCAATGTAACTGCCATAACAGTTGCACCTCTTTTTTGTGCAAGATAACTGCTTTCAACTGTTCTAGCCGCAGCTCCTCCACCGGAACAAATGAATACAAGTGAGTTCTTTGGCATATAATCGATATTGTAATTATTAAATTCTTGGAATTCCAGGACTTCCATTTGTACACCGTAATCTTTCCAAAACGCATACTTCACCGAATCAGCGGAGTACAATGAATCACCGATACCAATAGCGATTACTTTTTCATACTTTTTATTGATTAAGGCTTTATATTCTTCTACCTGTTGTGGAAATTTTGAACATACTGCACTAATTTCATTCGTAAATTCGTTTAAATCTTTTTCGTTAAGATCCTCACCTTTTACAATATCAAAATACTTCAAACCTGGAATTTTGTTATCCATCTTTATTCTCCGAATCTTAAATTATTTTTGAGCTAAATTGTTATAAACCTGCATGAATTGATCAAGCTTGTTTTTATCCAAATTTCCAGTCATATTACCGGAATCTTTTAAACAGGAAGCGACAAAAATTCCGTCAGCCATTTCATAAACCTCGGCCAGGTTATTTATATTGGCGCCGCCCCCAAGGAAAACATACGTGCCGGGTATATTTTCTTTTACAAGGCGGATCTTTTCACTTGACTCATCAAAATCTTTCCCGGCAATGATCAATGCGTCTGCCAATCCCTGGCTTATTGCCTGCTGGCAGGCATCAACCAAACTGACGCCCCCAAGCGGGGATGTGCTTCTATCATGAATGTCAGGCCAGATCTGGACGTCACATCGCAATAGATATCGCATCTCAAGTATTCGATCGATGCAGCCATCGTGAATGCCATCAATTCCAACAACTGCCCCCACATAAGCTTTTGGACGAATATAATCTGCTTCTATTGCTGAAGCAATAGATACCATCGCATCAGCATCATCGCGTAAAACACTGACCCCCAGAACACAATCATCGGCAAGAGCTTCTCTTATTGCATAACCAATGACAGTCATATAAGAAACAATATTTGTACCAACATGTACATACGAAGGCAGGTCATTTACATTCTGAATCATAATATTCCTGATACCAGAATCGTAAAGCATATGTGCTTCTTCTACAGCTTTATTGAGAATTTTCTTAAATGACAGCGTATTTTGAGTTGTCCCTGGCAATGCCTGAATACCTACAACTGATGCCAGACCAAAAGGCAGTAAAAGACTTGCAGGTTGTCCGCGCCTTGGTTCATTTTGATAGCTAATTTTCTGCGTGATTGCGTAATTTAATATCTTGTTCATTATTCCCTTTCGTTGGTATTTTTCATTGGCACCACCTTTGATCCAAAAATTTGCCTGAAATTTTCTTCTTTTCTCCATGGCTTTTTGTCAAATTCAAAAGCTTGTTTTCCCGACGCCTCGCTGACATGCAATGCCATTAATTCCAGGGGAATTGGATAAATCAATTGGGAAAATTCCTCTTTGATATTGTCCATACCACAGATAGGCAAATAAATATCTGCAGCACGAGCCATTTCATCATCGTTTTCTTCACCAATAACAATCTTTTTCCCGTCCATAACTGTAACAGCCTGCAAAATTTCAAGAGCCCGTTCTCGCGAGCCACCCTTAGCTGCTAAAACAACGGTATGTGTACCTGGTCGGGTTGTAAAGTATTGTGTGTGTGCCCATTCCTCGATCCCTTGGGGGATTGAATCAAAGCCAGAAGCTTCAAGGAGCTTCATTGAACCAAATTGCGCTGTTCCCCAATTTGGACCGCTCCCTAAAATATGGAAGATGTTAATTTTATTTGGGTTCTCCGGAGCGCTATATGCCTCAATATATTTCCTGATCAAGTCGAAATTCTTTTCCGTGGTCAGCTTCATTGCCTTTCCTAATTCGGCAATATAACCAAAAATCGAATCTATTTCATTATCACTAAGAACGTTTCTCTCCTTACCTAGTGCGACTGCAAAACAAATGATGGCTAAAAGGGATGCTATATAAGATTGAGTACCAGGTGCAACACCGATCACATCAGGTATTTTTACAACGATCGTTTCTCCTGCCGTTTCGGCTAGTCGGCTGTCGGGTTTGCTCGTGACACCAATAGAGAATGCATTCTTTTCCTTCGCCCTTAACGCACATTCTACCGTTCTTGCAACCCTTCCTGATGATGAAATGGATATCACAGCAGCCTGCTCATCGACCTCATTTGGACAAATATATCTGGAAAACTCTATTGCCTGATACACCTCCACGTGAATTTTTGCATATTTTAACAAAAAAGTCACGGCAGGCCAAGGCGGCGCAATATGAATCACCACAGCCAGTTATGTAAATCCTGTTTATTTTCAAGTCGAGACCGGTTCTTTTAAAAATTGCATCTACCTGCTGCATAATGTCAGCACCATATAATTCAAATATTTTTGCCTGGGTTGCTGCTTTCTTCAACCATGATCTCCATTGATTTACCCATTATTTTCTCCTTATGCTAATTCATTTGTTGTTCGCTTTTATGTAATTTCGAATTAAATTTATTGAAACGGTCGATGACAATTTGTTTATCTATAGAAAAATTATGAATAACCCCATATTGCTCTAAATTAAATGAAGCCGAAATAACACCATATAATGCTGAAGTATATGCATCTTCATTTTGAACAAAGCTCGCCAAAAATCCACCACAAAAGGCATCTCCGCAACCGGTTACATCGACTATTGTGTTTACTGGATATGCAGGAACATGCCAGGTCAAATCGGCTTTTCGATCATAAACAATTACACCTCTTTCCCCCAGCTTTAACTCCAATGACTCCTGGGCCTCTTGAAGAGAGATTCTTCAGATAAGGAATATAATCGCTCAATGTCTTTTTTGGCTTTATGCTGAAAAAACGAATGAATTCCTCTTCGCTTGGTAGAAAGATATTAAATTTTCTTAAGCAATTCATTCCAGCGATCGTGAAATGGCGGATAAACACCCCTGGAAGTGGGGATCAACTGCAATAATGGAGTTTGATGGCAATGCTTCAATAACTTTTGATTGCCAATCAAAAGGAAATGCGGCAACCATAAATGAATTGCTTGTATTATATTCAGCTGGGATATCTTCAGGGTAGATGCCCATTATGTCATCATATGATCCCCATCTCTGGGTAATAAAATAACGGTTTCCTTTTCTATCAAACATGTTCCAAATATGAATGCTTGGGTGCTCCAGTTCTTTAATGCCTTTCAAATCCAGTCGTTTACCAAATTGATTAAAAATCGCGTCAAGGTCATAATCATTACCTCTCCTGGTCACAAAACCCAGGGGACCAACATCCCATAAACTTACACCAGCAAGTGCATATAAACCCGATCCTCCAGGAGAATCTAAAAGCGTCGGCTCGTCAAATTTAACAACATCATCTAAAGTGAGTTGACCGATAATAACAATCTTCAGAGTATTAACCGATTAAATCCGAATTCCATTGCCCAAGGTTGGTTAAGACATACCTTTTTCGAAGGGTTGCCCTTCAGCCTTGGGACCAGCTAAACTTTTTGGCCCTAGTACCAATACAAGCATCGTGATCACATAAGGCATCAATTTATAATAATTACTTGGAATGCCTAAGGTATTGAAAAAGGGGATGCCAGAATAAATAGCCGACATAGTTTTTAGCGATCCAAAAAACAACGATGCATATAAAATCTTAGAAGGTTGCCACTGGCCTAAAATCATTACAGCCAGAGCCAAGAATCCGTATCCGGATACTGTACCGTTAAAATTAGTACTGTTTGGCACCACAAAAATCAACCCGCCCAAACCAGCGAATGCTCCTGATATCATAACTCCCGCATAGCGAAGTTTTATAACATCTATGCCAACGTGAATCAGGTGCCTGAGGATATTCGCCGCATGCTCTAAATCGTAAACCAAACGTAGTTTTGAGTAGAACGAAGTGCGAAACCAACAAGATTGCTAATCCCAAAAAAGTTGTAATATACGCACTTTTTAAAGAAAATATCCCCAATTATTGGTATTTTAGATAGTAGGGGAATTTATTTATAAGGGGATCTTTAAAAGTTAATAATTCCTTCGCCCAAAAAAAGCCTTGCCACGAAAATAGAAAATGCCGGGGCTAACATGTTCAATGCCTGGCCTGAAATAATCTGATTGGCCTTAAGATTAATAGATGCAAAAGCGTGTAAAAGTGAATAAAGGATTCCAGTGATCACCGCTATGAGTATAGCCACTAGTAATTGTGCCTGACCGCTTGCGATACCTTCAGTAAATTGTATATACATTATGCTGGTCAGCGCGCCCATGATCATAATGCCATCAAGTCCAATGTTAGTGACGCCGCTCCTTGATGAGAACATACCTCCCAGTGCAACAATCAATAATGGTACTGAGAAGTTGAGCATTCTGGTTGAATGAAAATTAAAGTATCCATGAGTAATTTCTATCTTGAATCATGAAAATCATGTATCTATTAGAATCTTTATATCTATACCTTAATGCTTCCTTATTTAACCATACTTTAAATAGAAGGGAGAAGGCGCTGAAATAAATGATGACGGCAGTAATAATCCCAACCGTTTCAACAGGGAAGCCATAACCCTGACTAAGCGAGCCGCCAATAATAATGTAAGAAATAAAGAGACTCGAGATGATAATTCCTATAGGGTGTGACATTCCTAATAATGCAACAGGTATGCCATATCCAGGCTCAGAAATAAACAATTCTGAAATTTTGTAATTTTTTGACATGGCTGATAAGTAAAGGATTCCACCGGCAAGTCCTGCGATGAACTCGGATATGAGCATCACATATACAATATTTTTTGTTTCGTTGATGCCTGCATATTTACTTGCGTCTCTGTTTAACCCGCAACACCGAAGACTATACCCAAAAGTTGTTTTGTATAAAAGCACATAAATCAAAATGGCAATAATAATTGCGATAAATAATGCCCGAATTAACTGTGAGAACCGGGTAAGATTTTATCAAACCCGACTTTGGGCATTAAAGCTGTTTTATGTATATCTGCAGACATAGCAGTCGTGACTTTCGTAATGCGTATCGCGAATTAATTGATTAACCTAAATAGAGGCCAACATAATTCATCATTATGCAGGTAATGATTTCACTAACCCGAAAATACGCCTTTAATATACCAGGCACAGCTGCCCAGATCACTCCTGCTAATGGCTGCCCCCAGTATTGCCACCAGCCAATGAACAGAAGATGGCAAAGCCAATTTTCCGCCTATGATTATTGCTACATACGCTCCCATAGAGAATTGACCAATCACACCGATGTTAAATAGTCCTGTCTGAAAAGAAAACCCCACAGAAAGCCCGACAAGAATAAGGGGCGTAGTGTAATAAAGCACCTGGCCGATCCCCCGGGCGCCATCGGTAAAGCCTCCTTGCAGTATTGTTAAGAAACCTGGCCATGCTCCTGCAGGGTTAAACAGATACATAACAATCAGCCCAATTATTAAACCGAGTGCGATTGAAATGAAAGATGCCAGAAAACTGCCAAATGCGCTGTTGTTTAATATACTTGCGATATATTTTTTCATATTATGCACCACGTTTCGATCCCAACATATAAAGGCCTAAATCTCTTTCGGAAACCTCATCAGGCAGAACGTTTGCTACGATCTCGCCATTAAACATCACCAGGATTCGATCGCTAACATTCATTACCTCATCTAATTCCAACGAGATCAAGAGAATTGCTTTACCGTTATCCCTTTCCCGAATAAGCTGGCTGTGGATATATTCAATAGCGCCAACATCCAGACCTCGCGTTGGCTGTACCGCAACAAGTAATTCGTGCGGTCTGTCCATCTCTCTTGCAAGTATTGCCTTCTGCTGATTCCCACCTGACATATTCTTGACAATCGTATCAGAGCCCTTGGGCAGTTCGAATATCAAATTTTTGTATAAGTTTCTTGGAATATTATGCTAAGATTCTTGAAATCTTAAAAAAACCATGGCTGCTGAAGTCTTCGCTGAAATAGGTTTGCAGAATAAAATTATTAGCCAGGGTAAAATTAAGGATAAGGCCATGCTTGTGCCTGTCTTCTGGAATGTGTGATATGAGCCCGTAATTTCTTTCTCTAATGGTCCATTCAGTAATATCTTTATTGTTAAGGTAAATTTTCCCAGAAGTGATAGGCATTAATCGAGTTAATGCCATTACCAATTCCGTTTGGCCGTTATTTTCAACACCTGCAATACATACAATTTCCCCTTTGCGCACATCGAAAGATACATGGTTGACTTTATTTTTCTCGCTGATCCCATGGGCTTTTATAACCAGGTCATCCACATGTAATGCAACATCGCCAATTTTTGGTTCATCTTTTTCTACCTGTAGCATTACCTTGCGTCCGACCATCATTTCAGAAAGTTGTTCATTGGAAGCGTCAGCAACATTAACAGTGGCCACAAATTTCCCCTTCCGCAATATCGTACAGCGATTGGCAACCAGTTGGGTTTCATTAAGTTTATGGGAAATGAAAATGATCGATTTGCCTTCTGCAGATAAATCTTTAATTATTTTTATTAAATTCATCAATTTCTTGAGGTGTCAGCACAGCCGTTGGTTCATCAAACACGAGAATATCACTTTCCCGATATAAGATTTTTAGTATTTCTACCCTTTGCTGCATTCCAACGGGCATATCTTCAATTTTTCGGTCAAGATCAACAAGCAATCCATATTGCTTGCTAAGCGCGTCAACCTTCTGGCGCGCTTCATCCATTTTGAGAATACCATGCTTTGCTAGTTTCTACACCTAATACAATGTTTTCCAGGGCAGAGAAGACTTGTACCAGTTTGAAGTGCTGATGCACCATGCCAATACCCAAATCGATTGGCATCAAGCGGGTTATTTATCTGAACTTCTTTTCCCCTTACAATAATTTGTCCGCCATCAAGGGGGTATAGCCCAAATAAAACGCTCATTAATGTTGATTTTCCAGCTCCATTTTCACCTAATAGAGCGTGGATTTCACCTTTTTCCAGATTAAAGCTTATATCATCATTAGCAATAATTCTTGGAAAAATCTTGGTGATATGTTGCATTTCAAGTATGTTTTCCAAATTTAATTCACCTTGACTATATTATTGAGGCAAGTGCCATCAACTAAGTTTTCGCTTATTATGCACTTGCCTCAACTAATGTTCAATGCTACTTTGATATTTATAGAAAGCTACCTATTTAACATAGGTCAATTTTAGACATTCCACAGGAATTTGATCAGGCTCCGCATAATCTTTATCTGTCGGGATCGCTGAAGAAAGGCCATCAACATCATTTGCCAGGCGGCGGTAGAGATCGTCATACTCAGCCTGAGTGAAGTTCTTGAATTTCATCGATACTAAAGCAACGCCTTCTTCTTTCGCAGTATATTGGGCAATTTGTCCACCTACAAATGTTCCATCTTTCCAAGACTTCAATGTGTTATATGTGACTCTTTCAAGGTCTTTGATGGCTGAAGTGATAATGGTCGGGGACTCAGCAGATTGATCAGAGTCCACACCAATAACCGTACCATTATTTTGCTCGGCAGCAGCGAAAACTGAAGCGCCCATCGGGCCGGCGGCTACATGGATGATTTCAGTGCCACCCTGGAACCACGATGCGGCTCTGGCTTGATTTTCAGGGGTTGGCTTGAAATCGCCTGAGTAGTTGTACATCATTTCAACGTCAGTCAAACCCAGCTCTTTGCATGCTGCTTCAGCGCCGGCTACGAAACCGTATCCGAAGCGGACAACAGCTGGCACAGCCATACCACCCATGAATCCTAGCTTCCGGAAACCATCCTTTACCGCAGCATAGCCTGCGAGGAAGGTTGATTGTTGTTCAGCAAATTGGATAGCCAAGATATTGACTATCCAGAATCGGGTTTCCATCATCGTCAATCGGCACTGTGTCAAAAATTATAAAACTGACATCTGGGTACGCCTGGAACATTTTAGTGGCCGATTTCTTAAACTGGTCACTATTGATGATGATGAATTTTGCTCCTGCTTTTACTGCCGTATCGGCTAATGTCACTTGTGCCTCAACAGTATCTTCAGTTGGCTGGTAATACATGTATGTATAACCAAATTCATCGCCGAATTTCTTGACGCCATTCCAGGCATCCCTGATTGAAAGCGCGGTCATCCAGAGTTCCTGCAGCAGAAATCAACAAAGCGACCTCGCCGGCTGGTTTTTCAGCTTCAGCGGGTGCGGCTTCAGCGGGCGCAGCTTCAGCGGGTGCGGCTTCAGCCGGTGCAGCTTCAGCGGGTGCGGCTGGTTCTGCGGGTGCGGGTGCACATGCACTGACCATTGCAATAACAATCAACGCAGTCAAAAAAACTAAACCTTTTTTCTTCATTTTTATCTCCTATTTAGATTGTTGTTTATTTAATAAAATTTTTCGGAATTTTATTTAATTTATATGCGCACCTCCTTCTAATTGTCTTTCGCATTTTTCCTGATAATTCAAGTTTTCTTAGATTGATCTAACCAGCATAATATTTATTATTTTGTCATTATGATTATTTATACAGAATAATAGTGGACTGGGATAAGTATTACTAAAATGGATTTGCTCCAGGCATAATAGGGGTGAATTTTCCTCGACACTTAGCTTTATGGACATTTCCTTATCAGCCGAAATTGCATGAACATGTGTAATTACTGATTGAATGCTGTAATTGGCTTTTTGAAAGTAATCATAGATTGACCAATTATCCAGCTTCTCACAATATGCAAGATCATGATCCAACCCGGGAATATTGGCTGAGAAATATTCTTCTGAATCGATAACCGATACACCATTGGCAGTCCGTACCCTGGAAATGTGGATAACCTCATCTGTTTCAGGTATTTGCAGGCTTTCTGCAATGTGTTTTGATGGAAGCTCGTATCGATAAGAAAAATCTCTTTGCCCAGGCATCTTTTTCTGAGAGGCAATCAAATTAGAAGTGCCCATCATATTTGAAAGATTGGTTTTAGCATTACCCCTGACTGAGGTGTAACGAAAGTTCCAACCCCTCTCTGGCGGAAAAGAATTTTCTTTTTCAATAAGGGTATTAATTGCTTCTCTCACAGTATTTCGACTGACCCCCATTTGATCTGCCAGATCGTTTTCACTGGGTAACTTTTCTCCAGGGCTGATGACATCGGTACGTATTGAATTGAAAATCTGATTCATGACCCCATCAGTAATAGATGGATATGCAACCTCATGAAAAATCTTTTTTGGTTGGTTGTCCAACATCCTACCCATTTTACTAATATACAACTAATAATTTTTTAAAGTCAAGAGATAATAAACAATTTTCCAAAGATTTTAAGATTAGATATCAGTAAAGTTACTAGGAAGCCTCAAGTCTTTCGATCGCTATCTATAATAACCTTATCAAGTATGATGCCGTAGGTTAGTAAAATGCAAGCACAAAAATTTTCATCTTATAACTTGTTTAATCCGCATTAGAATCAAAACACTTGAAATATTGAAATCTGCATACTCTTTAAATTCTCTCTTGTTATTGGCAATTAATTCCCGGAAATTATTTAACCTTGTGTAAAATACATTACATAGTTTGATAATAGCAAATAGGAGCCATTAATGAAATCGGAACTCTATGATTTGAAAGTATCTTCACACAAAAGCCAGGAGTTAATTTTATTGACTGATATGATAAATATCAAAATACTCGATTCGGGGATCATAAGCGGTATCGGTGTAATCTTCAGCCCTCATTCCACCTCGGGAATTACAATCAATTCATATATTGATAAAAACACAGCAGTAGACCTGAATGACGAGATTGCCCGATTGGTTCCAACGAAACTCGACTTTCATCACGTTGTGGATACTCCTTCAGATGCCTCTGGTCATATCAAATCGAGCCTCATAGGATGCTCTCAAAATATAATTATCGAAGACGGCAAAATATTGTTAGGGTCTAACCAGGGAGTGTTTTTCTGGGAGTTTGATGGACCCAGAGAAAGAAAAATATTCGTAAAAATAATCGGTTCCACAGCGGAGAAGCAATGAATGATATGTTAAGGCACATTAAATCTATGCCCAATGCAATATATGGTCAGCTGCAAACATTAGATTTGCAGGTCAGAGAACTATTTTCGCATAATGAACTATTTTCAATTAAGGAAATAGTAATCACAGGGTGCGGCGATTCTTACTTTGCAGGAATGGCAGCCCGACATTTTTTTCAGAAAATATGTAATATTAATACCAGGGCTATCCCATCAATGGAGTTTTCCAGATACGACCTCCTTGATTATAAAAGCCAATTTCCTGGGAATCCATTTGTTATTGCCACATCCATTTCAGGAAAAGTGGTTAGAACCATTGAGGCAATAAATGTAGCCAAAGAAATGAATCTTTTAAATCTAGCAATTACATGCGATCCAAACAGCGCTTTTGCTAAATCATCAAGCAAGGTGGTTACATGTAATATGCCCCCCCTCCCGCACATTCCAGGGATTCTATCCTATCGTTTATCAATGATAGTCTTATTCTTGATGGGTATCCATTTGGCAGAAGTAAAAGGAAATATCACTCTCAAAGAAGCGGATGTCTATAGAGACAAACTTAAAAAGACGATTGAGAAAATCGAAAAAACAATATCAAAATGCGATATAAAAGCAAGCGAAGCGGCCGATCAGTTTAAAGACAAGAAATATTTTGTCTTCGCAGGAGATGGGCTAAACCTTTCCTCTGCATATTTCTCAGCCGCTAAGGTTGTTGAAGCAGCCGGATTAGTTGCTGTTCCACAGAACACTGAGGAATGGGCACATTTTCAGTATTTTGAAAACGCATTTCTCGACACTCCAACCTTTTTAATTACTTCAAGGGGAAGGGGTTATTCACGGCTTGTTGAACTATTAGAGCCAATGAAAAGGGTAGGCAGAAAGATTATTGCTGTGTCACCTGTTGATTGCACTGAGTTAATTAATTCCTCCGGTTATCAATTGATTATCGAGGCGGATGTCGATGAACTCTTTTCACCTCTAGTGTTTCCGACTGGATGTGAATTATTTGCTGCCTATTTGGCCGAGTATACAAACGCACAATATTTTAGAGATGATATTAAAGCGTATCAGATAGGAAATAATACAATATATTCAAATCAATTACTATCGGGTGCCGAAATCCTCAGAAAAGGGTGATCTTATAATTTCCGGTATTTTTATATATCTGGTGAGTTGCCTAATATCCTGAAAGATATTAATTGCAGATTCTCCGAAAACTTAACGAAATATTGAATCTCAACCGCATTTTTTTCGGGTGACAGTTTACATCGTATCAGGAAAATTTTATAAATCATTCTTTGAGAAGGGTCAATTTAAGAGTTTGGATACCTGAGGAGAGAGATGATACAGTATATGACTATTGGGGGCATTACACTTGGATGATACAGTGATACACAACGGCCGAACAATTTTTGACGCTCCAGGCGGAAATGGTATTTACTCTGCGCTTGGTGCTCGTCTGTGGACTGAGGGGGTTGGTATCGTTAGCTGCATTGGGCCTGATTATCCACAGGATTATCTAAAGACCTTGGAGAATGGTGGAATAGATATCAGGGGTATTCAGCAGGTTAGTGTACCCAGCATGCATTTATGGTTGCTCTATGAGACTGATGGCAGTAGGCAGTTCGTTTTTCATAGAAAATCCGGTGCAATGGACAGTGAAATTGATCCCGTTTCTGCACAAATTCCTTCTGACTATTTTGAAGCAAGAATAGCCCATCTCAGCGCAATGGGGTATCATGCCCAGCACGAACTGGCAAAATTCCTCATCCAAAAAAGAATTGAATACTCATATGACATCACTCAAGCCAGTTTAATGATAGAAGGTGAACAATATTCAAGCAACTTCGCCACAATAAACAGCAAATTATTGCTCCCGAGTATTGAGGAGATTGAATTGATTTATGGAAAACAGGCTTTGCTCCCTCTCCTCTACAAAATTTCCGAATCAGGTCCAAAATATATTGCCATAAAAATGGGCAGTAAGGGGAGTATCGTCTTTGATGCAGACAAAAAACAGGCATACAAAATTCCGGTTGTTCCAGTAGATGTGGTTGATTCTACCGGTGCAGGCGATTCCTATTGTGGAGGATTCATGGTAGGTTTTTGCGAAACAGGCAGTGTTCTTGAAGCAGGTATTTACGGGACTGTCTCAGCTTCTTTTGCAATTCAAGATTTCGGCGCTCTCCATCTTCTAAATATTGAGAAAACTGAGCTTGGAAAAAGAGTTGATTATTTAAGAGATAAAATCATTCCTTTTTTTGAAAAATAAAATCAAAAAAAATCAAACAACTTTAAAGGGTGAAAAATGAAAAACATAATTGGGGTAATTGGTGCAGCGACCAGCGGTGTGGATATGCCGAATAAGACAGCTCTTGCTTATGCTTATGAAACAGGTAAGTTAATCGCCGAAAACGGAGCTGTTTTAGTCACCGGTGGAATGAGCGGGATTATGGAAGCAACCAGCAAGGGTGCATCAGAAGCCGGTGGCATTACCCTGGGATTTCTTCCTGGCATGGAAAAATCAGCGGCTAATCCGTTTGTTGACATAGTTTTGCCTACAGGTGTTGGCTTGGCAAGAAATGTTTTAACTGTTCGAGCAGCAGATGTATTGATAATGATCAGCGGTGGTACAGGAACGCTAAATGAATTGACTATCGCTGTTAATGAAAACCAAACCGCTGCGATAGTTCTCGAAGGCACTGGTGGCTGGGCTGACCGGATACGCGAGATCGCTTATGACGGCAAGTTTCTGGATGAAAGGCGGCGTAATCCTCTTTTATTCGTTTCTACTCCTCAGGATGCAGTTATGAAAGCGCTGCAAATTTGTTTGGCTAAGCGTTCTTAGGATGACAAATTCATTCTTTGTTAATATTTATTCTTGAATCTGAATAATAATTCTTAGTTAGACCTTGAAGGTTAAATTGCATCTTATCCGGATTTTTTCACTGCATTGAATAAACTTATCGGGGGACCTTCTGCTAAGAAAGAAAAATAATTTTGTTCAATTCTCCTTAAATATTTTATTCCCTCTGTAATCGGAAAGCGAATCGCCTTGAAATCCAACCTTATGAACCCTGAGACTGTTGCTAAGCATCCAGCCCAACTGCAGCAAATATTAACACTCTATTTGAAACGTGGTTTTTGCATTTTTGAAGAAAGGTTTTTGTTACAATTTTTAAAAGCAATTGATCAATCCACACAATGCTCTAGAAGTGAATGAGAAAGTTGATTTGATGTTTGATCATATTGAATTGGTTTAGAAAGCATAAAGGAGTTTATTTTAATTTTAAATATGGCAGCTTAATTTACTAAAGAAGAAGCCAAGTAAAAACTTGTCAAATGAATAAATAGGCTTATAGCAGTTATAAGCTCACTTCAAATCAGAGGATCAATAAATAAATTAATAGAATAAATCCACCTGCAACAATAAAATGATTGGGTGATACTCTTGAATTATCACCTGGTGAGTTTTTGAATAAATTTAGGTAATTTTATACTTAACACATTTATTTTATAGAGGTTAATAAAAGTATGAACAACATTAATAGTATCAAAAAAGAGTTGTCACCTGAACAACGCGAAGAACTTCTCGGAACGTTGAAAACCCGTTTTGAGAAAAACATGAACCGCCATGAAGGCCTAGAATGGGCAAACGTATACGCCAAGTTGGAAGCTAATACTGAAAAACTGTGGTCGCTCAATGATATGGAAAGAACTGGCGGTGAACCGGATGTTGTTGGCTATGATAAAAATACAGGCGAATACATTTTTTATGATTGTTCAGCAGAAAGTCCTGAAGGCCGCAGAAATATTTGTTACGATCGAGAAGCTCTGGAGTCTAGGAAAGCAAATAAACCAAAAGATAGCGCAATGAATATGGCCACTTCCATGGGCATTGAGCTATTAACCGAAGAACAATATCGCGAGTTGCAGAAACTTGGAAAGTTCGATTTGAAAACGTCGAGTTGGGTGAAAACACCTGCTGATATTAGAAAACTCGGCGGCGCCCTTTTTGTTGATCGCCGCTACAACACTGTTTTCTTGTATCACAATGGGGCGGACTCTTATTATGGCGCCAGAGCATTTCGCGGCTTACTAAAGGTCTAAACTTTGCGCAGACAACAAAGTAGAGTACTCCAATAGCTTTCCTCATATTCAATTAAAGCAAACAAACAGGGATGCTTTCATACTATTACACGCATTGTCACGGGTAAGGTTAAAAGGATTTTACAATCGCTTTATGGAATAATCCTTTGAAAGGATGGAAGTCTCCAGGAATACTTACTTAATTTTCAAAGAATAGGCAAAGAGAGAACAATTTATTAGAGATTACAAAGGGTGATTGATCTGCGTCAGATTTGGCTTTTTAGTCAAGCATGTAACAATTTTCTGTTTTTGGTCCGACTTTAATATTTCGAGCAAAATGGAATAATTCAATCTGATTTGGATGGTTATTCTCATCTGGTTTAATCTTCTGTGAAAAACACCTGGTTTCTTATTTAATTACCTAGTTTATAATTTCAACCATCTATTCTTTGTATCATTTTGAAAGGAACTTTGATGTCTGACGAAACACCCAAATCAACTGATTTTATTCATGAAGCAGTTGCTGAAGATCTGCAAAATGGACGCTTTTCTTACGTAAAGACCCGATTGCCTCCAGAGCCAAATGGTTATCTGCATATCGGTCATGTAAAAGCATTCCTAATCGACTATAACATCGCGAAGGATTTTTGCGGTGAGCTAGACCTTCGATTTGATGACACCAATCCTGAGAAAGAAGAAACGGAATTCGTAGAAGCGATTCAGGAGGATGCTCGCTGGCTGGGCATCGAATGGAAACAGGTTTTATTCGCGTCTGATTTCTTCGATTTACTGTATGAATGGGCAATCAAGCTGGTTAAGAAAGGCAAAGCGTATGTGGATGACCAAAACCCGCAGGAGGTCAAAAAGAATCGCGGTTCATGGACCGAGCCAGGCGTTGAGAGTCCCTGGCGGAATCGGTCCGTTGAAGAAAATCTTGACCTTTTGCAGCGGATGAAAAACGGCGAATTCCCGGACGGATCTCATGTTCTGCGGGCAAAGATCGATATGGCACATGGGAACATGAACATGCGAGATCCGATCATGTACAGGATTATTCACGAACCCCCGCATCACCGTACAGGCAGGAAATGGTGTATTTATCCAATGTATGATTGGGCGCATGGCCAGAACGATGCCATGCATGGGGTTACGCATTCACTGTGTTCGATTGAATATGAGGACCATCGCCCGCTCTATGAATGGTTCCTGAATGAGTTGGAAATTGAAAACAAACCGCGTCAAATCGAGTTTGCCCGCTTAAATCTGAGCTATACAGTCATGAGCAAGCGAAAATTACGCCGCCTGGTCGAAGACGGAAATGTAGACGGGTGGGATGACCCGCGAATGCCAACCATCAGGGGTATGCGGCGGCGAGGGTATACACCAGAATCTTTACACGACTTTATCGATCGCACGGGAGTCTCTAAAACAATCAGTGCCAGCGCAGGGGTGATGGTCGACGTTGAAGTTTTGGAATCATGCGTCAGAGATGATTTAAATAAACATTCCTTACGAAAATTGGCTGTCCTGGATCCGATTAAAGTCGTGATCGAAAACTACCCGGAAGATCAGTCAGAGGAATTCGAGATAGATAATAATCCTGCAGATCCTTCAGCTGGTACTCGAAAAGTACCATTTTCCAGAGAGATTTACATCGAAAGGGAGGATTTTCAAGAAGAACCATCACCCAAATTTTTCCGCCTCTCCCCAGGGCGAGAGGTGCGCCTGCGGAATGCCTACTTTGTAAAATGTACGGACGTGGTCAAAGATGCCAGCGGGAAAGTTGTAGAACTCCGATGCAGTTATGATCCGACGACTCGAGGTGGAAGTGCGACTGATGGTCGAAAGGTCAAGGGGACTATACACTGGGTATCGGCTTCTCACGGGATACCTGCAGAGGTACACCTGTACGATCGGCTTTTCAATAATCCTGATCCAGAAGCCAGCGGGGATTTTATTGCCGATTTAAACCCGGAATCACGGCAGATCCTGACCAATTGTATCGTCGAACCAAGCTTAAAGAATGCGCAAGCAGGAGAAAAATATCAATTTGAACGAGTGGGGTATTTTTGTGTTGATCTCCGATCGAAGACTGATAAACTAATATTTAACCGGACAGTGAGTCTCAGGGATACCTGGGCGAAAATTAAAGAGGCGAGGTTAATAATGGATAAGAAACCATTGAGAAAGAATGCTAAATGACACGCCAAACGTATGATTTGCCTGTGGTAAGCTTCAGAAACCTATAGACTTATATATAAACATGACGCATCAGGGGATTTGCAAAGTACCCTGCAAGGTAAACCTCGAACCTACTGACACTTGTACCCTTTGGTGGATTAAGAGTCGGCATTAATCAGCTGGACAGCGTGATACAGCGCTTATAGTGTCATCACAGTACACAAGATAACCCAAAATTCATCGATTGCGGTTACTGGGTTAGCCCCGCTTCTTCCTATTTGCATCCGAATCACCCCAACTTCGGAAAGGCGAAGTTATATGAATGCAATTCCTACAGCACAAGAATGGATAGTCTTCTTTAAATTTCACAGATTAGTAAGGAGGTTTGTATTTCATCACCTTATTTGCACATTGGAATAAACGGAAAACGACATCTCTGCCGTACAATCAAGTTCAAAAAATAAACTCTTTCGAATAAATCACACCAACTACTTAAGGCTTTCATGTGTTACTTTATAATTGATATTCCTGTTGGATAAAATTCTTTTTATACAGGAGGATATAATGCAAATTCTATTAGGTAAACACTGGCATCATCTTGGTATCGAGCAAACGCTTGAATTTCTTGGCGTTCATTCTGAACGCGGATTGGATTTGTTTGAGGTTCAGCACCGACGGGAGCGATTCGGCGAAAATCGGCTTGAGGACAAGAAAAGAAGAAAGCGCAATTACTCGGTTTATTAACCGGTTCAAGAATCCTTTGATGCTACTGCTGATTGCAAGCAGCATCATTACTGCAATCGTGAAGGATTTAACAGATGCTATCATCATTTTTGCTGCGGTGTTTATCAATGCAGTGGTAGTTATATGCAGGAGTCTCGCGCTGAAGCCGCCATTGAGGCACTTGCCGGTTCCCTAGCTTTGAAGCGTAGTGGATGCGCGCAGGTGAAATCCGCCGTATTCCTGCTTCTGATTTGGTGCCCGGCGATATTGTTCATACTATTCTGCAGGTGATCGGGTGCTTGCCGACATGCGCATTATCGCTTCAAAAGGGCTATTAAATTAGCGAAGCTGCTTAAACCGGGGAATCGATTCCAGCAGAAAAAGACCATAACCTGTTGCTTGCAATCGATACACTGTTGGTCGACCGAAGCAATATGGCTTTTGCTTCCACTCTGGTCACGAGCGGTGCAGGCAGGGCAGTGGTCACGGCTACAGGGAAATATACGGAGATTGGTAACATTTCCGAGATGATCTCGGGGGCAGAGCAGCTCCAAACTCCCTTAACGCAAAAAATCTCAAGGTTTAGCCAGCAGATTATGGTTGGGATTCTCGCATTGGCTGCCGGTGCAATTGTAATTGGGCTTTCCCGGGGAGAGGTTTTTCAGAGACTTTGAGTATGGGCCATCTCCCTGGCTGTTGCCATGATTCCTGAAGGCCTGCCTGCCGCTCTGACGGTGACCCTGGCAATCGGCGTTCAGCGTATGGCTAATCGTTCTGCAATCATTCGCCGGTTGCCGGCAGTTGAAGCTTTGGGAAGCACTACGGTAATCTGCACTGACAAGACAGGTACACTAACCCCAGAACCAGATGACGGTTTCAGATGTGGTGACAGCCGAAAAACATTATCAATTAACTGGCAGCGGATTTTTACCTGAGGGGGAGGTCCTATCGGATGGAAAACCTTTAGAACCAAAACCTGGCTCTGCAATTTATCAAGTTCTATTGAGCGGTCTACTATGCAATGACTCTTCATTGAATGATGAGGATGGAGAGCTGGATTTTACAGGAGATCCAACCGAGATCGCTTTACTGGTATCAGCCCGAAAGTCTGGTTTGCAGGGAGACATTTTGAACAAAGAATTTCCGCGGATAGATACCATCCCCTTTGACTCCCGGAACCGGTACATGGCAACTATGCATGGTACAAGTGACGGAAGAAAAATCGTTTTTATTAAAGGTGCGTTGGAAATCGTTCTTTCCAGATGCGATTTCCAGCTCGGCGTCGATGGTAACTTGGTGCCAATAAACCATGAGGTTGAAATTCATACCACCGTTGACAGTCTGGCTTCGCAGGGAAAACGCGTTCTGGCTTTTGCGTTGAAAGAACTTGCGTCAAAAGCAACAGCACTGGATGAATCTGGACTTCAAAGCGGATTGATTTTTCTGGGAATGCAGGCAATTATCGATCCCCCCCGAGCCGAAGCAGCAGCCGCTGTTGCAGCCTGTCAGGACGCGGGAATTTCAGTGAAAATGATCACGGGTGATCATCCTCTTACCGCAGCGGCGATTGCTCATCTGATCGGTATCATTCGCGGTAAAAAGTTTGAAGAGTTGGCTCCCTTTACTATCACAGGCAGTGATTTGTCAGGTTTTACAGATGCTGAATTAATTGATAGGGTGGAAAATTACAATGTGTTTTCTCAGAGTTTCACCAGATCAGAAACTTCGTTTGGTAGAAGCACTGCAAGCACGCGGCCATATCGTTTCAATGACCGGGGATGGGGTGAATGATGGCCCGGCTTTAAAAGCGGACAAATATCGGGATTGCTATGGGCATTACCGGAACAGATGTAGCAAAAGAAGCAGCTGATATGGTATTAACGGATGATAATTTTGCCACCATTGAAGTCGCTGTAAAGAAGAAGGCCGCAGCATTTTTGATAACATCATCAAAATCATTTCCTGGACGCTGCCAACCAATATTGGAGGAGGGCTATTAATCCTGGTAGCTATGTTGCTTGGTGAGGTTATGCCCATAACTCCAATCCAAATATTGTGGATAAATATGGTGACGGTCGGACTGTTGGGTATCGTGCTTGCCATGGAAGAAAAGGAACCAGGGATTATGCAGCGTCCGCCGCGTCAACCATCCACGCCAATCATTATGCCATGGCTGACACCGCGAATTTTTTTCGTTGGTTTAGCAATCCTGATTACCGGATTTCTATTGTTTGAGTTAGAACTCAGCCTGGGCGCAAGCCTGGAAACGGCACGGGCAGCGGCGGTTAATGCAGTCATTTTCATAGAAATCTTCTATCTATTGAATAGCCGCTCGCTGATTTACTCTCCTTTCAATATTGGTTTCTTTAAAAATAAATGGCTGATTGGTGGCATCATCGAGTGTTGTTTGCCTTCAGCTGCTTTTCACAAATGCACCCTGGATGAACCGAATTTTTGGATCAGCTCCTATTGACCCTTTTGCTTGGTGGCGGGTTATCGCAGCCGGTGTATTGGTTTTCATCTTGGTAGAAATTGAAAAGTTTGTGAGGTTAAAGTTAAAGCGCAGAAAGAATTAGAAACACTCTGATTACCGGATAGCTTTCCTAATTGAATCACAATACCAGTGATTTTTAACTATAAATAATTGCCAATTTTCTGGTAATCGGTTGTACCTTTGTACAAGGACATAAATAAAGAAATTACAGAAACAATAAAAATATCAAAGAATATCTTGTCCACAAATATAAGAACGGCTTCTTCCTAATTAGATAGGCAAATTGGTTTTACTAAAATATCAAGTCCACAACCTTGAATATCATACAATGACTTGGATTGATATTCCAATCGGGTTCGGTTGTCATGGATACAAAAACAAATTTTCCACATTAAAAATAAGAAATTACACATTAGGGATTCGCAAAGTACCCTGAAGGGTAAACCCCGAACCTACTGACACTTGTCCCCTATTATGGGGGGATTAAGAATTCGGAATTAAGCAAGTGGACAGCGAAGTAACGCGCCCATAGTGTCATCATAGTGCGCAAGATAAGTCAAAAATCATTAATTGCGGTTACTGGGTCTGTCTCGTTTCTTCCTATTTGCATCCGAATCAGCCCAGCTTCGGACAGGCGAAGTTATATGAATGCCATTCCTCGTCCACAAGAATGGTCAGCCTTCTTAAATTTCACAGATAAAAAAGGAAGTTTGTATTTCATCTCCTTATTTGTACAAATATCTGCTTGATCTAATCGGTAAGAGAATCTTTTCTTAACCGAATTGATATCTGGGCAGGATCTAAAAAATGCAAATTTTTTAGTTGGCTTGCCAATTTCCCCAGAGGGTTGTTTTTCCAAAATTTATCTTGCCTGTGGCTATATGTTTGATAGGATCGACTATACCCGTTAGTGTCATATTTATCGGAATATCTGTCACACCTCCTGCGGTGCAAGTAGACCCATCATCGGTATAACAGCTGTTCCAAAAGCTATGCGTTACTTCTCCTGATAATGCCAACTCGCCAGTATTGGGGTTGAATATCCCGGGAATGGTTGAATTTGCGATTGTATATCTTCTAATTTCGGGTTTTGCGCCACAGCTTGATTGCTCCACATCTCCACTGGTACCCTCGATAATTGCACTCGCCATCCCGGTCGATGGATTGACTGATACTTCAAGGGTGCCTTTAATGACACTCGCGGCATTGGGTTCTTGACTACCATCGCTGCAAGTAAGATTAGTCTCAGGCAGTTCAAAAATGCCCTGGAGAGTAATTACGGGTGTTTGAGTTCCAGTGGCAACCATCATAGGTGTTGGTAAGGGTGTGTTGGCAATCTCGGTTTCTCTTGGCTGTAAGACTAAAAAATCACCGCTCCAGGAGATTTCTCCATTGAGGGTACATATAAATTCATGAACGCCTGGTTCGGTTACATTAAATTCGAAATGCTCATTAAAGTCATAGGTGCGTGTATGAAATGGTTTCCATTCAATATTCAGAAGACGTATAGGTATAAGCAGAGATTGACCATTTTTGTGAGGTACGAAACACATCAGGCTGATCTCTCCAGGAAATGCTTTACCTATCACTGAAGCACTGAATTCACCTAAGCCACTATGCGGATCTACAGTAATTGAGGAAAACCCTTCTTGACTCTCAGGATTATATGAAATACTACATGCCAACATCACAATGATCATTATAACGATTAGAAAAGACAGGCGGTTTTTCATAACGATCCTTTCGATAAAGGTGAAAAAATCGAATTAAATTGCCATCCAGATATTCCTATTATGATTCTCTTCGTCAAGATAATTCTATAACTATTTTTTATTCTGGGATTTATATGAAAAGATATCTGCGATAAATGTTTTTTTGTTAAATATTCTTTATTAATTAGAAACCCCATTCCCATGCATAATAAACCGTTGCATGCCTAATTTGAGGTATCACCGAGGTTGTGTCTATGCTGCACTAGCTCCAGGTAAAACGACTTAAGAAAAGAAAGAGTAACTTTTCAATAGCCAGCAATCTATGTGTCTCCAGCGAATTACATCTTATTCTGTGTCTTTACAGAGCAAGAAAAGATGAAAATCCCCAATTGTGTATACTGTTTTCCCCCAGCTTTATCCCAATTGCATCCAAGAAAACGTCTGTAAAGGTTTGATATAAATTCACTCCTTAATTAAGGTTTATTGTTTGGGAATCCATAACCGATGCATCTAACCGTACTTAGCCTGGATAACCTAATCCCAGACAGGTCTTCATATTAGACCAGGCACACAATAAAATCTGGTCTGCCCTGAAGTCTCATCACCCGCTCGGCATCAACTCACCAGCAACTCGGTCAGGCTCCCAGGGCTTCAGATTGATATTGCCCGTAGTTCCCTTGATAAGCTTGCTCCCGTCCCCACATGAAGTAAATTACTGTCAATAACCATCTTGCTCAGCTACTCAGGCCAACCGACGCCCGCAGTGTTTCTTCAGGCATGAATGAATGGCATACCATTTGGTGTTGACACGGCAGGTGACTGTTGCAGCTTGAACCATGGCTGTGCGCAGATAGCGCAAGCCTTCTTTTTCTCACTTATCTTAATATTTAGAAATTATTTTGAATCCTTTAAATTATCTACTGCAGCCCTTTGGATCAATAAACCCTTTCTAAATTGCTTCATGAACGAATTAAATCCTGTCACATCCACAGGATTAGGCATCATAGTATTTACTTTTTGACCGGAAAACACCCGCTTATCCAGAAAATCGGCTAATGATTCCCCAGTGACTCTTTGATTCAGATAAGCGGCCAGCAGGGCGATGCCCCAAGCGCCGCCTTCGGCAGCCGTTTCCATCACAACCACCGGTGCATTCATCACCGCCGCCATGATGCGCTGGCCAACACCCTTGGTCTTGAAAAAGCCGCCGTGCCCCAATACGCGCGTGATCTTCACCCCCTCCTGGCTGAATAATTGGTCCAGGCCGATGCGGAAGGTGGCCAGCGCGGCGTAGAGGTGCGCGCGCATGAAGTTGGCCAGGGTGAAGCGGCTGTTGGGGTGGCGGACAAAAAGCGGCCGGCCTTCCTCGAAGCGGGTGAGGTGCTCGCCTGCCAGGTAGTTATAAGCCAGCAATCCGCCCGCATCCGCATCGCCGTCCAGCGCAACATTGTAGAGCAGCTCGTAGAGGCGCGACTCATCCAAATCCACGCCCAGCAGGTCCTTGAATTCGCGGAAGAGACCCACCCAGGCGTCCAGGTCTGAGGTGCAGGTGGAGGCGTGAACCATCGCGGCTGGTTTTCCTTCCGGTGTGGCCAGGAATTCGATGTCGGGATGCACGTCCTTGATCATTTCTTCCAGGATAATCAGCGTGAAGATGGAAGTCCCGGCGGAGACATTGCCGGTGCCCGGACTGACACAATTGGTGGCTACCATGCCGGTGATGCCGTCGCCTTCCGGTGGGCAGAGCGGGATGCCGGCCTGCAGTTGGCCTGAGGGATCGAGCAGCCTGGCGCCTTCTTCGGTCAAAACGCCGGCCGGCGAGCCTGCCCTGCACGATGCCGGCAGGACATCACGCAGTTTCCAGGGGATGCCATGTTCAGCCAGCAGGCCGTTGAATTGTTCAACCATGCGCTCGTTGTAATCGCATGTCTTTTCATCAATCGGCAGGATGCCGGATGCCTCACCAACACCGACCACATTCCAGCCAGTCAATTTGCTATGGACATACCCTGAAAGCGTGGTCATCATGGCGATATCATTCACGTGACTTTCTCCGTTGAGCATGGCCTGATAGAGATGGGCGATGCTCCAGCGCTGGGGAAGGTTGAAGCGGAACAACTCGGTTAGTTTTTTCGATGCTTCACCGGTAATTGTGTTACGCCAGGTGCGGAAAGGGACGAGCTGCCGGCCATCCTGATCAAACACCAGGTAGCCGACCATCATCCCGCTGATGCCCATCGCGCTAAACGTCCGAAGGGACACACCATACGTATCTTTCACCGCCTGGCTCAGCGAGCGAAAACTCTCGCTCAGCCCTTTCCAGACATCCTCTAGATCATAAGTCCAGATGCCGTTCTCCAGCTTGTTTTCCCAGCCATAACCGCCGGAAGCGATCGGTGCATAGTCCTCCCCAATGAGCACGGACTTGATGCGGGTAGAGCCCAGTTCAATTCCCAGAAGGTCCTGCCCTGTTCAATTGCGGCAATGACTTCTTGTTGATCAGTATGCATCTTCATCTCTCCAGTCTATCAATCACTCGTATTTTCAAATCTTTGGCATTTGCCAATACGCCAATGATGATGAAAAAACAGACGCGGCATGAATAATCATATGAACTCTTGTTCAGGCCCAGCTGGTGAAAAAATAAATATTGCTTTTAGAAATTCATCGCTATCATTTATGATTTGATGAGGAAGGTTTTTCTGTGCAGTAATTGCCATATCCGGCTCAAGTTCTATTACTTCATCACCAATGATAATCCTACCGTGACCAGAAATAATGTACCAGCTTTCTTGTTCGTCTGCATGAGCATGAACGTTACCCGATTCACCCGGAGGGATTTCAACGATGCCTAAACCAAGGTTATCGGATGAATTACCCAATTTTGGTGATATAAGCACGCTCAGTTTTCGATGATGAGGAGGTGAAGACCAAAAGGGCGAAATATCTTTCAATTTAATTGCTCTCATATCCAGTCCTATTAATATCTTCAAAATGAAGTGCAATATCTTATATTTTATAAATTTTACAATATTGTTTATTAATCAATCAGCGATTAATGTTGCAGTCCTTTAAGAATTGGTGGATATATTTCGATTTTAAAGGACCCGATTAGCAAATCACACTTGTCACATGAATAAACTCGATTGATTTTGGTTCGTGAGCATTTTTAGAATATAACTCAGAATACCTATAAGGAACCAGTCGATCTTCAATTCTATGATTAAACAATAATGGACAATTGCTCTGATACACAACATCAACCGGATGAATATTTTATGCACTATTGACAGCTGTATAAGAGGTATCCCTGTAAATAGTAGGTGAAACTAACAACGTTTATTAAATCGACAGCCCACTCTGATGAGCACATATTGCATCCCAAGTTCAATTAAGTGTTGCCACAACTTCTAAAATCAAACCGCAGTATTTCAATCCTGTTTGCAGTAAGTATTTCCGCAAGCTCATCAAAACCTCCAAACGCATACTTGGAGTAGAAGTATTCCTAGGCTAGAATAACACTGGGTTCTTTTCGCCTAATCCACGGACACGACAATAACACGTGCAATAACGGAATCATCCGAATAAAGATCTATTCTCCGCGATTAAGTTTATGTTAAATCTCATAAGAATATCCTTAATACTTTTTGGTTTTCACATACATTTCGATAAGTCTAAAAAATAGGATTTCTTAAGCCTTAAAACGTAACTTTAAGCTTTGATCTTAAATTCTGTAACAACTTTTACATTCTCGAAAAGGATTTTCCCGGCAATTTCACAGGCTTCGTCATCCGAAAAAATCCTTTATTGAAAATATTTAAGGTAAATTATTTTCTACTTAATATTATGGGCGGCCTCAATAAATTCTGATGAGGTTATAGAAACACAATAAAGTGATTCCATTAATTTGATGATACGTTTCGTTCCCAGCAATTCTGCCTGTTCATCCTCATAATCGTTTGCCAATGTACAATCCCGTAATAATATACATTTATAGTCGTGCCAGAGCGCATCGACGATGGTTGAAAATAAACATGCATCTGCGGAAAAACCTACAACGATTAGGTTGTGAATTTTGAGATGCCTCAGAAGCAAATCCAGCCTAGTGCCAACAAATCCGCTGTAAACATGTTTACGGATAAAATATTCTCCTTCCCTAGGCTGAAGTAATTTTGAAATCTTTAAATGATCAGAATCACCATAATGATATTCTTTGGGATCAATGTCATCCTCTGCAAACATCCTTTCCATATCGGTATTTAATTGCCGCCTTAGCAACTTTCCAAATTCGGAATATTCCAATCCTATCTTTGGTGCGCTATTATTCAGATAAATCACCGGCATGCCGATTTCGCGTGCAGTATTAAGAGCAGGCAGCAATGATTCCTTGACAATAATCGCTTCATGGTCAGCGCTCCCTTTCCAGCATAAAGCGGGACGATCTCGTTTATCACCAGCACCCTCTTTCCAGGTAGGGAGAGGATCATCCGGATGATGGCCAAGACCATAAACATCCACGACCAGGAAAGCGGTTTCTGATATATCTGCAATATATTCTTCGGTGCCATAGCCTAAATATTTATCTGAAGGGAACATCCGAAAGAATCTCGTATTTACGGTAATCTGTTTGCCCATTTTTATCCTTTTTTGATTAACACTCTTGTTTTTCAAATTTTCTTTGAATTGAATTTAAATCGCCGGTTATATATCGCAAACCTTCCGCTTATTCCTTATCCTTATAATTAAAACCGTTGATAATATTCATTAGGATATGGATTCTATAGTGTTATTCTTTTTGGGGTGTTCAGAGGTAATCTCTTTTTTATTCGGGCATTTAGTTGTCTCCAATTCGATCCTATTTTGCTTTATTCGTTTTTCTGCTTCAAACGATAAGTGCTGCCAACCGCCCACGAACAAGCCACGGAACATGAGCTGCGGGTAGAAATCATCATACTCGGGCGGGGTGATGGCGCAATCTTAATAGCCGCCGCGGTAGTCGGGCAACTTATCCATCATCTCGTCCTTCGCAATGGCCGGCACCAGGTTGAACAGCTGCTCTATCACGGGCGCGAAATGTGCCAGCATTGTGTCAGTTAATCCAGAATTTAGTGGGTGTCATCTTATGCGCACGCCTAAAATAATGCTCGGCCATATTTTCTACCTGATTATTTTCTTATAAGGATTTCCTTCATTGCCTCAAAACCACATTGCCCACTGGTAAAAATGGGTAAGCCAAACTCTTTTTCGGGATCAGGGTAAGACAAGAGAAAAGCCGTCATTGATAACTGGGCAAATACAACGCAACCAATCTCTTCATGGTCTAATTTTTCCCGAACTGCCTTTGCCAATGATTCATTATGTCCTTTGATATCAAATTCAGCCAACCTTTCCCAGGGTTCTTCAGTATGCAACCCTGAGAACTCAACTACTTTTCCCATTTCAGTGGCCGTCTCATGCAAAAGCATTTGGGTGCTTTTTACGGTCGGCCCATGGGTCGCAACGACAAGAATTCTTCCTCCGTGGTTTACAGCTTTCTCCATCATTGGTTTGTCAATTTGTAATACTGGCACCCCATAAGGTTCCAATGCTTTACTAACCTGTGGATATGAACGATTCATTGTCGAACACGTGATCAAAACGGCATCCACACCCGCCAATTTCACCAGATCTTCGGCATAGCGTGCCATTGCATCAATGTTAGATTGCGGTGGTGTGGGTTTGCCTTCAGAATAGGCTTGCATAAAATTCAATTGCATGGCTTCATTGCCAACGTTCACCAGATGCACTCCCGGCAAAAATTTTCGTCCAAAGAATGTCGCCCACAACATAATCCAGGCACTGCCGTTTAAAACTCCAAGCCTTTTTCCTTTAAGTTCGTCTTCCCCATATTTTTCAGGACCGAGATGCGCAATGCCAAGAACCTTAAGATAATTTGAAAACAGATCGATGCTATCTAACTGATCCCAAGGATATTCTCTATTCATTTTTTTTCTCCTTATGAGAAATCGCTTTTATCGCTGCGTCGGCGATATCTTGAGGTTGCATATGATAGAATGCAAATAACTCTTCTATTTCACCACTATCAATCCATTGATCCCGCACCCCAATCCTTTTCATAGGCACCGGATAGTTTTCGACTAAAACTTCCGCCACAGCTGCACCAAAACCGCCTATTATGGATGCGTTTTCAACAGTAACCGCGCAACCAGTTTTTTTGACAGAATTGATAACCATTAGTTCATCCATCGGCTTTATTGAAGCCAGATGTATAACTTCAGCACTAATTCCCCTCTTTAAGAATTTCAGAGGCAAGTAAACATCGATGGGTCATCATTCCAGTGCCAAATAGTGTGACATCATTCCCTTCGTGAATCATTTCACCTTTTCCCCATTGGAATTTATGGTCTTTACCAAAGATATCCGGCAGTTCATACCTTACTACCCTAAAATATACCGGCCCGGGTGTTTCATAAGCCGTTCGCATTATGGCACGCATATCAGAAGGATCTCCTGGTGCGTAACTTTTAAATTCGGGATTGTACGCATGAAGGCAATATCCTCGAACGAGTTATGCGATGCTCCGGCTTTGCTCGTTGGAATACCCACATATGAACCCGGCACTTTCACATTTAATGCAGGAAAACAAATCGAAAGCGCAAACTGATCGATCGCCTTGCGTGAAACAAAAGAGGCAAATGTGCAAGGAAATGGCGTGTATCCCGCTAGGGCTAATCCTGCTGCAAGGCCAAAAAGGTTCTGCTCTGCAATCCCCACCTGAATGAATCTTTCAGGAAATCTATCCTTGAAGTAAGAAATGCGGGTAGACGTATGAAGGTCAGCGTCCAGGACGATAATATCGTCGTGTGCTAGACCCATCTCTGCTAATTCAAGGCCAAAAATCTCCCTCATTTGCGGTAATTGCGGTTCTCGTTTTTCAGACATTTTTTTCCCTAGACCCAAATCTGCTATATCCTTCAACAGGTTTTCCGTACCTCACAGACAATTCTCGAAGCATTTTGTCTGCCTCATCAGGAGTCGGATGCTGAGTATGCCATTTGTAATTGAATTCTGTTTCTTCAATCCCCCTTCCCTTGACTGTATTTGCGATTATTAGAATCGGCTTACCACGGGGCATCACCCAGCGTGCCTTATAAAGGCTGTCATTTATCTCCTCAATGTTATGGCCGTCAATCTCCAGCACATCCCAACCGAAAGATTCCCATTTATCGCGCACCGGCTCAATGCCCATTTCGTTCCAGACAAAACCTTTTGCCATGACCTTGTTGTAATCAAGAATCGTGATGAGATTGTCGAGATGAAAATGAGCAGCTGACATAGCTGCCTCCCAGATATTCCCGGATGTCGATTCACCATCTCCGATCATGCAGTAAACACGAGCTTTTTGAATTTCACTATGGCGTAACCCCCATGCCAAACCCGCAGCAATGGATAGCCCCATACCCAGCGACCCGCCTGAAGACTCAACTCCTTTTGTACGGCGCATATCGGTATGACCTTCAATTCCACCTATTTGACAATAACAATATAGGTCATCAACAGGGAAAAATCCTCTAAGTGCTAACGAAGAGTACATCGGAGGCGAGCAATGAGCTTTTGACAGTATGAAACGATCCCGCTCTGGCCATTGGGGGTTTTGGGGATCCAGCCGCAATACATGAAAATATAAAACTGCCATGAGCTCAGCGACTGACAAAGAACCTCCAGGATGCCCCCATTGCCCGTATGTAATCATCTCGAGACTTAGTCGACGGATCTGGTACGCATAATCCTCGAGTTCTTTAACCTTTTCTGAAGAAAGCCGCATTTGATTTCCTCCTGGTATTAAAAGGGTTTGCCTTTAACATATTAACAATATTAATACAATATGTCAAGTATTTGCATACAATTAATGAGTTATATTAATGCAATTCTCGTTGATAATGCTATATAATTGTTAGCATGAAAGAAAATAAAAATAATACCTTTCAAGAAACTGCCTATAAATACATAAAAAAAAGAATTGTAAATTTGGGCTTCAAACCCGGCGAATATCTTACAGATATCAAAATTGCAGATGATCTCGGCATCAGCCGAACCCCGGTAAGAGAAGCATTTCGCGTGCTCGAAAGAGAAGGATTGCTGATCTATGAACCGCGTCGCGGATGGCGTGTTTACACACTTTCCTTGGAAGATATTCACGAAATTTTTGAGATTAAGATCGCCTTGGAGTGTTTGATCGCACGAAAAGCTGCCAGATGTGATGATGCTGTTCTTCGCAGCAAACTTAAAGAGATGATAGTGAATATGCGCAAAGCCGCTGATGAAGGCAATGTGGAGAGCTGGGTTGAACTTGATCTTGACTTGCACCACTTGATTTTCATGATGGCCAATAACCAGAGAGCCATGAGCTTCATTGAAAATATTAATGATCAATGGAATCGCATCAGAATTGGCTTTTCCGCGCGCACCGGGAGAATAAGCCGATCAATTTATGAACATGAGGCAATGGTAGAAGCAATACTATCTGGCGACGCGGAAAAAGCTGAGAAAGAGACAAAAACCCATTTAGAGTTAGTTAGAGATGAGCTGGTCACGTTGCTCGTCAAAATGGTCCTTCCTTATGCAACGAACGGCGTCTGATACAACCAAAGTACTCTGATAAAGCAAAATAGAATATCAACATCTGGGTAGGAGCATGTTAAACGTCAGCAGGGTGTGTCTTGGGACCCTTAATTTTTTTCATGTCACCTCAATTATAGTCTGAGCCATGAGGCTATTTTCCCAGCTCAAAAATTTGATGGCAAAGCAGCGCTGCGATTCATCAAAGTAAATGCATCGAAATATTTGCTGAATAGGGAAAAATTGGTGCCTGGGGTAGTCAGCGGGAGGCTATTTGTGTGCCTTGCTGAGCATATTCATAGGTAATGCCAAACTTGAAGATCTGACCATGGGGATTCCTGAAGAAAAAACAACGATATAGGCAGTCGTAGATTGGCATGGACATATCGAATCTTTTCTGAAGATGGATGAAGAACTTATTGAAACCGGCAATGGTGTGGCAGATCATTCAAACGAGGAATCTCCCGAGTCAAAATTTCTGGGTAATTCGAGGGAAACATCATATACCTCAAACCCTTGTTTGTTAAGTATACAGGGTTTTGTTTGAGATTGTACATGTAATCCCTAAAAAGGAAAAATATCGAATTTAAGTAATGGATGAAGTAATCATTTCCGTCTTCTCCTCGGATTACACCATAACCTTTTTCGTTGCTGTACCAAACAACAATTCCTCGAATTCATCGAGACTTCATTGTATCTAATTCCCAATGGCTGTAAATTTATTTTGCTTATACAGCAATAATCCAAAATCAGGCTAATTTATAATAATGGATTATTGACTTGTAATAATCCTTATATCCACAGCCTGCACCGATTCTTCATTCTTTTTACGGTCAAAACTAGGTTTGAGCGCAAATTCTACTTTTATACCTTCCGAACATCCTTTGGGTAGATCTCGTAACATTACAAAAACCGATTTTTCGCCGTCATCTCGCTGAAGAAAAGTATGTTTCTTATCTGGATCTATCCTCCCGACTTTACCTGTCACACGTTGTAAGCCAACTGTAGATTCTGCTTTCCAATGTTCCGCACATAATCGGGACAGAGATGTAATATCTTGTGGGAGGGACGGCCATGCTTGCCCTTGAGTGCTGAGTTTTTTGATCGTTTCTTGTTCTAATTGGTTTAATTTCGCTGGTATTGACCAATCTTCTTTTTGTCGAACAGCTTTCGCTAATGCTATACTTTCTGCCGCAGCCACAGGTTTTTCCATACTCAAGTATATTTCCGCCATTGTCAGAAAGTAACCGAGTTTGTACTGATCTCCCTGCGGTTTTAGGACGGCCTCGCAAAGTAAACGATTTGCCTCATCCAGATTCCCTTGCCGAAATTCCAGTTCACCCAGATCCGCTTTTAGATAAGCATCTGCGCGTGGATGATTAAGCAATAGACGCAATTCTCTCGCCCCTCCAGCTATATCTCCATATTCTGCCAGAGCAAGGGCTGCATTTCGAGCTAAATACAATTCATTATTGAATTCCTGAAGACCTTCTTTAGCCATTCGACGGGCTTCATCGTATTGACCAAGCTCCAACAGTGCACGGGAACGCCGAATGTACCACAATTCGCGATCGCTCATCCCCCGTTTACCCTCAAATTCAATAGCTTTAGAGTCTAGCTGCCCAGCCTGAACTCGTCCTGTCCATTCCAAAACCACATCCCATTTACCACATTTGGCTGCAACTTTTGAAACTGCCATAACGAGTTTGTCAAGCAATAGATCTGTAGGGTTATATTGCCAAATTTCATTTGCTGAATGCAAGACCTTTCCTAAATCCTTTTCCTCTAAGCCGGGCTTGATTTCTTTATCGTACAAAACCCACCCAAATTCACTAACTACCCACTTGTCGCCTGAGAATTTTTGTAAAACATCTCGAATAATTTGTTCGGCCATGGAGAGAGAGCCCATTTTCCGATGACAAAATGCCCACCGCCATCCCACAGATGAAGAGGGAGATTTTTGCCAGAGTTGTTCGAAAGCCTGAGCAGCCATTTGGAAATTACTTTGCTTTCGAAGCGCTTCAGCGGATTCGTATGTAGGAAAGATCTGGTCTGCTGTCATTTATTTTTTACCCTCGTATCCCGTGATTTCATGATAGATAGTTTCCAACAAATTAAAAATCATAAACTATATCAATTATTTGTCCAGGTTTTTCCAAACGTCCCAAACCATTACACGCCTGTTCTAGTGCTTTTGCAAAATCAGAAAAATCGAACCAACAATCCCGATAAGGAGCCATAATCCGGTAGAGATATTCAACTTCAACTAAAAAAGGGCTTTGATGAGGGATGTTATCTTTAATGGAGGTTGTTTCACCTCGATAAAGAGATTGCCATAATTCCTCAAATCTTTTCTGCAGCTGGGTATCCGAGAAATTCGACAGGTATGGTTCCTCAGGAGTACGTTTACGAGTGCAGTAAATATCCATTTGCCCTCGAGGTTGAACCAAGATCCTGACAAATTGTCCATTGAGAATTCCTGCAACGGTTGCGGTAATCTTCTCCTTTTCCAAAAATGATATAAACTCTTGTGCTTTCAGAAGAATAGTATTGAATTTATCGATTGTATTTGAAGAATTCGTTTTTGAGCTCTGAGAGCCTTGTTTAGCTAACCGATCCACATATTCGTTCCATGGATTCCCGGAATGACTTTTGATTTTATTCCAGGTAATTTGAATGCCACAGTCACGGATAAAGCATGCGTAAGCCTGCGTTGCAGGGTTATTTGCTTTCCAACTACCGGTTGCCCAACGCTCGATACCTTCATAATCATAAAAGATTGAGATTCCTGGTACGTGATTATTCTGGCACCATTCAATTGCTGTGTAAACTGCCTGTAATTCTCCTCCGACCTGGCGAATATCCAAGAGTGCTGGAGTTTGAACTGTAGCACCAATTTCATAAACAGGTTCGCCAGATTTCAGGATCAAAGTTCCATACCCAACTGGCCCATCAACAAAAGACCCATCTACATAAGCCTCGTACTCCCAAGATTTTGTAACCGTTTCAGTAGCGACGGATGGCTTTCCAAGTATCTGTTTACCGTAAAAAAAACGAGTCCAGGCATCTTCAATATCGGGGACGATTGATTTGTCTATCAACTCATGGGTTTTCAAAGAAAAGCTATGTTTATTGGGACTGTAATAAAGATTAATATTCCCATAGAGTTTATAGCCATGCGCAATGTTGATTTTAACCATGAAATCCCGGAAGCCATCTAGTGGGACGCTTCCTTGAATTCCATCTGCCTCTAGTGAGTTTATAAATTTCCCAGCTTTCTCACGAAGCTCTGTTTCAAACAGATATCCCATATAAACCTCTCTGACGCTTTTGTAGGATATCCCGGTTAATTTTCAATAGCTCTCGCAAGAAGATATTAGTAGGATCAATGTAATAGAGATGCAGGTGTTCCAGAGAACGAGTAAGGGCTACATAAATCTTACGACGGGAAAGTTGCTCCTCTTGCCACTGCATCTCCTCTTCATTGAATAGACCCTTAGTCTGTGATCGGTCGAACAAATCCTCTATTCCACAAACGAACACGATTTCTTTTTCAAGACCTTTAACGTTCACAAAATCAGTCAAACTCACCATACCGCCTTTGGGGCTTTCACCGATATTGTAACGAATATTATGTTTTCGAAGGGATTCTTCACAGCGAAGCAATTTTTGTTGGGATGTTATTAGCAACAAGTCATCTTCCTGATAACCACCGCATAGAATTTCTTTCATCTTTAAGAGCTATATCTTGCTCTAGAAAGTCCGACTGTCGTAAATTTGCTCCATTTTCAAGAGTATTTGGAAATTGAAAGTTTTCGGTATATCCATTTTCTATCAATTCTTTCCGGGTTGACGCATCGCCTAATATAAAGCGAGTTGCGAGTTCTGCAATGTACCTCGGTGTCCGGTACATTTTATATGTTTTTTCGAGTTCAAGCTTCTCTGTAAGTAACCCAAGCCTGGCCAAATTGTAACTTCGCTGATAAATTTTTTGGCCGAGGTCACCTACAAAGAAATAATTCTTGTTTCGTGCAAGGTGTGTTAAAATGCCTAAAAATGGATCAGTAAAATCTTGAATTTCATCAACAAAGATATAATCAAAAAGCCTATAATCGTCTGGATTTTCCCGTAGAATTTCGAGTGTATGTTCCTGCAAATGTTGCTCGTATTGCTGAGGTGCTTCTCCGGGCAAGCGCTGCAAACGGTATTCAATCCCAGACATCCCATAAAATGAACTAACGATCTCTTGCATTAATGAAGGTAGTGAAGATATCCGTATAGCTCCTTTAAACCTTTGTCGATCTTTTTCTGGTGTCTCGTACACTTTATGAGTAAAGATTCGGCTTATATTAATTTCTAAGTTGTTACTGTAAGTGGTAATAAGAATATTCGGTGCTGAGTTCGAATTCGCCTGCCCAACTAAATATAACGCTTTCGAAATCAAGGCATTCGTCTTTCCACTTCCAGCGACATCTAAAAGGTAATTCTTATGTGGGTCTTGATTAAAAATCCAATCTAGTTGTTCCTGCGTTAATTTCTTTAATCTCTGCTGACCACTTTGTCGTTTTGTGTAATCACCGATTCGATACAAAGGTGGGAGAAGCCGGTGATGTGCAGCAGTGGTTTGTACTGGACTGGCGGAGTGAAAATATTTATGTAACCGAACAATTCTCTCCAATAAACGTTCAGGATGTGCCCAATTGTCGTCTAGGTCTTCTTTGAAAATGGTTCTATTCAAATCAAGATAAAACTTGGAAGCTGGATTCTTGAGCGCTTCTATGTTTTCAACTTTATCCAGAAATTCATTACGGCAGATACGCGGAAAGGCAACAATAGAGCTGACAAAGATAGAAGTATCTTTGAGCTGTTCTTCCAATGCATGTTGATATGTATCTGCTTGAGTAGCTGGATTATCAATTTCCTCCGTATCGCCATTTGATCGCTTTACACTTACCTTATATTGATTTCTCCATTCATAACGATTGCGATCCAGGTTCCAATCTTTTGTTTCTATGCACAAAACACCAACTTCAGGTGCAATAATCACGAAATCAGGCTGTTTCTTCTCGAGACCCCGGACTCGATCTAAATATTCTGGGGTTATCTGCAACTCACGGTACACAAAAAAATCCTCAGGTAAATTGCACAAAAATCGAAGCAGATCTTCTTCTGCCTGATTATGAGGTGCATATGCTGGAGATTGGATCAACTGACATTTCATTTATCCACCTCTCTCTGCATTCACATATTGGAATCGAAGGAGTTGGAATTGGAGACGTGCAAATGCCTCCCTGCTTTTATGGATCCTGCCCATATTTATTGCGTCCACAATATATACATCTGCGGCAATAATCTTTAACGATTTCACCTCAGTAGAAAACTCTGCCTGGATTGCTTGAACAAGCAAATCAAATAAAGCTTGATTCTGGTCGTTACCAATTTCAGTAGTATATACTTGTCGAAAACCTTGCACTAACCATTGATTCCCCTGACGTTGAGCTTTGAGAATTAGGTCAAACTTGTCAGAAATTTTCTCAAAAGGCTGAAGAGATGGTATGAATGGATTTTTTCCTAATAGGTATCCTAAAAACATAAGTGCTGTGGGTTTATCAACGTTTGAGGCTGCATATTGCGTGTAATAACTCCTCAGGCATGTATAACAACCTTTTGTGCAGGATTGTCCTTGACCGCCCTGGCACTCAAATAGTTTTCTATAGGCAAGGGCGACTACTTGATCAAATTCATCAAAAACCCGTTTTAATGGAATGTTCCCGTTTCCAGATGCATCATATAAAATGATATATTCGAAATCAGATCCTTCTGGATCAGGTTTAACAGGAGATGCTTCTGGCAATAGACGGATTTCAGAATCGTCCAACCCGTAACCGTCAATAATTGCCCGGTTCAGGGCAGCGACCAGGCTGCTTATGTGGGAATTTTGAAAACAGATTTTCTTGTCAAAGCGCAATACTAGCGCTTGCCTTTGGAGTTGATAACCAAGCTGAAATTCATGACCTTCATCGCTGAAATGTTGTTCACTATCAGGTTTTGCCACCCCACAGTTTAAAAAAGTAAGCGTACAATCAGGGGCATAAGCCAGGTCTAATACTTTACGTTTTTCTTGAAATGTTCCTGGATAATCAAAAGTGGTTCTAAAAAAATATTTTGCACGGATCTTATCTTTTGAGGCGAAGCGGAGTTCTTGTTCAGCTAGAAACACACTGTAGCTACGTGTTGGAAGTGGGGCAGTCAGTGAAATTTCTTGATATTTCCCTTTTGCTGTAATTTTATACACATCACCGGCCATAAATATTTTTTGTTCTGGAATAAGCAGACGATATGCGCTTTCAGGATCCCTTTCAGTTAGCGCTATGTCAGTCAAAGATTGATCACTTTCCAGCTCTAAAACTTTTGGATTCTTTGTAGCAATGACATATACCTGATCGCGTCGAAAAGCGTGTTCGGGAAAAAAACCATATGCATACATGAACTGATGCAAATTACTTCCAGTTATTTGATTGAAATGCTGAGCTTCATGAATAACATTCTCTTTAAAACAATTCCAAAGATAATCCAATGCACCAGAATCCAAAGAAAACACACGTTCCACATCCCTTTTCGCACGTAGTATTTCCTGATCAATTTCTCTTATAAATCGGGAATAATTTTGGCGAGAATCTATATGTTCTGCCAATACAAAGGCATTGACATGTTTCTCTACAATAGAAGAATTATTCGGGTTAAAAACCGGAGGAGATATGATTCCATCGATCATTTGCTTCGGGTTAGCAAAGTAATGAACATCATGGGGATTATTTTCGTGACAGAATGTGACGATTAACGCATATTTACTCTTTGAATCTCTGCCAGCACGACCTGCGCGTTGGGCATAGTTAGACGGCATAGGTGGTACTCCAACCATCAAAACCATTTGTAACTTACCAATATCGATTCCCAATTCCAGGGTAGGAGTGGCGCTGAGGAAGTTGATCTCGTTTTTATGAAATTTTTCCTCGACCTGTTTGCGTTTCTCTCCTTTAATCTCGGAACTGTGAACAGCCGCGGTGCGCAGTAAATTCTGTTTCAAGTCTTTATAAGTGTCATACCTACTGGTCGGCAAATTAAAACAAACCGCTTTTGGAGACAAGTAATAATGGGTTTTGTCTTCTATTGTGCGACCTTCTACAAGGATTCCTTTCTGGACGAGCAAATCAACAGCCTGCCCAATTTGTTTGGTACCATACCTTTGAATGAATTCTCTATATTCAGATCCTTGAGACCCCAAGGATATACCCGGAAAACTTGGTGATTCAGAGCGATTCGTTTCATCAAGATAGATTCCAATTCGATCAGTAGCAAGATACCTCCAGAATCGAATGAATTGGCTTTCAAGGTTTTGACCAGAAAACCGAAGAGCTATTGCTCGTTCATTCAGGAATATTTCAAGTAGATCGTGTTCCAGTTCGGAAAGATTATCAAAACTCTTTAGACGTAAACGCTCAGCCCCAGTCATGAATTTGCGAGGCGAATAACCGATACTACGGCAGTACCACAGGTCCATTTCCTGGAAAAGATCGATTTCAAGCGGCGAGAGCAATTCCTGGTCTGGAATCTGTTCATGCAGCAATTCAAGGGTTGTTTCAAGATCTATTTCACGCTCGGCTGGGCAATGCAATCTTAAATAGGCTTCAAAAAATTCATTTGCAAACTCATCTTGAAACACCATCCCATATTGGGAAGCCTTTTCGCGGTTATCTACGAATCCTAATAACTTACGTTGATCTGGCTTCTGATAAGAAAGTAATTGACTTACTAAACTATACAAGTATTGGTAATCCTTACGTTCATCGGAAAGAGCCACAGATTGTAGAAGGACCTTTTCGTAATCGATTATTGGCAGCAGCGTGAGTTTCAAGCGGCCATATTCTTCATAGTCCAAAGTTATCTCTTCTTTGTTTCGATGAAGATCATCTCGAAATGCTAATACATCCCCTTGTTCTGGTTCTATATCCTTTGAGATGAGCACATAAAATGAATTTTTTTTATCATCTGATTCTGGTCGCAATTCCCATTTGAGATTGTTTCCGGAAATTTTTCCAATACACAGGTTAATATTCTCACGATAAACAAGGAATAAGGGAAAACCACAGTCCTGGCAATACTCCTGCCGACCAGAATGATATTTCTGGCATTTGATACAACGCTTAAGAGATCCACCGATATCACGTAAGAACAGATGCGCACGCAAATCTAATAGCGGGAATTCTCCAGCCAGGTGGTTTAAGAACATGATGGCACTCAGGTATGCTTTTAAAATATCAACTGCGTGATCAGTCAGGGTCGGGCTTGGTAGTAATTGAGTAAGAAGACTGGCTAGGTTGGTAAAACTCAAGGATCCTTTCTGAATCAATGCCTTACGCAAGGTCAAAACAAATGGATTATGTGCCAGATCTTGGTAGAGGCTGGATTGAATGAATTCTTTATCGGCAAGAAAGAGATCATCAGGGTGATAATGCACTCCTGTGAGGTTGGTTAAATTGGATAATCCAGATTCGTTGTCTACCTTTAGAGACCATCCCAGATTCTTAGAAATATCAGGTACATGAGTGAGGTATTCTGGATGATCGATTTCTGGCTCTGGTTGGTATTCTGTTTCGATGAAACAATAATCACTTACTTCCAATAATGGACAGATGAAATGGTCCAAACGTTCTGAGTTTTCACCTTGGAGATAACCTTCATAAGCCTGGCTACGTAAAGTGGCGCTGGTTCCAACTTGTACCACAGGTCCAGCTAACAAATCTTTAAATCGCGCCAGTAGGTATTTAATATGCGTGGCGCGATTACCACGGTAGGTATGAATTTCGTCGAGCACTAAAAAGCGGAGGCTTTGATGTGAATGTTTAAAGATCTGCCTGTCTTCTAGTCGGGTAAGCATCCAATCCAACATAACGTAATTGGTAATCAGGATATCAGGCGGATCCATGCGAATACGGGTACGTTCTTTTTGAGAGGTATCCCCGGTAAATAGAGCATAACGGATCTTACATCCAGGAACAGTCACAATAGCTTGCTCCAAACGATTGACTTGATCATTCGCCAAAGCATTCATCGGATAAAGAATCAGGGCTTTGACACCTGGACCTGGATTTTTGAGACAATGATCTAAAATAGGAATAAGGAAAGTTTCGGTTTTCCCAGAACCGGGTCCTGTTGAGATAATAGTCGTCTGACCGTCTAGAATAGCTTGAATACCTCTTTCCTGGTGCGCTCGCAGTCGATTAATTTTTGGAAACATATCTGGCAAATCTTTAGCCAGATTATGGTTGGTGCAAAATTGGCGAAAGGATTTTTTTCCATTTAGATACTGGCGATTAATGGAAAGGAACAGCCCTTGATCCACCTCCAGGCTGTTGCAAACTTGCTCAATGACTTGAATAGATAAGCCGGTTTTTTTCAAGTTTTCAGTGAGAATTTCACGATAGCCATCGAGCAAACCAAAGCTCATGGTGATCGGGTTGATGAAATTTTCAGTCATATAGAAACGCCATATTTCTTTTTTCCCATTCCATAGATAAATTCATTGAATAATCGTTTCAAAGGTTAAAAGATTAACAAGTTCATCTAAGAATTCTTTGGCTAATCCTCGCTTTAGCTCTTCGTGATAAGGTTGATTTCGATAGTTCCTTAAGCACTCTGTGCAGCTTGTTTCAGGACCACAGCAATCAAGACTTACCCTTTCCCTGGCAGCCAGTATCGTTTCTGGTAGATAATTCAAAATGCGCTTAACATGACCAGCTCCGCCTGGCACATCATCATAAAGGATTAGAGAGGGAATATTACTCCCCTGGATTATAGTAAAGAGTTCCGTCCAAATCTTCGCGCCGAATTCCCAGAGATTCGCTGGCTCCTTCCAATATTGCATATAAAACTGATCGCCAAGTATTTTCTTCAGCGTGATTAGCAAGCATTCCTTCAAACCGAAGTTCCAAAATATCCGTCATAAATTTGTGGCCTAAGCGCATATGTTTCCAGAAAACCATTACATTGCCGTCTTGTAATGGGATTTGTATGGGGACCAGGTCTACCCTGTTTCACTCTCTCCCAAGGTGGAGGAACAGATTCAGCGGCACCGCAAGAGCGGCAAACCCGAAAGCCTTCCTTTGACTTTCCTTCGTTGATCACGATCAACCATCCGTATCGTGAATATCTCTGACTGATCTTGATTTTCGGAGAATGTAGGTTTTCGATCGGTTGAAGATCATTTGTTGGCAGATCTTCTTTTCCAGGAATTCGATATTCTGCAAAATAAACTTTCGAACCATAAATGCGAAGGGGTCGACTTTCACCAGAAGCCGCGGTTCTTGATTTTTTACAACAAAACCAAATTCTGGTTCGATAAATTCTTTTAAAGTTCGTTTTGACTTTGCACCTTTTAAATTTTCACCACATCGTGGGCAAGTATTGATTTCTTTTCCCAAAGTAGTAAAAATCCCATTGCACTTTGAGCAAATTGAATAGGAATAAACAGGCCACTGTTTTGAAGGTGGTTTATAAAGCCCGCCGCTTACCCAAACACGTTTTGCTGCTACAACCTCAGCGCCTGGAGCAAATTCAGTGATTGCGATGCGAAGATCACGTTGTAGTTCAATCTGTTTTGCCTCAGGAATATGCAAATGATTTGTTCGAAGTTCGACCACATCAGTTGGAAAACCATACTTTGGCAAAATATTGTGGGATCCAAGGTAACCTAAGAGATCACGATTGCTAATGGTTTCCTCCATTTGCCTAAGACGATCCGCTTGAGTGAATTTAACCGAGAATCACTATTCAAAATTTCTTGGATTGCTTTTTCAATTTCTTGCAAATCACCATTGATTTCCGCTTCAGCACGATCCATCACCGGATCTTCTTGCATTGGGTTTCTATTGCTGTCAATATTGGTCAGATTATTTATCCAGCCCCAATGATCAATATCAAAAATCTCAAACATGCCTTCAGGTAAGAGACGACTCAAAGCTTCTTTTACTTCAGATGGATTGGTTTGAATATATTCTCTTAGTAATGCAGCCCCACTTTTATTACCTGTACTTTCGACAGAAGAAATTTCCACCGGTTTTATAAAGGGCGTCGTGTTTTTCTTTCGCCCAACGGAAGAAACTGGCAAATAGTACCGAATGGATGTGACGCCGAATTATTTTGTCATTTTCCAAACTGATCATTGGTGGGCGGATCATCCCCGCAACCATTTTTTCTGGCCTGGAAAAATAGGATAAATCATGCGATCTGCGTTGTGCAAAGGTCATTGCAAATGCTGCTGAATCGGTTCGCCGACCAGCCCGACCTGCCCGTTGGACATAATTCGCAGTGGATGGAGGCATGTTCCGCATTAAAACTGCCTGCAATTCGCCTACATCCACACCAAGTTCAAAGGTTGTGGAACAGCTTAATATATTGATTTCACCGTTAACAAAATTTTGTTGTTTTTCCAAAGCTGAGTCAGCCGACCATTGAGCAGTATGTTCTTCTGCAGATAGCGGAATTGGTATTATGGTTTGATACAACTCGGCGGTAATGGTTTTCACGCCAGGTATCAGATTGGAAATCAACAGGTTTTAATACTCCATCACACTTATAGTTTGGACATATGCCTTTTAAGTTGAGTGTTGTCAGGCTTTTACATCGAGAACATTGATACACTGATTGATTTGATGCGACAGGTGCGATTTCCCACATTTCATGATTTGCCTGATAAACCAATCCTTGCCCTGGATGTGTTTCAGATAAGAAATGGTAGCGCCAGGAAGGGTCTTTCGTGATGCTTTTCCAAATGCCTTCCAATGTTTGTTTCGCAATCTTTTCCCTTTGTATTTTGTTCCAAATGTGGCGCACATTGAGCCAATAATTTCAACAATAGATCTGAGCGGCGATTATTTCCGCGTGCAGGCATCCATGAGAAAATGTGGTCTTTGAGTCAGGGGTACGATCTGAAATAAAGAACATTTGATTCCGAGGTGCAAAATCCTCATCTCTTGGATCCACATTTTCCGGGAAGCGGATACATGCCTGCATCCGAAGCGTGTCAAACAGAGTTACGGTTAAAATCCAGGCTTCCTCTGGGGTAAGATTCCACGGATCGGAAAGTAAAGGAGCCGGTGGGCGCCAGCCTTCGGGTTTTACCAAGGCAAAATTGGATCAGCCCCAAACCCTCTAGACTGATCCTTCGATCCAAGGCAACAAATTCTTGCATGAGCCATTTATAGACTGTGCTGTTGCGTTTATCACGGCTGTCTGTTGGCAGGAATAACCCGCAACGTTCCGCGCGCTTTCTCACCCGGCTTACCATATCTTCTATGCGTAGATCGCCATCTTTTGCATCCTGATCTTCTTCAATTGTCTGTAAAATCAATCGCCGGCGAAGAATTTGCTGGTAGGTACGTTCCAAATAGGGGGCAAAGAAAGCGGCATCCTGGCGGCTGTCAGAAAAGACCAAGAGTTTACGCCCTTGTCCGGGCAGAGATTGCATTTCCTCATCATCTGCTGGAGGTAGGTTTTGATATAAAGAGGTCGCCAACACACTGACTGGAGCATCCTGACCTGTTAAGAACGGCAATACGATTCCCTGGTTATTGCGACTTCCACAAGAAACACACTGTTTTATTGTAATAAATGGGGTTTGGCCTTCGACCAATTTATCTGGAAGACGATTTAGGACTACTTTTGGGGCACTTGAGCCGCACTTACAACCTGTTGAAACATCAGTGCCTTGCTCGATTGCTCCACATGACAAACACAGCGTCCAGGGGTCTTCAGTAATATCAGGGGTGTCATCCAGTGATGTGCCATCACTAACTGCTTCATCTTCATCAAGTGCGACAAGTTGCTGCGTAAAAGTAAAACCACATGGTTCGCTTCCAAATTCTTGATTCGCAGCAGTTTTTGAAGAAAAATGAATGGGTGATCCTACTTTTTCAATCTGACCGATTAAATATCCCATGCCACAGCGATAACAAGTGCGTAATTCCCAAACCAATGATCCGCAGTGAGGACATTTTTCCCGTCGATTCAAGAAAATTCGTGGTTGGTCAGGCGTATGTCCTTTTTCATTCAAACAAACGAATGCACCTTCAAGAGCCCTGATAAAAACATGATAGCGTGCAGGGAGAAGAGGGGAGCTTTCTGTATCTCTACGCGCCCGAACAGCCAGGTCAACCAAAGCTACCAACTTATCTCCGGCCAGTTCATCGTCAGGGAATATCTCAGAAGCAATGGCGGATAACAAGGTTGGGGAAGATATGAGTTTTTTTTGAAGTAAATGAAGTACCAGACTATCTTTGAGTAAGAAATAAAGAAAGCAAGACAATTTTTGGTCATCTGAGATGTTCTGAATAGCTTGTTTTGCTTCATCAATAACCCGGTTAGGAAGATGATTTTGTCTGCACATCGTCTCAATCAATTCAAGATCAAATGTCTTCAGTAGAAGTTTTCAAAGTACTTTGAAGTTGGAGGAACAGGCTGGAATCAACTTCATACTGATGATCACTGTTATCGAGATCGTTGAATCCGCGTTGCTTGGACCACATCTTGACGATCCTGGATTATCCTCCACCCATTCAAAATTTTCACCAAACAAGATGAGAGGCAAATTCGACAACTGCTGGAAAGTCTTTGGCCCGCGCCCAAATGTGGCGCTGGTAGCAATCATCTGTAACTTGCCAGGTTCACTTTTAACAACTCGATCTTTTAATCGCCTTAGCAGCATGGCAATTTCGATCCCAATTGCGCCATTGTAAATATGCGCTTCATCCAGGACGATAAATTTCCATTGTTTTGCGGTTGAACCATCAAAAAAGGCATTGTCTGCCGGGCGCAGAAGCAGATATTCCAGCATGGCATAGTTGGTAAGTAGAATATGCGGTGGTGTTTGCTGCATCTGGTCACGGCAGATCAATTCGTTTTTGAGCAGGGTTTCTCCATGAAATTGGCGGTAGAACTTTTCTTCAGCTTTCTCATATTTCTGTTCCGTATCGCCAATATATCGTCCAAATTTGATCGTCGGATAGTTAGCCAATACCTTGCGTAAACGTTTGAGCTGATCATTTGCCAGAGCGTTCATTGGGTAAAGCAGAAGTGCCCGAATTCCCGGTTCATTCAAAGTTCCATGTTTTTCTTCCTCCAATAGATGATTAAGGATAGGGATTAAGAACGCTTCGGTTTTACCTGAGCCAGTTCCCGTTGTAACGACGAGATTTCGTTTTCCCTGACATAACTTGCGGATTGCCTGTTCTTGATGCAAATAAAGGCTTCGATCATAAGGCAGTCCGCTTCCGCATAAACCAGCAAATCCACTTTCCAAAGCACCTTGTGTCTACCAGATCTTTAATGCTGCAACCCTTCGCAAATTCCGGCGTTGCTTCCAGAAGCGGACCTTTTACCAATAAATCAGGCTGTTCCAGTGCTTGCCAGAACTGCCGCCGCAAATTGTCATCTTGGAAAGGGTACGCTGTCTTGAGATACCGCAAATAACTTCCCCGGGTTAATTGGGTTGTTGTAATAGGATGAATCGATTTATGCGAAGTCATATCACTAATCCCTTTTATTTTGCTGCGGATTCATGTTGAAATTGAATGCTTGTTAAGCTAACAATATTTGTCCGTTCCCCAGGGTAAAGCAAGGCATTCCCATGAGCTGCAATCATGGTGATTCTTGAACATCTCTATTTTGGTGGTCGCAAATTCCTGACAGTGCTGGCAGATGAATATTCGATTCGCTCGTGGAAATGTTATTTCGTTTGTAGCCATATTGATAAGCGCTTTTTCGCCGGTCAGATCGTAACTTTCATAGATATGTAGTGCCACGGATAGAATGTACTTTCCTTCCCCTTCCAGGAAACTGTCCACTGAAATTCGGGTGCGGGGATCCAGGATTTCCTCAATTCGTCCCCAACCGGCATTGGTAAGTACCCAACTACCAACCCGTACAATAGGCAATCCTGAATATGGATTGTAACGGCTCAATAAATCTAACAGATGTTCTGCTATAGGATCGCTCCTATTTTTTCTGAGCTGTTCAATTGCGGCGGGTTTTTCTTCATAGAGAAGTTCGACTGCATCCTCAAGCGAGAGCCTGGATTGCTGTAATAGCTTGACGATCCAAACAACTGCCTTTGCGATATCTTTGGCTACCAACTGAGCCAGGGCTCTGAAACGGATTTTGGGATCTTCGAGTTGAACAAGGATCTCGCAGGTTTGTACCGACCAATTTTTTGAATCAGGCGCTAACGCCAGGATAGAAGTAAATTCCGAAAAGGTGATTTCCCCTGCTATCATATCCCCATACAATCGACTTAGTATTTCCGATATAATAATTTGTTCACCCAGACTCTTTCTCCAGGTTTGTCGAATTGGTTTGAGCCAGGATTGACATTAAGGTCAAAATCTCACGAGATGTTGCCGGTATTAAAGTTTCGACAGCACACTTCAAGATCATGATTACTTGCTTCCATTTCCCCCAAGTGCTGCCGGATGAGCGAGATTTCAATGCGATTACTGAACTGCGTCGTTTGGCGATAAGTGGTAGCTGATATTTCTCTCTCGAGTTTTGTCAGTCGCTCGTGAGGGGATGACATTTCCAAATCGTGACACCCCGTAATACCCGTGGCGGGCGGTAAGGGTGATGGTGGTGAAGGTGCCCAAGGATCAACTACAACCATTTGCAAGCGATACATCCCTTCCGCGTGATCATTTCGTGATATCGAAAACTCGTACTCTCCACGGGCAGAATCAGGGATGTTT
>CAVRPM010000003.1:0-226024 GCA_963723145.1 uncultured Chloroflexia bacterium
AGGAGCATTTTTCGTCCGACCGCTGCCGCCTTGGCCGTAAGGAGAAATTTTTTATTTATTAAACATGATTCTTCTCATCGCTGTTGCATTGGGTCTTGCCGGTGGATTTTTACGGGCTAAATTATCCGGCAATCCGTATCAGGCTGTTCACATCAGCCATGTCTGGCTGGTATTTGCTGCGTACCTGCCGCAATTTTTTACATTCTTCCTGCCAATGACACGTTCATTATTGCCTGACAGGTGGGCATCGTTTGTCCTTGTCTTTTCGCAGCTTTTGCTGCTGCTTTTTGTATGGTATAACCGCCGGCTGCCAGGATTCTGGCTGCTCGGTTTGGGATTATTGGCCAATTTTTTGGCTATCAGCCTGAATGGCGGCTTCATGCCATTAATGCCGGCTAATGCCGCCAGGCTTTTACCTGCGGGATCCTCTGTCTCACTGCAGCCGGATGAACGAATCGGATTTGGTAAAGACATACTGCTTGAAAAAGAAGATACCAGGCTTTGGTTCCTGGGGGATGTGTTCATGCTTCCGGAGTTTTTCAGGTACCCTCTCGCGTTCAGCTTTGGTGATATATTAATCAGTATGGGGGCATTCTGGCTGCTTTGGGAGCTGGGATCCCCTAAAAAAATTTCTAGGGAGTCATCACCATGATAAAACCAAGCAGTTCCACCTTAAGTACGCAGAATCCATCAAAGAATCAGGAGATGAGCCGCATCCTATCGGCAGCTGTAATCAACAGCCATTTTCGATCTCTGCTGCTCAGCGACCCGGTTTCAGCTATTACCAGAGGTTATGCCGGTGAAAGTTTTTCATTAGCATCAAACGAAAAAGAAAAGCTTGGGGCTATCCACGCAAGCAATCTGGCCGAGTTTGCCGCCCAACTTTCCGCAATTTAATAATCCAGAATATAAAAGGAGATACAAAAATGAATAAGATACATTCAGGGCTCATCCTTGCTGCAAGCGCGGTGAGAAGTAATAAAGGACGACTGGCGATTATGCTTATCACTATCATACTGTTTGTTCTCAGCGCAGGCGCTCCTAACGCCACTATCGGTATCGGAAAATAACCAAAATTATTCAATTAATAAGGAGAATCACCATGTTACGACACTTCAATGCCACACCCAAACCACGCAGCCAGACGGCCAGTCTGGAATACAGCCGCATCCTGTCAGCTGCAGTTATCAATAACGGTTTTCGCCAAATGTTGCTTAAAGATCCCGTCAAGGCAGTTAGCGGTGGTTACAGCGGCGAAAGATTCAACCTCAACAGCGATGACAAGAGCCGCCTTGCGTCTATTCGCGCAGTATCCCTGGCAGATTTCGCTGCCCAGTTATCACAAATATAACCAGAATACTTGGGGATTCGAGATGAAAAACTTGTCTTATGAAATGAACCGTTTATTCAACGCTCTGTACAGCAAGACCGGCAGACTGATCATCATGGTCGTTGTCCTGGCCTTGTTTGTACTCAGCGCGGGCGCTCCTAACGCCACCATCGGTATCGGAAAATAATCAGATTGCATAAAGGAGATTTGAGATGAAAAAACTTTCTTTTGAAATGAACCGTTTATTCAATGCTCTGAACAGTAAGACCGGCAGACTGATCATCATGGTCGTTGTCCTGGCCTTGTTTGTACTCAGCGCGGGCGCTCCTAACGCCACCATCGGTATCGGAAAATAATCAGATTGCATAAAGGAGATTTGAGATGAAAAAACTTTCTTTTGAAATGAACCGTTTATTCAATGCTCTGAACAGTAAGACCGGCAGACTGGTCATTATGGTCGTTGTCCTGGCCTTGTTTGTTCTCAGCGCGGGCGCCCCTAACGCCACCATCGGTATCGGAAAATAATTTTGGGAATAATTATTCATTGCTTTAAAACAAGGAGATTTAAAAATGTTACGGTATATCAACCAAACACCCATTAAAGCCAATCACTCAGCAGAATCCGAGATCAGCAGGATTGTCAGCGCGGCAGTCATAAACAAGCACTTCTGCAATGCGCTGCTCAGCAATCCTTCTACTGCGATAATGCAGGGCTATTGCGGGGAACCCTTTTGCCTGTCAGAAGAGCAAAAAGACCGCATTGCGATGATTAAGGAAAATTCATTGGAAGGATTTGCCGCGCAATTGGCACAAATCTAGCATCTAAAAAGGAGTCGGTATTCCGCCTTTTTCCAGTCATTTGGAAAAATGCTGGATTTGGATGGCTCTGTTGCATATCGCGGTTCTTTGGAATTACTGATGGAAAATCTGCATAAAATTAAAACAATCAAATCGATACTCGTAACCAATACACGAGCTTATTCAGACCGCAATTCTGTTGCCGCAGATATCGCGGCCTTGGTTTCACAAAATGGAAAACGGGTTGCGCTGATAGACGCGGATTTGAGAAGGCCTCTGCTCCATTCTCTGTTCGAAATTCCCAACAGAGTAGGTTTGGTTGAAATTCTACAGGAACAGCGTTCCCTTTCAGCCGCTATGCATTCTGTAAATTCCAACCATCTTTTTGTGCTTACTGCCGGTAAGCTTCCGGCTGCTGGCACCAACCTCTTTGCTTTGCCTAAAATGATAGACCTCATGAACCAGCTTAATGATGAATACGACAAGATCATCATTCATGGACCACCGTTCTTTTATAATGAAGCAGCAACCTTGGCAGGTAAGGTGGATGGTGTTGTCCTGCTTATCCATCCCGGCCATTCAAAGTCCGATCCTTCTCAGGCAATAATGGAAAAGTTTCAAAAAACCGGAGCAACGATTATCGGCATAGTAATGCGTGATATGCCCAAGTACCAGGTCAACCAGTCTGCTTTCATTGACAAACTTCTCTCATATGACAGACGTGCCAGGATAACACCCTAGTCCTGGTTTACTCTTAAAGAACATCCTCCTAAACGGGGGTTTTTCTTTTAATCACTGGTACCTTCCTGCAAAAATGATATTGTATACTGGTTGTATTATTTTCATTTAGGAGAAACTGTAATGGATCAGACAGAAATGCAGACAGGTGTTGAAAGAATGAAAGCCATGGTAGAGCCCTGGCATAAATCTTTAAAAGATCCAAAAAATTCCCAGGATACCGTCCTTGGGGGATTGCTAAAAATTTTCAGCCAGACAATTTATGGCAAAGAGCACAGCGCGGGATCCATCAGCTCCTATTCGGATTACTGCAGGGCATTTCCAGTGAAAACCTATCAGGAATACAAACCTCTTATTGACCGTGTGATGGCCGGTGATACTAATCTTCTATTAAATGAAGAACCTGTTGGTTGGGCGATAACGCGCGGGACAACCTCTGATGAAAATAAATTCATCCCAATGACCCCCACCGACCTGAAAATGCGGGTTTCTGCCGGGCGCGCGGTGATTAACTATGCGCTTTCCTCGCAGCGCTTTGATATTTTTGCAGGCGCCAACCTGAACCTTAACTTTCCTTCCAAAGTCGGCACAGTTAAGGCAGGCGATCGTGAGTTGGATTATGGATACAGCTCTGGTATTTATACCAAGTACGTTTCCGAGCAGACGCCAGTCCGTTCCGTTCCCACCCAGGATGAAATTGACGCGTTGGGGGGCGGCAAGACGGTGCGCGACTGGGAAAAGCGCTTTGACCTGGCGTATGAAAAATGCAAAGATCAGAATGTGACATTGGTCGGCGGTGTTGCACCAACCGCCCTTCAATTCGGCCGTTACATGTCCAGAAAATTTCACCAATATCCAAGGGATATCTGGAAAACGATAATTTTGACCCTGGGCAGTGTTCCGGGTATCAACACGCGCCTGGCTGAACCTCTGCAGGCTGTTTACGGTAAACAGGCAGCCATCCGCGAGATATACGGTGCTACCGAAGGTATGTTCGGCCAGCAGCTGGATGAGCAAAGAGCCTGGTCGCCAAATTATGACCTGTTCTTCTTCGAGATTGAAAATGCCAGCGGAATTAAACCCATGTATCTGATGCATCCGGGTGAGCAGGGGAGCCTGATCGTTTCAACGCCTGTATTTCCGCGCTACAAGATTAACGATCTCATCCTTGCTTTCAGCGCACCCTATTTCCGCTGCATTGGCCGGGAAGATTGGTTAACGCCGCTCAAATATGGCTGGTATGAGTTTTCAACCTTCAATTTCGGAAGGTTGTAGAAAAAAAGAGCGGTTGGTATTCAGCCGCTCCTGCCAATTATTTGCTACTGCCGCTTACGCTTAAGTCCCGATAACAGCACGCTGATGCCCGCAGCAATGAGGATAAACGGCCAGATATAGTCCCAATTTACTAAACCGCCGAATCCCAGGCTGATAAAAATAACGGATGCAATAAAAGACCCGAGGATATGCCTGCGGTAGGCAGGCAGCAGGATGCGCGCGATTGTTTCAATCAGGATGATCACGCCGGTACCCAGCGCAATCATGTTCCATACGCCAAAACTGCTCCAGTCTTCAAGCGACTCGAAAATCCAGCGCGTGTCTATCATCAAACCCAGGCGTTCAAACCAGCCCAGGTTGGAAGCCAGAAAGACCAACCCAGCCCACATCAGAATAAATGCCCAGGCAAGGGTGCTCAGCAAGTCATTATCTTCAGCCTTCTCATCATGTTTCTTTAATTCTTTCTCATCTTTTTCGTTGTACTGCTTCTCTTCAGACATATTCCCTCCAAATCATGGCTTTTATTACATTTTAATCACTCAATATACGGATTTAATTACTTCAGGTTGCGATAAAAATAGCCTGGCATCATGCCAGGCTTGGTGATTAATGCGGCAATTATTAAATCTTCTTCTTTCGCAGCAGCCCGCCAAACAGGATGCTGACACCCAAAGCAATCAGAATGAACGGCCAGATCAGGTCCCAGTTTTGCAGGATATTACCCAACCCAAGCGCGATGAAGATTGCTGCCACAACCAATGTTCCGCCGATGTGTCTGTGGAATTGCGGCACCAGCAGACGGATAACTACTTCCATCAACAAGATCATGCCGGCTCCCAACAAAATGATGCCCCATACCGCCGGTTCAAAGAATTCCATCCCTATTGGCAGGATTTTGTTAATCGAAGACGCCAATAGCGTCCTGTCCAGCCAACCCGAATTGACTGCCAGAAAGACCAACCCGGCCCAGATGAGAATGGCCGCCCAGACTACTGAACTGAGCGTGTCGCGCTCTTCTGCTTTTTCATCATGCTTCAGGAGTTCTTTCTCGTCTTTCTCATCTACCGGTTTTTCATCTTTTTCGTTTACTTCTTTTTCAGCCATAAAAACTCCTCAAGAAAAGGCTTTTTTCACTTATTTCTTGTTTTTCTTATCCTTCTTTTTCTTGTCTTTTTTGTCTTTCTTGTCCTTTTTACCCATTTGAACCTCCTTTTGGTCTAATATGATTATATATGTATATTTTTATTGATTTTTCAAGTACTTACCAAAAAACTGGTTCACATTCTCAATAAATAAAGTATCTCCGCTGTTCTGGAATGTATGCGGCTGGTCAGCATAAGTCAGGCATTCCACTTTTTTATCCCGGTCCTCCAGAAAGCCGCACAGGAATTCTGACCACTCAGGCGGTACAACTGTATCTTTATTTCCATGGTGGATGCTCACCGGCGAGGTAATACTGTCCAGATAATTAAGCGGGGATAGTTTCGCAAGCGCCTCATTCGCTGCTGCAGTTACCTCATTGCCGCGGCCATCATCATCAAAATGAGCCAGGTTTTCTCCCTCATTTGCGTGTACGGATGCATACAGCAAAGCGGCATCAATTTCTTGGTCAATTGCCAGTATGCGCATCACGATTCCCCCGCCCATGCTGTGGCCCCACAGCCCGATTTGATCTTCGTCTGCAGTTTTCAGCAATCCATCCGAGCCAGCCTGCTGTCTTGTCAGAGCGATCAGGTTGAGCGCATCAATGGTGTCCCCTATCCCAAACGAATTGTTCACTGACGGCGAAGGAGCATATCCGCGCAGATTAGGGTGCAAAACAATATATCCTTCCTCAGCCAGGGCGTCTGCGTAGCGGGTGGAATAATCCAGAGTGGTATATTCTTTCGGGTCAACATACCCATGAAACATGAATATCAAAGGAAAAGGACCATCGCCTTTGGGAATATTAATAAAACCGAACATATCCAGGCCGTCGCTTCGGTAGCGGAACAGTCTGCGGGTGAATGCCGAAGACGGGGCAGGCAGGCTGCCCAGGTCTTCCAATACCCCACCCCCATAAGTCCGGGCAGCCAGGGCATCAATATACATATCGCTGTAAGGATCGGGCGTGGGTGAAGGCGGCAGGGTTGGGGTTAAAGTCATCAGAGGATTGTATGTTGGCGTGAGAGATGGCGCCGCTGTGGAAGTGGGAGAAGGTGTGGGTGTGTATCTTTCCACGCTTAAACCTGGCGATGGAAGAACAACAGGCGTTTCTTCTGATTTGGCACATCCTGTCAAAGCGAACCCGGCAGCCAGAATTGTTAAGAAAAAAAGTCTTTCAGCTTGAGAAAAAAATGTTGTTTTCAAATATAAAGCGATTAAGTAGGTTTTTTTGAATTACTGATGCGACCTTGTTTGTTTTACCTGTTTATTATGGAAATTATTTCTGAACAGGGATAATCACAAATTTTAGATCATTAAACCGCAGAGTAGGATAATCCGAATATTTTCCACTTTCAGATTCCAGAGGCTGGATTATAAAACCTTTTTCAGTCACCATCGCGTCAACTGCCTCAGGAGAATATACTTCGATGTGGGTATTATCTATCCCGCGCGATCGCAGGCCGTTGTAGATCTCGGCCTCATTTTTTGATTTGCGTATTTCGGGCAAAAAAACAGTGATCTGCTCAGACGCTCCGCTTTTTGGGTCAGGCTGCGGGACACGCTGCGCGATTTGACTCGCAAGCCATGGATAGGTTTGATATTCCATCAGGTTCTGGTAATAGGAAGGGATTCCAACAGCATAATAGATCACCAGCCCGGCAATTAAGGCAGCAAACGCGTTTCTGCCAGATCCCTTCCAAATTAGCCAGTTGGTGATTCCATAAATTATAAAAAGCAGAAGGAAAAAGTATCCGCCCAGGATCTCTGTAAAAAACGCATCCACAGATCCCAGTGATTTCAACAAGTCGCCGTCAGTTGGGATGATTACCCCTTTTATCAGAGTCAGGTACGCGAAAACAACCAGCGCAAATGGCAGCATTTGGGCTATCAGGAAAAAACGCTGCCTTGAGCGGAAGTTGGATTGCTTAAATTGGTAAAGCGCGGTCAGCGCAATCACAAAGTACAGCGCCGAAAATACAATCAGGTAGCGCCCCATGATAGCATTCGGCAGGTCTGCGTTGTAATAAGCGCGCCAGGAATGGCGGGTGACTGCTATGTAAAAACCGGCCATTAATGCCAGCACCTGAAAAATCCAGCGGCCAAACCCTGCGCGCCATTTCGCAAAATCAATTTGAAAGAGCGAGATAATCAATAAATGCAGTACCGGTGCGGCAACCAAAATATAATAACAGGCGTACAGCACCGCCCAGGTAAGCAGATTTGATAAGGTCAATTGTTCCGGGGTTGTACGCGCGGTAATGCCAAACCCAAGGATGAGCTTGAGCTGAACGCCCTCGCCGAGGCCGGAAAGCAGCCAGGGGCTGTAAGCAGCCAGCATTGCTGCAATCAGCAGGCAGAAATGAAGCGCTTTTTCCCAGCCAGGTTTAACAAGTGACTTCTCTCCATGAAATGGTTTCACCCACCAGGACAGCAGGAAAAATGGGATGATAGCCAGGGTGATATAGCGCGTCAGGTATAACGCCGCAAACATCACACCATTCAATATATCCCAATGCAGGCGGTAAGCACGTGAACGCGGAACGGTAAAGGTGATGGCCATAGTCCAAAGAAAAAGCGGAAAAAAGAGGTTCTCACTCAAAATTCTGCGCGGAAAAACAAGGTGGTAGGGTATCAGGCACGAAAGGAAAGCGGCAGCCAGGCTTTTTGGCGCATCCATAAATTGCCGGGCAATAAAATATACCGGAAAAAGAACGCTTGAAGAAAATAGCGCGTTTAGAAGTTTGATACCGTCAAAGGTCCAGCCCTTGAATACCAAAGTGATCATTATGGATAGAGGGTACAGCGGGGGATAATGGTGCGACTGCGCCACCGAGAAGAAGCCCCGGTAGAGAGATTCCGCCATATCGAAATAGGTCATCTCATCCCCGCGCCCGATTGGCCCATAGGATGTGCGGCTTACGAATGCCAGTTTGAGAACCACAAATCCCAGATAAAGCCCCATCAAGGGCAGCAGTTCTTTTTGTGCGGTTTTAATATTTTGCTCTTTTTTCCCGGTAATAAAAAATGCAAAATACCATATGGCTGTCAGAAAGGCTGCTTGCGCTGCAAGCACTGCCAGCCAGACCAGCGCAGGTTCAAACCGTTGATAAACCTGCTTGAAATCTCCAAACATATTCAATTGCCGGCTGAGCAAGAATAAAACCGATCCGACGACTGCCAGAGAAATCCCGAAAGTCCACCATTGGCCGCCTTCATTATTCAGATAAGCATCCTGAAAAAGGCATAGTTTGCTCCTGGAATTAAGCGACCAAATTACCAGAGCAACCAAACCCGCACCGAGGGCAAAGAAAAAAAGCACACCCAGCAGCCGTGAAGGGGATAAATTAAAGATCAGGTTTTCATTCACATTGGAACCCACTGCGGCCAGGTAAGCGCTTAAAAGGAAAGTTTCTATGGCGCAGATGGTATAAAAAAAAGTAAAAAGCATTAAAGAAATCCCTGGTTGGTTCTTGAATTGTGATTACCGCCCCATTATACCTGCCTGATGACGGCAGGTATTATTGAAAGGCGGACATCTATTCAGGAAAAAATGCATCTTGAAATAAATGAAAGCTATGCCCATTCATCTGGATATACTTCACTTTGCTGAGCTCTGGTCAGGATGAGACCTGGTTATGCTTTTCGGCTGCGGTTGTTAGTGCGCTCAACAGGCTGCCAATTTCATTCAATAACCACAGCTTCAGGCGGGCTTCCCAATTCTCTGCCTGAAGAAAACTGAACAACAAGGATGCCTGCCAGACAGACCGCCCCGCCCATGACCTGCATCCATGTGACGGTTTCGTTAATGAGCAGCGCACCGAGGAGTGTGGTAACGATAGGCTGGCCAACCAGTGCTACTGCGCCTGCCGTCGCGGGCAGAACGCCCAGCGCGTAATTAACCAGCAGCCATGCAACCACCTGTGAAGTGAAAGCCATCAGGGCAATAAGGATATATGAGCGTAAAGGCAGCGGATCGCCAAGCAGCCCGCTTAATGCGCTGACCAAAAATAAAGCAGCCGCACCGACAACCGCCACTAACCATGAATAGGAAAGGCTGCTCATGGTTCGGCGTGCGCGCTGCGTGAAAAGGATATATGCTCCATACAAAAATCCGGATGCTATGGCTATCATATTTCCTTTAAATTGGACGCTTCCGATTCCAAGCGAATTAAACCCGACCGTCAATGCTGCGCCGATCAGGGTAACTGCCAGTCCAATCCAATACCAGTGCGTGTTCTTTTTCCCAAGGAAAGCCCATGTGAACAATCCCACCCAAACTGGAGCCATCGTATCCAACAAGGTTACCGCCGATGCGGTTGTGTAGTTAAGGGCGGTGCACCACAGCGCGATATTAACCGCGTAGGCTAAGCTGCCAAGCAGCGGCCAGAGCCATTTGCCTTTTTCATCAAAGCCTAATCGGCTGCCTTTTCCAGCTCAGGGCGGCAGGTATGCTCAGCATCAGCCCGGCAAAAGCCATCCGCAGAAATCCAACCAGAATACCGTTGGCATCCACCGATTTCACAAATATCGGCCCGGTACCCAGCAGCACAACGCCTGCCGCAATGGCTAAATACCCTTTTTTATTCCCGGAGTCTTTCATTATTATTCCAATTATTAAATTACGGCCAAAGTATGGTTATGGCCGCAGGAGAATTTTAATATAAAAATTTGGTTTTTTATGCAAGTTTATTTGGAGGCTTTTTAAAAACCAACTTCGCATGTAAAATATTCCCCTCTGCACCCAGAGGCTGTTTTATGGATATAATTGCCCATTCACCTAATTTATATCAAAAACGGAGTAGTTATGCCTGCAAAAAACAAACCTGCACTCACGCTCGAAGAAATGATGCTTTTTTACCACCAGGACGGAATTATTGAAATTATCACCGGGGCGGTTTTGATTAATTTCGGCTTTGACCTTCTTAATAAGGGAAATTCTGTCACGTCATTATTCACTTATATTCCCATCATCCTGTTCTCATCCATGAAAAACCAGATTACCATTTCGCGGCTGGGGTATGAAAAACTTGGCGGTAATGAAAAACAGGTCCGCAATTGGAATTTAGGCATTGCCGCCGGCCTTGTGGTGATGCTGCTCCTTTTAAGTACCACGATGCTGGATGACCGTTTTAATCTCCAACAGTTGTTGACACTGCCTTTTGGCCATGATGTCCGCAATTTGTTTGCCGGGACCATTCTGGCTCTGGCCTGCCTGGCTGCAGGTTATTTTATCCCGCTAAAACGGCTTTATTACTACGCACCGGTTGCATTTATTGCCGGCTTGATCTGTTTCTTTTTCTTTCCTCCGCAAATCATGATCTTTTTCTGCGGGTTCGCGATCCTTGTGCCGGGTATAAAACTTTTGCGTGATTTCACGCGCGCTTATCCATTGACTAAAGTGAAAAAATGAAAACCAAAGACTGGTTGCTTTTTATCTTCGTCGGCCTGATCTGGGGAACTTCATTCTTATGGATCAAAATTGCTGTTCAGGAAATCAGCCCATTCGTTCTGGTCGGGTTCCGAACGCTTTTTGCCGCGCTGGGGTTGGCCGTTTATTTATTGTTCGACCGCAAATCGCGCATGCCCTGGAAAGAGATCACTCCACACCTGCCCGTTTTCGTCGTTCTCGGCCTGGTCAATGTTGCCTTGCCCTGGCTGCTTATCTCCTGGGCAGAAATGCACATTGAATCCGGCGTCGCTTCCATTCTTAATGCCACCATGCCTTTATGGACCATCTGTATTGCGCCGTTTGTGATCAGAGAGGAAAAGATCACGCTTCCCAAATTAGCCGGTCTGACAACAGGCTTCATCGGGGTGGTAATCCTTTTCTTACCTTCTCTTGGCAAGGGCTGGTCAGCCAATTCAATTGGCCAGGCAGCCGTACTGCTGGCTACGTTATGCTACGCTTCAGCAACCATCTTTGCCCGTATCAAGGCGCGCGGGCTCAACCCTCAGATGCAGACCTTTTTACAGTTTTCCATGAGTACTCTGATGGTTTGGTCTATGACTTTTTTCATTGAAAAAAAGTTCACCCTCCCCACCTTGCCGATCACCTGGGTGGCGCTGCTATGGCTTGGACTTCTGGGTGCGGGTCTGGCTTATATTATCTACTTCGGCCTGCTGCACCGCATGGGCCCCACCCGCCTTTCCATGGTTACCTATATTCCCCCCGTCGTCGGGGTGCTGCTCGGGATCATCTTTCTCGGCGAGGCTTTCCACTGGGAAGCCATTATCGGCGCCCTTCTCATACTCTCGGGTATTTCAATCGTAAACCTGAAACCGAAATATAAGCCCCAGACATCATAGAGGTTTGGTTATTTCGAACACACCGCCGCGCTGACAACGCCCGGCGGTTTTTTTATATGATTACTTTATGCCCGTTACCAGCGCCAGCCCCGGCCGCTGATTGCCGGCGAAAAGCGCGCGCTGAACAAACGCGCGGCTGAGATGCTCGCAGATAAAACCTACAGCATGGAGCTGGAGGGGGAGCCGGCTTCGCGCATCTGGCCTTACCGTAAGCCGCCTGGGCGGTTGAGGATTTGGATCAGGACCTTGGGCTGGTTTACCGCAAGATGGGTCTGGCCGGGTTGAAATGCTGTTGAAAATATCGGCGAATCCATTGGCAGGCAGATTTAAGAGTTTATATTGTCAAAACCTGAAATAAATATTTAGTTTTTTCTTTTCGGCAGCCCCATTCATGAATTAGGTTAAACCGCTATAATTATCCAATTCAAAACACATTCCGATATAAGGATTATTATTGGCCAACCAACCGCTGACAGGCTCCGAAATTGAAGCCTTAATATCCAGGGGCATTCTGCCGGCCCTCATTTCCGGCGGGAAGACGCTCGTCCTCATTCCTGACACCACCCGCAGCGCCCCCATTCCTGCCGCTTTTAAAGTGATAAATCGTCTCGCGGCTGAAAGAAATTGCCGCGTTGATTATTTGATCGCTCTCGGAACTCATCCCGCGCTTTCTGATTCAGAAATTGAAACTTTGGTTGGCGCGTCCCTTGAAAAGGTGCATAAAGATTTTCCCGGGATTCATATCTGGAACCACAACTGGGCTGATAATAATCAGCTGGCACATATCGGCACAATCCCGGCTGATGAAGTGGATGATTTATCTTCGGGATTAATGAAAGAAGATATCCCTGTCCGCATCAATAAAATCATCTTTGATTATGACCAGCTGGTGGTTTGCGGTCCGGTTTTTCCGCATGAGGTTGCCGGCTTTTCAGGCGGCGCCAAGTATTTCTTCCCCGGCATCGCGGGTGAAGAGATTATTCATCTCACCCACTGGCTGGGCGCCCTTGCCACTGCCATGCGCACCATCGGTATAAAAGAAACACCGGTTCGGAGGGTAATTAACCGCGCGGCTGATTTTATAAAAATCCCAGTCACACATATCGCTTTCTGCATGCAGGGTCACGAAACCCTGGGCGTTTTTTCAGGGGAACTTGATTCAGCCTGGTCAGCGGCTGTGGCGCTCTCAGCCGAGGTCAACATCCGCTATGTCCCCAGACAGTATAAAAGCGTGCTTTCCATGCCCGCGCCCATGTATGACGAACTCTGGACTGCCGCCAAGGCGATGTACAAGCTGGAATCAGTGGTTGAGGATGGCGGGGAACTGATTATCTACGCCCCCTGGCTCACCGAGATCAGCCGCACCCACCACGACTCAATTGTTGAAGTCGGGTATCATGTGCGCGATTATTTCCTGAGCCGATGGGACCATTTCAGCCGGTATCCGCTGGCATCCCTGGCGCACTCGACGCATGTCAAAGGCGCGGGGTTAATGGAAAACGGAATGGAAAAACCCCGCATTAATGTGATTCTCGCAACCGGGATATCCAAACAGATGTGCGAAAAGATCAATTTGGGGTACCGCAATCCTGCTGAAATTAACCGGGCGGAATGGGAAAACGGGGATTCGCAAGGTAAGCTCTTCGTGCCGGAAGCGGGTGAGACTTTATACCAGTTTTTGGATTCAATTGCCGATTGACGGTTCGCTTCTCAAAATAAATGTCAGGAGGGTAATCCGGTTTTCAAATTCTGAAAAAAGATTGACCTTTATTAAAAAAATGATATAATGTTACTAATTATTCAAAACAATACATTAATTTGTTCGTTTTTGAATATTTTATGCTCCTGGATGGTTTGAGTTCAGGGATTTTTATACAAAAGAATTATAAATTGGGCGGCTATTTTTCGGAATTATTATTAAAAAAATCAAAATAAGAATTGAGGTATTAATATGGCAGCATTTTGGACGGAAGAAGTACTCGGCACAAAAAAACCAATCATCGCGATGTGTCACCTTAATCCCCTTCCGGGTGACCCCTATTATGACCCTCAGACGGGCATGAAGGGTGTAATTGAATGGGCGAGAAAAGACTTTCACGCGCTCCAGAACGGCGGCGTGGATGCCGTCATGTTCTCCAATGAGTTCAGCATGCCCTACCTGACCAAGGTTGAAACCGTCACCGTGGCAGCCATGGCGCGCGTCATCGGCGAGCTGATGTCCGAGATCCGCATCCCCTTCGGCGTTAACGTCCTGTGGGATCCTGCCCGCTCGCTCGACCTGGCAGTCGCCACCGGCGCGAAATTCGTGCGCGAAATCTTCTCGGGAGTTTATGCCTCAGATTTCGGCCTGTGGAACACCAACACCGGCGAAGTTGTCCGCCACCAGCGCGCCATCAGCGCCACCAATGTCAAACTGCTCTTCAACATTGTCCCTGAGGCGGCTGTTTACCTGCAGGAACGCGATATCATCGCGATTGCCAAATCCACCGTCTTCAACCACCGCCCGGATGCCCTGTGCGTATCAGGCCTGACCGCGGGCGTTGAGACCGATGCTTCCACCCTGAAGAATGTCAAGGAAGCAGTGCCGGATACGATCGTGTTTGCCAATACCGGCATGAAGATCAGCAATGTGAAAGAACAGCTCAGCATCGCCGACGGCGCTGTTGTGGGCACCACCTTCAAGATCGACGGCAAATTCGAGAATCATGTCGATCAGAGCCGTGTTAAAGAATTCATGGATAAAGTCAAAAGCCTGCGATAGGTTTCTCCTATTCTTCATAAGCCCTTCCGCCCTCCGGAAGGGCTTTATTTTTTGCCATTCTGGACCTGTATATTAAAGAATTCCAATAAAACGCCCGGGCTGCCGGCATTTTTCCCTCACCCCAAATCATTTTTCGCTTTTATAATTGGGGATTCATGGCAACCAGGCAGGTATCTAAAAAAAGCGAGTTTTTGCGCGGCATCAAAGCCGAGCTGCCCATCCTGCTGGGCGTAACCCCCTTTGGCATGATCTACGGTGTTCTGGCAGTCAGCGCCGGCCTTTCCACATTTGACGCTCAGGCCATGTCCGCCGTGGTATTCGCGGGCTCTTCCCAGTTTATGCTGGTGCAGCTTTTTGAGATGGGCACGCCCGCGATAATGATGATCGTGACCGGGTTCGTCATCAACCTGCGCCACGCGCTTTACAGCGCCTCCATCGCGCCCTATACCCGCCATTTATCCACGCTCTGGAAAATGGTTTTATCATATCTCCTGACCGATGAAGCCTACGCGGTGACCATCATGCGCTACCGCAGCAAGGATGATATTAAGAACAAACACTGGTTCTTTCTGGGCGCCGGGCTGGCCTTATGGACCTGCTGGCAGCTCAGCACCGCCGCGGGCATCTTCCTCGGCGCGCAGGTGCCGCCCGCCTGGGGCCTCGACTTTACGCTGGCGCTGACCTTCATTGCCATCGCGGTGCCCGCCATTAATGACCGGCCTTCCCTGCTCTCCGCGCTCAGCGCGGGCGCCACCGCCCTGCTGACCTGGCACCTGCCCTATAAGCTGGGGCTGATCGCCTCGGCTCTGGTGGGTATCTGCGTTGGATTGTGGAGCGAAAAGCGATGAGCAGCATCTGGTTTGTGATGATCACCCTGGGATTGCTGACCTTCGGCCTGCGCCTGTCGTTTATTCTGCTGCTGGGCAGCTGGCAGCCGCCCCAGCTGGTCACCCGCGCGCTGCGCTTTGTGCCGGTGGCGGTTCTGACCGCCATCTTCATCCCCGAGATCATGCTGCGCGACGGCAGCCTGGCGCTGCTGCCCCTCAACCCGCGCCTGTTTGCCGGCATCGCCGCCATCCTCATCGCCTGGAAAACCAAAAGCCCGATGTGGACCATCACCATCGGCATGGCCATCTTCTGGGCGGCAGCCTGGCTGATTAAATAAATTGCTTCCGCATTTTCCGGAAGCTTTTCTTGTAAATAAGACGCCCGGCACGCTCCTCGGGCAGATCGCGCAAGTCCTGGCTTTTTGGGAAACCTGCGACCAAGCGGATTTAGCAATATTCCTATTGGTCTACATTATCACATATTTGAAAATAATATTTCAACCTCATTTTTGGCTAATTTTCTATAGAAAATAATTGGTATGTACGTATAATATAGTAATACATTGATGTGGAATTTCGGGAACACAATGAATGCAGTCAGGTAATGCTAATGGTTTAAAAAAGAGTCAATATGAATAACGAAAAGCCTAACAAAATCGTAAAGATCATCGCAACATCCTCGGAACCATCATCATGATTGGAATAGTGGTCGGTATCGGCTACCTCGGCTTTAATCTCCTAAAAGACGTTTTCGCGCCCCGCCCCTGGAAAGGCATGTTCTTCCCGGATGCGAGCAATACCGGTTACTCCTCTGCCACCAAGGATTTTAAAACCCTTGAAGAATGCCGCGCATGGGCGAATAATGAAGCCAAGGACAGCTCCTTATCCGCGGGCGTTTGGAGTTACGAATGCGGCAAGAATTGCGAATGGAACAACAAAAAATCAGTGGGCAAGTCATCGATACCTACGATTGTGAACTGATTAGCAAATAGCCCTGGATTATAAATACTGTCTCGGAATAGACAAAGAGGAAGTCCAGCGCGGTGCGCATCGGCGCAAATTCATAGATTACGCTATGCTATATTATTAGTTACCAATGAAAAACTTGATGAAATACTGGCTCTTTTAAAGCAAAATACCCCAATAAATTCGGAGTACTTTTGTCATAATGACTTGACCTGAGGGTCAAAATATGGGCCCGGCACGCCCTGCGGGCAGTTCACGCAAGTTCTATCTTTGCTGGGAAACCTGCGGTCTAAGAGAGTTTACTATCTTCTAAATTAAAAACTTCCTCATTTTACGGAATTTTTTCTCATCGTAATAGTGGGCTCGGGGAGGGTTCGGCGCAAGTCCTATCTTTGCTGGGAAACCTGCGACCACTTTATAGTTTATCTATCTTCTTTAGCCTTTTCTTTCGTATAAACGGAAGCTGCTATTAATTGAGTGGGCCCGGCAGGATTCGAACCTGCGACCAAGCGGTTATGAGCCGCGCGCTCTGCCGCTGAGCTACGGGCCCGGAAAGGGCAAAAAAAATTATAACACGAACAGCAAGGGGGAAAGGCCCTGGCGCTGAGCGATTTCTTAATAGCACCAAAGGTATATACAAATTTCTCTGCCCGTGGATATAATGGAAAGGAGGAGGCAGGTTATGTTTCAACGAAATATATGGCCATAAGCTTCTTTCAGGCGGGGAAGGTTCAAAATGCCCCTCCTGCAATAAAGGGGAATTGCATGCCAGGGTATATGTTTTGGGCAAACCCGGTATTTGTATTGAGGCAATTCAGGCATTGGGTAAATATGGCGACACGCGCGCAATTCAGCCTCTGCAGGAAAAACAATCCAGCTTTTATGAAGCCAATATCCGCGCAGCGGCCTTTAGCGCCCTGAGTAATTTGCAGATAAGGCTTGGCGGCGCCTTATTTGAAGAGCCGAAATGTTCAGCCTGCGCGAAAATTATCCCTGCTTTAAAAAGCACCATCGCCGGCGACATCCGTGCAAGTGGCGGGATGGTTGTTGGCGGCGCCGGGCTGGATGAAACGCTCTATGACGGGGTCATTTGCCGGAATTGCGGGAAAATTTTCTGCAGCGATTGCCAGCGCCTGAAAATAAAGAACCTTGTATGCCCTGTATGCTCTAACCCTGTGAGCCCGCTCTTTGCTGACTATTTGAGAGTATAAATAACCATTAAGGCAATGAATAGCTGAGGTCAGAAAATTCAGCCCATTAATTGAGGCAGCCATGTCAAAATCAAAATCAATGTCAAGATCAAAAGCCATCAATGATATTCCAAAAATGCACACCCTCTGGCGCAGGACAGCGGAAGAAATTGCGCATCTGGTTTATCCTGGAAATGACAGGGATTTAAGAAAAACCAAAACCAGAGAAATCGAAGCGTGGCTGGCGGATGGAAACTTTTTTGGAGATGAGACCCCGGCGGAGTTGGCGGGAGAATGGCAGGAATATGATTTGGGATCAGGTGAGGAAGGATAAGTCTTAAATAGGGTCATTTGAAAGAACCCTTTTCAAACTCCCAGATGAGAGGCTCATTTTACAGTTTTTGCGTACCATCCCTGATTCTCCACAAGGAAGGCGGATGTATCGGCCGGTAAGTCACCCCGGTATCCCTCTTACACGGCAATCTAAAGCGCCTATTTTTCTTTAAAGGATATGCACTAAAATAAGTTTTGCCACCAAATATAAAGGTTTATAAAGATATGGGGTCATGATGCGGGCTTCGGGAAATAAAATAAAATCCATCACGCTTAATAACTTAACCGCTTCCTTTCTTGCCGCCGGGGCTCTGGCCGTACTGATAACACTTTCCCTCTGGAAATTTGAACTGCGCTCGATCTCGCGCCTGCTGCTGCAGTGCGGCGCGCTTGCGGCAGTGATCTGGCTGCTGCTTTATTTTTTATTTTACAGAAAATTAATTAATCCGATCCAATTTGACCTTAAGACGCTCCTGCTCTGCGCGGCGGCTTCATTTTTTATCAGTTTCCAAATAATTCCTCAGCAGGTTTCCGCGCGCTATGTTCTGGTGATTGTGTTAAGCGCAATAGCCTTTCTATTGGTCAACCTGACCCTCCTGCTGGCTCTGGCCAACCGCGAAAATATTCCATGGAATACCATTTTCATGACATCCGCCCTGGTCTGCGGGCTGCTCGGGCTGGCCATCATCCTTTTCAACGCCCTTTCCGTGCGCATTTACGGTGATGATTTTGCCAACGTCCTCAAACTGGAGCGCCTGGGAGTGTGGGAATCCGGCCTGTTGTTTTACAGGTCTTGGTCCGGACGCTTCACTTCCAATTTTCTGGTGATGGGTTTCAGCAACAAGCCCCGGGCGCCGCTGCTGTTCCTGGCCCTGATCGAGGCAGCCTTGTTTCTGGTCCTTCGTTTTATCACCACAGGTCAGCCTTCAAAATGGCGGCTGACAGCCCTGGCCGGCGCGGCCTTTCTCCCCTTCGCGGTGTACACCGCAGCCCCTGATATGTACAAGTCGCTTTACTGGAATGCGTCATCCATGACGTTGCTGCCCCTGATGGTTATGATCCCGGTCTACCTGGCATTTATTTTCCACCTGCTGACCAGCAGCACATCTCACTCAATTGCGCTTATTCTGATGGGCATGGCGCTCAGTTTTGCCATTACCACCACGCATGAAGCCGCGGCTGTAGGCTGGCTGGGGATGCATTTGGCCGTGTTGATCTGGTTCTTCCTCTCCCGCTCCAAAAACCATCCTCTCAGAAATTTCCTTCTGGCCGGGCTGTTCGCCTCGGCCGCCGGGATTGCGGTGCTGCTGGCCTCACCGGGCGCCGGCGCCCGCATCGCCGCCCAGGAATACACGCTTTCGCGTCAGGCTGTTGAATTGGTCCTTTCCACGCTGCGCTATTTTATCGATTTTCTCAAAGTGATCGCCCGGCCGGTTTACATTTATCACGGCGCTGTTCGCCCCGGCTGGCTGCTGGTTGCCGCCGCGGCCGGGCTGGGCTGGCTGACAGAGACGCGCTTGAAAAGGCGGTTTGCCAATGCCGCTGTCATCCTGCTTCTGTCCATCGCCATGGCCGCTGCCGCGTTTTTCCCCGGCGCGTATATCCTGGGTGAAACCATCCCCCTGCGCACCCAGTTCATTCCAAGCCTCTACCTTGTGCTCGGCAGCTTCATTTTTGGTCTTCTTGCGCCGCGCCCTGCAAGCCGGCACTTAAAGGTGGTGCTGCTGCTCCTTGCCCTGCAGATGCTGCTGATCGGTTCCGCCGTCAGCATCAGCCAGCTGACCCGCACCATCGAACCCATGCGCCAGTACGCGCGCGACTGGGACCTCCGCGATTATAAAGCCCGCACCGCATCCGAGCTGACGCACCGCCTGAAGGTCCCCTGGGAGCAATACGAGCAGAACCTGGGCGACTTCCGCAAGTATTACCGCTCACGCAAAGTCCAAAATTAATTTTAAAATTCGGTTACTGAGCGCCTGCCCTAAGCGCAGCACAGGGTGTCGAAGTGACCGGATAAAAATTATTAATGGCTTTGACACACCTCATCCATCTGAATGAGTTAAATGCAATAGGGACACAGCAAGCTGTGTCCCTATTCAAAATTAGTCTCTTTTCTTTATTTTTCTTTTTTAACCTCTCCTGTTTATGGGCGAAACTCAATATTTGCATCTCCGTTATTGTTTGAATCGTTGCCGAAATAGAACGTACCGGTGAGGATCGGTGTAACCCCTGCGTCCAGGCTGATGCCGCTGCCGGTGTTGGCCGTCACGGTGCTGTTGGTGATTTTGACGACCGAAGTCAGGGCTGTGTCGCTCAGGAAGATGCCGTCATAATCCGTTAATGAATCGTTATTGCCGACAACGGCATTATTGATGGTCACGTTGCCGGTAATCTGCACAAAGATGCTTTCACGCTGGTTATGCAGAATGCTGGCTGAATCAATATACAGAGAAGCGGAGTTTTCTATATAAATTCCCCTGTTTGTGTTGGCCTCTACAGTGATTTTATTCAGGCTGACAGCGCCCGCGTTTCCAATCTGAAAACCCGACATGGCATTTCTATTGAAAATGTTATCGCCCAGTGTTGAAAGAACGGTAACTTTGTATCCTTCGGAAATCAACAGCGCTCCTCGAGATCCATTGCCGGATGCTTCAACACCATTCAGGGTAATATCTCCCTGGTTATTAATTTCAATTCCGCTATCGGAATTATCATTGAAAACGCTGTGGTTGATGACCACCGCCTGCATCGGATAGGCAACTGCTTCAATATAGAGTCCCTGCAGGGTATTGCCTTTCGCCATAACATCACTGGCGGTTGTCGCTCCGCTGGCTCTCAGCCAGATGCCGTAGCCGCTGTTCCCCTGCGCCAGTACCTTATTCAGGGAAATGCTTTGCGGCGCGGCAGCTTCATCATTGTGAATGCGAATGCCGTCCAGGTTATCCTTGGCCTCAACGTATGAAAGGCTGATCGGTCCGAGGGTGGCTACAAATACGCCGTGGCCGCCGTTATTATTAAAGGTTGCCGGTAATGCGGACGATCCAGATATGGTCACTGGATCCTTGCTGTCGCCAAAGTCCCTTTCCAGGTTGAGGCCGCGGTTGCCGTTATCATCCGCGCTGGCGTTCGACCACTTGAAAGTTCCGTTGCTCAAAGCCGATACGCCGTTGTATCCATTGCCGTCAAAGCCGTTGCCCTCAAATTCACCCCTGATGGTGATGTCGCCGCTGCCCTCGCAGCCAGCGCCTGTGTAATAACAGTTATCCAGATTTGCGCCAACGGCGCTTGGGCCAGCATTGAAACTGGCGCTGACATTCGTCAGGGATATATTGCCCTCAGAGAAAATTTCAAGGCCGTTGTTACCCTGGTTGCCATTGAAGGATGCATTGCTGACAGTGACCGGTTTGGCGGCGGGGGATTTCTGGTTATACAGGATAGCCCCAAAAGCCGCGTTGCCGTTCGCCCCGCCGCCGTTCCAGGAAACCGGCCCCACTGCTTCCAGGCTCAGGCCGTCATCCTGGTTTTCATTGGTCTGGACATTGGTCAGATTAACATTTTTAATCACATCCGATTCGCATTTCAGCCATGCCCCGATGGAGCCGTTATGGGAAACATCAGCGGAATTAATGGTGAGATTGCCCTTGGTTGTGACCTTCAGCCCATAGTAATTATTATCGCTGAAGGTATTGCCTCTGGTCCCGGATGGCGCAATAATCACATCGGCTGTCCCAAAACTATTATTGATATTCAGCCCGTAGATATTGCTGTAATCAGGGGAGACAGAACCAATCGGGTTATTCAGCGCCAGGTTATAGAAGCCCCAGCCGTCATCCTGGCTGGCCACTTCAATGCGGTAATTGCCTGCCGCCGGCAGGTCGAAACCGTTGATGAACGCGTCAATGCCGCTGCCGCTGTTATCGTCATAGGCCAGCAAATGGCCCTCTTCGTCGTAAAGGTAAACCATGGGTGCAAACTCGCTGCTGCGCAGCTGGATGTTAACTGTACCGCTGCTGTTGAACCACCAGGATTCCCACATGCCGCCTGCCCACATGTAAGGCGACTCGGGCACACGCTCTCGCACCGTGCTGCCGGAAGAGATGGATGTGTTGTAACGCGAATTGCCCGCCACATCCACACCCTTAAGCGTGACCGCACCCGTGGAATCTATCCTGAGGCCGCCATTCTGGTTATAGCTGAACGAGGAGTCGCTGACGGTGACAAATTTTGCCCCGCTTGCGTCGCTGTTATCAATGGATACTCCCCTACCTGCGTTTCCCTCGGCAATGGTCCTGGCAATGGTGATGGTCCCATTGGAGTTGATGGTCACTCCCGTCTCTCCATTCTGATTGGCCTCATTAAATACACCGCTGGCGGCGGATAGCTTTATATTGCCGGCGGCATTATCCCAGGTGTTATGCAGGTTCAGGCCGCTGTTCTCGTTATGGTTGGCCGTGAAATTGCTGAGCGTGATGCTTCCGCGCGAGGTGGCATAGACTCCGAACTCCCCGTTTCCGTTAAACGCGTTGTGGCTGCCTGACAGGGTTATATTGCCTGATCCTTCGCACAAACCGCTGTTATTTTTGCAGTTATTGATATACAGGCCGTATTCCGAGTTGCCGTCGGCGCTGATATCCGCCAGGGTAACCGCGCCTAAGGAATAAACCTCAATTCCTGAGCCGCCCTGGTTATCACTGGCGCTGACCTTGGAAAGGTTGGCGCCCTGGGCATATTGGAAGGAGTCATCTCCCACATAGATCCCGTATAAAGCATTATTATTTGAGGTCACATCCTGCAGCGTGATCAATCCATTGGATATGGTGTATAGCCCGCCGGATAAGGAAGAGTTGGAGAAATCTGATCCGGTGATGGTGATCGCTGCTGGTGAAGAAGATTGGTTGTCAATATAGGATCCCTGGCGGTTTGAAACCGCGTTAACATTCTTTACGGTAATCGCCCCACTTGAGACGATAAACAATCCGTAGGTCAGGTTGTTATCAAACCTGGCTTCGCTTGTGCTGGTCACAGCGATAGCGGCATTTCCGGAAGCGTTATTCAGATTGGCGCCCTGCAGCACATTATCATAGGAATTGGTGTTTGTCAGGGTGATGGTTCCAAGTGAGCTGATCATGATGCCGTTTTCAGTGTTCTGGTAAGCGGTGCTGTTTTTCAGCGTTACTGTTTTGGCGGAAGCCGCAGCGAAATTTCTGAGGGCTATACCATCTTCCCCGTTGTTATCGCTGAAGACCTTGTCAACACTGATAGCGCCATTGGACCAGACCTGTAAACCTTCGTCAAAATTATCATGGGCGGTGTTCAGCCAGGTGCCAATCACCGGCACGTAATTGGCATTAATGGTCACGCTGCCGCTGCGCCCTATATAATCATTTTTGATATAGACCCCCTGGCTGCCGTTGCCGCTGGCTTCGAAATTGGTCAGTGTTACCGCTCCGCCGGAAAGAATATTAAGCCCTTTGCTGCCGTTATCCAGAAAATAGCTGGGGGTTATGCCGGCAATTTTTACAAAACCATTCCCGCGGCAGGGAGTTCCCATGCCTAAAAGGCAGTTATCCATATCCACACCGTAACTGCCGTTGTCATTGGCCTCAATCGTATCGATCGTTACCGACTGGGTGCCCCTGATATGCAGTCCGATGAAATCATTATTATTAAAGCTGGAATTTGAGATCGTGATAGCGGATTCAGGTGTATTGATCTCCAAACCATTCGTGTTGTTCCATGCGTCCAGATCGGTGACAGTCACCGTACCTTTGGTGAACAGGGCAACGCCTGAATTCTCGTTATCATGCGCCTGCACGCTGTTCATTGAAATTGCGTTGGCAGCAAATTCTCCGTTAACATACAATCCTATGCCTCCGCCGCCGCCATCAGGGTCAGAATAGTTCCAGTTAAATGAACTGTGGTTGATTGTCACGCCGCGCTGAGAAATGACCTGCGCACCATGGCCGTTGTTATCCTGCGCGGTTACGCCGTTCAATGTCACCCGGCTGAGTGTCGTGGCCATCATCCCATACAGGGGTGTTAAACTGGTTCGATTATTATGGTCAAAGGAACTATTGCTGATGGTCACTGGGAAAATTCCGCCGGCGGAGTTATCAATGCTCGCCCCGCTGCCGTAATTGTTGTTGGCTTTAACATTGGTAAGGTTTACGGAGCCTGCATGGTTTTCCACATGGATACCGGGACCATCGGAGCTTTTTACATCCAGGTCGCTCAAAGTTAATGGTCCTGAGTTATCCTCAAAGTGCGCAAGGCCATCTGCGCCTCCCGCGCCGTTCAGAATAAAACCGCTCAGGGTAAATCCTGAAAGCATATCGTGCACATATACCCAATTGTTGATGGTGGGCAATCCGGTACCAATATCTTTGCCAATCAGCCCATTGAGTTGGTCTATATTAGCCAGTGTTCCATCCACTTCTACTGAACCGCTGTAAGCGCCGCTCTCCACATAGATTTTCCGGTCGGTTGGAATCAATCCGGATGTTTCGACGTAGTCAATCGCATATTGAATCGGATTGGGGTCTTGAAAGCAGGTTACACCCAATTCCGCCTCCGGGCAGTCTGAAACCAGGAAGCTGTATTTAACTGCGCCCACATAATAGTAGGGGTCTGCAGATGCCAGTGCATCGGCAGTTTCCTGGCTGGCCATTTCCAGCGGCGTGCCGTCGGCAGCCACGAGTTCTGTTCCAGCGGCTTCAGCAGCCGCGCTGAGTTCCGCCAGCGGCGCTTCAGGCGCCAGTTCTTCTGACGCCGCTTCAGGGACGGTTGTTTCTGCCGCTTCGGGTGAACCCGCAGGTAATTCTGCCGGCGTTTCTTCAGCCGTTGGCTCCGCAGGGGCTGCCGACTCTTCGCCCTCGGCAAAGACGCTTGTTGGGAAAACCAGCGCGGCAATTATCGCCAGCCCCATTAATTTCAAAAAAAGATACCCCTTCGCGGAAGTCTTCATTTTGTCCTCCATAATCCTGGTCGATTTTTGCATGATTTACCCGGCGATATATTTTTTTTAATGATTCGGCAGTCATTTAGTTATTTTGAAAGTGCGCTGCATTTATTTTTAAGAATCAGAAGATGGCTTTCCCTCACTCCTTCAGTATAGAACTTTGAATATGCCAATTCAATATTAAATAATACTTTTCCGCATGTGATGAAAGGATAGTACTGCGGAACCAAAAATGGTAAAGACACAGATGGCTGTGTCTTTATTTTTGATTCATTAACACAATTCAGGGTGATTTCTAATGATACCAGTTCACATTCTCCTGCCCGTCATCATCCGTGTCGTTCCCCATGCAGAATGTCCCCGTCAAAATCAGGTCAGCCCCCTGATAAAGGTCGATCCCCTCGCCCTCGTTCAGGGTGATGAAGCTGTTGGTAATGCTCACAATTGCTGCCGGATTAACCTCAAGGTGAATCCCGTCTCCGTCGGTTCCAGCACCATTACCAATCACCTGCGCCCTGTTGATGGTCGCATTTCCATAAACGCTGGCGTTTATCCCGTTATTTCCATTCCCTCGGATGCTGGCAGTGTTGATGCTCAGATCGGCTGCATAAGAAATGTATAAGCCGTTGTCGAGGTTGGAATTGATGGTCACCTTGCTCAGAGAGACCTTGGCCGCATTCCCCACGGCAAATCCGCTGCCGTTATTCGCATTGAAAGTGTTTTCACCCAGCGTTGACAAGACCGACACATCGCCATCGGTTGAAACATATAATCCGCTTTGTGTATTGGTGTCTGCACAGATCGCGTTGAGTGTCACCTTGCCCCTGGAGTAAAGGGAAATCCCATACCCGATGTTATCCTTGGTTTCCGCGCCCAGAATTGTAATTCCCAGCGGACTGGCTGCGCTATTATTGTATATCACCAACCCATTCATGCCATTGCCGTCAGTCTGCAGGCTCGCGCCTGCAACAATACCGTTTGAGGAAATGTAGATGCCCGAATTCAAGTTATCATGGGAATACACGCGCGTTATGGTCACCGGCATTGCCGCTGGAGTATACGTGTTATAGGCAACCACACCGCCGCCCCCGTTTTCGTCTGCGCGGATATCGCTCAAGATGATGGCGCCATTGCTCAAGACATATAACCCGTTCCCGGCCAGGTTGCCGCTGAACTGCGCCAGGCTGCTGGTTGTTCCGCTCACCAAAATGCTGCCGGCCGCCCCCGCATAATTATTGGCAAGGAACGCGCCCATAATTCCATTCTCAAGGGCGTCGGTGTTCTTCAGGCTGATATTGCCGAAGGAACTGGCATAAATGCCATACATAACATTTTCATTGAACCCCTGCCCCTGGTTGCGCCCGCTGATGCTGATAATGCCGCTGCCTCTGCAGGCCGATCCGTCCCACTTGCAGTTATTAAGTACCACACCATATGCATTAACCCCATCATTACCACTGGCGCCTGCGTTAGTGATGGTGATGCTGCCCAGCGACCAGGCTGCCAAACCGCCGTCGCCGTGGTTGCTGTTGAACAGGGCATTGCTCACAGTCAGCGCTTTGGGTGTGACAGCATCCGCATTATAGAGAAACGCGCCGTAGCCTGAATTGTCTTCTGCGTTGCCGCCGTTAAAGCTGATGGCGCCATTGGAACTGGCGGATACGCCGCTGCTCTTATTGCTGTTGGCTGTGATTTTCGCCAGGCTGATATTTTTAACAATGCCCAAATCGCTGTTGACCAAATATAGGCCGGTGCTGAAGTTATAACTGCCCTCTGCCTGGCTGACAGTGATATTACCGTTGCTGTTAATATCCAGCCCGTTGGATCCGTTATAGCTGAAAGTATTTCCTTTTGTCCCCAATGGAAGCACCATCACATCTCCGCTGCCGAAGGTGTTATCAACCAAAACCCCATATTGGTAAAGGTAGTATCCTGTGATTGAAGTGATGGGGTTGTTCAGCGCCAGTTGATACACGCCCCAGCCATCATCTTTGGCAGCCACTTCGACATAATAGTCTCCTGCTGCCGGAAGTGTGAATGCGCTGATAAAGGCGTCATTCAGATCTCCTGTATTCATATCCCAGGCCAGCATGTGCCCGGCGCTGTCATACAGGTAAAGCAGGGGGATAAAATCGGCGCTGCGCAGCTGGATATCCACCAGCCCGTCGCCGGTAAAATACCATGCTTCCTGTCGGCCGTCCTCAGATGTGCTACTCTCCGCACTCAACCCATCCTGCACGGTCTTGTGATTGAACATGCGGCCGGTGTAGTATAAGTTCCCGTTCGCGGTCACGCCCTTCAGCGTCACCGTGCCTTTAGAAGTGATATAAAGCCCGTTGTACCAGTTGTGGCTGAAGGTGCTGTCGCTGACGGTCACGCTGCTGGCGCTGTCTGAGGTGTCGTTATGAAAAACCGCGCCCGCGCTTCCGCTGCCTTCCACGATCGTCCTGCTGACCGTGATAGAACCCTTCCACACGACATTGATGCCGTAATTGCCATTCATCAGAATCTGGTTATATTTGCCCGCAGAAGCGCCCAGTGACAGGCTGCCATTCTCGCCGGTGTAGCCATTAAAAAGGTAAATGCCGTCGCCTTTATTGGCACTAACCTCCAGATTACTCAAGGTCACATTCCCGCCCGGCTGCATGCTGATGCCCAGGTTGGCATTGTCATTGAATTCATTCCAGGTGCCGCCGATGCTGATGCCGCCTGTTCCCAGGCAAGCTGTTCCATCATGATCGCAGTGGGCGATATTTAATCCGTTAATGCCGTTTTCATTGGCGCGCAGGTTGCTCAGGTTCAGGCTGCCGCGTGCGTGAATATAGATGCCGGTCAGGCTGTTATTGATCGCGTCCACGTTTGCCATCGTTATCCCCTGCGGTGTGGCGGCGTTCTCGCTCGCAGTAAAGATGCCGTATCCAACGGTGTTATTGTTTGAGACAATACCGCGCAAAGTGATCAGCCCGTTGCTGTAAACCGACAGCCCGGCGTTTCCCCCGCTCGTATTTGAGAATTGGCTGCTGCTGACGCTGAGCGGCCTGGCGCTTGCCGCGTACTGGTTGTCAATGTAAGTGCCTAAATGGCTGCCGCTCGCGTCCACATTTGTGACACTGACAGCGCCGTTAGCGTCCAGTTTGAGCGCATAATTGGTGTTATCGCTGAAGTTCTTTAATGTACTGGCATTAACCGTTATATTTGTGGCGCTGCCGTAAATGGCAATGACCTCAAGTCCGTTCGCGCCGTTGCTGTATGCCGCGCAGTTGGTAATGGTTGTATTGCCGCGTGCTTCTATATAAATTCCGCCGCTGGTGTTATCCCAGGCGTCAGCGTTCTTAAGTGTCACTGTCTTGTTCGAAAGCGCCGCGCTATTGCCCAGGTAGATGCCATCGCTGGTGTTATTAAGCGCAATTACTTTATCCACGCTGATGGCGCCAAAGGAACCTGCATAGAGGCCGTATCCGCTGTTGTTGTGCAGGATGTTCTTAAATGTCCCGAAAGCGGGTATGTAGCTGGCGTTCACTGTAATGCCTCCGCTCCGCCCGCTGTAGGCATTGCTGATGCGCACACCGCTATCGCCGTTATCAGACGCTTCAAAATTGGTCAGCGTTACTGCCCCGCCGGAGATGATGTTCAGCCCGTAATCGCCGTTGTTCAATAAAGCGGCTGGGCGGCGTTCCGCTGACAGTCACCGCTCCTGTTCCAACGCAGGTGCCCAGCCCGCCGTCGTACTGGCAGTTATCCAGCGTGATCCCGTCCGCATTGTTGAGCTGTGCTTCCACGCTGTTCAGCGTGATATTCATCCGTGTTTTGATGGTCAGTCCGCTGCCGCCGTTATCGGAGAAAGCGCTGGCAGACACTGCCGCTGTACCGTAAATTGAGAAAAAAGCCCCAATGCCGTTTCCCCTCACGCTGATCATTTTGGCGCTCAGGTTGCCGTGGTTAACAAGATTAATTCCGCCGGCGGTATTGTTCTCCGCCTGCACGTTCTCCAGCACAAAATGGTTGGTGCTGTAGTCGTTAAAGGTCCATATCCCATACCCTGATGTAAAGCTAACCGGGGCGCTGTAATTCAGGTTGAAAATGCTGTTCTTGATGGTTACCGTCTTTGGTGTTTCAAGGAACAGACCTTTGCCGTCGTTGTGGCTGGCTGAGACGTAATTCAGCGAAACTGGCCCATTAGTATGGATCCATAATCCATCATTTACCCCTGAAGGGATAACGCCGTCGGTATTCTGGTCAAATTCCGAGTAGGCAATTGTCACACCCAAATTGCCGCTGGAATTATCAATATAAGCCCCTCTTCCAAAGTTGTTGCTGGAGATAACATTCGTCATCACCACCGCGCCGCTGTGGTTGAGAATGTATATGCCCAGGCCGTTAGTGTTGCGCACGGTCAGGTCAGCCAGCGTCAATGTGCCGGCATTGTTGCTGAAGCGCAGCGCGCCCTGCGTGCCGACGGTCGCCGTGACGCTGAATCCGCTCAGTGTGAATCCCAGCATGGTATCTTGCACATTTACATAATTATTAATCACCGGGAAGTTCGCGCCTGTCTTCAAACCGATCAACCCGCTGAGCTGGTCCAAGAGCGGCATCGAACCATCCACGAGCACCGATCCGGTATAAGTGCCGCTTTCCACATAGATTTTGCGGTCAGTGGGCATGAGCCCGGCGGTTGAAATGAGGTTGATGGCTGCCTGGATCGGGTTGGCGCATGGCTGGTTCCCGGCGATGAGTGGAGAGCAGTCTGTGGTGGTGAATGAATACTTCGTAGCGCCGATCATGAAATACGGGTCAGCTTCCGCCAGCACCTCGGCGCTTTCGCTGGTTGCCATATCCAGCGCCTCGCCGGTGTTGTCGGCCAGGATCAGCCCGCTCTCTGCCAAAGCCGCGATTTCGTTCTCGCTGACAGCTGCCAGAACTGGCGCATCTGCATCCTCAGCTGCCGCGCTCTGCTCATCAGGCAGCGCTTCTGCTTGTGCTGCCTCTTCCTCAGGAACAGCCGCCTCTTCAGCCGGTATCTCTCCCCCGCTGACTGACATGATTTCAATGGATTCTGGCGCAGGTTCCGTTGAGGTTTCCGCTTCATCAGCCGTTGAAGGCAGGGGTTCCTCACCCTCTGCGTAAGCGGCGCCCTGGATCAGCAGCGCAGCGAGTAAAGTTAGAGCTAAAGTCCAGGCAAATGAGTTTTTATGGAAAATAGGTTTCATTTTTTCCTCCTGATCATTTATCACTGTGCTGCTTACGGCCAGTCCACGTTAGGCTGCGCGTCATTATCCGTGTCATTCCCCAGGTAGTACGTCCCGGTCAGCGTCAGGCTGCTGCCGCCCGTCAGGTCGATCCCGCTGCCCTGATGGCCGGTTACCATGCTGTTCAGGATGTTGACCATCGATGTTGGCTGCGTAATAAGCCTAATCCCATCCCCGTCAGCGATGGTCAGCCCGTTGCCCGTTATCTGCACTTTGTTAATAGTGATATCACCGTCTACATACCCAACAATGCCTTCATGCCCGTTATGCTGGAAGGCGGCTGTGTTAATGGTCATTGCTCCCTGCCCATCTTCGATATATAACCCCGGTTCATTGTTGTCATTGGCTGTCACCTTACTCAGCGAGATATTGAAAGCTTCATGAACATAGATGCCAGCCCCTTTATTGAGGTTGAAGTTATTCTCGCCCAATGACGAGAGCAGCGCCAGATCCATTTCAGTATTAATATACAGGCCACTGCCGGTGTTGTTTTCCGAACGTAGGGCGTTGAGCGTTATCTTGCCAGCCGCTTCGAAATTCATCCCGTCGCCGGTATTGTCCTTGCTCTCGCTCTTCGTGACCGTGATCGGCTGGGCGCTCAATGCGCCGATGTTGGATAAAAAGATACCGTTGCTCAGGTTGCCGTTGGTTTGAATGCTCCCGGCAGTGATGGCGCCCAGCGATTTCGCGTAGACGCCGTCCCATCTGTTGTCATTGGCAAATACCCGGTTCAATGAGATGGTCTTGGCACTCGCGGCTTCATCATTTTGCGCATTCACTCCGCTGCCATTCAGGTTGTCCTCTGCCAGCACGTTACTCAGGGCAATGGTTCCCTTGCTCTGAATCACCAGCCCGCTGTCATTCAGGTTGCCGCTGAAGGCAGCCGGAATTAGAGCTGTTCCGCCCACGGTCACATTCCCGGTTGAGCCGGTGTAGTTGTTATATAAGACAGCCCCGATGTCGCCGTTGCCGCTTGCCCCGCTGTTCCTGACCAGGATACTGCCAAAGGAATCCGCGTAAATGCCGCAGTTCTCATTCTCATTTGCCCCTTCACCCGCGTAAGTCCCGGTCACGCTGATAGAGCCGCTGCCGATACAGGCGCTCCCCCCCCAGGCGCAGTTATCCAGGTTGAGGCCGTTAGCCCCCCAGCCCCGATTGCCGCTGGCGCCCACATTGGTGAGGGTGATGCTGCCCAGTGAGACAACAACCAGCCCGTGGCCGTCCTGGTTTTTAAAGAAACCGGCGTTGCTTACCGACACCGCTTTGGGCGTTAGCGCGGTCTGGTTAGCCAGCGATCCGCCGCCCCCGGCATTTCCGGTCGCCCCGCCGCCGTTCCACAGGATTGAGCCCAGCGAGACAGCCCTGACGCCGTAATAGCCGTTGGAGTTCGCGCTGGCATTGACCAGCGTGATGTTCCTGGCGGCTGCGGCGCTGAGGTTATCCAGGTCCAAACCGTAAAATTCGTTCAGTTCAGCGCTGGTCTTTGCCACGCTGATCGCGCCGGCTGAATAGACATACAGGCCTTCCCAGGAGTTATAACTGAAAGTGTTGCCTTTGCTGCCCAGCCCCGAAACCGTCACGTCCCCGCTGCCGCCGGCATTATAAATACTGGCGCCAAAGCTCATTTGAGCCCAGCTGTAATCTGAAACAGGATGATTTAACGCGACGTCGTATGTTCCATAGCCGCCGTTCTTGGCTGCCACCTCAATGCGGTAATCCCCCGCCGCCGGCAGCGAGAAGCCGGCGATGCCGGCGTGATCCAGGTCCCCGCTGTTGTCATCCCAGGCCAGCATGTTGCCGCTGCTGTCATACAGAAAAAACATGGGCGTGAATTCCGCGCTGAGAACCTGTATCGTCACCGCACCGCTGTAATTGAACCACCACGATTCTTCTTTCCCCTCTTCATATTCATAATGTTCAGCGCTGAGTATGTCGCGGTAGGTTCTGTCATTATAGGTCCATGAGTTATAGCGTGTATTGCCGACGGCTGTCACGCCCTTCAAAGCCACCGTCCCCAGGGATTGAATATTCAGCCCATCTCTCTGGTTGTGGCTGAAAGAGGAATCGGTGATGGAGAGGTGTCTTAAGCGTTAAAGCAGAATCATTATAGATATAAGCCCCGAAACTGCCGTTATCGTCCGCAATTGTGCGCGTTACCGAAATTGCTCCTCGCGAAAGCAGCTGCATACCGTAATCACCATTCCAACATGCTGAATTGTATTTCCCGGACACGGCAGTGATGGTGATGCTTCCGGTTTCCCCATCGTAATTATTATGGGCGTAAATACCGCTTCCATTGTTGCGGGCATTGAAATTGCCCAGGGTAATATTCCCGCCCGAAATGATATTCACTCCATAACTGTCATTGTTATTGATCTCATTCCAGGTTCCCCCAAGAGCGACCGAACCGCTGCCGGTGCATTCACTGCCGTTGAAGAAGCAGGTCTCAACTGAAAGTCCGTTGGTATGGTTTTCAATAGCGGTCAGGTTGCCGATAGTCACATTGCCAAGCGAAGATACCCGCAGCCCGTCGCCATTATTATCGGAAACAAATATGGAATCAACGACCACCGCTTGAGGGGCAGTCGCGCTGCTGTTACTGGCATTAATGCCGTAGTCGTCGTTATTGACAGCTTCAATGTTTCTCAGGGTGATTAAACCCAGGCTGACTGCAGCCAGCCCGGAAGAATTCGTCGTGTCTGAAAAAATCCCATCGCTAACCGTCAGCGGTTTTGGGCTCGCAGCGTCTATATTATAGATATCTGTTCCCCAGGTGGAACCGCTCCCGTCCACGTGGTTTACATTAATGGAGCCCTTGGAATAGATATACAGCCCGTAATTGGTATTCCCGCCGAAATCTTTTATGACGGCCGCGCTGACTGAGACATTGCCTGTTCCGGAAGTATTATTGATACTCAGGCCGCTATTGCCATTATCATAAGACGCGCAGTTGGACACGCTGATATTTCCTTGTGAATTTAACGCGAGGCCCGTATTCGTGTTTTTCCAGGCTTCGCTGTTGCTGATGGCCACCGGTTTTGCAGTAAGTGCGCTGTCATTATCCAGATAAATGCCATCACCCGGATTGTCATATGACCAAATCTTATCCGCGCTGATGCTCCCGCGAGAATTCACCTCAAGGCCGGTGCCGCCATTTTGATGAGCGCTGTTTGCGTAGGTGCCAAACACAGGCACGTAATTTGCATTGACTATCACACCCGCGCTGACGCCTGCATAAGCATTATAGATATTTACGCCACTATCACCGTTATCTGACGCTTCAAAATTGGTCAGCGTCACCGCTCCTCCTGAAGTGATATACAATCCCGAACTGCCGTTATCTTTAAACTGGTTAGGCGGAGAGCCGATCACCTGCACCGTCCCATTCCCCTGGCAGGCGCCGCTGGAGTACTGGCAGTTTCCCAGATAAGCGCCGTTGTTAGTGTTTCCGCTGGCGGTGATGCTTTGCAGGAGGATATTCTTGTAAGCATAAATGACCAGCCCGTCATCGAGGTTATCATTGAATCGGCTGCCGCTGACGCTCACAGTGGCTATCCCCGTCACAGAGAACCGCGCGCCATATTGAGAGTTCCCGCTGGCGCTGAGTGACTTGGCTGTAATATTGCCGGAAGTTGAGATATCCAAACCCATGGCTTCATTGCCGTCAGCGCTCACATTTTCCAGGTAAACCGGGCTGACAGCATCCCAGGGGATGATCCGCAGCCCGTAACCGTATGCGCTGTGATCGGGGTCGGCATAATTCAGGCTGAAAGTGCTGTTCTTGATGGTTATTCCCATTTTGGTCCTGATCCACGCCCCAATCCCGTTATTGTGGTTGGCGCTGACATTATTGAGCGTCACCAGACCGTGTGATTCTACATACAGGCCGTAGCGATCATTGGGATTGGTACTGTTATTGTGGTCAAACTCGGAATAAGTAATGGTAACAGGGTAAGTGCCTTCATCATTTTCGATCCATGCCCCGCTGCCGTAATTCCCAGAAGAAACCACGCGCGTGATGGCCACTGCTCCGTTATGGTTTTCAATTTGGATCCCATATCCTCCGGTGCTGTTAACATCAAGATCCTGCAGAATGAGGGTGCCGCTGTTTCCATAAAAATTGACTGCCTGGTCTGCGGTTGTGTTTTTGATCGTAAATCCGCTCAAAGTGAAACCATCGATCGTATAGTACACATCAACATGGCCATTAATGATTGGCAGCCCGGAGCCGGCATCCATGCCGATCATTCCGTTCATTTGGTCAATATAAGGGTTGCTTCCGTTAAAATATACATTCTCATCATAAGTCCCGCTCTCAATATAAAGTTTGCGGTCGGTAGGCAGCAGTCCGTCATCGATCTTGTCCAGCGCAGTGGCGATGGGTGTTCCACTCAGCCAGCAGTTAACATCTAATGTGGTTCCAGCCGGACAGCTGCCGGATGGCGGCAGCGAAACATACAGCTGCGCCCCGATGAACCAATATGGGTCGCCTGCTGCCAGCGCTTCAGCGCTTTCCGTGCTTGCCATGTCCAGCGGTTCATTTTCAGCGAAGGATAGTTGTATCTGGCTAGAAGCGATTTCTTCAACGGTATCTGTTAATTCCGCATTGGGCTCTGCTGCCATGACTTCAATGTCAGCCGCTTCCAGTACAATTTCAGACTCTGATGCGGCATCAGAAACCAGTTCTGAAAGCACAGGGACAGGCTGCGGTGCGATTGGATCTGAAGGGATTTCTCCGGCAGCAGCTGCCGGGACTGATGGGGTTTCTGGAAGCGCTTCATCTTCAGCAAAAACTGTGACCGGCAGTAAAAAACAAGCGCATAAAGCAAAAGTGAACGCCCATGCTAAAAGGTAACGGTGGGTATAAGCTTTCATGCCATCCTCCTTACTAACGACTGACACGAAAATTGGCCTGATCCTTTACCAGGCAAATACAAAATACCTATCCCACCGCTTAATGCTGTTTCAGTAGGGATATACTGACCTTAGTCCGGTTTGCGTTACCCCTGTATTAATAGTATATATACAATCATTTTTGAAATCAATACCTTAAGATTACCTTCTCAAAAGTGTGGAAATAAATCAGGATTTAATGCACGGAGGGAGACAAGGGATGTGTTTACGGTTTATTCGAAAATATACCGCTTTAATTTGGGAAAAGCGTCAGGTTAAAATAAAACTGGATGGCGGTCAGGACGATCACAATTCCCCACAGAACCTGTTTTGCCTTTGGGTCAGCCAAAAATTGAAACGGTTTTGGGTAATTTTCTCCTCCGGCGATGGAAGGGAACAGGAAGACCCCGGCATATAAGGGGATCATCAATGGCAGCAGATACTGGAAGGATTTCACTGCGATCCAGTTTGTTAAAAATATTCCGATAACCGCGCACCATGCCAAGATCAGGCGGTTGAGGGTTTTTTGGGTTCCAAGCAGTGAACCCGCGATCAATGCGAAAATTGAAAAATAGAAGTAGAAATCCTGCATGAAATGCATTCTGAAAAAGACCATCCAGGCCTGCAGCCCCAGCCGGTAAACCCCCTCCGGGTCGGGTTCGTTGTATCCCTGCCGCATCACCGGGTAGTATTCCTGCAGTTCAGAAATGTATGCTTTCAGGTTCCAGGGAATGGTTATGGATGGGCTGGTGATGATGATCGACCCGATCATGACAAGGATAAAAAATAACCCGGCTCTGGCCATTTTCCAGAAATCCAGTTTCCTGGTGAGCAAGCCTGCCAGCAGGTAGCCGCCGATCGCCAGGAAGAAAAACAGTCCCCATATCTTAATGACCGTGATAAGCCCGATGATGAACGCCGCGAGGTAAAAATCCCACCCGAAACGCAAACGGTCGCGTTTGAGCAGCCAGAAAGCGAGCAGAATTAATAGCACAATGATTGAATCCGGGTGCCAGAAGCGGGTATTGTAATGCACCACACCCGGAATAAGGCACAGGACAATGAACATCCCTATAGCCGCCCACATGTTTTTAAATTCGGTGGCCAGATATATTAGAAAAATAATTAAAGCCACCATTGGAAGCACGCTGATGAACTGCCGCATGAACAGCAGGTTCAGAGCAATCTGGCTGGCGAAAGCGTTTCCATAGATAATGCGCGGTATTATCAGGGTCACCGCTGATATTGGGAAATATGGGTATCCATACCACCAGCTGCTGATAATAAAAGAATCGCTTAGGGTTTCCGTAATTGTGCTGCCGGGTATGAGCATATTAACCACATCCGGGTAAATTACCTCCTCGTCCGGGTGCACTCTGCCGCCGTAATTTACCGGAATGAACATCGCGAAATAAATCAACCCCATAACCGTCAGAATAATAAAAACCCTGCGCTGGGTGTCTGACCAGCTGCGCCAGCCTGATTTGAGGCGGTTTAAAATGGAAGGTTTTTTATTAAAGGTTTCGCGGTATGCCATGCGCAGCGTTATCCAGAAAAATAAACAGGCGGCAGCCATCCACAGGATGGCCGGCCGCGCGGGCACCGGGATGGTGAAGTATGAAAGCAAAAAACCTTCGATCAGTAAAATAAATGCGATTACAAGTACAAATTGAACCGTGGATAGCCTGGATTCATTGCAGGTAAGAAAATTGTGGAGTTTTTCCGAAAAAACCTGACCCTTCGCAGGATTAACCTGAAATTGAGCAGCCAATCCCGCCAGAACCAGCAGACAGCCAGACATTAACCCGATGAAGATGATCCTGAGAACCCCATAATTGATCAGGTGGCCGCGTGAGGAATCCATGGGCATAAGCAGCAGGTAGACCAAGGCAATGAAACCTGAAATTAACAGAGCAAGGATGAGTTTTTTGAGATGATTTATGGTCATTCTGTCTGCCTGATGCGGTATTCAAAGACTCATTATTTCTCTTTTTATTGATCCCTCTTTATATTAATCCATATTGCTGCTGAGTGAAATTCTCAAAGTAATAATAAATAAAGTGGGCTGTGTCATCCGCTGCCCAATTTATGAATTATTTCAAATCGCTTGGTGAAACACCCGAAAATTGAGAGCATATTATCCTCTCCCCACTCGTGGGGAGAGGCATGGGTGAGAGCACCAATAAATCTGTCAACATTAATACCGGCAGGTTTATGGGTTGATTGTCTATTTATTTAATTCATGCATAAAAAGAGTGAAATCATTTCACTGCCCGATGATGTAATCAACCGCTTCCTGAAGCACCACATCTTCGCTGGAAAGCACACTGGCTTCATCCACGGGAATAAAGATGGAAGGCTGCACGCCGGTACCCTCAAGGAAAATGCTGCCATCGGGCAGGGTGAAGCGCCCGGTCGGAATATTGAATTCCATACCTTCGGGTAGAAGGAAATTTCCGCGTGCAGTTTCAGCCTCAACACCGGCAGACGGGAATTGCCCCATCACCACCATACCCGGAACCTGGCTGAAGCCGTAAGCTTCAATTTCACACGCGCTGTAGCAGAACTGGTCTACTAACAGCACCATCTTGTCAAAATAATATTGCTCCACGTTTGGAAAGACCTTGTCACGCGGGCCTTCCGGTTCGAATTTTCCGGTTTTGTCGCTGTAGTATTCCAGCTGGCCGAGGGGGATATCCTGGTCATACAGAAATCCCGCCATTCCCAGTGGCGAGCCGCCGTTATTGCGGCGCATATCGATCACAATGCCCAGCACGCCGGCATCCTGGAATGTTTTAAGGGCGCGGTCCACCACACGAATGACCAATCCCAGGTCATCATAATTGGAATTCAGTTTGATATATCCGACACCCGTATCCTGAAACAGCTGGTATTCAGCCGGCAGAACATAAGGATCGGCCGGCCCGCCGCGGTAGACTGAAAGCAGGCTGTCAACCTCGTAAACAGAGGTCATCTGAACAGTCTTGCTGGCCTGGCCGGGATTTTTAAATTCCACAGTCGCATTCATGCCTATCCCGGCACGCGTCAGAAAGCTGGTTTGCTCATAGCGCAGTCCGAAATCGGTGGATTGCGGCTCAAAAGGTTTCACTTTACTCAGCGCAGTTTGAACAGGATCACCGTTGAATTTAAGCAGTTCTGCACCGACCTGCATACCCGCCTGGGCTGCCGGGCTGCCGGGCAGTACATAGACAACCAGCACACGCTTGTCATCCAGTTCCCGCACCGCAAAGCCCCACCCGCCTAGAATAGTGCTTTCATTATACTGGCCGTCATATTGTCCGCCGTTAAGCCCTACATGGCCGTCTTTGAATTTCATGGTCAGGTCCCGCAGAGCAAGATAATAGGCGTATGGGTCCTCCGCTTCCTGGGCATTGGCGACTTTGGGGGCTAATTCTTCATAAACTGCATCCCAGTCAGGCTGCTTGCCCGCTATGCCGTTAAAGGCATATTCCTTGCGCACGATCTCATACATCTTGTCAAACGCTTCCACATATGAGAACTTCGAGAAATCCTTAACAGCCACATCTGTGGGTTCGTACAATGTCAGTTCAGTAACATTATCACGGATAATCTTGAAAGGTTTCTGGTCCAGGTCGATAACTGAAAATCCCGCAGGCACAGCCATAGCCGGGTCATCTGCTGTAAAAAGAAGGCCGTCATCGCCGAAGCCATTCGGAAATTCCTGGCTGCTGTCAGCTGCCCAGACAACCAGTTTTCCGCCAATGAGCTCATCCTTGTTTTCAGTATCAGTCCTGACCGAGGCTAGGTAAGACGGCCAGCCCATCGAGCGGTCATCGCCTTCTGAGAATACCCCGCCGGTCAGGTTGGGGTTATACCCCACCGCGAAAACCTGCAAGCCCTGTTCGGTTTTTGCGTCCTGATCCACATCATTGAAAATGCCTTCCGGAACCGCCGGAAGCGCCAGACGGAAAGTGGCGCGGTTGTTATCCGCGTCCAGGTCCATATACCCCAGCACCTGCCCTTCAACAGGCATTTCCCATTCTTTATCGCGTAATAACAAAACCGGTCATATCCAGCAGGCCGACCGCGTGTTCCACGTAGTAAGTTTCAACGACAAAGTCATTGGAATATTCAAACTCACCTTTGATCAGGGCAACTCCATCCGGAACCGCCTCACCTGATGCGAGCTGGGCAGACTTGCCCTGCAGCTGTTCACAAGCCGAAATCAGCATAGCGCTGATAATTATTAAAATCATTGATGGTTGAACCTTGTTTTTCATAAAAGATGCTCCTGGCATTTAAATTGTATTGATTTTATCCTAATCCCTTCTTTGGAAAAGACGGGTGAGTAAAATCATTGTTAAAAAAATGGAGACACGGACGGCGTGTCTCCATCTGACTGCAGAAAAGTCAGCTGTCTTTCACGAACACTTTTTATTGCTGAGTCTTACTTTTTTCCTTTGCCCTTCCCCGGGTTGGATTTCGCCACAGGTTCAGCCGCTTTGCGGATCTGGCCGACGCCGGTGTATTCCGGCTTGCCGTATTTCGCGAATAATTCCCCGATACTGGCGCCAGCCTCATATTCCGCGCTGATGGAATCCAGGGTTACATCGCAGAAGAGACTGTCGGATGCGCATACAGATTGAGCTTGGGCGGTAATTGCCAGCAATTTGGTGATCACACCGAAGCCAAGTTTGTCTTCCTCATGCATCGCTGCCACTGCCGCTTCAGCCACTTCGATGGGCAGCGGCTCAGGGGTAGTCTCTACCTCACCCTCTCCAGGGACTTCGGAAGGCGCCGGTTCAATAGGCGGTTCTTCGGGTAATTCACCGCCATCAACTGGCTCTTCGGTCGGCTCTACAATTACCGGCGGCGCGAATAGTTCCATAAAGAAACTGGCCAGCAGTTTGACAATGGGATGGTCAAGAAATGGCGATGGCTCAACCTCGGGTGTTGGTTCTACAGTCGGTTCAACTTCGCCTTGGGCGAAAATGGGTGAAACAACCGAGACCAGCATCAATGCCGCGATCAAGCAAGCTCAAACTCTTTAAATTGACTTTCATTTTTTCCTCCAACAATATTAGATTCAACTTCTCAAGAGGCTGGTTAAGAGGCGAAGAAATTACAGAGATATTAAACTTAACGAACCCGGCAACCTGGCAGTCATAACAACCTTTTGTTTTAGACCCATGGTTTTGCGCCACCGCCTTTCGGCGGGTTTGCCTTTTTCAAGTTGTAAATTTATCATAGGTCAATTTATGATAAAAGTCAAGCACCCCAAAGGACATAAATTATCAATTAATTTACTTGTCTTTTCCTTTTGCTTTGCCTTTATTGGATTTTTCTTTTGGATCAGCAGCTTTCCGCTCATGGCCAATGCCGTTTAATTCCGGTTTGCCATATTTCTTGAATAATTCGCCTATACTGGCTCCGGCTAAAAATTCTTTTGTCAGCGCTTGGAGGGTGATATCACACTCCAGACCTTCCATTGCGCATATCGCTTTGGCTTGGGCCGCAATGGCCAGCAATTTGGTGATATCGCTAAAACCGATACCCGTTGCCCACTGGAGCATGGCAGCCTCTTCTTCCGAACTAGTTACAGGTGTGGTTGCCAGTGAAGAATCGCTCCCACCTTTAGCTGGTGTCTCTGTCGGTATTGGCTCGGCAGGTTCTTCAACCGCCGGACCAAACAAGTATGCAAATAAATCAGTAATTCGTTTAACAATTGGATTATCCGCAAACCAGGAGGTTTCTGTAGCCGGAGTTGGCTCAACAGTCGGATCGGTTTCACTTTGCCCGAAAACTGGCATCGCCAATGCCGCTGCCATGATCAGGGCTATCGTCAGGCTGAATATTTTATTCTTATTCATCTTCATCCTTTTTATTAAATGATCCGGTTATCGATGATAGTGCAATAAAAACATCCGAACTGGCAATCATATTACTTCCTAAGCATGCTGGCCTAATCACAACACGGCCTTGTTGACACAAGGCTTTATTACCCAGCCACTCGGCAGGGTTATCTTTTTCTATATGTATAAACAATAATAGGACAATTTATTGTAATAGTCAAGCATCTTGAAGGTGTAAATATTCGCCAATCGATGAATTTAAATGTCTTCTTATGCTTAAAGGTATCGCGGCTTGAACAGGGATATGCCGTGAGGGGTTTGCCAACGCAAAAAAGATGGCTTTTCACTCTTTGTCGCCTGTTCACTTATAAAGGTTTATCAGATGGCGATTATCTGGTCTGACATCTTTTCGCTGCATTCGCGTAACGGATACCTTAGAGGCGAGTGCTTAGATCCCAGGGGCTTTCAAGTGTTTACAGCCCATTAATTAAAAGAAAATCCTCCGCTACTTATTTTCAGGCGGAGGGTTTTTTTGAGAGCGGGCGATGGGATTCGGACCCACGAATATCAGCTTGGAAGGCTGATGCCTTACCACTTGGCGACGCCCGCGTGGCATATATTCTACCATTTCCAGCGATTTGGTCAAGAAAACCATACTTTAAATTACCAGCGCTCTCCTCCGTTGAGTTCTTTTCTCTATTTGGCGTGTTTATTGCAACTATTAAATAAATAACTGGATTAACTTATGGAGGTACTGAACTATGGTACAGGGAATTGATATAAGCCATTGGCAGAATGACAAATCAACACCCCAGAAAATGGACTTCACCAAAGCGGTGAAGATGGGCGCCAAATTTGTGTATATTAAAGTCTCCGAACGCGGGGGCATTGACAGCGACTTTGAATACAACTGGAAAGCCGCTAAAGCTGCCGGGCTGCTGCGCGGCGGGTATCATTTTTTGCGCTGGGATCTTTCAGGCCTGCTTCAGGCGCGCATCTTCTGTGATATTTTGGGCGATGATCCCGGCGAACTGCCGCCCTGCGCTGATTTTGAAGCCCCCAATCAGGGCAGTCTTTACCCATCCAACTCGCTGCTTGAACAGTTTTTGGTAGAGGTTGAGACTATCACTGACAAGAAGCCCATGATCTACACTTCGCCCGGTTACTGGGGCATCCACGGGCGCAACAAATATACCAAGATGTTTGATGCCAAATGGGCGTATTATCACCTCTGGATCGCTCATTATATGAAAGCATACACTCCCGGCGTTTCCAAACCGGATGAGCTGGAACCCTGGAAGAGCAATAAAAAGCTCTGGAAGTTCTGGCAGTACACCAATGTCGGCGATGGGTTGGCCTATGGCGCGGAAAGTAAAGGCATTGACCTGAACTGGTTCAACGGCACCCTGGATGAGCTGAAGAAATTTGCCGGGGTTTCCGGCGGCACCACTCCCACCACACCCCCAGCGCCGGCTGCCAAGCCCGACATCGCTGACCTCAAGACCAGGGTTAATAAAGCCATCGACAACTGGGCCAAAACTCTGTAAAAATTTCAGGACATCAGACAATGATTGCCAACAGCCGGGTAATCTTATAAAAAAAATCCGGCTGAATTATTTTAAAAATAATCGTTGCTGCAAATGAAAAGAAAGGTAGGTAATAAAAATGGATACTTTATGGACCAGTGAAGTGATCGGCGTCAAGAAACCCATTATCGCGATGTGCCATCTCAACGCGCTTCCGGGGGACCCGCATTATGATGCCAAAAGCGGTATGAAGTCAGTTGTCGAGTGGGCGCGCAAAGATTTTCTCGCCTTGCAGAATGGCGGCGTGGATGCGGTCATGTTTTCAAATGAGTTCAGCCAGCCCTACATGGTCAAGGTGGATCCGGTGACCGTCGCGGCCATGGCGCGGGTTATCGGCGAATTGCTTCCGGATATCCGCATTCCTTTTGGTGTCGACGTGATCGTTGATCCGCTGCGGACGTTGGATCTGGCAGCCGCGACCGGCGCCAAATTTATCCGCAGCGTTTTCTCAGGGGTATATGCTTCAGACCTTGGGCTTTGGGATACCAACGGCAGCGCGACTGTCCGCCACAAGCACGCGCTTGGCCTTCAGGATGTAAAGATGCTTTACACGATTGTCCTCGAGAATATGGCAGTTTATCTTCAGGCGCGCGATATTGTAGATATCGCCCGGACAACGGTCACCAATTTTGAACCGGACGCGTTATGCGTTTCAGGCCAGGCGGCTGGATCTGAGGCGGATATTGCGACCATGAAACGGATCAAGGACGCCCTGCCCGATTCCTTAGTATTTGCCAATAACGGCGTAAAAGCCACCAATGTGTTAGAGCAGCTCAAAGTTGCGGATGGCGGCGTCGTTGGCACAACTTTCAAATATGAGGGAAAATTTGTTAATCATGTAGACCAAAACCGGGTAAAAGAACTTATGGATAAAGTCAAAAGTATCCGCTAATTCTTCATTTTTACTGAACCCTCCTCATTTTCTTTTGATCTTTTTGAGGAGGGTTTTTAATAAAAACATTTCTGTTCTATTGCAGCATTATTATGATTCCCGCCGGGAATTGAAAATCCTGGAAATCAATATTACAGCTAAATACCTCCCAAATATATTAATCAGGTGTATATTCCTTTTTGTTAAATGTAAAAATCCTTGGAGTGTAAATTATTTTGTCGAAAAGAATTATTTTATTTTTTTTGGTTTTGATTATGGCCGCTTCCTGCGCGCCCAAACAGCTGGCAGCTCCAACGCCGGATATGGGTATGCTGGCGACCCAGATGTGGGTGAAGCTTTCGGTTGAGCAAACCATGGCAGCTTTAATCCCGACCAGTACGCCCGAGCCTACTGTTACCCCAACACTAATTCCTTCCCCGGTGATGCGCTCGACGCCTATCCCCTCCCCGGCGGATCCTCGCCAGCTATCCTCCGGTTTACAATCCAGTGAGTTACATGGAATTGGTTTATGTCCCGGCCGGCGATTTTCTGATGGGCTCGACAGAAAATGACACCAACCGTGACGCGAATGAAGAGCCGCAGCATAAGGTTTACCTTGACCCTTTTGGATCTCAAAGACACAGGTGACCAACGCCATGTATACAGCCTGTGTTAACGCCGGCATCTGCAAATATTCTGTAAAAGCCAGCACCAACCCCAATTACTTTGATCCGCTGTACTCCAGCCATCCGGTAGTGTATATCGCATGGGATATGGCGCAAACCTACTGCAATTGGACCGGCGGCCGCCTGCCCACTGAAGCAGAATGGGAAAAAGCTGCGCGCGGCCCTGACTGGCGCCAAATATCCCTGGGGCGAAGACCAGCCGCGCGAAAAGTTCGTTAACGCAAATAATTTTATCGGTAACACCACGCCTGCGGGCATCTTCCCTTTTGGCAAGAGCTATTACGGCGCGCTGGATATGGGCGGCAATGTGCGCGAATGGGTTTCAGACTGGTACGACCCCAATTATTATCTGACTTCCCCTGCAAGCAACCCGCAGGGACCTGAAACAGGCGAGACCAGGGTGCTTAAGGGCGCCAGCTTTTCAGATCCGTTTCGTTACACGCGTCCCGCCAGCCGCCTGTCTCATGAGCCTGGTTCGCCCGGCGCTGTGCGCGGCTTCAGATGCGTGTACCCTTAGCGCAAATCTCTTTTGGATCCAAAATTACTTTCCCTTGAGCATGCCCAATGGGATAATTCTTCACTTATCCTAAAGAATAATTATCTGGGTAAATCGAGAATATACATACGTACCTTAAGGTGAAAACACAAAAAGAAAGGAGGGAAAGTAGCAATCCTGCTTGCCGTCCGTCACCATTTTCTCACACCTTATCACAGGCGAATGTGAACGAGCTTTCCCTCCAGAATCTATTGTATTGCTTTTTGTGTTCCATTTCAAGCGCCAACAGTAAAATTAATTTAATTGCGCTCGCGTTATGGCGTATAATCGCGGACAGTAGGAATTGAAGGTCAGCATGTTCAAAAATATCTCATTCCGCAAATTCCTTTTTCTTGATTATTTATTCATCGCCGCGGGTGCGTTTGTTCAGGCGCTGGCGATGCGCCTTTTCCTCATCCCCGGCCAGATGGTCAGCGGCGGGATCAGCGGCGCTGCCCAGATCATCAACTTTTACACCCAATGGCCGATCGGCCTTATGGTCCTGCTTGGAAATTTGCCCCTGCTTGTGCTTGGCTGGCGTTATCTGGGGGGCAGGCGCTTTGCCCTGCGCACTGCGGCTGCAGTTATACTCTTCGCGGTTTTTACCGATGGGCTGGCATACTTTCTTCCGGCAGAAGGCGTTACAACCGACAAAGTTCTGGCCGCTTTGTACGGCGGTATTTTTCTGGGCATCGGTTTAGGTTTGGTTTACCGCGGGCGCGGCACAAGCGGCGGAACAGATATTCTCGGGCGTATTCTCAACCATTACCGCGGGATCGCTATTTCGCAGGCTTATCTCATTTCTGACGGACTGGTTGTGCTCGCATCCGGTTTCGCTTTCGGCTGGGATAAAGCGCTTTATGCATTGCTGGTCATTTACATCAGCGGCATGGCAGCCGAAGTGGTTTCGGAAGGCAGCAACCTCTACCGCATGGCGTTTATCATCACCAATGAGCATAAAGTTGTCGCCCGGCAAATTCTCACGCTGCTGGAGCGTGGCGTCACCATCATGCCCGGCACTGGCGGATATACCAAAAAATCCCGGCCAGTGCTTTATTGCGTGCTCACGCGTGCAGAGGTCCATGTCCTTAAAGCCATCGTCCACGAAGCTGATCCGGAGGCCTTTATGGTCATTGGTCAGGCAAATGAAGCCCTGGGGGAAGGTTTTTCGCAGTTAAGAAAAAGTACGGATCTCAGGCGGAAAAAGTAAGCAGAACTCCTGCAATAATGGCCAGCTGCCCAAGCTGATAAGTAACGCGTTTCCACAGCCTTGAATTCGGCAGTGGCCTGATAAAGCGGTCCGCCCCAAGCAGCGCATCCGAAAAAAGAAATAGAAGCGCTCCGCAGGAAACCAGCACAGCCGCTGGTCGCGGCCATTCAAGCCGAAAATTTGTGGTCAGGGCGGATATCACCATTAGCATAATCATGAGGTTATAAATAATGAGCGGTATTTCTAATTTACGGAACGCCGGGTTCTCACGCGCCCCCCGCCGAAGGGTAATATAAAGTAAGAGCCATAAAGCGAGGCTGATCAATGCCAGGGCGGCAATCGCTGGGGTGATTACAGGCATGCCTGGTTAAAGCCGGCAATATAGGCAATATGCATCAGCATGAAACTGATCATCCCGATTAAAAAGTATTTTCCCTGAAATAAAAGCAGAACATCGCCAGCCAGAGCGAAAACCAGCCCAATGGCAAACCATTGTGACGGGAATGAAAATCCAATAATTGAGTAAAACCAGGCGATCAGCGCCAGAATAAGGGCGGGTTTTGATAAGTAATTGGCCGCTTTCCATCCAAACCAGACCGACAGCCAGTTAACGCACATAAAGGCGATGGCTGAAAAAAACCAGATATTCAGCAATTATTAATCCCCCAGGTCCTCATATCCCATTTGCCGCAGAAAATCGGGGTTGCTGCGCCAGTTCTTGTTGACTTTGACGCGCAGTTCCAGATATACTTTTCGCCCGCTCATGGCTTCAATAGCATGGCGCGCGTCGCTGCCAATGGACTTTCAGCATTTCAGCGCCTTTGCCGATGACGATGCCTTTTTGCGATTCTTTCTCAACAAAGATCGTCGCGGTGATTCGTGCGCCAGCTTCGCCGCGCTCAAGGTAATCATCTATGCGCACCGCGATAGCGTGCGGCACCTCTTCCCGCAGGCGTTCCAGAGCGGCTTCGCGGATCAGGTCAGCGGCAATTTCACGCTCATAATAATCGGTCACCTGATCTTGCGGGAAAAGCGCTTCGCCTTCCGGCATCCGCCCCTTAATAATCTCCTTCAGCTCCTCGACGCCGCTTCCCGATTTTGCGCTGATGGATAATTGCTCAACTTTTGGGTACAGCGCTTCATATTCCTCCATGCGCGTTTCCATAATATCCGCGTTGGTCAAATCAGACTTGTTCAATATCTGGATGACCGGCGGAAGCGAAGGCAGTGCAGCGAGTTTTTGGGTGATCAGGGTATCTTCATCATGCGGCGGAGCGCTGGCATCCACCAGCCAGAGGATAATATCGGCCTCCGCCAGAGCTTCCAGTGCCAGGGTATTCATGCCTTTTCCCAGCGCGTGCCTGGGCAGATGAATTCCCGGGGTATCGATAAAGATTATTTGATAATCATCACCTGTCAAAATACCCAGTTGTTTAAGCCGCGTGGTCTGCGGCTTGCTCGAAACTGCGGCAATCTTCTGGCCGAGCAGGGCATTGATAAGGGTAGATTTGCCCACGTTCGGGCGGCCCACCACTGCGGCATATCCACTGCGGAAATTGATCTCTTTCAATTCATCCATGGTTTACGTTATTCCTTATTTAATGCGTTCATTAACAATGGCCACACCTTCATGGCTGAGCAGAATCGCCTTGGTTCTAAGCCCGCCGGGAGAAGAAAAACCGTGCAAGCCTTTATCACTGCCCACCACCCTGTGGCAGGGGATGATCAGCGCGATGGGATTATTTGCCATTGCCCCGCCTGCTGCCCGTGCCGCTCTTGCGTTTCCAGCTTTGGCCGCCAGTTCGCCATAGGTCAGCACTTTTCCAAAGGGGATGTTAGCGCAGGCGTGCAGCACCCTGGTTCTAAAAGGCGTTTGGCCTTTCAAATCCAGCGCAAGGTTAAATTCCCGGCGTTTTCCATTAAAATACTCCAACACCTGGCGCGATGCTTCAATAATGATTTCACTGGGCTTTGCTTCCGCCTGAAGATGGTTGGCAAACAAAAACATATCATAGTCTGCCTGGCTGCAGAAAAACAACCTGGCTAGTCCCGCTTCTGTCGCGGCCAAGGCCAGAGACCCGGCAGGAGTCTTTTCAATAAAAGCTGCCGAAATGATTCTATCGGGGGAATCTGAGTTCATATAGTATCCTTTATTAACCTCTCTGGTTACTGATTATATGAGGAAAAACCCTCGAACGGGTTTTTATAGTAAGGTGTGCGAAAAAAATAACTGGAAAAAGCGTTCTAAATCGTAGGGTAATCGTAGGTTTAACGTCATGCATCATTTGCCCCTCTGGGGTATATTTGCTGCAAGGGCAACTTTTCTTCTTCTTCTCCTCCTTATAAGAGGGCCGGGGTCGGCGTCTCCGGCTCTCGTTTTTTTAAACCACCTGTTTTCCCTGCGATTTAATTCTACTGTGATACACTTCCTTTGAATTTAATGATATTTTTCCGGAGGGACAGCATGGCAAACCCAATTGAAGCATACCCGATTGAGATCGGCGGCGTTAAACGTAACTTGCGCCTCTTTGAGGTTAAACCCGGTTTGAAGATTGCAATTCTCAATATTCTGGGTGACACAGAATTGGTGCAGGCTTGCGCAAGGCTGCTCGCAAAAAAACTTGAAGGCGCCAATTATGACGTGCTGGTGACTGCTGAGGCAAAGAGCATCCCGCTCGCGCACGCGCTTTCTGTTGAGACTAAAAAACCTTACATCGTACTGCGCAAAAACTATAAAGTCTATATGGGCGATGCCATCCAGGCCGAAACTGTTTCCATCACCACCGGCAAACCCCAAACTTTAATTTTAGATGAGAAAGATATCCCTGTTCTAAAAGGCAAGCGCGCGGTCATCGTTGATGATGTTATCAGCACCGGATCTACTCTGCAGGGCATGCGCCAGGTTATAAAGAAAGCCGGCGGGCAGGTGGTCTTGGAAGCCGCCATTTTCACCGAAGGTGATGCCTGCGATCTTGAAAACGTCATCGCCCTTGGGCATCTGCCGCTCTTCACGGATTAACTTATCCACTCCTGTCTGTTTGGCGGGCACCCTTACCCGCCATTTCCTAAACTAACTTCTCTCGTAGGCCGGGCATCACGACTCGCCACATACTTCCACCCGGCATAGGGCGACCGCCCTCGCCCGCCGCATTCCGCACCCCGCATAAGGCGGGCACACTTGCCCGCCAATAAAATATTCAACGCCCAACGGCAAAAAGCCGCACCCATTTTTGACAATTCGCCGCCAGATTTTCACGTATTTTCTAATAAATGTAATAGATATTTGAACCCAATTAATAATTATCCTATCTAAAAGAAAATTTTTTTATAGAAAGGAAATACTCAAAATGCCAACCATCTCACAAGGGATCACTCCCCACCTTTGGTTTGAAAAAGAAGCATTACAGGCAGCTGAATTTTATTGTTCGCTGTTTCCCCAGTCAGAAATTTCCAATGTAACGGTTCTCCACGACACACCTTCAGACACACCTTCAGGCGATACTGACATAGTTTCATTTACCCTCGCAGGCCAGCCATTCATGGCCATCAATGCTGGACCTTTATTCAAATTCAACCCGTCGATTTCCTTTATTGTCAATTTTGATCCTTCCCGGGATCCAAATGCCCGGGAAAACCTGGATAAGGCCTGGGAAAAATTATCTAAAGATGGCAAAGCCTTGATGCCCCTTCAGGAATACCCCTTCAGTAAATGGTTTGGATGGATCGAAGATAAGTATGGGCTGTCCTGGCAGTTGATGCTCACAGATCCCGAAGGGGAGGAAAGACCCTTTATCATACCGGCTCTCATGTTCGCCGGGGAAAAAGCGGGACGCGCTGAGGCTGCGATTGAATTCTATCTTTCGGTGTTCAGGCATACGAAAAAAGGTTCCGTGAACCGCCATCCAAAAGGAATGGAATTTGACAAAGAAGGCACTATCCTGTTTGCCGACCTGATGTTGGAGGGCACCTGGTTTGCTTTGATGGACTCTGCCTATCCGCATGGTTTTGATTTCAACGAGTCGATCTCATTTATCGTGTACTGCGAGGACCAGAAAGCGATCGACTATTACTGGGAAAAGCTTTCTGCAGTCCCCGAATCCGAACAGTGCGGTTGGCTGAAAGACAAATTCGGTGTCTCATGGCAGATCATTCCAAGGGCGATGGATGAAATGCTGGCAGGAGGTACTCGGGCGCAGATCGACCGGGTAACCCAGGTGTTATTACCGATGAAAAAAATGATCATTGTAGATCTGGAAAAAGCATACAAAGGTGGTGAATAAAATGGCCAAATATGTAGATGGATTTGTGTTTGTTGTTCCAAATGACAAAGCAGAAGAATACAAAAAGATGGCTGAAGAAGGCGCTCGTATGTGGAAAGGGCTTGGCGCGCTGGAATATTTCGAGTGCAAAGGTGAAGATCTAATCCCGAAATCAGCGGGAGGGCAATCGCAACTTGGGTTTCCAACACTAACGAAAGCAAAACCGGATGAAACTGTATGGTTCTCATTCATCGTTTTCAAATCCAGAAAACACCGTGATGAAGTCAACGCAAAAATGAACGCGGAGATGGAAAAAGAACAGGAGAAATTCAAGGACGTGCCCATGCCGTTCGATATTGGGCGTATGGCTTATGGCGGTTTTGAGGTCATTGTCGAGGGATGATCGCTTCTTATAATATTGATAAACATATTTTTAGTTACGATCCTGCGGATATAAAAATCCCGTGATCAAGCAAGAACTCACAGCTGATGTTTAGGTGTTGGGACAAGTTGGACAGGCTGGGTTGGTGCTGTCTCTGCACAGTAATCACTATATGTTGGGTTTCGCAATGCTCTACCCAACCTGCTGCTAAACTTTGCCCGAAAATTATAAGGCGGGCGCCCTAGCCCGCCAATTTTCGCTATAACTTCTTTATGAATCCCTCCGCCAGCCTGTGCTTGCGCTCGTGAGTCATATTCTTTATCTGGATCTCGCGCTTCATGGCCGCCTGCCGGTCTTCAAGCTCTTCATAATAAACCAGCGTAACAGGCGCTTTCATGCGCGTGTAGCGCGCTCCCTTTCCCTTTTGGTGCATTGCCACCCTCTTTTGCAGGTCCTTGGCCCACCCGCAGTAATAACTTCCGTCTATGCATTCTAAAAGGTAGCAGTAGACAGGCATACCTAAAATAGTCTGCCAAGAGCCAGCAGGCGTTTCAGCGCTTCAGCCTTGTCTGGAATACTGGTGGCCATTTGCGCTGGCTTATGAGATTTCCGCCGCTGCGCCAGCCAGCTCTCCCTGTACTCAATCGCGTCATTGTAAATCGCTGATACTTTTTTTTCAAGTCATTGGCTTTCAGGTCGTCGCGCATCTCGATGAAAACCCTGATCAACCCTTCAAGCAGCCTGATCATATTTTCACCGTTAGATGCCGCGGTTAGCCCAAAAGTATCACGGTCGGTTAGATCCTTTAAAGGCAGTGTGGCGTGGAAAAGTGCTTTTCCCGCTACAGTGTATCCCTCCAGCCAGGAGGGCTGTTCAGCTGTTGTCTTCATTAAACAGCAGCCGCCAATTGCTGCAGCAGCAGATTAGCGCTGAGGAGCCCGTCCAGTTCTTCCGGGCTTGTGAACTGCGGATATCCGCCGAGCAGGACAGAAAAGTCAACAGCAAGGTCAAGCAGCGCTGGGGGTGCGTCCTGAGTGTCAGCAATAAAGATCGGGCTTTTTTCAAAATCATCCGCCCGTGCGGCATTTGGTCCGAATTCAAGCGCTTCAATACCAGCCGCATTGGAGCAAGGATAGATCGAAATGAAAGGTGTTTGCATTTCCAGGGTCTCGTGCAACCATTGATGCAGTTGGGTATGCAGCGGGGAAAGCGCAATCACAGCCACATCCCTGCCCAGCGTGGTTTTCAGCGCTTTCAAAGTTGGCAGCACATCATCCGAAGGCAATGCAAGAATGACCAGGTTAGCGTCGCGCACCGCGTCCTTCGCCTTTTTGCACATAGGGGTGAAAATCTTGTGCCTGTCTGCGATTACCCTCACATCAACATCAGGGTCCCAGGCTGTCATTCGGATTTCCTTACTCTGGCCAGTCAGAGCCAGTGCTGCTGAAAGGCCCAGCTGCCCCAGGCCGATAAAAGCCACGTTCACAGTCACAATAAACCCCCTGTCAAAAGCTGGAACAGGGTATTAATAGCCGGACGTAAAACCTTGTCAAGCAGGCTGAAGCCGATGGTTGGCCCCAGAATCAGCAGGGCCATCAGAATATAAGGCCCATACGGCCTCACCTTATCCCAGGATCGCTGCATTTCAGGTGGCAGGAAGAAGGAAAGCACTTCATCGCCATCCAGCGGCGGCAGAGGGATTAGATTAAAAAGCATCAGGCTGAGGTTAATATAGACAAAATAAGTCAGGAAATTAAATGGTGTCGGAATGAATGCGACATTCGCTTGGGTGGGAACAACCAGGCCTAATCGAAGCGGGATTGATGCCAGAATAGCCAGGATTAAATTAGAGGCAGGTCCTGAAAGCGCTACCAGCATCAAGGCAGCGCGTGAATGCTGCTGAATGCGGGCAGGATTGATAGGCACTGGTTTTGCCCATCCGAAACCGGTGAAGAGCAGCATCAGGCTGCCCATTAAATCCAGATGGCTGAGCGGATTGAGTGTCAGCCGGCCGTAAAGGCGTGGTGTATCATCGCCATAGTATGTGGCCATCCAGGCGTGCGAGAATTCATGAAAGGTGAACGCGACCAGAAGTGTGATGACCAAAGTAAAAATAATATCGGGTGAATTATTCAGCATTGGTTAACTATAATCTTTAAAATAGCTGCTTTACAACCTGCGATATAATTTTGCCATGCTCCCCGATCTGGAAATGGATGACATTCTGCGTCTTTAAGAAACCCCATCCATGCGGAGGCATTACCTGGAAGGTCACCCGCCTTGGCGCTGATATTGGTCTGGAATGCACAACCTGCAAGCATAGGGTTATGCTTACCAGGCGCGAATTGAAAAATCGCCTGAAAAAAAACCTGGGAAAAGGATCGGATGATCAATCTCCCCGCTGAAAAACCGCATATCGTATTTTTATACTCTGATACCGGCGGCGGCCACCGCAGCGCGGCGGAAGCCATTATTGAGGCGCTGGAACTGGAATATCCGCGCCGATTTACGTGCGAAATGGTTGATTTCTTCCTGAATTATTCACCGCCCCCGCTTAACCTGGCCAGTCCGGTTTACCCCTCCTTTTCAAAAATGGAAACTTTGTATAAATTTTCGTTTGATAGCAGTGATGACTCTGACCGCATGCGTGTAATTTATGCCATGTTCTGGCCTTATATCCGGCTCTTCCTTTATAAGCTTCTTCGGGAGCATCCCTGCGATATGTTTATTTCGGTTCATCCACTCATTAACATCCCCCTCCTGCGCGCCATGCGGCGCAGGGAAATTCATAAACCTTATTTGATTGTTGTCACCGATCTGGTTTCCACACATGCTGCCTGGTTTGCCAGTGAGGCCAGCCAGATTATTATCCCCACCCGGCAGGCAGCGCGTAAAGCCATCCGCGCTAACGTCAGGCCCGATCAGTTGAAAGTCATCGGGCTTCCTGTTGCTGACCGCTTCTGTAAACCAGCCGGTGAAAAAAAAGGCACCAGGGAAAAGCTTGGCTGGCCGCAGGATAAAGTGACCATTCTGCTGGTTGGCGGTGGTGAAGGTATGGGGCCATTGGAGGAAATATCCAGAGAGATCAATCAAGCAGGTCTGGACATGTGTTTGGTGGTGATCACTGGCCGCAACACAAAACTGAAAAAAAAGCTGGAAAGTATTAAGTGGACCATTCCAGTTAAGATTTACGGGTTTGTGAAAAACATGCCCGATTTCATGCGTGCGGCTGATATCCTGGTGACCAAAGCAGGACCTGGTACCATCAGCGAAGCGCTCATTGCCGGGCTTCCGATTATCCTCTACCACCGTATTCCAGGGCAGGAGGAAGGCAACGTTTCTTATGTGATCGATGAAGGTGCCGGTGTATGGGCGCCTGAAACAGAAGATATCATTGAGACATTAAATTACTGGTTCGAAAAACCTTCCAGGCGGCAGGAAGCAGTGGATAATGCCAGGCGTCTTGCTCGTCCCAATGCATCGCGTGAGATTGCTCGTGAAATTGCCCGCTGGTTTGAGGAACATAACAGATAAAATAGGTAATATGCCTATTCTGGATACGAACACCTTTGAATTTATCAGCCGCAGTCCCGACCAGACTCGCCGCATTGGGATGCGCCTGGGTGAACTGCTGCGCCCTGCTGATATCATCTGCCTGAATGGCGAGCTCGGCGCGGGCAAGACAACTCTGGTGCAAGGCATCGCCAGGGGTTGGGGTACCAGTGATGCAGTTACCAGCCCGACTTTTGTGCTGGTCAATAATTACCGCCGGCCGGACGGTTTGGAAATGAACCATTTGGATGCCTACCGCCTTGAGAACCCTTTGGAAGCAGAAGACCTGGATCTGGAGCGTATGATCGCCGATGGCCCTTTGCTTGTGGAATGGGCTGAACGTATCAAGGCTGCGCTTCCTGAGGAATGCCTGGTAGTTTCCATGAAATGGGTATCTGATGAACACCGCAGGCTGGTTTTTAGCTTCACCGGCGAACACTATGGCAAACTGCTTGACAAACTTAAGAGCGGAATGGTAGTGAGCTACTGATGATAATCGCAATAGATACTTCTACTCAATGGATGGGATTGGCGCTTTTTGACGGCAGCCAGATACTTTACGAAAAAATTTGGCGCACTAACCGCCGCCATACCGTTGAACTGGTACCATCCATACAGAATATTTTTACAGAAACCGGGTTGGAAATAACAGCGTTAAAAGCCGTCGCGGTGGCGCTCGGCCCCGGTTCATTTACAAGCATGCGCATCGGATTGGCTGTTGCAAAAGGGCTTTCGCTGTCTCTGCATATTCCGGTAATTGGTGTACCTTCCCTTGACATTACTGCTTTTGGTCAGCCGCTACAGGAAATACCTCTTTTCTGTATCTTAAAGGTCGGTCGCGGGCGTTATGCTGCCCAGGAATACCGTTCAAATGGAAAAACCTGGAAAACTTCGGGGGAGCTGCTAACTTTCACTGCACAGGAATTGGAAGAGCGGGTAATATCGCCCACCATCATTTGCGGCGAGTTTGACCCAGAGGACCGCAGGATACTGGAACGCCGCTGGCGCAACGCGCTCGTTTGCAGCCCGGCTGCAAATATTCGGCGTCCGGCCAACCTGGCAGAAATTGCCTGGTCTCGCCTTAACACCGGTGATGTGGATGACCCGGTATTATTGGCGCCGATTTATGTTCACACCTTGGGGAGCTCTGCCCTTTAAATTCGGGTATCATTTCAATCCGGGAGAATAACCGTGGAATCTGAACAAACTTTAGGTGAGATCTCGCAGGAGATCAGGCAGTGCCAGAATTGCGGCCTGGCAGTGACGCGTAAAAACGCAGTCCCGGGCGAAGGCCCATTTAATGCGGAAATCATGCTGATCGGCGAAGGTCCGGGCTTTTATGAAAACGAGCAGGGCAGGCCTTTTGTCGGCCAAGCTGGTAAATTCCTTAATGAACTGCTTGAAAACGGCGGCTTAAAACGCGAGGATGTTTTTATTACCAACGTGGTTAAATGCCGCCCGCCAGAGAATCGCGACCCGTTAGATGTTGAACTGGCTGCCTGTTCTGGGTATCTTGAAAGGCAGATTGAAGTCATTAATCCATTGATTATCCTCACGTTGGGGCGGTTTTCAATGGCGCGTTATTTTCAGACTGTCAAAATCAGCGCCATCCACGGACGGGCTTCATGGGTTGGCACACGTCTTATTGTGGCCATGTATCATCCAGCAGCCGGGCTGCACCAGCCCAACCTGAAAAAGGATATCATGCATGATTTTTCATTGCTGCCTGGATTTATCGATAAAGCGCGCAGCGAGCGGACTAAAAAATCGCCTGCGCCTGAACTTTCTTCTGAAAAAACTCAGGATGATGCCACACAATTAAACCTTTTTTAAAAACAAGGTGATTCATGGACTATGCTAAGGACCTGATCAATAAACTGCAGAAAAAAGAAGCCCGGGTGGCAGTGCTCGGCTTGGGCTATGTCGGTTTGCCGCTGGCGGTAGTTTTCGCCGAGAGCGGCTTCAAAGTTACCGGCATTGACCCGATCCAGGAAAAAGTGGATTTCCTCAGCCAGGGAAAAAGCTATGTGTTGGATATCAGCGACACACAGGTCAAGAAATTGATTGATTCCGGCAGTTTTTCCGCGACCGCCGATTTTTCCGCCCTAAAAGAAATAGACGCGGTGAGCATCTGTGTTCCCACCCCACTCAGAAAAACTGGCGACCCGGACCTTTCTTATATCCTTTCAGTGGCCGATTCGCTGCAGCAGCATCTGCATCCCGGTATGGTTATCGTCCTGGAATCCACCACCTACCCTGGAACCACACGCGAACTGATCTTGGCCAAGCTTTGCGAGCACAGCGGGTTGCAGGTGGGTAAAGACTTCTTTCTCGCGTTTTCTCCGGAACGGGTGGACCCTGGCCGCAAAGACTGGACCACTATTAATACCCCCAAGGTCATCGGCGGAATCACTCCCGCTTGTGTGGAAGTATCCAGTACCTGGTACCGGCAATCCCTTCAGAACGTTGTCCCGGTATCTTCCGCCGAAGTAGCTGAAATGGCCAAACTTCTGGAAAATACTTTTCGCATGATCAACATCGGCATGGTTAACGAAATGGCCATCATGTGCGACCGGCTGGGTGTGGATATCTGGGAAGTAATTGAAGCTGCCGCAACCAAGCCTTTCGGATTTATGAAGTTCCTGCCCGGCCCCGGGCTGGGGGGGCATTGCATCCCCATTGACCCGCTTTATCTTTCATGGAAGCTCAAGACGCTCAATTATTCCGCGCGTTTCATTGAGCTGGCATCAGAAATTAACACTGCCATGCCGCGCTTTACGGTCAGCAAGGTGCAAGACGCCCTCAATAAGCACAAGAAACCGCTCAATGGCACATCTGTTCTGGTACTGGGTGTGGCTTACAAGCCGGATATCGACGACCTGCGCGAATCCCCATCACTGGATATCATTCATTTGCTGCGTGAAAAAGGAGCTATGGTAAGTTATCATGATCCTTTCATCCCTTCGCTCAGCCAGGATGAGCTGCGAATGGAAAGCGTTAAGGATTTAGACGCGGCAGTGCGCGAGGCAGACTGTGTGGTGATTGTCACTAACCACACAACTTATGACTACCCCAAAATCCTTAAGGAGTCGAAATTGATCGTGGATACACGCAACGCGCTGAAGACGCACGGGCAGACGATTGATAAGGTGGTCAGGCTCTAATGTCGTGCTATCTCGTCACCGGCGCAGCAGGTTTTATTGCTTCCAGGGTCTGCGAGTTCCTGCTTGATAGCGGCCACACAGTGGTCGGCATTGATAATTTTGACCCTGTGTATGACCTGCGTATCAAGGAATGGCGCTTGAAGAGGATCCAGAAATATCCCCAATTTACCTTCTATAAAGAGAGCATCTGTGACCTGGCGGCTCTCAAGAAGATTTTCAACACACACACTGATATCGCTGCGATTATTAACCTTGCAGCCAAAGCGGGCGTTCGAGATTCGGTCATCGATCCCTGGTCTTATTACGATACAAACGTGACAGGTACGCTCAACCTGCTTGAAATGTGCCGCCAATACCAGATCGAAAAATTCATCATCGCGTCAACCTCCAGTATTTATGGCGAAAACGCCCCTTACCCCACACCCGAAACTGCTGAATCCAGCTTTCCTTTACAGCCCTACGCGGCAAGCAAGAAAGCCGCTGAAACGCTGTGCTACAGTTATCATTATCTGTACGGCCTGGATGTAACCGTCGTTCGCTATTTCACAGTATATGGTCCTGCTGGAAGGCCGGGCATGTCCATGTTCCGCTTCGCCAAATGGATCAGCGAAGGCATGGAAGTGCAGGTTTTCGGTGACGGCAGCCAGACGCGCGGATTCACTTACCTGGATGATATCGCGCGGGGCACCATCGCAGCGCTGAAACTGGTCGGGTATGAAATCATCAATCTGGGCGGGCATGAATCTATCAGCATCAATAATTTGCTGGTTAAAGTTTGAAAAAGCAGTGGGGGAAAAAGCCAATATAGAGTATTATCCTGCCAACAAGGCGGATATGTCAGCCAGTTGGGCGGATGTGGAAAAAGCCAGGCGCCTGCTTGGATGGGAACCGCGTGTTAGGCTGGATGAAGGTATCCGCGCCGTGGTGGACTGGTACCGCCAGGAGCATGCCTGGGCGAGCCAGGTGGATACTGAATGAATTTCATTTCATCGTTTTGGAAGACCTTTTCAAACGATAAACTGCTTCATAAGGTACTCAAGAATTCTGGCTATTTATTAAGCAGCAATGTGGCAAGCATGGGCCTCAGCATGCTGCAGAGCATTCTTGCCGGCCGGCTGTTGGGTGTGGCCGGGTTTGGCGTGGTTGCTACCATCACCGCTTTTGCTTCCATGCTCAATCGCCTGTTTTCCTTCCGCATGAATGAACTGGTGGTTAAATATTTTGGTGATGCCTCCCTTCAGCAAAATCCTGAGCGCGCCGCGGCAGTGGTCAAAGCAGCCTTGCTTGGCGAGGCAGGCAGTGCTGTATTATCCTTTCTTATGATTGTTCTTCTCGCTCCTTTTGCTGCATCAGAACTGGCTGATGACGCTGCCACAGCCAACCTCTTCATCCTTTACGGCACGATGGTGCTGGCTAACTTTGCCACTGAGACTTCAATGGGTGTCCTGCAGGTCAAATATAAATTCAAAAATCAGGCGGCGGTTAATCTGGTCAGCAGTATTCTGACAGCCTCAATCGTTGTTTGGGCTTTTATTGCCGAAAAAGGCTTGACAGAAGTGATGATGGCATACCTGCTTGGCAAATTTGTCCTTGGTTTAGGCACTGCCGCTTTGGGCTGGCGTGAAATGCGGCAAGAGTTCGGCAGTGGGTGGTTAAAGACCTCATTAAATATTTGCCCCCTTTCAAGGAATTGTTCGGTTTCGCCTTCAGCACCAATATAAGCAGCACCATTATTATGCTGGTACGCGATAATGAAGCGCTTTGGATTGCCTGGTTGCTTTCTCCGGTTGAAGTCGGTTACGCCAAAACTGCGCTTGGCATCATTAATCTGGTTCAGATCCCTATAACGCCTTTTATTTCAACTACCTATCCCGAGATCAATGCCGCGGTGACCAAAAAAGACTGGTCTCTGCTGCGTCAGCTTTTAAAACGCGTCACATTCATCTCAGGCGGCTGGACTGGCATCACTGCGGTTGGCCTGGTGCTCTTTGGGCGTATCCTGCTAGGTTTTTACGGGCCAGACTTCCAGCCCGCGTATGTTCCCATGCTTCTCTACCTGGTTGGGCTGGGCTTCGCTAATATTTTTTTCTGGAACCGCCCGCTGCTGCTTTCTTTGGGTTTGCCGATGGTTCCCTACCGCATCAGTCTGCGATGCGGTATTGCAAAAATCGCGCTGGCTGCCCTGCTTGTCCCCATCCTTGGATTAAACTTTGAAGCCATTTTGCTTTCGTTATTCTTTATCATTTCGGTTTCATGGATAATTGTGAAAGGTTGGCAGGAAATTAAGAAAATGGAAGCATTTCCTTTGGAGAATAGCCCGGCATGAAGATCGCCTGCATAACGACCTCAATCATTCCTTCCAAAAGCGCAAACAGTATTCAGGCCATGAAAGTAGTCCACGCGCTCAAACAATCCGGGCAGGATGTGCGGCTGTGGGTGCCGAAATTTGAGAAATCAGATTGGAGCACGATCGCAGATATTTACGGCCTGGAAACCGGATTTGATGTCATCTGGCTGCCGTTTTCTCCGCGCTTAAAACAGTATGATTTTTCCGTGAAAGCGGTTAATGCAGCCGTAGGCTGGGGTGCGGATGTGATTTATACCTGGGCTCTGCAGGCAGCGGTGTTCGGCCGGCTGCGCGGAAAGGCAGCCGTGATGGAATTTCACGATTTTCCGATGGGGCGCAATGGTCCTGTGCTCTTCCACATTTACAAACGATTCAAAGACAAAAAACTCACCCTTTGCACAACAAAGGCGCTGGCTGATGGAATTGAAGAGCGTTTCAAGATGCGCTTCTCGGAAGACGATCTTCAGATCGCGCCAAATGGCACAGAAACTGAAAGATATAAGGACCTTCCCCTGCCAGCAGAAGCCAGACAGCAATTAGGATTGAGGGATGGATTTACGGTAGGTTATTCCGGCCACTTTTACCCCGGCCGCGGTATGGAGCTGCTGACTGAAATCGCGCGGCTTCTCCCGGGTGTAAATTTTCTCTGGGTAGGCGGCAGGCAGGAAGACATTGCCCCCTGGCAGGAAACACTGGCGTCAGATTCCATTCATAATGTCACGATTACCGGGTTCATCCCCAACAGCCGCCTGCCCCTTTACCAGGCGGCGGCGGATATTCTGGTGATGCCGTATGGCAGAAAAATCTCCGGCTCCAGCGGCGGCGATATTGCTCGCGTTATTAACCCAATGAAAATGTTTGATTACCTGGCAGCTGGCAGGCCTGTTATTGCCAGCAACATCCCCGTTTTTCATGAGATCCTTACAGAAGACACAACCATTTTCTGTGAACCAGACAAAGCCCCTGATTGGGCAGAGGCCATCAACAAACTAAGTGATAATCCCGAGACGCGCGCGCAAATGGGCATGCGTGCCGGAGAAAGTGCGGAAAAATATACCTGGAAAAACCGCGCGCGGATTACTTTGGAGAAACTTGAAAGGCTATTAAAATAAGCCGCGATGAAGAATAGAGGTTTGCAGTATTTATGGATTTCGATTATTCCCGCGGCGTTGATCGGTATAGCGGTTGCCTTCCTCAATCCCGGCAACAATCCCTTCGCCGGATTTTTTACTGCCTTTTTCTTGACTGCGATCAGCTCATTTCTTCTTAAATTTGCCTGCGACCGCCTGCGAGTTAACCAACTGGCAGGTTGGGCTACTGCGCTCAGTTTTGCCCTTCGCCTGGTGACCGGCATCATTCTTTTCGCGGCTTTGCCGGTTTACGGCTACGACGAAGCGCCGCCGAATAATGGATATCTTTACCTGGATGCCTACGCGCGCGACATGGATGCCTGGCGGCTGGCCAGCTCCGGTGATTCGCTTTTGAGCGCCTTCCAGAACGAATTTAGAACCGACCAGTACGGCGGCCTTCTTTCCTTAAGCGCGGTAATTTACCGCGCATTCAGCCCTGACAGCCACCGTCCGCTGCTCATCCTCATCCTGACTTCATTCTTTTCCTCTCTGGGGCTTCCCTTTCTGTGGAAAGCTGTCAGCAGCCTGTGGAATGAAAAGGCGGCCAATGCATCGGCGCTGATCTACGCGCTCTACCCTGAAAGCGTTATTCTGGGCGCTTCACAGCTGCGGGAACCCATTCTCATCGGCCTTTCAGCCATTGCCTTCTGGGGTGTGGCAGAATGGAGTTCCAGCCGCAGAAGTTCAATTTTGGCATTGTGTCTCAGCGCGGCTGGCATGGTTTTCATTTCGCTGAAAGCCGCAGCCGCGATCCTGCTGGGCATGGCTATCTGGTTCTGGTTGAAGAATATCCTCCCGCATGTGGATAAGAAATGGCGTACTGCAACTACCCTTATTCTGCTGCTGATCATCTTCGCCGGTCTCTTCCTAAGCTGGGGCTGGCTTGTGGATAGCTCCAAATGGGATCTTTACTTAATGGAAAGCTCATCCGGCCGCATCCAGTGGGAAGTGGAGCTTGTCGGTGAAAAATACCGCGCGCCTTTTATTATTGGCTACGGCATGGCGCAGCCTGTGCTGCCTGCCGCGATTGTTTATCCGGGTATCCCAATAACCCGTGCGATATCCATTTTCCGCGCTTTAGGGTGGTATCTGCTTGTCCCGCTGATGATTTCCGGATTTCTTCTAATGTGGAAATACCAGACAAAAGATAACAGGGTGTTTTTTCTTCTTTTCTTCATCCTATCGCTGGTTTGGATCTTTGTTTCATCCGCCCGCGCTGGCGGTGACCAGTGGGATAACCCCCGCTACCGCTCGCTATTTCTGGTATGGATGGTATTTCTGGCTGGCTGGGCCTGGGCAGAAACGCTGCAGCGCCGATCGCCCTGGCTGTGGCGTATGCTGCTGCTTGAAGTGATTTATATTGCCTTTTTCATCCAGTGGTACCTCAGCCGCTATTACAGCCTGTTTAAGCGCATGGATTTCTGGCCGATGGTCAAATTGCTCGGCATGATCGGGGTTGTTGTAATCTTGGGCGGATTAATTTTTGACCTGATTTACAATAAAATTCAAAAGAAAATACCTTAAAGATAAGTGATATATTTTATACCGCCATTTATAATACTAATGGATTGCCGAAGAGGTTCTTTTGAATCTAACTGAAACCAAAACCCTGCCAGCCGAAGCGGCCAAAGTTAAAAAAATGAAAAAACTCGATCCCCGCATGAAAATTTCCATTATCGTTCCGGTTTATAACGAGGTGGAAAGCCTTGAACTGTTATATGGCGCTATTGAGAAATCGGTTTCCCCGCTGGATGCTGATTGGGAACTCATTCTGGTGGACGATGGCAGTAGGGATGGCAGCCTTGAGAAGATACGCGAGATTGTACAAGCTAATCCCGCCAAAGCCAGCGCGGTTATTCTGCGCCGCAACTTTGGCCAAACAGCCGCCATCGCCGCAGGTATCGATCACTCAAGCGGCGACGTGATTGTCCTGCTGGATGCCGACCTGCAAAACGACCCTGCCGATATTCCTTTGATGATCGAGAAAATCAATGAGGGTTATGATGTGGTCAGCGGATGGCGTTCTAACCGCCAGGATAGCTATTTCACACGCACATTGCCCTCCAGGATCGCAAATTCATTGATCTCAAGGGTCACCCATGTAAAGCTCCATGATTACGGATGCACGCTCAAAGCTTACCGCCGGGAAGTTCTGACCGGTTTCAGGCTGTATGGCGAAATGCACCGGTTTATCCCCGCTTATGCCAATTCATTCGGAGCAAAGATCACTGAAGTGAAGGTCCACCATCATCCGCGCAAATTCGGCAAAGCCAAATACGGGCTGGAACGGACCATTAAGGTAGTACTTGACCTGATCACAGTCTATTTTTTGACCAGTTTTGCCAGCAAACCGATTTACCTTTTTGGCGGCGCGGGATTGTTTTTGATCTTTTTCAGCCTGATCTCATTAATCTACCTGGCTGCCCGCCGGGTTTTATATGCCATTTCTCCATTCACTTCACCTTTGTTTATCATCGCTGTGATGGTGGCCATTATGGGCTTCCAGTCGATCTTGATGGGGCTGATTGCGGAGCTGCTCGCGCGGACATACCATGAATCCCAGAATAAACCTATTTACACTATCCGCGAGGTGATATAATGCGGATAATGCGTAATCATTAGCAGGCAATTGAATCCAATGAAGGTCCTGGTCATTTCCCATGAATACCCGCCCATCGGCGGCGGCGGCGGGAAGGTGGTTCAGGACCTTTGTACTGGCCTGGCCGTCCGCGGTTATCAAATTCACCTCATTACTGCGTTGTGGAAAAAGCTGCCTGAACATGAAAGAATTGGCAGTCTGGAAATTGAAAGGCTGCCTTCAGGCAGAACTCAATCATTCAGGGCGGATTTTAAAACCATGGCCTCTTTTGTCTGGAAAAGCTTTTGGCGCGGATTAAAAATCATCCGTGAATGGCAGCCTGACCTGATCCATGCGCACTTCGCGGTACCTGCCGGCGCGGCAGCTTTCGCGTTATCGGTTTTTACGCGTGTACCCTATATCATCACGGCGCATGGCGGTGACGTGCCGGGCGGCGCTCCTGAAAAAACAGGTGGTTGGTTTCATTTCATTCTGCCCTTGAGCAAACCAGTCTGGAAGCATGCCCGCGCGATCGCCGCGGTCAGCAGCCAGACACGACAGCTGGCGTTAAAGCAGTATGCAGTAGATATCCAGGTAATCCCTAACGGTATTGATCCCGCAGCCTATCATCCCGGAAAATTTTCCAAAAGCAAAACACCCGCGATTATCTATATCGGCAGGTTTTCACCTGAAAAAAACGCTCTGGCTGTACCGCAGGTTTTGGCAAATCTGGCAGACCTGGATTGGAGTTGTGTGATGCTGGGTGATGGACCGCAGATGGATGAGGTTAGAACATCAATTGAGGAAAACCATCTTGAAAAGCGCTTTGAACTGGCGGGCTGGGTGGATCCGAACCTGGTGGCAGATTGGATGGAAAAGAGCGATATTCTTTTGCTGCCCTCCCTGCGTGAAGCCATGCCGATGGCAGGTCTTCAGGCGCTGGCTATGGGGCTGGCCATAGTTGCCAGTGAAATTGGCAGCCTGCCTGATCTTGTGAAAGAGGGTAAGAACGGCTTCCTGGTAAAACCGGGTGACATCAACGGATATGGCGAGGCGCTGAAGAAATTATTAAGCGATCACGACCTGCTTGAAAACTGCAGGTTTAATAGCCGCGAAATGGTCATGCAATTTGACATGCAGCGTGTGATCGCATCTTACGAAGATCTTTATCAAAAAGCCCTTAAAGACAGGGGGAGTTAGAATGCGAATCGCCTATGTATCGCTTCACTGGCCGCGGCCTGCCGCTGGCAGCATTGGAAAAAAGATAAATCAGCAGACCGCTGCCTGGCGGGAAGCTGGCCATCAGGTGCAGTTCTTTTCCCATATGCATTCTTCACAAAATCTGGATACGCTAATTGATGGCAGCCGGTTTATTTACGAGAATGGGAAAGGCGGGTTTCGGACAGAATTAAATCGCTGTAAGGCAGCCGCTGCTTTGATCCAATCAGTTGAAGCCTACCATCCGGAGGTTATCTATCTGCGCTGGGCGATGTATGTTTACCCGATCCAGCGTCTGTTTCGCGTTGCGCCGGTGGTGGTTGAAATCAATACTCATGACGTGCGGGAACACCAGTTGCTCGGAACTGCTCATACTATCTATAACCGCCTGACGCGCGGGGTAATCCTGGGGGGTGCGGCCGCGCATATTTTCGCGACAGACGAATTAATGAACTTGCCGGACTTCGCGAAATTCCATAAGCCGGGTATGGTGGTTACCAACAGTGCTGACCTTAAGACAACCCCTTTTTATCCTGCGCCGAACAATACCCCTCCCCGCCTGGTCTTTATTGGCACGCCAGGGATGGCATGGCACGGAGTGGATAAACTGGTTGATCTTGCGAATGCATTTCCAGACCTGATGATCGATATCGTCGGGATTAGTGAAATTGAAGGAATATCTGATTTACCCGCCAACCTTATTCTGCATGGTTTTCTGGAAGGCGATGAGTATGAGGCTGTGTTAGCCAACGCAGATGCGGCTATCGGTACACTGTCGCTGCATATCAAGGGCATGCAGGAAGCGGCTACCCTGAAAATCCGCGATTGCGCGGCGCGGGGAATCCCATGTATTCTGCCGTATCGGGATACTGATTTTACAGATGCTGACGCCCGTGTGTTTTTGCATATTCCCAACACGATCGATAACATCAAAACCCATGGGCAGGCTGTTCATGACTTTGTAATGCGGGCACGCGGGCAGCGTGTATCTCGTGATTTGGTTATTAACCGCATTGACAGCCGCATTAAAGAAGTGCAGAGACTAACATTTTTCCAGAAGGTCATAGAAGGTGGTCTTTAACTGTCCCCGGTAGGAAATAGGCTGCAGGTATGCTATACTGTGAAAAAGGTCATGAAAAAGGGTGTGATTGACAAGCATGGATGAAATAATCTGCCCCGAATGCGGGCGCCCGAACCTCGCTGAAGCCGAAAAATGCTGGTACTGCCAGGTATCGCTTGTTAGAACTGAGGATCGTGATATCAAAACAGAAGAACCGATTCTGGGAAATTCTGAAATTCCAGGCACTGAGGATAATTCATCCAGATCATCTATCAAAGAAGAGGAAGAGAATCTTCCGGATTGGCTGAAGCGCATCAGGGAATTGAAAAAAGCGGATACGCCGGTTGAAGAAACCGATCAATGGCAGCAGGAAAAATTATTCTCAGGATTGCCGCAGGATAAAGACGAAATAGAAGAGCATCCTGCCCCAGTCAGCCGACCGGTAAAATCCCGCGAAGAACCTGAGCGAAAACCTTTAGTACCTGATGAACAGCCCCCATTGGATGAAGTTTTCCCTGAAGAGCCATCGGATGATAAGGTGGAATCCCAAAAAATTGAACCGGAGGATTCAGAAGATGAATTGCCGGATGGATTTACCCCGCTTGAACATTAAATCAGCCGGCATTAATAAATTATTCAGATTGATTCGTGAGGAAAAATGAACATCTTTGAAGAAGATATAGCAAAAGAAGAAGATAACACGATAAAAGAAATTTTAGAAGAGGATAAGGCTGAAGTTGGGAAGAAAAAGCGCAAACCCAGCTGTTTTTTGTCCTTCCTGATAATTTTCACCCTGGTTTTTATTTGCGCATATGGGTTCATCCTTTTCCGGCAGAAATTGCTGAATTTGGAAGCCCAAGCCTATATCTCCGCCAGACAGACAGCCACTGCCGCTGCTGATCCTGCGCTTAAAGTAGTAGTTATAAAAGTTAAGCCAGAGGCAGAAGCCACAGTCCTGCCTGAATCAGCAACGCTCGACCCGATGCTGGACCGGACAGCCACGGTTGCAGCCCAGTTAACCAGTGTCGCGGAATTTCAATCTTCGGTTACTCCGCAGCCATAGAATTATGGGAGGGAATTATGTTAGGGGCAATTTCCGGCGATATCATCGGCTCAATCTACGAGTTCGCCAATTTTAAAGAATATGACTTTCCGCTTTTTTCAAAGGAATCAGACTTCACAGACGATACAGTATTGACGGTTGCTGTCGCAGATGCGCTGATTCACAATTTAGATATCGTAACAACTCTTAAATCTTACACACTCAAATACCCTGACCGCGGCTATGGCGGTACATTTTATGAGTGGGCGCATTCCTCATCCTTAGAGCCTTACAACTCCTGGGGCAATGGCTCTGCCATGCGCACCTCGTCAATCGGGTTCTTCTATAACAACGAGGTTGATGTATTAAAAGCTTCACGGGAATTTGCCGAAGTAACACACAACCATGCCGAAGGTGTAAAAGGCGCGCAGGCGACCGCCTTTGCCATATTTCTCGCCCGGCAGGGTGCGTCAAAAGAAGACATCAAAAGTGATGTTGCCCGCTGGTTTGATTATGACCTTTCCCGGACGCTGGATGAGATACGCCCGGATTATATCTTTGATGTCTCCTGCCAGGGCAGTGTGCCAGAAGCGATTATTGCTTTTTTAGAATCCGAAAATTTTGAGGACGCGGTCCGTAAAGCAGTTTCTCTGGGTGGAGACGCGGATACCCTGGGCTGTATCACCGGTTCTATTGCTGAAGCGTATTATGGCCAGGTTCCAAACGAAATAGCTTCTGAGGCTATTAAACGTCTGCCGGATGAATTTAACCGCATTATTAATGAGTTTTACCTGATCAGCGGCGGGGGTATATAGTAACCCGGTAAAACCATTAACAATGATCACAAATCACGGAATCACCACCAAAAATTCCTTTGTTAAGTCATGGATTCGTCTTTTACTGATCCTGGCAATTGGACTGTTCATCTTTAATTTCATAAGTTTATTCATTCCCTTTGCACAGTACCCAAAATTTATAAAGGAACTCATCTTCGCCGGTTGCCTGATAACCTGGTTTTTCCTTTATCGGCTGCTGTGGAGAAAAATATCCGCACAAATTTACAGGAAGTTGCCACTATACAAAGGTGAATTAACAAGGCGTTGGGGCTGGCACCTTTTCCTTGCTGTCGCGTTCACCTTTGTCGTTGCCTCACTCACCCGCGTTAATTCACCAGTATTGCCTGTAAAACTGGATTTCGAAAACCAGACCTTTGATCAATCAGGTTTATCTGTCCTATATTACGCATGGATCTTTTTTTATCCAATCGCGCGGGCGCTGTTATTATTCCTGTACTTTTTTTCATCATCGATCTTTATCCGGACGCGCACAGCCAGCCCTCGCGATCTCCCGGTTCAGTACGGGCTTTTATTGATCTTGAGTTTCCTGTTTTATACCAGTCTGAATTATCAGAACGAGCTTATCAATGTCATCAGCCATAACCTTCTGATCCTGGGTTTTTCAATAGCTGCTTTTGTTTTAATACCTATCGGGATCAACTCATTTACTAGAAAGTTTCCAGACGCGCAGATATGGGTGCTTCTTTCCATCATACTGACTGCATCAGTTCTGCAAATCATTTATATCCGCTCGATACCAAATGCCCAGGTTTCAGATTTTTTGGATTTCAATAATCTGGCATTGAAATTGGCGAGGGGAGAACCCGATGTGTCAATTAACATATATGCAACGTTCACGCGTTTGCTTTCCCTTTTCTATCGGATTCACCCATCCGCTGATACAGCAAAAGTTGTAAACATCCTTCTCAACGCGCTCTCAATGCTTGGGTTATTTTGGATCGGAAAAGAAAGTGGCTATAGCAGGGCCGGCATTCTGGCTGCTTATCTGTTCGGAATGCTGCCTTCACAATCAGGTATGGCTGCCATTGTGAATAACGATATCCCGTCAATCACTTTTTTCATACTATGTGTTGTTTTCCTGATGGGTTACTTGAAAACCGCGAAATGGCATAAGCTGGTCATCAGCGCATTCTTTTTTGGTATGGCCTTATTTATTCGCTTCACTATGCTTATCTATGCGCCTGTCTTGATCCTTCCGTTATTCTTGCAGAACAGGCGTTCCTGGAAACAGCTCGCTGTTTTTGCGGTTGCCTTGGTGCTCGGATTATTGACCTGCATATTTACCTTTAATGCCGTAATTGCCTCTGTCCATGTTGACGATTCTGCTGTCAATGATAGCCGCAATATTGTTTCCCCCTTACTCAAGGGTACCAACATGGCTTTTGAGGGAAGGGTCAATTATCAAGATGGCGACCTTGTAGATAGCTGGCCCGCACAAGAAATTTGGAAAAGGGGCCTTCCTGTCGTTTTAGATCGGGTTTTTTCCGATCCGATTGCATATTTTAAATCTTAAAAGTAAAGTATTCTTATTTATTGGGGGATACAACCTATGTCGCTGATTATGTGTTTAATTTTGAAAATAGAGACCTCGCAATTATTGAATCCACCTGGCTTTTCCCCGTTGAGATAATTCACAATTGGTTTGCTCAGTTCAGCCAATATAGTTTTTGGTGTGTTTCAGCTGCTGCGGTGCTTTTTATATTCCTTTATGAACCGGTTTTAAAAAATATATCCTGGATCGGTTTGACCATTTTTCTTTGCGCCTTGTGTTCGTATTCCTTATTTGAAGTGCAGCCCCGCTATAATCGCCCCCTCATCCCTTTTTTGGTTCTGTTTGCCGCTTTATTTTTTACCCTGCGGAAAACAGACTCTTGATACCTTCCTCTGCCGTTGCCTGATTTTCCGTGGCTGGGGATATCCAATTAATGAAAGTTGTCTTAGCAGTTGGAAAATAATTTCCGGTTATTTTGCCGCGTTCGCCACAGCTTCGCCATAAGCCAGCAAAGCCTGCACCATTTCTTCTGACCTGCCCTCCGCATAAACCCTGATCACCGGTTCGGTTCCTGATGGACGAATAAGCAGCCAGGAGTTATCGGCCAGGATGTATTTCACACCATCCAATGTGGAGACCTCTTGAACCGTTTCCCCGCCAATAGAAGCAGGCGCTTCGTTAATCAGTTTTTGCACCATTTTAGATTTAGCCACAGGCTGGCTCAGGCGCTGGTCGCGGCGCGCATAAAACGCGGGACCGTATTCAGCCATCAGGCTGGCGATCATTTCAGAAAGGGGCACCTTGGCTTCAGCCACCATTTCTACCAGCAGCAGGCCCATGATAATGCCGTCGCCTTCAGGGATGTGGCCCTGAAACGAGATTCCGCCCGATTCCTCGCCGCCCATCAATACCTCTTCCTTGAGCATATAATCAGCGATATGGTTAAAACCGACCGGCGTCTCGTGCAGCGTTAAGCCATAGTGCTTCGCGAGCAGATCGATCATACGCGTGGAAGAAACCGTTCGTACTATTGACCCTTTCAGCTTGCGTTTTTCTGCAAGATAACGGATGGTCAGCGCCATAATCTTGTGCGGGTCAACAAAAACACCGCGTTCATCCATTGCGCCAATGCGATCGGCGTCGCCGTCCGTCGCCAGACCCAGGCTGCCCTTACCCATGCAAATTGCGCCCGAAAGTGCGCTCAGGTATTGGGCGATCGGCTCAGGGTGCACACCGCCAAAGCCCGGGTTGAGTTCGTTGCGGATCTCATAGACTTCACAGCCAGTGCCTTCAAGCGCCCCGCGGATGACGCCGCGCCCGGCCCCATACATGGAATCGACAACAATGTATTGAGGGTTTTCGGCAATAATGTCAAAATTAATCAGCTTGCGCAGGTGCTCATAATACATCGGTATAGGATTGAAGCGTGTTATGAGCTCTTTTTCACGCGCGATATCATAATCGATCAAATTTGGACCGCGCCCCTGCGCCTCATTATCGTTCAGATACACCTCAACCTTGCGGCATAGTTCAGGCAGCGCTGAACCGCCGTATGCAGCCTTTAATTTCACGCCGTTATAGCGCGGTGCGTTATGCGACGCGGTGATCATGATTCCGCCAATAGCGTTCATGTTTTTTACCGCATATGAAATTACCGGCGTTGGCGCATCTGCCTGTGTCAGAAATACCTTTAAAACCATTGGCTGCCAGCACACGGGCTGCTTCACGGGCATAACGGTCCGATAAGAAGCGTGTATCAAAACCCACTATCATTTTCCTGGGATCCGGTGCCGGTTCGATTTTCATTCCGTTCAGCCAGCCCTCGGATTTAACCGCGTCAGCGATGGCCTGGGTAATCATCCTTAAGTTGTGAAAAGTGAATGTATCTGAAATGACAGCCCGCCAGCCGTCGGTACCAAAATTAATAGGCATAAGGAAACTCCTTGCGGTTAAAGATTAGCAAAAAAAAACTATCCTAAACGATTTAAAGTTTTGGCTAGATATATTTTTCAGGTTAAAAAAAGCAGCCTTTTGTTCAGGCGCATTCATGGGCGCAATTATAACCCATGCAGTGCATTAGAGTAAAATAACGCCTATGCTTCGTAAAAACCAGAAATTTGTTAAAAAGTTTTTGCTGCTGTCATTTCTTATGTTGATACTGGCTGTTTCCGGCTGCGGTAAACAGAATGCGCAGCCTCAGCCCACACCAGTTGAGGCCCAGCCTACCGCGCTGCCCTCACCCACGCCTTCTGCCAGCCGTGTAGTTCTGGTAGCCCCGGCTGATACAGACCCGGTTATCGCGAATGATGCAGAAACAGTATTGCGGGAATTAGCCGCTTCATCAGGGCTTGAATTTGAGAAGCGTGAGCAGATAAATGCCGATGAGATTACCCCGGATATCAGAATATTGGTTTACCTCGAACAGCCTGCCAATCTGGGCAGCCTGGCAACAGGCGCGCCGGGCACCCAATTCGTGGCAATTACAGACCAGGATTGGAATCCGGGACCCAATGTCACCATCATCCGCACTCGCGAAGATCACACCGCTTTTATGGCAGGTTACCTGGCCGCGCTTTTGGCGCCCAATTTCCGTGTCGGCGCTTTGCTTACTGCTGAGAATATACCGGTAAGCCAGGCTTTTGTTAACGGCGTCAATTATTACTGCGGGTCCTGCACTTCACTACTTTACCCTCTCAGCGCTTACCCGGTCATTTCCACCCAGCCGGCTGCCAGCCCCGCCTCTGCCTGGCAGGCAGGCTATGATTCAATCAGCCCTTATAAAATAAATGTGCTGTATGTCGCCAAAGAAGCTGCTTCATCTGAACTGATGGCCTATCTGGCAGCTCAGGATGTGGCCATGATCGGCAGCCAGTCCCCGCCGGCAGAGGGAAAGCCGAAATGGGTTGCCACCATCTACGCAGATGGCATTTCTCCCATCACCGAAATCTGGCAGGACCTTTTGGACGGCAAAGGCGGTAAAGTGATTAACGCTGGCATCAAGATCGCCGATAATCAGTATGTCTCGGTGAATGATGGCTTGGTGTGGCTGAGCCAGGGAAAACTGGAATTCGCTCATATCACAATGGACCTGCTGCAGGATAATTTAATTAATCCCCTGCCAGTAAATTAACTGGTGCCTATTTCTTTTCTTTTGAGTTTCCCATAAACTCATCCATGGTCGCGCGGCCGGGTTGCGAAATTCCCTCGCCTGTTATTGCTTTCCAGATCGTCATGAAAATGATGCGGATATCCAGCCAAAAAGACCAGTGGTCTACATACCAGACATCCAGGCGGAATTTTTCATCCCATGTAATAGCATTGCGCCCGTTAACCTGCGCCCAGCCTGTTATGCCGGGCGGAACCTCATGGCGGCGCGCCTGTTCAGGAGAATAGCGCCCCAGATACTGAACGAGCAGCGGCCGCGGGCCTACCAGGCTCATTTCTCCCTTAATTACATTGAGCAGTTCCGGCAGCTCATCCAGGCTGGTGCGGCGCAGAAACATTCCCGCTTTCGTTATGCGTTCCCCGTCCGTCAGCAGCGCACCGGTTGATTCGCGCTCAGCTTTCATGGTACGAAATTTGCAGATCTTAAAGACCTTCCCGCCCAAACCGGGGCGGTCCTGGCAGAAGAAAAGGGGCAGCCCCTCAGAAGCCAGCAGTAAAACTGCGATAATCAGAAGTAAAGGTGAAAGAATGACCAGAGCAGCTAAAGAAATGATCAGGTCGAAAATCCTTTTACCTGCGGGTACATGTAAGGGTGAATGAGTCATTATCACGGATTTTACCAAGATTCACAGAAGCGAGAACCCATGGGTCAGTTATAATTCAATTTGGCCAACAGGAGTAAAGAAAATGGAAGCAAAAGTTTTAATTGAATATTGCGCGGCCTGACACTTTGACAGCCAGGCTGCCAGTTTGGCAGACTCTCTTATGTTGCAGTTCGCGGGCAGGCTGCAGGATGCCGCCGTCAAACCCTCAGATCGTACCGGGTGTTTTGAAGTGACCTTTCAGGATGAATTGGTCTATTCAAAACTTAAAACCGGGCGGCTTCCGCACCCGGGTGAAGTGGAACAATTAATTATGGAAAGGTTATTGAAATAACAATGGCAAGTAAAGGACGCGTTTTTTCCGGCGCACGGCCAACCGGCCGCCAGCACATGGGCAATTATCTCGGCGCGATCAGGAACTATGTGGCACTGCAGGAAGAATATGAATGCGTTTACTGCATCGTGGATCTGCACGCGCTGACCACACTCGAAACCACCCAGAATCTGAAAGAGAACACCTACGAAATGGCGCTGGATTGGCTGGCGGCCGGCATTGACCCGCAGAAATCGATCATTTTTGTGCAATCGCACGTGCCTGAGGTGACTGAACTGCACACCATCCTTTCAATGGTTACTCCGTTGGGTAAACTGACCGACCTGCCGACATTTAAAGAAAAAGTCCGCGAGAACCGCATAATGTCAATTACGGCCTGGTGGGTTACCCGGTGCTGATGTCTGCGGATATTCTGCTCTATAAAGCCAACGCTGTGCCGGTGGGCATTGACCAGGCGCCGCATATTGAATTCGCCGCGAAACTGGTGCGCTCCTTCAATTACCGCTACAATACCAATGTCCTGATCGAACCGAAATGAAGGTCACCGAAGTTCCCAAGGTGCTGGGTATTGACGGCAGTGAACAAGATGAGCAAAAGCCTGAACAATCATATTGAAATCGCCGCCACCCCTGAAGAAACCCAGGCGCGTGTGATGCAGATGGTCACCGACCCGGCACGCCAGCGCCGCAGCGACCCGGGCAACCCGGATGTGTGCAATGTTTACACATTGCATAAGATCTTCTCCAGCCCGGAAGAAGTTGAGATGGTCAACCGCGAATGCCGCCGGGCGGGTATTGGCTGCGTGGAATGCAAGCAGCTCTTCGCCAAAAACCTGAATGACGCTCTTGCGCCTTTCCGCGAAAAACGCGCCGAATTGGACCGCAGCCCGGATTATGTGTTTGACGTGCTGCGCGATGGCGCCAAACGCGCCCGTGTGATCGCTCAGCAGACCATGGCTGAAGTACGCCAGGCAGTCGGGTTGTTTTAAAGTCGCAATTTTGGATACCATTAAATTAATCATGCGAGCCGTCATTCAGCGCGTTACCAAAGGCCAGGTCACCATCAATACCAGGGTTGTCGCCGGCATTGGTCAGGGCTTTGTGATTCTTCTGGGGGTTGAAAAGGACGATTCCCGGGAAAAAGCGGACTCCCTGGCAAAGAAAATTTCCAACCTGCGAGTTTTCAGTGACGATGCCGGAAAGATGAATTTATCCATACTGGATATTCATGGGAATGCCATAGTTGTTTCGCAGTTCACCCTGATGGCTGACACGCGCAAAGGCAACCGCCCCTCCTTTATCGACGCTGCCCCGCCTGAAATCGCCAGCCCGCTGGTGGATTATTTTATCGAAGCCCTGAAAAAACTGGGTGTCGAAACCCAGAGCGGTGAATTTGGCGCGGACATGCTGGTGGAGATCCACAATGACGGCCCTGTGACCATCCTGTTGGAATTTTGATCGCTATTTACGGCTTTTTCCCCAAAAAAATCGAATAATTAAGAAATGATTAATGTGATTTTATTGATTTTGTGTAAAAATTAAGCGGTAATCAAAGAAATGGAGAAGAAATGAGAATCACTGATGTAATCGGGGCATTATCCGCGTTATTATGGGTGGCGTGTTTTGGCCGCCATTGTCATTGTCACCATGCAGGCGGCGCGCGGCACAAAAGTGAAGAATGGGCGCACAATCGTTATCTCGCTGCTCGCAGCTGCTTTGTGCGTTTCGCTTTATGAGCGCCGGATTGGTTTTTATAGAACCTGAGGAACGCGGCGTCGTTATTTCAGCTTTAACTCCCGAGGGCTACCGCGAAGAGCCCGTAACACCGGGTTTACGCTGGATCGTGCCCTTTATGGAACGTGTGGCACGATATCCTATCTCACGCCAGACCTATACCATGTCGATCGTTCCCAATGAAGGGCAGATTATTGGAGACGATTCCATCACTGCCCGTACTTTGAACGGCCAGGAGATTTTTATCGACTCCTCGGTCATCTATCAGGTTGATCCGGATCAGGTAGTGAAAGTCCACATCCTGTGGCAGGATCGCTACCCCAATGATTTGGTGCGCGCCCAGTCGCGCGGCATCATCCGCGATGCGGTATCGCAATACGGCGTCGAAGAAGTCGTTGCCGATAAACGTTTTGAAATGGTCAAATACATCCAGGATAACCTGGCCAAAAAGTTTAAAGAAAACGGACTGGTCCTGAATGATTTCGTGCTGAGGAATATCACCTTCTCACCCGAATATGCCGCTTCTGTGGAACAGAAGCAGATTGCCGAACAGCAGGTGCAGCAGGCGGTCTTCGTTGTGCAGCAGCGCAAACAGGAAGCCCAGCAGGCCATTGAAACAGCCAAGGGCCAGGCGGAATCGGCGGTTATCTCCTCTCAAGGCGCCGCCAAAGCGCGCCTGATCGAAGCAGAGGCAGAAGCCAACGCGCTTAAGCTCATCCAGGACGCAATTGCTAATAACCCGGAACTGCTGACCTACCAGTATATTTCCAAGCTGTCGCCCAACATCAACACCATGTTGCTGCCCAGCAACGCGCCCTTTGTGTTCACAATTCCAGGTGTAACGCCCTAAATTTTGGCAGCCAGATCTTTGAAGCGCGGGTAATTCCCGCGCTTTTTTTACAATTTAATGGTGTATATTTATATTGACTCGCATGCCATGCCATGCTAAGATAATATATATGTAATATTTATTAAAATAATTTGTGAAAAGATAGCCTCTGGAGGAGAATAACTCATGAAAAGGAATCAAATTGTTTTACTGGCAGTCTTCATCATACTCAGCGTTGCCATCGGCGCCTGCACGCGCTCCGCTACCGGCAGCCCGTCTCAATTGCCGGTTGAGGAGACAGCCCTTCCCAACCCGGTGTCCACGCAGTCGCAGATAATGAAAGATATTATCGCTGGCACCCAGACCGCCATGGCTGTCCCGGTAGATGCCACCCCGGCAGCCGGCACCGAAGTTGCCGATACTGGCGATGATGAAGCCACCACCGAAGAGACGCCCGAGCCCGATGCGGCTGAACCGACTGCTAAACCGCTGCCCACTTCCACCGCCGGCCCCGCGCCCGTGGTTGAATTGACCTATAACACCAAAAAATGCGCCCCGGGCTTATACATCTGTGTCACCGGGCACGTAAAGGACCAGACTGTGACCGTTCAGGGCTCCTATCCCTGGCTTCTGAATAATATGGAAGTGACCTTTAAGATGGCCCCTGAGGGCATGTACGACTTCAGCAAGTACATCGTGGTGGGCACAACCACCTATAAGCCGGATGCTTCGCAGGGTTATGGCTTCACAACCACCTTAAACGTCCCCGACAGCCTGCGCGGTACCCCTTCACTCGTGGTGCTTCTAGTGACCAATGATCCCAATTATTACGGTTCGGATTATTACCCGAATAATTAAGACAAAAAATCGAAACAGACCCTGACGGTAAAACCTTCAGGGTCTTTTAATTTTTGCTGACTGAGTATTCACTGAGCCTGCCGAAGCCGCCTACCTAGATCGCATCATCGAACTCATCCCGGTATCTCGCCACACCCGCAGCGCCATTCATCTTCTCTTCATCCAGGATCATCGCCATGAACACCTCATCCGGAACGCCCTCCCACTGGCATGTCAGGCTGTAAAGCGATGCGGGTTTAAAGCCAAACCGCGGGTAATAATCCGCGTGCCCCAACACAATCACAAACGGATACCCGCGTTCCCTGATAATTCTTAATCCCTCCCCCGCCAATTGCGACCCGATGCCCTGCTTCTGATGTTCAGGCGCGACTGCCATTGGCGCAAGCCCCATGCCTTTGATGATGCCTGCCTGCGTTTCAACTTCGACCGGGCTGAAAAAGATATGCCCGACAATTTTTTCATCCTTAACTGCCACCAGCGAAAGTGTTTCGCGGCAGGCTTGCCTGATCCTGTCCACAATGCGCCCTTCATTGGGCTGGTTGAACGCGGCATCATTTATCTCACGAATCCGGTCTATATCACCAGGTGTTTCTTCGCGAATGGTGATCATTATTTACCTTCCTCTATTTTCCAGACCCTAAAGGTTTCTAAAACCTTTAGGGTCTGATTTTATTCTTTTTCTCTTTTATCGACATATTTAATATCCGCAGCATCAACCCATTGGGAATTCAATTCTTTGAAATTATGTTTTCCTCCGAGATTCATTCTTTTGTATTTTTATCTTTACCAAAACAAATATATTTCTGTTTATCTTCCCTAATCCATGTTCATCTGTGGTTTAATAAATCCACCAGGTTGGGATGGTAGACTGCCATCCCTATACATTAATGGTAAATAAATTCACCGATCGCAGGTTGGGTTGATGGTTTCCCAATCCATCATAACGGAGCAATAGATAAATAAACCAACAAAAATTAATAGGTAACCCATGACCCATTCCATTCTCTCCCGCAAGACGGTTTTCAACGGCCACGCCTTTGATGTGGAAAAATTGCAGGTGCGCCTGCCCGACGGGCGCGAACGCGCCTACGATCTGGTCAGCCACAAAGATTCTGTGACGCTTGTTCCCTTTGATGCTGATGGAAAGGTATGGTTTGTCAGCCAGTACCGCATGGGCTGCGAATGCCATATGCTGGAACTTCCCGCGGGTGTGATGGATGCTGGAGAGCTGCCCGAAGCCTGCGCTGCCAGAGAGATCCGCGAAGAGACCGGCATGGCCGCCGGCAGCTTGCGCCTTTTGGGCTCTGTTTACCTCGCGGCCGGGTACTCCAGCGAGATTAACCATATATTCCTGGCCACCGGCCTTACTCATGCGCCGTTAGACATGGATGAAGATGAATTTCTGGAAGTGAAACAGTTTTCTGTTAACGAAGTATGGGGAATGATCGAAAAAGGCGAGCTGATCGACAGCAAAAGCCTGGCTGCGCTTCTGCTGGCCAGAGATTATCTGAGCTGATATTCAACAATTTTCCCTTAAATTTATCCTGAAATCAAAAAGTGGTATTATTAATTGGTTTTTTCACAAACCATTTTATTCCGCCTAATAGGCGTTTAGGAAAACCCAAAATTATATTCTTAAGGAGTTATTGATGAAACGTCAACAGGTTATGATGGATGGCAATGAAGCAGTAGCGTATACCGCTTACCGCCTCAATGAAGTCATCGCGATCTATCCTATCACCCCATCATCCGGCATGGGCGAATTTGCTGATGCGTGGGCAGCAGCTGGTAAACCAAACATCTGGGGAACCGTTCCGCTGGTGATGGAAATGCAGTCCGAAGGCGGCGCTGCCGGTGCAGTTCACGGTGCGCTGCAAACCGGTTCGCTGACCACCACATTCACCGCCTCCCAGGGTCTGCTGCTGATGATCCCCAATATGTACAAGATCGCCGGCGAACTGACCGCCACCGTTTTCCATGTCACCGCCCGCTCGCTGGCTGCCCAGGCTCTGTCCATTTTCGGCGACCATTCTGATGTGATGGCCGCGCGCGCAGACCGGTTTGGCTTTGCTGGCCTCCCGCTCCGTGCAGGAAGCGCAGGATATGGCCCTGATCGCCCAGGCCGCCACGCCTGGAATCCCGCGTTCCTTTCTTGCATTTCTTTGATGGTTTCCGCACCTCGCATGAAGTCAACAAGATCGAGCGGTTGACGAAGATGATGATGCGCGCAATGATCGATGAAAAACTGGTCACAGCCCACCGCCAGCGCGGGCTCTCACCCGAACATCCCGTTCTGCGCGGCACCGCGCCAGAACCCGGATGTCTATTTCCAGGGCCGTGAGACGGTCAATCCCTTCTATACACGCCTGCCCGGCTATCGTCCAGAAGGCCATGGACGAATTCGCCAAGCTGACCGGACGCGCGTATCACTCTTTGATTATACCGGCGCTCCGGATGCCGAACGCGTGATCATCATCATGGCTTCAGGTGCTGAAACTGCCGAAGAAACCGTCAATTACTAGCAGGCAAAGGTGAAAAAGTGGGCGTTGTCATCCGTGCGCTTATTCCGCCCCTTCTCAGTCTGAACTTCTGCTGAAAGCCCTGCCGGCAACCGTCAAAACCATCGCTGTGCTGGACCGCACCAAGGAACCCGGTGCCGATGGCGAACCGCTTTACCAGGATGTGGTCACCGCCATGCATTGAAGCCGTCAAGAATGGCACTGCGCCTTTCAAAGACAGCCCGGTCGTGGTCGGCGGCCGCTATGGCCTGTCCTCCAAGGAATTTACCCCGGCCATGGTCAAGGGTGTCTTTGACGAACTGAAGAAGAAAGCTCCCAAGAACCATTTCACCGTGGGCATCAATGATGATGTGACCCACACCAGCCTGGATTATGACCCGACATTTCAGCATCGAAGAGCGACGACACCGTGCGCTGCGTGTTCTTTGGTCTGGGCGCAGATGGCACCGTTGGCGCCAACAAGAACTCCATCAAGATCATCGGTGAAGAGACCGACAATTCTGCCCAGGGTTATTTCGTGTACGACTCCAAGAAATCCGGCACGGTGACCATCTCGCACCTGCGCTTTGGCCCCAAACCGATCCGCGCTCCTTACCTGATCGGCAACAATGACGCCAATTTCGTCGCCTGCCACCAGTTCACCTTCCTCGAACGGTTCGATATGCTCAAATATGCCAAACCCGGCGGCGTATTCCTGCTCAACAGCATTTATGGCCCGGACGAAGTCTGGGATAAACTGCCGCAGGAAGTCCAGAAAGACATCATCGACAAGAAACTGAAGTTCTACGTCATCGATGCCTACGAAGTCGCCAACAAGACCGGCATGGGCGGCCGCGTCAACACCATCATGCAGACCTGCTTCTTCGCCATCAGCGGTGTTCTTCCCACGAGATGAAGCCATCGACGAGATCAAGAAATCCATCAAGAAGACCTATGGCAAACGCGGCGAGGCGGTTGTCAAGCAGAACTTCGAAGCTGTGGATCCACCCTGGCGAATCTGCACGAAGTCAAAGTGCCCGCCAACGTCACCAGCACACTCACCCGCCGCCCGGCGGTGCCTGCCGATGCTCCGGACTTTGTTAAAGAAGTGCTGGGCGCCATGATCATCCAACGACGGCGACGACCTGCCTGTCAGCGCGATGCCCGTGGATGGCACTTTCCCGACCGGCACCACCCAATGGGAAAAGCGCAATATTGCGCTTGAGATCCCGGTCTGGGAACCTGACCTCTGCATCCAGTGCGGTAAATGCGCCTTTGTCTGCCCGCATGCGGTCATCCGCAGAAAGTATATGATCCCGCTCTGCTCAACGGATGCTCCCGAGACCTTCAAGTCCATCGATGCGAAGTTCAAAGAATTCCCGGGCATGAAATACACCATCCAGGTTTCTCCTGAAGACTGCACCGGCTGCGGTTTGTGCGTTGAAGACTGCCCGGCCAAAGACAAAACCAATCCGGCACGCAAAGCCATCAATATGGCTCCCCAGCCGCCGTTGCGCGAAGCGGAAAGCGACAACTGGGAATTCTTCCTCAGTCTGCCCGATCCTGACCGCACGCATATTTATGCCCAACACCGTCAAGAATTCGCAGCTGCTGCAACCGCTGTTTGAATTCTCCGGCGCCTGCGCCGGCTGCGGTGAAACTCCTTACATCAAACTGGTGTCCCAGCTCTTCGGCGACCGCACTGTCATCGCCAATGCCACCGGCTGTTCTTCCATTTACGGCGGCAACCTGCCCACCACCCCTTGGACCATCAATAAGGACGGCCGCGGCCCGGCCTGGTCCAACTCGCTGTTCGAAGACAACGCCGAATTTGGTCTGGGCATGCGCCTGACCATGGACAAGCAGAATGAATTCGCCCGCGAACTGGTCAAGCAGCCAGTCAGCGAAGCATCGGCGAGCCAGCTTGGCAGATGAACTGCTCAATGCAGACCAAACCGACAGAAGCCGGCATCCAGGCCCAGCGCGAGCGCGTGGCTGACCTGAAACAGAAGCTGGCAAAGATCAAAGATCCAGCTGCCAAGCAGCTTGCTGTAGCTGGCGGATATGCTGGTGAAGAAGAGCGTCTGGATCATCGGCGGTGACGGCTGGGCATATGATATCGGTTACGGCGGGCTGGACCACGTGCTGGCCTCCGGCCGCAATGTCAACATCCTGGTGCTGGATACCGAAGTGTATTCCAACACCGGCGGCCAGGCCTCCAAAGCCACACCGCGGGCTGCAGTGGCAAAATTTGCCGCCAAAGGCAAAGGCCTGCCCAAGAAGGACCTGGGCATGATCGCCATGACTTATGGCTATGTCTATGTCGCCCAGGTGGCGATGGGTGCCAGCGATCATGCAGACCCTGCGAGCCTTCCTCGAAGCGGAAGCTTATGACGGCCCGTCGCTCATCATTGCCTATTCACACTGCATCACCCACGGCATTGACATGAAGCTCGGTCTGAAACAGCAGGAGCTGGCGGTCAAATCCGGCCTCTGGCCGATGTACCGTTACAATCCCGACCTGGTCAAGGAAGGCAAGAATCCGCTTCAGCTGGACTACAAAGAACCCACCATCCCGGTGAAAGATTATGCCTATAACGAAACCCGCTACCGCATGCTGGTTCAATCCAATGAAGAACGGGCTGAAGCTCTGCTCAAATTGGCACAGGGCGATGCCCTGGAGCGCTGGCAGAAATACAGCCAGATGGCAGCCATCTCATATGGTGAGGCTCAGCCGAAAGAATAATCGCAGACATGCGGGTGCCAGCGGGCATCCGCATGGTTTTTTATAAAAGAAAGGTGAAAAATGGCAGATCTCAGGACTAACTATCTCGGCTTGGAATTAAGTTCACCCCTGGTCGCTTCGGCATCAGCGCTTTCAAAAAAGCTTGAAAACATCAAGCGAATGGAAGATGCCGGGCTGGGGGCTGTGGTGCTCTACTCATTATTTGAGGAAGAGATCATTCATGACTCTCTGGCATTAGATTACTTTCTAACGCGCGGGACAGAATCTTTCGCCGAAGCGATCACCTACTTCCCCGAGCTGGGCGCCTATAATACCGGCCCCGAAAACTATCTCAAACTCATCCGCCGCGCCAAGGAATCAGTAAAGATCCCCGTCATCGGCAGCCTGAACGGCATTTCTACCGGCGGGTGGATCAAGTACGCCAAAATGATTGAAGAAGCCGGTGCTGACGCGCTGGAACTCAATATGTATTTCATAACCACCGATCCCAGCCTGCCCTCAGCAGACCTTGAAACCGCGCAGCTGCAGCTTATCGCGGATATCCATAAATCCATCAAGATCCCGCTGGCTGTCAAACTCAGCCCCTTCTACTCCAGCCTGCCGCACTTTGCCGCTCGGGCAGTCAGCGCTGGAGCTAAAGCGCTGGTGCTTTTCAATCGCTTTTACCAGCCCAACCTGGATATCACCAAACTGGAGGTTGTGCCTGCGCTGGAATTGAGCGACTCTTCTGATCTGCTGCTGCCGATGCGCTGGATTGCCATTTTGTTTGATCGAATTCATGCAGATTTCGCGTTGACCGAGCGGGGTGCATACTGCCGAGGATATGGTCAAATCGATTATGGCTGGGTCAAGCGTTGCAATGACCGCTTCCGAACTGGTGAAGAATGGTATTGAGCGGGCTAAACCCCTGCTGGAGGAATTCAGCCAATGGATGGATGATTACGACTACAAATCTATCCATCAGATGAGGGGCGTTCTAAGCCAGAAATCTGTCGCGGAGCCGGCCGCATTTGAAAGGGCCAATTACATGAAAGCGCTGACGCTCTTCGACAACAGCATCATGTACACCAAATAAGAAAAATCCCCGGCCAAAAGCCGGGGATTTTATTACGTTTGTTCTCCTACTTCTTCCATCGGGCGGTTCTTCTTTTCGCGGTAAGTGATGCGGCCGCGGGTCAGGTCGTAAGGCGACATTTCAAGTTTCACTCGGTCGCCCAGTAGAATGCGGATATAATACCGTCTCATTTTTCCGGATAGATAAGCAAGCACTTCATGCCCGTTATCCAGCTGAACGCGGAATTGCGTCGCGGGAAGGGCTTCGATGACTTTGCCTTCCACCTGGATCTTTTCTTCTTTTCCCATTAAGACTCCTTTCTTGTCTTATACAGGTTCGCTGCCTATCGGTCGGGGTGTTCAAACTGCTTGCGTTTCATCCTGCGGGCGGATTTTTTGGCTTCCATCCGGCGTTCCTCGCTTTTGGAGATGAACCAGCGTTTCTTGCGCACGGTGCTTAAAATTCCGGAGCGGACGATTTTCTTGCGAAAACGCCGCATCAGCTGTTCCTGTGATTCATTTGGTCGTAATATTACTGAAGTCATTAATCATTCACCTCCCTTCCTTTTGAAGGGTCTCGCTCAACAAAAAACTCGACCGATTCACACTTCAGCCGAGTAAAGTTTTCTGTGAGCAAATCAGTTTTTTTGGAAGCTTACTGTCTAATATGCCTCCTGGCAAATTTTCTTTTTAAAAATATAACCGTCATCATTATACGGCTAAGCCATTGGTATGTCAATCAATTCCTAATACTGATTCTTCAGGATCTTAAATAATTTTACTTTTGGTGCCCTGTTTTTGAAGCCTGAAATTATTTTAATGCTGGATTAATCCTTTTGCTGGTTTTAAGGTCAATTTTTCTCCACTAGTTCTGCGAAACGCTCCATTGATTCATCCTCCCCGCCCTCCATCCCCGCGCTCAGCATCCCATCGCGGTCTTCAACTGTTTGGAAAACAGAGGTATCAGTCATTTTTGTTTTATTGCCCTGTGCTTCAAACATTACCGTTTCAAGAAGGATATGTCCGGGTATGCCTTCATATTCAAAGGTGTAAGTCACCCGCTCTGGTGCAACTACCTCATGATAAACACCGTGAAATGCAAATTCATTCCCTTCAGGGTCAAGCTGGATGAAGCGCCACATGCCTCCCGGCTTTACTTCCATTTTCTCCACCCGGGTCTTCAAATGCCTCGGACCCCACCACTGCGGGATCAGTTCAGGGTCGATAAACATTTTAAATACTTTGTCTCGCGGCGCGTCAAATACAGTGGCGATGGTGACCACCTGCTTTCCCGGTTCAGCCGTCATTTCTATTTTTTGCATATCGAGTGCTCCTGAAAAATTATTTTAGAATCTCTGCCAGCTTGTCAAAAGATTCATTCCAGCCGGCTGTGGCATCGAGCCTGTGGACTTCAGGCAAGCCTTTGTGGACTAGTGTGAATGAAGTTTTGCCGCCCTCATGATCTTTAAAAGTGACTGTCACCAACAGCTCCTCAGGCCAGTCCCCTTCCATTCCGTAAACTGTAGCCGGCACCTCGTTGCCCTGCTCATCCGCGAAGGAATCCGTGAGGACGAGTTTCTCCATTGGCACAATTTCCCGATAAACGCCTGTGGACCAGTAATCCTTTCCTTCAGGCGAGCGCATACAGGAAATGCTCCTTCCCCCGACGCGCAGATCAATTTTGTGAGAATGTGCTGTGAAATTTTTTGGGCCAAACCAGCGCATCTGCTGCTCAGGGTCTGTCCATGCCTTCCAAACTTGCTCGCGCGGCGCGTCAAAAACACGCGTGATTATGATATCTTGATCATTCATTTCTTTGTTCCTTTCTCTGGTTCATAGATCATTAAAATATTGCCTGATTTAAAGGTTTGGGCGCTTATTAGATTTAAAATGGAGCCGTTCTTTCAAGCCTGAAATAAGCGGTTTACCGCTTCCTAAAATCACCGGATTTACCATGAAGCCGTATTCATCAATTATTTCCAACGGCGCTAGCGAAGATACCAGCTGACCGCTTCCAAAGATCATCATATCCTTGCCGGGCTGCTGCCTGAGCTGCATTATTTCTGCCGCGGCATCCCCGTTTACCAGTCTGGTGTTCTTCCAGTCCGCTTTTTCCAGTGTGCGCGAAAACACAATTTTGTCAGTTTCGTTCATCATTTTCGCGGTAATTGGGTCCTCAATCATGGCTGTTGGTGTTGGCCAAAAGTTGGCCATAAGTTGATAGGTTGCCCTTCCGAACAAGAGTGTATCGATTGAGCTGAATTGTTTGGCGGTAAATTGATTGAATTCGTTATCTACCACATGCCAGTCGATTTCCTGGTTCGGTCCTTCAAAGAAACCATCCAGCGAAACCATATTGAACGTTTTGACTTTTCTCATAGCTTTTTCCATAATATTTTGAAAGCTTACTTCAATATTAGGGAAAAAACCCTAGTTATTCATGGTTTAACAAACCTCTAATAATAAAAACAGGGGGCTGATCTTGATGCAAACCAGAATATGCTTGCAGTAAAAGGGCATGGTTTAACCAAGTTTCTTGGTTTGCTCAGGCTTTTGCCTGGCAAGTTACAGAGTCGTACAAAGAATTATTATTCTTTTACCTTCGCCAGAAAAATCAGGCTGGCCAGCGCGAATACCCCGCCCATAATAAACATTCCTGAATATCCCAGAAACCTGCCCGGTGCGGCATTGTTGGCAAAATCAATACTTACTCCCCCCAGCTTGCTTAAAGCGCTTGCCCCCGCGGTAGCCAGGTTAGTGAGCCCAAGGAATTTGCCGGCTTCTTCTTTTGGCGCCAGCCGGCTGGCAAGCGCCCAGCTGGATGTAAGGTAAAAACCAATGCCTGCCCCCAGCACGCCGCCGAACAGGGTCAGAGTTTGCATGTCGTGCGCGGTGATGAGCAAAAAGCAGCCTAAAGCAGTCAGCAGGCTGGCGAGCACCAGAACGCGGCGAGAGCCAATGCGGTCAGCCAGCCAGCCGCCCAGCACCGAGCTGATCACCAGCGCCACAGCTAAAGAGGCCATCAGGTCGCCGGTCGCCTTGACGGGATTGGGTGCCTGCATCACATCGCCAATGTAATAATGCGTGAACGTCTGAACACCATTGATGCCGATCAGAAAAACAAAACGAGAGGCGATCAGGCGGAAAAAATTGCGGTTGCCCTGAAAATCCACACTGAAAACCCTCTTGATGTTGATCGGATTCTTTTCTCTTCTAAGGTCGCTGGTAGGTTTTTCGTGTGCGGTCGTAAAGGTGATAATCGCGGATACTGCCAGTACGCCCATCACTGCCAGCATGATTGCGGTCGGGTAGCGGTCGTCAGGCGAAAGCAGGCGGCCGGCGGCAATAGAAGCGGCGATCAACCCGCCCATATCCATCAGATTCTTAAGCCCGCTGGCGGTGCCCATCTGTTTATCCGGAACTTCATCCGGCAGCAGCCCCTGCATTGGGCCCTGCGCGACATTCGATGCGATCTGCAGCCCGATATAGCCGATGATGACCGCCAGGATGCTGCCCGACCACGCCAGCAGCGCCAGGAATACAAAATCAAACAGCGTGCCGATCAGCCCCAGCGGCCTTCTGCGCCCCCAGCGTGATCGCCAGTTGTCGCTGACAGCGCCGGAAATTGGCTGGATGATCATCGCCAGCGTCAAACCTGCAAAGGTGAGCAACCCTAGATAGCTGTTCTTCATGGGAAGAGGCACGCGGTGCAGCAGGATAGCCGGCAGAATAATAGGATGCAGGCTGTCCCACATGAATGACAGGCCAAACCAGTAGGTATTGATGCTCAGTAATTTGCCCAGCGATAATTGCTTCATTGTTTTAATCCTGGCCCCTTAAATTTGACTGTGCAGATGAATGGGTAACTGCCTTGGATGGCTTTCATCACAATCGTTGAAACCTCTTGATTATTCATGCTTTACAAGTATTTAGAATCCAGGACAGAAGTCTGCCCGAAATTCAGCAAGAGTTCACCGCTTTCTTCATAAACCCCGGCAGGCAGGTTTAGTTTCAGGTCTTCAGGCGTGTGGCGGATGAATTTTCCCACCCCGTCCGGTGGAAAAACCGGGATACCAGCAGGAAAATCCAAACCTTCCGTCGCCAGGTATAAAACAGAACAGTGCTGACCTTCCAGGAAAGTGTCCAGTCCGTGGATGCACTCAGCTCGTGTGGAAGCCTTTTCAGGTACCAGCAGCAAGGACAGCGAAGCGATAAAGCCATAGGTCCCAGCCATGCGGGTAAATAGCTTATGCGTCATCCATACGCAGAGTTGGTCAAAACCTTTTAAGCGCTTCATCCAGGAATTGGCCATCAGCCAGATGGGTGTCTGCGGCATAACTGATATGAGCGCGCTGGCTGCCCGGATAATCATAAATCCGCGACATGAGCAGTGGCTTAAAAGTGATGAGAAATGGACATGATGATGGTATGTTTTGCGGGTTATTGAAATGGATAGTAGGAGTAATCCCTTTCACTAGGCAGCATGAGTCTGAAGAAGAGTCACGTTGTTCTCTGGTTGCCTTAGAATAAAATATATTAATCAGAATTTGGTTTTTCAACCTGTAAAAAGGAAAGTGTGCAGTCTCAAACATGGGGTAATTTTAAATGGATACTATGATAATGTGAGGGGAAAAATTAGGAAAGAGCGTGGATAAAAGAGGGGGTAAGAGATTTTAAAATCATTGCGGTGGATTAAGCTGAAAATTCAGCGGTTGATTAAATAAAAAAAGTCTCTTGGCAACGACCTACTCTCCCAGGGGGCTGCCCCCCAAGTACCATCGGCGCTGACGCCCTTAACTGCCGGGTTCGAGATGTTACCGGGTGTACCAGCGTCGCTCCAATCACCAAGAGACTTTTTAGTGAACCATGAATAGTATATAGGATACGATAAAGACTGTCGAGTTCTCCGCACCACGCTTAAGAAGCGCTCGGTCATTAGTACGGCTTAGCTTAACACATTACTATGCTTACACATGCCGCCTATCAAGCAGGTAGTCTTCCTGCGACCTTACTTCCATACGGAAACAGGGATCTAATCTCGAGGCGAGTTTCCCACTTAGATGCTTTCAGCGGTTATCTCTGCCAGACGTTGGCTACCCAACTATGCCGTTGGCACGACAATTGGCACACCAGAGGTCTGTCCACCCCGGTCCTCTCGTACTAGGGGCAGCTCCTCACAAATCCCTTACGCCCACAGCGGATAGAGACCGACCTGTCTCACGACGGTCTGAACCCAGCTCGCGTACCGCTTTAACGGGCGAACAGCCCGACCCTTGGGACCTTGTACAGCCCCAGGATGCGATGAGCCGACATCGAGGTGCCGAGCGAAGTCGTCGATGTGAACTCTTGGACTTCACCAGCCTGTTATCCCCGGGGTAGCTTTTATCCGATAAGCCACGACCTTTCCACACAGAGTCGTGGGATCACTAAGCCCGACTTTCGTCTCTGCTCGACGCGTTGGTCTTGCAGTCAAGCTCCCTTGTGCCTTTACACTCTGCGGTTGGTTTCCATTCAACCTGAGGGAACCTTTGGGCGCCTCCGTTACTCTTTAGGAGGCGACCGCCCCAGTCAAACTGCCCACCTGGCACGGTCCCCTGTCCGGTTAACGGTACAGGGTTAGGGTCTAAATATGTTCAGGGTGGTATTCCAACGGTGACTCCACCGAGGCTAGCGCCCCAGCTTCAAAGTCTCCCACCTATCCTACACAAAACATACCCAAACTCAATGCCAAGCTGCAGTAAAGCTCCACGGGGTCTTTTTGTCCAGCTGCGGGTAAGCCGCATCTTCACAGCTATTTCAATTTCACCGGGTCTTTCGTTGAGACAGTGCTCCAGTTGTTACACCATTCGTGCGGGTCGGAACTTGCCCGACAAGGAATTTCGCTACCTTAGGACCGTTATAGTTACGGCCGCCGTTCACCGGGGCTTCAATTCAGAGCTTCGCTTGCGCTAACCCCTCCTTTTAACCTTCCGGCACTGGGCAGGTGTCAGCCCCTATACTTCGCCTTACGGCTTAGCAGAGACCTGTGGTTTTGTTAACCAGTCACTAGAGCCTGTTCACTGCGACCTCTCAACGCTCAAGTTAGACTTTCACGTCGAAAGGCACCCCTTATCCCGAAGTTACGGGGTTAAGTTGCCTAATTCCTTAACGAAAGTTCTCCCGATCGCCTGAGTATACTCTACTCGTCTACCAGTGTCGGTTTGCGGTACGGGCACTCTGCAATCAATGCTTAGAGGCTTTTCTTGGCAGCAAGGCTCAACTCACTTATGCCTTAAAGGACCGCCACCATGTCTCGGCTCAGTCTGCGGATTTGCCTACAGACCTCAACGCTTGACACATGGTGCACCTGCACAACCAATCGCAGGCTGGCCTACCTTACTGCGTCCCCTCATCGCTCCTACAAAGTGGTGCCGGAATGTTGACCGGCTGTCCATCACCTACGCCTTTCGGCCTCGGCTAAGGACCCGACTAACCCGACGCGGAACAACCTGGCGTCGGAAACCTTAGACATACGGCGAACGTGATTCTCACACGTTTTACGCTACTCATGCCTGCATTCTCACTTCTGTCCGCTCCAGCTGTCTTTACAGTCAGCATTCACAGCAAACAGAACGCTCCCCTACCGCTCCAGAATAATCTGAAGCCCATGGCTTCGGTATCAAGCTTAGCCCCGTTGGATTTTCCGCGCAGGATCACTTGACCAGTGAGCTGTTACGCACTCTTTAAAGGATGGCTGCTTCTGAGCAAACCTCCTGGTTGTTGCAGTAACCCCACATCGTTTCCCACTTAGCTTGAATTTAGGGACCTTAGCCGATGATCTGGGCTCTTTCCCTTTTGACCACGAAACTCATCTCCCGTAGTCCGACTACCATGCTCTAGAATACCGGCATTCGGAGTTTGGTTGGGGTCGGTAAGCTATAAGCCCCCTTGCCCATCCAGTGCTCTACCTCCGGCATTGAACGCATGGCGCTAGCCCTAAAGCTATTTCGGGGAGAACCAGCTATCTCCAAGTTCGTTTGGCATATCACCTCTACCCACAGCTCATCCCCTAATTTTGCAACATTAGTAGGTTCGAGCCTCCACGAGTTTTTACGCTCGCTTCACTCTGGCCATGGGTAGCTCACCTGGTTTCGGGTCTAATCCTTGCGACTGAACGCCCTGTTCAGACTCGCTTTCGCTGCGGCTCCGGGTGTAACTCCCTTAACCTTGCCACAAAGATTAACTCGCAGGCTCATTCTCCAAAAGGCACGCCGTCAGGCATAGCGGTGCGCACCCGGCTTTCACCGGAGCACCAACCCGCCATTAGCCCTTCGACTGTTTGTAAGCTAACGGTTTCAGGATCTTTTCACTCCCCTCGTCGGGGTGCTTTTCACCTTTCCCTCACGGTACTAGTTCACTATCGGTCGCCAAGTGTGTTTAGCCTTAGAGAGTGGACTCCCTAGCTTCCTGCCGGATTAGCGTGCCCGGCAGTACTCAGGTGCCTGACGGAAGACAAGTCATTTTCGCATACGGGACTCTCACCCTCTATGGTTGGCTTTTCCATACCATTCCGCTAATGACTTATTTTGTAACTCCCATATGTCAGGTCCTACAACCCCGTCACAGCAAGCTGTGGCGGTTTAGGCTGCTCCCATTTCGCTCGCCACTACTCTGGGAATAATTTCTTTTCCTCAGGATACTAAGATGTTTCAGTTCTCCTGGTGCCCTTCAATCAGCCTATATATTCAGCTGATGATGCCGCTGGTTTGCAGCGGCGGGTTTCCCCATTCGGAAATCCCCGGATCAAAGCCTGTTCACGGCTCCCCGAGGCTTATCGCAGTGACCCACGTCCTTCTTCGGCACTTGGCGCCAAGGCATTCACCGTTAGCCCTTAGTAGCTTCAACGTGATGCGGAGAAATCGACATTCTTTCATCGTTTTCTATCATCAAGTTATTAACTTAATTATTTTTTTGATTTAGCTTCAAAAATTTGGCCTACATACTATTCACTTTTTAAGGTTCTGTCGGCATTGCTGCCGGCGCAGTTTGCCTGCGCTGACTGCCTCGAAACGAATTTCGCGGCACTCAGCGCTTTCAAACTTATTATTTGTTAATTTGCTTTTTCAGACAAAGCGGCCCGACAAATCGCCGGGCCGATCAATCGCTTGCGATTTGTTACTGCTATTATTTTTATTCGTTCTTGCCGTTTCCTGCCAATATTCTCCTGCTATTTGATGGAGATGAGGGGACTCGAACCCCTGACTTCCGCCTTGCAAAGGCGGCGCTCTCCCAGCTGAGCTACATCCCCAATTTCATTTTGAGGTGGGCCTTTCAGGACTCGAACCTGAGACCTCGCCCTTATCAGAGGCGCGCTCTAACCAGCTGAGCTAAAGGCCCAGACGGACCTCAACAACTCAGAAGTGAAAGGAAATGCTATAGTTCCATTGAACTCGTACACCGTACGAGATTTTTTTGGTAGACCTGGCATCCTGAGATGCCCGATCAGATACTCTATAGAAAGGAGGTGATCCAGGCGCACCTTCCGGTACACCTACCTTGTTACGACTTCGTCCCAGTTACCAACCCCACCTTCGACGGCTCCCTCCTTGCGGTTAGGATACCGGCTTCAGGTGTTGCCAGCTTCCATGACGTGACGGGCGGTGTGTACAAGACCCGGGAACGTATTCACCGCAGTATAGCTGACCTGCGGTTACTAGCAACTCCATCTTCATGCAGGCGGGTTGCAGCCTACAATCTGAACTGAGGCCTGCTTTTAGGATTGGCTCCGCCTCGCGGCTTGGCAACCTGTTGTACAGACCATTGTAGCGTGTGTGTAGCCCAAGATATAAAGGCCATGCTGACTTGACGTCATCCTCGCCTTCCTCCGGCTTAAAACCGGCAGTCCCGTGTGACACGTATAACACACAGTGAGGGTTGCGCTCGTTAGCGGACTTAACCGAACATCTCACGACACGAGCTGACGACAGCCATGCAGCACCTGTGTAAGCTCCCCGAAGGGTCGTTCACTTTTCAGATCACTACCACTTACATGTCAAACCTTGGTAAGGTTCTTCGTGTAGCATCGAATTAAACCACACGCTCCGCTGCTTGTGCGGGTCCCCGTCAATTCCTTTGAGTTTTAACCTTGCGGTCGTAGTCCCCAGGCGGTAGACTTCACGCGTTAGCTTCGGCACTGGCAGATTTTAACTCCGCCAACGCCAAGTCTACATCGTTTACAGCTAGGACTACCGGGGTCTCTAATCCCGTTTGCTACCCTAGCTTTCGTGTTTAAGCGTCAGAAATGGTCTAGGAGGCCGCTTTCGCCACTGGTGTTCCTCCGGATATCTACGCATTTCACCACTACACCCGGAATTCCACCTCCCTCTCCCATTCTCTAGTCTAGTAGTTTTGAACGACCTCTCCCAGTTAAGCCGGGAGCTTTCACATCCAACTTACTAAACCGCCTGCACACGCTTTACGCCCAATAAATCCGGATAACGCTAGCCTCCTACGTTTTACCGCGGCTGCTGGCACGTAGTTCGCCGAGGCTTATTCAGAGGATACTGTCCTTTCTCATCTCCTCTAAAAGCGCTTTACAACCCGAAGGCCTTCATCGCGCACGCGGCGTTGCTGGATCAGGCTTTCGCCCATTGTCCAAAATTCCCTACTGCTGCCACCCGTAGGTGTCTGGCCCGTGTTTCAGTGCCAGTGTGGGGGGTCACCCTCTTAGGTCCCCTACCCGTCTTAGCCTTGGTAGGCCATTACCCTACCAACAAGCTGATGGGACGCAGGCCCCTCCCAAAGCGGCTTTCGCCTTTGATCAAAAGGTATCTAATCCAATTGATATCATGAGGTATTAGCAGTCCTTTCGAACTGTTATTCCCCACTTCGGGGCAGGTCACCAACGCGTTACTCACCCGTTCGCCACTAGAAAACCTCTATCCGAAGACAAAAGTTTCTCGTTCGACTTGCATGTATTAAGCACGCCGCCAGCGTTCATCCTGAGCCAGGATCAAACTCTCCGCAAAATATTTACACCATTACTGGTGTTGCTTTTGAGTTTTTATTACTCAATAGAACTATCGGTGCACTTCCTTTCACTCTTCAGTTGTTAAGGTTCCGATTGAATCGAGAGGCAGATTTTACCACATCAATCTGTCATGTCAAGGGGTTTTGAAGACAAAACCACCGATGTTTCCGATTTTTTAAGGTAAACATCGGTTCTCTATTTGCGTTGACCTCTCGGGCACGCCTCAAACGATATTCTGTTGTAAATGCTTTGCGTTTCCGCAAATGCGTTGAGGTATTTGTGTCTGAGTATTCTAAAGCCTCTGCTTCAGTGTGTCAAGGCTATTTGGGAATATTGCCCTCATTTTTACAAAACTCATATCTTTTTAGCAGAAATCCGTGCCAAAATTACCTTAAATGACCGGATGCTATAATTCAGCCCATGCAGGATGATAACACCTCAAACCCACAGGATCTGCAGCGCCTCGCTTTTCAGGTTTTTTTTGCTGTTATTACAGGTTTCTTTCTATTTATTTTTCTCTGGCTCGCAAGCATTACCTTCGACCAGGTTCGGTTTTCAGACAGGATCATGCCTGGCATTTCGATGAGGGGTATTGATCTCTCGGGTTTAACAATTGGCGAAGCCGCGGCAAAGCTGCGGGATAATTTCTCCATTTCCAGTACCGGGGAAATCTCCATGACGTATGCCGATCGCGTTTGGCAAATAGCCCCCGACCAGATAGGCTTTAGCTTTGATATCAATGCGTCTGTCTATCAGGCATATAGATTTGGGCGTAAGGGGTCGCTGGGCAGTTTTCTGGCATACCAGCTGTTGAGCCGCCGTGCGAACCATGATCTGCCCGCCATAATTACATTTGACCAGCAAAAGGCATACGATTACCTGACTCAGGTCAGCCAGGCATATGACCAGCCTCTGCGCGAAGCCAGCCTGGAATTAGATGGCACCCAGGTTAAAGCCATTCCCGGCCAGGCAGGACGTAAATTGGATATTCCTGCCACCATTGACATTATGGCAGAACAGGCTGAACGGGGTGACTTTTCCTTCTTCACCCTGGCGCTTGTTGAACAGCAGCCCGAGATCACAGACGCCAGTCAGTTTGCGTCTGCCGGGCAGGAAATCTTGGCGCAGCCGTTTATCCTGCAAATTCCTGAAGGCCAGCCTGACGCTGGCCGGAATTTCAACATTAAGCCTGAAGATATGGCACCCATGCTGGTTTTCAACAGGCAGCAGCAGAACGGTCAGACCGCTCTGGTTCCCGAATTCAGACAGGAGCTGTTGGCAGCCTACCTCTATGATTTGGCAGCCAGGGTGAATATCTGGCCTCAGAACGCCCGTTTTATCTTTAATGACGAAACCCGCCAGATCGATTTGCTGTCCTCCTCAGCCATGGGCAGAGCATTGGATGTTCAGGCCAGCCTCGCGGCTGTTCAGAACGCTCTCTCGCAGCGGCAGGCAGGAGCGGTCCTTATTTTTAATAGCATTGAGCCTGCAGTAAATGACACCAAAACCGCGGCCGAATTGGGAATTACCGAACTTGTTAATATGGAAAGCACATATTTCTATGGCTCCAGCGAGGCACGTGTCCAAAATATTGAAAAAGCCGCCAGCGAATTCCACGGGCTGCTCGTCCCACCTGGCGCAACTTTCTCGATGGCTGCTAATATGGGCGAAGTCAGCCTTGATAACGGTTATTCAGAAGCGCTGATTATTTACAATGGCCGCACGATTGAAGGGGTTGGCGGCGGAGTATGCCAGGTGAGCACCACGCTTTTCCGCACCGCCTTCTTCGCGGGCTTCCCCATTATCGAAAGATATCCGCACGCTTACCGCGTGTCTTATTATGAAAAAACTGCCGGCAATGGCCGCGATTCCAACCTGGCCGGGTTAGACGCCACAGTCTATGTACCGCTGGTTGACCTCAAATTTACCAACGATACACCTTACTGGCTTCTAATGGAGACTTACGTCGATCGCGCCTCCAACCGCTTGACCTGGAAATTCTATTCCACCTCCGACGGCCGTTCGGTGGAATGGCTGACTACTGGTCCGGTCAACGTGGTTGAAGCCAAAAAACCAATTTATAAACTCAACAAGGAACTGGATGCGGGCAAAATCAAGCAGGTTGATTGGGAGGCGGATGGAGCGGATGTAAAAATAGAAAGGTCAGTTTTCCGCGATGGAGGCCTGTTTTTTTCAGACTCCTTTTATACGCATTATGATCCATGGCGGGCAATTTATGAATATGGCCCCGGAACTGATGGCATTCCCACCTCCGATGAAACTCAGTAGATTTTTGCTTTCAAAGTGGTAAAATCTTACCTTGTAACCCGAGACAAATGCATAAGTAAGGAGACCCAATGGTCAATCAAGACCTTTTAGACATTCTGCGCTGCCCGGCTTGTGTCCGTGAAAAAGAAGGGCTGCTCGACCTTTACAAAGAAACCTGGCTTATCTGCCGGGATTGCGGCCGCAAATACCCCATCGTTGAAGACATCCCGGTGATGCTGATTGATGAAGGTGACAAATGGGCAGGAACTAATAACGAAGACCTGCCAATTCCTCCGCCAAGACCGCAGTCATAAATACACTGCTTTTGGTTTGTTTCTTGCAACAATTAACCTATCTTTATTTAATGGATATATATTTGCCTAATGAAAAAATTATTTAAAAAAATCGGCCGGAATTTCCGGGCAATGGACAGCATGACCAGGATCGTTCTGATCGTTTTTCTTGTCCTCGCCCTGGTTACCAGCGTGGTGGCGTTTGGTTTTGTGCGCAATCTCACCTCGACCATGACCATTCTCAATCTTCCTGGTGCGCCTGTTGATAACGGGCAGACTGCAGTCAATCCAGGGGCTGCAGCAGCATCCGGCAGCCAGGCAAGCGCTGTAACTCCTGAACCCTGGGATGGCACCAACCGTGTGACCATACTGATCATGGGTCTGGATTACCGTGACTGGCAGTCAGGCGATACGCCTCACAGTGATACCATGATCCTGCTCAGCATCGACCCGGTCAACAAATCCGCGTCCATGCTGTCCATTCCCCGTGATACATGGGTCAATATTCCCGGTTTTGATTATGGCCGTATTAACGAAGCCTATTTTAATGGTGCGGCTTACAACCTGCCCGGCGGCGGCCCGGAACTGGCGCGTCAGACTGTCGAACAGTTTATCGGCGTCCCCGTTCAATATTACGGCGTCATTGATTTCGGCGCTTTCATCAAATTCATTGACGAGATCGGCGGAGTGCAGATCAAACCGGACGAAGCGGTAAAAATTGAGAAGTTCGGCGGCGGGCAGGAGCAGGTGCTTGAAGCCGGTAAAACCTATACTCTTGACGGCGCTCTGGCTTTGGCCTACGCGCGTGACCGCCATACCTCGGGCGGCGATGTGGACCGTGCCAAACGCCAGCAGGAAGTGATCCTTTCAATACGCCGCCGCATCCTTAAATACGAGAACCTCCCGGCTTTGATCGCCAAAGCGCCCGCGCTTTACCAGGACCTTTCCGCGGGTATCCTGACCAATCTGAATCTTCCCGACGCGATTAAGTTGGGTATGCTTGCACTTCAATTGGATTCCAACAATATCAAAAACGGTGTAATCAATTATGATATGGTCATCCAGACCAAATCCCCGCAGGGGGAAGCCATCCTCAAACCTATTCCTGACAAGATTCGTGCTTTAAGAGATGAACTTTTCGCGACAGCCGGATCCAAAAGCCCGATCGCGGTGCCCAACCCCGGGTCAACTTTAGTCAAGGATGAAGCCGCCAAAGTGGTTGTCTGGGATGGTACCGGAGTACCCGGGCTTGCCGATAAGACCGCAGAATATCTTCGCGCACAGGGTGTAAATGTAATCCAGGTAGGCGACGCGGGCGGTTATGCTCCTGGCACCAAGATTGAGATTTTCAATGGCAAACCTAATACAGTGAATTACCTGGCCCAGCTGATGGGTGTGGCTTCAGCCAACATCTGGAATTCATACGATCCCGCCGCCGGACTGGATGTGCGTGTCACCCTTGGCGGCGACTGGGCGCAGAATAACACTCTCCCCTGACGTAGTTATCATATAAATGAAAATCGGGCGATTTCTCGCCCGATTTTTTCTTAATCCTTATCAAAATATATATCATCCTGAGAGGGTACTGCAACCCAAGAATCTAATCTTTTATTGCATCCATAATCAAGTTATCTCCCCTGCAAGCTTTCACAAAGTATGCTTCTCAAGCAGGATCACTTTTTTAATAGCAGTTATCCTTATTTCATCATCGGCACTTTAATGCCATGCCGTTTGGCTGCCGAGATCGCTTCAGGGTAGCCCGCATCCGCGTGGCGGAGGATGCCCATGCCCGGATCGGTGGTCAGCACACGTTCAAGGCGTTTGGCTGCAGCAGGCGTGCCGTCAGCCACGATCACCATGCCGGCATGCTGGCTGAACCCAATGCCCACCCCGCCGCCGTGATGAAAAGAAACCCAGGTGGCACCGCCTACCGCGTTGATAAGCGCATTGAGAATTGGCCAGTCGCTGACCGCGTCGGTGCCATCTTTCATACCTTCAGTTTCGCGGTTGGGGGAAGCAACCGAACCGGAATCCAGGTGATCGCGCCCTATAACGATGGGCGCTTTCAGCTCACCGCTGGCAACCATCTCATTAAACTTTAACCCTGCTTTCATACGCTCACCAAACCCCAACCAGCAAATGCGCGATGGCAGCCCCTGAAAAGGGATGCGCTCTTTGGCCATCTTCAGCCAGCGCTGCAAATGTGCGTCTTCCGGGAAGAGCTCCATGATGGCTTCATCGGTTCGGTAGATATCCTCTTTCTCGCCTGAAAGCGCCACCCAGCGGAAAGGACCTTTGCCTTCACAGAACAGCGGCCGGATATAAGCCGGAACAAAACCGGGGAAGTCGAAAGCGTTTTGAAGGCCGTTATCATAAGCACGCTGGCGGATGTTATTGCCGTAATCAAATACCTCCACGCCCAGCTTCTGGAAATCCAGCATGGCCTGCACCTGCTCTGTCATGGATTTTACCGACAGACGCGTGTATTCCTGTGGATTAGTCTTGCGCAGCTCCTGAGCCGCAGTCAGGCTTAAGCCGGTAGGGACATACATGAGAAAATCATGTGCTGGGGTCTGATCGGTCACCACATCCGGCAGAGTATTGCTTTTCAGAAGTGCGGGGTAGATTTCCGCCGCGTTGCCGATCAGGCCGACCGAGCGCGGGATCATTTTCTCCTTGGCTTCCAGAACCAGGGTAAGCGCTTCTTCTATATCGTCCACCACCATATCCAGATAACCAATCTTTTTGCGCCACTGCGCCTGCTCCGGGTCCACCTCCACGATCAACCCAACACCTTCATTCATGGTGATAGCCAGCGGCTGGGCTGCGCCCATACCTCCCAGTCCGGCGGTCAGCACAAACTTACCTTTCAATGAATCCCATCCTCGCTGAGCAGCCAGCGAAGCCAGTGTTTCATAGGTGCCCTGCAAGATTCCCTGTGTACCGATATAGATCCACGAGCCTGCTGTCATCTGGCCGTACATCATCAATCCCTGCGCAACCAGCTGGTCAAAGTGCTCCTGTGTCGCCCAGTGGGGCACCAGGTTGGAGTTGGCAATCAATACGCGCGGGGCATCTGCATGGGTCTTAAAAATGCCTACCGGTTTGCCTGACTGAACCAGCAGCGTTTCGTCATCTTCCATGGATTTCAGCGAATCAAGGATGGCGTCAAAACACTCCCAGTTTCGCGCCGCCTGCCCCCGTCCGCCATAGACCACAAGGTCGTCCGGCCGCTGGGCTACCTCAGGATCGAGGTTATTCTGGATCATGCGATAAGGCGCTTCAGTGAGCCATGACTTGCAGGTAAGCTTGTCCCCCCGCGGGGCTTGAACTTTACGTGGACCGGACATTTGTTTTCTCCTTGTTCAATTTCAATATTTTTTCGGTAAACGAGATTTAATAATTTTATAACTTTCTTACGAACATGTGCAAGAATTATCATATAATCATTACCCATCAGGCAATTATGCTTGAATTTATAATATGATTTTGAGGTTCTTATTATGCCCGTGTACGTTTACCATTGCGGAAGCTGCGAGTTTGAATTTGAACAGCAGCAAAAATTTACTGACAAGCCATTGAAAATCTGTCCCGAATGCGGCCAGTCAACCCTGAATAAGGTTTATACACCCGTGGGCGTGATCTATAAAGGCTCTGGTTTTTATTCCACAGATCACCGCTCCAGTTCCAGTTCACTTTCTTACAGTAAAGGCAAAAAAGAGGAAAAGAAAGAAGGAACTGCAGCTGCAGAAGAAAAAAAAGGTGAAGCTAAGACGGAGAAGAAAAGCGAACCCGAAAAAGCCAAGCCCGCCGCAGCCGGCACCGGGGACTGATCCCCTTTCAAGACCTATCCCATGAACGCCCATCAAGCCCCGAACGAGACTCTGCCTAAACACCTTGGGAACGGGCTCGCCTTGCGCAGTTCAATCCCCGAAGATGTCGACCGCCTGGTTGAATTCTTCGTCCGTGTATTTGGCGAGGATGAGGGCGACATCGCTGAGAACATTGGAATCTGGGTGCGTGATCTATTAACCCTGGAGAATAATGGACCCGACCGGCGCACCGGCTTTCTGGTCGAAGATGAATCCTCCGGACGTATCGCTTCAGCTCTTGTCAGCATCCCACAAACCTGGACTTACGCCGGTATCCCTATTCTGGTCGGACGTCCTGAATCGGTGGCAACAGACAAAGAATTCCGCAATAAGGGTTTGGTCAGGGCGCTCTTTGATGAATTTCACCGCAGCAGCCAGGCGCGCGGCGACCTGCTGCAGGGCATTACAGGCATCCCCTGGTTTTACCGTCAGTTCGGTTACGAGATGACAGTGGAGTTCGGGGGCAGCCGCTGTGCTTACGAAACCCAGGTTAAAGCCGCCGCTCAGGTTGAAAAAGCCGGCAGGTCAGTGCGCCCGGCAGCGCGGGATGACATTCCCTTTTTACATGACCTCTACCAGGCCAGCGGCAGCCGCTACCTGCTGCACTGTCCGCTCAGTCCCGATTGGTGGTTAACCGAGCTTGAACGAAAACACCCGGACAACCTCGAAAAAACCGGAGTCTTCATTCTTGAAGCTGCTGATAAGCAGCCGGCCGGTTTCTTCATTATTTCCCGCGAACTGGATGAAAAAGCTGTTTTCCTTCGTTATGTTGAAATTCAATCAGGGATCGATTGGTGCGATTACATGCCGCTGGTAATTGAACAGGTTTGGTCATTTGGGCAGGAACTTGCCGCGAAAGCTGGTTCGCAGTGTTCGCGCCTCGCATTTGGTCTGGGCAGCCAGCATCCCGCCTACCAGGCAGCCGCCCCATACCTGCCGGAGTATCGCCGGCCTTACAACTGGTTCCTGCGAGTGCCGGACCTTCCCAAATTGATTCAGCGCATTGCGCCGGTGCTTGAAAAAAATATCTCTAACTCGCCTTTCAGCGGTTATAGCGGTAATCTGAAAATCTCCTTTTATAAAAGCGACCTTCATATTGAATTCCAATCTGGGGCTTTGATAAAAGCGGAAAGAGCCCCGGCCAGCGTTTGGCATGCAGCGGATGTATGCTTCCCGGACCTGACCTTCCTTCAGCTGCTTTTTGGCTATCGTTCCTCGCGTGAGCTGAGCGATTTCTTCGCTGACTGCAGGGTTTCAGAGAAATTTATCCCTCTGCTGGATGCCCTTTTCCCCAAACAAAACTCGCTTATTTTTCCTATAGAGTGAGCGCGTGTTAGAATTTCACCTATGAAACGCTGGTATTTTTGGGTGGGTTTGCTGGTCAGCGTCGGCTTCATGTATCTTGCGCTGAAAGGACAGAATTTCCCTGAACTTTGGAACACAATCCAGTCTGCCAGCCTCAGCTGGCTGATCCCCGCCGTTCTGGTGTATTTTGTGGATGTGTGGGCGCGCTCCTGGCGCTGGCATTACCTGCTGCGGCCGGTACAGGCTCTTTCAACTTCTGAAGTATTTCCCATTATTGCGATGGGTCTGATGGGAAACAACGTTTTTCCAGTACGCGCGGGCGAGCTGCTGCGCGCTGTTGTTCTCAAGCACCGCTACGAAATCCCCATTTCAACTTCCCTTGCTACCATCCTGGTTGAGCGCGTTTTTGATGGCGTGGTAATGCTCAGCTTTATCATTTTTCAACCTGAGTGTATTGGGCAGCATGTCGTCAGCTTCCGGTTTTGTCGGCGGAATCCGTTCGCTGGCCTTGTGGGGGTCAATCGCCTTTTTGGGTGCGCTGGCTGTCTTTCTTATGGCAGCCATTTTTCCAGAAAAAGGCGGAATTGCTGTCGATTAGAATAATCAATTTCCTTCTGCCTTACAAATGGCGCGAGGGAGCAACTAGCATCATGCGGCGTTTTATGATCGGTCTTGAATCTCTGCGGTCTCCGAAAGACACACTCATGGTTTTCCTCAGTTCCTGCGTGATCTGGCTGCTGGAAACGCTGACCTTTTGGTTCGTGATGCGCGCCTTCCCCATTGAGGTCGGTTTTTTCGCATTGATGCTGATGAACGGCATCGTCAACCTATCTGCATCTCTTCCTTCAGCGCCAGGTTATATCGGTACCTTTGACGCACCTGGCATTGCCCTGCTGGGCGCCTTCGGTATTGCGCCCGCGCTTGCAGCGGGCTATACCCTGGTTCTGCATGCTACGCTTTGGCTGCCCATCACCCTGGTCGGCGGTTACTTCTTTGCGAAAGAGGGAATTAACTGGTCTAAAGAATTGGAAAGCGCACGGGCGGAAAGGACACAAAAACAATGAAAACTGCTGCAGTTATCGGCGCCGGAGTTGGAGGCATGGCTGCCGCGTATGACCTGGTCAAAGCCGGAAAGCAGGTAACCATCTTTGAAAAAGAATCCGCCCCGGGTGGTTTAGCAGCGGGCTTCAGGGAAGAAAATTGGGAATGGAGCCTGGAAAAGTTTTACCACCACTGGTTCAGCAGCGATCATTTCATTCTCTCGCTGATTGAAGAATTGGGATTTAAGGATAAAGTGCATTTTTATCACCCCAAAACTGTGGTTTATCACGAAGGTGATTTTTACCCGCTGGATTCACCCGTTGCCGCCCTCCTTTTTCCAGGTTTCTCGCTGTTTGACAAGATGCGCTTCGGATTTGTGAGTGTTTTCCTGCGCTACTTTTCAGGCTGGCGGCCGCTGGAGGCGTTTACCGCGCACGAATGGATGCTTAAGTATTACGGCGAAAAAGTTTACGAGACTCTCTTTGAACCGCTTCTGGTTGGCAAATTTAGCCGGTTTTACAAAGAAGTCAATATGGCCTGGTTCTGGGCTCGCTTTAAAGCGCGCACCCCCAGGCTGGGCACTTATGAAGGCGGTTTCCAGGCCTTTCTGGATGATTTTGCGTTAAGCCTGAAATCCATGGGTGTCCGTTTCCAGTTCAACACAGGTATTGATTCCATCACTCCCGATCCAAACGGCGGGATCTGTTTAAAGGTTGATTCCAATGATATGGTCTTCGACCAGGTACTTGCCACCCTGCCGCCCAAACTGCTCGCCAGGACAGCGCCAGCATTGAATAAGGGTTACCTCGACAAACTGGATTCTTTGAAAAGTCTTGGCGCGGTGGTTCTCATCCTGGCTCTGAAGCATCAATTTTCCAGCAAAGGTTTTTATTGGTTTAACCTGCCCAAGACTGCCGGCTTCCCGTTCCTGGCTTTGGTTGAACACACCAATTTTGTATCCCCTGAACATTTTGGCGGCGACCATCTGATCTATTGCGGTGACTACCTTGAAAGCACGCATGAATATTTCTCACTGACCCGCGAAGAGCTGATTGAAAGGTTCCTGCCCAGCTTGAAAGGTATCAATCCGGAATTTGACGAGAGCTGGATCAAAGCCAGCTGGCTCTTCAGTACGCCCTTCGCGCAGCCGGTTCCGCTGGTAAACCATTCCAAAAATATCCCGTCCATAAAAACCCCGCTCGAGAACCTTTTTTTCGCCGGCATGAGCCAGGTCTACCCCTGGGACCGCGGCACGAATTTTGCAGTGGAACTTGGCCGGAAAGCCGCCCGTGAAATGAATTCACCATCCCCTAAAGCCTGATTCCAAAATTGGTATTACTTTTAAAATGCCTATGCGTTATTTCCCCGGCCAGTTTTTTAATTCAAACAATTTTTACCTGAATATCCAAATTCATTTTTTAATTATTAGCCCTACCTGTAGGGGTGTCCCATTTTTGCCGCTTGCCTGTGCGCTTGAACAAGTGTGCTAAATTCCCGCCAAGAGCATGGATTTTTCAGGCAATTTTTTAAGATTCATAACCTTAAAGTATTACGAGTTTTTTAATATGGCGTAGGGAAAAAGTCTTGTATCCCGCCAGGTGCTTTGCTAAAATTATCTTCATCCAAAGGCAGAGGTCAGCCCGGTAATCGGCGGCTCCCTCAGACACAACAGTTACTGCAAAACAACCGAATAGATTTTAAATCCCATTTAAAGGCAGAGCGTGGGATTTATTAAATGTACATTTTTTCGAAATTAGCTTTGAAAGGGAGAGACTGCACAATACAATGGATGCACAGCAAGCCTGGCAGGCCGCGCTCGGACAGTTTCAGATGGATATGCCCAAGGCATCATACGATACCTGGGTCAGAAACAGCCGTTTTATCAGCCAAAAAGATAACACCATAACGATCGGTGTGAACAATGCTTACGCGCGCGACTGGCTGGAAAGCCGCCTTAAAACAACCGCTGAACGCCTGCTCACCAGCATTCTTGGGTGCAGCCAGGATTTGGTGTTTGTGATCAACTCCTCTGAAGAGCCCTGCAGGGATGAAGAGCAGGTATCAGGTTTTGTTTTTACCGATTACACCCCGAAGGCGCCGCAGAAGAATTTTAATTCCCGCTATACTTTTGAGAGTTTTGTTGTCGGCCCTAACAGCCGGCTTGCGCAGGCCGCCAGCCAGGCTGTGGCAGAGAATCCAGCCAAAGCCTATAATCCTCTTTTCCTCTACGGCGGCGTGGGTTTGGGAAAGACTCACTTGCTGCATGCCATTGGCAACGAAGCTGCCAAAAATCAACAGAATATCCTCTATGTTTCGTCCGAGGAATTTACCAACGACCTGATTAATGCCATCCGCAGGCACGATACTTCCACTTTCCGTGACAAATACCGCACTATTGACGTGCTTCTGATCGACGACATCCAGTTTATCGCTGGCAAGGAATCCACCCAGGAAGAGTTCTTTCACACCTTCAACACCCTGCACGGGCAGGACAAACAGATTGTCATCTCTTCAGACCGCCCGCCCAAGGCGATGGTCACGCTTGAAGAAAGGCTGCGCTCACGCTTTGAATGGGGCCTGATAGTAGATATCCAGCCGCCGGAATTGGAAACACGCATCGCTATTCTGCGCTACAAGGCCGAACAGGCCGGGCGGGTTGTGCCGGATGAAATCCTCGAAAGCGTGGCAAAGATGATCCAGTCCAACATCCGCGAGCTTGAAGGCGCGCTGACGCGCATCCTGGCTTTTTCCGATCTCAGCGGAAAGCCGCTCACTCTGGAGCTGGCCAAACTGGCGCTGGTTGATCTGCTGCCGGATAACAGCGATCCTGAACCCGCGCAGGTGATGGATATGGTCGCCAGGGCTTTCAATTTGTCCAGAGAGGAATTATTAGCCGCAACCGCTCAAAGAAGATCGCCCTTCCGCGTCAGGTCGCCATGTACCTGATGCGCGAGATGGGCAACGCTTCGCTGCCCCAGATCGGCGAAACGCTGGGCGGGCGCGACCATACCACTGTCCTTTATGCCTGTGAAAAAGTGGCCGATATGATCGAGCGCGACGACCTGTTCCGCAGGCAGGTGCACCAGATCCGCGACCAGATTTTCAACACCCAGGTTTACGCCTGACCTTTAAACCGTTAATAAAACATTTACATTGACACACTGACAGTTCAATCAAGTATGGTAGAATAAATCCAGGTAAATACAGTTTCATTACCGGATTTGGAATGAATTATAGGAACAGAACTTATAATGTGGACAAATGCCCTGGTTGTGACTTTGCCAGGGCTTTTTTTATTGAAATTATCCGCCTGAAAAAGGCGGTTTAGAAAAGGAAAATATGACAGAATCAAATTTAAAAATTATTCCGCTGGGAGGATTGGGTGAGGTCGGCCGCAACATGATGCTCTATGAGTATGAAAACTCAGCCATCATAGTAGACTGCGGCAGCATGTTCCCTGATAACGACATGCTGGGGATTGATTACATTATCCCCGATTTTCAATACCTTCGCAGCAGAAAAGACAAGATCCGCGGGATCATTATTACCCACGGGCATGAAGACCATATCGGCGCGATTCCCCACCTGATTCAGGAGATCCAGGCGCCCATTTACGGCACCGCGCTGACGCTCGGCCTGATTAAGGTCAAGCTGGCGCGCAGGGGTTTGCTTGATAACGTATCTCTCAACACGGTCAAAGCCGGCGAACAGATAAAAATCGGTCCATTCAAGATCGATTTCTTTCACGTCTGCCATTCCATCCCCGATGCGGTTGGGCTGGGCATTGATACCCCTGAAGGGTTGATCGTCCAGTCGGGCGACTACAAATTCGACCATACACCTGTCGATAACTGGCCGACCGATTATGCCAAGCTGGTGGAATTTTCTCAGCGGGGCGTGCTTGCCCTTATCTCCGATTCCACCAATGCCACCCGCGCCGGTTGGACGCCTTCAGAGGCACTGGTCAGTGAGGCTTTTGACAAGGTCTTTAACCAGGCTCAAGGGCGCATCATCATTGCCAGTTTCGCCTCGCTCATTTCCAGGGTCCAGCAGGCCGTCAATGCTGCCGCGGCTCACGACCGTAAAATTGCTTTTGTTGGCACCAGCATGGTAGAGAATGTGGAAATGGCTCAGAAGCTGGGCTACCTTAAAATCCCGGATGGCACAACCGTCAGCATCAACACAGCGCTTGAACTGCCTGATCACGAGGTGGTGATCATGTGCACCGGCGCCCAGGGCGAACCGACCTCCATCCTCGGCAGGCTGGCGCGCGGCACTCAGCGCCAATTTGACGCAAAACCGGGCGATACTATCGTGCTGTCCTCCAAAACCATCCCCGGCAACGAAGAAGCGGTCTTTTCGACCATCAATGAACTGTTCCGCCGCGGTGCGAACGTAATATATGAAGAGATCATGCCTGTGCACGTCTCCGGTCACGGCAGCCAGGAGGATATCAAGCTGCTCATCCATCTGGTCAAGCCCAAATACTTCATCCCGGCCTATGGCGAGATGCGCCACCTCAAACAGGCGTCCATCCTTGCCCAGCAGACCGGCATTCCCGAAAAACATGTGCTGGTGGTTGAAAACGGAAAGATCCTCAACGTTAAGAAGGGCAAGATCAAATTGAACGGCCAGGTTTCTACCGAGACCGTCTTTGTGGACGGATCATGGGTGGGCGACCTTGGCCCTGATGAGATGCGCGACCGCACCATGCTATCCCAGGACGGCATCGTTCTGGTGCACGTCAACGTTAAAGAGCAGAGCGGTGAGATCATCGGCAAACCGGCTATCACCAGCCGCGGCTTCGCTGCCCCGCAGGAAGCGGATGAGATCCACTCGCGCCTCGAGCGCCAGGTGGTCAACACCGTCAATAACTCAAACGGTAAAGCCGAACGGGACGTGATCCGCACGGTCAAGGATTATATTTACAAAGAAACCAAGCGCAACCCGACCGTCCTGGTCACCATCAGCAAGATCTAATTAATAAATATCAAACCCTGAAGATATCAAAGCTCTTCAGGGTTTTTTGCTGCCTTGCTTCAATACACCACTTGGGAGTATTTTTCGTGGGTTCTAATACGTTTAGCCATTATTTTTTGCTGGCGATATTGGAGATATAAAAGCGCCGGAACCTTTAAAAAGAATTGGCGAGAGAGATGATAACCCTTATATCAGAGGCTTGTTTAGTGGAAGCATTGAAAAAATCGAGAAAAATACCTGAGAGAGGGGAAAGCGATTCTTGGGGATGGTGTGATATTTTACCATTTTCTCGCTCTCATCTTTTCCTGCCCTCAAGCAGAAACTATGCCCAATCCATGCGCCTTTTTAAAAGCTTCTCGCAAATGAGAGAAATGCGTTTGGCAAATCTTCTTAAATAGCCAATATAGTACATTCTTCATTAAATAAATTGAATTATTATCAAAGCGGGTGTTACAATCAAAAATCTTCTATACTGGAGATAACATGAATTCTTTCCGGCTGCGCACCCGCTATTGGCGCATCTTAAATTTTTTTATTGACGCAATCATTGGCTTCCTGTTCTGGGAATCCTTTTTGCCGCGCATCGGGTTAAGGCGGCTTTCTCAACGCAGCCGTTCCAGGCGGTTAAAGCAAGTGGCAGCCAGTTTCCGAGCTCTGGCAGTACGGATGGGCGGCGTGATGATCAAAGTAGGGCAATTCCTTTCTTCAAGGATGGATGTGCTTCCGAATGAGATCACCACCGAGCTGGCTGGCCTGCAGGATGAAGTGCCGCCTGAAGATTTTGAAGCCATCCGTTCAGAAGCTGAAGAAGAATTGGGCGCCAAACTGGAAGAAAGATACGAAAAATTTGTAGCAGTTCCAATGGCAGCCGCTTCACTTGGGCAGGTGCATCGCGCGCGCCTGTGCGTACCTGAGGGTGATGAGCCTCTCTTCTGTAATGTGGTAGTTAAAATCCAAAGACCGCACATCGAGCAATTAATCGAGGTTGATCTTTCTGCCTTACGCCAGGTTAGCCGCTGGCTGATGAGATATAAGCCAATCGCCCGGAGAGTGAACATTCCGGCATTGGTAGAAGAATTTGCCTCAACCGTACATGAAGAAATTGACTATTTAGCTGAGGGCAAGAATGCCGAGATTTTCAATGAAAACTTCAGCAATAACCCGCATGTCCATGTGCCGCGCGTTGTATGGAGCCACACCACACGGCGGGTATTGACTCTGGAAGATGTATTCGCGATCAAGATTACTGATTATCAGGCCATCAGCAGCGCAGGCATAGACCGCGCTGAGGTAGCCGTCAGGCTGCTTGATACTTATTTAAAGCAAATTTTTGAAGATGGCTTTTTCCATGCCGACCCGCATCCTGGCAATCTTTTTGTAACTCCTCTGGTCAATCAAGAAGGAAATGACAAACCAGAATGGCAGCTGACCTTTATCGATTTTGGCATGGTGGGCCGTGTGTCAGAGAATCTGCGGCAGGGTCTGCGTGAACTGATCATTGGTGTTGGCACACGCGATTCAGCGCGCATGGTGCGTGCCTACCAAACTCTTAATATGCTGCTGCCCGGCGCGAATACGCAGGCGCTTGAACAAGCCCAGTCACAGCTTTTTGATATTTTCTGGGGAAAATCGATGACCGAATTGCGGGATGTCGATGATCAGCAGATGATGCTGTTCGCCGAGCGCTTCCGCAGCCTGCTCGAGTCTATGCCCTTTCAACTGCCGCAAAACCTGCTTAACCTGGGACGGGCGGTAGCCATTCTTTCAGGAATGTGCACCGGCCTGGACTCGCATTTCAACCTGTGGAAGCAAATTGTGCCTTATGCCGCCAAGCTGCTCTCAGCGGATGGAAGCAGTTCGACCGCGCGCATCATCCTGGATCAGGCCGGTGAGCTGGTGAAGGTTCTCATCGCTCTGCCAACCCAAACACAGCGTGTATTCTCGCAGATCGAACGAGGCGACCTGCATGTACAAATGCCGCAAGTCAGCCGGCAAATTGCCAGCCTTGAAAGAGCGATAACCAGGTTGGCCGGCAGCCTGGTCTTTGCAGCCTTGCTTCTGGGCAGCGTGCTTCTTTATGACGACAACCACACTTTATACGCAGGCATCAGCCTGGCAATGGGAATTATCGCGATGATAGTTACCCTGTTTAATACACGGCCGCGGCACCCAGGCTTTTAGAATAATAAAAAAGCCCTGCTGAAAAATCAGCAGGGCTTTTCAATCGCCGGTATCAGAGTTTCTTATCAGAGTTTTCCATATGCTGCAAGGCGTTATCAATCATACTGCGCCAACCCAGCAGCATCTCACGGTGCACCTTGCGGCGGTGTTCTTTAAACTCAGGCGGAAGCATACCTTCCAAACTCATTCGCATCTCCTGCCGTGCTGCGCGAAAATGTTCGCGCACTTCAGGCGGGATATGATGATCATGCATTTTTTTCTCGTTCGTTTTCTCATCCATAGAAACACTCCTTACTATATTAATTATTATAGTCTAACACCCGCGTCGTTTTAGAAGAAATTTATATGAAATTTGAGTTGAAAATTATTTTCCGAATTCTTTTATTCAGCACAGGTTTTGGCTTATCGCAGGCCGCCATCAGATTGGTTTAAAACGAGAGCAATACTGATTGATAAACACTGGAGAGTGTAAGAATAGTGCTTTAAAAGTCATAAATGGCAGCCGTAAATTTTCAATAGTTTCAGGCTGAATTAAGTGCAGAACTTGTCATGAAGAAATAAGCCTGGGTAATAGTTCTTTTTTAGATAACCATATATAATCTCCTCATTATGGCAAAAAATAAAATTCTCCAGAAATTAAAGAACGGCCAGCCCGCGCGCGGCGTGTGGCTTGGAATCCCGAGTGTTTACAGCGTGCGCCTGCTGGCGCGCCTTCCGCTGGATTGGATGGTCATCGATATGGAACACGCGCCCACCTCGCTGGAAACCATGACCAGCATGGTCGCGGCTGTTTCCGACGCGGGCGGGCCTCAGCCGGTGGTGCGGCTCTCGCAGGTCAGCTCTGAGAACATTAAATGGGCACTCGACGCGGGCGCGGCCGGCATTATTGCCCCCATGGTCAACACCGCAGAAGAAGCCGCTAAAGTGGTCTCTTTGGCCAAGCTGCCGCCAATCGGTTTGCGCTCCTTCGGTTCATCCTATGCGGGCCTGACCTGGGGCCAAACCATGGGTGAAAATCAGAAAGCATCGAACGATCAAATCATGGTGGCTGTTCAGGTGGAGAATAAAATCGCCCTCGATAATCTGGATGGCATCTTCAGTACCCCGCACCTCGATATGGTGCTTGTCGGGCCGCTGGACCTTTCCCTGTCGCTCGGCGTCGATTTCTTTTCCGGTAAATCTTCCCCACTTTTGGATGAAGCGCTTGAATCCGTTCTGGCGGCATCCAAAAAATATCATATCCCGCTCGGAATCTACTGCCCCTCGGCAGAGGTCGCGCGCCGGCGCATTGAACAGGGCTTCCTTTTTGTCAACGTCGCCCACGACACCAATATTCTTGTGGAAGGCGTCCGCCAGGCGCTTAAAGTAAGCGGACAGTAAAATACTATCTTCTTCCTTTTATGAAATGTTCTGCTCATGCACCAGCTCTAACGTCAAAACACTGATCCGTAAGGGACATGAGAGCGTGATCAAATTGAAGGGTCTTCCGCAAGAGCGTGGCTTTAAATATTCTTTTTAAATTCCAAGTCGGCCAATATCGTATAATGATAATTGGCGATCCATGCAAGATAATGGATCCTGTTAATGTGCCTCATTGGGAAATGACCTATGAAGTGCATAAAATGTGGTTATGAAAATGACGGCGACGCCGAGTTTTGCGAAAACTGCGGATATGCTTTTACGAAAATTTGTATCCAGTGTAAATCTCCCCTAAAACCAGGTGCTAGTTTCTGCAAGAAATGCGGGGCGCCTGTATCCTCTCGGGATCCTTTATCCGAAGAAAAAAAGCGCCTGGTCGAACTCCAGCAAGGTGCACCCAATTATCTGAAAGAGAAAATCCGGATTTCTTCTTCACAGTTAGAAGGCGAACGCAAACCGGTCACGATCCTGTTTACCGACATAGTTGGTTCCACATCTATAGCCGAAAAGCTCGACCCCGAAGAATGGAAAGAGGTCGTCTCAGGCGCCCATCAGTGTGTCAGTCAGGCTGTTTACAGATACGAGGGGACTATCGCGCAGCTCTTGGGGGATGGTGTACTAGCCTTTTTTGGAGCGCCGGTCACACATGAAGATGACCCCGTCCGCGCTTTACATGCTGCTCTTGATATTCAGCAGTCCATCTGCGAGTACGCAAACAGACTGAAGGGTTATATTGAGAACTTTCAGATACGCATAGGCCTGAACAGCGGTACGGTCGTTGTGGGGAATGTTGGCAGTGATTTGCATATGGAGTTTCTGGCCATCGGCGACGCTGTGAATCTGGCATCACGCCTGCAAGCCGCCGCCCGCCCTGGCAGTATTCTGATATCAGAGAACACAGCCCGCCTGGTCAGTGCAACTTTCGAATTAGAACCAAAAGGTGAATTAACGTTAAAAGGCAAATCTAAGCCAGTACCAGTTTTTGAAGTGGTCAAGGTTAAAACCGCACCAGAGAACATCCGCGGATTTGAGGAGCTCTATTCACCGCTGGTGGGGCGAGAAAATGAATTAAACGTATTGCGTTCAGCCCTGGATAACCTGCTGAATGGCCACGGCCAGATCGTAACGGTCCTTGGAGAAGCGGGTATTGGCAAGAATCGTCTGGTGGAAGAAGCACGCGCATATATACCCTGCGGCTGCTCAAAACCCCATTGGATCGAAGGGCGGGCGTTATCCTATGGGCAGACGCTCTCCTACTGGACCATCATCCAACTGCTTTACAGCGATTTGGGTTTGTCAGATGGTGATCCAGAGGTCAAAATACGGACAGCGCTCAAGCGGCGCATAAACGCTCTGTTCGGCGAGAAAGCCAATAGAGTGCTGCCTTATCTCGGGCACTTATTGGGAATCAATCTCGAAGGTGAGCTGGCTGAACAGGTAAGCCTGCTGGATGGGGAGACATTGAAGTACCAGACTTTGCTTTCTATCAGCCAGTACATACAACGGTTGGCGGAAAGCCAGCCTACCGTAATGGTATTCGATGACCTTCATTGGGCAGATCCGTCCAGTCTGGAGGTGCTTGAACTGCTGCTGTCAATAACCGACCAGGCACCCCTCATGCTAATCCTGCTCTCCCGTCTTGAACGCGAGCAAGGCGCATGGCATATTAAGGTCAAAGCTGAAACCGACTTTGCCCACCGCTATACCGAGATCTCATTAAAACCATTGTCCCTGCCTGATCAGAGCCGCCTGGTTGACAACTTGTTTGCCGTGACCGAACTGCCCGAGGTTTTCCGGCAGGTGATTATTGAGCACGCTGAAGGCAATCCATTCTACCTTGAAGAGATCGTCCGCAGCCTGATCGATCAGGGCGCTCTTGTATCTGAAGGAGAAGGCCTGCGGGCAGCCAAAGAATTAACTGACATTACGATTCCAGATACTCTGCAGGGCGTGCTGCTCGCCCGTATCGACCGCCTGCAGGAAGATGTCCGCCACACGTTGCAATTGGCTTCCGTGATCGGCAAGAGCTTCCTCTACCGCTTGCTGCATTCCATTGCTGAAGCGGAACAACAATTGGATCAGCATCTCTCCCAGCTGCAGCGGGTGGACCTGGTGCGTGAAAAAACGCGCCTGCCAGAACTGGAGTACATGTTCAAGCATTCCCTCACGCAGGAAGCAGCCTATAACTCGCTGCTCGTGGATCGGCGGCGTGTATTTCACCTGCGGGTAGGCGAAGCGCTCGAAAAGCTCTTTAGCGACCGCAAGGAGCAATATCTGGGATTGCTGGCCCACCATTTTGAGCAGGCGGGGGAACATACCAAAGCCGTGGGCTATCTCATCCAGGCGGGGGATCAGGCGCGCCTGTCGGATGAAAATACTGAAGCGCTCGGCTACTACCAGCGCGCAATTGCTCTGCTGGATGCATTGGGGAACCAAAGCCGCGCAGCACAGGTCTGGCTCAAGCTGGGTTTGATCTACAGTGCCAACTTCCAGTTTGAAGCAGCTCATCAGGCGAATGAAACTGCATTTGAACTGCAGCGAAAAGCCCCAAAACTGCCGGAAATCAGGCAAAAGCAATACCTGCTGCGTTTCAATGAAAATGAACGCCATCTCACCCTGGACCCGGGTAAATGCGTGTGGATTCAGGATGCGCAGATCACATCCGCGCTTTTTTCCGGGCTGACCAGGCTGGACCCGGAATTAAATGTTATTCCGGAGGTAGCACGCTCCTGGCAGGTGCTGGATGGCGGGCGGCGATATCTCTTTCACCTGAGGGATGATTGGTCCTGGACGGACGGCTCGCTTGTCACCGCTCAGGATTTTGAATGGGCCTGGAAGCGCAATCTCGATCCGGCATTACATTCTGATACTGCAAGATTTGGGTATGATGTGCTTGGCGCGCAGGAGTATAACCAGGGCCGAAATATGAATCCAGACAGCGTGAGTGTGCGCGCCCTGGATGCGTTCACTTTAGAGGTCCTTCTGGCGCAACCTGTGGCTTATTTTCCCTTCATCACGGCGCTGGCAGGCGCTTTTCCCCTGCCGGAAAAGGTAATTAAAACTTATGGAGACGATTGGTGGCAGCCGGAGCATATTGTCTCTAATGGTCCCTACCGTTTGTTGGAGTTTGACGCAGATCATGGAGGCGTTCTCGAACGCAGCGCTGTTTATCACGGCGCTTTTCCGGGCAATGTTCAGCGTATGGAGTGGGTGATAACCCCTGATATCGCTGAAGCGCTGCAGATGTATGATGAAAGCTGCGTAGATATTATGGACTCAGGCATGCGTAGTATTCCCCAGCCCATTCGTACGAAAGAACTTCATTCCGGTCAATTATTTTATACCGCCTGCATGGTCCTGGATCCCACTAAACCGCCCCTGGATGATGTTCTTGTTCGCAGGGCATTGGCAATGTCCATCGACCGGCAAACCATATCTGAGAAGTTCGGCCTCCCTGCAGCGCTTGGTGGTTTGCTGCCGCCCGGCATGCCGGGCTACTCTCCAGGGATTGGTCACCCATATGACATTGATAAGGCTCGCGGGCTGCTGGCCGAGGCTGGATTTCCAGGCGGCAAGGGCTTTCCGGTTATCAAGGGTTTTACTACTCACGCCCGCGTCGATATTCTAACTTTTATGTCCGATCAGTGGAAAAAATATTTGGGAATTGAGGTTTTTTTTGAGGATATCGGCCCCTGGGAAATCAGTGAGTGGGAGAAAAAGAGCATCTCCAGTCCGATTACCATCAATGGGTGGGTGGCAGATTACCCTGATCCGGATAATTTTCTGCGCTGTGCGGTGCCTGTTTCCTTGTTGAAATACCATGGCTGGCAGGACGCAGACTTCGACAGATTGGTACAGGGGGCAGCCCGCACGCCCGACCGCATGAAGCGCATGGCCATGTACCGCCAGGCAGACCGCCTTTTGGTTGCCGATCAATCTTTGCTGATCATCCTCAACTACGGCCTGGGAACGGTTTTTACAATGGTCAAACCCTGGGTGAAAATTTTTCCCTGGAGCCCGCTCGGGTATATCGATTTCAAATATATTGTCATGGAAGACCATTGAGCAAATTCTTTAGCCAATGATTCTGAAAACCCCAGCAGCGGCAGACTTTCTTTATTTAATGCCGCATATCAATTTACCTGTAAGGTATCACTGTATGGCCGGCAGGCTTGGCCGGTCTGCCAATTGGGGTTAGCCTGCATTCAAGCCTGGTCTGAAGGTTAAGCAATGGATTTGGATCAAGCGTTCAAATATACATTGCAGGAACACGGTGCAGCTGCATTAGAACCAGAAATTCAGCTTAAGGAATCCTGTCGGCTTGTTATCAGAAAATCAGGCTCTCACCGTGGCCAGCGCCAGAAGGGCGATTTTTATCGACTTGGCAACCGCATTCTGGTAATCCTGGTAAAAGCTGTCTTCCCGCCGGTTTGCGATTGTGGTGCAGATTGATCCAACTCCATATCCAAGTCCGCCGGCAAAATGGGTCAGGAAGCTTGTCTCCATTTCCATATTTTCAATGCGCTGGCCGTCCAATTGCGGATCGTAATCCGAAAGGATCCTGTCAATGTCAGGCAGGCTTGGCTGAACCCTGGCGACGTTGCGTCCCTGCGGGGCGAAAAAGCCGCTGCACGAAACCGTCAATCCGACCTTGCTTGCAATACCAAGTTGTTTAGATGCCTTAGTTAAAGCGTTTACTATTAACGGTTCAGCTCGGGAGACGTACGGGTGAATCTTTCCGTAATGGCGGGAATTCTTGTCCATTGAATTCTTAATTAAGTGATCGAGTTCCTTTTCGAGCCGCGCGCATGTGTCATCTGGATAGGGAGTTTCGTAAAATAAGCCGGTATTATCCATGCCAACCGCGTAGGATGTGATTATCGGTGTGCCCAATTCCGTTGATTTCTGTATCCCGCCGCATGTTCCAACGCGTATGATCTGAAGCTTTTGGAAATGTGTTTTGGGTGAACGGGTCTCAAAGTCAATCTCGTTGAGAGCAGCCAGTTCCTGTACAACGATCTCGAGTGAGGGCGTCCCCATGCCGGAGGTGGTAACAGTAGTTTTTATTGGCGAGATGATGGTGGCGGGCTCTCCCGTGATATCCGAGGTGCCGGTAATTGTGACCAGTCCGCGATGCTCATGCTCAACCTGAATATCGCGCAGGAACGTTTCTCCGATCATCTCGGTGCGCCCCGGGTCGCCGACTATAAGAATATTTGGCGCTAATTGTTCCGGTTTGATCTGAAGATGATATATCCGGCCTTCTTCATCAATAGGCAAATCGGATGCTGTGAACGGATAAGATCGGTCAACGGATAAAGATCGTTGATGAATATTTATATTATTAGATTTATTTTCTTTGTTCATAATTAATTATTATAATGAAATTTATGTAATTCGCGTATTCCCATACCTTACCTTCTTTTAGATATTAAATCGTCTGACAGATTCGAGCTGTCAGAAAATATCATTTGGATATTCCTTCAACCTGCGTTGTGAACTTTCCTTAAGCGTGGTTGCATCAGAAAAGGTTTGGTAAGTGTTGAATATCTCATCGATTCATGAGCCCATATTTCCTGCTGATGCTGTGATCAGTATTTTTATACCCGTGAAGAAGGACAATTTTCCGTAATATGATGCAGTAATCATTTGATAGCGCCTGGTTTTATCTATAATACTATTGCCCGGGAGGCCGAAAGTCAACTTGTAGTTTTACCGCTTCATCCATTTCTTCCGGTGTGAGCAGAGGCACCGCCCTTATTCTGAATGTTCCGCTGGCGTTGCCCGCTAAAGTAACTGCGGTTGACACGATATTATCCGGCAAATTGACTATGATGTAGAAATCTTGCTCGCCGTTGGAGTAGTAGAAAGCCTCCAGTGAACCTCCCACACTCTGCAGTGCCCGCTTGGATACATCGATTCTCACAGATCCCCCTTCCTTCATCAATCCTTGATATCCTTCCGGGGTATAAGATCCATAAAACAGGTACTTTTGCATCTGGCACCTCCTTTGGAAATATCAAATTGACAGACTTGACCTTTTGGGATGTAATTCCTTTTTTTTATTATACGAAATATTGAAACGGTTTTGCTATAAGATGTTCAGCCCAGGTTGGTTCTTTTGTTCTGCTACTTGTATTGGTGGATTTCCTTCAATGCATACCCGGAGCTTACGGACAATAGCCCCCTTCAAGGGGTAGTGCCCCGGAAACCTGCCTGTCAGCGAGGCTCGCACAGGCACTCTCAAGCACCTGGTCATTCAAGAGTTGTCATGTTATGGCAGACCTGGCTATTAACGCAGCTCAAGAATAAAAATACCAACCTTACCCTTTGTTTTTCAATCTGGCAGAGTCCCATGCGTCTCTACAAATAATGGGTATAATCATTACTGGTAGTTCGTGAACAACCGTTCAGGACATAAACAGCGAAGTCATTCGCTTTAATCAATTGGGTCAAGCGTAAACCTTGGCTCCAAAAAGTCAAGGAGTTTTTTAATGCAGTTCGAACAATTTTCGCTCGACCCGCGCATTGTCGCAGGCGTCAAAACAGCGGGCTATGCCATACCCACCCCAATTCAGCAGCAAGCCATCCCTGTTGTGCTCCAGAAGCGCGACATCCTTGGTCTCGCGCAAACCGGCACCGGTAAAACGGCGGCCTTCATGCTCCCCATCCTGCAGCGCCTCATCACCAGCCCGGCGCGCCAGATTCGGGCGCTTATTATCGTGCCGACCCGGGAACTCGCCGAACAGATCCACCAGACCGCAATTGCTCTGGGCAGGAACACAGGTGTGCACAGCGCGACCATTTACGGCGGGGTGAGCAAGCTTCCGCAGCTGGAATCATTGCGCCGCGGCGCAGATATCATTGTGGCATGCCCCGGACGGCTGCTGGACCTCATGAGCGAAAACAAAATAGATCTTTCGCATGTTGAAGTGCTGGTGCTGGATGAGGCCGATCGCATGTGCGACATGGGCTTCCTCCCTGACATTCGCCGCATTATCAAGCGGGTGCCCGTCAAACGTCAGACCCTGTTCTTCGCGGCCACCATGCCGGATGATATTCGAACTTTGGCAGACAGCATCCTCCACGATCCGGTAACTGTTCAGATTGGCATTATCGCACCGACTAAAACGGTATCGCATGGCCTGTACCCTGTACCGCATACGCTGAAAACAGCGCTGACCGCAGCACTGCTGAAGCAGCTGGCTTCGGACCGTGTGCTGATCTTTACCCGAACCAAGCATCGCGCGCGCAACCTGGCTGTCAAATTGGCCCATGAGGGTTTCCGCACAGCGGCTCTGCAGGGGAATATGTCCCAGAATCAGCGGCAGGGGGCTCTGGATGGGTTTCGTAAGGGAAAATATGACATTCTTGTTGCCACCGATATCGCCGCGCGCGGCATTGACGTGTCGGACATTACGCATGTCATCAACTTTGACATGCCGGATACAGTGGATGCATATATTCACCGCATCGGCCGCACCGGGCGCGCTCAGGCAACGGGCAAAGCCTTTACCCTCTGTGAACCTGAAGATGAGGGCATGATACGAGATATCGAGAAGGTGCTGGGCACCAAAATTGAGCGGAAGCGCCTGCCTGAATTTAATTACGACAATCCCACATCAGAACAACCAGCCCGGCAGAATCGTCCCATCCGGCCGCAGCATGTTTTGTCAAACTTGGAACGCAGCCGGCTCAGAAATCGTCAGGGGCGCGCTGCTGAAGGTAAAGCAGTCTGACCAATAGAATTATCGTCGTTAAACCCCATTTGGGATAAAAAAATTTCCTTAATAGCCGCTTCTCCGCTGGGCCAGGTCAAGTGGGCTTGCGCAGTTTTTCACAATGTTAAAATGACCATTATGTTTTCACAATATGTGGATGAATTAAAGATGAACCTGTCAGAGGTATCACTAACAGCAATTTTGGTTTTGATTAGCCGCGCGATTGAATCAGAGAAATAAATCCCGTTTTCAACGACCCATTGGCCGTTCTTTGTATGGAATGGGTGTTGTCTGTATCCTCAGAAGTGGAGAAGAACCGTATTAGTAAATGGAAAAAAGTATGCGGGCAGCCATGCAAAGGAAGCAAAAGCGACCGCTCTGAGAGTAAAGAACTTCGACAGTAATGCCAATATTTTTATTTCAAATAATCCGGAATGCATCGTGATAAACCTTGCGTGCGGTTTTGATACAAGATTCTGGCGCATAAATAATGAAAAGTGTAAATATGTGAAACTTGATCTGCCGGGTATTATTGAATTGAAAAAAAGATACGCAAAGATCATCTTGTCTATGAACTCATTGGTTGTTTAGTTTTGGATACTCCCTGGATTGATAAGTTAAACTTCAGAGGGAAGCGATGGTTTTCTCCTGCTTGCCGAGGGCTTGTCGTATTACTTGCCAAAGCAAGATTTAACAGGACTTTTACAATTAAGAACACGAAGATTTAACCGCTCGCAGCTTGTCCTTGATGCAGCTCCTGAATAATACGCCAGGCGCATATGGGGAATATTTTTTCAGCTGGAAGCACATGCCTGGGGGATAGATGTTGCTTTTGTTTCGGGCATTAACAGCCCGCGCGAAATCGAATCTTATGGAAATGGTCTCAAAATAATGGGTGAAGTCAAAGGAAACATAGGCCCGATAATAACCGTTACAATAAACGCCGCCTTATAATCACTATCAAGCAAATTGCACCCAAATTGTACCCGCAAGAGGAAAGGCGACTCAATCAACACAGAAAATCTTCTAGGTAACCAGGTTGTATGATTTTTTTATAGAAAGTTCACGCGGAGATGTGAAAATCTCCTTATGTATACCTCAATATAATAATCGCGAAGGCTGTGAGCTTCGCGCAAGAGCAAGAGGATGAGTAAGAGAAAATTTATTCAGATGAGCAACTCAAATTATTTTCGAGGAAAGAAGAAGCACTAAAATACCCCTTAGCTTGCTGCAGGGAGGCTTCATTAAATATTATGAATTGGTTTTGGTTGACAATAATTTATCTAATTTTTTTAACTTCTGCCTCCTTAATTAATAAAAAATCACTCAATAACCAAAATATTGATGAGATAGTCTTTGGTGCAAGTATTCAACTTGCTACTTGTGTTACGAGTCTATTTTTAGCGCTTCTTACCGGGTGGAATTTTGTTTTTAATTCAACATCAACTCCTTTATTTATAGGTATGGGAATAATATATTTTTTGGCTAGTAGTTTTTACTATACAGGTTTGAAGAAAACAGAATTATCAGTTGCAGCCATACTTGATTCAACAGGTTCAATATATTCGCTTATATTGGGAACTCTACTTTTGAATGAACCTTACTTTTTAAGTAAACTTATTGGAATTGCATTTATTGTTGCGGCAGTACTAATTGTAACTTTAAAGAATAGGGTTACTTCCTTTAATAAATATTCGTGGATATTATTATTTTCAGCATTTTTCTATGCATTGGGTGCTATTTTTGATAAGAAACTTAATAGCTTTGGTAATCCTTTAAGTTATCTTACTTTGTCTTTTGCCACTATTGGCATATCCATGCTTTTGATAAATTTCAAAAGAACAAAGATGGCATTTAAAGCGACTTTTAGAAACAAAAACTTCTGGTTCGGAATATCTGTAAATGGAGTATTATATTCATTAGGTTTTTGGGCTTTATTTGAGGCATACAACAGGGGCGGGGAAGTTTCTAGGATGTTTCCTATCACATTGTCAATGTCAGTAATAATTCCTATCCTGGGAATCATCTTCTTAAAAGAAAGAGATGATATTTCTAAGAAATTACTCGCAATTGTAATTATGGTTATAGGGCTTTGGATATTGGGAAGTGCATAAGTTCAAACAAATGAGACGGTTGGGGTAAATACACAGGGTAGTGAGGTTGAATTTACTCGTGAGGAGTCAGGTTGTTTTAGGAAGAGTAGAAGATCCAAGAAAGGTTCTTCAAAATGTTAATCGCTATCTTTTAAATATGCGCAATTTGGATGTGTATGTCACATTCTTATATGCCATTTTAGAATTCAAGACAGGTAATTTAATATATTCCCGAGCCGGTCATCCCTTGCCAATAATTTTTGATAATAATGCTGGTTTTATTGAAACAAGCGTCAATATTGGTCAACCTTTAGGTCTTATTGAAGATGTAAAGATCGAACTTCAAAAATATACTATACCAAAAAACAGAGTGGGGGGGTTCAGATAGTCTCAATGAAACCCTTGGTCAATCTAAAGAGGAATTTGGATTAGATCGGATAAAGGAAGTATTGCTTTCGAGATCTCAGGAATCTGTAGATGCTATATGCAAAAATCTTTGGAGAGCTGTTCAGAAAAATACCGGTGAAATAAAAAGATCAAGATGACTTTGCTACAATAGCAATAAAATGACAATAGGTTAAGTAGAAAATCATAGTTTTTTAAAATTTAATAGAGAATATTGAATCCAACTTGGTACCCGATTATATAATAATAAATGCTTCAGTGAGATTCACCCGCCCTGATGTTCGGAAAAGGGACTCCCAACTGTCTGACAATTGTCTCCTTTAGGGGACTAAAGTCCTCGTAAGGGGATTCGAAGTCGGGCACTCAGTAAGACATTATTTTATTTATGGAAAGCTGTGCACACAGCACTCGAATCCTGAACAAATTCTTATGAATTCCCTGCTCAACCATTGAGCTAACTAATCCATTCGGGCGAAAGTTTTCATGGACAAAAATGGCCTTACTCGAAACATAACGATCGTTAATTTTCAATAATCCAATTTAAAATTATTTTTAAAAATCCCGGAGGATTAAATGTATAAGATTAATAAATTAAATAAATATAATTAAGGCGAGCTTTAAAGAAGCAGTCGAAATATTTTATTAGGGAGTTTTAATGAGTGAACAATGGTTGATCGAGAACGTAGTTGTAGTCACAATGAATACCAAACGGGATATTCTTACCAATACTTCCATTGCCATTCAGGATAGCTTGATTGCCGCTATTGGCACGCAGGATGATTTGCGGGTCGCTTTTCCACAGGCTGAACGTCTGGATGCAGCCGGCAAGGTTGCGATACCTGGATTAATTAATTGCCATACCCACATTCCGATGAGCCTGCAAAAGGGAATCACGCTTGCCATCCCTGAGGGTATTTATCGGGTGATGTGGCCGGTTGAGAAGAACTTGACACCGGAGGATGTGTATATTGGCGCGCTGGCAGGCGGGGCAGAAGCATTATTGGGCGGATCGACGACAGTGGTTGACCACTATTTCTTTGCCGAACAGACTGCCAGGGCTGTGATTGAGCTGGGCCTGCGAGGTGTTATTGGACATACCATCATGAGCCGTCTTGGACCGATCACAGGTGAGCAGGAATTAGAAGAAGGCATTGATTTTGTTCGTCGTTGGAAAGGGCGCGATCCGCTGGTCATTCCCTGGCTGGCTCCGCATGCCTCGGATACCGTTTCAACCGATTGGCTTTTAAAGCTGCAGCAAGCCGCCAAAGACGAAGGTGTTGGATTGCACCTGCATCTGGCTCAAAGCGCAAAGGAAAGAGCCTACATTAAGGAACAGCATGGGCAAGGCTGCGTGCAATACCTGGCTGATATTGGTTTTCTGGATGAAGATGTTTTGGCAGCCCACTGCATCTACATCGATGAGGCTGAGATAGATCTTTTGGCAGGTACTGGCGCTCATCCAATTTACTGCCCGATGGGTCATTCATTAAGCGGGCATGTAGCCCAAGCCTGGAAAATGATTCTGAAAGGGACCGACGTATTAATTGGAACTGATTGCGTTACTAGTAATAACGTCATGGATCTTACTGGTGAGCTGCGCATCGCCGGTGCTGCCCAAAAACAGTTATCGGGAGACTCGCAGGCATTACCTGCCAGCAAGATTTTAGAGATGGCCACTGTGAATGCTGCTGCCGCCATTGGCATGGCTGGCCAGCTTGGAACTCTGGCGCCGGGTTACCTGGCAGATATTGTCCTGCTCGATTTTGACCGTATGGCATCCACCCCGGCCTACTCCATTCTGGATAACATTGTCTACTGCTGCAATGGGCGCGATGTTAACACTGTATTCGTTAATGGGCGCATGGTTGTGCGCGAAGGCAAACTTTTAACTGCTGATGAGATGGAGTTGGTAAAACGGATTGACGACCGCGGGCGCAGCCTTATGAGCCGGGCTGTCAAGGGCGATGCGGAATTGGAAGCATTGTTCAGTACCAATTCCCGTTTTTCGTACAACTAAAATATTGGTAAATAATTAAAAAATCAATAATACCGATTCTAAGAGCTGAACTGCTCTTTGGATGGTGATTTTTGCTTTTATTATCTTCTCACTCCCGCCTGTGCCATATAATAAAAATGGCGGGGGTGAGAGTTGCCTTTCCTGTCTTTTCATGGGGTAATCACTGCAAAGGGCTTATAAGCACCTGCTCTACCACTGAAGCTTCAAAATTCCCACAGGTGGTGTTTTTGATGGATTACGCTTCATTTAGCTAATATATGGCGGTAACTATATTTCAATTTTCTCTCGCTCTATTTAATATATGGGATATTTTGAAATATAGAAAGTACTAACTGATAATGGATTTGTTGCCCGTGAAGTTCCCGTCTTGCACCCGGAATAGGAAGGGCGGCTCACAAAAGATTAAATTTATTCATAAGAGTAATTTCCTGAGGATGAGAAGGTACATTCTCCTTTTATCTTTAATAATGAATCTTGTTGTTTTAACTTATCATTTCGTGAAGAATATATTTATATTTTTATATGATTTTTTTCAAGCAATGCTATAGTATTAGTGGCTGATTAATCGGAAAGGATAAATAAAATGACTGTCACTTGCTCAATTTGTGCTTCGATTGAAGGTCCTTTTATGCAGGAGCCAACGGGTATTCCGGTGAGCCCCTATTTCATCAAATGCCATGTTTGCGCTCATGATAATGAATTTATTACTTTCAAAAACACAGTAGGGATGGTCGCATCGCCCCAAGCGATGCAAAGATATTTTTATAAGTGTCCAGGCTGCGGCAATTTATACTATAAAGCTATTCCCTACGCTTTCCTAAGATACAATGTGAAACAGTGCCCCTCATGCGGCAATGCTTTTCCAGCTGAAGAAGATATTGTGTTTCCGGAATCGGCTCAGGCTTTTGGGATGACAATGAAGGGTTCTCCGTTCAATCTTGCGTCTGAAGAGATTGAACCTCTCTATGAGAAACTTCTTAAAATTCAACCTCTTCTTTTGAAAGCGGTAGATGATATCCTTCTCGTTGAAACACCCAGGGGAAAAGACATCTGGGTGGTCTGCAGGGGTAATGACAGCGAGGTTCAAAATGCTCTGCAATGGGTACTGATGAAAGGTGTGGATAATAAATTATCATTTTCTCAATCTCAGCGTTCTGATTTTGCCCTTAAGGAAACAGGCGTGAAGGTATTGCGCCAATCAAAGCAATAAATTACGTCAAATTCAATCGGATTGTGGAATATCAGGAATAATATTAGTTGCTCTTGATCTAAGTGCCTTACACATTTTTGTGAAAACCGAGAGACAAGGCTCTTTTGGGAAAGGTTATTAGGAAGATTTTTATTTTTCTCGGGCATGCAATTAGACCCGTAGCTGCCCTTGAGGCTGCTCATCTGAAAAATTCCTACTTGAAATTGCCTTTTTACAAGGAGCGGCAATTAAAAACACACTCTTGGATTAGATCTCTAAGTCAGTTTGTGAGGGATATAACATTGAAAGAATATCCACATGATAGGAAAGCCGGCAGAATTAAGAATTTGATCAAATGAATTCAATCTGGGCTAAAGCATTGTATGCCTAGTCAGTTCCTACACCGGAGAGTTTATTTATCAATTCAAGAATATTATTAATCATCACTAGCTTTTCCGCATATTTTTCCCCAAAAAAATCAATCAGCTTTTGTTTTGTATATTCATCATGAACCACTCTGAATACTCCAAATTTTGATTTAATTTTTGAAAAATCACCCAATCGCCGCATTGTACTGGTTTCGGTTAGATCTTCAAAAATCACGTCCACCGTCATCTCTTTCAATTCTTCAACCCTAATTATTTTGGGCGGTTCCATGTTCTCTCGTAAGAACTTCGAGCGAATTAATACTTTAGAACGATCGTCCTTAATGAGGAGACCATTATCAGCGTATTCGTGGTAGCCTTCACCAAATAATACCGTCAGGTCATGATTGACAGCTATCTCACAGGGGACTGAAGATAAATCGGTAATGTATAAGATTTTCATTTTTCATATTATATAAAAATTTGAATCAACAGTATCTTATGAGCCCAATGCTCTCTTACCCTGCATCAAACTCCAAAAAGTGGACCTTTACCGTGGTTTAATCAGTTTTTGCCTATATATGGCGGATAGTATGTTCTAATAATGCTATGCTCTCTTATAAATAGCGAACATTTTGAAAAAAAGAAGGTAATAACTGATTCGGAGTCCATTGCTTGCATAGTCCACTAATTCCATTTTCTCCATACAGTAATATTACTGAAGCACCCGTGTTGCGGTTGGAAAGGAGAGGCAACTCTTTAATAAATTGCCAGATATACCTTGTCATTACGTGTTAAATTTAAATGGTGATTTAACAATTTTTAGAGCGGGTAATCCCTTTATGGAGCTTTTGGTTTTTCAGCCATTATATTGGCTGAAACCACTTTATATGCCAGAAGGGATTTCTGGCGTATATTGACATATGAATTCCTTTTAACGAATTCACGGTTGGATTTTTGGTATTTGTGGGTTTTCAACAAACCCTTTGGCCTATCTCCAAACGGCCAGGATCGCGCCAGCCAAGCTGAGGGTCAGCATCTGATCTCCGAGACGGATCAGGAATAACTGAAAAGGTATTTTTTCCCATACCAGCTCACCGCCAAGCAGCGCGCCGATGAAGCCGATGGACACCAACAAACCCAGGGCAATTCCTTCGGGAACAGTTTTTGCGTTAGCAAGATTGATGATGACCGCCAGGGCAATGATGCATATCAGGTGCGCGAGAATGCCAACCGGTATCCATTGGGTGGCAGGTTTCATTTCCTTTCCGCTCAACCTTACCCAGGCTTTTCCAAAAAAAATCGGCTGGTACCATGCCAGGCTGATCGCTACATGAAGAACCCAGCAGACAAATACTGCCAGCCAGTTTAAATTTGATAGCGCGTCAAGAATTGACACTTAACTCCTCCTTTGATTTATGAAAATTGTAGAACATTATTGTCATTTATTACAATGACATCTTAGTTAGCCGAGGTTTAACATTAATTATATAGAGGCTCTACTCATCATTTCAACGCTAAAAGAATTTGTACAGCAAGCCACGATAACATCATCTCTTCAAAATCCTGCAAAAATCTCTAATTCAAGTTTCCCCTCAACTTTTTGATGAGATATATGAGACGTATAGTATTAGCCTCTGAGGAAAGATTGAAGCCCTGAAGATATTAAGAATATTTGTTCTTATTGAGCAGATGCTTCTCCATTAATATAATAATAAATGCCCCTGGAGCGTTTCGTCTGCCTGCACCTTTTAGGTGCATTCTTAAGGGGAACTTTCGACTTTCAGATAAATATCCTCGCAAGGGAGCTACTTTATACGTACGGAATTCGAAGTCAGCCGACTACCATGGCAACTATCATACTTGGAGAGTCTATGAATCATACGGCATACCCGCCGGTGTACCCTCCTTTAATAAGGTCGGTTCTAACGCTTGGTAAGAAAATACTGGTAATGAATTGCTAATACCTTCAATTTCCACCAGGAATAAATCAAATTATTATCATAATTCTGCACCAAACACTTTTAGAAAAATAAACCTGAATAAATTACAGCTGGCTCTTTTATTTGAAGAACCTCAATTCGTTGTTTTGAAAAGTACCCCCTATTTGTAATAAAATTTCAGATTTTTTCATCTTCATATTTAGATATAATTTGTTCTCCCCTCAACCCTGCTTGACATATTTTGATTATTCCTCAGGTGCTCTTCCAAGACATCTTGAGCGCTGGTGGATACCACTTTGTGTTTACCAGGTTCCAGAAGTTCTTCATTTGAAACATCCAGATATTCTTGTGAATTAATTAGGTGGAAATTTTGCATGGTTAGTGTATAAAGTTTGTCATCCGCAACTTCTACACCATCGATAGTTAATGAAGCAAGTTTCCCCTCTTTATCCGAATAGGTTGCTTTTACTTTCTTGTTTATTTGGTAACATTCACCTTCCCCCGTTCGATTTTCTTTCCTCATGATGTAGGAAAATATTTTTTTGAGGATAGACCCTGGTACTTCAAATCTGGTCAATGCATCATCATAAGGGAAACAAGCCAGAAAATCTTTTAAGGTAACGATCGGGCCCATTTCTTTCACCCTTATCGATCCGCTTCCAACAAGCATAACGTCGGTTTGGGCATTTATGGCAAAGGCATCAGCGATTAGATCTCCAAGAGCCGTTTCTTCCTCTCTTTTTGGGTGGGTTAGTTTTTCTGAGAATTTTGTGACAATAGTATTGTATTTCCTGTCAACCTCGGTTTTAAATGAGTTGATGTAATCTTCCAAATCTTTGTCAGGTTCTGCGATATTGTCATCAATGGGTATAAGCTGCCATTTGTAATTAACAATTGAGTTGGTATCGTCATCAACAGCAATATCAAATCTTCCTATCTGGTCACTTCCAACCCCGGCCTGGGCGATTAATATTCCATTTTCTTTGGCGGGTTTTTCCAGAATTGTGTGCGAGTGCCCGCCAATGATCATATCAACACCCCACTTTGGATTAAGCATTTTGGCAAGCGCAATATCCGAGTCATATCCAATGTGGGTGAGAAGAATCGTCAGGTCAATATCATCATTTTTATAAGCATTACAGATTTTCCCGATTTCTTTACTGGCATCCTCAAGAGAAACAAAGCTTCCAACAAGTTTGTCGAGTTTTAAAGTATCCAATATTTTTTCTGTGATAATACCTGTGAACAATATATCAAATCCAGCCTTTTTGATAATTTCATAAGGCTTCATCAGTCTTTTGTTATATTTTTTGATATATAAGTTGGCATTGACGATTGGGAAGTTGGCCATTTTTTCAAGGAATAGAAGGTGAGGTAGACCATAGTCAAATTCATGATTTCCCAGGGCAACAACATCTGGAGCCAGGTAATTCATTATCTCCATAGTGGAGATACCCTTCCATTCAGCATCAATCAGAGATCCTTGCACCATATCCCCGGCAATGACGTATAAAACGTTCTTTTCTTCTTTTCGGACTTGATTGATATAGCCAGAAAGAAGAGCCAGGCCCCCTATAAGGTTCCCCTTCCCTTCTCCTTTTACCTCTGCCAAAAAATCTCCATGAAAATCGTTGGAATGAAGAATTGTGAATTTTTTAGTTCCCATTTTTTAACCTCGAAAGTAATCCAGTTTATAGATCAAAATTACCGCAATTATATATAACCGAATTGAATTGCTCTATAAATATTACCGTTGTTAGTTCTATTTGCCAACTTCCAAATAAATATTATCCGACAAAAAAACTCTCTTTTTCAAAGGCTAAAGACTTGGTGCGTCTGAAATCATTCGCTTAATAAATTATCAAACCTTGCAAAATCCGGAAAACTCTTGATCGGCAGAAAAATTACTGCGGGTGATTATTAATAATGCCCGCAGCGAAATTCACCTTCCCGCACCCTTTGAGCGCACCCTTAAGGGCGAATCCCGATTTTCTGACAATTGTCTCTCTCAGGGGACTATAGTCCTCGCAAGGGGGCTTAAGGTTAGTATGTATGGGTATCCACAGCATACAAAGTATGCACAGATTGCTTAATAATTAGCAAATTTTGTCCACACAGGACATATGGCGCATACGGACGGCCCTTAGAATGGGAGTATTACCCGTGTGGCAACTGCAAGATGGAAGGCGGCTCTAATAATTTGAATGAATTTAATCGCAAAGACCCATTATTTGGGCTACACCTCGCAGGAATATATCTATAATTAACCTGGGTCTGTGCTCGGCTTCTTTCGTTGATTTTATCCCCACCATGAACCGATCCCGTTCCACTCTCTCTCGATGAAACGGGTATTGCATCCAAACGTACCTGCCATCGTCAGAACTTGCCTCATTAAATCTTCACCGCCCTCTGAATCCAGTTTTCTGCCAATTTTCTTTATGTATTCCATTGTTTTCGCGTAAGCTGCCTTGTCTGTTTCATATTCCGTGTTCGACTGACGGTCGAGCTCGACTAACATTTGAGCCAGTTCATCATGATTGGCTTCGCCGATCGTTTGATAAGAAATTTCCATTGTGATTCCTCCTTATAATAGAAATGGATTCTATTTCATAAACAGTATAAGCTCCGATTAAAGAAATTTCAACTATCCGGTCTTTAAAGTCAATTGACCAAGCCCGATTATGTTAATGGATTGCACTTCTTCTATTTAAAAAAGGGGTAAATGACCGTACTCAGAATCTAAATTATCCATACATAGTTCTGTGATCTGACCCGCGCTGCGCCTGAAACAGGATTGGGAACCGATTTCGATAAATGATGAGTGCTTTATGAATTTGTGTAAAAAACTTAATGTCCAATCCTCGTTCATATAATTTCAAAACATTCAGAACTGGGACAATATCTAGGATTAGCCTTTCTCACCAATTCTCCGTACTCCAGCCCTTTTCCCCCAGCAGCGGTACAAACACAACCGGCAGAATATCCCTTTTCTTCAGTCCATGTTCGGTCCTTTCCCATTCCTCCAGCATTTGGCTCCAGCGCACCCCCACCGGGATGATCAGCCGTCCGCCGGTTCTCAGCTGGCCGGTTAATTCTGTCGGCACCGCGGGCGCCGCGGCGGTGACGATGATGCGGTCGTAAGGCGCGTATTCCGGCCAGCCAAGCGACCCGTCTCCGGTATGCACACTCACGTTATTAATTCCAAGACTTTTCAGCGTTTCTTCTGCGCCTTTCGCCAGTTGTGGAATGCGTTCGACCGTATGCACTTCCTTTGCCAGCCGCGCCAATATGGCCGCCTGGTACCCGACCCGGTGCCGATCTCCAGAACCTTCTCTTCTCCATTCAGCTCCAGATGGCTGGTCATCAGCGCCACGATGTAGGGCTGTGAAATCGTCTGCCCCTCACCGACCGGCAAAGGATGGTCCTGGTAAGCTTCATTCTGGTATGGTTCAGGCACAAACGCGTGGCGCGGCACCGCGCGCATGGCAGCCAGAACCCGTGCATCCACGACCCCCCTGGCGATAATCTGGTTCTCAACCATCGCCTCACGCGCCTGGCTGAACGGATCACGCGCTTTCATTACTCTTATTATATAAATGTGTTCAAGCAGACTTCAATTGTCAGAAATAATTTAATAAGATGCTTTAAAGGTCAATGGGCTTAATTTTTCTCTTTTTATTTGACGGCCATCTTCCTTAATATTCCCTCTTGACAAACTAATAAATATTGTATAGAATACTCTATATAACAGAGTTCTCTAATAGGAGTTATCAAATGAACATCTCATTCAATGAAGCTGAAGAATCGCTTGAAGCCATCGAGCACATGACTCGCAAAACGCGCCACTCGCTTGCCAGCGGCGGTGCTCACATCGCTCTGATCGTCACAGGCATCATCTGGCTGGTCGGGTATGCAGCCACCCAGTTCCTGCCCGGTGAAATCGTCCCGTACATCTGGATTGGGATAACCCTCATCGGCGCAGGTCTATCCATTCTGCTCAGCCGCCGCATGGGTCCGAGCGTCCGCTCGCCATCTGCAGTTGTGTACGCTAAGCGGGCAGGCTTCTTCTGGCTGTGTCTGGTCTTCTACTGTATCGCCGCTATTGCAATTGCCCAACCTTTGGAAGGTAAACAGGTATCTATGTTTATCATATTGTTTATTATGATCGGCCAGCTTTCCATGGGCTTGCTGCTCTCTTTCGCTTACTCCTGGTGGGCGCTGCCGATCACAGCCCTGGCGCTGGCTGGTTATTACCTCATACCCGATTACTTTTATCTCTGGATGGGTGTTCTGGTAGGCGGCAGCATGATCCTACTTGGCCTGTATATTCGTAGAAAGTGGTAAACCCATGTCAGAATTAAATGAAACTATTCACCAGCCGGTGCGCCTGCGCGTTATGGCTGCCCTGGTAGCGCTTGAAGATGGAAGCGAAGTGGATTTTACCTACCTGCGCGGCCTGCTTGAGGTCACCGACGGCAACCTTGGCGCCCACCTGCGCAAACTGGAAGATGCCGGTTATATCGCTGTTAATAAGACCTTCGTAAATCGCAAGCCGCGCACATTCGTTTCCGCCACACTTGAGGGGCGCAAAGTTTTCCAGGAGCATGTAGCCACATTGGAATCTATATTAAAAAAGAAGTAGAGAAAAGCACAGATTTCATTGCGCGTTTTTTATGACTGCGCAGGGTCAATGAAATGGTTGTTGCCTTGAACTCTTGGCGATTTATGCACTGAATTTTGACATCTGCAGATCCAGCGAAATCAGCCTGTCCACCTTGCCCATCGGGTATTCCCCCAGCCGGCTGATCTCTGCCCATTCCAACTGCTCTGATTCCAGCGGGCGGGGTTCGCCTTCGGTTATTGCTGCTTTAAAGGTATGCACGCAGACTTTAAAGTGCGTGTATGCGTGCCGGTAGCTTCCCAGCAGCTCGCCAACCTCAATTCTCACGCCCAGTTCTTCTTTCAGCTCCCTGCGCAGTGCCTCAGGCAGGGTCTCGCCGGCCTCCACTTTCCCGCCGGGAAACTCCCACAGCCCACCCAGCAGCCCATCGGAACTGCGCTTGTCGATTAGCGCCTTGCCTCCTTTAACAATCACTGCCGCGGCAACCTGGTAATGCGGTATCGCGGCTTTCTTGGTTTTAATGGGCAGCTCATTCTGGCTGTCATTCATGAAAGCCGCGCACTCCGAGCTCAGGGGGCAGCCGGTGCAAAGAGGATTGCGCGGCAGGCAGACCGTCGCGCCAAGATCCATGAATGCCTGGTTGACATCGCCGGGGTTTATCTCCGGCAGAATTTCCAAGAGCATATCGCTCAGCGCACAGGCGTTTTTTCCTTCATTCACGGGCAGGCAGAACTCGGCCAGCCTGGCTAACACACGTTTCAGGTTACCGTCCAGCGCGGGCGCTTTGATCCCGAAGGCGATTGATGCGATCGCCCCCGCGATATAAGCGCCAATGCCGGGCAGGGCTTTCAACTGCTCAATCTCCCGGGGCAGTTGGCTGTTATGGTCTTTAACCAATATCTTCGCGCAGCGCAAGATGTTTCTGGCGCGGCTGTAATAGCCTAACCCTTCCCATACTTGCAGAACCTCCTGCTCATCCGCGGCTGCCAGGGCTGGCAGGTCGGGGAAGCGCTGCATCCAGCGCGTGTAATAAGGGATCACCGTGTCCACCTGCGTCTGCTGCAGCATCACTTCCGAGATCCAAACACGATAAGGGTCTGCTTCCCCGCGCCATGGCAGGCTGCGCCTATTTTGCCGATACCAAGCCAGCAATTTTTTACGGATCAACTCAGAATTCATAAAGTAATTGGGGTTGAAAAATTCAACTGACCGGCTCAGAATTGAAAACTTCCGGTGGATTTGACGATGCGTGTTTTAAAATTGGTCACAAAACCAAGCAGTTCTTCGATCAGTCTCTGCCAGCGGTCGGTGCTGATGATATCCTGCACCTTGCCTACCGAGGGCATTACCGCCCCCACCAGGATCTGCGGGCGCTCGCCGTACACGGTCATGTAGGCGTCGCTCAAAGTGAAACCCAGCCTTTGAACTTCAGGGATAAATTCGCGGACCACAAACTCAAAATATTCCTGTTCCTTTTCAGGCGAAATATCCCAGGTCATGATCAACTTGCCGGCCATTGCTGCTTATTCGCGCGGATAATCCAGAATGACCACCTGGGTTTCTTCAGGCAGACTTTCAATGCTGGTAACCTTTAATGACGGGACAGTTTCAACACTTGAGAGTCCCATTTCTTTAAGGAATTTGCCGACCGGATCAAGTGTAACGGTTGTCGCGGGGGTGGCGTAATGCATGGGGATGACGATGTTGGGTTCGAACAGGCTGATCACTTCCGAAGCCTTGGTGGCGTTCAGGCTGTCATAACCGCCCACCGGAATCAGGGCGATGTGCACCGGGCCGAGGGCTTCCACTTCCGCCTGGGTGGGCACCTGCTGAATGTCTCCCAGATGGATCAGGTTTATGCCGTTGTAATCAATCAGATACAGGGTGTTGGGGATTTCAATTGGCCGTTCTTCTTCTTATGGTCAGTGCGTAATCCGGTGATGAATACGCCGCCGATTTCATATTCGCCCGGCCCGTTGATGACGTATGGCTCGCCCTTGACGCCTTTCAAGTAGCTGTGGCTGGGGGATTCATGGCTGACAGTGGCGATATCCGCCTTCAGTTTCAGCGGCTGATAACCCACATGTTCGCTGTCAAAAGGGTCGCAGACCACAGTGGCCTGCCCGCGGTCAGTGATTCGAAAACATGAATGTCCGTACCAGGTAATTTCCATCCAACCTCCGTTATAGTGGGGGATTATACATTAAGTGACGGCGTCCTGCGCCTTTCCTAAGGTTTTCTCTCTCTGTGTCCCACCAGTGGATATCACCGCTCCCTGAGCGCCTACCCCTTGCACAGCAGATGATAAAGAAGAAATCCAGTTCATCTTTCCCGTCCATTCTTTAAGAAAAGTGGGGGGCTTGTTTACTTTTCCCTTCTTTCCTTGAAGAATAGGGGGATTGTTCAACCTTTCCGTCCTTTTTCGAATAAAAAAGAGGAGGCAGTATGGAAGGGCAAAGCGTTTGCTTATGTCCGAAATTTCATAGACTTTCCCCTTTACCTCATCACACCAAGTTCAGCCACCCGCAGCATGAATAAATCGATTGAAAACTACCAATAAATTTCGTATAATTTAATGCACAGCACAGCCTATACTTACCATCCCGGGTACGCGCCGCATTACCAATAGGCAAACATTGAAAACTGCCGGGACTGGCAGTTTTTAATTCTTAATAGCCCCTAAATTAATGAGAAGCTTATGGGATTCTTAGACAGCCTTTTCGCTTCCAAAAAACAGACTTCGTCCGTCCCTTTGTGTGCCTCCTGCAGTAAACCGATGAAAGAGAATCCCTGCCGGATCAGCGGCACAAAGATATTCGAAGACGCCGAATGTTCCAGCTGCGGCAGTGTGTACTGCCTATACTGCCAAATTTTTGGCGTTCTGGGTCCCAAATTTCCCGGCTGCGGTGAGTACAAACTTGGCATGCTGATTAGAGCATGAATACACATGCTTACTATGAGATTTTGTGATTAAGAAATATTTTTATATTCAATATAAAGGAGCTGTTTAGTGACCATGCTGATCAGGTCATCAGGAATTTAGCAGGAGGTTTATAAAGGTGAAACCGGGAAGAACAGCCCTCATTATCCTTGCGATTGTCGTCCTGCTTTGCGTGGTAATAATGGGTATTGGTGCCCTCTATGTGCCGTCTCATCAGCGCGCAGCTTTTTATGGGGTCGTGGATAAAGATAAATCCGCGCTGGTTGTTCAAAACGACACCAGTGATTTTTACATCCTTTCAGTAGATGTGGATGGGGAGATTACCCACAAGTTCACCGGGGTGATCATGAAAGGCGATTACAAAGCCTACGTCCTTCCGCCCGGCGACTACAAACTAATTGTTCATTACTCTGACCGCACCAGCTTCTCAAATATGGGATATATGGAATGGTATGTGGACAGTTCGGCATTGTCAGAATTCACCGTCAAAAAAGGCCGAGCGGCTATTTTTTCATTGAGGGGTGGTGATGTCAGCGGTATGTTCTATGATCCTCCCGCGCTCGAAGATAATTCACGCGAAATCAAATCCGGCCAGGATTGATCCCGCAATCTGCTTCCATAAAAATGCTCAGCGCTTCCGGATTTGGAACTAATCCAAGCTTTTTTGCGTCTTAATTGGGTAGATAATATTAAGGTAATCATGACAAGAAAATCAGGGTATTTATTTTTTATTTCAGTTTTTTTTCTATTGCAGATCATACTGTCTGCCTGCACGGGAGGTTTGCGTAATGATCTTCTTAATGGCACCGCCTGGATTCTGACCTCCATTGACAATGTGCCTCCGCTCAAAGGGACTTCGCTGACTGCTGAATTCAGGGACGGGCAGATCCGCGGTTCTTCAGGCTGTAACTCCTTTAGTGGATCATATGAGACCAAAAAGGATAAGATCGCCATTTCCTCAATCGCCATGACCCTGATGGCTTGTGCTGATCCGGGCTTAATGGATCAGGAGCAGGCTTATCTGGAACACTTGCAAGATGCACTGACCTTCACGCTGGAAAATGGTCAGTTGCATATCTTCGGCTCTGATGGAAAAAGTCTGATCTTTATCCCCGGAACCTGAGTGGTTTCCTGAGAAAAATCAGTGGTGGAATTGAGATTCGTTCCTATGCAACGAATCCAAAAATTGTAAAAAGGTGTCAAATTTTGTAGAGTTGTGTCAACTAAATCCCAAGGCATTCTTCTAATTGCCCACAATATACACTGGGCTTGACCATGCCAGATGGCCGTCCTCCTGCGCCATGCGGATATAAATGGGATTATCGCCCTGCTTCAAGTCTTGCAGTGGCAAGGAGAATGAGAACTCATTACTTACCTGACGGTCAGGCAGCCGGTAAACCTGCAGTCTCTTATCCACTCCCTCACACTCCCAAACTTTCGGCTCCAGCCCAATCTTGTTGATATCAATAGCAGTTTCAAGTTGAGCAGTCTCAATAACGATCTTACCGCCTGACCGCTTTTCCAGCGACATGATCAATCCTTTGCCCGTACCGGTGGTAAATGATTTCCACGCCAAGCTGTTATCGCCCGTTTTCTTTAGAGGCTGATCAGGATTCCAGAAGTTGATTGGCCTCGCGTCCACGATCGTGTTGCCGCTTACCTTCAATGACCCATCCCACCTTACCGCCCGGTCCCGCCCGCGAACCCGCGCCCCAGTCCAGATAATCTTGATCCTTCGCCCGAGGTCATCCGCGCTGAACGGTCTCAGGGTTTTAATAAGCTGCAGCCCGTTAAACACATCCACGCGTTCCACAGGTTTTGAACCGGTTATCTGTACCTTAAGGTTGGGGTTCCGCTGCCTGCAGCCAAAGCATCACCCATCATTGAAGAACGCCCTCCGGAGGTTTCCACGTGGACGTCCATCAGGCAGCGGCAGCCGGTGGTGGCGTAAAAATGGCGGGCTTTCAGCGCATTAAACGCTCTCGCGGTCGAGCTTTTCCGCCAGCACGCAGGTCAGTCCGCCGGTTGCGCCGAATTTGGTATTTCCCGGGTAAGAAGCGCCAGGGTCGGCTTTATGCCCGTCTGAATTAGCCGTAAATCCCACGCGGTACCCCTTTCTATAGCATCCCGCAGAAACCATTCAAATGTCCCCCAGGCTGAATGAATTTCGACGGCTAATTCAAGTTCCTCGTCATGCACACTCAGATCTGCGTACCTCCCGCCCACGTGTGCGAAAACGAACGCCGGCGGGTTAGTTTGTTTTCGCAGGTTATTAAAGAGCTGTTCGGTGGCGTTGGAATCTTCATACTTTGATGATTGGCCTGGCAGCAAATCACAGCTGCTTCGTGTAATGCTCCCGCCTTCCGAGGTGAAAAAAACATTATGGTCGCCTCCAAGCGGGGTGTTGCCGCTCCATTCATAACCCGGAAAGGTCACAAATTTTCCCGGCTGGTAATACTCCTTCGTAATGGCATTGATCTTTTCCCAGAATTCATCCGTCACCTCGAAATCATTCCCCTGATGCCCGAGGATATCCAGCAGGCCGTAATCTCTGCCAAAGGAGAAGTAATCTTCAATCGTATTGCTGCCGATGGTTTCGCCGGATTGTCCATGAAAATCCGCCCAGTATTTTCTCAAGTCGGGCTCTTCAGTCAGCACATTAATGGGATTGCTTATTGCCGTAATGCCGTTTCGCGCGTCTTCGCCGGTAACGGAAAAGCATCCTGTCTCCTTAAATCCAGGATGATCGAACTTCAGAGGTTTGTCTGTGGCGTTGCCCCATTTGTCTTCTAATCGCAGGTGATATTTGAATGGCTCGTTGACTACCACTTCTGAAGGCGCGATACACTCCGCCTGTGTTGGTTCTCCAGGCAAAACGCTCAATACTGGGGAATCGGGCAGTTCTTTAAACAGGAAAGTCGCGATAGGGTCTACCAGAGTTTTAAATTCAAATCGCCTTAGTGGAAAAGTCGGCATCTGCCAGCCGGGCGAACCACCCGAGGTGTCTCCGAAAACTACAGTGACCTTTTCGCCGCGGTTCAGATATTCCTCGTTGATGCGCAGGTAAAGCGCCTTGCTGAAGGGCCGGATGTGGCCTTTTGGGTCCCAGCGTGGCTTTACGATAGAGTTGCTTGTGGTTGAAATCGTACAATAATTGGGGGCGGATGGATTTTCAAACTGAGGCACGCCAAAGTCATCCATTTGCCGGAAAGTAATTTTCACATACCCTTTGCTGTCAATCGGGTGTCCTGCAGTATAAGTGTATGTAATGGTTGCGAATGAACCGGCAGTTACCGGCAAAGCGGGGTGAATTTCTGCATGGCCGAGATCCAGGGTCGTCATAGATTTTCTCCGAAATTTTTTTAAGTGCTCTTCACTGATTTTCCTGCAGGAAAATTATATCTAATCAGGCTAATTCAACAATTAAATTTTTTTTGAACAAAATACTCTCTATAATATCAATATTGATTCACTTTCTTTTTCTGGGAAGAGCTGATGAATTCTGTCATTGATTGGCTGCTTGACAGCCCTGCCTGGATCAGATACATCTGCCTGACTGACCTGCTGGGCATCCCTAAAACAGACAGCCGGGCTGTTGAAGCGCATATGGGCATGCTCCGCGACCCGCAGATAAATCAATTGATCAGCGATACCCAATTTTGGGAAACTCACATCCTCAAACGCCACAATGATGCGGGTCATGCTATCCACAAGCTGTCTTTTATAGCAGATCTGGGATTTACTACTAAAGACCCGGGCATTGAGGAAATTACCGCCTTGATCCTCAAACATCAGGATTCAGGCGGCTCCTTTCTCACTTTATCCAATTACCCCGCTCACTTTGGCGGCAGCGGCAAGGATGATTGGCTGTGGGCTCTGTGCGATGCGCCGCTGCTGACTTATGTGCTGGCTAAAATGGGTCTCACTGCCGATCCGCGCGTGAAACGTTCCCTGGATTACCTGTCATCACTGATGCGTGATAACGGCTGGCCCTGCGCGGCTTCTCCTTCGCTGGGCAGTTTCAGAGGTCCAGGTAAAAAAAGCGATCCCTGCCCCTATGCCACCCTGGTTATGCTGAAAGCCCTGGCTGCGGATGAAAGCAGAATAAGAAATCCTGAAATTCAAGCCGGCATCAATGCCCTCTTATCGCTGTGGGAAAACAGCCAGGCTGAACATCCTTATCTGTTTAAAATGGGTACCGATTTCAGAAAACTGAAGGCGCCCTTCATCTGGTATGACATCCTGCATACCGCGGATGTCCTCACGCGATTTCCGCAGGCTTTTGGCGATAAGAGATTTCTCTCAATGCTGCAGGTCCTGCGCGGTAAAGCGGATGCTGATGGGCGCTTCACCAGTGAATCCATCTGGACTAAATGGAAGGGCTGGGAATTCTGCCAGAAGAATGAGCCTTCCCGCTGGGTGACGCTGTGCGCGATGCGCATTTTTAAAAGAGCAGAAACATAGTTGACTTCCTGGGCAAAGGGAACAATTCGCGAAGTTTAAAATGCTAAGATTATGCGGTCTGCGTTTTGCCCGATAGCCGCTGAACCACCATCAAGGTCAGATCATCCGAAACCGGCGCGCTGCCCCTGAAATCCATAATTCTTTGGTCGATAGAATCAATCAGCGAAGAAGATGGCCTGTTTCTGAAAAGGTTGAGAATATTAAACAGCCGCTCTTCCCCGAACAGCGTGCCATCCGCCGCTCGGGCTTCCGTCACGCCGTCGGTATAGAAAACCAGCTGGTCGCTTTCTTTCATCTGCAAATGCTGGTCTGCTCAGCTCCAGCTGTTCGCTGACCCCCAGCGGCATGCCGCCCATTTCCAGCCAGATCACATCCGCCGCGATTTGCGCAGCCATATGGGGCGGTTATGCCCGGCGTTGCATAAGTCATCTCGCCGGATTTGGTGTTCAGGATGGCATACAGGCAGGTGACAAACAGCCCCTTCTGCGAATTCAGCAGCAGCGAGCGATTGACCCGCATCAGCGCCGCGGAGGGCAGATCGCCTTCCAGCGCTTCAGAATGGATCAGCGTCCGCGCGACAGTCATATAAAGCGCCGCCGGCATGCCCTTGTCCGAAACATCCGCGATGACCAGACCCACCCGGTCTTCATCCAGCATAAACGCGTCATAAAAGTCACCGCCCACCTGCAGCGCGGGCCGCCAGCGGGCATTCAGCTCCCAGCCCGCGATAATGGGAAGCGCTTCCGGGCAGGAAAGTTCTTTGGATATCCTGCGCAAGCTGAAATTCCTGGCTGATGCGTTCACGGTTGATCATTTCGTTTTTAAGCTTTTCATTTTGAATGGACATCGAAAGGTTGCGTGCGATGCCAGAGATGATCTCCACTTTCTTCTCGCGGTATTCAAATCCCTTTTCTGATTCCAGCACGAACAGCAGCCCGTAGCGCCCTTCATGCGTGAACAGGGGCATCACGATCAGCAGCGGTTCAGAGAATGGATGCCCTGGCGGATTCATCCAGGCTGCCGCCGGCATCGGCTTTGATCCATGTCTCAATGGGCTGCCCGGTGACCTGAAAAAGAGCGGGGTGTCCGAGTTCAGCATCACGCCCATATTGGTTTTAGCAAAATAGCGGGTTGAAGTTGGCAGGCGGCTCAGCTGGCTCTTCCAGTGGTAGCTGAGTTTTGAGCCCAGGTGCAGCCGGCTGCTCGCTTCATCGAACAGGTACACAAAAGCGGTATCCACGCCGACGACCAGCGGCAGGAAGTTGATGATCGAATCCATCGTTTCCTGCAGGTCAGCGGAAGTGGCCACCATTTCTGCCACCTGCAGCAGCACAGCGGTGACATAGGCCTCATTTTCCTGCGATTCCTGCAGGCGCAGATTTTCCACTGCCAGGGCGGTCTGCCGTCCGACGGCCATCAAGGCATCGCTGATGGAGATCTCGGAACCCTCATTGGCGGTTTCCTTCCCCAGGTCATCCACCAGGATCGCGCCAAAAACTTTCCCGTGCACCGCCATCGGCACCAGCCCGCAGCGCCGTGGATGCGTGAGCTTTATTGCCCTGGCCGCATTTCAGCATGTCGCGGCTGAAAGGGACCGGTTCCTTTTCCGCAAGCAGCCTGGTGAACATTTCCAGCCCATCCATGGAATAAGGCAGCATGGCCAGAGATGGTTCTTTTCCTTTTCAAAGCCGTAATGGGTATTGAGGATAAATTCACCCGAAGTGATATCCCGCAGGAAGATCGCGCAGTGTTCCACATTTGTGAACAGCGGGATGAGCCTGGCAACCGCGGCAGCCAGGTCATCGGCAGTATCATGCTGTTGAGATGCTTCGGATACTTGCAGCAGCATGGTGGAAAGCCAGGTCTGGTCCAGCAGGTCATCAATCAGGTCCGGTTGCGGATGGCAACCGCCACATTGTCCGCCAGGATCCGCAAGACCAGGATGTCATTTTCATGCAGGCGCCTGGGTTGGTCGCTTATGATTTCCAGTACTCCCAGCACGTGTTCACCGATCATCAGCGGCAGGCAGAGCTCCGATCGGGTTTCTTCAAGCCCGGTCACTTTTATATAGCGGTTGTCGCTGCTCACATCCGGCGCGTATATCTCCTTCGCGGTCTGCGCGCAGGTTCCCACCAGCCCTTCACCAAAGGCAATCCTGCCGGATCCGCCCAATTTTTCTTCCTTGTCTTTGCTTAAAACCTTGCCTGCGCTGGACTGAAAAGTAAGCCTTTGAGTTGCGCTGTCAGATGTATAAATCGCCACAAAAAAGAATTTAAAAGTTGACTGGATCAGCTGCGAAATTTTTGAAAAAAGCTCCTGCGGATCGCGCAGCTGTACGATCTCGCTGTTTACCAGGCGCATCAGTGAAAGCTGCTCTTTTCGCCATTCCTTCAGCCGGTAAAGGCGCGAAATTTCAAAGAGCTTGGCAAAATATCCGCAGGCGTTGATCAAAAACGGTTCAAAGTCATTTCGGGGGTTGGAAATCTTTTGTAAATGACGCCTGCAAATTTCCAATTACTTCGTCATTTGTTTTGAGGGGGATGGTGATTGTTCTGGTCCCACCGGCATCTGTCCTCTTTATGCTGTCCTCACACTCTGAGGGTAGTCGATAAATTTGACTTCCTTGGTTAAATCCTGTCCTTGATGCGGTAAAGGTTTGAATTCCTCATTCAAATTTAAAAGGATCAGGCACTCAACCCCTATCAGACTGCTGAATTCATGTTCAATATAGTGAACCTGCTCATTGATCGAAGGCAGAGACAGCAATACTATCCCCCACAGCATACAGCAGACGCCAGCGTTCATCAGGGGACCATTCGGGTCCAGCGTCCAAATTTACCCCGCTTTCTGATTGATTTAAGGCTCAAAAGCCTTTTTCTGAAGCTTGGTCATGGTCAGCAGGTTGCCGCCTTGGCCATTAAAGGAAAATTCCACCGAATCCATCAACGATCTCATAAAATGCAGCCCCAGCCCGCGGGGTTCACGGCAGCAGACATCTGAGGTCAGGTCGGGCTGTGCGACCGCTTCGGGATCAAAAGGTTTGCCGTGGTCATGCAGTATCACCTCGATGCCCTCGGGAATCACACGGTAGGAACATTCAATCTCACCCTCGCCTTCACCGCCGTAAGCATGGTCAATGATATTGGTCGCAGCTTCATCTACCGCCAGCTCAATATCCGCAATGGAGTCTGTCGTCCAGACCGGCCTGTTCAGCCGCTTGGGCATAGAAATTCCTGATAGCGTCCAGGCTTGAAAAACGCCCCGGGAAGGCCATTGTGATCATCTCCAACCTGTCTAATAGCTGCCGACGGCTTGCGCGAGATCGTCAAATATTTTAAAATAAGGGATAAAACCAGCCAGGTTGAGAGCATCATGGATGCGTTTGCTCAGGCATGCCAGAACCACTTCACCCCGGTTAAAGCGTTTGCATTTCTTTTGTGCGTTGACCAGAACCCACAGCCCCGCGCTGGAAATGAATTCCACATTGGTCATATCCAGCACCAATTTGTAATTTCCCTCGTCGATTACTTCATTCATCACAGTTTGAAGCTTGGGCGCGGTAGAACTGTCTATGCGGCCTGTGGCAGTGATCACCGTACACCTTTTTAATTTCGAAACAGTCGTTTCCATCTCATCCTCCGGGGGTAAAATCCACATCCTTGTCGATTCAAAATTATATCACGCGGGTTTTAGTAAGGCGTTTACTAATTTAATAGCCTGACCTTGTCTTTTAAAGGCATTATGGTAAAATGCTAATCTTGCCCTTCGTCAGGGCTTTTGGTATAATTTGCTGTCTGTACCTTAATTCTTATTATTAAGTTGCCGACGTAGCTCAAACGGCAGAGCAACCGCCTTGTAAGTGGTAGGTTATGGGTTCGATTCCCATCGTCGGCTCAGTTGCAAATGAGCAAGTGGGTTCGGTCACTCGCGAGAGTACCGCTCACTTGCATGCCTGCAACTGGCATTTTTGGGCGGTTACCCAAGTGGCCAAAGGGGACTGACTGTAAATCAGTTGGCAGAAGCCTTCGGAGGTTCGAATCCTTCACCGCCCACTGGCTGTAAGGCCGAAAATCCGGGAAACCGGGGAACAACGGGCAAGCAAGCCCTCATAGCTCAGTTGGTAGAGCACGTTCTTGGTAAGAACGGGGTCATGGGTTCGAGTCCCATTGAGGGCTCAGGCTGTCAAACGAAATCATCTTAACATATTATAGGAGACAAAAAAATGGCAAAGGAAACATTTGAACGAAACAAGCCGCACATGAACGTGGGCACCATGGGCCACATTGACCATGGCAAGACCACTCTGACCGCGGCCATCACCAAATTCAGCCACCTGCGTGGCATGGCAGAATACCGCGCGTTTGATTCGATTGATAACGCGCCGGAAGAGAAAGCACGCGGCATCACCATCAACATTACGCATGTGGAATACGAGACCGAAAAGCGCCATTACGCGCACGTGGATATGCCCGGACATCGCGACTATATCAAGAACATGATCACCGGTGCGGCGCAGGTGGACGGCGCCATTCTGGTGGTGGCAGCCCCTGACGGCCCCATGCCCCAGACCGCGAGCACGTGCTGCTGGCGCACCAGGTGGAAGTCCCCAATATCGTGGTCTTCCTCAACAAAGTGGACATGATGGACGATCCGGAACTGCTGGAACTGGTTGAGCTGGAACTGCGCGAAATGCTGACCAGCTACAAATTCCCCGGCGACGAGATCCCGATCGTGCGCGGCAGCGCCCTGAAAGCGCTGGAAAGCACCTCCACCGATCCCGAATGCGCCCGAATATGCCTGCATCAAGGAACTGATGGACACCATCGACACCTACTTCCCCGAACCCAAGCGTGAAGTGGACAAACCCTTCATGATGCCGGTGGAAGACGTGTTCTCCATCAAAGGCCGCGGCACCGTGGTGACCGGCCGTATCGACCGCGGACATATCAAGGTTGGCGACGAGGTTGAGATCGTCGGTCTGCGCGAGAAGAGCATGCCCACCGTTTGCACCGGCGTGGAAATGTTCCACAAGACCCTTAACGAAGGTATGGCTGGCGACAACGCCGGCTTGCTGCTGCGCGGCGTGGAGCGCACCGATGTGGAGCGCGGCATGGTTATCGCTGCCCCCAAGAGCATCACCCCGCACACCAGTTCTGAAGCGCAGGTGTACGTGCTGAAGCGCGATGAAGGCGGACGCCACAAGCCGTTCTTCACCGGCTACCGCCCGCAGTTCTACATCCGCACCATGGATGTGACCGGCAACATTGAACTGCCCGAGAATGTGGAAATGGTTATGCCCGGCGACAACGTGGTTATGACCGTTGAGCTGATCATCCCGGTCGCCCTGGAACAGGGTTCGCAGTTCGCCATCCGCGAAGGCGGCCTGACCGTCGGCGCTGGCGTCATCACCAAAATTATTGCATAGGAAGCGCTGAAATAAAGCGTTAGAGGTAAAGTTTAGATGGCAGGAAAAAAAGGTGTTCGCCCGATCATTACAATGGCTTGCTCTGAGTGCAAGGAACGGAATTACACTTCAGAGAAAAACAAAAGAAATGATCCAAATCGTCTTGAAATGAGCAAGTACTGCTCGCATTGCAAGAAACATACTTTGCACCGCGAGACAAAGTAAAGCAAGGAGACAACCCGTGCGGGTAAGAAGTAGCTTGTCTCGCCCGCACATTTTAAAGGCCAGTAGCTCAATTGGTAGAGCGCCTGTCTCCAAAACAGGAGGTTGTGGGTTCGATTCCTGCCTGGCCTGCTTGAAAGCAAGGCGACGCCAAGAGTGAGGCGTCGTTTTAGACACTCTACAGGAGTAAGAAAATGCCTGAAAAAAAGAAAAGTGAAGTAAAAAAACCGAGTGGTATCAGCCGGTGGTGGCGTGAGACGACAGGTGAGATACGCAAGGTCTCTTGGCCGACATCCCAGGAAGCCTGGCGCCTGACGAAAGTTGTGATCGTTGTCATGTTCATCATGAGCGCGATTCTGGGTTTTCTGGACTTCGTCTTTTCCAGGGTTATCGCTCTGATACTTTCATAAGATATTCAGGTGGTTTTTTCTGCCTGAGCAAGGATTAATAATGGCTAATGACGAAGAGTTAAACGAGGTTGAACAAGGCTCGCAGCAGGAAGCGGCTGAGCAATCGGCGCCTGCCCCGGCTGAAGATGCCCATTTAACCATGGAAGAACAAGACTCATCCTCTATGCCGCAGGAAGAGTCCGCGGAAAAAGGCGAAAAACCCGCGGCAGATGATGACCGTGCCTGGTTTGTGATCCATTGCTATTCCGGATACGAAAACAAGGTGCGTACAAACCTTGAATCACGCATTGAAACCATGGGTATGAAGGACATGATCTTTGATGTGGTCATCCCTACCCAGGAAGAAATTGAAGTGCGCGATGGAAAGCGCCGCTCGATTGAACGGCATGTTTTTCCGGGTTATGTGCTTGTCAATATGATCCTGACCGAAGAGTCGTGGTACGTTGTGCGTAATACGCCCGGCGTTACCGGCTTTGTTGGCATGGGAAACGACCCAACCCCCCTGCGCCCCGAGGAAGTAAGCCAGATCCTCAAGCGCATGGAATCAGACGCGCCGCACGTCAAGGTAACTTATAAAACCGGCGAGCGTGTGCGCGTAATTGACGGACCTTTCAACGATTTCCGCGGCACTGTCTCAGAAATCGATATGGATCGCGCCAAAGTGACCGTAATGGTAAACTTCTTTGGCCGTGAAACGCCTGTGGAGCTTGACTTTCTGCAGGTCGAGAAAGCGTAAACAACCTCCAAGAGGAGGATTGTGGGAGGGTGACCCCTTTCACCCGCTAAAACCACTAAAGGAGCAATAGAATGGCAAAAAAAGTAAAAGCAGTAGTAAAACTAAACGTCACGGCCGGCAAAGCTAATCCGGCGCCCCCCATCGGCCCCGCTCTGGCTGGCCATGGCATCAACATTATGGGATTCTGCAAGGAATATAACGCCCGCACGCAGAACAAGATTGGCGAAATTATCCCGGCTGAGATCACGGTTTATGTTGATGGTTCTTTCACCTTCATTCTCAAATCACCCCCGACAGCTGAACTGATAAAAAAAGCCGCTGGTGTTGAAAAAGGTTCAGATGTGCCCAACCGCAATAAAGTTGGCACCCTCACCCGCAGCCAGGTGCGCGAGATTGCCCAGATCAAGATGAAAGACATGAACGCATTTGATGAAGAAGGCGCTATGCGCCAAATTGAGGGCACCGCCCGCAATATGGGAATCACTGTAGAGAAATAATCGCTTCGTGGGAGGGTAAGAATTTACCCGCAACCACCACAAAGGAGAAAAAATGGCGAAGCACGGAAAAAAATATTTAGAAGCAAAAGCAAAAGTCGATGAGAATACCTTCTATCAACCGCTTGAAGCCATGCGGCTGATTAAAGACACTACCTTTACCAGTTTTGATGCCTCTGTTGAAGTTCACATGCGCATGGGGCTTGATCCCCGCCAGGCTGACCAGCAGCTGCGCGATGTTGTTATTCTGCCCCACGGACTGGGTAAAACCGTTCGCGTGCTTGTTTTCGCGCAGGGTGAAGCCGCCACTGCCGCGAAAAGCGCCGGCGCTGATTTTGTGGCTGATGATGACGAATGGATCAAAAAGATCGAAGGCGGCTGGGCTGATTTTGACGTTGCTATCTCAACCCCTGATATGATGGGCAAAGCAGGCCGCCTGGGCAAGGTGCTCGGCCCCAGAGGGCTGATGCCCAACCCCAAAGCCGGAACAGTTGTGCCTGCCGGTGACATTGAACGCGCCATAAATGAATCCAAAGCCGGCCGTATTGAATTCCGGCTGGACAAGACCGCCAATATTCACTGCGTAATCGGCAAGGCGTCATTTGATGTGGAAAATTTGTTTGAAAACTTTGCTGCCCTCATGAACGCCATCCGCAAAGCGAAACCGGCTGCAGCAAAAGGCACTTACCTGAAAAAAATTACGGTCGCTTCAACCATGGGGCCTGGAATCAAGGTTGACCCCAACGCGGCCATGTCGATGGATAAAATTAAGGAAGAATGATACAATAAGCACTGAAATTTCACCAAAGACGGCCGGTGCTGAAAGGCTTAATATCCTGCCCAGGTGGAGACAAATGAGTTCGCTTTAAACAGCAACAGCATAGTCTTTGCCCTGGCAATAACCGGCAAAGACTATTTTTTTTGAAAGGAGGTATACCCTTGGCCTTTACAAAAGAAGAAAAGAAAGAGCTTGTCGCGACCTATGAGAAATGGCTCAAAACAAGCAAAGCGGCTTATGTGCTTACATACCAGAAAATGGCTATGAAAGATATTGACGCGCTGCGCTCGGAAGCGAGAGAATTGGGCGGTGAGCTGCATGTGGTTAAGAATACACTGATGAACCTGGCGCTCAAGAACTGCGGATTTGAAGATGTCGGACTTTTTGATAAATCTTCACTGGTTGCATTCGCTTTTAATGATGCCGCATCAGTGGCAAAGGTGGTTGAAAAAGCCTGCGCTTCGGAGCAGTATGACATCAAAGGCGGTTATTTGGATGGAGCTCCACTGAGTGCCGATTCTGTGATTATGCTTGCAAAACTGCCCGCGCTGCCCCAAATGCGCGCACAGCTTTTGGCTCTCATTCAGACACCTGCGACTCAATTGGTGCGCACACTTATGGAACCCGCGCGTCAGGTGGCTGCGGTCGTCAAAGCGTATTCAGAGAAAACCCCGGCGCAAGCCGCTGGTTAATAATGGAAATAAACAATTAATTTTAGGAGATTTGAAATGGCAGATTTAAAGAAATTAGCAGAAGAACTCAGCAAGCTCACCGTTTTGGAAGCTGCTGAACTCGTAAAAACCCTGGAAACTGAATGGGGTGTTTCGGCTGCTGCCCCTGTGGCAGTCGCTGCAGCTGGCGCCGGCCCCGCAGCCGCTGAAGAAGTTGAAGAGAAAACCGAATTTGATGTCGTTCTCAAAGAGACCGGCCCCAAGAAAATTGATGTCATCAAAGTCATTCGCCAGCTCACCAGCCTTGGTCTGGTAGAAGCCAAGACTATGGCTGAAACCGCTGGTTCCAAAGTCCTCACTCAGGTTGGCAAGGAAGCCGCCAACGACGCCAAGAAGAAGCTGGAAGAAGCCGGCGCAGTTGTAGAGCTTGCCTGATCTCTTCCTGTGACATTCAAAAAACCGCTGAATAATATCAGCGGTTTTTTTATTCTTTGATACCCCAGAATTTCAGGATGCCGTTCTCTCCCATGGAAAGCAGCCATTGCTGGTCTGGCGCCAGTGCCATGCCGATAATTTCGTCTGTATGCGCCTGCCAGCGGTTGAGAAGCGCCCCTTTTTCCGGTGAAAGTAATGACATCTCTCCGCTTTTTTCGGCAAATGCCCAAAGCAAACCATTTTCAGAAATCGAAAAAGCAGTTGGGGTGGTGATCCCTGCTTTCCTGAGGGAAACCCTTCCATATGATTTCCAGCTCTGGGCGTCCAGTTTTTCCACTGAAAGGTCGCTGGCATTATTCAGGTTCTGGATGATGTAGAAAAATAATGTTCCGTCAGCGGAAAAAACAGCGATTCACAGGATATGACCGTGCTTTAAATGGTGATTTGCGTAATAATGTTTTTGCGGAAAAATCATATAAAAACAGAGCGTTGACCGCGCGGTCAATAAAAGCTGCTTTCAAGCCATCAGGGGAAAAGCGAAGGTAAGAAATATCCCCGGGCGCTTCGATAATTTCTTTCGTATAAGGGTCAAAAATAAAGCAGCCCGCCTGGCGGTAGTTTTCATCCACACAGTAGAATAATGTCTGCTGCGGCATGGAATATCCCAGCAGCCGCACTCGCACTCTGGCAGGATCATCCAATTCTGGCAGGGCAATTTCGCCAAGCGAAGTTACCCCTGTATCGTTCTGCCTTGAAAGGATAAACTTTCCACCCACGCTGTTTATGAAAAGCCGCGCGTTTTCGGAATCGGAAATTCCGTTTGAACAGTTAATTTCTCCCTCTCCGGAATCAACGGTACAGGTAGCGCAAAATTGACAATCCGGGCTGTCTTTAAAATTGGCTGCCAGCGGCGTGAAGGTTGCCTGTGCGTCACTTTTCACCTGCAACCCCGAAAAATGATCTCTGAAAGTCCACCATTCAGTCTGCTGTTTGTCGCCATTGGCTTGTTGGTCCGCTCTCAGCAAGCTGCCATCGCCCTGCATCTGAACGCCTTCCAGATCGCGGAATATACCGGGTTCAAGGCTGATTTCCTTGTTTTCCAGCATATCCCAGACAATTAAAGAATTGTGCAGCCTGGTATTTTTATAATTGGCACTTTCTCCGGCAGGATTCAGGATAAGTGCCTGCTCACCATCTGGTGAGATGCGCACTTCACAGGGAAAATCCCAAGCTGCAGCCTTCCATACGAATGTTGTTAATAACCTCTCCGGTGACCTTGCTTCTTATTTCAATTTCACCGGCATTTGACGAAGAAAATTGCAGAAGCCCAGGTTGAAAGCTCTCTTCAACTTGCCGTGAGGTCCTTTCAATTTCCTGCCAGTCTCCTGTTGACCAGAACCGGAACGCCTGGTGAGCACTTTCCTGCGAACTTATGAATCGCGTTGGATCAAAGGTTTGCAGCACCTGGCCGTCATCCGAAAAGCCCAACCCATAAAAGGTGTACAAATTTCCATTCAGCGCGCTGTTTTTCCCATTCCATTCATACAACACCTTATTTTCAAGGATATCAATCACCTGGAAGTAGCGCTTGACAGACGTACTGGAATATTCCATACCGCTTACGGCCAGAAGTTTGCCGTCTGGAGAAAGCGCGAGTTCGGGGATATCTGGGCCGCAGGAACGCGTGCCCGAAGTCAATTCACCAGCAAGCGGGCTATCATAGATCATTCCTCCGCCGGTCTGCCAAACCTGAATGGAATTGCCGTTTATCAGCGCCGCGAAAGATCCGTCCGCGTTCAGGCGGAAAAACCGGCCAAAACCAAAATCGCAGTCAGGCAGCAAAACCGGGATAGAGGTCAGTAACTTTCCAGACTCTGATTCCCGAATTTCAATTTTCTCCAGATCGCCAACCGCGATCCGTGTTCCATCATTTGAGATGTGAAAAAAGGGCGGAAAGTAAGGGTAAACATTGGCAAGTTCACGGATATCCCGGGTGTTTTCAGGGGATATTGCTGCCAGATTTTCCGGCAGATTGAATAATGGGCGGAGATCAGGCTGGTCTGGTTCAATTATTTCAGGGTTATCCGCTGCGTTTGGACTTGTGGTGGCGGCATCCTCTATTTCAGCTTGTAAAGGTAGATATGCCGCAGCAGGATTGCAGGCAGTCATAAGAATGACTGAAATCAATAAAGATAAAGCCCGGATGGATTTTTGGGTTGTTTTTAATTTCGCGGTCATATCAGGTAGAAGATTATAACCAATCCAGCCCTTATCCTATCTGTCGGTTTAATTCCAGAATTTATTTCTCTTACTTTTTTTTCATTTCTGTGTAACAACAAGTTGATGATACATGACACTACACAGCCTGAGTTTGTGTTAGTAAACTTAATTGGCGTTTTGCTGCAAATAAAATTAATTTCTTTAATTGAAGGAGATTTAAATGCCTTTAATCGGTACCATTCTCGTTGATGAGAACCTTTGCAAGGCGTGCGAGTTGTGCGTTGAAGCTTGTCCGCAGCATGTCATTGCCCTGCATCTTGAAATAATCACCCCGCGCGGTTTCCACCCCGCCCATTTGGCTCAGGATGGCTGCACCGGCTGCGGGATCTGCGCGCTGGTCTGTCCCGAAGCGGCAATCACCGTTTACCGTGAAAAACGGGCTGTCTAGGAACTGGAGGATATCATGGCAAAAGAACTCTGGGAAGGCAATCAGGCATTCGCTGAATCGGCAGTGCGCGCGGGATTAAAGCTTACTTTGGCTATCCAATAACTCCTCAGACCGAAGCACTGGAGTACTTGTCCTCCCGCATGCCGGAACTGGGCCGAACGTTTTTGCAGGCAGAAAGCGAGTTGGCAGCCATCAATATGGTTTATGGCGCGGCCTGTGCGGGTGTGCGTGTGATGACCTCAACCTCCAGCCCCGGCACAAGCCTGATGATGGAAGGCTTGTCATATATTGCCGGCACGGAAGTGCCCGTTGTTCTGGTGGATGTGATGCGCGCGGGTCCTGGGCTGGCCAATATCGCCCCATCACAGGCAGATTACAATCAGATAGTGCACGGCGGCGGTCATGGGGATTACCATCCCATTGTGCTGGCGCCCGCGAGCATCCAGGAAACAGTGGATACGGTTTACAGTATCTTTGATACCGTTGAAAAATACCGGGCGATTGGCGTGGTTTTGATTGACGGCAGCATCGGTCAGATGATGGAAGCTGTTGAAATGCCTCCCATGCTCGAGCTGCGCAAGGATTATCCTGACTGGGCAGTAAGAGGCGGTTTTGGTGCTGATAAGCGCGAACTGCATTCAATCTATTTCAGCCCCCCGGATGAGGAAGTTGCAAATTTGCGGCTGATGCGCCGCTGGCAGGAGATCGAGAAAAATGAAGTGCGCTTCAAAGAGTATTTCATGGACGGCGCCAAACTGGTGGTGATGGGCTTTGGCACTTGCGGCCGCATTGCGCTTTCAGCGGTCAGGGCTGCCCGGGCGCAGGGTTTGCCGGTTGGTCTGCTGCGTCCCATCAGCGTTTCTCCCTTCCCCCATCATGCTGTCCGGCAGGTTGCCGATCAGGTTGATAACATTCTTGTGGTTGAAATGAACTCCGGCATGATGTTGGAGGATGTACTGATGGAAGCCAATGGCAGAACTAATGTGGAATTTTACGGCCGCATGGGCGGGGTGATCCCCTTCCCGGACGAAATTCTTTCCGAGATCAAACGCATTCTGGATGAAAAAACTCATTCAGAGGCGCACCCGCGCGACCAGTGGCTGAAACGTATGGAAACAATCGCCAAATAAAGGAGTAAGAATGGCAGTTTTAGATATTACAGATATGGAGACAATTTACGAGCATCCCCGATCTCTGGTTAATGTCAGCACGCATTATTGCCCGGGCTGCATGCACGGCGTGGCGCACCGCCTGGTTGCTGAAGTGATTGATGAAATGGGCTTGGGCAGCACAACCATCGGCGTCGCTTCTGTTGGATGTTCAGTCTTTTCATACAGCTATTTAAATTTTGATTTTGTTGAGGCAGCGCATGGGCGGGCGCCAGCCATGGCTACCGGCATCAAACGCGTGCGGCCGGACCGGACCGTGTTTACCTACCAGGGCGATGGCGATCTGCTCTCAATCGGTGCCGGTGAAATTGTTGCGGCAGCCGGTCGCGGTGAAAACATTACGGTGATATTCATTAACAATGCCAACTATGGGATGACCGGCGGACAAATGGCGCCTACAACCCTGCCTGGAATGAAGACCTCTTCTTCGCCAAATGGTCGTGATGTGGAACTAATGGGATATCCCCTTCGCGCCTGTGAACTGCTGGCTTCGCAGGACGGTGCCAGCTACATTGCCCGCCGCAGCCTGCATGATCCCAAGAATATCCGAATGGCCAAGAAAGCCATCCGGCTGGCATTTGAAACCCAAAATCGAGGACTTGGATTCTCAATGGTTGAACTGCTTTCAACCTGCCCCACGAATTGGCGCATGACACCGGTTAATGCCGCAAAATGGCTTGAACAGAATATGCTCCCCTATTACCCGCTGGGAGATTTAAAAGTGCACCCTGTGATCAGCGAATTGAAAATTTAGGAGGAAGCAAGCATGCAGAACGAGACAATAATCGCCGGATTCGGCGGGCAGGGCGTTCTTTTCACCGGCAAGGTGCTGGCTTACGCCGGCCTGGAAGACGGGCTGGAGGTTACCTGGTTTCCTTCTTACGGCCCTGAAATGAGGGGCGGCACTGCCAACTGCACAGTGATTATTTCAGATGAAGAGATCGGTTCCGCGCAGGTCTTGAACCCGCGCGCGGCAATCGTGATGAACCAGCCTTCATTGGATAAATACGAAGATTCTGTGGCGCCGGGTGGATACCTGGTAATCAACTCTTCCATGGTCAACCGCAAAGCCTTGCGAAAGGATATTTCCGTTTTTGAAATCCCCGGCAACGAACTGGCCGAAAAACTAGGTGACAAACGCCTGACCAATAGTGTCATGCTGGGGGCTTTGGCTGCAAAAGCGGATTTTTTGAACCTGAAAAGTATTGAAAAAGGTATTGAAAAAAGCCTTTCAAAAGATAAGAAAAGCCTGCTGGAAATGAATATAAAAGCCCTGGAAGTAGGCGCTTCTTATTTGAAATAGCTTAACCTTTTTTCGATATATTTCATCCTTAAGTAATTCACGAGATCGCTGGTCCAAGATCATCCATATCCTGTGGATATTTTAGGTTTTCTGTCCGCAATGCTTCTTGCCGCTGCCACAAAAGTACTCTGCTCTTAACCCGTCCCAACTCATTATTTTCAAACAACTCAATGCAAGAAGGATTTAAGAATATTTCAAACCGCTGATAATGAACCCCATAATATATTTAATATTTCAGAATTTAACCTTTCCTGTCATTTGAGTCTGATTTAAGCTTGAAATGCTCGGTTTTTTCGCAGTTTCCGCAACTTCATTGACAGATGCTTGTTATTATGTATAATAGAGCAAATTTTTAAGACGAATGTCATAAAAGAAAATGAATTCAATTAGCTTGGCTTATTTCCCTGTCATCGTTATTATTCGCGCTCTCGTCCTTTTAGGCGAGGGCAAAAAACGATTAAGGGATGGCATATAGCCATATGAATTAGAAGCAGGATTATCCAGAGCCACCCTTAATCAAAAAAAGGGTGGCTTTTTTTTATAAAACTTCATTCCTGCTCTGGAGAGAAACAAAAGACATTATCTCAAAAAAATGACAGTTAGAACAAGGCAAGCAAGAAACCAGAGATCGGTTTAATTGGAACCGCATTACAAAGCAAAATAATTGGATTTCGAAAAGGAGAAAAACTTGCGATCAGACCAGATAAAAAGCGGCTTGGAAAGGGCACCGCACCGTTCACTTTTGAAAGCAACCGGTATTACCGATGCTGACATGAAAAAGCCCTTTATTGCGGTTGTGAATTCTTATATTGACATTATTCCCGGCCATGCTCACCTTCAGCAGTTTGGAAAATTGGTTAAAGACGCCGTCCGGGCTGCAGGGGGAGTGCCTTTTGAGTTCAATACGATTGGCGTGGATGACGGCATCGCCATGGGTCATATGGGAATGAAGTTTTCTCTGCCTTCCAGAGAATTGATCGCCGACAGTATCGAGACGATGATGCAGGCCCATTGTTTTGACGGCATGGTATGCATTCCCAATTGCGACAAAATTAGTCCCGGAATGTTAATGGCCGCGATGAGGCTTAACATCCCGGCTATTTTTGTATCAGGCGGGCCAATGGCTGCCGGGAAAATGGCAGATGGGCGCACGGTTGACTTAATTTCGGTTTTTGAAGCGGTCGGGGCTTTTCAGGCGGGAAAAATCGGCCAGGATGAGCTGGATGAGTTGGAAAACAAAGCCTGCCCCTCATGCGGTTCATGTTCAGGCATGTTCACCGCCAACAGCATGAACTGCCTCATGGAAGTTCTGGGTCTTGCCCTGCCATATAACGGCACTGCGCTGGCGAATTCTGCCGAACGCGAAGCCCTTGCTGCAGAAGCCGGCAGGCTTATCTTGAAACTGGTTGAAGCACAAATTACCCCCCGCATGATTGTTACAGCTGAGGCGATGGATGACGCCTTTGCCCTGGATATGGCGATGGGCGGCTCGACTAATACTGTTCTGCATGGCTTGGCGATTGCCAACGAAGGCGGGATTAAATATGACCTTAACAGCATCAGGAAAGTTGCGGAAAAAGTACCCTATCTCTGCAAAGTCAGTCCCGCAGGCCAGTGGCATATAGAAGATGTTCACCGCGCCGGCGGAGTGCCGGCTATTTTGAAAGAGGTTGCCAGAGATCAGAATATTTTGCACCCCGACCGGATCACTGTAACAACACGGACTTTTGGTGAAGCATACGCGCATGCAGAAATAAAAGATCCAGAAGTGATCCGAACCAGGGAAAATGCATATTCAGCTAAAGGGGGGCTGGCTGTATTATTCGGAAATCTTGCGCCCAAAGGGGCTGTTGTCAAAGCCGGGGCTGTCAATCAGGATTTGCTGCAGTTTAGCGGCAAGGCGCATGTATTTGACCACCAGGAAGACGCCATGCGGGGAATCATGAATTCTGAGGTTAAAGCAGGCGAGGTAGTGGTGATCGCGTATGAAGGCCCGAAAGGCGGGCCAGGTATGCAGGAAATGCTCAGCCCGACCAGCGCCCTGATGGGCATGGGGCTGGGCGACAAGGTGGCATTGATCACAGACGGGCGTTTTTCAGGAGGAACACGCGGAGCATGTATTGGACACGTCTCCCCTGAGGCGGCTGCGCGCGGGCCGATTGCGGCAGTCCGCAGCGGTGATGTGATTGATATCGATATCCCGGCAGGCGTCTTAAATGTGCGCTTGAGCGAGGATGAAATCAACCGCAGGCTTGCGGAACTACCTCCGTTTCAATCCAATGTAGAAAGCAAATGGCTGCGCCGGTACTCCCATTTTGTAACCAGCGCGGACAAGGGAGCGGTGCTGGAAGTTTGACATAAGTAATCATTCATAAAAAAGATAACAACAAAGAGGACAAATTATGAAAAAATTAAACGGCGCTCAAATAATGTGGGAATGCATTGTGCATGAGGGCGTTAAGCAAATATTCGGATACCCGGGCGGGGCTAACTTGCCGATTTTTCACCACATGACCGAATATCCGATCTATCACGTGCTTCCCCGCCACGAACAGGGCGCAGCCCACATGGCCGACGGCTATGCCCGCGCCAGCGGAAAAGTGGGTGTTGCTCTGGCGACTTCCGGCCCGGGAGCAACCAATCTTGTGACCGGTATCGCAACCGCCATGCTGGATTCCTCCCCTGTGGTCTTCTTCACCGGGCAGGTTGGATCACAGCTGCTCGGCTTTGATGCCTTTCAGGAAGTGGATGTTGTCGGCGTTACGATGCCAATCACCAAACATAACTACCTGGTAACCGATGTAAGGGATTTATCGAGAGTAATCCGGGAAGCCTTTTTTATCGCGAAATCAGGCAGGCCAGGGCCAGTGCTGATTGACATTCCCAAGGATGTCCAAAACGCTCTGATTGATTGGGAATATGAAGACAAGCCAATTCAGCTGCCCGGCTATAAAGCTGACCCGCCCATTAAATCCCATGATCTTGAAATGGCTGTTGAGCTCATTAATTCCGCAAAAAAACCGGTCATTCTGGCAGGGCAGGGAGTTTTGCAGAGCGGGGCGATGCAGGAACTGCTGCAATTTTCAGAAAAAACACTTACGCCAATCGCGGTGACACTTCTGGGGATAGGGTCGATACCCGCCAGCCACCCAATGAATCTTGGGCTGATGGGTATGCATGGCGAAGCCTGGGTTAATCAGGCGATTCAGGATGCCGATCTTCTCCTTGCTTTTGGCATGCGCTTTGATGACCGAGTGACCGGAAATCTGAAGTCTTTTGCTCCAGCTGCGAAGAAAATCCATATTGAAATTGACCCATCCGAAGTCAACAAGAATGTGAAGGTCGATGTGGCTTTACTGGGTGATGTCGGGGTCGTTCTTCGCCAGCTGATGCCGTATCTTGAATCCATTGACCGCAGTGAATGGAATGAACATATCAGCGATATGCGCATGGAAAGCGGCAAAAGGGATATTCAGAATATGAAATCAGATAAACTGCATGCTGCCCATGTGATCAACGATCTCAGTAAACTTGCGGCCCCTGATTCCATTGTGGTTACGGATGTAGGCCAAAACCAGATGTGGGCTGCCCAGTATTTTATGCGGGAAAAGCCTTATTCCCTGATCACTTCAGGCGGGCTGGGAACAATGGGTTTTGGCTTGCCGGCATCCATTGGTGCCAAATTTGCCCGGCCTGATGCTGAAGTGTGGTGTATTTCTGGTGATGGCGGGTTCCAGATGACCCAGGCGGAACTGCAGACTCTGAAGCAGGAAGGTTTAAAAGTCAATATCATTATTTTGAATAACGGCTATCTGGGAATGGTACGCCAGTGGCAGGAGCTGTTCTACACGCGCAACTATTCGGGCACGCCAATTACCAGCCCGGATTTCGTCAAGATCGCGGAGGCGCACGGGCTCACAGGATTGAGGATAACCAAACGCTCCGAGATTGAAGAAGCCGTGAGAAAAACCCGGGAAACTGAAGGCTCTGTTTTGCTTGAATTTCGGATTGAAGAAGAAGACATGGTTTATCCGATGGTGCCTACCGGAGCAGGTTTGCACGAGATGATCCGCCGGCCTGAAATGATCCCATAAAAAAAGTGAGGAACTGAAATGCAGCATACATTAGTCGCGTTAGTGGAAAATAAACCAGGCGTTCTTACACGGGTGGCCTCCCTTTTTCAAAGAAGGTCTTTCAACATCGATTCTTTGACGGTTGGCCGGACCGAGAATCCCGGCATATCCAGAATTACGATCGTGGTGGATACAGATAGAGATAGTGCCGGGCGGTTGACAAATTACTGTTAATAAACTCATCAACATTGTCTGGGTGGAAGATATCACTGAAAAACCAATGGTCAGCCGCGATCTGGCTATGGTCAAGGTCAGCGTGAACGCTCGTTAACCGCGCATGAAGTAATGCAATTGGTTGACGTCTTCCGCGCCAGAATTATTGACGTGGGCAATGACTCGCTGATGATTGAAATAACCGGCGGGGAAGATAAGATCGAAGGATTCATTGAAACACTCAAACCTTTTGGTATTCTCGAAATGGTTCGGGCAGGGGTGGTTGCAATGGGGAGGGGGGCTGTTCCTCTGGGAAATCTGACAGGCAATGGGAATGGTAACGGGAAAAATTCCGTGATTGCGGGCAGGTGATCCTGCCGGATATTTTATTAAATTATTCATTATAAAAGGAGAAATAAAGATCATGGCTAAAATGAATTTCGGCGGCGTTGAGGAAGAAGTAGTAACCAGGGAGGAATTTCCCCTTGAAAAGGCGCGCGAGGTGTTGAAGGATGAGGTAATCGCAATACTCGGCTATGGGGTGCAGGGGCCTGCCCAAGCTCTCAATCTGCGGGATAACGGTTTCAAAGTAATTGTTGGTCAGAAAAAAGGCAGCAAGAGCTGGGACAAAGCCCTTGCGGATGGCTGGGTACCCGGAGAAACCCTTTTCTCCCTCGAAGAAGCGGCGACCCGCGGAACTGTCATCCAAAATCTGGTTTCAGACGCTGGCCAGATGTTGACCTGGGATGCGATCAAACCCTGCCTGAAGAAGGGGGACGCGCTCTATTTTTCTCATGGTTTCTCCATCGTTTACAGCGACCAGACAAAAGTCATTCCGCCTGACTATGTGGATGTCATTCTGGTTGCCCCAAAAGGATCCGGGCGCAGCGTGCGCATGAATTTTCTGGATGGCAGCGGCATCAACAGCAGTTTCGCGGTTTACCAGGATTACACCGGCCGTGCCCGCGAACGCACCCTGGCGCTGGGTATCGCGATTGGTTCAGGCTATCTGTTTGAAACCACCTTTGAGCATGAGGTTTACAGCGACCTGACCGGTGAACGCGGCATATTAATGGGCGCCTTGGCTGGCATCATGGAATCGCAGTACAACCTTCTGCGCAGGCACGGTCACTCCCCTTCAGAAGCTTTTAACGAAACAGTGGAGGAATTGACGCAGAGCCTTATCCGCCTGGTTGCAGAAAACGGGATGGATTGGATGTATGCCAACTGCAGCGCAACCGCCCAGCGCGGCGCTTTGGACTGGCGGCATCAGTTCCGCAACGCGGCTGACCCTGTCTTTGAAACCCTCTATCAAAGCGTGGTTTCGGGTGAAGAGACCTATGATGTCCTGGAATCAACCAGCACCCCGGATTACAGGGAAAAACTGGATGCCGAGCTGACCGAAATGCGCGAATCAGAATTATGGCGCACCGGCGCCGCCGTGCGCGCGCTGCGCCCTGAAAACTGGAAAAAATAGCAGGAGGTATCCGATGAGCGAGTATGTTCGAATTTTTGATACCACCTTAAGAGATGGCGAGCAATCGCCGGGCGCAAGCCTGACCTCAGTGGAAAAAATAGAATTGGCGCGCGCCTTGTCGAAACTGGGAGTCGACGTAATTGAAGCCGGTTTCCCCGCGGCATCTCCGGATGACCTGGAGGCCGTTCGGAGAATTTCAGTAGAAGTAGGCAATCCGCTGGATGGCGGTCGTGTGCCGATCATCTGCGGTCTGGCGCGTGCCTTTAAGGCTGATATCGACAAAGCCTGGGAAGCGGTGCAGAATGCAAAACATCCTCGTATTCACACATTTATCGCCACTTCCGAAATTCATATGCAGCACAAACTCAAGATGACCCGCGATGAAGTTATCCAGAGGGTCATTGATATGGTAGGGTATGCCCATACTTTATGTGAGGATGTTGAATTCAGTCCCGAAGATGCCGGCAGGAGCGATCCCGAGTTTCTGTATATCGTTTTGGAAGAAGCCATCAAAGCCGGCGCTGCAACATTAAATATTCCAGATACGGTTGGCTATACCATTCCCGAAGAATTTGGCCGGCTGATCGCCGGAATTATGAAAAACACGCGCGGCATTGAAAAGTGCGTCATTTCAACCCACTGCCACAATGACCTGGGGCTGGCCACAGCCAATTCATTAGCCGGGGTGATGGCCGGGGCGCGCCAGGTGGAAGTCACCATGAACGGGATTGGTGAGCGTGCCGGCAATACTTCGCTGGAAGAGGTGGTGATGGCGCTGCACACCCGCCGCCCGGTTTTCAACCTCAGCACCGGAATTGATACCACCCAGATTATGCGGGTCAGCAAAATGGTCAGCAACTACACCGGCATTGTGGTGCAGCCCAACAAAGCCATCGTGGGCGCCAATGCGTTCGCCCATGAAGCGGGCATCCACCAGGACGGCATGCTGAAAAACCAGCAGACCTATGAAATTATGCGCCCAGAAACCGTGGGTGTTAAACAAAGCCAGTTGGTTCTGGGCAAGCATTCCGGCAGGCACGCTCTTAAAAGCCGTATGGAAGCGCTTGGTTATACCCTGCAGGATTCCGAGATGGGCAGGTTCTTTGAGCGTTTCAAAGCGCTGGCGGATAAGAAGAAAACCATTACGGATGCTGATCTTGAAGCGCTGGTTTCCGAAGAGCTTTACCAGCAGCAGGAAATCTATATGCTGGATGGGCTGCAGATAGCCTGCGGCACCATGGGAATGCCCACCGCCACGGTGCGCCTGTTAGGCCCGGATGGTAAAAAACATATCCATGCCTCTGTTGGCGCCGGTCCGGTGGATGCCTCGTATAAAGCCATTGACGCGATCATCCGCGCCCCCAACAAGCTGACGGAATTTTCAATTCACGCGGTCACCGAAGGGATTGATGCCATCGGCGAGGTGACTGTTCGCATTCAAAACAGCGACGGCGATCATGTGCTGCATGCGATGAAAGAGGTTGAAAGCCCGCGCAGTTTCGGCGGCTATGGGGCGGATACTGATATCCTCGTTGCCTGCGCGAAAGCCTATCTGGCGGCAATGAATAAATTGCTGGTCGCGTCCGGGCAGTATGGCACAGTGGAAGTACCTGCTGCTCTGCCGGTTCAGGGCTGATAGATTTTCTGGATTTTTTGATCACTTGATACTCATTCATGCGAAGAGAGGAAACGCAGTCAAATGAAACAACCGCAGACATTATTTGAAAAGGTGTGGAACAGGCATGTTATTGTTCAGGAACCGGATTCGCCGGCGGTTCTCTACATTGATTTACATTTGATCCACGAAGTGACTTCTCCCCAGGCTTTTACGGAGATCAGGGAAAGGAGCTTGAAGGTGCGCCGGCCGGATATGACCTTCGGCGTTGTGGATCATGGCGTGCCAACCCTCGCGGGCAAAGACGGCACCGGGCGGGGGCGCATGGAATTTGCTGACGATCTGTGCCGCAGCCAGATTGCCCAGTTTGAAAAGAACTGCGCGGATTTCGGCATTACCTTTTTGGGTTAGAGAGTTCCATCAGGGGGTTGTGCACGTGGTCGGCCCGGAAATGGGGCTGACCCAGCCAGGCATGACCATCACCTGCGGCGACAGCCACACAGCCACCCATGGGGCTTTTGGCGCCCTGGCTTTTGGCGTCGGCACAAGCGAGGTCGGTCATGTTCTGGCAACCCAGTGCCTGCTGCAGAAGAAACCCGAGGCATTTCAAGTGCGCATTGACGGAAAGCTGGCGCCTGGTGTGTCAGCCAAGGATATCATCCTTGGGCTGATCGCCAAAATCGGCATCGGCGGGGGTACAGGCTGTGTTATTGAATATACCGGTTCCGGAATCCAAGCCCTGAGCATGGAAGAGCGTATGACGGTCTGCAACATGTCCATCGAAGCGGGCGCGCGCGCGGGCATGGTCGCACCCGATGAGGTTACCTTCAATTATATAAATGGCCGCCCCTACGCGCCGCAAGGTGAAAAATGGGACCGGGCTTTGGACCACTGGAAAACGCTTCAGACTGATGACGGTGCGGTATATGGAAAAACAGTAGCGCTGGACGCGTCGGCTCTGGAGCCTATGATCACCTTCGGCACCAATCCCGGCATGGGCATGCCCATCAGCGGCAGGGTTCCTGATCCAAAGGATATTGCCGATGCCAACCAGAAATCATCTCTTGAAAAGGCTCTTAATTACATGGGTTTTCAGCCCGGTGAGTCTCTTTTGGGGAAAAAGGTGGACGTGGTATTTATCGGCAGCTGCACCAACGGGCGCATCTTTGACCTGCGCGCGGCAGCCGGCCTGATGAAAGGCAGAAAAGTGGCAGACGGCATGCGCGTCCTGATCGTCCCCGGGTCTCAGGCGGTTAAAGAACAGGCCGAGAGCGAAGGCCTGGACCGCATCTTCAAGGATAGCGGCGCCGAATGGCGCGAACCCGGATGCAGCATGTGCATCGGCATGAACGGCGATCAGATCGAAGCCGGTCAGTATGCCGTGAGCACCAGCAACCGCAATTTCGAAGGTCGCCAGGGCAAAGGCGGCAGAACCCTGCTGGCAAGCCCTCTTACCGCTGCCGCGGCCGCGCTGACCGGAAAAGTCAGCGATCCGCGTATCTTAATCTCTGAGAATCCGAGGTAAACCAGCATGTCTAATTATTCCAGATTTACTTCCAAAGTGGCCGTCATCAGCGCCAACAATATCGACACTGACCAGATCATCCCCGCCAGGTATTTAAAAATGACGGATAAAAGCGGCATGGGCGCGAATCTCTTCGCAGATTGGCGCTATAACCCCGATGGGACGCCCAAAGAAGGTTTTATTTTGAACGATGCACGCTTTCGCGGCGCCCAGGTTCTTCTGGCAGGCGATAATTTCGGCTGCGGGTCTTCACGCGAGCATGCCCCCTGGGCGCTGATGGGGTTTGGATTCAAGGCAGTCATTTCAACTTCCTTCGCGGATATTTTCAGGAACAATTCTCTGAAAAATGGTCTGCTGCCGATTGTGGTGGATGCGGATACTCATGCCGCGCTGTTTAAAAGCTTTATCGAACAGCCTCTGGCTGAAGTGACAGTTGACCTTGAGCATCAGGCTCTGGTTATGCCTGGCGGAAAAACAGTTACCTTTCCGATTGACCCGTTTTCCAAAACCTGTTTATTAAGCGGGACGGACGAACTGGGCTACCTGTTATCCTTTCTTGGAAAGGTGGAAGCATATGAAAGACAGAACAGTCTCAATTTATGACACCACCCTGAGGGACGGCACGCAGCGTAAAGACATTTCATTATCCTGCGAGGATAAGCTGCGCATCGCGCGCAAGCTGGATGACCTGGGCTTTGCCTATATCGAAGGCGGGTGGCCCGGCTCCAACCCCAAGGATGTCGAATTTTTTGAAAAAGCGCGCAATATTCAATGGAAAAATGCGAAAATCGCCGCGTTTGGCGCCACCTGCCGGGCAAACGGCCAGCCGGAGGATGACGCCAATATCAGGGCGCTGCTGGATGCCGGAACACCGGTCTGCACGGTCGTGGGCAAGTCTTCAACGCTGCACGTTCGGGATGTGCTCAAGACCACTCTCGAAGACAACCTGCGCATCATTGAGGCCAGCCTGGCATATCTGCGCGGGCAGAACAGGGAAGTCATTTATGACGCGGAGCACTTCTTTGACGGCTTCAAATCCGACCCGGATTACGCGCTCGCGACCCTGAAAGCCGCTCAGCGCGGCGGCGCGCAGATTCTGGTTCTGTGCGATACCAATGGCGGGTCGATGCCCTGGGAAATAACCGATATCATCGCCGCGGTGCAGAAAGAAGTGAGTCTGCCGCTGGGCATCCATGTCCACAATGACAGCGAATGCGCCGCCGCCAACACCATCGCGGCGGTGCGGCAGGGCTGTGTGCAGGTGCAGGGCACCATTAACGGCTACGGGGAAAGGTGCGGGAATGCCAACCTGTGCACGGTCATACCCAATCTCGAGTTGAAATTGGGCATCCGCTGCCTGCCGGAGGGCGAACTTTCCAGGCTGTTTGAAATTTCCCATTTTGCTGCTGAAGTGGCCAACCTTGCCCCCGATGAGTATATGGCTTATGTGGGCGGCAATGCCTTTACCCATAAGGGCGGTATTCACGTGGCAGCCATGCGCCGCAACCCGGCCTCCTACCAGCATATTGACCCAGAGCGGGTAGGCAACCGCATGAAAGTGGTCATCTCAGAACTTTCAGGCAGGGGCAACCTTTTGAGCAAAGCAGAAGAATATGGAATGGATGTGACGCAGGGCAATGAGGTGGCTGATGCCCTTACCGAAATTAAAACGCTTGAATCGCGCGGCTTCACCTTTGAAGCCGCTGAAGCCTCAGCCATGATGCTTCTCAAGCGCCAGGAAGCTGCCTACAGCGCCCCCTTTGAATTGATCGATTTCAAGGTAACCGTGGAACACCGTAAAGAGAGAAAGATCTATTCCGAGGCCGCGGTCAACATCTGCGTGGGCGGTGAAAGCCTTCACACCACGGCTGAAGGCGACGGCCCGGTGAACGCGCTGGATAAAGCCCTGCGCAAAGCGCTGACCGAAAGCTTCCCCGAGATCGGCAATTTCCATCTGGCTGATTACAAAGTGCGCATTCTGGACGGCGAAAATGGCACCAGCGCCATTACCAGGGTTCTGATAGACACCCAGAACCACAGCGAACGCTGGAGCACGGTTGGCGCGAGCGTCAACATCCTTGAAGCCAGCTGGCAGGCATTGGTGGACGCGATTGAATATGGATTAACTTTGGCCAAAGAAGCGAGGACAGAACAATGAAACTGAACGTGATGCTGCTGCCCGGCGACGGGGTCGGGCCGGAAGTTGTTGAGCAGGCTGTGCGTGTGCTTGAAGCGGTTGGCAATAAGTGCCAACACCAGTTTTCCTTTGAAAGCGGGCTGATCGGGGGCTGCGCCATCGACCAGTTTGGCGTATCTCTGACCAATGAGACCGTTGAGAAATGCAAAAGATCCAGCGCGGTGCTGATGGGTGCGGTGGGCGGCCCAAAATGGGACGACCCCTCCGCCAAAGACCGCCCCGAGCGCGGCCTGCTGCGCATCCGCAAGGAGCTGGGCGTTTTCGCCAACTTAAGGCCGGTGCGCATCCACCCCGCGCTGATCGCTGCTTCGCCGCTCAAGCCTGAAAAATTGGCAGGTGTGGATATGATCGTCGTCCGCGAGCTGACCGGCGGGCTGTATTTTGGGCAGCCCAGAGGGCGCGAAATGGTTGACGGTAAAGAGCGCGCTTTTGATACCCTGGAGTATTTTGATTATGAAATCCGCCGGGTGACCGAGCTGGCTTTCAAGCTGGCCGGCGAAAGGCGCAAAAAGGTCACCTCGGTGGACAAAGCCAATGTGCTGGATTCCTCCCGGCTGTGGCGGCAGGTGGCGACCGAGGTTGGCAAAGCCAACCCGGATATTGCCCTTGAGCATGTGCTGGTGGATACCGCCGCCATGAAGCTGGTGAGCAGCCCCGCGGCTTTTGATGTCATCGTCACTGAAAACATGTTTGGCGATATCCTGACGGATGAAGCCTCAGTATTATCCGGCTCCATGGGCATGCTCCCGTCAGCCTCTCTGGGAAGCGGCAGACCGGGCTTATACGAACCCATCCACGGCTCCGCGCCTGATATTGCCGGCAAAGGCATCGCCAACCCGCTGGGCACGATCTTGAGCGCGGCAATGATGCTGCGCTATTCCTTCGGGCTGCTGAATGAGGCCGATATTATCGAATCTGCGGTGAACACAGCCATTGACCGGGGAGCCAGAACAGCGGATCTGGGCGGAAAGCTGACGACCATCCAGATGGCGGATGAAGTCATCAGAAATCTTTAGGCATATTATCCAAATCTAAAAAATTCTTAAACGAGGTAAACAAAATGAATCTTGCGTCAAAATATATCTGGATGAACGGGTCTCTGGTGGAGTTTGAAAAAGCGACTGTCCATTTCCTAAGCCCGTCCCTGCACTACGGCATCGGCGTGTTTGAAGGCATCCGCTGCTATGATACCGAAAAAGGCCCGGCGGTTTTCCGCCTGCGCGACCATATGGAAAGGTTCATGGATTCATCCATGATTCTGGGCTTCCGCAGCCTGCCGTATTCTGTGGATGAATTGACCGACGGCGGTCAAACTGACCGTCCGCGAAAATGGCTTCAAAGAATGCTATATCCGCCCGCTGGTTTACTGCGACCATAACTCGCAGGGCTTAAACCTGGATGCAACCACACCGAAGATCGGCATTGCCACCTGGGATATGGGCACCTATCTGGGCGCCGAGGGTGTTGAAAACGGCGTGCGGGCCAACGTATCTTCCTTCACCCGGCATCATCCCAACGTCGCCATGACCAAGGCCAAAGCCACCGGCAATTACACCAACAGCGTCATGGCAAAAACGGAATCGGTCAGGCTCAATTTTGAAGAAGCCATCATGCTTGACCCCCAGGGCTACGTAGCGGAATGCTCGGGCGAGAACCTTTTCCTGGTGCGCAATGGCAAAATCATCACCACGCAGACCGCGGCTGTTCTGGAAGGCATCACGCGCGACAGCCTGCTCACTATCATGCGCGATCAGGGGCTTCAGATTTCCGAGCAGCTGGTCTCCCGCGATCAACTCTATATTTCCGATGAGATCTTTGTCTGCGGAACGGCCGCAGAAATTACCCCGGTCAGAGAAGTGGATTTCCGCACCATCGGTTCGGGCAAGCGCGGGCCGGTGACTGCCCGGCTACAGAAAGCTTTCAGCGACGCCATCCACGGCAGAGATCCCAAATACACGTCCTGGCTGGATTACGTTTAGGGGCTGCCGGCGCGTCTGCCCCGCGGCTTGAAGGCGGCAATTTTTGAATTTGTCATCAATAGATTAATCTGTTGAAGGTATCAGATATTTCCATGAGCCATTTCCCTGATATCTTCAGCAGCTTTTTATCATTATCAAATTCTAGAGCAGTTTTCTTACAGATGTTCACATGAGACATCAAAAAAGCGCACTTTTGCGCAAATTTAATGACATTTGTCTGGCACTATTTAACTTGTATAACCCGTTATTTTATGGTAAACTATAGCGAAATTACATCCAGGCCTTATCCAGGCAACTATTTTATTCGCTCCTGCAGGAGTGTTTTTTTTAGACCCCACACACACGCAATAAGGTGTGTTTGATTTTATACACAAACTAGGTAAAAAGAGGTAAAAGGGAGATGACAACAACGTTCCTGACACAAGAAGGGTTCGACGAACTGCAGGCAGAGCTGGACTATCTGCGCAAGGAAAAACGCCAGGAAGTAGCTGAGCGCCTGCGGGAAGCCGCCGACGGCGAGGACCTGATCGAAAACGCCGAATACGAGGCCGCCAAGAATGAGCAGGCTTTCGTGGAAGGCAAGATTCAGGACCTTGAAGCCCTGCTGGCAGCAGCCAAGATCATTTCTGAAACCCATACCGGTGACGCCGTGCAGGTAGGCTCCAAGGTGGTCATTCAGGAAGAAGGCACCAATGTCGATGAAAGCTATGTCATCGTGGGCGCCGCGGAAGCTGAACCCAAAAAAGGCAAGATTTCCAATGAATCTCCACTCGGCAAAGCGCTGATCGGGCATAAGAAGGGTGATCTCGCCACTGTGGATTCCCCCGACGGGAAATTTAACGTTAAAATAGTCAAAGTTACATAGCGTCTAACAGCCCTGCATACCCGCCCGGGTATCGGGCGGGTTTTTTAATTTATAAATCAGGATGAGCCAATGGAATTAAACGAACTGGAAAAGATACGCGTTGAAAAGCTCGAAAAGATGCGCGCGCAGGGTTTTGAGCCCTACCCCACCCGCGCGGATGTCGCCCAGACGGTGGCTGAAGCCGTGGCGGGATTTACCGCATTTGAAAAAGAAAACCCCGCAGCTGCCTATGCTGAAAAGTCGGCGCTGGGCGGCAGGCTGCGCTCGATCCGCGCCATGGGCAAACTGGCTTTCGCGCACATGGAAGACGGCAGCGGGCGCGTGCAGCTGATGCTGCGCATCAATGAGCTGGGCGAAGACCAGCTCGCGCGCTTCAAAGACCAGTTTGACATCGGCGACTTTATCCAGGCTTCAGGCACGCTCATGCGCTCGCGCACCGGCGAGGTGACACTGCTGGTCTCGGACTTTAAAATGCTGGCCAAGGCCGTCAGCCCCCTGCCGGCCGCCAAGGATGAGGAAGTGGACGGCGAGATCATCCGCCACGCCACGCTTTCGGATCCCGAAACCCGCTACAGGCAGCGCTACGCTGACCTGGCCATCAATGAGGATGTGCGCGCTATTTTCCGCCTGCGCACGGCCACCGTGCGCTCGCTGCAGCGCTTTCTGGACGGGCGCGGCTTCATGGAGGTCGAAACGCCCATCCTGCAGCCCCTTTACGGCGGCGCGGCGGCGCAGCCCTTCACCACCCACCACAACCAGCTCCACCAGGACCTCTACCTGCGCATCTCCTTTGAGCTCTACCTCAAGCGCCTGCTGGTGGGCGGGCTGGACCGCGTGTATGAGATCGGGCGCGACTTCCGCAATGAGGGCGTCTCCTTCAAGCACAACCCCGAGTTCACCCAGCTGGAGTTCTACTGGGCTTACGCGGATTACCTCAAAGTGATGGAGCTGACCGAGCAGATGGTTTCCAGCGCGGCGCAGGACGTGCTGGGCAGCATGCAGATTAAGTTCGCCGGCGCCGAAATTGACCTGACCCCGCCCTGGAAGCGGGTGGAGCTGCGCCAGGCGCTGATTGAAGCGGCCGGAATTGACATTGACCAGTACCCCGATGAAGAGACGCTCTTCAAGGCCATGGCTGCCAAGGACCTGCACCCCAAAGCCGGCGCAACACGCGGCAAGCTGATTGACGCCATGATCGGCGACCTGCTGGAGCCGAGCTTTATTCAGCCCACCTTTTTATATAACTACCCGCGCGGCATCTCGCCGCTGGCCAAAAACGTGCCCGAAAACCCCGAAGTGGTGGAACGCTTTGAGGGTTTTGTGGGCGGCATGGAGCTGTGCAATTCCTTCACCGAGCTGAACGACCCGCTGGAGCAGGAAAAGCGCTTCCTCGAAATGGGGCGCGCCTACGCCGCCGATGATGACGAGCGCCACCCCATGGATGACGACTACCTGCGCGCCATGGCCTACGGCATGCCGCCCAACGGCGGCTTCGGCATGGGCGTTGACCGGCTGGTGATGCTGCTGGCCAACAAGCGCTCCATCCGCGAGGTGATCCTCTTCCCGCACCTGCGCGAAACCGAAGCGGAAAGGGATTAAAACCCACTTCCCCGCGGGGAGATTGAAAGCAGACAGGTGGTTAGCCTGACATTATCAATTTAAGAATTGGGTTTAGCTGCGCTCAACCCAATCTACATCGTTTATGCTTTTTTATCTTACGTTCGCGCCAGGGTCTCGAAGAGGAATTTTCTAAACTTTTCGCGATTGGCGCTGAGGGCCACCGCGGCGTTGGGGGCATTGCCGGTTCTGAAGAGCGTGTCGCACACCGTGCGGCCGTCGGTCAGTTCGCCATTGCAGTCCACATCGACATAGCATTTGACCACATCTTCCAGAATGGACGGGTCAATGATGGCGGCTATGCAGAGCGCGTCGTGCACCGGGGCGGCGTTGAGCGCCTTCTGCTGCAGGTCGTGCTTGCCGTAGCCCTCAATGCGCTCCTTGATGAAGGTTGCGGCGGCTGCAGCAGCCGGCGTGCCGAGCTTACCCAGTTCAACGGCTTCATCATAGGTGATGTAGGCCGCGTGGGTGGCATCGAGCGGCACCAGGCGGATGGGCACGCCCGACAGCATGACGATGCGCGCGGCTTCGGGATCGACCCACACGTTGAACTCGGCCGAAGGGGTGACGTTGCCCACCAAGTGCCCTCCGCCCATGATGACGATTTCGGGGATACGCTCAGCGATGCGCGGCTCGAGGCGCAGCGCCATGCCCACATTGGTGAGCGGCCCGACCGGCACCAGGGTGATGGCGTCGCTGGTGCTCATATAGGTATCCACCAGGTAATTGACGGCATGCTTGGCCTGCACTTTAATGGCTGCCGGCGGGATGGGCAGCCAGTCGCCGTGCACGTCCGATTTTTTGACGTTGGGCTGGTTGGGTTTTCGGCCCGGGGTGAGGGTGCTGACCATGGGCAGCCCGCAGCCGCGGTAAACCGGGATAGTGGGGCGGTTGATGTGCTGAAAAACGCGCAGCGTGTTTTCGGTGGTGCGCTCGATGGGCTGGTTGCCGTTGACGCTGCAGGCCCCCACCAGTTCAATTTCGGGGTGAAGCGCGGCAACCATCAGGGCTACGGCGTCATCCGTACCGGTATCTACATCCAATATTATTTTTGTCGGCATGGCATCTCCTGTTTTGTTTTTTAATCTACTCATAATTATAGGGGCTTATTTTTGAAATGATTCAATAAGCCGGGTTTCGCTGTACTCAACCCAACCTACGAGATCCCCCTCCTATGTCTCCCCCGTAAACCATCGGGGGAGGAAGGTATAAGACTGTGCCTCCCTCGTAAGGCATCGGGGAGGAAGATCACTCTTTCCCCTCCTCTCTGAGGAGGGGCGCAGGGGAGGAGTCGATTATCTGCCTGATGAGCAATGGGATGAGAAAACGATTTTGAATTGTTGGGTTTTGCTGGGCTCAACCCAGCCTAGAGATCCCCCTCCTACGCCTCCCCCGTAAAACATGTATAGACCGGGGACATAGGTGACACAAATTCGGTGACATGGTTGACACATTTTCTATTCTAAACGCAGATCAATCTCAGACACTTTGAAATGGCAATAAAACACGTCAAAATAACCATCAATTGCTGTAGGCCGAATGGCGATAGGTTGGTAGCGAAAAGCTTTGCTGATCTTGAAAGCATGGCCCCGAAAGGATATCCTGCCTTCCATGTCCACCATGCGAACAATATCATCCGGGGTATACAAAATTGGCGGTAAAACCTCCGGGAAGGTTTGTTGGCTGGGTTGGAAACGTTCAGCTGGAACCGCCTGATTGAGTGCCTGATGGGGTCGTTCCTGGTTGTAAAAATCACGCCATATGTCGAAATGGTTTTGACAATCCTGCAGGTCATGCAATTCGGCATGATCGAGCAACTCGGTTTTGAAAGTGCGATGCAGCCGCTCATCCTTTCCCTGGGTCTGGGGATGATAAGGACGTCCATGAGTCACAGCGATACCCAGTCGCATTAACCAGGCGGTCAAGATGGTGTAAGGGGTCTGGTAGTCACACCCCCAGGGAGAGCCATTATCCATCAACATGCAATCTGGAAGTCCATATTGGCGAAAGGTGTGGGTCAGGTGAGTCTGCACGGTACTCCAGGTTTGATTGGGACAGGCTTGTAAGCCCACCAGAAAGCGTGAATGGTCATCCAAAATGGTCAAGGGGTGGCAGTTGCCTTGATCGATCCTGAAATATCCTTTGAAATCCATTTGCCACAGTTCGTTGGGAGCTGCCCGCTCAAAACGCTGCATGGGTCGGTGTTTGACAGATTCCTGCGGGTCAATCTGCCCATTGCGCTGCAGAATGGCAGTGACTGTGCTGGCAGCAGGTAAACCTTGCCAACCTTTCCGTTCTAAATATGCATTGATCTTCACACCACCCCAACTGGGATGATCTGCACGAACCTTCAATATGGCTGCTTCTATTTCTTTTGATGTCTGATTGGGACTCAGATGAGGCCGACGGGATCTTTCCCGCAATCCATCCATTCCCGTTTCTGTATATCGCCGCAACCATTTGTATCCCGTTGTGCGACTAATTCCGTACTGTCGGCAAAGAGATTTGATATTATTCTCTCCCAGCTGAACTTGATTGATAAATTCTAGTCTCTCTGACATAGCTGTTGTCTCTTTCCAGGGCATGGCAGCTCTCCTCGCTGATCTTTGTTGCCCTATTCTAAATTCTTGTGTGTAAGCTATGTCCCTGAAATACTGTTAAGCTATCTCTCCAGTCAATACAAAACATCGGGGGAGGAAGATATAAGGTGACGCCTCCCCCGTAAGGCATGGGGGGAGGAAGATACAAGGCTGCGCCTTCCCCGTAAGGCTTCGGGGGAGGAAGGTATAAGGACGCGCGTCCCCCGTAAGCCATCGGGGGGGGAAAGATATAAGACCGCTTCTCCTACGTAAGGCATCGGGGGGGGAAATGGGAAAATTATTCTTCGACGGATACGTTCACATCGCCCAGCATGCCGCGCAGCTCGCGCAGCAGGCTTTCGCTGATGGAGGTATGGTCATTGGGAAAATCAAGGCGGTAGGAATTGCCGTTCTCCTTGCACAGAAAGGCAAAGCGATCAGACCCCGGCACCGAGGTGATCACGCCGTAGATCTGCTTCAGGCGGCGGTTGTCGCGCTCCCTGGCTTCCGCAGCTTACCAGGGTGACCACCAGCGTCGGCCCCTGCGGAAGGGGCGGCTCAGCCGGGGTTTCAGCCTGCGTTTCCACCACCACCAGCCGGGCGGGTTCAGCGCTGATCTTCCCTGCTGCGGCGGCAGCGCCGGTATTCTGATAGACGGCTTCGGCTGTGATTGCCGCGGCGGGTTGAGCTGAAAGCGCTTTCTCCGGCGCCGGCTCAGCTGGCGCTGATTTTTGCAGTCCGGCAGGGCGGCCATTGGCCTGATAGCCCGCGCTCTGGCGATCATTGATGCCGCTGTTGGGCTCCAGGTTATCCGGAGCGAAAAATTCGGTCTCCAGGCCCGGCTCATAAGGCGCGCTGTCTCCGCGCGCATATTCCTGCGGGGCTTCCCCTTCAGGCTGCGCGTCTTCGGTGAGAATCTGCACCAGTTCCAGGCTGTCGACCAGGATCTTTGGGCCGTCCTTGTATTTTTCTTCCTTTTCATCTTCCGCTTTGCTGGCACTCAGCGGGTCAGGTTCCATTTTTTCGCTGTCCGGCTTGTCGTTATCCAGCTTGCCTTTAACCAGCACCACTTCATTTTCGCGCACCAGCTCTTTGCACTTCTGCCAGACCCTCGGGAAGATCACCAGCTCCACCGTGCCCTGCAGGTCCTCGAGCACCGCGAAAGCCATTTCCTGGCCTTTTTTGGTGGTGACCGTGCGGTGAGATACAGCCCTGCCGCCCACGATCACCTGGCTCTGGTGTTCAGCCTCATTCAGCTGGCCGGTGAAGTGCGTCACCTTTCTGCGCAGGGCGGGCAGATAGGCATTGAGGGGATTATCTGAAAGGTAAAAGCCGAGCAGCTCGCGCTCCATTTCAAGTTTTTCGCGCGCGTCCAGCGGGGGCAGCATGGGCAGGCGGATCTCTTCCTCCAGCCCTTCGATGCTGCCGAAGAAGCTCATCTGGCCGCTGTCTTTGGCCTTGAAGTGGCTTTCACTGATGGCGGTGATGTTATCCAGCCCCTGCAGCAGCGAGCGGCGTTCGCCAAAGCCATCCAGCGCGCCCGCACCGATGAGCGATTCCAGCGCGCGCCTGCCGACCCTGCGGATATCCACCCGGCGGGCAAAGTCGTTGATATCGCGGAAGCGCCCGGATTTTCTTTCCTCCACGATGAGCTCCACCGGGTTCAGGCCCACGTTCTTCACCGCGCCCAGCCCAAAGCGGATGGCGGCCGGCTGGCCTGCGCTCTCTTCAATTTCAAAATCCCAGCCGCTGAAATTAACATCCGGCGGCAGCACCTGAATGCCCATCGCCGCGCAGTCGGCCACATAGATCGCGATTTTCGCCGATTCGTTCTTGACCTGCGAAAGCAGAGCGGTCATGTATTCCAGCGGGTAATGCGCCTTAAGATAGGCGGTTTCCACCGCCAGCACGCCGTAATCCGCCGCGTGGCTTTTATTGAAGCCGTAATGCGCGAAGCCCTCCCAGTCGGTAAAGATCTGGTCGGCGGCAGCGCGCGGGATGCCCTTTTTAACCGCGCCATCCACAAATTTGACGTGGTGGTTCTTGAGTTCTGAAGCCATTTTCTTGGAGATGACCTTGCGCAGGCCGTCAGCTTCGCCGGCGGTATAGCCGCCCAGCTGCATGGCTGCCTGCATGACCTGTTCCTGATAAATGGTGATGCCGTAGGTCTCATTCAGGATTGGCTCCAGCATCGGGTGGGTGTAATTAATCTTCTCCTGGCCGTGCATGCGTTTGATATAGGAGGGGATGAAATCCATCGGGCCCGGGCGGAAGAGCGCCACCATGGCAATGATATGGTCCAGTTTGGTCGGCTGCATCTGCATGACAAAGCGCGTCATGCCCGCGCCTTCCAGCTGAAAAACGCCCGCGGTAAAGCCCTTGGCCACAAACTCAAAGGCGGCCGGGTCATCCAGGGGGATATTGTTCAGGGTGTAGCGCACGCCGTGGCGCTTGAAGATCAGGTCGCTGGCTTTCTGCATGATGGTCAGCGTTGCCAGCCCCAGAAAATCCACCTTCAGCAGTCCGAGGTGGTCAATGATGGACATTTCAAACTGGGTAACGGTTTTAATGGGCACATCTTCGGCATTGCTGGTCGGCCGGCGTATGGGCACATAATCCGTCATGGGCAGGTCCGAAATGACCACAGCCGGCCGCATGCGTGCCCGCATTGCGCGACACACCTTCCAGGTTGGCGGCCGCGTCAATCCGATCGCGTATTTTTTCGTCGCTCATCATAAACTTCCCTGAGATCCGGAATAGTATTCAGCGCGTCGCGGATGGTCACCGGCTGGCTGGGGATCTGGGGAATCATTTTGGTAACGCGGTTTACATCCACAAGCGATACGCCCATGACGCGCGCCACATCGCGGATGGCGCCGCGCGCGCCCATGGTGCCGAAGGTGATGATCTGGGAAACATGCCCGTAACCGTATTTGTGCGCGCAGTATTCCATGATGTCGGCGCGCCTGTCATCCTGAAAGTCGAGGTCAATATCCGGCATGCTGATGCGGTCGGGGTTGAGGAAGCGCTCAAAGAGCAGGCCGTGGCCGAGAGGCTCGACCAGCGTGATTTCCAGCACATATCCCACCAGCGACCCGCCGGCAGAACCGCGCGCCTCATACCAGATGCCGCGCTCGCGGGCAAAACGGCACAGATCCCACACGATCAGAAAGTAGGCGTCAAAACCCATCTTGTGGATAACGCCCAGCTCGTAGTCCAATCTCTGGCGCACCTGCGGGTCATCTGCTTTTTCGCGGTAGCGCTGGCGGAGGCCCTCTTCACACAGTTCACGCAGGTAGGTCTCGGTGGTGTAGCCTTCAGGCACTTCAAAAAGCGGCAGGTGATAGCCGTTCGGATCCAGATTTACATTGCAGCGCTCGGCGATCTCTTCGGTGTTGGTGAGCGCTTCGGGGATATCCGCGAACAGGCCGGCCATTTCAAGCGGCGAGCGCAGATAATAGGAATCGCCCGACATGTGGAAGCGCGTCGGGGTCGCTCAGCATCGCGCCGGTCTGGATCGCCAGCAGAATGTCCTGGCTGCGCGCGTCGGCGCGGTCAACATAATGCACATCATTGGTGGCGATAAAACGCGCGTTATAGCGCTGGCGCAGCTCCACCAGGCTTTTGTTGACATTTTCCAGCTCCGCAATATCATGGCGCTGCAGTTCGAGAAAGAAGCGGTCAGGGCCAAAAACGCCCATGAACCAGTCCAAGGATTCACGCGCAGCCTCACTGCCGCGTTCCATGATTTTGGTGGGGATCTCGCCTTTCAGGCAGGCGGAGGAGGCGATCAGCCCTTCGGAGTGCGCCTGCAGGAAATCCTTATCCACCCGCGGGTGGTAATAGAAGCCCTCCAGCTGCGCGGCGCTGGCGATCTGCGTCAGATTGCGGTAGCCGGTATCGTTTTCAGCCAGCAGCAGGAGGTGGGAGGCGCGTTTGTCGAGCTGGGCGTCTTTGTCTTTCATGCCGCGCGGGGAGGTATAGGCTTCCAACCCGATGATGGGTTTCACGCCGGCAGCTTTGGCCGAGCGGTAGAACTCAATCACGCCGGACATGGTGCCATGGTCGGTGATGGCGATGGAAGACATGCCCAACTCTTTGGTGCGCTTTACCAGCTTCTTGATATTGCTGAAACCATCAAGCAGGGAATATTCTGTGTGGACGTGAAGGTGGGTAAATGGCATTTGATTCCGTTCGTGCTGATAAAAATAACGGCTTCATTGGATCAATGAAGCCATTATAGCATGCGGGTAATTTTTATTAATACGCGCCGCTTAAAATTTATCCTTTTTTAAGTTTAGGCTTTGATTCAGCGCCTGCCGAGCGTGGCGATATAAATCGCGAACTGCTCAACGCCATCCACACCCAGGCCCGCGTTGACCAGGTCATCATCATAGGCGGCAATGGCGCACACGCCGCAGCCGATGGCCTCGGCCAGAAGGTAGAGGTTCTGGCAGACATGCCCGGCATCCAGGTACATAAAGCGGTAGCCGCGCTGGCAGTAGCGCCAGGTCATGCGCAGCTGCACCGCAGTCCAGAAAAAGGTGACGGCAGAGTTCTTGACATGCGCCTGCATCTGGCAGGCTTTGGTCAGGATATCGCAGATATCCTGCGGTGCCGGCAGGCGGGCAAGCTGATGATCGAGCGCCTGATAGCGGTAGAGGCCCGGCTGCAGCCCTTCGACGCGGTTGATAAGCAGATAGGTTTCAAAGGCATGGCGCGAACCCGCGGAGGGCACCGTGCGCTTGGTGACCGGTTTTTCGGTTAATATGGATTTGACGCCCTGCGTGCCCCACAGCAGGTAAGCCAGCTCCGGCAGGGTCAGGCCTGCCTCAGAATAATTGCGGAAAGTCTCCCGTTTTTCCACCAGGCTGATGAAATCCAGCTTATCCAGCTTAAGGTCCTTTGCCGGCTGGCAGGCTGATCAGCTCGGCGCCTTCAGGCAGCGGCAGGCGCAGGTCCGGCCAGGGCGCACCCTGGCTCTGCAGGGATTTTTCCAGATTCTTATACTTGGTCATTTCAACAAATTGTTTTCCGATCGTGTTTTCCATGGCTCTCCTTTTTTATAATGGCTTTACCATACGCACATCACCTTCTGAACCGCTGAAGCGCATTTGTTCAGGAAGGATCAGTGTATCGGTCTTTCTAAATCCAAATTTATTGTATAACGCCTGCGCGGCAGTGTTTTCAATTTCTGTAAAGAGCGAAAGTTTGCTTTTCCCCTGGGCGATGGCTTCTTTTTCGGCATATTCCAGCATCCGCAGCGCAAAGCCCTGCCGCCGGAACTGCTCATAGACTGCCAGATGCCCGATATACAGCTCGTCCTCGGGAATATCTTCTTCAGCCCGGTACGGCAGCATTATTTCCAGAAATTTGGGAACCTCTTTAAGGCTGAATATTCGGAACATGTGCGCTGCGAGGACAGCCATTGACCTGCGCATCTGCCTGCGGTTGAACAAAACCAGGATGCCGGCAACCTGCCCATCGGTCTGGCCGAATACCGTAAACTGGTGGCTGAAGCGGTTGGACGGCAGGGTGAAGAATTTTTCCAGGGCGGCCTGCGCGCGGGCGTGGTCGCCAAAGCCGAACAGATGATCACCGAACTGGTGCAGGGTGAGCAGGATCAGGCGGGCGCCGTGCTGCGCATCGCGCGGCTCAGCCGGGCGGAAAGTGAGCCTGTCTATCAATGCCTGCTTATCCTTTCCCTGACCATCCCGAATAAGCGCCTGAGTTCTTCGGTCTTCAAAAGCACCAGCAGGGCGCCATAAGATGCAACCCCGGCCGCGATTAGCAATACGAGAGTGAGGATGCCGCTGGAAAGAGAGACGGCCGATTTCAGCAGCAGAATTACCGCGGCCATGCCCGCACCCGCTATAAGCGCCTTGATGAAGACCAGCAGCAGCTTGTTTTCTTCAAGACCCCTAAGCCGCCTGCGCATCAGAACCAGCAGGATGGCGCTTTCGATCAAGGTAGCTGTGCTGTTTGCCAGGGCCAGCCCGCCGTGGGGCATCACACCCAGCTGAAGGAAAAGCCAGGTGAATAAAAAGCTCAGCGCCAGGTTGAGCGACATGGCGCCCACCCCGGTAATGACCGGCGTTTTGGTATCATGCAGCGCATAAAAAGCGCGGCTTAATATTTCAACCAGGCTGTGGCCGAGCAGGCCAATCGCGTAAAAAAGCAGCGCCCAGGCAACCAGGCTGGTGGAATCGATCGAGAACTGGTCGCCCTGGTAAAGCAGGGCAACGACCGGGCGGCGGAGCAGGATCAGCCCGATAGTCGCGGGTACAGCCAGCAGCAGCATCATACGCAGGGCAGCCGAAAGCGATGAGCGCATTTCGGAAAATTGTTTTTTTGCCACCTGCGCTGCGAAGGTAGGCAGGGCGGCAATGGCAATAGACTGCGCCAGCGCCGCCTCAGGCATGATCATCAGCGGGAACGCCAGACTGATAGCCGCGATGCTGCCCTCAGGGTAAAAGGATGCCAGCAGGGTATTGATCAAAAAGTTCAGCTGCACCACTGCCACCCCCAGCAGCCGCGGCGCCATCAGCCTGCCCACCTCACGCACCTCCGGCATTTCCAGCCCGAGCGCAGGCTGATAAGACCTGCCGGGGAGGCGCAACAATGAAGGCAGCTGTACCAGAAGGTGCAGCAGCGACCCGAGTACCACTCCCCAGGCAAGCCCAAATATTCCCAATGACGGCTTAAGGAATATGATGCCTATGATCCAGCCCACCTGGTAGAGGGCAGGCGCAAGGGCAGGCAGCAGAAAGCGCTGGTGAGAATTGAGAATGCCCATCACCAGCCCGCTCAGCCCGAAAACGACTGAACTAATGACCATCACGCGCAGCAGGTTGGCGGTCAGGATGACATCTTCAGCTGAGAATCCGGGGGCAAGAATGGAATGCACCACCTGGGGCGCGAAAATGAAGGTCAGCACACTGAATATCACAAGGACTATAGAAACCAGGTTGGCGATTGAAGAAGCCAGTTTCCAGGCTTTGGGCCGCTGTTCGGAAACCAGAAGCCCGGTGAATACGGGGATAAAAGCCGAGCCCAGGGCGCCCCCGGCCACCAGGTTGAAAAGAATCTCCGAGAAGCGGTTGGCGGCAAAGAAAGCGCTGCTCTCAATGCCTGTGCCAAATTCCCGCGCGGTGAGCGTTTTTGCCAGCAGGCCGACCAGGTTGCTGATTAAAAATGCCACCATCACAGTACCGGCTGCCCGGGCGATCTGGGTGTTGGCTTTGGATGGAGTTTGTGTTTCAGCCTGCATAGCAGCCATTATACATTCCAATCGAAGCTCACAGAATTCTATTGTGTGTTTTAATTACACCGCAAAATACTTCCCGGGATTTTAATTTTAGGAGATTTCGAATGAATAAAAGACCTGTAATCATTGACTGTGACACCGGCACTGACGACGCCATCGCGCTTATCGCGGCGCTTTACAGCCCCGAACTGGACGTGCGGGCTTTCACAACCGTGGTCGGCAACGTGGCGCTTAAATGCACCAGCCGAAACACGCTGAACCTGGCGCGCCATCTGGGGTTTGACACCAGGGTGGCTGTGGGCGCGCCCAAGCCGGTGCTCAGGGATGAGATCATCTATTCGGGCAATAAAACCCACGGCGATACCGGCCTGGGTTCACTCGTCCTGCCTGAAACTGACCAGCCTTTTTATGAAAAGACCGCCGTCGAAACCATCTATGAAGAAGCTGCTGCCTGCGGCGGAGAACTGGAACTGATCCCTATCGGACCGCTCACCAATATTGCGCTGGCAGTCATGGCGCACCCTGACCTGAAAAATATGATCAAGCAGATTGTTTTTATGGGCGGAGCCAAGTACGGCGGAAATATCACCACCACATCCGAGTTCAATATCTGGGCGGATCCCGAAGCAGCCAGGATCGTTTTCGCCTCCGGCATTCCGCTGACAATGGTAGGGCTGGATGTGACGGTCAAAGCCGCGCTTAACGCCGCGGACTCCGCTGAAATAAGAGCCATGGGCAGCAAAGATGCTGTTATCGTAGCGGACATCCTGGACTTTATGCTCATGCGGCTTGGCAAAGGCGGCGAAGATGCCCTGATGCATGACGCGCTGACGGTCGGCGTATGCATCAACCCGGCTCTGGTGAGCATGACCAAATATTATGTGGACTGCGAGTGCAGCGGTAAGTACACTTCCGGCCACACCATGGTCGCCGCCACAAAATTATTCCACAGCGAGCCGAACTGCTTTGTAGCCGAAGAGCTGGACCTGCCGGCGTTTAAAGCATGGATCAAGGCAGCCATTGCCAGGAGTGTGAAGTAAGCACCCTTTCATATCGAAAGGATGAGACGCAATTTCGCTTGAAAGAAAGGTTTTTCAAACGCGTATAATGAATTGAGATAAACAGCGGAGAAGAAATGCAATCAAAAGATACCAGCGGAATCGACAGCCCAAAGCCTGAAGAACCTGTCATGCAGCCAGTCAGTGAGGGCAATTTGGAAAAGCCCGCCAAGTTCAAAAAAATTCCGGAGTCAAAATTCCGTAGAATTGTGAATACCATCACAATCATTCTGGTGTCTCTGATTATCGGGGCGATGGTGATCTTGCTGGCGCTTTACCTGCCATTACTTTCCAGGATGAACAAAGCCGAGAAAGAATTAACGCGCCTGGCTGAGGTTGAAACCCGATATACTGAAATGCAATCCAACTACGACAATGCCATAGAACAGGCCATGGTTTACAAGACCATCAGTGATATCAGCCTGTTGGAAGCGGCGCTGACGACCAGCGATACCACCAAAGCCAACCAGCAGCTGCGCTATGTTGAAGAAGACCTGAAGGATATGCAGATCACCGATTTTCCCGAGATCCTGCAGCGCCTGCAAAGCCAGTTCCAGAAAATAAAATCCAGCGCGACCGGCAACCCGCAGCAAGCCCTTGAAGAACTGAACAAGTTCTATACCGACCTGCTGCTGCTGGCAGATAATTTGGAATGACAAATCGCTCCCTTCGGGGAGCGGTTTTTTTATTGGGTCAATCACGCAAAGCAGGTTTCAGCGTTATTTTTAACCATTGTCACCTTTAAGGGTGACCAACAAAATCCGCTGGGCGTAAGTCGTTAATCGAATATTATTCAGGCCTGGCAGAGAGCGTTGCCTTAAGGAGCAATTCTTTTCCACCTCTAACAACAACCAGGTTAACCTGGTCTCCGGGGCTGGTGTTGGTGACCAGATAATTCAGGAAATCGCTGAAATTGAGGACTGCGTGGTCGTTAACGCTTTTGATCAAATCACCGCCAGCCAGAAGGCCTTCAATTGATGTGGTCTGAGAACCTCCAAGCAATCCGGCCTTTTCTGCCGGAGTACCTTTTGGAACGGAGTTCACATAAACCCCTTTTACATCCGGCGGCAGACCAAGCGCAACAAGCTGAGGAAGCGAGTATTCTTCGCTGCTGGTAATGCCCAGATAGGGATAATCATAATATCCATCCCGGATCAGGAAAGGCACAACACGTTTGACAATATCAATAGGCACCACAAAACCGATCCCGGAATTGAAAATGCCGCTGTCCAAATCACCTTCAGTGCGGATGGCGCGGTTAATGCCGATCACTTCGCCCTGCAGGTTGAGCAGCGGACCGCCTGAATTGCCGGGGTTGATAGCCGCATCAGTCTGAATAAGGTCAGCGGCTGAAAAACTGCCGCCGCTCGTGCTTGTACGCATCGATTCCAGCAGGCGCCCACGGGCAGAAACAATACCAACCGTCATGGTTCCTGATAAGCCGTATGGGTTGCCAATGGCGACAACCGTCTGCCCGACCTTGACCCCTGATGAAGTTCCCAGAGCCAGCGGTGACAGCACTTCCTGAGGGACATTCGCTTTAAGGACAGCGATATCCGAGTCGGGGTCTGTGCCAACCAGCTCGCCCGTCGCGCGATAGCCATCGGAAAAGACCACTTCAAAATCAACCACATCTTCAACCACATGGTAATTGGTCAAAATGTGGCCCTGCTTATCAATCACGAACCCGGAACCCTGGCCAATCGGTTCACCGCCGGAATAGATGAGGATAGCCACCACGCCCGGGTTGATCTTCTGGTAAAGATTTACCAAAAGATCATTGGTGAGCGTTTCTTCTATGTTGGCGGTATTGCCCAGATCTGGTTTTGGGATTTCTTCCAGTGTTGGTACAGCGGCAGTCGGAGTTGATCTGGCAGGCACACACGATACCAGCAGCGCTGAAATTAATAAGAAAAACCCAAAAACTTTCCATCCAATTTTTCGATGCATTCCTACCGCTTTCTGCTTTGCACGTTACCAGTCCTTCAATTTTTCAAAGAACTTTTTCTGGTCATCCGTAAGATTTTTCGGGATCTTGACGTTGATCTTAACCATCAGGTTGCTGAATTTACCTTTTTTCTTCAGGTCAGGCATGCCTCGACCTGCCAGGCGGAACATCCGGCCGGGTTGAGTGCCTGCCGGAATTGTGAGCAAGACGTCTCCGGAAAGTGTTTCAACTTTCACCTCACCGCCGAGTACTGCAGTGGCCAGATCGATCTTCTTTTCTGTCAGAATGTCCTCACCCGCAAGCTCAAAGCGCGGATCAGGCGTGACTTCAATAATCAGGTAAATATCGCTGTTCAAACCGCTCTCATCCGCAGGGCCGGCGCCTGACGCGCGGACTTTTGTGCCTGTTTTTACACCCGCGGGAATTTTAATCTCTTTCCGGACGCCGTTAATATCCATCATTCTGGTTGTGCCGTGATAGGCCTCGTATAAAGATACGGGTACTTTTTGCTGGTAAGCAGCTGGCTGGCGCGGCTGCATGTAAGCAGAGCGGCTTTTGCTGCTCCTTCCGGAAGACTGCCCGGCCATGCCGCCGCTAAAAAATGTCCTGAAGAAATCAGAAAAACCACCCAGGTCGCCAAATACATCGCCGATGTCATTCACTTCCACGCGTGCGCCCCTGCTTCCGCCTGCACCTCCAAACACATCTTCCCAGCGGAAGGATCCAGGCGATCCGCCGGCCTGCTGCCACGAAGAATAGGAATTGCTTAATTGTTCATATTTGGCGCGTTTTTCAGGGTCGCTGAGTACCTCATTCGCCTCATTGATATCTTTGAAATGCTCCTCAGCAGCTTTATTATTGGGATTACGGTCAGGGTGATATTTCATCGCCAGCTTGCGATACGCTTTTTTAATATCCTCCTGCGAGGCATTTTTATCGACACCCAGTGTTTTGTAATAATCCTTGTAATCCATAGTGTGATTTTAAAGCTTCAAAGCGCTGCGTCAAGGGATTTTTGACAACTTTAACAGAATTCTAACCTGCGGATTTTGGATAAAAAAAAGCCGCCGCTGGCAGGGAGGAGGAAAACCAGCGGAGGCTCCCAAAGGAGGAGACATTGATGGGAATCTGTCAAAATACCCTATTTGTCACCAATTTTATCTTAAACCAGCTCTTCAAAAAAGGCGAGGCATGTTGTCATGGAAGCTTTATTACATATGTAATCATGTTCAAATATTTGCCAGAAACTTGTCGATCGTATTGAGCAGGTCCTTATCATTGGAATACGCATAAACCATCAAGCGGTCATGAGTATTGCCCGTCAGCATTTTTGAAACCTTGACCCCCTGCCGGTAGCAGCAGAAAACCGGTTTGCCCAGCAACAGTGCCAGCGCGATCTCGTACCCTACCCCATGCGAAGGTGTGCTGACTTCAGCCACAAGTGTGTCGCACTCTTCAACCCATTTCACATCGCGGTTGTACACCTCCAAGGGTTCAATCACTTTCTCTTCATCCAGAATGTTTTCATGAGAAAGATGGGCAGTCGGCACCTCATGCCCTTTCAGGGTGAGATGATCAACGATCTGTTTGTAAACCGCCTGGTCGCGGCGGCCGCCGGTGATGGAGCAGGAGAAGTAGATGTTCATAATGGCAGGATTTTATCACCAGAAATTTTAATCCTGGGCAGCTGGGCAGGTGATTTTTCAACCCCGCAAATTTAACCAACCAGGCGTTGGTTTCGCGCTGCCAACCCAACCTGCTTGAACAACTGATTCCATTTAAAAGAGGAGGAGAAAGATTGCACATGTTAAAATAGCGCTATGCCTCCTTTGGAAGATCATATTCAGGGCATTCTGGATACCCTGCCCGGCAAACCCGGCTGCTATTTGATGAAAAATGCCGACGGCAAGATCATTTACGTCGGAAAGGCGGTCAGCCTGCGCTCGCGAGTCAGGTCTTATTTTCACGCCGGCGCAGACCGCAGCCGCAAAACCCGGCGCATGGTCTTTGAGATCGCGGATATCGAATGGATCGTGGTGGAGTCTGAGCTTGAAGCCCTGATCCTGGAGATGAACCTGATCAAGAAGCACCTGCCGCACTACAATGTGCGCCTGAAGGATGACAAACGTTATCCCTTCATCCAGGCGCATTGGGCAGACCCCTTCCCCAAGGTCACGGTCACCCGCCAGCAGGTGCAGGACGGCTCGCGCTACTTTGGACCCTTCACCAGCGTGTGGGCAGTGCACCAAACTCTGGATCTTCTGCGCAAGATCTTTCAATACCGCACCTGCGACCGCATCATTACCGGCCTTGATCCGCGCGCATGCCTGTATTACGATATCAAGCTGTGCACCGCACCCTGCATCGGCCAGATCAGCCAGGCTGATTACCGCCAGATGATCGATGACCTGTGCAAATTTCTGGAAGGCCATACTGACCCGATCCTCTCGCGTTTGAAAGTGCAGATGGCCGACCTTTCAGAAGAAATGAATTACGAAAAAGCCGCTGTTGTGCGCGACCAGATCCTGTCAATCGAGCGCGTGGTGGAACGCCAGAAGATCATTTCCAACAGCGATATAGACTCGGATGTGATCGCGCTGGCGCGCAGCAACGGCGATTCCTGCGTGCAGGTGTTCTTTATCCGCAACGGCCGCCTGATCGGGCGCGAGTACTTCATTTTGGAAGGCACCGAAGACGAGCAGGACAGCGAAGTTTTATCGGCTTTTATTAAACAATTCTATTCAGAAGCCAGTTCCATCCCGGGCGAGGTGCTGCTGCCCAACCGCGTGGAAGAGACCGTCATCATCCAGCAGTGGCTCAACCAGCAGCGCGGAGGCCATAAAGTGCAGATCAAGGTGCCGCAGCGCGGCGCGCGTAAGGAGCTGATGCAGATGGCGCTGGAAAACGCGGTTGAAACACTGGGCGCGCTGAAAACCCAGTGGGAAGCTGATACTCACAAACAGAGCCAGGCTCTGGGAGAACTGCAGAAAGGATTAGGCATGGCCAATCCCCCCAACCGCATTGAGTGCTATGATATTTCGAACATTCAGGGCACCGCTGCGGTGGGAAGCATGGTGGTCTTTGAACAGGGCGTGCCAAACAAAAAGCTGTACAGGCACTTCAACATCAAATCGGTCAGCGGACCTGATGATTTTGCCAGCATGGAAGAAGTGCTGTTACGCAGGTTCAAGCGCTGGGAAACGACCCAGACCCAGCATGAGGTAGGCGAAAAAGTGGATGCTTCGTTCGCCATCCTGCCGGACCTGCTGATTGTTGACGGCGGCAAAGGGCAGCTGAGCCGCGCTGTGAAAGTTCTGGACCAATTTAATATCACCGGCAAGCTGACCGTCGCGGGGCTAGCCAAAGAAAATGAATTGCTCTTCCTGCCCTCCAAATCAAAGCCGGTGGCGCTCCCGCGAAAATCGCAGGGGTTGTATCTGGTTCAGCGCATTCGGGATGAAGCCCACCGTTTTGCCATCAGCGCGCACCGCAACCTGCGCAGCAAAGAACAGCTGATCTCCCGCCTGGATCAGATTTCCGGCATCGGTCCAGCGCGCAGGAAAGCGCTGCTGAAGAAGTTTGGCTCGCTGGATGGCGTGAAGAAAGCCAGCCTGGAGCAGCTGATGGAAATTCCGGGAATTACAGAAAAACTGGCTGAAGATATTTTGGGGAACTTGAACAGCAGCTTAAAGGGGTAACCTGTTGGGTTTTGCGCTGCTCAACCCAACCTACACTACTTGCAGAGAGTAGGCTAAAATACTTACCAAATTATGAAATTATGGTAAAATCATGTTTCGCGTCACCCGACGTAGATGAATTATTTTTAAAACAGGAAGCATACGATGGATGAATTAATGAAATTAGTCGAAGCACCCGTAAATCCGAATATCCCGGTATTATCACCCGGTGATACGGTGAGTGTGCACGTCAAGATCAAAGAAGGCGATCGCGAAAGAATTCAGGAATTTAAAGGCATCATCATTGGCATCAGCCGCAAAGGCCAGCATGAAACCTTCACTGTCCGCCGCATTGCCGCGAACGGCATTGGTGTGGAGCGCAACTTCCTGATGCGCTCACCCCGCATTGACAAAGTGGTTGTCGAACGCCACGGCAAAGTGCGCCGAGCCAAGCTTTTCTACCTGCGCGACCTCACCGGCAAGAAAGCCCGCCTGAAAGAAAAATTCTCATAGTCTGCCCTTTTCATTAAAAAAGAGGCACAGCCCACGCCGGGTTGTGCCCTTTTCATTTATAATGCGGACAGCGCAAAACCATGAGCACAAACCAGAGCCAGTATATAGGCGTTTTTGATTCCGGCGTTGGCGGGTTATCAGTCCTCAGGGAAATCCACAGGCTGCTCCCGCGGGCACCTTTGTTTTACGTCGCCGACCAGGCGCACGTGCCTTATGGCAGAAGGCAGCGCGGAGAGATCCTTGCCTTTTCACTGGCCATCTCCCGTTTTCTGATATCCAAAGGCGCCAGATTGATCGTTGTGGCCTGCAATACTGCCTCTGCCGCGGCGCTTTCAGAATTGAGAGAAGCCTTGCCCGGAACGCCGTTTGTGGGCATGGAACCCGCCGTAAAACCCGCCACGCTGCAGACCGAGAACGGCATTGTGGGCGTGCTGGCCACACCGGCTACCTTCCAGGGCAGCATGTACTCTACTCTTGTGGAGCGCTTCGCCAAAAATGTCAGGCTGCTGACCAACACCCTGCCCGGCCTGGTGGAAGCGGTTGAGAGGGGTGAATTGGATTCCCCCGCTGTCCGCCACATTCTGGAAACCGCCATCAAGCCCATGCTCGCAGAAGGGGCCGATACGCTGGTACTCGGCTGCACACACTTTCCCTTCGTGCTGCCGCTCATCCGCGAAATCGCCGGACCTGACGTGAAGGTCATTGATCCCGCACCTGCTATCGCACGCCGCACGGCATATCTGCTCGAGCAGAGCCTGAATCCTGATTCAGGGAGCGGAGAATTACAGCCTGTATTTGCCACCACGGGTGAGGTGTTGAAATTCAAACACGCCATTCATGATCTTCTTAATCGTGAAACCGACCCCATCCAGCTTGCCTGGAACGATGCAGCCGACCAACTAATTGATATGAGGAGCCAAGCATGCCAAATCTAAACATTTCACTCGACCCTGTGGACCAGATCACCGTGGATGCCATCGGAAAACCTGGAAACCGCATTTTTTATATCCAGGGCAGCAAGGACAGCCAGGTTGTGAGCCTGATCATTGAAAAGATTCAGCTTCAATCGCTGATCGCCGGGGTCAGTGAATTTCTAAAGGAAGTATTAGATAAATTTCCGGACCGCATTTCACTGGATGTTGATCTGAAAGAAGAAACGATGCGCATCCAACCGCCCGTGGATCCCAAATTCCGGGTCGGTGATATGGGGCTGGCCTATGATGACGAGCGCGACCTGGTGTGCATCATCGCCCGAGAGATGGAATTAACTGAAATTGACGAAGATGCTGAGGGTGATGAAGATAAGGATGTGGAAGAAGAAGGCAATGTGGTGCGCTACTGGTGCACCCGCGGGCAGCTGATAAACATGGCACACTGGGGAGCCATCGTCATTGAGCGCGGGCGGCCGATCTGCCCGCAGTGCCTGCAGCCGATGGAACCCGAAGGCCACTTTTGCCCAAAAAAGAACGGGCACAAAAAACCTGTTCAGGAATAATTTGACAGCATCTTATCAGCAGCGAGTTTAATGATTCCCAAAGAGGATGTAATCGAAGTTCTGACCCACGGGAAGCTGGAGCTGAAAGCCCAGTTTGTGCTGGGCAGCAATTATTCTTTTCTGGCTGCGCTTGAGCATAAAGGGCGCAAGCTCAAAGCGGTCTATAAACCCCAAAAAGGCGGGATGCCGCTTTACGATTTCACGGCTGAATCGCTGGCCGCGCGTGAAGCGGCTGCATATATCCTCAGCGAAGCGCTGGGCTGGGACTACGTCCCACCCACCGTCATCCGCAAGCGCGCACCTTTTGGCGCCGGATCGCTGCAGCAGTTCATCCCACATAACCCGGAGGAGAATTATTTTACATTTGACGAAACTGTCCGCGCCGGCCTGATGCCCGTTGTTATTTTCGACCTGATCATCAACAATGCCGACCGCAAAGGCAGCCATGTTCTGCTCGACCGGAAAGGCAATTTTAAACTGATCGACCATGGGCTGTGTTTTCATGCTGAACCCAAACTCAGAACAGTGATCTGGGACTTCAGCGGACAGTCCATTCCTGAAAAAATAATTTTCGATCTACAGCTTTTGCTTGCCAAACTGACTGAACCAAACCTGTTAATCTCAGGTTTATCCAGATTATTGCAGCCGGATGAAATCCAGGCACTGAAACGGCGTATACAGTACCTGCTTGAAACGCCTGTATTTCCGCTGCCTGATCCTGAACGGCGGCCGTTTCCCTGGCCATTGGTTTAAAATGAAAATTAAATAGAAAAGGATTTGATATTATGCCAAGAACTATAAAGGTCTGCCTGATGGGGTTTGGAAATGTGAGCCAGGCATTTGTCCAACTGGCAGAACGTAAAAAAGACCAGATGCTGAGAGAGTATGGCATTGAATTTATGGTCACTGCCATCGCCACCGGTAAACACGGCCGAGCGATTAATCCGGATGGGATTGATACTGAAAAAGCGCTGGAACTCTATAATAAAGGCCAGTCCCTGGACAGTCTTTCCAAAGAAAAGCCTCCCAGAGATATCAAGAATTTCATTGCCAGGTGCGGGGCTGATTTTCTTCTGGAAAACTCACCGGTCAGCTATAAAGATGGCGAACCAGCCATAACCCATATCCGCGCGGCACTTGAGAATGGCATTCATGCTGTTTCGGCCAACAAAGGGCCTGTGGCGCATGCCTGGCAGGAATTGACCGCGCTCGCAAAAAGCAAAGGCAAGAGTTTTCTGTTTGAGTCTACTGTGATGGACGGAGCGCCTGTTTTTTCGGTTGTACGTGAAGCACTGCCTGCCGCGAAAATTCTGGGATTTGAAGGCATTCTCAATTCGTGCACCAACCTGATCATCGGGCGGATGGAAGAAGGCTATACTTTTGACGGGGCAGTCGATTACGCGCAGTCCATCGGCATCACGGAAACTGACCCAAGCGGGGATATTGACGGCTGGGACGCAGCCATCAAAGTGGCAGTGCTGTCAACTGTGCTGTTAGGTGAACCGATCAAGCCGCAGCAGGTAGCCCGCGAAGGCATCCGCGACCTGAGCGCAACCGAAGCTCAGCAGGCGTTGAGGGATGGCGAGCGCTGGAAATTGGTATGCCGCGCAGAGCAGGAGGACGGGATCTTCACCGCCAGCGTGGCGCCTGAGACCGTGCTGCCCAGCTCGCCGCTCTACAGCGTCAACGGCACCAGTTCCATCGTAGTTTTTCATACCGATGTCCTGCCGGGTTTGGGCATTCTGGAATCCAATCCGGGGCCCGAGACCACCGCCTACGGCCTTTTGTCGGATATCATCAATATCCTTAAAAACGAAAAGTAATGCCGCGTAATGTATTTATCGGATCAGGTTCCAACCTTGGGGACCGACTTGACGCGCTCTGCAACGCGTCGGAGCTGTTAGCACCCGATGTCAGGGTGCTGAAAGCGTCTAAAGTATATGAAACGCTGCCCTGGGGGTATGAAGACCAGCCCATGTTCCTGAATCAGGTGCTGCGGACTGAGACCGAACTCGATCCGCCAGCGCTTTTGCAGCATCTGAAGCGCATTGAGGTCAAAATGGGCAGGGAAGCTACATTTAACTACGGCCCGCGTGTAATAGACCTGGATATTCTCTTTTATGATGACCTGATTTACTCTGCAGATGATTTGCAGATCCCCCACCCGCTGGCAGCCGAACGTGCTTTTGTTCTGTTCCCTATGCGCGAGATCGCGCCTGAGTTCATGCATCCAGCGCTCGGCAAGACCATTTCTGAATTAGCCTTGACCGTGGATGCAAGAGGGGTAAAGGTCTATGAGGAAAGCAATTACGAAGATGATTGAATTAGACTGGGGAAAGAAAACCTGGGTAATGGGCATCATCAACCTGACGCCCGACAGTTTCTCGGGTGATGGGGTATTGGCAGCCGGCGACCCCCTGCAGCAAGCGCTGACACAGGCTGAGGAATTTATCCGCGACGGAGCGGATATTCTTGACCTGGGCGCCGAAAGCAGCCGGCCGGGAGCGCAGCCAGTGGCTGCAGATGAAGAGTTGAAGCGCCTAATGCCAGTCCTGCGGGAAATCAGATCACGTGGTTTGAAAGCGATTATCTCGGTGGATACCTGGAAAGCTGAAGTGGCAGAAACATGCCTGCAAGCTGGAGCGGACTGGATTAATGACATCTGGGGTCTGCGGGCAGACGCGCATCTTGGGCAGGTCATTGCCCGCCATCAGGCTGCTGTGGTGATCATGCACAACCGCAGCCGCTCAGGCGCAGTGCGCGACCTGGGTGCGCTGGGCAGCAGTTATTCCGGCGCGGAATACACCGACTTTCTGCCTGAGGTAATAGCGTGATCTGAAAGACAGCATACGTCTCGCTCAGATGGCTGGTATCCCGGAAAAACGCATCATTCTCGATCCCGGGATCGGTTTTGGCAAGAACGTGGCCCAAAATCTGGCATTGCTCAACCGCCTGGACGAATTCAAGACGCTGGGATACCCGCTGTTGATCGGACCTTCACGAAAATCCTTTATCGGCCAGGTCCTGGATCTGCCAGTGGAGGAAAGGGAGGAAGGCACTGCCGCCGCGGTGGCTATCGGCATCGCGCGCGGGGCGGATATCATCCGCGTGCATAACGTAAAGATGCTGGCCAGGGTGGCGAAGATGGCGGATGCCATCACCCGAAACACGAAGTAAGCTGTTTAATCGCGGGCGGCGGGAACCTGTTTTTTTGGGGCAGTATTCTTTCGGTCAAGCAGCCGCTTGGCCAATTTCAGCGAGAAGTGCTCCGAGCGTTCGCGCTCTTCCAGCGCGTTGCGAATGTAATGGAATTCCGATTCCAGGCGGGGGAGAATGATGTGCTCCAGCGCCTTCAGACGCCGGGTGGTCTTCAGGATTTCAGTCATCAACCTGGAGAGCTGAATTTCCCCGTCTGCAAGATAGATGATGCTCTGGATATTCTGCTCAAATGCTTTGGCGGTCTCATCCACCGCCAGCGATGTGCCGGTAACACCCAGATCGCGGTCGTAAGCCCCCTGTTCAAGCGATTCGCGCTTTATGCGCGGCATATGCACACCCATCAGCAGAGAATCTCCCAGTTCCAGGTCTACCTCATGTTTCCTGCCCATTGCCGCAGAACGGACGCCTGCCTCACCGATCAGCAGTTCCGCCTTAGCTAAAGAACGGCGGGAATTGGCTGTCACCTTCTCAAGTTCGACTGCCCTACTTACAACCTCATCCTGCAGACGTATTATCTCCTGCAGCAGCGCCAGGCGCTTTCTGTCCAGCAGGTCATAGCCTGCACGCGTCAGTTCAATCTGCTGCTTGCGCAGCAGCATTTCGTTGCGGGTGATGGAGGTGTTAGTGATCTCAGCCATTTCAGCCGCGCTTATATTTACGGATCATTTCTTCCGGGATACGTTTCAAATATTGGTCAGGGATAGCTGAAAGCAGCTCCCAGGAAAGATCCAGCGTTTCCTGAATGGAGCGGTTTGCCCTGCCCTGCCCGATGTATTCTTTCTCGAAGCGTTTAGAAAAATTGAGAACGCGCTGGTCCTGTTCGGTCAGCGAGCCTTCGCCGATGATGGTTACCAGTTTTTCCAGGTCGCGCCCTTCGGCGTAAAACGCATACATCTGATCCGCCACACTGCGGTGATCCTCACGGGTGTGGCCCTTGCCGATGGCGGCATTCATCAGCCGCGAAAGGGAGGGCAGTACATCAATTGGCGGATAAATGCTCTTCTGGTTCAGAATGCGGTTCAAGACAATCTGGCCTTCGGTAATATACCCGGTCAGATCAGGGATGGGATGGGTGATATCGTCATCCGGCATGGACAGCAGAATCAGCTGAGTGACTGAACCCTTGTGCCCCCGAATGCGTCCGGCACGCTCAAAAAGGCTGGCCAGATCGGAATACATATATCCCGGGTAGCCGCGCCGGGCAGGCAGTTCTTCGCGCGCGACCGAGAGTTCCCGCAGCGCCTCGCAGTAGTTGGTGATATCGGTCATGATCACCAGCACATGCAGATTGTGGTTGAAAGCCAGATATTCAGCAGCTGTCAACGCCGCGCGCGGCGTGATGATGCGCTCAATGGTCGGATCATCGGCATGGTTGAGAAACACGACTGTCCTTTCCAGAGCGCCGCTGGAGCGGAAATGTTCAATGAAATAGGAAGATTCACGGTGGGTTATGCCAATGGCGGCGAACACCACAGCGAAGGGCTCGTCCTGTTCGCTTTGTTCACTGATAACCCGCGCCTGCGAGGCAATCTGGGCTGCCAGTTCATTCCCCGGCAGGCCTGAACCAGAGAATATAGGCAGTTTCTGGCCGCGCGCCAGTGAGTTCAGCCCGTCAATAGCCGAAACGCCGGTCTGGATAAATTCACTGGGTTCAATACGCACTGCCGGGTTAAGGGGCATGCCGTTGATATCCTCCAGCCGCTCAGGCAAAATTGCCGGCCCGCCATCAATGGGGCTGCCCAATCCGTCCAGTATGCGGCCAAGCATAGATTGCGAAACACTCAAACGGATGACATCGCCGGTAAAACGCACTTTTGTCCGGGTTATATCCAAACCTTCGGTGGAAAGGAAAAGCTGGATAATCGCAATATCATTATCCACTTCAAGCACACGCCCGATGCGCACTTTGCCATCAGGATCAATGACTTCCACCATCTCGTCATATGCCACATCGGAAACACGCTCCACAAAGAGCAGCGGCCCTCGAATCTGGTTGACCGTGCGGAATTCTTTGGTGATCAATTGGTCAATCTGTTTTTCCCTAGGCATTGGGGCTCTCCATTTTTTCTTTCATACGCGCCATCTCGCTATCAATTTCATCTATAAAGAACTTGAGTCTTTCCACTGCCTTTGAAATCGGGATCTCTTTCATTCTGGCAATCCTCTGCAGCACAACCGCGTTCTCAATCTCAGACAGGCTGACGCCATTCTGCAGCGCATCCTGCGCGGCTTCATGAAAGTGCAGGATTACCTTTAAGCATCCAGTAGGACTTATCCAGCGGGCAGAAAGAATCCACATCATGAATGGCTGACTGCTGAAAAAGGTCTTCACGCAGGATGCGTGAGATCAGCAGAATTTCCCTTTCCATTTCTGAAAGCGCGTCCTGCCCGATCAGCTGAACCACTTGCTGCAGTTCATGTTCCCTGCCAAGGATGGTCTGCGCGGCGCGCGTTATCGCAATGTAATCATCCGCCACTTCTTCGATATACCAGGGCGAAAGATCCACCAGCGAAAAACTTTTGGTCCAGTTAATGGCCGGAAAGTGCCGCCGCCGCGACAGTTCATAATCCAGCGCCCAGAAAACACCCGCGATGCGCATGCTGCTCTGGGTAATGGGGTCTGAAAAATCCCCTCCGGGAGGTGAGACGGCACCCACCAGTGAAATGGAACCCTCACACTTTGGCTGGCCTGCCTTATCTGTCACGCTGCCCAGGCAGCTCACATGCCCGGCTCGTTCATAGAACTCCGCCAGGCGTGAAGCCAGGTAGGCGGGATAACCCTCTTCACCAGGAATCTCTTCCAGACGGCTGGAAACTTCCCGCAGGGCTTCGCCCCAGCGCGAGGTGGAATCTGCCAGCAGCATAACATCGTAGCCCATGTCGCGGTAATACTCGGCAATGGTGATGCCCATATAAATGCTCGCCTCGCGCGCTGCCACCGGCATATTGGATGTGTTGGCGATCAGCACTGTTCGGTTGATCAAAGGAATTCCGGACGACCGGTCTTCCAGCTTTGGCAGTTCGCTCAGCACTTCCGCCATTTCATTTCCACGCTCGCCGCAGCCCACATAAACCACAATATCAACATCTGACCAGCGAGCGAGGGACTGCTGAATGACCGTCTTGCCGGTGCCGAAGCCTCCCGGAATGATGGCGGAGCCACCTTTGGGAATAGGGAAGAGCAGGTCGATGACGCGTTTTCCTGTGACCAGGGGCTCGTTCAGGTCAAGGCGCGCCCGAAAAGGGCGCGGCAGGCGCACCGGCCAGCGGTGTGCAAGAGGAATTTTGACTTGCCTTTTATCTTCTGTTTCAATGACAGCCGCATAGTCGCGGATAGTCAGCATGCCCTCTCTGACTTCCAGCACTTTTCCGGCAACGCCGGCAGGCACCAGCACCCGGTGCGTGATGCTGGCAGTTTCAGGGATTTCTCCCAGCATGCTGCCCGGTTTGACCATATCACCGGGTTTAACAACCGGTGTAAAATCCCATGATTTGGATTCATCCAGCGGAGATTCGCTCACTCCGCGCCCAAGAAAGGCTCCCTCTTTTTGCGAGAGGGTGGTCAGCGGGCGCTGTAAACCGTCGAAGATCTGACCCATCAGGCCGGGCCCCAGGTAGGCGACCAGCGGCTCACCTGTATTGAAAATAGGTTCCCCCATGCGCAACCCGGAAGTATCTTCATACACCTGAATAGTCGCCTGGTTGGAACTCAGGCGAATTACCTCCCCCACCAGCCTTTCATCCCCAACCATCACCATATCGTGCAGCCGGATATCGCCCAATCCAACCGCCCCCACAACCGGCCCCGCGATGCGATTAATTTTTCCGCTGATCTCAGCTATTCGTTCCATCCATCTCACCTTTAAATCTGATTTGCACGCCAGTGGCATGCCTGATCATGTCATAAATTACCTGCTTATGTGAAGCTTCGGCGCCTGAAACCGGCCCATCCGGAATGGTTACCAGGTGCATTTCACTGGAAGCGTATATTCGTTTTACCAGAGCTTTATCAAGCCGTGAGAACAAGCCATCGTCAATTGCCAGCAGGATCTGTTCTTTTTTATTCAGCCAGGATGTGATTATCCGGTGGATTGTTTCAACATCATCCACGCCGATAGCATCCACACCTGCCAGTTTAAAGCCATGCGCCTGGTCTTTGCGGGTAATTACCACCAGCCTGTTCACAGAATTCTCACAAGGTTTTCTTTGATATAACTTGCTTCAAAACCGGACGCAATCCCCTTGCCAATCCACCTTAAATTGCGGAATTCACTTCTCTTCTGGCGTAATATGCCCAGAGGCACGCCCACACCCAAAGGGTTAAGCCTGGGCAGCCTGGACATCCATTTGAGCATATACATCCGCATCTGGTTTTCAAACTCACTTAACAGTTGTGTGTCTGCGAAACATTCCAGGCCTTTCTTCAAATATTCACTGTATTTTGTGGCGAAAAGCGCCCGGATAACCTCTTCAACAGAGCCGGATCTGGATATAGTTAAGCAGCACTTTGTCAGAAATACTTCCCTGCGGAATGAGATAAATTCCGAGATCTGCATTTTCATAACCTTCAGGCGAGCTCACCATGCGCAGGATGGTATTCAGGTTTGTGATATCTGCCTCAATGGCATAATATTCCTTAAGCAGACGGACGTTTTCGGAGCTGCCTTTCAATAATTTTTTTATTCTCAGAAAATACCACTTTTCCAGGGCGAGATCAATCTCAGAGGCGCTCAGAGATGCTTTTTCAGACCGCAGCTTTAATAGAACCTGGGCTGGCGGCAGTTCATAGACTAGCATTTTGTTGACCGCATCATCCAGATTCTTTGCCTTGGATAACTCCTTAAGGTAAGCAAGCGGTATCGTTCCCAGAGAAAGAAATGAATCCTCCATTTCATCCAGAGGGATTTCATGGATTTGTCCGCGGACAATGGTTTTTAAATTCAGAAGATCATCACGCAAAAAAATGATGCTGACCAGCCTGCCTTCAGAGCCCTGATAGAAACGACTGAGATCCGAAGCAATATTTTCCAGCTCCATGCGCATTGCCTGTGAAAGGCATGTATAGCCGTGAGCGTATGTCAAAGCTGTCTCGATGGATTCTTTATATGGGGTTTTGGTCAACAGGGATAAGAAACTGTCAATACTGGTTAAATCAGCATAAGATTCAAGCTTCGCTGGAGATTGAAGCGAGGAAAGCCGGGCGCGCAAGCGGGTATTGCCATAATCAAAGAGAGCCATACCTAAACGGAAGTATTTTTCCCCTCAAAGAAAATGGATAATCTCTGCTGCAAAGCCGCACTGGCGCGTTCGAAGCGCGACTCAATGGTGTTCTTTACGGTCACCAGCTGATCCTCGGTTTCAGCCACACAGCCGCCGGAGCATTGGATATCAAATTTTGATACCAGTGGAAATTCGACCTTATCTAAAAGCTCCGCTGCCGCTGACTTATCCTTTTCATCAAAATGGATAATCATGGGCTGCCCATCCAGCGACGAGGGGTGGAGCGCTTTCAGCGTTTCGTCCACCAGCCGGCCGAGAATAAGCGGATAATCTTTTCGGTCACGAAAACTTCCGGTTTTGTGTTTCACTTTTTGCAGAACTTCCTCTATCAGCATCTGGCGGGCATCCGCATGGATCTGCAATGAACGCACAACCGCCTGCTGTTCAATCAAGGCTTGTTCGCGGTTCAGGCGCGCACGCCCATCCGAAAGGATCCTTTTCTCCTGTTCGCCGGTTTCCTCCCGCGCTTTCAGGTTGATCTGGCTGACCTGGAATTTCGCGTCTTCTTCAATTTGTTTAATCTGATGCTTTGCGGCGCTTTCAATGCCATCCAGGATGGCTTGAAGGTCCATACCTTAGCCCAATAGAATGATGGCAGCCACCGCGAAACCAAGGATTACCAGGGTTTCAGGGATGGCGACCAGGATGATGATCGAGCCGATCAGTTCGGGTTTTTCCGAAAGGGCGCCAATGCCGGCAGAGCCTATAGCCCGCTGCGCCATTGCCGTTGCCAAGGCAGAGACGCTTATTGCTAGAGCTGCCGCTAATGCGATAATTGCTTTTTCCATGATTTGATCTCCTTAAACTACTTTGATTTTGAACCGAAATTTTTCTCAACCGCCAGAATTCGTTTGCGGAAGGGTGTGAAAGAGGATTGACCTCCCTCATAGAACTTTCTGAAGAACTCAACATACTGTAGGCGCAGGCTTTGAATGGTGGGGCTGAGCATACCCATCACCAGGTTGAGCGAGTGAATTACAATCGCAATGATGACGCCCACAAACGCGCTGCCCAGCATGCTCCCCATATCATTTGCGACCTTGGCCAGGAAGACCGAAGCCAGACCCAGCGCAGCAATTCTCAGATATGAGAGCACATTCCCGATAACCCCCACAAACTCAATCGGGCCCAGAAAGAAACCGGTTTTCCCCATTGAAAGCGCCAGGATCACCAGCCCGACAGCCAGAACCACCCAGCCTAAGGTCGTATACCCATGCGGCAGATTGGAAGTTAAAGACAGTGCCAGAAAAACAATTCCAAGCAAACCCACAGCCATGCCAAGGCGTTCAAAAATTTCACTACGGCTGCGGTGTACGATGGCGTTCCAAACGCCGATGGCCAGTCCGAGAAGGATGTGCGCAACCCCAACAGACAGCGCCATGACCATCAGTGTTTTTATACTGCTGGGCTCTGAGCGGCTGAACCACAGGTGCCTAAGGCCGATTTTTTCGCCCAGCGATCCGAAGTATTCCCCATACAGCACACCGAAAATAATCGCCCAGATAGAACCTATCCTTAAAGCTTTGAGAAAATCACCCATCAGGCCTTTTACCGGTTTCCTTAGCATATAAAATGAAAACAGGAACATCAAAACGCCATAACCCACATCGCCGACCATCATGCCAAAGAACAGCGGCATGAAAATTGCCACCAGGGTGCTCGGATCTATGTCGGTATATTTGGGAACGGCGCGCATTTTTACAAAATCTTCAAAGGGTGATATGGCTTCGGGGTTGCGCGTGGCCACCGGGATCTTATCTTCCAGTGATTCGGGAACATTGATGACATTCATGAGAACTTTTTTTCCAAAACTCTTTTTCAGAGTTTCCTCCAGCCTGGGCAGGGACTCGACAGGAACCCAGCCAAAAATCGTGAAGGTATACTCCGTCTCTCCAACTTTGCCATAGGCTTCAAACTCATCCAGCCGGTCTATGCAAACCAGCTGCCAGGTTTTCAATTTCATCAGCCAGGTCTCCGCCATGCGTATGAAGCGGCTGTCAATCTCGTCCAGCTCCTGGTGATTGAGTTTAATTTTCTTTTCGATATGCGCCAGCGCCTCATCGGATGACAAATACGCGTATTCTTCAGGCAAGAGCAGCTGCGTAACTTTTGCGTTCTTCATATAAGTCTCAACCTGAGACATCATTTCAAAGGGAAAAATACCAATCACTGCAGTGGTAGATTCGCCAACCTTAACTGAAATCATCTCAAATTTACCTTTGGTCAGAAGCCTCAATTGCTGTGCCAGCAGATTCATATCGCGCATCTGGGATGAATGGATCAAAGCCCGCAGCGAGGCATTGCCCGATTTTCTGGATGATTCGGGCATGACCGGGGCAATTACCCGCAGCATATCGTTATATTTGGACAATGACACAAGTTCATCCTGAAGCGTCTTGCGCTGATTGTTCAAATACTGAACCTGGGAGGTAAGCTCACCCACCCTGCTTTTAATGGATAAATAATCTTCTTCCGCTGAAAGAGGGACTTCACCCTTTGATTTTTTTAGCCTGGAAAAAAGTTCGATCAAACCATTAATGCTGGCGATCAGCAGGGTCACTTCTTCCTGCTGGCTTTGAATGCTTTCTGATATTTCAAACGGCTGGATTAATGCGTCTGGTACTTCACGCACATCATCAATTTGAAGCTGGCCGAAATTATGTAAAACCGGGATCGCTTTTTCAAGGTTTTCCTTCATTCCCCAAATCTGAACACGCGCCATTTCTAAGATCAATTATTCACCCGGTTTTGTCCTATCAGGAAATCAATAGCATATTCCACAGCTTCATCAAGGTACTGCCTGCCATTTAATATTGTATTTGCGGATTCAGTCTGTGCAGCTGCAAACATTTTTTCGGCAGATTCACGCGCGTTTATTACACCTTCATCAAAAGCTTTATCGCGTTTTTCGCGCGCGTCTGCCAGGATCTGGTTTTTCATCTTAATCAGATCGCTTTGTGCAGATGCGATGATCTTATCCGCCTTATCCCTGGCAGCAGAAACCTGCTCAGCAACCTCAATTTCAGCGGTCAAGATCTTTTCCAGCGCGAGCTGGGGATTGGATTGGTTTAATTCAACAGGCAAAGATTCGGTTTTCATATTATTCCGTTAATAAATATTTTGACAACTTTTTATATTAATACTCATGAATGAAATCGTCAATGAAAATTATCTGAGCTGCTTTCATTGATATCCTATTAAAATAAACCTTTCGGAAAATTTGATTTCAGAAAGGTTTATGTAATTTCTTGTGGAAATATTTAAACCAAATCAGGAATTATTCTGGGGTTCTTTTAAATGATCAATATCCAGTTGCAATGATCCTCATCGATCATCTCAATATTTTTCCAATGAACATTCCCGCCGCGACTGCAGATGCTCCCAGAAGCGCACTCCCCAGTAAATTGAACAAGCCGTATGTCCATTGGCCTTCAGTGAACAAGTTTACACTCTCATACGTATAGGTAGAAAATGTCGTAAATGCGCCCAATAAACCGACAGAGAAAAAAAGCTTCAAGCGCGGGTCTACTATCAGCCGGTCAGCTATGAGGGTCATGAATAAACCCAGTAATAAACTGCCGAGGACATTAATAAAGAGTGTCCCATAGGGAAATTCAGTTCCCCATTTGCGAGCTGCCCAATCGAGAATATAATATCTGGCATTCACGCCAATAATACCACCTGCTGAAATTAAAATAAATTCTTGCATTCTTCTCCTTAAAATTTTTTTCAGGGTATCGTTAAATAATCCTCCGCCAGGGTATCAAAAATCAGCGGACATCATTATTTGCGCCTGGAAATATTAAAACCCTGGCAATTCTTCTGTCAATTAAAAACCAATTTCCCGGATTGGTCTTCACGAAAAACTTCTGCGACCTCTGGAGTATCAGATGTATAATTTCAAAATTATTACAGAGTAACCACCAAAATGGTTCTTACAAGGAGTTATAAAAATGAATGAATATGATGTGGTAGTGGTCGGCGCTGGTCCCGGCGGGTATGTATGCGCCATCCGCGCTTCGCAAAACGGCTTAAAGACCGCCATTGTGGACAAGCAGTGGCTGGGGGGCGTCTGCCTGAACGTGGGCTGCATCCCATCCAAAGCGCTGCTCAAAAACGCAGAACTGGCGCATACTCTGCGTGAAAGGGCTGCGGAATTTGGCATTTCTTTTGATAATCTGAAGCTCGACTATGGTGAAGCGGTTAAACGCAGCCGGCAGGTTTCCACCCGCCTGACGCGCGGCGTGGCTTTTCTGATGAAGAAGAATAATATTGACGTTTATATGGGATCCGCCAAACTTTCATCCCCCACCCAGGTGGATGTCATTGATTCAGAGGGCGCGGCCCAATCGCTGAAAGCCAAAAATATCGTCATCGCCACCGGCGCGAGCTCCTTCACGCCACCGGCGTGGAACCTGGACGGAAAAAAGTACTGTCCTACCAGGAAGCCATTCTGCAGGAAACCCTGCCGCAGTCGGTTGTTATCATCGGCGCGGGCGCAATCGGCGTAGAGTTTTCAACCATCTGGAGCTCCTACGGCACCAAGGTAACCCTGGTCGAAATGCTGCCGCAGGTGCTGCCGCTCGCGGATGAAGAAGCCAGCGCGGAACTGACCAAAGCCTTCCGCAAGCGCGGCATTGATGTGTTCACCAGCCACAAAGTTGAATCGGTTGAGGTGACCGGCAGCGGGGTTAGAGTAACCCTATCCAGCGAGGAAGGGCAGAAAGTGATCGAAGCCGAGCAGGCGCTGTCTGCCATCGGGTTCCGTCCCAATTCCGCGAATCTCGGCCTGCAGGAAACCGGCGTAAAGCTGGACGCCAAAGGCAATGTTGAAGCGGATGAGCGCATGGCGACCAATATCGATGGAATATGGGCTATTGGCGATGTAACCGGCAAACTGCTGCTGGCGCATGTGGCTTCCACGCAGGGCATTCTGTGCGCTGATGAGATTGCCGGCAAAGATGCCCAGCCGATCAACTACCAGATGATCCCCAGCGCAATCTTCAGCCAGCCGCAGGTCGCATCCTTCGGCATGACCGAAGCGCAGGCTAAAGCAGCAGGTTATGAGGTCAAAATCGGCCGTTTTCCCTTCTCCGCCAATGGTAAAGCGATTGGGTTATCTGAACCTTACGGTTTTGCCAAGATCATCAGCGACGCGAAATACGGCGAAATTCTCGGCGCGCACCTGGTTGGCCCTGAAGTCTCAGAACTGCTGCCAGAGCTCACTCTGGCACAGCGCATGGAAATGACCGCGCATGAAATCGCGGATAACATTCACACGCATCCAACCCTCAGTGAGGTGCTGATGGAAGCTGCTGAAGGTGTGGACGGTAAATCCATCCAGATCTAATATCAATTTCCAGAATAAAGGCGTGTTTACACGCCTTTTTTGTCTTAAAAAGCGCTGTGCTATAATCGCACCGGAAAGGTCTAAGAATGTTTAAGAATATCGCCAAAGCAATCAGCGGGGATCCGCAAAAACGCGAACTCGACCGGTTAAGCGTCATTGTAGAACAGGTTAACGCACTCGAAGCGGAATATGGCGCGCTGCCGGAAGAAGGCCTGCGTGCCAAAACCCCGGCTTTCCGCCAGCGGCTGGCGGACGGCGAGACACTGGATGATATTCTGCCGGAAGCTTTTGCGGCTGCGCGCGAGGCCAGCAAGCGCACCACCGGTTTGAGGCACTACGACATTCAGCTCATCGGCGGTATGGTGCTGCATAAAGGTACGATTGCCGAGATGCGCACCGGTGAAGGTAAAACACTGGTAGCCACCCTGCCTCTTTATCTGAACGCGCTGACGGGTAAAGGCGCCCACCTGGTGACCGTCAATGATTACCTGGCACGCCGCGACGCGCGCTGGATGGCCCCTATTTACAATTTATTGGGCTTGAGCGTGGGTGTGCTGCAAATGTCTGGCCGCACGGATAACGCGCGCAATGCTTTTTTGGTTGACCTTGAACTGCGCGACGGGCGCGAAGAAAATGACCAGCTGCGTACAGTTCTCAGGCGGGAAGCCTATGCAGCGGATATTACTTACGGAACCAATAACGAATTTGGGTTCGATTACCTGCGCGACAACCTGGTGATGGATATGGACCAGCGCGTACAGCGCGGGCACCATTACGCCATCGTCGATGAAGTTGATAACATTCTTATTGATGAAGCCCGCACCCCGCTCATTATTTCCGGCCCGGCCTCAGAAGATGTGGAATGGTACAGCCGCATGGCCGTCATTGTCCGACAGCTTGACCCGGCGGATTATGACTTTGATGAAAAAGACCGCAGTGTCGCCCTGACAGAAATCGGAGAGGCGCACGTTGAGGACCTGCTTAAGATCCCGCTGCGCGACCCGGACCGGCCTGAGGATATCAACCCCGAACAGGTGCGGCTGCTTGGCTACCTGGAACAGGCTTTACGCTCCCAGCTGCTTTACACCCGCAACAAGGATTACATCGTCCAGAACGGCCAGGTGATCATTGTAGATGAATTCACCGGACGCCTGATGCCCGGCAGGCGCTGGTCTGAAGGCCTGCATCAGGCTGTAGAAGCCAAGGAAGGCGTGAAGGTCAACCCTGAAAATATCACTCACGCCACCATCACCCTGCAGAACTATTTCAGGAAATATGAAAAGCTGGCAGGCATGACCGGTACAGCCGTAACCGAAGCGGAAGAACTGCACACCATCTATAAACTGGATGTGATTGAGATCCCCACCAACCTGGATTTCGAAGCTGCTAAATCAACGACCAGGCTGACAACACTGCAGGCCAGAGATGAGGAAGGTTATAACTTCACCTATTACACTTACCAGGATGATCCCGAAAAAGCTGCCCTGTTCTGGAAACGCAAGGATTATCCGGATGTGGTTTACCGCACCGAAGAAGGCAAACTGCGTGCGATTGCGCTGGAAATCCTTAAACTGCATGTGATCGGCCGCCCGCAGCTGGTAGGCACTACTTCAATTGAACATTCTGAAAGGCTGTCTGCCCGCCTGCACGCAGAACCGCTGCGGAGGCTGCTTTCTGTCTTGCTGATCCGTGAAGCCTATATGAAAGCCAAGAATATCAGCGTCATTGAACGCGCCATTCCGGACCTTGAGTTCATGAACAAACCGCTGGCGGAACTGAAACCGGATGAAATGCGCCGATTCGCCCAGACCCTCGGGTTAAGCTCAATTAACCCGGAATCACCCGAAGCATTGAAAGCCATCGCCGGAATTCTCGGTTTAAAGGAAGGCGAGCCTGGACCGTTTGAGAGAAGCAGTTATTGGCGGTATTACCCACCAGGTTTTAAACGCGCTGAAACATGACCAGGAATCGCAGATCATCACCGGGGCAGGCGCTTTTGGCGCGGTAACCATTGCCACCAATATGGCGGGCCGCGGTGTGGATATCAAATTGGGCGGCGAGATGCACGAGAATATCATCGCGGATGTGCGCAAGGCGCTCGCTGCCGCCGGCAGAAATCCGTATGGCATGACCCAATCTGAAATGGCTGCCGCATTAAGCGAAATCGGCGCTGAAGCATACCCGCCTTTTGAAGAATCCATCCAAACCTTCCTGTCATTTCTTGATGATATGAAGCGGGTGCGCGAAGTCGGCGGCCTGCATGTGGTCGGTTCTGAACGGCACGAAGCCCGCCGCATTGACAATCAGCTGCGCGGGCGCGCAGCACGCCAGGGTGATCCGGGCTCTTCACGCTTCTTCCTTTCACTGGAAGATGACCTGATGCGCATGTTCGGAGGAGAGCGGGCGGAAACAATGATGCGCCTCTTCAATATAGATTCCTCCATCCCGCTTGAAAGTAAAATGCTCGGAAGGCTGGTAGAGCAGGCGCAGGAACGCGTGGAAGGCTATAACTTTGACATCCGCAAACATCTGCTGGAATATGATGATGTTCTAAATGACCAGCGCGAACGCATTTATAAGGAACGTGACCGCGTACTGGTAAAAGAAGATCTGGAAGAAGATGTTTTGGAGATGCTGCGCAGCGAATTAAAACGCCGCATTCCGGAAGCGCTTAACGATCCCGAAGGCCCCTGGAAACTTCTGGCGTATCTGGATGAGGTCCAGCCGACCATAATCTTCGGATCGCAGGCTGAACGTGTTATATCCTTTACACTTCTGACAATCACGGGAATCTTGCGTGAACTTATGCGGCGGCGCCAAAGACCGCACTTCAGTTCAGAATGCCGCGCTTGAATTAGCCCGCCAGACCCTTGAAGCTGAACACGTTCATCTCATCAGCCAGACCCAAGCCTTTGTCCAGCGCACTGCGGAAAGCTTCACGACACAGCTGGCCGAAAGAATGGATTTACTCGATATCTTTTTAGACAGCCTCGCAGACCAGGAAGCAAAAAACGCGCGGGAATTATCGGCCGAGCTGCAGAACCAGATACAGTTAAAGATTTAATCTTTCCGGCGAAACAACCGCTGCCCTTCTGAGCGGTTCTCCTGAAGCGCGCGGGGTAATTGGCACCGAGATTGAAAATCAATTAACTGCCCTTTTCCTCTCACGCATGGTGGTGACCCTTGAACGCAGGCTGAACAGCCGCCTGACTCTGGATATCATTGCACTAGCGGATGCGGATTGGACTGCCATTGAAAACGCCATTCTGGATAGTATTGACCAGGTTTACTCAGCCAGAACAAGCGGATTGGATCAAACCGGCAGCCAGATTCTTTACAACATTGAATCGATACTGAAGCGCCAGGATGAAGCGGGTTTACAGGAATATGACCTGATTGACCTCGCGAATGGAATGCCCGCGGGCACGCAGGCCGTCATAGACTCGCGCACTCACCAGCGTGTCAGCCGCAGGGTGAACCTGCTGAATTATGTGTTCCTGGCAGCCAAAGCGCTGGAAGGAAAAGAGACAGATGAGATTTCCGCTGAAGTCCTCGTGCATCTGGAAAATATTCAAAAGCAGCTACAGCCAATATGGGGCAAGATGGAACTTCAGCGCCTGGTGCAGGCAAACAAAACCGATGCGCTGCTGGATTGGGATTACCTTGAAAAGCTCAGCCCTGACCTTAATGCTGAAGAGCTTTCCTCAATAAGCCAGCTAACCCACCAGGAGATCATGGACCAGAACGACCTTCGTTTTCTCGGCGCATTCGGCAAACGTGTTCAGAGTGTTATTTACCGCCATATCTTGCTGCGTTCGATTTCGGAATTATGGATCGAGCACCTGACAGAGATGGAAGCCCTGCGTGTTTCTATCGGCTTGGAAGCCTACGCGCAGCGCGACCCTCTTGTGATGTACAAGAGTAAATCAACTGACACTTTCAGAGATCTGTTTGCCAGCATCCGCCTGGGTGTAATTTCCCAAATGTTCCGTTTGCAGCCAGCCAGACCGCAGGTCATCGAACCGCAGGTTCAACCCCAGGCGCAGCCATCTGGCAGCCAAAATACCAAAGCCGGGCAGGACACCAAAAAAAGAAAACGCCACAAAAAGCACTAGCAGCAATTAATTCGGATTTTCTTCGAAATATCTGGCTGATTTTCAAGGGTTTTTTATAAGGGTTGCCAAGTTATTCAATAACCCTTATAATGATTTATCATCTCATTGTATTGGAGTATTTAACTCATATGGATCAAAACGACACCACCCAAGCCTCAGGGGAAGAACAAAAAATTGATAAGGGTTTCGATGATATGGAATCATTATTGAATGAGGAGGGGCTGGACCTTGAGTTACCTGTAGCTGGCGAAATCAAGACCGGCACCATTGCAAGTGTTTCGCCAGGACAAATCATGGTCAGCGTCGGCGCCAAATCGGAAGGTATCATAAACGGAGAGGAATTTGAATTAATTCCTCCGGATGTTTTCGCTTCGCTGGAAGTTGGTCAGGAAATTGCCGTATACGTGATCACCCCTGAAGATCAGCACGGCAACTTAATCCTTTCCTATGTTCGCGCCATTGAAGCGGAAACCTGGAAAGACGCTGAAGAAATCATGAAAAATAAGTCAACCTTCACCGGCAAGGTAGTTGGCTTTAACCGCGGCGGTATCATTGTCGCCTTCCGTGAACTGCAGGGCTTTGTGCCTTCTTCACTGCTCAGCTTCGGCCGCCGCAATGAAATGGGTGCAGATTCACCTGATAAGCGCTTTGCTGAAATGATCGGCTCGGAAATCACCCTTCAAATCATCGAGGTTGACCAGGAACGCCGCAGATTGATCTTCTCGGAAAAAGCTGCCGTTCATGAAACCCGCGATTCCATCCGCGACAAAGTAATTGAAAAACTTGAAGTCGGCACAGTTTTAAAAGGCCGCGTGACCAGCCTGGCTGATTTTGGCGCTTTTGTTAACATTAACGGCGCTGACGGCCTGGTGCATGTATCCGAAATTTCCTGGGACAAAATCCGCCACCCTGGCGATGTGCTGAAAGTCGGGCAGGAAGTTGAAGTCAAAGTTATCAGCATTGACGAAGAAAAGCGCCATATCGGCCTTTCCCTCCGCCGCATGAAAGATGATCCCTGGCAAAGTGAAGTTGGCGACCTTAAGGTCGGCCAGCTGGTTGAAGCCAAGATTACCCGCCTGACCAAGTTTGGCGCGTTTGCCATGCTTGATAGCGGAATTGAAGGACTGATTCACATTTCAGAAATCAGTGAAGAACATATCAACCATCCCAAAGAGGTCCTGCACGAGGACGATAAGGTTACCCTTCGAATTATCAAGATCGAGCCTGATTCCCACCGCATCGGCCTCAGCCTGCGGCGCGTTGAATCGCTTGCTTTTGCTGATATGGATATGAAAGTGCTCGAAAAAGAGCTTGAAGGCACGGATATAAAAATCCCGGGAGAGCAAGCTGAAATGACTGAAGCAGCTGCCGCTGAAATTGAACCTGCCAGTGAGACTGAACCGGTTGACGCTGAAATCCCCGCGGTTGCACAGGAGCCAGTCGAAGAACTTGCTTCCAGTGAAGCGGAACCCCCTGCTGCTGAAGAAGCGCCACCCAGCGAGCCTGAAGCGGGTGAAGCCGAAACTCCCTCAGATGAGACCCCAACCGCATAATTTGGTGTCCAAAGCATAAGGACTTATTTCGCAGTCGGGCTTCTTTTTAATAACCCGATATATTAATAGCGGCGTCATTGGACTGAACGCCCGAACTATGCAAAAAAATAAGACCCAATCAAATCATTTTCCGCAGCGCCGCATTCAATTTGGGATAATTGTTGCGGTGGGCGGATTTTTGATTGTGATGGTCGGCCTCAGGCCTGACCTTTTCCAGCTTGACCGCAGCCCGGTTTTGGGATTTATCCAGATCGGAGTGATGCTGATTGGGCTGGCCGCGGTATGCGTGGGGGGGTACGTCTGCCTGAGCGGTCTGTGGAAAGGCCGCAGCCCGAGTATCGCGGCAGAACTCGGCGTGCGTATCATCAGCACCGGCTACATTATCGCGGTCTTTGCCGGGCTGGCGGATATCTTTGGCCTTGGCAGCCACCCTTACCCTGAATTCATCCCCTATTTTGGAATATGGCAGGCGCGCGGGGTTCAGATTGCCGAAGGCCTGATTGCCATTGGCATGCTGTTAATGCTGCCTTATGCGCGCCACCCCTTCTTTCACAGCCGTCAAGCTCCTCCCGGCATTGACCACCCGGATTAGCCTTTTCACCTTTTCTTGTTCATCCCAATATTTACGGTTTGAATTTATCCGCTTTTTCAATATCATATAAAAATCTATCATTTCTTTACACAATTCTTAATGTATACTCCTGCCATCTTAACCTTAATTTCTGAAAAAGGGGCTGAATGAACCCAAAAGTTGAAAAACATGTTCTGGATAACGGATTAACCATCCTGACCAAAGAGCTGCACCATGTGCCGCTGGCCAGCCATTGGGTCTGGTATCGGGTAGGGTCGCGCAACGAAATCAAGGGGAAAACCGGGATCTCCCATTGGGTGGAGCATATGCAGTTTAAAGGCACACCCAAATATCCGATCAATGTCCTTGACCAGGCAATTTCGCGGGATGGAGGTGTCTGGAACGCCATGACCTCGCTCGATTGGACCACCTATTTTGAGACTCTTCCCTCGCACAAATTAGATATCGCGCTTGACCTGGAAGCCGACCGCATGCTCAACAGCATTTTTGATAAAGATGAGACTGAGTTGGAAAGGACTGTGGTCATTTCGGAACGCGAAGGTAATGAAAATGAACCGCTTTTCCGCCTGGGTGAAGCTGTCCAGAAGGCCGCTTTTAAATCACACCCCTACCGCAATCAGGTTATTGGTGAGTTAAAAGATCTGAAAACCATATCGCGCGAAGGGTTGTACCAGCATTACCGCGATCATTACGCGCCCAACCACGCGCTTATTGCACTTGCCGGCGATTTTGAAACTGGCCAGGTTATCCGCAAAATCACTGAATTGTACAGCGGCATTGAAAGGCAAAAAGCCGCCGTTCATATTCCCGACCCCGAACCAGGCCTTTACAGGCCCCAAACGATAGAAATGGAAGGACCGGGCGATACGATTTACCTGCAAATCAGCTACCGCTCTCCAGCCGCCGGCAGTGAGGATTTTTTCACAATGGCAGTGATTGACAGCCTGCTTGCCGGTCCATCATCGCTCTCAATGATGGGCGGTGGCGGTGTTTCCAACAAAACCAGCCGCCTTTACCAGTCGCTGGTTGAAAAGGACCTCGCGGTCAGCATCTCCGGCGGGGTGCAGGCAACTATTGACCCTTATCTTTACGAACTGCTGGCCATCCTTCCGCCTGACAAATCGACTGAAAGCGCTTTGAACGCCATCGATCTGGAATTAACACGGCTGCAGCAGGAAAAGGTCAGCGCTGAAGAAATCGCGCGCGCGGTCAAACAGGCCAAAGCGCTGTTCGCGTACAGCAGCGAGAGCATCACCAACCAGGCTTTCTGGCTGGGTTACGCTTCCATGTTCGCTGACTATACCTGGTTTGAAACCTACATCCAGCAGATTGAGCAGGTCAGTGCAGAACAGATTCTCAGCTACGCGCAGCGCTGCCTGAAACCGGACCAGCGCATCACCGGCATCTACCGCCCAAAAAACAACAGGAATTGATATGGGAAAAGAAACTACCCTCTTTAAAAATTTTCCGGGACCGCAGAACATCAACCGTTTTAATTTGGCCAATGGCATTACTGTCCTTACTTTCAATAATTCCAGCGCCCAATCCGTCAACATTGTCGGCCTGTTAGAGAACGGCGCCCAGCTCGACCCGGCTGATAAGCTCGGAACAGCCCATTTCACCTCATCCATGCTTTCAAGGGGCACAAAGAATAAAAGCTTCGCTGTCTTCCATGAAAACCTCGAAAGCCGGGGCGCGAGCCTTTCCTTCAGCAGCGGAACGCACCATACCTCATTCCATGGCAAAGCGCTGGCTGAAGATACCCATGTGCTGCTGGATCTGGCTTCCGACGGCCTGCGCCGCCCGGCTTTCATGCCTGATTATGTTGAGCGCATGCGCCAGCAGCTTTTGGCCAGCCTGGCGATCCGCGAACAGGATACATCAGATGTCGCATCGCTGATATTTGACAAGGCGCTGTTCCCCGGCCACCCTTACGGAAATCCGGTGGATGGATACAGTGAAACCGTCCAGGCGATAACACGCCAGGACCTGGTAGATTTTCATTTCCGGTTTTTCCAGCCTGAAGGAATGATACTGGTCATCACCGGCGCGCTTGAGGGATTAGATGTGAAAACGCTGGTTGAAACCTATTTTGCGGATTGGCAGAATGCCCCCGGGCAAAAACCTTCACTGCCAGCAATTCCGGATGCGCCAAAAGAAATCATCCGCAAGCACCGCTATGTTGAAGATAAAAGCCAGACCGACCTGATACTCGGCTCATTTGGCCCTTCCCGAAAATCGGACGATTACCTGCCCGGAATTCTGGGAAATAATATTCTCGGGCAGTTCGGACTGATGGGCAGGATCGGCGAAAGCGTCCGTTCAAAATCAGGGCTGGCATACCATGCTTCCAGCAGTATCAATGCCTGGGCGGATGGCGGTTCGTGGGAGTTTTCCGCAGGTCTTAACCCGGCGAATCTGGATAAGGCCATCCAACTGATACAGGATGAAATAGAACGGTATATCAGCGAGCCAGTCACCTCCGAAGAGCTGGATGATTCGCAGTCTAACCTGATCGGCCGGCTGCCCCTTTCGCTTGAAACCAACGCGGGCATCGCCAACGCCATCCTGACCATTGAGCGCTTCAGTTTGGGCCTGGATTATTACCAGCATTACGAAGAAAAAATCCGCGCTATCAGCCCGCAGCAAATCCTTGAGATTGCTCAAAAATACCTCCACCCAGACAGACTGATTATCGCCAGTGCGGGTTCGGGTAAGGATATGTTGTGATCCAGAAACTTTTCAGCGGCATTGATCTGGTTGAAGTCGCACGTTTTCGGGAGCTCAATCCGCAGATCCTTGAAAGGTTTTTCACCCGCGTCTTTACGCAGAATGAGAGAGCTTATATAGCCGCGTCTTTTGAGCGCGCCGCGGGTATTTTTGCCGCCAAGGAAGCCATTGTGAAAGCGCTGGGCTGTGGGATCGGGCCGGTAACCTGGCTGGAAGTGGGTATCTGCCATGACAAGCAAGGCAAACCTCTGCCAGAATTAACTGGCAGGGCAAAAGAAGCGGAAAAAGCTCTGAATATTGCCGGGTGGAGCGTGAGCATCAGCCACACCAAAAGCAGCGCGGTGGCTGTGGCGGTGGCTTTTTCAGGCTTTTCTGAATAAGTAAATCCGGGGATGGGGAATATTTTACAAAGGAAACCGGGATTATTCTGCCAGCGGGAATTCCATCCAGATATGGTTTCGCAGAACTTTTTCATCTGCCATTACTTTCACAGGACCTTCCAATTTCTGGCCATTCTTGAGCATATCCGGGTGCACAAAGCAGCATTCCGGCGGAAAGCCGAATTTTTCCTCAAAGTAAGAAACAGCCTGACTGAGGCTGTTATCGAAATTCCTGGCGATCTGGCTGTCATACCAGAGCATTCCCTGTTTCATTTATTTTATTTTCTCCGGACTTATTATAGCACGGGTGTTCTAATATTTCAAGGAATTTGCCTGGCATTGGTTTTGAAGAATGCCAACATTTTCAATAATTATTTTGCAGGTTGGATTGAGCGAAGCGTAACCCAACGCCGTGCCCAATTTAATCGCTGGGCCGGGAAGCATAGACCTGACGCACAAATATTTTCTAAAATGGATGGAAATTTTGAGCCATTTAAGGTATGCTTAACCCGGATTTAAGATCACGATTATCAAGGAGGCCATAATGATTAAAGAATTGATTCATGACGCAGAAAAAAGGATGAAAAGCACAATTCAATCACTGCATGATGACCTTGGCGGTATACGCACCGGGCGCGCAAATCCATCGCTGATCGAGAGGTTGTCTGTTGAATACTATGGCTCACCGATTCCTCTGATCCAGCTCGCCACCATCAGTGTGCCTGAACCCCGCCAATTAATGATCAAACCCTTTGACCAGGCTACAGTCAAAGATATTGAAAAATCCATTCTGGCATCCGACCTGGGATTAACCCCCATGAATGACGGGAAAGTCATCCGGCTCAACCTGCCCCCTTTAAATGAAGAGCGCCGGCATGACCTGATCAGGTCGGTCCACAGCCGGCTGGAAGAAGCGCGCATCGCAGTGCGCAACATCCGCCGGGATTCCATTAAGGATATGCGCGATTTTGAAGAAGAGAAGATGATCTCTAAGGATGACCTCAAAATCGGTGAGGAAGAAATTCAAAAGCTGACCGACAAATATATTGAAGAGATTGGCGAAGTTGGCAAGAATAAAGAAGTGGAGATCATGGAAATCTGATCCCGATGGCTGAAAAATCCGAAGCTGCCCAATTTAAAGCTTTACCCGCGCATGTTGCGATTATCATGGATGGCAACGGCCGCTGGGCGGCTGCCCGGCACTTACCGCGCATGGCCGGCCACAGGGAAGGCACCGAAAACCTGCGCCGTGTCATCACCGCCTGCGTGGAATTCGGCATCAGATATCTGACCATTTACGCTTTTTCCACCGAGAACTGGAAGCGTCCAAAAGATGAAGTAAGCGGGCTGATGCAGATCATGGCGGATGCGCTTACAAGAGAAGTGGGTGAGCTTAATAAACAGGGCGTGCGCATTATCCATATCGGCCGCCTTGAAAAGCTGGACGCCGCTTTAAGGCAGGGGATCATCAACGCGGTTGAACTAACCAAAAATAATACCCGCCTGATTCTCAATGTCGCCTGGAATTACGGCGGCCGAGACGAAATTATGTATGCGGTTCAGGAAATTGTCAAAAAAGGGATCAGCCCCGAGATGATTACTGAGGCAACTATCACCGATAACCTTTTCACGCGCGAGATTCCCGACCCTGATCTGGTGATCCGCACCTCCGGTGAGCAGCGCACCTCCAATTTCCTCACCTGGCAGAGCGCATATTCCGAATGGTACTTCACCGAAAAACTCTGGCCTGATTTTGACAAGGAAGAACTGCGCAAAGCTATTCTTGATTTCGGCAGCCGCAGCCGCCGTTTTGGCGGCAGGACTGAGAAGGAAGAAAAAGATCAGTATGCTGGCTAAACGGGCAGCCAGCGCGGTGGTTATCATTTTCTTTGGCCTTCTGCTGGCCTACGCCGGCGGATGGCTCTTTATAATCGGTGCATCCATTATCCTTTCTCTCGCGGTTTGGGAATACGTCAGCATGTTCAGGAGGGGGGGATATTCCCCAGCGCTTTTTATAGTCATTGCCGGCACCATTATTATGGCATTCGCCAGCAGGTTTGAGAACCCGGAATATCTTCTGCTGGCTGTCAGTATTTCCATTCTGTCAGTGATCGGCTGGCATATTTTTACCTACTCCAATCATCCGCAGACATCCGGGGTAGACCTGGCCGCAAGCCTTTCGGCATTGATTTTTATAGCCTTCCTGGGATCCTACGTCGTCCGGCTGCGCTTTCTTCCGGACGGCTTCTACTGGGTTTTAATAGCCATTGCCCCGGCGGGCATCAGTGATATCGGCGCTTTTTTGATCGGCAGCGCCATCGGCAGGCATAAGCTGGCGCCCGCGTTAAGCCCCGGCAAGACAACAGAAGGATACCTGGGCGGCGTTCTCACCGCAGCCATTACCGGATACGCGGTTGGCGCGATCTCAAACCTGGCAGTAGCGCATATCAATGGGCTGACTGGGTTAATGATCGGGTTGGTAGTCGGCATTTTCTGCCCGCTGGGAGACCTGGGAAAAAGCCTGCTCAAGCGCCAATTCAACATCAAGAACACCAGCGACCTGATACCAGGCCATGGCGGTGTTCTGGACCGCATTGACACCTGGCTGTGGGCAGGGGTGATCAGTTTTTACCTGATTAGTGCCTTCTTTCTATAATAAAAATCAAAACCGCCGCTCACGCGGCGGTTTTTCATACTATCCGATTTGTTTATTTGATCCTGTAAGCCATAGTCACTTCAGCATTGATCTGCATCTGGCCGGCCGCAATCGGTACCGTCCCCGAATACGCTGCCCCTTCACTCCCGCCGCCCATGCCATAGCCATAAAAAGGCTGGGCATAACTCGCGCTGGAACTGATCAGAATGACCTCACCCAACTCTACGCCAGCCGCTGCAGCTAATTCCTGTGCCTGCGCTTCGGCTGATTCCACCGCCAGTTTTCGGGCCGTTGACTGCGCTTCAGTTTTATCCTGTACATCAAAGGTGATGCCGTAGATATTGTTCGCGCCGCTCTTGGCAACCGCATCCAGGACTTTTCCAATACTGTTCAGATCGCGAACCGTTACATACACATTATTTTCAACCGTAAAATAGGTGCGCACGATCATGCCCTGCGAGTCATAATCTGACTGGGGATACACATTAAAACTGGATGTCTGAATATCTTTTTCATCGATACCTTCGGCAATTAGCGTATCCTTGATCGCTTTTGCCTGGGCATTATTTAATTCCAGCGCCTCGACAACCGTATCTGCCTGAGAGCGGACGCCTATGTTGATATAAGCAATATCAGGAGAAACATAAACAACGCCCGAACCGGTGACCGAAACCTGTGGGACTGGCGACTGCGAGTCAGGCGACTGGGGCGCCGGCTGAACGGGCTGCAGGGGTTTGCCCCCGCCGGCATCAACGGGCGCGCTGCAGGCAACCAACGCTGCCAGAACGATAAGTGAAACGCCAACATATAATTTACTGCTTTTCATCACAACCTCCAAATTATTTAATCTAATTTTACAGACGATATTACTGAAGAAAAGTTCCCGTTTTATTAGAATTAAACTGGAAAATAGTTCGCCAATATATTGAATTCTTTGTTATTACATGTTATTATCAGTATGCCCTTTCAGCTGGTTGCCCCCCTCAACCGGTTGGGAGGGTCTCTTCTTTATTTACGTGAAGCCGCGCGGTACAGGATAAATGCGCCTGCCACGATTAACATTACCGGCCAGAGATAAATAGAGAAGTCCCAGTCAAGCAAAGGAAAACCGAAATTGCGCAGAAGATTGTAAATACCCCAGCCGATCAGGCCGACACCCGCAAAGGTGATTAGCTGCTGGCTGGGCTGGCGGATGACCTCGCCAAATTCAATCCCCAGCAGTTGAAAGCGCGACCCAAGTTCATCAGGATTAAAAGTCTTGCCTTCATCGGAGGTGCTCTTATTGGGGATGACCACCCACAGGATAAAATAAATCAGCACTGACAGCCCGCCTAATATAGCCCCGATAATAAAAAAGATGCGGATGATGAGCGGGTCAATTCGGAGGAAATCACCCAAACCTCCGCAGACGCCGGCAATTGTGCGGTTGGTTTCACTGCGATAAAGACGGTTATTCATAAATACCTCACAGAAAATGGATTTTATCTAAGTATTTATACGTTTATTTCGTAATTTGGTTGCCAATAAAAATATAAAACCGGAAAGAAGGTGATAGTTTCATTCCGGTTTATCTCTGAACAATCCTTTAATATTTATTTAGAACTCAACCAGTTCCCCGCGCTCAGGGTAACGCACCGCGCTGATTCCCTGTGCCCGCATCCTGTCCATCAGGATAGCAGCGGGTGTTCCTTCGCCGTGGATAAGGTAAATTTGTTTCAATCCGTTATGGCTGGCTGCGGCCGCGTACTGCAGCAGCATATCCTGCCCGCCGTGGGCTGAAAGTCCGCCAATGGTGGCAACTTCAGCGCGGACGCTGTATTCATCACCGTAAATGCGCACCGCGGGCAGCTTTTCCGCCAGCCTGCGGCCGAGGGTGTTGGGCGCCTGCCATGAGACGATGCAGATGGTATTGCGCGGATCTTCAATGGTGTGCGCCAGGTGGTGTAAGATGCGCCCCGCTTCGCACATGCCGGAAGCCGAAATAATGATCATGGGATTATCCATCCGGTTGATAGCTTTGGATTCTTCGACCGAGCGGGTGTAGGTCAGCCCGGGAAAGCTCAATGCAGGGTGATTTCCGGTCCTCACGAATTCATGCGCTTCATCGTCAAAATAATCCGGATGTTTTTTGAAAATATCGGTAGCATTGGTTGCCAGGGGGCTATCCACAAACACAGGCACATGCGGAAGTTCGCCCTCGCTGATCATGCGGTTCAGGCTGTAAACCAGCTCCTGAGTCCGTCCAACAGAAAAGGCAGGCACGACCACTTTTCCGCCGCGCTTCACAGTGCGCTTGACAACATCGCGAAATTCAGCATAGGCTTCTTCAGGATCGCGGTGCGGCTTATCGCCATAGGTGCATTCCATCAGCAGGTAATCTGGATGCTCCGGAAGAACAGGGTCGCGCAGTAAAGGCAGCTTAAATCGTCCGATATCCCCTGAAAACCACACACGGGTCTTTTTGCCTTTTTCATCAATATCCAAAACAACGGCGGCTGAACCGAGAATATGTCCGGCATCTACAAATTTGGCGGTTACCCCGCTGACAGGCTCAAAGGGCTGGTTATATCCCTTTTCAACAAACAAAGGCACGGCTTTTTCCGCGTCTTCTTTTGTGTAAAGCGGCTCGATCATCGGCTCGCCGTGTTTACGTTTCTTTTTGTTCAGATATTCCGCGTCCTCTTCGTAAATATGCCCTGAATCGCGCAGCATGATTCCAGATAGTTCCGCGGTGGGAGGTGTGGCATAGATGGCGTTTCGATATCCCTGCTTAACCAGGTTGGGCAAGTTTCCGGAATGGTCGATATGCGCGTGGGAAAGGATCACAGCGTCCAATTCTTTTGGGTCGAAAGCAAAACAGCAGTTGCGGCTGTAAAATTCGCTGCGCTTGCCCTGGAAGATGCCGCAATCCAGCAGCAGGCGTTTGCCATTGACCTCGATCAGGTGCTGCGAACCAGTGACCGTTCGCGCCGCTCCGTAAAAGTGGATTTTCATGACGGCTTTCCTTTCGCGATGGACTTTAATATCTCACTGCCAAACTGGCCGAACCGCCAGGGGACGCTCTGCATCAGCGCTTCCAATTCCGCCATATTGCGCGGGCGGGATGCAGCGATCTGCTCCAGAACATCACGCGGCAGTATGATATCTGATTGTACCTTCATTTTCCCGGCTGCCTGCCTGCGCCAATCCTGAAGCGCTTCCAACCGGTCAACATATTCCTGCGCGGGGCGTTTGCGCTTTTCCAGTTCAATGGGCGCTAAAGCCAATCCGCGCTTTACCGCAGCCACAAGCCCATCGCCAAACCGTTCCACAATCTTTGGGGATAAATCATCCAGCTGCTTGAGAGCCTGGATCGTCAGCGGCTGCGCCTGCGCTACCGCAAGCATCACGCTGCTTCCCATAACCTTGAAATGCGGCCGGTTCATTTTTTTTGCCAGGCCATCACGATAAATGCACAGCTCATCCAGAATCCTTATAGTCTGCGGCTCAAGTTTATGGTAACCGCTTATCTGGGTATAAAGCGCCTTGCTTTTATGGTTGGGCTCAACCTGGCACAGGCGGTCAAAATCTTCTCGCGCAAGTTCAAGCAGGTTTTTTTCCTTAAGCTTTTCAGCCAGAGTGTCGCGCAGCAGCATCAGATAATGCGTATCCATGCGGGCATAAGCGCACATTTCAGGAGTTAAGGTCTTTTCGCCCAGTCTGATTTCTGCAGCCCTTTGGGATGGTCAATTTCAAAAAGGTCAAACAGCAGGCTGGCAAGCCCCAGTTTTTCAATACCAAGGATGCGGGCAGCCTGCATGGTATCAAACAGACTGGCAAATTCAAAGCTGTAATCGCGTTTCATGCACAGGATGTCATATTCTGCGGCATGGAATATTTTTTCAACTTTCGGATTTGCAAAGATTTTTTCTAAAGCGCTGATATCAACACCAGCCAGGCAATCGACCAGGTAATCTTCTTTCTTTGTTGAAAACTGGATCAGGCAGACCTGCTCGGAATAAGCAAACAGACTGTTGGATTCTGTATCCACAGCCAGGCGTCTGATCCCTTTAAAATCAGCAAGCATTTTTTGAAATTGGTCCGGATTATCGACCTGAAAGGCTGGCAGCTGAAAGTCGTTTTGCATTCCGCCATTATAGCGGTATTCTGGCGCGATAAAAACCAGCCTTTGAATCGGCTGGTTTTTTCATGATTAATCTGGAATTGATGGATTAGCGGGTATTTGGCTCTTGCTGCGCCCGCGCCTGATTGGGAATCGGTTTGTATCCTGCGGGTGCTGCCTGAGCGCCCGGGCGGAAACCGAAAGGCTGCTGTTTAACCTGCTCTTTTTTTGGCTGCTGTTTGTAAAGGACGTTATTTAAGGATGAGACCAGTGTTCCGATGATCAGGATGCGGATCACCCAAACCATCAAGGCTACCAGCACCGGCACCGCGGTGACAAAGGTCATCGGGTCAAGAATGAGGGCGGTTTCCACCGGCAGATTGTACACAGCGATACTGATACCCCACCATGTGAGCCCGGCATTCATCGCCGCAGCCAGCACCCACGCGCCCAGCAGAAACCAGCTTCCGCGTGATTCAGCTTCATCACCGCGCGGCGCCATGAGCCGGGCGATGCCCGCGAAATCCATAGCGCAGAAAGCCAGCGCCAGAATCGTGGACCAGGCTAACCAGCCTACCGACTGGCTGCCGAACATGCTGCGCAGCGCGAAATCGGTGGTGCTGTAATTGAAAACCTCAAAAGCCGCTAAAGCTGCCACAATAATGGCCATATATACAGCGTTGGAACGCTCGCGCAGGGTATCCAGGATCTTGCTGGGAAAACGGGTTACTTTCTGGGTCATGGTCAGGTTCATGGCATCCTCCGTAATAGTTATTTTGTTCTATTATAGAACAAGAATTCTATCCGCGTCAAGCGCCATATTTGGGTAATTATCAATATTAATGGCTGTGGGTGGGGGCAGCGGTGAAAAATGATATGGATTTAATGGCATTGGGAGGGCGACATCCCCGGTATACCAAAGCACAGCGTCTGCACGCATGCAGTCAGACAATCAACCCCCTATAATTAATTATAGGAGAAATTCAAACCGGACTTTTTTGTTTTTAAGCTTCGGAAAGGATGAGGTATGGAAAAGAAGAATGTATTGACAAAAGTTCTGGCGATTACCGGCACCCTGCTGTTATGGCTGCTAATCCTGGCGCCGGTCATTTTCTCTGTGATTTCTTTCATCCAGGCGCATATTTTCCACTTCGATTACCTCATGCTCGCCGAGTTATTTCCTTTGGTCATCGTTGGCAGCGGGCTGCTGCTCTGGGCGGCTTTAAGAGCCCGGTTACGCGTGAAACTGATTGGCTGGAGTATTGGCGCCGCTGTTAGCATGCTGGTGCTCAGCCAGGCTCTGGCTGCCGCTACCGGCCTTGCCTCTGGCAGAATTGAGGCATCCGGGATATGGTGGGGGCTTGTCCTCACCTTTCTGGCCGCCTTTGACCTGGCTGTAGCCGCAATCGCTGTGGGCGGTGTGCTGCTGGTGAAAGACCTGTTTATACCAGCCGGGAAAATCTAATTGCGATCGATGCTGATGAGTGCGTTAATTTATCGAAATTTAGATCTGCATCACCAGATTATCAAAGGAATACACCACACTGGCGCCCTCTTTGGCGCTGACCACCAGAAAGACCTGCATGCCCTCCAGCAGCCCGCCGTCAAAACCCTCTATTGGCTGGCCGTTGATCATGAATTTAAAATTCTTTCCTTCGGCGGTCACCGTCAGCGTATTTTCACTGCCGTTTACAATGCCATTAAACGCCCGTTTTGAGATCAGCGAGATCCAGCCGCCATTCTCAAAAATTTCAAAAGCATAGGTGCCGTCGTTCATGATTGAGATCAGGAAAAAGCTGTCTTTATCCTCGCGGCCGCGGAAGCCAATGCCCCAGCTGGCATCCTTGTAAGTGCTGTCCATTTTCCCGGTGATCGAAAGCGCGAAATCCTGCGCGTTGGCAATGTCAAACCATGTCAGCGCAATCTGCTGGAATTGTGCAAATCCTTTCGCGGCATAATCCACCTCATAAAACTGCCCGTCAGTGACCCGCGCGTTATAGCGTGCGTAGGCGTTATCCTGGTTCTCATTTGGGAATGTCTGGTGTGTGCCATTAAAACTGTCGCAGATAAAAACCGGCCAATCTTCCGGCCCGGGCAGCGGCAGTTCACAATTTGGATAACTGGCAGTAACTTCACCTGTTGCCTCAGCCGTCTGAGCTGGTGGGGTGTTTACCTGGCTTGCCTGGTCGGTAGGGCTGGCCGGTTCAGCAGTACTGGCTGGCTGCGGGGCAGGTTTGGCGCACGCGCTTAAAATTAAAACCATGCTTATGGTAAAAATTAAAATAATCTGTGTGTATCTTTTCATCGTTTAAAAATTATAGTTTCCTTTATTATTTTGTGTCAATCAAATAAAAAACACATCATCACCAGGTTGGGTTGGAAAAAGCAAAACCCAGCTTATGATTCATAGCAATGGTTGGGTTGTTATTACCCAGGCATGGCGCTTCTTAAAGCCGCTCCGGCTTGGTACCTCACCCTTCTGTTCATGCAGAAGGCTTCGGAAAACGCCCACCCAGCCTAGATATCGATTTATTTTTAAATCTCGGCGTCGTGGTCAGCGAAATATTCGCGCCAGGGGCCGCTGTGAGCGATGAAGGGCTGCATCAGCGCCCGCTCAGCCTGGATGGTGTGGTTCAGGTCGTGACCGGCCCATTCCTGAAGCATCTGCTCCAGCGTCACCAGCCCCAGCTCGGCGTGCTGCGCCGTCCGCGCAAGATCTTCCGCGCGCAGTGTTTTCAGCAGCGCGATTGACCCGGCGCGCAGGGATGAAAATTCTGCTGCCAGTGCTGAAGGCGGCTGATTTGTGTCGCGCGTTCCTTCACGGTCCGGGTCAAAAGAAGCGAGGTTCTTTCCCGCCAAAAACGCCCTGACGCGCACCGGAAAAATGAACTTATCCGCATCAAGGATGTGGATCAGGCAGTCCAGCGCCGACCACTCATCCGCAGCGGGTTTGCGGCGCAGCAGGTCAGGGGGCAGGGTTTCGCACAGCGCCTGCCAGCGCGCCGGGGTGGATTCAAGTACGGGCAGGATCGTATCCAGAGGGTTATTCATCATATGCTCCTTTATTCACAAATATTCAAAATGGTATTATAGAGCAGGATCGGGGGAGATTTTGAACTGTGTTTTTGCCCTGCCATCCGATTGATTTTCTGCCCGCCTTTTTTAACTGAGACAGAGGTTTGAATTGCCGGCTTATTAGTACTCAAGCTTGGTGCATCTTTAAGCCGCTGCGGCTTGGGCACCTCACCCTTCTGCTCGTGCTGAAGGCTTCGGAAAACACCCACCCAGTCAATAATCAACCCCCCTTCCTACGCCTCCCCCGTGATGCATCGGGGGAGGAAGATTATTCTTTCCCCTCCTCGTTTGAGGAGGGGCGCAGGGGAGGAGGGATAGGATGCCCGTTATTGTTGAAAGCCAAGTTATGGTGTGATTTTTTTCCCCCTCCTGTGCCTCCCCCGTGAGACATCGGGGGAGGAGGATCGTTCTTTCCCCTCCTCTTTGAGGAGGGGCGCAGGGGAGGAGGAATTATCTGCCTGTTCTTTCCATTAGCTAATTTCCCGTGCGATTATTATCCCCCTCCTGCGCCTCCCCCGTAAAACATCGGGGGAGGAAGACCGCTCTTTCCCTCCTTTTGCGCAAGGTGACACTACCGCTAGCCAATTTATGCCCTCCTGCAGTACATCGGTGGAGGAAGACTGCCCTTTCCCCACCTGCTTGTGCACAAGGCTTTGGAACACATCAACCCAACCTGCTATCAAACTAATTAATCAAGCAAAATAAGAATTTTGGTTTTCAACTCCCGTAACCGCAATCCGTCCACCCGCAACATGCCACACTTCCTGCGCGAAGCGGCTGATGAAATAGCGGTCATGGGTGACCATCAGGATGGCGCCTCTGAAGCCTTTCAGCGCTTTTTCAAATTCCTGGCGGCTGGGGATATCCAGATGATTGCCGGGCTCATCCAAAAGCAGCAGGTTGCATTGATGCAGCACCAGGATGGCCAGCATCAGCCGTGCCTGCTGGCCAAGGCTCAACTGCCCTGATGGTTTGAGCGCCTCATCGCCGCTGATCTGATAACCAGCGAGAAAATGCCGAGCTTCGGTCTGACCGGGAAAGGCAAAGCGGATGTTTTCAGCCGCAGACTTTTCTGCCTGCAGTCCTGAAAAATCCTGCGACATAAACCCCACCCGCACACTTTGACCTGATGTGAGTGTCCCGCCCAGAGCAGGAATCTGTCCGGCAATTGTTCTCAGCAGGGTGGTCTTTCCGCAGCCATTGGGGCCGGTGATGGCGGCGCGCTGAAAGGCCCGAACCTGCAGGGTAATATCCCGGATCAAGGGTTCGTGAAGCGCGTAGCCCACGCATACGCCCGACAGCTGCAGCACAGAACGCCCCAGGTGCGGAGTCTGGTCGAATTCCATGCGGATGATGCGGTCTTCTTTTGGTTTGCTGACACGCTCATCTGATTGGAGGTAGCGGTCCAGTTTCTTTTCGCGCGCCTTGGCTTTTTTTGCCACTTTTTTGGCAATGCCCTGCACGTAATCCTTGGCGCCGGGATTGCGCATTTCAGTCCCGCCGATGCGCACCGAGCTGGCCTGGCGCTCGTTGTGAGCCGCCCGCTCTTTGGTCCGGGCGATATCGGCTTTCATCCTCTTTATTTCTTTGCTCTGGTCCGTAAATTTCGACCACTGTTTATCCGCCTCGGTCTGGCGCTGCTCAAGATAGGCGTCATAATTCCCCGCGTATGAGCGCAGCCGGCCTTCACGCGGATCCATAACCAGCAGGCGGCTGACAGTGTGGTTCAGGAAGGCGCGGTCATGCGAGACGATCAGCGCGGCGCTGCGTGTCCGGCGCAGCCAGCCCTCCAGCCATTCGAGCATGCCGATATCCAGATGATTGGTGGGCTCATCCAGCAGAAGCACATGCGGATCATTGAGCAGGATCAGCGCGAGCGACAGGCGTGTTTTCTGCCCGCCGCTGAGGTGCGCGATCGGGAGCGCAGGGTCCAGATTGGCCAGGCCCAAATTCGCGGCAACGGCCGCGGCGTGGCCGGGATCGGCGGACTGGATGCGGTTCAGCAGCTGGTCGTAGCGGTCCGTGAGGCCGGGGTCAGCCGGGTTTTCTGCCAATGCCGCTGCGGCTGCCGAAAACTGTTCATCAAGCGCCTGAATTTCGCCCGCGGCACGCTTGAGGGCTTCACCCAGAGTGAGATGCGGGTCAAACTCGGAATCCTGGGCGAGGCAGCCAACGCGCCAGGCGTTAGGTTTGTGGACGTTCCGCTGGTGGGCACCTCCAGCCCGGCCAGAATGCGCAGCAGGGTCGTCTTGCCGCAGCCGTTTGGGCCGATCAGCCCGACTTTTTCGCCGGGGTTAATGCTGAAAGACACGCTGGTAAATAAAGTTTGAAGATTAAAGGTCTTATTAAATCAGAAACGGCAAGCATTCCTGCCTCCTCATAAAAAAATCGCTGGAGTTCCGCGTTACGCGGATGGCGGCGCACATCATCAGAAATTATCCGATTTCAGCGGCTGAGAGGGTTAGAAAAACTTACCGATTTACCATTGTGAGTCTCTTATTAAGTACCTGCGGAAATAATCATAAATCGGGAAATGTGTCAAGCACGGCTCAGCTCAATTTAATAAAATTCCTGCAAAGAAAATCCCGAAAATTGCTTAGAATTCAGATAAATGCATAAAGGATGGGCTTATGAAAACAAGAACAATCGCGAAAACTTACGCGGGCACGCCTTCAGTGGACGGCGCGGGGGTAAAGCTGAACCGCATCATCGGGCACGCGGATACGGCTGATCTGGACCCCTTTCTGCTGCTGGATTTCTTCGATTCACGCGACCCGGAAGATTACCGCAGGGGCTTTCCCTGGCACCCGCACCGCGGCATTGAGACGATCACCTATCTGATTGACGGCCTGATCGAGCACGGCGACAGCCTGGGCAACAAGGGTGTGATCGGGCCGGCCGGCTGCCAGTGGATGACGGCGGGCAGCGGCATCATCCATCAGGAAATGCCCCAGCCAGCGGAGCATATGCTCGGCGCGCAGCTGTGGCTGAACCTGCCGGCAGCCCACAAGATGACGGAACCGGCCTACCGCGATATCACCGCCAGAGACCTGGCGATTTTCGATGATGAAGCGGTGCTGGTCAAGGTTATCGCGGGTAATTTTAAGGGAAAGAAAGGGCCGGTCAGCGGGACCTATGTTGACCCGCTTTATATGGATGCCGCCATCAAACCCGGCGGGCATTTTGAGCCGGCGCTGCCTGAAGCCGAAACCGCGTTCCTTCTGATGCTTGAGGGTGAGATTCAATTCCCTGACGGAAAGAAAGCATCCGCGGCGGACACAAAAGGAGTGCTGCTGACCAACGGCGGACCGGTGGTGATCGGTGCCGAAGCTGGCGCGCGCTTTCTGTTCATCGCGGGCCGGCCGCTGCGCGAACCGGTGGCCTGGGGCGGGCCGATCGTGATGAACACGCGCGAGGAACTGTCGCTGGCGTTTAAGGAGCTGGACAGCGGGACGTTCATCAAGCATCAGTAATTTTTATTTTAGGAATTCCGGGTCAGCAGTACCCAGGTGTGGCGCGGCTTATATCCGCGCGTACCTGCGTGCCTCCCCGTAAAACTTCGGGGGAGGAAAACACTTCTTTCCCCTCCTCTTGAGGAGGGGCGCAGGGGAGGAGTCGCAGCCTGTTCTTGTTGAAAGCCAATTTATCGAGCGATTATTTTCCCCCTCCCACGCCTCCCCCGTGAAGCATCGGGGGAGGAGGAATAGTTTTTCCCCTCCACGCCTCCCCCGTGAGGCATCGGGGGAGGAAGACCGCTCTTTTAATGGTGTAAATCTGTTAATCCCCCTCTCCCGCCTCCCCCGTATAACATCGGGGGAGGGAGGACATTCTTTCCCCTCCTCGTTTGAGGAGGGGCGCAGGGGAGGAGAAACTAAGTTGGAAATCATTCTCCGATACTATAAAATAATTGCATGTCATCAAACCCTGCATTCCACCAGAAATTACATCAACGCGCGAGGGAGCTTCGCAATCAGGCAACCCCCGCAGAAAGAAAATTATGGCAATTCTTATCCGCCAGGAAATTCAATAATCTAAAATTCCGCAGGCAGCACTTGATTGATCCATTTATTGTGGATTTTTACTGTCCGGAAAAGAAATTTAATTATCGAGGTGGATGGAGGGACTCGTATTGATAATCAAATCTATGATCTAAAGAGAGAGGATTACCTGAAGGCAAAAGGTTATAAAATCTTGAGATTTCTAAATACCGAGGTCATTTCTGCAACCGCAGACGTTTTAGAAAGATCCGGCAGGCTTGTGATTGTTAATCCCCCTCCTACGCCTCCCCCGTTAATCACCGGGGAGGAGGATTATGCTTTCCCCTCCTCATTGAGGAGGGTCACAGGGGAGGAGGAATTATCTGCCTGTTCTTGTTGAAAGCCAATTTATAATGCGATTATTTTCCCCCTCCCACGCCTCCCCCGTAAAACATCGGGGGAGGAGAATCGTTTTTTCCCCTCCTGCGCCTCCCCCGTAAAACACCGGGGGGAGGACATTTCTTTCCCCTCCTCTTGAGGAGGGGTGCAGGGGAGGAGCGAAAAACTGCCTGTTCTTGTTGAAAGCCAATTTGTCGTTCGAATATTTCCCCCCTCCCACGCCTCCCCCGTGGGGCATCGGGGGAGGAGAATCGTTTTTTCCCCTCCTGCGCGCCTTCCGTAGTACATCGGGGGAGGAAGACCGCTCTTTTTATGGTGTGATTGTTTTCCCCTCGCCCGCCTCCCTGTCAAATATCGAGGAGGAGGATCGTTTTTTCCCTTCTGCGCGATTTTCATAGTACATCGTGAGAGGAGAAGTTGATTTTCCCCGGCCTACTTTTTCAGCCTGGCCTGCATCTTCTCGCTCTGCAGCTCCCTCAGCGCGTCGCGTGCAATCCAGCGGGCGGTTTTGTCATCCATCGCCAATAATTCTTCTGAAAGGACAATTGCGGCCTGATTGAGCGCCAGATTGCGCTTGCCGATGTTGCGCACCGCCCAGTTGACGGCTTTCCTGACGAAGTTGCGCGGGTCGGATGCGCCTACCCGGATGACCGGAAAGAGACCGATGAACTGCTAGTCGGGCGCGGTTTTATCATGCCAGGCCTTGCAGGCGATCAGCGCGTAAGCGGCGCGTTTAACAAACTCCTCTTCGCGGGTGTGCCAGGCGGTTATCTTCTGCCAGGCGAAAGGGGTGTGCTGGAAGAGATTGTCGCACACCTGATCGCAGATATCCCAGGAGTTGAAATCGGCCGCCCAGCGCTCAAGCTGCGCTTCGGAGGCTTCGGAGGGCACATCGAGCATGGATGCCAGCAGGCGCGCTTCCTGCACGCGCGTTTCCCACAGGTCCAGCGCCAGTGCGTGAGAGGGCGGGATGGTGCGGGCGAAGCGGCGCAGGTCGTAGATGGAGATGCCCAGCCGGCCTTCGGTCTCGATGGCGAAGCGCGCCATGCCGGAGAGTGCGGCGGGGTCGGCCGCGGCGCGCAGGATGGACATCACTTCGCTGGCATCAGTCATGGGTTTCTGAAATAATTATACAGGTTTACCTTTTTGAAATGCCGGGTTAATAGTACCCATGCATGGTGCGTCTTGAAGCCGCTCCGGCCTGGGCGACTCACACTTCTGCCCGCGCGGAAGGCTTTGGAGTGCGCCAGCCCAGCCTGTTGTTAAAATCCCCCTCCTACGCCTCCCCCGTGATACATCGGGGGAGGAAACCTTCTCTTTCCCCCTCCTCTTTTGAGGAGGAACGCCGGGGAGGAGCGAAAGACTGCTGTTCTTATCAAACGCGAATTTATAGTGCGAGTATTGTCCCCCTCCCACGCCTCCCCCGTGGGGCATCGGGGGAGGAGGATCATCCTTTCCCCTCCTCATTTGAGGAGGGGCACAGGGGAGGAGCGGCAGACTGCCCGTTCTTGTTGAAAACGAACGCATAACGCGATTAATATTCCCCCTCCTGCTCCTCCCCTTAAAACATCGGGGGAGGAAGACTTTTCTTTCCCCTGCTGCCCGCGCGGAAGGCTTCGGAGAGCGCCAGCCCAGCCCACTTCACTTTTTGACAGGTTGAAATGCATGCGGATTGCGGGTAATGTGTGAGGCAGCTGGAAGTTCTGATAAACCAACCTGACACGTTATCCTGTTTGACGAAAGAGAACCCATGGCCTCAAAATACTGGATCAAGCTTTACATTGAGATTCTGGACAACCCCAAGATGGGGCGCCTGCCGGACGCGCTGTTCAGGCGCGCGGTTGAATTCTTCCTGATGGCGGGCGACCGCAACCGCGGGGGCGATCTGCCGCCGCTGGCGGATATGGCCTGGCGCCTGCGCGCCGATGAAACCCGGCTGTACGCGCAGATGGAGGACCTGGAGGCGCTGAACATCCTCAGCCGCGGCGCGGACGGCTGCTGGCGGGTGGCGCATTTCAGAGAGCGCCAGGCGGCATCGCCGGCGGTTGAACGCATGCGCCGCAGCCGCGAAAGCGCTCAAAAGGAAAAAACCTATGAAGAAGCCGCCTGTTACGATGATGATGCGAACCGCAACACAGATACAGATACAGAACCAGAAACAGATTTAGAAAAGACAGCAGATGCAGATGGAAGGGACTTGCAGGAGCAAGCCCCGGACATCCCCGCGCCGCAGCGCCTTCCAGGCGCGCGAGCAGTGGGGATTATTGATTTTGAAAAGATGGCAGACACAAAAGTCGGAAGGGGCTTGCAGGGGCAAGCCCCGGACATCCCCACGCCGCAGCGCCTTCCAGGCGCGCGTGCGGTGGGGATTATTGATTCAGAACCAGACACCGACCCCGGCAGCGGCATGCGGGAAGAAGGGCTGGTGAGGCTGTTCGTCGAGAAGACCGGGCTACCGCTCTTTATGGGCGGGGAGGAGAAATGGGCGCGCGCGCTGGAGCGCATGAAACAGGCCGGGGTGGAAGAAGGGGATTTGGAGCAGGCTATTGACGAATGCCGCAGCAAGGGACTGACGATCGCCTCGCTGGCTTCAGTGGTGAACCCGGCCATCATTGCCATGTCGCGCCGCCGGGCGGGACGGCCGGAAGAGGATTACCGCCGCTATCTGAAGGGCGAGTATGGGGAGTTTGGGA
>CAVRPM010000004.1:0-53506 GCA_963723145.1 uncultured Chloroflexia bacterium
GCAAGCGCATCTACCGGTTCACCGCCAATAAGCACTTCAAGTTTTACGAGGCTGCCGGATTTATATTCTTTGAATTGATAATCCATTGATGCGTAACCTTTTGTTTTGGATTTCAATTCATCAAAAAAATCAATAATAATTTCAGAAAGCGGAACTTCATATTTTAATTGGACGCGGTTTGGTGCAGGGTAATCCTGTTCAATGAACACTCCATTACGTTTGTTTATTAATTCCATCACGGCGCCATAATAATCAGTTGGAGTGAAAATCCATAAATCCATCCAGGGTTCCCGGATTTCTTGAATCAATCCTTCATCTGGCAAATCAACAGGAGAGTCAATGGTTAATTTTGAACCATCCCGCATGACAATTTCATATTCGACAGTTGGGGCGGTTAAGACAATATCAAGGTCATATTCTCTTTCCAACCGCTCCTGAATAATTTCCATATGAAATAAACCCAAAAAGCCGCATCGAAAACCAAAGTTCAGGGCTTGTGAAGTTTCGGGCTGATATTGAAGTGAAGCATCGTTTAATTGAAGTTTCTCTAAGGCTTCCTTGAGGTCATTGTATGATTCTCCCTCAACCGGGTAAACTCCTGCAAATACCATGGGTTTTGGAAATTTATAACCATGTAAAGGAATCAGTGCTGGATTTCTTGTAATGGTTATCGTATCGCCAACCCGGCACTCCCTTACTGTTTTTAAACCAGTTGCGATGTATCCCACATCCCCGGGCTCAAGGAATTGCACCGGGCTCATTATTGGATTAAAATATTCCTATTTCAATTGGTTTAAAGTCGATTTTATTCGACATGACCCTCAGTGAATCAGATGGACCGGTAAATCCTTCAAAGATACGGACATAGGCTATCACCCCTTTATATGAATCATAATGAGAATCAAAAACCAGGGCTTGCAGGGGTGTATCCCTCTGTCCTTTGGGCGGGGGAATTCTTTCAATAATGGCTTCTAAAACTTTATCCACATTAGTTCCCATTTTTGCAGAGACCGATATCATTTGATCGGTACTAATTCCTAATAAATTGCTAAGGTCTTTGGCTACTTCCTCAGCGTGTGATGATGGGAGGTCGATTTTGTTAAAATTGGAATAATCGATAAATCCAGTTCTAAAGCGAGATAAAGATTCGCTAACGTTTGAGCTTCTATCCCCTGCGTCGCATCAACAACTAGTAGTGCTCCTTCACAGGCAGCTAATGCTCGACTCACTTCATAATTAAAATCTACATGGCCGGGAGTGTCAATCAGGTTTAATTCGTACTCATTATCCCCAACTTGGTGAATCATTTTTACTGCGGATGCTTTAATTGTCACGCCTTTTTCGCGTTCCAAATCCATGCTGTCAAGAACCTGTTCAACCATATCTCTGTCAGATACAGTGCCGGTAAGCTGGAGAAGCCGATCTGCGAGGGTGGATTTTCCATGATCGACATGAGCGATGATACAGAAGTTTCTTATATGGTCAGTTTGCATTGCAATAGGTTAGTATAACCGATAAGAAATTTATAATCTAAATTATTTTATTATCAGCGGGTATCAACAGATAAAGCAAGAATTCTTTATTTCCCTTTGGTCCCAAAACAGGAGATTCAACATGATTTATATATTTTAAACCAATAGACTCTGCAAACGAAATAAGGTCATCAATGATTGCCAATCGTGTTTCCTCGCTTCTAATGACCCCTTTACCCTTTGCCGCTTCTTTTCTTCCAGCTTCAAACTGGGGTTTTACTAAAGCGATAACTTGAATATCCTCTTTTTTAATCCACGATTTTATGACAGGCAGGACTGTTTTTAAGGATATAAATGAAACATCTATTGTTACGAAGTTAATCTGTTCAGGGAAAGCCTTAATCTCTCGAACGTTGGTTTTTTCCATAAGAATCACCTTGCTTGAGTTTCGTAAGGATTGGTGAATCTGCCCGTATCCCACATCAATAGCAAAGACTTTAACTGCTTGGTGCTTCAATAAACAGTCAGTAAAGCCACCAGTTGATGCCCCAACATCTACGCAAATTTTTCCTGCAAGGTTTTCCAGCCCGAACTCAATTAAAGCTTTTTCCAGTTTCAATCCCCCTCTGGAAACATACTTGGGTTTCTGTTTAAGTTTTATTTCAATGCTGTCATAAAATGTCTGGGAAGGTTTGTAGGCAACCTGACCATTGACCAGTACATCACCTGCCATAATTAATTTTTGCGCCAGGCTTCTACTTTCAGCAAATTTTCGGTTAACTAATAAAATATCTAATCTTTCTTTTGCCATAATTATTGTTGAAAAATATTAAAACTCTATTCATGATAATATTTAAAGGTGATTAAAGACATTCTTTATTCTTTACGCCCCAAGCAGTGGATAAAAAATATTTTTATATTTTCAGCCTTAGTATTTGACCGCCAACTTACAAATTTTGATTTATTTATCACGACTTTATTGGGTTTTATCATTTTCTGTGCCCTTTCAAGCAGTGTCTATTTATTCAATGACCTCTTTGATATTGAGAGCGATAAAAATCACCCGATAAAAAAGAACAGGCCGATTGCCTCCGGCCGTTTAAAACCTAGACTAGCAATTTTTATCGGATTTTTCTTGGGTATAACCGCATTATTTTTTGCATTTATGTTGTCTTTTTCCTTTTTTTGGGTTTCCCTTACTTATCTGATCATAAATCTATTTTATTCGAAATGGCTGAAGCATCTCCCTATAATTGATGTTCTGATCGTAGCTTCAGGCTTTGTATTAAGGGTCGCCGCAGGTGTTACGCTTGTGGAAGTAGAGAGATTTTCGCCATGGTTATATGTGGTTACGACCTTGCTAGCCTTGTTTATTGGCTTTGGAAAACGTCGTGCGGAACTGGCACTTCTTGCTAGTTCTGCCAACCAACACCGTATCGTTTTTGATGGTTACACCTTGGATTTTCTTGATCAGCTGATTACTATAGTATCAGGCACAACTATTATCGGTTATTGCTTATATACCTTTTCTGCTCCTAATCTTCCAACCAACCATGCGATGATGCTGACTATCCCATTTGTTCTTTATGGGATTTTTCGTTATCTCTATTTAATAAAGGTAAAAGAATCGGGTGGAGCTCCGGAGGAGCTTCTGATGAGTGACCGGCCACTTCAACTAGCCATCTTGCTGTGGGGTTTAAGTGTGCTGGTCATTTTTTACCTGACTTAAACTATAATGCCTTCCTTATCAATCTCGGTACCAGGCAAGACTATTCTCTTTGGGGAACACGCGGTTGTTTATGGGTATCCCGCGATTGCAGTACCTTTAAATTCAATTTCATTGAACATCAAGGTTAGTGCGCGTCCAAATGAAAACGATACATTAATTATAAATAAAAATTTGGGAACTCACATTTTTACTTAACGATTTAAGCCTGATCATACATATCGCACAGCGATTTCCTCAATTCTTAATGCTTTAAATATTGATAGATTACCTGCACTTCAAATATTAATATCTTCTTCGATACCAATTTCATCCGGGCTTGGTTCAAGTGCTGCTTTTGCAGTATGTTTGGTCAGGGCATTATCAGGATTTTTGGGATTTAAGCTTACCGAAGTGCAAGTTAATGAAATTGCATTCGAGATCGAAACAATTCAGCACGGCACCCCTTCTGGCATTGATAACACAGTGGTTACTTATAACAAACTGGTCTATTTTATTAAAGGTTTTTCTCCTACTTTCCTTCAAGTAAAAAAGCCGTTTACTTTGGTTGTGGCAGACACGGGAATACGCTCAGTAACCAAAGATACTGTTGCTGAAGTAAAAATTAAAAAAGCTGCCAATCCATCGGTTGTAAATAAAATTATTGAAGAAATTGGAGCTCTTGCAATTCGTGCGAAGGTGAATCTCGAAGACGGCAATTTGGTAACATTAGGGGAGTTAATGTCTGAAAACCATGCTTTGCTCCAGCAACTGGGAGTATCAGGGGAGGAATTAGATCATTTGGTTGTGACTGCAGTTAACAATGGCGCTTTTGGCGCCAAATTATGCGGAAGCGGCAAAGGTGGAAACATTGTTGCCCTTGTTGACGAAATGAATGCTGATTTTATTAAAATCGGCATTGCTTGATAATGGGTCAACTAATTGTTTTATCTCTAGAATAGAACCTGATAAAAAGGAGATTTAATGCTGGTTTTACTAAAGCTTGGAGGTTCTTTAATAACTGATAAAGATAAGCCTAATACCGCAAGACTTGACATAATAAAAAAAGCCGCCGAGGAAATTAATTTAGCATTGAAACAGGATCCAGGATTAAAGTTAATTCTTGGCCACGGTTCTGGATCGTTTGGTCATTTTGCATCTTTGGAGTCTGGTTTTAGAGAAGGTGCTTCAACACCTGACGAATGGCTCGGATTTCAACAAGTTTGGATGGCAGCCCATAATCTAAATCAAATTGTCATGAAAGAATTGGACAAATCAGGTCTTCCCGTTATTTCATTTCCTCCTTCTGCCTCAATATTGACTAATCGCAAGAATATTCAAGAATGGAATATCCAACCTATCATAAATGCACTTAAAAATGAGTTAATACCTGTAATTTTTGGTGATACAGTATTTGATGTTTCATTGGGTGGGGTTATTTTATCTACTGAAGAATTGTTCCTGCATTTAATCAATAAATTAAATCCCGACCGTATCATTTTGGCAGGAAAAGAACCAGGGGTATGGGCAGATTTTCCGATGAATAAAAATCTAATTGATAAAATCACATCAGAAAATTATTTTATGGTTAAAAATAAAATCACCTCATCTCAATCTATTGATGTGACAGGTGGAATGATTAAGAAAGTCGAATTAATGCTTGGTGCTGTGTCAAGGAATCCCAAATTATCAATTGAAATTATATCCGGTGAAAAATCTGGGAATATAAATAAATCTCTTAAAGGAAATAAAATAGGGACAATTATTGCTTCAAAATAATTTTTGAATTTCAATTATAGTAAAATCACAAACTATTCAAAAAATGGAAAAAGGCTAATGGTAGATGATATTTATTTAACAGCTGAAGGGATTGAATCACTTGAAAAGGAACTTAATTATCTCAAGACCACGGTTCGTAAGGAATTAGCGATCAAGTTAAGAGCAGCTATACAGATGGGTGATTTATCTGAAAATGCGGATTACATAAGCACGAAAGAAGAACAGGGGTTTGTTGAAGGTCAAATTCAGGAATTGGAACAAACCTTAAAACACGCCAAGGTTATCGAAAATTCCAATTCAAGGTCAGATATTATCCAAATTGGTTCAGAGGTTATAGTAAGAGAAGAAGGCTATGATGAGGAAGTATTCAACATTGTTGGGTCAAAGGAAGCAAATCCTCAGGGTGGGAAAATTTCTTATGAATCGCCAATAGGTAAGTCATCTGCTTGGTCATCGTATAGGTGATATTGTGAGGGTTCCGACGCCAGGCGGATTTACGAACTTTATAATAATAAAGATTAAATAAAAAGAACCCGGTTTTTGTTCTTCAATTTTCCGGGTTCTTTTTTATTAAGTTATTTTGCCCAAACTGAAATTTCTAGAGTCAACCGGGAGAAATAGCTGTTTTCCGGTAAAGGACCTCTCGCGTAAACCATATCAACAACTTTTGCTTCGAGCTGCAATGAGGCAGTTTCCATTACAAATCGCATACCAGGTTCTACGACAATCGGCTCACCCTTTGAAAGCAGTCGTTGGCGGATTGCAGGATCGCTATTAGCGTGTTCGCTCATTAAGACTTTCGTAACTGTTTGAATATCATTCTTGTCAAACAACCAAACCTCGAGGGCGGTTACTTTTTTAGGCTCGCCCACACCGATAGTCTCCGCAATTCCTACACCACATTCTCCAAGAAATTCGCCGTTGATTGAATCGATGCTGAAGGAATCATCATACAGATCATCATTCTGCCGATAAGTGGTCATAAATTGGGAAAGCGGCGGTTCTTTTTTATCAAATACTTCAGTTTGCTGCGTGGTTTTAATTGCGGGCTGTTCAGAATCGGGTGTCGCTTTCTTCTCCTTTGGCTGTTTTCCACCAGCAAGTTTGCCTTTCTTAGACATCAGAAAAACAAAGATTCCGCCGACGATAAGAGTTAGTGCCATTAATATTACAAGCGGAATAATTGAGGATCCACCTTCTTCCGGTGCTTCAGTCGTTGGCATAGGGGCAATTTCAGGTGTGACGCTTCCAGCCGCAGCTACAGGTGTTTCTGAGGTTTGGCTCTCTTCTGTCACAGGTACAGCTTGAGAATTTACTGTTACTTTAAAGGCTTCAATTTCTGCATTTGATGAAAAATGGCAAACTGCTGGAGTAAGTGTATCCAAAAGTTCATTTGCATTTTCACCGAGACCGAGCCATCGTATCTGGAGCAGTTCATCATCCGGATTTCGGTTATAAGAATCAATGACCATGCATAGGTAGTCGCGCTGATAATCAATTTGAAGGTCATCCGGACCTGCATCGACCCATTCAACTGGCCACAATCCCCAACCGAGAACTACCAGGCCAATGATCATACCTAAAATCAAACCTGCTATTCCCAAACCGGTTGGTTCCTTAAAAAAAGTCTTTAATTTTTTCCATTGCTACCTCTCCTGATTAATTACCTTATTCATTACAATTATTATTGCAAGTTTTATGCCGTTTCTTCGATTTCTGGTGCACTCGATAAAAATGTTTCATTACACTGGATGCATTGGACTTCAGTTTTATTTTTCATAACGAGAAGTCCGCCACAATTTTGGCAAACGGCGTTGATGGGTTTCTTCCATGAAGTGAAATCGCAATTCGGATAATTGACGCATCCATAAAATATTCGCCCCTTTCGTGATTTCCTGACAACAATATCTCCTTGGTCCTTTGGGCACTGTACGCCAATTTTTTCAAGAAAAGGTTCTGTATATTTACAGGCCGGATAAGTGCTGCAGCTGATAAATTTCCCAAACCGGCCCCATTTTATAATAAGATCGCTACCGCAAAGTGGGCACGGCTTTTCAATTTTTTCAGGTTCCATCTTTGTCTCTGGCATCATCTCCTGGGCATGTTTTAATTTGGGCTCAAAAGAAGCATAAAACTCACCAAGAACCTCCTGCCAATTGCGCTTACCCTCGGCAATTTCGTCCAGATCTTCTTCCATGTGAGCGGTAAAATCCACACCCAGTACGTCAGGAAAAAAATCAACTAGCAAATCATTGACTACAAATCCGGTTTCAGTCGGAATTAACCGTTTTCCATCTCTTTCAACATAACCACGGGCTTGAATAGTAGAAATAATGGGAGCATAAGTTGAAGGCCTTCCAATGCCGAATTCTTCAAGTGCCTGAACCAACGACGCTTCTGTATATCGCGGTGGTGGTTGGGTAAAATGCTGTTCTGGTAAGAGGCGAATTAATATTAAGATATCACCATCTTTCAATCCTTCTGGCAAGTCAAGTGATTCAGATTCTTTTATAGAATCCTCATCCAAAGCTTCTTCATAAATAACCAGAAAGCCGGGAAATTTCAGCTTTGAACCTGAGGCTCTCAGCAAATATTTATGGTTTGATGTCATCCCAACCACTTCTACTGAAAGCGTTTCATAAATTGCTGATTCCATTTGTGATGCGACAAATCTTCTCCAGATCAATTGATAAAGTTTTAATTGCTCAGGAGTCAGAATATTCTTTACTTCCTCTGGTGTTCTTGTAACAAGTGTTGGTCTTACTGCTTCATGGGCTTCTTGCGCCTGGGCGGCTTTTGTTTTATGAATTATCGCTGACGGTGGTAAGTATCTATCTCCATGTACAGCTCGAATATACTCTCTAACTTGGTCCAAAGCGATCATGGAAACTGTTGTAGAGTCTGTACGCATATATGTGATTAATCCCGTTGCCCCTCCCTCGCCCAAGTCAATCCCTTCATACAGCTGTTGAGCAATCCGCATTGTTCTTTTTGCAGTAAAACCAAGTTGGCGGGAAGCCTGCTGCTGCAGAGTACTGGTCGTGAATGGAGGAAATGGATTCCTAACGCGAGTCCCGCGCTTTATTTTGGAGACTGAATACTCCGCATTCTGCAAATCTATGACAATTCCATTTACAACTTCTCTGGTTGGAAGCTGAAGTTCATTATTATCAATTTTTACGAGATGGGCCAAAAATTTCTTTAAATTCGATTCAACATTAAATTCTGCATCAATCGACCAATACTCTTTCGGGATAAATGCTTCAATTTCCCGCTCTCGTTCAATAATTAATCTCAGAGTCACTGATTGAACTCTGCCTGCAGATAATCTACTGCGAACTTTTTCCCACAGTAAAGGTGTAAGGTTATATCCAACCAGTCGATCCAGAATTCTACGTGCTTGCTGGGCGTTTACCAAATCCTGGTCAATATCTCTGGGTTGAGAAAATGCATCAGCTATAGCAGGTTTAGTAATTTCATGAAAAACAACGCGTTTTACACGTGATTTTTCCATTTCTGCGGCTTCAATGAGATGCCAGGCTATTGCTTCGCCTTCGCGGTCAGGATCAGTTGCCAGGAAAATTTCTTCTGCAGTTTTTGCTTCGGTTTTTAATCCTTTTACGACACTTCTTTTTTCGTTTGGAACTCTATATTTCGGCTCAAATCCGTTTTCAACATCAACAGAAAGCTGCGACCGCAGCAGGTCCCGCACATGTCCCACAGATGCGCGCACTGTGAATCCTTTTCCCAGAAAATTGCCAACGGTTCGCGCCTTTGCGGGAGATTCTACGATAACCAGTTTGCCAATACGTTTTTTTTGAGTCGGAATTACTTCAGGTCGGGTAAGTCCTTCATGATCAGATGTCTTACCTATACGATATAATTTAGTTCCGCAGACTTGGCATATGCCAGTTGTGACAGGAGTTGCCCGAGCATTAAAACCGGCTAAAGGATTTTGTATTTCTCTTTTTGTTCTGCATTTAACACAATAGGCTTCCAATAATGCTCCTATAAAAATCTTTCTAATTGTCTTTGTTTTAGTTCTTCAATTACTTCTTTAATACGTTGGGTTTCCCCTTTTCTGCAAATAAGCAGTGCATTTTCTGTATCAATAATCACCAGGTCTTGAACTCCCAGAGATACCATTATTTTCTTATCATTCTCACTATAAAGAATAAGATCTTTTGAATCAATAATTACTGAGTTTTTATTTTTTATCACATTTCCCGAGTTATCTGTAGGTAGAATGTCATAAAGTGAATCCCAGCTTCCTACATCATTCCATTTGAGGTTATCAGCTTTCAGCATTATCACATCACTCGCATTTTCCATAATGCCGTAATCAATGGTCTGAGGTTTGATCAAAGCCCATATATCAATAATTTTCTCTTTGAAACCTTTTTTTTCAATAAGGTCAGAAATCTGGGTCAGGCTTGAAAAAAGTGCTGGCATTTGTAATTTAAATTCCCCAAGAATTCGATCTGCCCGCCATACAAACATTCCCGAATTCCAAAAATAATTTCCTTCTCGCAAATATTGTGAAGCGGTTTTTTCATCAGGTTTTTCAACAAACTTTTCAACAGAAAAAGCATTGTTTAATTCCAGGCAATTGCCCGCTTTTATATATCCATATCCGGTTGCGGGGTAACTCGGTTTGATGCCAAGGATGACCAAGTGATTTTGTACAGCTAATGAAAAAGCGGTCTTCAGCAGGTTATGAAATAAAGGTACGTTTTCAATAATATGATCAGCTGTTAATACTGCCATAACTGCATCAGGATTCTTTCTTATGATATTAATTGCAGCCAGTCCAACAACAGAAGCTGTTCCTTTTGGTTGAGGTTCAATAATGAATTGATCTGGAGATAAAAAAGGCGCCTGGTCGCGCAATGCCGGAACCTGGTCTGCAATTGTTACAATAAATATATTTTCTTGTTTGAAAAAATCTTTTAATCTCTCTAAAGCAAGATTAAAGAGCGATTTATTTTCACTGAAGCTGATTAGCTGCTTAGGCCGTATTTTTTTTGACAAGGGCCAGAGTCGCGTCCCTCCTCCTCCTGCCATGATAACCGCATAATAGTTATCTTTCATTTAACCTCAAATTGTGGTGATTCGTCACTTATAGCTAGATAGGTTAGATTTCCTACTTTTCTGACAATACCCTTAAGTTCCATCATAACCAGAGCGGCTGAAACCTTTTCCATAGATAATCCTGTCGCATTTTTAATTTCATCGATATGAAGAGGTTCTTCTTTTATTGCACAACATAGCAATTCCTCTATCTCGTCTTTTGGGATTACCTTTTTTGCATAACGGTACTCTTCCGCCTGATTCAAATCGAGTACCGCCAGCAATTCATTAAAATCAGTCAAAGGCAGTGCCCCATCGCGGATTAATCGGTTTGTACCCTTACTTCTGGGAGAATAAATTTGGCCTGGAACCGCGAAAACCTCTCGCCCCTGGATAGCGGCAAATTCTGCAGTTATCAAAGCTCCGCTTTTTTCACCGGCTTCAATAATAACCGAGGCAAGTGCTAATCCGGAAATAATCCTGTTTCTTGGGGGAAAATTGACTCCTTCTGGCAAGGTGCCAGGATAGTAATCACTGATGAGTGCGCCTCTCTCCTGTATCCGCTGTGAAAGCATACGATGTTCAGGTGGATACACAACATCTACGCCGCACCCTAGAACCGCCAATGTTCTGCCGTCTGCTTGGAGAGAAGCATCGTGGGCTATAGAATCAATTCCCCGAGCGAGTCCGCTTACAGTAGTGATCCCGTTCCTGGCGAGAAAATTGGAAAGATCCTGCGTAACCTGGCGTCCATACGAGGTCAAATGCCTCGTTCCTACAACCGCAACAGCAAAATTATCGGAATCTTCAAGTGATCCTTTTATGTACAAAACTGGTGGGGGTTGTTCGATGGATTTTAATCTTTGAGGATAATTAACATCAAGGATGGTCAAAACCTTGATATTTTTTTCAAGGATGCGATTGTAATCATCTTCAAGATCTATTGAATCTCTTGCATATAAAAATGACTTTGCTGTTTTTGGATTTATGCCGGCTTCCAAAAGTGCATTTTCCGAAGCGCTCCAGGCGATAGACAAGTCGCCAAAAAAATCAAGGAGCTTTTTGGTTTTTACTGAACCAATCCCTCGTATTTTGTTAAAACCTACCCAGTAAACTCTGGAATCCATTAGATATCCCATTCCTGCGGTGAAATGATCATTTGTTTCGATTCTATATCAATTTTTTGAATTACAGCCTTAATCGCCGGAATTAAGATATCTTTTCCTCCATCATTTGGAGTAATTACATACACATCATTAGCGCCAGTAATCAATATTTCGGTTAATATTCCAATAATTTGCCCCTTATCATCTATCACTTCAAGCCCAATTAGCTCATGATGATAATATTCTTCTTTCTTTAATACCGGCATTTTTTTTGTCTCAAAATAGAGGTAAGCATTATTAAAAGCCCTGATACTTTCAGGCGATACATATTCTTCAAATATTACCAATCCCAATTTACCAGCTAATCGAAAAGATTTAATTAATACTTTTATATGTTTTTCCCCAATATAAGCTGGGATTCCTTGGTTAAATATTTCCGGGAAATCCGTTAATACCTCTATCCACATTTCCCCTTTTAATCCATGAGACTTTCTAAGTTTACCGGCAACTAAAAATTCAGGCTCACTATTTGTCAGCGAGCCTGAATTTTTATTTTTCTTGTGACCCTTGTCTTTCATTGATTGAGATCTTTTCAAGGTTCAATAATATCCAGAGATACTTTTTTACCTTCACGGGCGGCGGCTACACGCAGCAAAACACGAATTGAATTGGCTACCCTGCCGCCTTTACCAATAACTCTGCCCATATCCTCTTTGGATACCTGGAGCTCAATTACTATTCGACCACCTTCATCAATCTCTTTAACCACCACCTGCGATTTATCTTCTACAAGCTGGTTGGCGATGAACTCGACTAATTCTTTCACTTTTTTTCCTTGTTGATATTAAAGAATATTACTCTTTTTTCTTTGTGGCTTTGTTTGTTTTTGAGCTGACAACTCTTGTCGCATAAAAAGTTTTAGCTTCTTCTGCTAAGACTTCTGCAGATTCGCCTGCTTTGAACTTCGCAAACCGTTCCATCAATCCAACCTGATTGAATATTTGTGCAACTGAATCGCTCGGTTGAGCGCCCAAACTGAGCCACTTAAATATTTTTTCTTCTTTCAAATCTATTGTTGAAGGTTCGGTTCTAGGATTGTAAAAACCAATAATCTCAAGAAATCTTCCATCACGCGATTTTTCTTTATCTGCAGCAATAATTCTGTAACTCGGTTGGTTTCGCAATCCAACCCGTCGTAATCGTAGTCTTACCATTGAGTAAATCTCCTCGGTTCTTATCTTCTAATTTATTAATCACGCGAATACAGAAAATCGAGGGGCGAGGAAGGACTCGCTTTTTTCTGTTCATCAGTGTGATCCTAACTGTGAAATTATAATTGTAAAAGTGCATTTATGTAATGCATGAGGTTAGATTTTATTTTAAATACTGATTGACGTCAAGTTACAATAGATATTTACCATTGTTTGTTTGAGAAATATTATTAAGGAAAACAATTATGCGAAATTATCCTGAAGTTGGTATACAAGCGCCTGATATATTAATTCCAGATAAATCAATCTCTTATGAAAAGTGGGCGGTTGTGGCGTGTGATCAATATACATCACAGCCAGAATACTGGAATCAAGTTCGCCAGATAATAAATGAATCGCCTTCCACATACAATATTATCCTGCCCGAAGCATTTTTAGGCAAACCCGAAGAAAAGGACCATGTTTCGCAAATTAATTCTACAATGGCAGACTATCTCAGAAATGGTTACTTTCGCTCAGTGCAGGGATTTATTTATGTTGAACGTTCTTTTAGTTCCAGGGTTAGGCAGGGCTTAATAGCTGCTCTGGACCTTGACCAATATGACTTTCACAAAGAATCTCATTCTTTGATTCGGGCAACCGAAGGAACAATTATTGAACGGCTCCCCCCAAGAATCAAGATTCGTGAAAACGCATATCTAGAAACCCCCCATACCCTCGTATTAATTGATGACCCATTGTTTACAGTTATTGAACCGCTTTCAAATAAAGTGAAAAGCTTTTCTAAACTATATGACTTTGAGTTAATGATGGGAGGGGGGCACCTAAAGGGGTTTTTAGTTAATGACTCGGAGATTGAAAGAAAAATTGTATCCTCAATGTCAATATTGTCAGGCGGAAAAATACAAAGCCAAGAATATCAAACTGAAAACTCACCGCTTTTGTATGCAGTCGGGGATGGAAATCATTCCTTAGCCACAGCCAAATCGATCTGGGAAAAAATTAAAAGTGATGTTCCCCCTGATCATCCAGCAAGATATGCTCTTGTTGAAATTGTAAATATCCACAACAATGGTATAGAGTTTGGACCAATACACCGTTTTATAAATAATTGCAGTATTGATTTATTGCAGGAAATCTCACATTTCTTTTCATTTGAAGTAATTATCAATAATTGCAGTAGTTATGAATCATTGGTGAAAAATGTCAATGATCATAAAGGGAATTCTCAAATTTTTGGTTTTGTCAATGGTAATGATTTAAGAATTATTGAGGTTAATAATCCACCCCATACTTTGGCGGTAGGCAGCCTGCAATTATTTTTGGATGACCTTCTCATAAGATTTCCTGAGATCACTCTGGATTTTATTCATGGACAAAGGGTACTTTTCGATCTTGTCAATCAACCAAATAGCGTTGGATTTTATCTTCCCGCAATTGAAAAATCAAGTCTTTTTAAATCAGTTATTAAAGATGGACAGCTTCCACGCAAAACCTTCTCAATGGGCGAAGCGCATGAGAAACGGTTTTATTTTGAATGCCGTAAAATTCAGGCCGACTAATGATCAAGAAATTATTTTTATTTGTGGTTTTCATATTTTTATTCTTCGTGGCTTGTTCCCCACAGAACAATTCATCGCCATCATTTGTCGAAAAAACAGCAACCCCATTAACAATTCCCACCTTAATACCTACAATTGCGTCATCACCAACTCCAATTCTTTTAACCCAGACCCCAGACTTAATTAATGCCGTTTGTTCGCCTCTTGAAGGAGAGACATTAAGTTCGATCTCTGAAATTTTGACTCAATCATTTAAAGCACCTCGCCCCGGCAACGATGATGGCCATCAAGGTGTAGATTTTGCTTTTTACAGGAGAAATGAAAGGGTTGGCATTGAGGGCTTGCAAGTATTTTCAGCTCTTGAAGGAAAAGTAGTGGCCATTCTCAATGATCGGTGGCCATATGGAAATGCTGTCATCATAGAGACAGAATTCAGCAAATTAAGTGAAGAATTGAAAACTAAATTTCAGCTACCGGCAATTCAACCCACAGTCATGCCCGACCCTAGAGTAAATTGCCCGCAGGGAGAATTGGCATTTTCTGTTGATAATGAAAACCGATCATTATATTTGCTCTACGGCCATTTATTAAACCCTGTCTCATTGAAGGTTGGCGATGAAGTAAATTGCGGCCAGTTCATTGGAGCAGTTGGTAATACTGGATATTCTACAAATCCTCATTTGCACTTTGAAACACGTGAAGGTCCCTCTGGCGCGGGATTTGAAAGTATGGCATACTATACCGTTCAATCAACCAATTCAGAACGGTATAATTATTGTGTCTGGAGAGTCAGTAATTTATTTCAACTGATTGACCCAATGAAATTACTCTCCCCACAAGAATAACAAAGGAAAAACAAATGAAAATTACTAAATACCTTATTATTAGCTCCTTATTGGGAATTTCGATGGTTGTTGCATCATGCGGCCCAAAAGTAGAGCCTACTCCAACTGTTGATCCGAATGTAATCATGACCGAGGTAGCCATGACCGTCCAGGCAGAAGTCACACAGAATGCCTTATTGACGCCGTCTCCTACCGCTCCACTTCCACCCACAGCCACAGTGCCGCCTGCACCCACTCAGCAATTGCCAGTTGCTCCTACGCTACCTTCATCTGGCTTGGCGCCAACATTACCGTCAACTTCAGCAGATAATGCTACCTGGATCGCGGATGTCACTGTCCCTGATGACACTGTTTTTTGGAAAAACGAAACTTTTACCAAAACCTGGAAGATCGAGAATTCTGGTACAACCACTTGGGATTCAACTTATAAATTAGTCTACGTTGACGGACCTATTCTTAGTGAACAACTGATTGTATCAATTGTTGACCCGGTTAAGCCAAAGAATCAGGTTGAACTGAGTGTGCCGATGAAAGCGCCTGCCACATTAGGTACCGTAACAAATTATTGGCGAATGATGAATGGCAAAGGTCAATTCTTCGGCGATGTTTTATATGTCAAAATCGTAGTTGGAACAGAAGCGGATAAAACAGTTACTCCCAACGGATAAAAGATCAATTACTGAATTCTATGACAGATTTATTAAGGGAAATGATTAAAGCCGAGGCTTTGCGCCTTGGCTTTTCTTTTATAGGGTTTTCAAAGCCAACGCAGACACCACATTTTTTAAAGTATGAATCGTGGTTATTTAACACAAGGCCTGAGGAATTGGACTACTTAGGTAAAAAGTATGTGGTCGAATCCCGTAAAAACCCAACAATATTGCTTAATGATGCGAGAACCGTTATAACACTTGGATGCGCTTATCAAAAAACACAAGTCATTAATGATTTTGAAAATCATGATAGCGAAAAATATGGCATGATAGCAGCATATGCATGTTTGCCTGATTACCATTTCTGGCTTAAATCTCGGGTGAAAGCTCTAATCACTTATATTGAAAGAATTTATGATTCTGATGTGAATTCAAAATTCTTTGTAGATTCAGGACCTGTCATGGAAAAGGATTTCGCTTATCTATCCGGATTGGGTTGGATTGGCAAAAATTCATTGTTTATCTCACCAGTTTTTGGATCATATTGTTTGCTCGGGTGCTTGTTTATCAATATTGAATTACAACCGGATCAGCCAAGCGAAACTGATTTATGTGGAGATTGTGAGATGTGCATAAATGCGTGCCCAACAGGTGCGATTAATCAAGGCCGCACCATCACTGCCAATAAATGCATCGCATTTCTGACAACTAATTACAAAGGGATTATTTCATCTGAACTATGTCATATGATTGGTAATAACATATTTGGTTGTGATATTTGTCAAAATGTTTGCCCGATAAATAACAGACAATTGACATCTGATTATCTTCAGAAAATGGGTTTAAAACCGATTATCCAAAACAAAATCCATTTGGCATCAGAATTAAATATTAGAAAAGAGACATACTCTGCAAAATATTCCAATACGCCCCTCTCGAAATTTCCTTTTGAATTGTTTATCAGAAATTTAATAATTGCTTTGGGAAATTCGGGCAAGTATGTATTTATTGAATCCTTAAATGAACTTATGCGCATTCACCCATCTCCTATCGTCAGAGCAACAGCTTCGTGGGCATTGACATCTCTTGCTCATTAGGAAATTTTTGTTTAATTCTGGAATGCATTGAATTACATGACCAAAAGCGATTTGAAATTAAACCGAGAAGTTGATAGGAGTGTTATGGTAACCAGAAAGGTTTTACTGCATTTTCTGCGATGACCTCAAAGGTATCTGAATTGCGATCCCATATTACTATCTGGGGTGGAGCTTCGGTTTTGTTTATAGGATACCTTTGAAAAACCAATTCAGAATAATCGGAATTCCAGTTTGGTGATGAGTAGTGATAAAGGGGGTCATTGGTAATTTTTTTAATTTCCCCTCCCTCTTCTTTCAAAAGCCATAATTGTTCACTAGGGCCTGTGTTTCTTTGTCGGACTGAAACGAGATAAACGCCATTGTCGCGGGTATACATGGGTTGATAAAATTCAAATATCATGTCTTGATCATATAACAAAAGTCTCACTTCACCAGAAGGAATATCCAATTCATTAACCTTTACACCAGGTATCCCTCCCCAATAATCCAATTCACCAAATAGAATTGCTTTGCTATCCCTTGCCCATTCTCCCACTAAACCTGAGCCAGATTGGTTTATTATCTTTTTCATAGACCCGAGATCAATTATTACTAATTGATCTGATAAATTATCCAGGAAGCTGAGGTACTTGCCATCAGGAGAGAATTTTAATTCGAGATGCCGAACCATCCAAAACATTAATTGAACCAGTTTTCAAATCAAGCATTTTAATCTGGGGCATATCGCTTTCCTGCAAAAAAACGAGTATCCCTGCCAAGGGATTAAAATCTAAATTTGAACATATAGATTCTGGACAAATGAATATCCTCTCCAGTCCGCTACCGTCAGGCTTCACCCGCCAAATTTCATTCCCGCTTGAATCATTGGTCTGTGTGAAAAAAATCCAATCCCCCGTCCGCGGAACAGAAATATCCTCAATTATTCCCTCTGTTTTGGTCACTTGGCGGGGTTCCTGACCTTTACATCTTTGCCAGATTTCTGATTTTTCACCACCATCACCAATATACACCAAACAAGGCTGGCGGATTTTTATATTTTTAATTAGAGCCTCAGGTTTACCTTCAGCAAACAATTGGTAAGTTTCCCCTACCATCATGGGGACAGCAGGGTAAAAGAGAAATTGCTTGTTTGATTGGATAACTTTTGCCGCAATTATTTTTTCAGAATTTTCTGCTGACGACAGGTAGTATGGTCCAGTGGGCTTTAATGATTTCCCCACAACAGGTCCCCAAGCCCCAGTTTCTTGCATATCAACTTGGGAATTATTTTGTAATTCGCAAGATGAAATAAACAGCATGAATATTAATAAATAAAAAAAACTGAATTTCATCAAAAATTAAGTATTTTCCTCCTCCTAAATTTAGGAGGAGGAATTTGGTTTACTATGGAGCAAGCGTGCTGGTTGGGGCGAAAGTTGGGGTCGCTGTGACAAGATTTACCCTGACGATTATCTGAGCTCCAGGAGTAATGTTATTTGGGTCAGTAAATTTGTTCTGGCGGATCAGATCTTCAATGGTTGTATTAAACTTGCTGGAAATTGACAACAGCGAATCGCCTGATTGGATCCGATAGGTGATTTTCGTGCCGCTTTTTGTATCTGGGGGTAACGGAGTTGGTGTGGGCATGGTTGTACCAGGAGCGGGAATTTTAATTTTTAAACCAGGGTAAATATTGCAGGTTCCGTCTTCAAAATTATTGATTGCCAGAAGCACCTCTAAATCAACTTGATAAGTTTCGGAAAGAGTCCAACAGTTATCTCCTTCTTTTACTTCATATTCAAATGGACCCGAAGGTGTAGGTGTGGAGGCTAACGTCGGAGTAGGTGATTCTGTGGGAATGAATGTAGCCGTTGGAGAAATTACAGGAGTTGGTTGTAAGGTGCTGGTAGGTGTTGGTTCTTTTTTAAAAGGGTTTAATGCAAAATCTCCGCCCGTTACCCACATAACAATTATCCCGATACCGATAAATACCAATACCAAGGCAAGAATTGAAATGAAAATCGGAAATATTGGTTTTTTCTTTTTATAAGAGTTTAAAACATCTTGAGGGGATTGTCTTCCAAGCATAATTAATCCTTTTCTCTAATATTGTGTTTGATCCACAATCTCGGAATACAAAAATATTCTAACCTATTTATATTTATTAATCATTGAAGAATAGGTCCCACCATATTTGCCAATTCGCAGCGTTTTCCGGTTCTTGAGTTGCTAAATAGTTGATTTCCGGTGTCACATTCTTTGGTGGAAGAGGGATTATAACTTGATCTCCGGGTTGTATCATCCTTTCATAAGTCCGCGCCCACTCTTCTACAGCTTTTTCGCTACCCGAATAAGCAATTTGTGTTTGTAAAGCAACTTGTGTTGATTCAAGGTTTTCAATACGCGTCTGCATTTCTTTTCTTTGGCTGGTTAACTGAAAATATTCTGATAGGCGGGAGTTTAATCCCATGATCATAAAGAATAGTAAGGCAATTAGTATTAAGAATATCCATTGTCCCTTAATCCTTTTATACCAAGCCATATTCATATCATACCTTAAGAATTTCACTCCTTTATGCTTAAAATCAAAATCCCGCATTTGCGGGATTTAGTGCCGAAGGTGGGATTTGAACCCACATGAGCGTATTGCCCACTACGCCCTGAACGTAGCGCGTCTGCCAATTCCGCCACTTCGGCAACAATTAGGATTTCATTCTATCAAAAATATTATTTTTGTCAACATAACAATTAATTACTGCCTTTGTTTTATGCAATACTGCCAGCTTAAATGGCATTAATCTTGCATAAATTATGATATGCTTTCAGATTCAAAATCAATCTGAAATATTAGGTGTTGAATAAATGGAAATATCCAATAATAAAATATTAATAATTTCCTTGATTATTGTCCTGTTACTGGTGTGTTTAATACCAGTATTTTGGATTATGCTGGCCGGAGAAGGTGAAAACGGAATTAAAATGCTGGCCAACTCTAACGGCAATGGTAATCAGCCAACCGCGTTTCAGCCCTTTAGTCTAACTGCTACACCTACGCGGGATGCTCAGCCGATTACCAATGCTCTTGTACCTAATGAAAGTATGCTCCCTCCCGAAGGACAAATCAATATTCTTTTACTTGGTTCAGATTACCGCCCTACCAGCGGCTTCCGCACCGATGTAGTTCTATTAATTTCTATTTATACAAAAGAAGCCAAAGTAAAGATGGTTTCTTTTCCGCGTGACCTTTTAGTGCAGGTTCCTGGTCATGAGGAAGAGCGGATCAATACTCCTATGCAAACAGGCGGGTTTCCGCTATTGGCGGCAACGTTTGCCTATAACTTTGCTGTGCCAGTTGATCATTTTATGATGACCAACTTTAATGGCTTTAAAGCAATAGTCGATACTCTGGGTGGGATTGATATTGATGCCGCAGCAAATACCTCTGACCGATGCGATTTATCTTATCAGCATGGCGCCTGGTGCTCAATTGGACCAGGTCCAGCCCACCTTGACGGTGAGTTGGCGCTTTGGTATGTCCGTTCCAGATATACTACCAGCGATTTTGATCGCACAAGACGAGCCCAGGAGGTTTTATTGGGACTTTTCAAGAAATTGATGTCTCTTGACGCTGTCTCCAAAGCCCCTGAAATTTTTAACCTTTTAATCAATAATGTTGAAACGGATCTGACCATGACCGATAGCCTGCCAATACTTAGTATAGCACCTGCGATCCTCGCGGATCCAGCACGAATTTCTCAGTACGCTATTGGATTAGAGCATGCTACCCCAACAAATAATGGGGCTTATTTACTCCAACCTGACTATAACAAGGTATGGCAGGTCATAAAAGAGGCTGCTTACACCCCTTAGTCACTTGACAATTTTTCTTTCGCCAGTTAAACTCCAATATATATCTATGCGAAATATTGGAGGTTCTATATTATGTCGGATTTATCTTCTGCTTCTTTTCATATCGACCAAAAATCTACTTTTCCCACTGCGATGCGATATTGGGAAATTTATCTTCGTGACCAGGGGCGTTCAGATTTCACCATTAAAGCATTTCTCGGCGATCTCAAATTATTACAAAAATTCCTGCCTGCAGACGTTATTATCGGTGCTGTCACAACCAATGACCTAAGCCGGTTTATCAATTGGCTTGAGAGTGGTCGTGGAAAAGGAATATCCTGCTCACCAAAGAGCCTTTCCCGACGTATTACAACAATAAAATCCTTCTTCAGGTGGCTGGCAAATCATGGAAGAATTAATTTTGATCCAGCTGAATCAATTGTTCAGCATACAGTCATCAGCCCTTTGCCTGAAGTTTTGACTCCTGATGAAGAAGAAAGAGCAGTAAAAACCGCAAAATTGATCCTTGATTCAAATAATGGAGACTGCCGGCCGTTTGTATTGTTGAAATTATTGCTCGAGACCGGGATTAAGAAAAGTGAATGCTTGAATATCAAACTTTCTCATTTATTTACGGAAGAGAAAGAAAAATATATCTTTGTAAGATATTCAGACCTTAAAGATCGAAATAAAGAGAGGAAGATTTCAATTTCTGATGAATGGGTATCAGCTTTTCAAAATTATTTATCCCAATACCATCCCGAGAATACGGTTTTCCCATGGTCTCCCAGAAGACTGGAATATATTCTCGAGGATATTGGAAAAGCTGCCAAGCTCGAAAAACATCTTTCCTTTTCGATGTGCCGATGGAATTCTGCCCTGAATGATGTTCGAAATGGCTGTGAAATGGATGTTATTCGCCAAAAATTGGGGATTTCTAAAATCCAATGGCGCGAGATAAAACGAAAACTTCAGCAGCTGGCTAGTGAATAAAATAAATTTATGGATTTTATTTTCTTTTAATCGCAGAATAGTAATATTTTTTGTCTCGCCAGTGATTCTGGTGTTATGCGCCTGTTGGAAACCCGGGATCCAGATAATTTGGTTCTTACAGGCAACTAAAGGCCAATTGAGTCTTGCTTGCCTCGATACTTTTCGGTTGATCCAATAATCAGAAAGCTTGATTGAATTACCACCCATCCCAAGGGGTTGGAATTTGTCGCCCTTGACCCAGGGTCTGATTGTTATGCTTTCATTTATTTTCTCTTTATCAAAGTAGGCCCTATAAGAATCCTGATTCTTGATAAATTCTTCGCCAATTTGATCTCTGAGGATTTCTTCTATTTCAAGCTGCCATGTCTCATTAATGGTTATATTACTTGGAAGTAAGCGGATATTCAATTCTTGATTAATTTTTGGCAGTAAATTATCCAGCTTTGGCTCTTTGTTTTTTGCAGCAATCCCTTTATTTCCCGAAATAAATATAAATAACTGATTCGAAATTCTTAAAGATGTTTTTTTTATTTCCCGAACAAACATTTTTCGAATATATTCAATATTGGAGTAACTTATACACTCTTGCTGAAAAAAATATTTAACAAGAATGTTTTTAATGACCAACCGCTGCATATTAATAGGTAATATATTAAAAGCCCCTAAATCCAGGGTAATTTCATCATTTTCCCAGGTCAATTGAATTTTATCTTCAGCCTCTGATGTTGATTTCTTAAGAAAATTTAAATCTTCTTCGATTATCTGTTGCGTCCGCAGGATTGATTCTTTGATTCTCGGATTATATTTTGACAATTCCGGAATTAAAAGGTTTCTGATACTTGACCTTGTATTGGCATTCTCAAGGTTGCTTTCATCAAGCCGAAATTCCAATTTATGATCCTGGCAATATTTTAATATTTCTTCACGCCAGGTGTTTAATAAAGGTCTGATCAGAGGTATTTTTGGATCAAATTCACTTAGTGACATAACCTGCATGCCCGCTAATCCTTCAAGCCCTGACCCTCTGATAAGGTTCATTAATAATGTCTCAATTTGGTCATCTGCCTGATGCGCGACCAAAACTGCCGCTGCCTTTTCTTCTTGTGCTGAATTGAAGAGGAACCGATAACGTTCTTTCCTGGCTGTTTCTTCGATACCGATTTTGTTAAGTAGTGATAATTCAAGGATATTTTCTGATTTTCCTATAAACTTACAGCGATATTTTAATGCCAGTTTTTAACAAATTGCATTTCTTCAAAGGATGATGGTCTTAAGCAGTGGTCTAAATGACCGATAATAATTTCATAAGGGAGCTGGGTTAGAATATCCAGCAGACAAATAGAATCAGGTCCACCAGAGACGCCTATTAGGAATTTGCTCTCATCCGGTAATAGGTATTCATCTTTGAGAACTGCACGAACTCTTTGGAATAACATGCAAAAATTATAGCATTCTGTCTTGACTATAATAATGCAATGGTTATTGAACAGAATATCCCTTTGGATTCACAAATGTACCTTGTCAAAAGAGCAGCTGACCTGCTTTCCGAATCAAAATATGCTGTTGCTTTTACAGGTGCAGGGATCTCTACACCAAGTGGAATACCTGATTTTCGATCCCCTGATTCTGGATTATGGAATCATAGCGATCCTCTCAAAGTAGCCTCAGTAAAAGCTTTCCGAGATAATCCAAAAGATTTCTTTGATTGGATTCGCCCTCTGGCGATAAATTCGGAATCTGCCAAGCCAAATTCTGCCCACTTATGCTTGGCTCGTATGGAAAAGCTGGGAATTATTAAATCAGTCATTACCCAAAATATAGACGGTTTACACAATAAAGCAGGTTCACAAAACATTCTCGAACTTCATGGGTCTGCGCAAACCGCAACCTGCTCTTCATGCGGAAAGAGACACAATCGCGATTATTTTCATCCTATAATTACTCAAAGCAAGGCTTTTCCAAGATGTATAAGCTGCAATAGTATTATCAAACCGGATGTTGTCCTGTTTGGGGAATCACTTCCCCAGGAAGTATGGAACAAAGCATATCAGGAATGCCTTAAAGCTGACCTTGTACTGGTTATTGGTTCCTCGCTTGAAGTATTTCCGGCCAATTCATTACCAGAAACTGCAATAGATAATGGCGCGAACTTGATTATCAACAATCTTGGGAAAACGCATTTGGATAAAAAAGCCTTATTCCTCCTTAGAATGGATGTTGAAGAGGGAATCGGCAAATTAGAAGAATTTTTACAATTTTAATTAAACTATCTGCTTCCAAGTCTGCCGAATTGGCGTTCAAGTAGGTCTACGGATATATGAACCATGGTCGGCCTGCCATGCGGACAAGTTCTGGGTGATTCACAGTTTTCCAAATCTCTGATGAGTTGTTCTTGTTCCTGGACTGATAGCACCTGCCCGCCTTTTATCGCAGCTCTTTTGCATATTTTTGAGATCATACGTTTCTCGTTTTCGACTTCAATAAATTCGCTTTGATGTTCCTCGAGTTCAATGGCGCTTTTTACAGCGTCAATTGGATTCATGTTCTGAATCACAACCGGTAATGCGATCACCCGAATTGTATCTGATCCAAATTCCTCAAATCCAAACCCGATTTTTTCCAAAGTTGGTTTTTGCAAGTCAAATTCCGCCCTCAGTTGAGAAGGTATTTCCATAGTTTCAGAAGTAAGCAAAAATTGGGAAGATGTTCCATTTTGAGGTGATTTCTGAATTTTTTCAAATAATATGCGTTCATGCGCAGCATGCTGGTCAATTAGGTATAAACCATCCGGACCTTCTGCCGCAATATAGGTTCTTCCAAGCTGCCCGATCACGCGTAATATGGGTACTTTTTTGATTCCGGTGCTTTCAATTTGCGGGGGTTTGACTCCACCTGCGGGATTTGATGAAAATTCCAGTTGGTTCTCTGTATGGGCTAATTCCCAACTTGGATCGATAATCCCTCGGTAATTTTCCTTTAAATTCCAGGTTGATAAAGGAAAATCAGGTAAAGGCAAAAATGTCGATAGAGTGCGCCGGACAGCAGTGTGAATCACGCTAAAAATCTGACCAGAATCTCGAAAGCGTATCTCATCTTTTGTAGGATGCACATTAACATCAATTTCTGAAGGTAGCATTTCAATGAAAAGAATCGTAGCTGGAAATCTGCCAACCATTAAATATCCGTGATACGCTCGTAAGATTGCTGCAGTTATGGTTGCATCAGACACTAATCTGCCATTAACAAAACAAAAAATCTGTTTTCTGTTGCCGAAGGTAATGTTCATCGGGCTTGTAAACCCTTTTATTTTTACCGCGGCATCCTTTAAATCAATATCTAAAAACGCTTGTGCAGATTCCAGATCAATTATTTTTGATAGTATTTCCCTTCGATTTTCATTTCCAAAAGAAGTAAAGATCAAGCGGCCTTCCTGTAAAAGTTGAAATCGGATGCCGGCATAGAAAAGCGCGTATCGGTTAATCAATTCGGTAATTAATTGCTTTTCAGTAGTATCTTTTTTTAGAAATTTCAATCGCGCAGGCACATTAAAAAAAGATTTTCAACTCTAATTCGGGTACCCTGTTTCAATCCTGTAGGTACAAAAGATTGTTCATTTCCCCCTTCAACCATAAGGTGCATCCCGAAATCCTGGTTTTTAGAGCGACTTGCCAGGCTAAAGCGGGATACGGCAGCAATTGAAGCTAATGCTTCTCCTCGGAATCCAAGGGAAGTGATCTTGTCAAGGTCATCGATGGATGAGAGCTTGCTGGTTGCATATCGTTGAATGGCTAACTTTAATTCATCAGCAGGAATTCCAGTTCCATCATCTTCGACTTCGATTAAATCTTCGTCCTGCCTGTTCTACTCGCACATTTATTTCTCTGGCGCCCGCATCAATAGAATTTTCAATTAATTCTTTGACCACAGAAGCCGGGCGCTCCACAACTTCCCCGGCAGCTATTTTCGAAGCAATTTCTTGAGGTAGAACGTGAATGGGCATAGTAGGATGAAATTATATCTAATGTATTGGCACATTTAAAGATATACTTTTCAAAATATGATTCACACCCTATTTATTGACCTGGATAACACTATTTACCCAAAAAGCAGCGGACTGATGGATGCAATCCGCGACCGCATTATTTGCTATATGAATGAAAGGCTCGGGCTTAATGAATCTGAAATCATTGCGATACGACATGATAGCCTTCAAAAATATGGCACCACGCTGCTTGGCCTTAAGGAACGCTATGATATCGATGAAAATGAGTACCTTGATTATGTTCATAATATCAATTTAGCTGAATATTTAAAGAAGAATAAGGATTTAGAACTTTTGTTGAAATCCTACTCACAGAGAAAGATCATCTTCACTAATGGTGATAGAAAACATGTGGACAGGATCCTTAAATACCTGGAGATCAGTGATTATTTTGATGAAATAATTGATATTCACATATTAATGCCCTTTTTAAAACCTCATAAAGAAGCATTTGATAAAGCCTTGAAAATTGCTAAAATATCTTCCTGGAATGGGTGTGCTTTTCTTGATGATCACCCCGCAAATATCGAACAGGCTAGAAAGTTAGGAATTTACAGTATTCTGATTGATGAAAAATCACAATTTCAGGATAATTTAAAGATTACCTCATTAATCGAACTTCCCACACTAATTCCTTTTTAATCATAAGGTAAAACCATGCAACCTAAGCATTTTAAATCTCTGCAAATTATCTTTCTTATTTTCTCAATCCTTTTTGTTTTTTCGGCTGGTGTTTTTTCCGGTATATTAATTGATCCCCTTCGAAATTTACCAGCATCAGCTTTAAAGTCACGAGAAATAGACGAAGAACAGATTCTTTCTTTAAATCAAGTCTGGGAAATCGTCCATACCCAATTCATCAATCAACCGATCGATGATGAAAAATTGCTCCGAGGAGCAATTCGAGGGATGATGGACAGCCTGGATGATCCTTATTCCGCTTATATGAGCCCTGAAGAATTTCGTTCCCAAAGTGCTCCAATAAATGGCGAATACAGCGGAATAGGGGCGCATGTGGATATAAGCGGTGATTTACTTGTTATTTTGGCACCCATGCCCGACTCTCCAGCAGAATTGGCTGGTCTTAGAGCTGGCGATAAAGTCATCGAAATAGATGGACAAGATATGACCATGTTAAAACCAGAAGATGTATTAGAACGAATTTATGGGCCTGAGGGAACAAAAATTAGGTTATCCATCCAAAGAGAAGGTATTGAAGGAATCCTTAAATTTGAAATGGAAAGAGCGTTGATCCAAATACCCTCCGTTGATGGTGAAATGTTGGATGGAAATATTGGAATTATCCGCCTTTATACATTTGGAGAAAATTCCACCAGAGAGTTTAAAAGATATTAAATACATTGCTTGATCAGGAACCTGTTGGCCTAATAATTGACCTGAGAAACAACACGGGCGGCTTGGTGAACACAGCCATTGAAATAACTTCACTTTTCATTTCAGAGGATGTTGTGATGATAGAAGAATTGGGCGATGGTTCGCGAAAAAGAATTTCGTGCAACGGGTATTCCTGTCACTACTGAGATTCCGCTGGTTGTTTTGGTAAATGGAGGAACCGCCTCAGCCTCAGAAATTACTGCAGGAGCACTTCAAGACCATGCTCGGGCAGTTATTGTTGGCACACCAACCTTTGGAAAAGGCTATATCCAAAATTGGGTGCCGCTGCGTAATGAAAATGGAGCTTTAAGGCTCACAATTGCCCGCTGGCTCACTCCCAAAGGGCGGAAAATACAAGAATTTGGGTTAACACCTGATTATCAAATTCAAATAACTGATCAGGATATCAAGAATAAAGTTGACTCACAGTTGAATCAGGCGATAACATTATTAAACTTTAAAAGCAAGAAATAGAATTTGCCCAAATTGACAGGGTTAATCCACAAGGGTATAATGGACGACTGCTTAAGACCAATGACAGGAGAGATCGTTTAATGAATTTAGATATAATAACTGGTATTACATCATCAGACCAGCTTGAACGGAAAATGCATTTAAAGGGGAAGATCGTTAAAACCAGCAAAGCCGGCGCCATTGTCGATATAGGAGTTGAGAAACCTGCTTTACTGCATGTGTCACAAATAATCTCAGATAAAAATGAACCCATTCTGAGGGTTGAAGACACTCTTAAAGAAAATCAGGAGGTTGAAGTTTATATCCGAAATCTTCAGGATGACCGGATTGAAGTAACTATGCGCAAGCCATTAGCTTTAGAATGGCGCGAAATTGACAAAGATATGGTTCTCAAAGGGAAAATTGTAGAACTCGAAAAATTTGGTGCCCTGGTGGATATCGGCGCAGAAAGACCCGGCCTGGTTCATATCAGTGAACTAACTCAAGGATACGTGAAAAATGCTTCCGATGTTGTAAAAATTGGTGATGAAGTCGATGTTAAAGTAATAGATTTCAATCGGCGTCGCAAGCAAATAAAACTAAGCATGAAGGCTCTTCAACCCGGTTTGGATGAAATTGAAGGTGTAAAGATTACCCCTGCTCACCCAGTTCGAAAGAAAGGCAAAGAACAGAAGAAATCAGCCCCTGAAATCGTAGAGGAAGCACCAGTTGAACCAGATCCGACAGTAATGGAAATTCGGATAAAGGAAGCTATGGAAAAAGCTGGACTCGAAGAAAAAAAGTATTCATCGCACAACAAGAGAGATAAAGCGCTTTCATCTGATCAGGAAGATCTGCTGTCAAGAACATTAAGCCAACGGAATTAAAAATAATTTTTTTAGACCCTGCGAATTGTAGGGTCTTTTGATGTGGTAAACTTTTCTTATCAGTAGGATGATCGAATGTGATAATGGTTAAGAAATCATCCCAACCAGTTTCTCAGCTCACCAATACGGGGAGGGCTTGTTCAACAGCCCTCCCCGCTTCAATTAATAACAGGATTGGAATCATGAAAAATAATAATACAAAATATATTTTCTTTACCGGTGGTGTTGTTAGTTCAGTTGGGAAAGGGTTGACTGCTTCGTCAATTGGGAGATTGCTTAAAGAGCATGGGTTTACGGTTGTTATTCAAAAATTAGATCCTTATCTCAATGTTGACCCAGGCACAATGAGTCCTCTTCAGCATGGAGAGGTGTTTGTTCTTGATGACGGGGCAGAAACCGACCTTGATCTTGGTCATTATGAAAGGTTTATTGATATTCATCTAACGCGTGAATCAAACCTTACCAGCGGACAGGTTTATTCCGAAGTTATCAGCAAAGAACGTAAAGGGGATTATTTGGGGGGAACCATTCAGGTGATCCCCCATATTACCGATATTATCAAGCACCGTATAAAACGAATCGCGGAAATATCTGGTGCCGACTTTGTACTTGTCGAAGTCGGCGGTACCGTAGGCGATATAGAAAGCCAGCCTTTTCTTGAATCTCTGCGTCAATTACGCCAGGAAGTAGGCAGGGATCATACATTTTTTGTGCATACTACCTGGCTTCCATTTATTGGCGCCACAGGTGAATTGAAGTCTAAACCAACCCAGCATTCAGTCAGGGAATTGAGGTCAATTGGTATCTCACCTAATATGATAGTTGCCCGGGCTGATCAGATCATTCCAAAGACAATCCTTGAAAAGATATCCCTTTTTTGTGACGTTGATCTTCAGGCGGTTATACCGCTTATCACTTTACCAGTCTTGTATTCTGTTCCTCTGGAACTTGAACGTTTCCACGTCGCAGAATACATCTTGACTTACTTTGGTCTGAAGCCAAAAATGGAACCTGATCTGACTTCTTGGAAGAAAATTACCAGAGTAGTTGAGAATCCTAAATATAAATTAAGAATTGCATTGGTCGGGAAATATGTTGAATTGCATGATGCGTATATAAGCGTTACTGAATCTTTAAAGCACGCTTGCCTGAATAATTCTGCTCAGTTAGAAATTAATTGGATTCAATCCAGTGAATTGGAAAAAATCAGCACCGAAAACATGTTATGTGATTCTGATGGGATTCTTGTGCCGGGAGGTTTTGGTGTTCGTGGTACTGAAGGCATGATCGTGGCGGCAAAATACGCACGTGAGAATAAAATTCCTTATTTTGGATTATGCCTGGGATTCCAAATTATGGTAATTGAATTTGCCAGGCAACTTTTCAATGATATTCGAGCAAATTCTACAGAATTTAACGAGAAAACTCCTTACCCAGTTATTGACCTTCTCCCTGGCCAAAAAGACATCACAGAGAAGGGGGGAACGATGAGATTAGGGTTATATCCGTGCAGAGTAAGCAAAGGGACTCTTGCATATCGCGCATATCAATCTGAATTAATTGAAGAACGGCACCGTCATCGGTATGAATTAAATAATGTTTTCCGGGAAGATTTACAAAAAGGTGGGATGCTTTTTTCTGGCCAATCTCCAGATGGATTTTTAGTAGAAATTGCAGAATTAAAAGATCATCCATTTATGCTTGGCTCTCAGTTCCATCCCGAATTTCTATCGAGGCCTAACCGACCACATCCCTTGTTTAATGAATTTATAAAAACTGTTATTAAATGTACAAAAGCGAATAATTAATCAAAATGATTAAGGTTGTACTAAAATAGTAAAGATCGAAAAATTAAAATTCTAGCAGAGGTTTAATATGTATACATTTATTGAATCAATTGAAGCCCAGGAAATCTTAGATTCACGTGGTAATCCAACTGTTGAAGTTGAAGTAATTCTTGCTGACGGAAGTTTTGGTCGCGCGGCAGTGCCATCAGGTGCGTCAACAGGTATTCATGAGGCACTTGAGCTTCGTGACGGCGAGAAAAACAGGTATCTTGGCAAGGGTGTAACCAAAGCAGTTGATAATGTTAACTCAGCAATAGCGGATGAATTAATCGGTTGGGACGCTACTGAACAGATCGGTATCGATAAAGCTCTTTTGGAGTTGGATGGTACTCCAAATAAAGCAAATTTGGGTGCCAATGCCATCCTCGGTACTAGTCTGGCTGTTGCCAAAGCGGCTGCAAATTCACTCGGAATGCCATTGTATCGATATATTGGCGGTATCTATGCCCATGTTCTGCCTGTTCCGATGATGAACATTCTGAATGGTGGTGCCCATACTGCCTGGCAATCTACTGATGCTCAGGAATTTATGGTAATGCCTTTAGGTGCGCCAACTTTTGCGGAAGGCTTGAGATGGGGCGCTGAAATTTATCATTCTCTCAAGTCCGTTTTGAAATCTCATGGTTATGCGACCTTGGTGGGTGATGAAGGCGGCTATGCCCCCAATTTGAAAGCCAATGTGGAGGCAGTTGAAGTAATTTTGGAAGCGATTGAAAAAGCAGGCTTTAAAGCAGGTAAAGATATCGCCATTGCTTTAGATCCAGCCGCATCTGAACTTTTCGATGAAGAAAAACGGCAGTATAACTTGCGTAAAGAAGGAAAAATGCTTGATAGCGCGCAAATGGTTGCTTTTTGGAAAAACTGGGTGGATCAATATCCAATCGTTTCAATCGAAGATGGCTTGGCCCAGGATGATTGGGAAGGTTGGAAATTAATGACAAAGGAATTAGGCGACAGGCTGCAAATTGTCGGTGATGATTTGCTGGTTACAAATCCCCATCGTGTGCAAAAAGCGATAGAGGAAAAAGCCTGCAACGCTGTTCTTATTAAACTTAACCAAATTGGTTCACTTACCGAAACAATAGAAGCAGTTGAGCTTGCTCACCGGAATGGCTGGAAAGCGGTTACATCACATCGCTCTGGTGAGACAGAAGATGCAACTATCGCAGATCTGGCAGTCGCGCTTAACACTGGGCAAATTAAAACCGGTGCCCCTGCACGTTCTGATCGTGTTGCGAAATATAACCAGCTGCTTCGCATTGAATCCGAGTTGGGAGATACTGCTTTATACGCTGGCTGGAACGCTTTAAAATAAATTTGTTTTATCCAAAAAAGGTTGGAATGAGAATTTCCAACCTTTTTTAACTGGGATTTCTACTTTCAATTCTGAATCAATCTATTTGTAGTTACCCAGATTTCACAAAACATCACCTTTGTCAGCCGCCCTGTTTGTGTATTCTGGCGGCTTGGGTGATAAGATGCCAAAAGCCATGGGGTGGATAAACTATTACTTGCAGCGAAATAAAGCCTGCCATGACCAAATACTGGCTGATTTGAGGTTTTCAGGTCAATCTGCATCTTTTTCAGTTTAAGGCTTGATTCAAATGCAATTTTTCCTAATGCTACTATTCCTGTTAAATTCTGCATGAGCTCAATCTCCCTTTCCAGGTATTGACTGCAGTTGGTTATTTCCTCGCTTGTGGGTTTGTTATCAGGTGGTGCGCAGCGGCATACCGCACTTATATATAAATTTATTAAATTTAGGCCATCATTAACAAATTGTGATTCTGCCTGGTTGGCAAACCCCGCAGAAAAAAGCGCAGGGTAAAGAAAATTACCGGATGCATCCCCTGTGAACATCCGACCAGTTCGATTTGATCCATGAGCTCCAGGAGCCAACCCCAGGACCAGGACCTTGCCATTAATATCTCCAAATCCAGGTACAGGTTTTCCCCAGTAAACACAATTATTAAAGCTTTTTTCTTTGTTCTGGCGACTCTCTCTCTCCAATCCACAAGTCTTGGGCATCGCTGGCAAGAAATGAGCTCTTGATTCAATTCTTCAAGACTTTTTATTAATATCAGGCATTTTTCAAAAGATGAGCATTGCATCACCAAAAGAAAAGAAGCGGTAATTTTTAGAAATCGCTTCGTAGTAACAGCGCATGGTGTTTTCTCTACCGGCAAACGCGCTGACAAGCATAATTAAAGTTGATTTTGGCAAATGGAAGTTCGTAATCATCCCATCAACAACTTTGAACTGGTAACCTGGATAGATGAAAATGTCTGTCGGACCGCAAAAAGGCTGAATTCCATCCATATGCGTAGCTGACTCAAGCGTTCTTACCGAAGTTGTGCCAACTGCGATAACTCTTCCTTTCTGAGCTTTGGTCTTATTAATTAGCCCTGCTGTAGTTTCGGGCAATTCACACCACTCTGTGTGTATTTTATGATTTTCAATAATATTTTCAGTAACCGGCGCGAATGTATCAAGTCCTATATGTAAAGTGATTTCTCCAATTTTCACTCCGAAATCAATCAATTCTTGAATGATTTCGTAGGTAAAATGCAGGCCGGCAGTGGGGGCTGCGGCAGAACCTGAAGTCTTTGCGTATACAGTTTGGTACCTGTCCGGGTCACCCAACCGTTCATGAATATAGGGCGGTAAAGGCATTTGTCCATATTTCGTGATAAAGCTTTCCACAAAATCGCTAAAATGGATAATCCGTCTCGATCCTTCCATTTCCTGGATCACTTGACCGGATAATTCTTTGGAAAATTCAAGGACTGTGCCTTGAGTTATCTTTTTTCCGCCTACCAGAACTTCCCAATCCTGGTCGCTAATTTTGTTCAGAAGTAAAACTTCTACTTTTCCGCCACTTTTCTTATAGGCGAATAATCTGGCTGGGATTACTTTCGTTTTGTTGATAACTAATAAATCGCCAGGTTGCAAGAAATTGGTGAGATTTTTGAAAAAAGAATGAATTATCTGCTCTGAATGTCGAGTATATACCAGCAGCCGTGAATCCTGCCGATTCTTCAAAGGGACTTGTGCGATTAATTCCTGTGGGAGGTAATAATCAAAATCTTCAGTTTTCACGCTAATTCAGCAATGATGGTTGGATGACATTGGCAGGGTATTCAAGCTTCAGGTGTTCATAAGCCATCTGGGTAGCGATCCGACCTTTTGCAGTTCTCCCCAAAAAACCCAATTGCAATAGATATGGTTCAACCACATCCATGATGGTATCGGGTTCCTCGCTGATGGATGCAGCAATAGTGCTCAATCCTACCGGACCTCCATTATATTTTTGAATTATCGTAAGTAAAACCATCCTATCGATTTCATCCAAACCCAAACTGTCAATGCTCAACAAATTTAATGCTTCCAAAGCCGTCGATTTATCCAATTTTCCTCCTGCTCGTACTTCGGCAAAATCACGGACTCTCCTGAGAAGCCTTAATGCGACACGCGGAGTTCCTCTTGCTCGTCGGGAAATTTCTTCAATACCTTCGCCATCAGCTTCAACCCCCATCATTTTGGCAGCTCTTACAATAATTTGTTTTATTGATTCGTGGTCATAATAATCTACACGATAAGTTACACCAAAACGTGCTCGTAGGGGTGAACTGAGCAATGCCAGCCTTGTGGTGGCTCCAATTAGTGTGAATTTCGGCAATTTCAGCCTCACTGAACGTGCCGATGGGCCTTTTCCAATAATAATATCCAGTGCAAAATCTTCCATTGCAGGATATAGTACTTCCTCAACAGCTTTCCCCAGACGATGAATTTCATCAATAAAGAGAATATCGCACCCTCGTAGATTAGTAAGTATAGCCGCCAGGTCTCCCGGTCGTTCAATAGCCGGGCCTGAAGTGACTTTTATATTCACCCCCATTTCATTGGCTAATACATGTGCCAAAGTCGTTTTACCCAAACCAGGCGGGCCATAAAAAAGGACATGGTCAAGCGCTTCAGCTCTCTGTCCTGCAGCTTTAATGAGGATTGCCAAGTTCTCTCTTAGCTGGTTTTGCCCAATAACCTCTGAAAGTGATGACGGCCGAAGGGCATATCCTAAACTATCCTCGATTTTTCTTTCCGGGCTGTTAATTCTTTCAGTTTCCAAATTTTGTTTTACCTTGATTAGATTTCAATTTATTATAACTGTACACTGCTCTTGCATATTTCAGGAATTCTTTGTTATGATAATTTAAAATAAAACTGAAGGTTCTGGAGCAGCAATGGATAATTTATTCGTCTCAAACCATCCGTTAATTAAACATAAACTTACCAAGCTTAGAGATAAAGATACTGATCCCAAGAAATTCAGGGAATTGATTAGAGAAATTTCTGGATTGCTCGCTTATGAAGCTACCAGTGATCTTCAGGTCTCACCCAAAGACGTAATGACCCCGATAACCGTAGCAAAAGGCTTTGAACTTCAGGAAAAGATCGGCTTGGTACCAATATTGAGGTCTGGATTGGGGATGGTTGAGGGTGTTTGGGAACTCATGCCATCCGCGGAAGTCTGGCATATTGGTTTATATCGGGATGAAAAAACCCTTAAACCGGTTGAATACTATAACAAACTTCCGATAGCTCCTTCAGTTGGTTTATGCCTGATATTGGACCCAATGTTGGCGACTGGAGGCTCTGCTTCTGCAACGATAGGGATATTAAAACGCTGGGGTGTGAAACGCATTAAATTCATGGGCATTATTGGTTCACCCGAAGGTATAGGTCTTGTGCATCATGAACATCCAGAAATACCTATCCATTTGGCTGCTGTTGATGATCACCTAAACGATATTGGATATATTGTTCCGGGCTTAGGAGATGCAGGAGATCGTCAATTTGGTACTGATTATTAAACATTAAACGGGCGTTCCAAAAACCTATCGCCCGTTTTTTTTTAAATTAAGCAGCAGCTTCTACGATTTTAAGAAATCTTCAGCCTTTAAGCTTGCGCCGCCAATCAATCCACCGTCAATGTCGGATTTTGAAAAGAATTCCGCAGCATTTTCGCCTTTAACAGAGCCGCCGTAAAGAATGCGAATTTTCTCGGCCTGGTCATATCCAAATAGGTTGGCAAGATTTTTTCTCACCGCATTTCTTATAATATCATTAGCCATTTCAGCGCTCGCTGCCTTGCCGGTGCCTATTGCCCAAACAGGTTCATAAGCGACAATAGTCTTTTCGGCATTGTCCTGCGAGATACCTTCAAATCCCAATTTGACCTGTCGAGAGACAATTTCTTCCGTACGTCCGCTTTCAAATTCATCAAGTGTTTCACCAACACAGACAATCGGAATTAATCCAATCGCAAGGCAAGCTTTAGTTTTTAAATTTACAGATTGGTCGGTTTCACCAAAATACGCACGTCTTTCCGAGTGGCCGATAATGACATACTTGCAATACTCTTTAACCATTTCTGGTGAAACTTCTCCCGTAAAGGCACCCGAGGCTTCCCAATGTAGGTTTTGAGCTCCTAGACCTATCTCTGTGCCTGCCAGCATCCCTGCCAGCGTCATTAAGGAAGTAAATGGTGGGCATATCACTCTATCAACTGTTTTTACTGCTTGCAAGCCGGGAAGCATGCTTGCTACAAGAAGGGTTGATTGTTCAACAGTTTTATTCATTTTCCAGTTACCAGCAACTAATGGTCTTCGCATAATTAATCTCCAAAGTATCGATATATCTTCCAATTATAACTACTAATTCTTTGTTGGATTTAGAATTGAGATATTTGACGTGAAAGGTAAACATAGGTATTATCAAAGCAATCGGGTTGGCCGAATGGCTGCGAGCCGCTTTGCGGTTTGAGGAAAGTCCGTACTCCATAGAGCACAAAACCGGGAAAATCCCGGGATGGGGCAACCTATCAGATAGGGCCACAGAAACAAACCGCCCGCAAGGGTAAGGGTGAAATGGCGGTGTAAAAGACCACCGGAAACTGCAGCAATGCGTTTGCCAGGCAACCCTTTTTGGGAGCAAGGTCAAGTAGAGGTGGTTTCATTCAGGCTGCTCGCCTGATCGGATTATCCGGTCACCTCAGGTAGACCGCCTAGATAGATAGCCATTCAAATATGCAAAGCATGTTGGACAGAATACGGCTTATAAGCTAACCCGATTATCTAACATTAGGAGGTTTCTTATGTCACAGATACACAAGTTTAAGGGCAACTCAAAATATTTCGATTGGGATACAGTCGAAGGTATTAGATTGTCTGAGGAAGGCTTACAATCTGTTACCCGTTACATACTTATCGGAGAAAAAGAAAAGGCTCCCAACAGCATCATGCGCTATTTTCGGGTCGAACCAAGCGGCCACAGCAGACTCGAGAGACATCCGCAGGAGCATCAGGTAATTGTTTTACATGGCACTGGAAAAGTTCAGATATCTGAAACAATAACTGATATTGGACCTTTTGATGTTGTGTTTATTGAAGGAAATGAACTTCACCAATTTTCAAGTTCACAAAACGAAGCTCTTGGTTTTATCTGTATTATTCCTAAATAGGTTGATATTCTTATATGGGTTTATTAAATATTAATTCTTGGTCAAATTAGATATTTATTTTTAAAAACATTTCAAATTTTGCAGATTTAAATCGCTCACCAGTGCTCAAGTGCTACTCATTTCGCGAATCTGCAACTAATTATTTATTTCTCCGTAAACAGAATGGAATCATCCAGGAAATAATAATCTTCAATGACAATACAAAGCGAGAATAATACTGATTGGAAAAAGATTTTTTTTCCTTTTTGGATAGGACAGGCTTTTTCACTTTTCGGGTCAATGCTGGTTCAATTTGCCCTGGTTTGGTGGTTGACAAAAGCAACCGGTTCTGCCACGGTTTTAGCCACCGCCTCAGCCTTTGCCATCCTTCCTGAAATTTTCATAAGTCCATTTGCAGGCGCGATTGTAGACCGTTTTAATCGCAAGAGACTTATCATTATTTCAGATGCCTCTATAGCCTTTGCCACATTCCTTCTTGCTATCCTTTTTTATTTCAACTTGATTGAAGTTTGGCATGTTTATTTAGTTATGTTTCTGCGAGCTGCGGGAGGTGCTTTTCACTTCCCTGCTCAGCAATCATCCATTTCTTTAATGGTTCCCGAAGAACACCTTGCCAGAATTGCGGGTTTGAACCAATCGCTTCGCGGATCCATTAATATAATCGCCCCTCCCTTGGGAGCTTTACTTCTGGATTCTTTAAATGTTCAAGGAGTGCTTTCAGTGGATATTTTGACCGCTGTATTTGCTATTGTAATTCTCCTCTTTATAAAAATTCCACAACCCATGATAAATGAAAACCGAGAACTGTTACGATTAATTCCCTACTTAAGGATATAAAAGTTGGTTTACTGTACATCATCCACTGGAAAGGTCTGGTTGCCTTGATTGGGTTGGCAATGGTTATCAAAATTGCCCTTTCTCCTGCATTTTCTTTACTTCCTTTACTTATAAATAAACACTTTCTTGGAAATGCTGCTCAATATGGGCTGGTTGAATCTGTTATTGGAATTGGGATTGTTGCTGGAGGCATTTTATTAAGCGTGTGGGGTGGTTTCAAAAAAAATATTTATACGATTTGTCTTGGGATCTTGATGATGGGTTTTAGCTTTTTATGGATAAGCATACTTAAATTCTATCAATTTCAAGTCCTAATTCCTGCTGCTATCATTCTTGGGTTCACGATTCCCATTGTGGATGGTCCATTTATGGCAATACTTCAGTCAAAAGTTGCACCGGAATTTCAGGGAAGAATTTTTACATTGACTGGTAGTCTCTTGTGGTTGACCACTCCTGTTGGCCTTGGAATGGCAGGACCTATTGCAGATCGATTTGGAATCCAAATTTGGTATGCCTTAGCCGGTTTTCTATGCATAATTTCGATCTTTTCGATTTTTTTCTTTCCGGACTTTAAGGAATATTGAGGAAAATAATCACCAAACAACGTAAAAACGTAATTAATTTTTCATTTTGGGAAAATGTATTTTATAAGTGATGCTCCCGTATAAGCAAATAAAAGCATTTTGATTATCTTCCCCAAACTGCACCAAAATAAGAAGCGAAAATAAGGAAGTTTCAACATTCCAGCAGCCATGCCTGCCAAATCAAAAATGGGATTGGGGATTATCGCCAAAACCAATATCGTTATATCCCCGAACTTACGCATCAATCGAGTAAGTTTTTCGTACCACCCCTTATTGTCAATAATCATTTGGCCGCCATATCCCGCCAGATAACCAGTCGTCTCTCCAATGGCGGCACCTAATCCGGCGGCAATTGCCACCCAGAATGGATTAAATACAGCCCCCATTGCAGAGGTGAATACTACTCCTGGCAGTGGCAAAATAAGGGTTGCATTTGATAATATTGACAAGATGAATATTCCCCCATAACCCCAATTGGCGATCTTTTGAACATCATTTCGAAAAATAAATAGGGTTATTGATAAAACAAGAACCATAATAAGCAAAAAAAACCTCAATACCGGTTTCTTTTTGTTTTGGTGCATGCGATTATTCTTCTAATCTTAACTGTTTAATAATGATTCAATGCGAGCGATGACCATTTCCATCGCAACCTCATTAAGTCCGCCTTCAGGAATTATTACATTTGCATATCTTTTTGAAGGTTCAACAAATTCAAGGTGCATTGGTCTGACAGTGGTTAAATACTGTTGAATAACATTCTCTGTTGTACGCCCGCGTTCAGTTATGTCTCTTTGCAGGCGGCGTATGAAGCGTATATCCGGATCTGTATCCACAAATATTCGGACATCCAGTAATTCCCTAAGCTTCTTATCAGCGAAAAGCAAAATGCCCTCCACAATAATCACCGGATGAGGTTCAACTTTAATGGTTTTGCTAGTTCGCGAATGAGTGCTGAAATCATAAATTGGAATCTCAACAGGATTTCCCAATTTCAATTGTTCAATGTGTTTGATCATTAAATCAGTTTCGAGCGAATCAGGATGATCAAAGTTCATCGCTGCCCTTTGGTCAGGTGGTAAGCCTATTAGTTCGCGATAATATGCGTCATGCGGCAGATAAGCGATTCGTTGTTTTCCAACCCGTTCTAATATTACATTAGCTACGGTAGTTTTCCCTGATCCTGTCCCGCCTGCTACGCCGATGGTAAGAGGTAGTTGCCTGTTTGCCATATATTTGATTATACTTCATGGAACTTTTAAGCATAAACCTTCAAGGAAAATCTTTTATAATTTCTTAAATATTATGAAAATATACGTTTCTCTTTATTACAATTTGAAAGAAAAAGCAGGAACAGGGAATCTTGATCTTGAAATGGATGGTATTTCCACCATCAAACAGCTCAAACAGAAATTGGAAATTAATTACCCTGGTCTTCGAACCCAGCTTGATAAAGTAATGATGCTCATGGATGGGAAGATAGTCCTTGATGAGGATCAATTAATAGAAAATGCAACAGTCTCTTTTTTATCTCCAATCGGAGGTGGATAAATCTATTGTGCAGCGCGGTTAAATGTATTTTGGCATGAGATATCAGGCGGATATGGTTTTGATTCAGCAAATCCGGTTCTTAGTAATTCCAGATTTACAAAATGATCTTCGGTAAATACATACCTCAATAGACGTCCATATTTATCGGTATTTGAAATATCCTTGAATAGAAAAATCATTTTGCCTTTAACGAGCGCAATGTTTTCAGAAGTTGCTTTTTCTGCTGCCGCTTTTTCGTCGCTGTAATACTCGGGTGCATTTATACCTATATACCTAATTTCAAATTCTTTGCCATCAATTTCTGCTTTGATTGAATCACCGTCTATTACATATGTCACCCATCCAATTTCAGGATCATCAGGCGATGAAATACAATCGTATTCCATATAAGCAGGAATATTGCGGGAAGGCGATTGCTTTGGTTCTGATCCCCACTTTTGCCTTTCTTGATTATTTGTATTTATACTTTTTAGAAATGAACAAGAGATTATTACAGAAAATAGAGTGATGGTGATAATTCAAGCCGAATTTGGTATGGTTCATTATTGCTCTTGTCCGACTCTGTAATACAATTGAAGAGCCACCGAAGGGAATCGAACCCTTGACCCGCCGCTTACGAAGCGGCTGCTCTGCCAGCTGAGCTACGGTGGCACGCGGCAGATTATAACAGCCAATAATTATAATTGACAGGGATAGATGAATATCGCTATAGTTTCATATCACACATGCCCTCTGGCGACACTTGGCGGCAAAGATACGGGTGGCATGAATGTTTATGTCCGGGATTTGACCAAGTATCTCGGCGGCCTTGGAATACACGCGGATGTATTCACCCGTTCGCAGGATGAACATGTTCCTCATGTTTTACACGACTTAGGTTGTGGCAATCGTGTTGTTCATATTCCCGCAGGTCCTGAAAACCCAATGCCAAAAGCAGACCTTCAGAATTACCTACCTGAGTTTGTTAACGGCATTCTAAATTTTACTGAAACTAAACAAATCACTTATGATCTGATTCATAGCCATTACTGGTTATCTGGCTTAGCCGCCCTAAAGCTGAAAGATGTGTGGGATATCCCGGTGATTCAAATGTTTCATACGTTAGCTTTGCTGAAGAATAAGATAGCCTTGTCAATTGAAGATATTGAAGGAGATTATAGAATTAATGGAGAGCAAGAAGTTATTAATTTAGTGGACCAGATTATTGCTTCGACCATAGATGAAGAAGAAAATTTGATCAACCTTTATTCTGCCCCAAAGGAAAAGATATCTATTATCCCTCCAGGAGTGGATACAACCCGCTTTTATCCAATTTCTATCGATGAGGCAAAGGAATACCTGAATATTCCAGTTGATGAAAAAATGATCCTCTTTGTAGGTCGTATCGAACCTTTAAAGGGAATAGACACCTTAATTCGAGCCATTGCTCAAATGCGTAAATCAGATATTATGTCTGCCTGCCCCCATTATCTTTACATCATTGGCGGGGAGCCAAATTTAATTATTTTAGATGGCAATAATGAAATTGAACGGCTAAAAGCGCTGTGTTCAGATTTGGGCGTTGGGGATATGATTCTCTTCATGGGCAAAAAAGATCAAAATACGCTTCAGTACTATTACTCTGCTGCTGAAATAGTAGTAATGCCATCCAACTATGAATCCTTTGGAATGGTTGCGCTTGAAGCAATGGCTTGTGGAACACCTGTTGTAGCCACCCAGGTGGGTGGATTACAGCATTTGGTTCAAAATGGTATTACAGGCTTCATAGTTCCCCATAATAACCCTGATGCTTTGGAGGAAAGCCTTACACAGTTAATATGCAAGCCAGAATTAAGAGACCAGATGAGCCGTAACAGCATTGGATATGCAAGAACTTATTCCTGGGATACTATTACCCCGAAAATCATCGATCTTTATAATAAAACTCTCTCTTCCTAATCATTATCTTTAGAGATCTATTCCCTTATGGATTGATTTATTTCCAAACTTTTCCTGCAATTCATCAATAGTATCCAGTAATTTTCTCTCTTTTTGATATGAATTATCGTATAGTGAAAGCTGTTGAATATCAGTCGTAAGTTGAGTTACGCCAACACCAATCAATCTTACTGGTTTACCTATTGACCATTCTTGTTCAAATAATTCATATGCTGAATGATAGATTATAGAATCCTGGTTTGTTGGTTGAGTTAAAGTCAATTGGCGGGAAAGGGTTTCAAAATCTGGCCACCTTATTTTAATTTTTACTGTTTTTCCCGATAAGTGATTTCGTCTTAAACGCAATGCCACTTTTTCTGATAAATATTTGATAACCCGTGAAAGTTCTCTTATGTCAACTACATCATTGAAAAAAGTTGTTTCATTGCTAACAGATTTAATCCCTTCAATGCTTGAAACTGGGCGGTTGTCAATTCCATTTGCCTTGCGAATTAAAATCTGTTGCGTAATTACCGAATTTATTTTTGAGATCATCTTCCGGAAATCTTAATACATCTCCAATAGTCTTGATACCTAATTTGTTAAATTCTTCGGCAGTTTTAGGGCCGATGCCCCACATTTCAATCACTGGTAATGGAGCTAGAAATTCCTTTTCCTTACCCGGTTTAATAACCATGATAGCCATTGGAGGTGTGATTCCTTTATGATTTGATTTTCCAATATTAGTTGCGATTTTTGCAACAAGCATATTGCTTGCAGCTCCAATAGAGCAAGGTAGATGTAGCTCTGAATAAATGGTCATTTGGAGATCAGAAGCAATTTGTCTGGACTCTCTGGGCAGATCACTTACATCCAGGAAGGCTTCATCTATTGAAATTTGATCAACCAAGGGAGTCAAATTTTGGATTATTTCCATTACTTGTCGAGATTGATTGCTGTATTCTTTATAATGCCCATGTACTATTATCAACTGCGGGTATTTTTGGAGAGCCTGTTTCATTGGCATTGCAGACCGGATGCCAAACTGGCGGGCTGCATAAGAACAAGATGTTACAACACCTCTCCCCTCTGGTGAACCTCCTGTTGCAAAAGCCTTACCCTCTAATGATGGATCAAACTTTTCTTCAACAGCGCAAAAAAAGGCGTCTAGATCTACATGTAGTATTTTTCTAGCGTTGCAACTCATTGAATATATTCTATAGTATATTTGTTCTATTTACAAGATAATAGAATTGTTGAAATAACCCAACCTTCATATGTTAGTTGAGCATCGCCTTCTTAAAATTCTCAAGAGCTTCTATGGGTGTTGGATCTATCTGATAGGAGATAGCCAAGTAATATGATACAAAATCGCCAAGCAATAGTATTTTCCATATCTCGCTTAGCCTTGAATTACTTGAGACCGAAACTTTATCAGTGCATATTCCGGAAACCATAAATTCAGAAAAGGTCAATTCAACACGCTTGTGATTGCGAGGGTGATAATTTTCTGAATCTAAGAATAAAGCATAAGTATTCTGCAAATTCTTTTCAGGAAAAACTAGACCAGCGAGGGTATTATGGTCAGCTTCAGGCAGAAATTCAAACTGAGCCCAGCATTTTGCGAGTTCATTGATTTGTGTTTTCCATCTGCGGGCAATTGGTTCCAGATGCTCTGCCCCAAGGATTACAAGATATCTGTTTATTGCCTGTCCTGCAATACGTTTAGCGATATTTTTAGCGACCGGAACATTAGCATTAATCTCTTTTATATAATCACGCATGTCAATGATTGTCGATTCCAAAATTGCGTTTTGATCCGTAATCAGTTTCAGGCGAGAAAATAAATTAACAGCAATCCAAACGAAAATCCAACAGCTGACCGTGGTTGGCCTTTGTGGTCAAATTTCCATCCAACCAGGTTTCTTTCAGATGCTGATTTAAGGAGTTTTCCACCGGTTGAGATACACATAACGGTGCATTGATTGACAATGGCTTCCTCGTAAATAGAATTGGTTTCTTCAGTATTTCCAGAGTGTGACGAACATACTACCAAAATATTCTTGCCTTTTGCCCATGCAGGCAAGTGATATCCTCTTATAACGCTTGTTGGTATTTTACATAAAGGCGCCGTATAAGAAGCAAGCAGATCAGCACCTATTGCTGACCCACCCATTCCTGCGATAATGACTTCAGAATAAACTTCTGGTGGTGGGAGGAGGGGCAATCTATCTGCTGTTTTCCAGGCTAATAATAATTGATCAGGCAGTTTTTGAATTTCTTCCAGCATTCCATCTGGATCAATAGTATTAAATTTGCTAAAATCATCGAGATTCATTCTAAACTCACTAGAGATTTTTGGCTGTCAAAAGCATTAACTACTTTTTTAAGAAAATCCAGCGCTTCCTGCCATTCTTCCATAAAGAAGTGTTGGGTTACATTGTTTATTTGCAAATGATAAGTCACTTCTCCATCAGGTTCTTCGGCAGTATACAAATAGCTATCGTCTGATTCAACAATAGTAGTAATTTTTGTTTCAGGCTGTTCTTTCATTTTTTCTCCTTGGGATTAATATTTCCAGTTTTGAATAACTTATTAAGGGTTGTTTTGATCTTTAATAAATATTGTTTTGAAAAATGGTGGCGGTTTTTCGTATCCTAATGAACCTTGCTCATCGTCCCAAGGATTTTGATCAAGCAGTTTCTTTTGCGAGTAATCCATAAGCAGTTTTATCGAAGCTAGCAGAGGAGGTGCCAGGAACACACCAATAATTCCGAACAGGTTTAATCCAATTAAGACTGCCACCAAAATAGCTGCGGGGTGCAGCTTTAAAACATTAGCCAAAATTCTTGGTGAAAAAAAAGTGTCATACAAATTATCCAAAATCCAGCCCACTCCCATTACCAGCACTGCATAAGGGAAAGGGTCCAGACCAAATATAGTTGTTCCCTGAAACAACGCAACAAAATAAATAATGCCCCAAACGATTGCAACTCCTAAATACGGAATAAAATTCCCCAGTGAGGCAAGCAAAGCAAGTCCTAAAACAAACCTAAGACGAAATGTACTGAGTATCACAAGGTATAGAACAAATCGAGCTAGAAATATTAATACTTGTCCTCGTAGAAATACTTTCCAAATGATGTTTAATTTATTACCTAGACGCTTAATGTCGTCCTGGTAACCAGGAATTTCCAATTTTAATAATCTAATCCTTGATCCATGTGTTTCGGTAAGCACTAAGAACGAGATAAGCATAGAGAATAAAAAGGAACCTACCCATCCAACAGTCCCGGTAGCGATTCCGCCGAAGAAGTTTCCCACTTTGGCTAATAAAGGTTCAACAGTTTTTAAGAATTGATCTCCTACCTGATCCCATTTGATATAGCTAAAATCCATATTAAATGGACCTAACACAAATTGGGTGCTGGTTAATTGATCGAATAAATCCGGAAGTTGATAAAGTGTATTTTGGAGGAATTTAATTAAACCATCAATTTGATTAATTAGGGCAATTCCCCCGGCAGCTAGTAATCCAAATACAATAACAATTGTAATAAGATAAATTAAGCTTACTGACCATACCCATGCAAGTTTAGTTTTTCTATTTAACCATTCAGCGATAGGATAATAAAGTACTGCAATAATAAAAGCCAAAATAAGGGTGTTGAGCAAACTCGAAAAACGTATAAGCAGGGCTATTGTTCCAGTTAGAAATAGCAAAACCACTACCACTTTGGTAGTTGTACTCCACTTTGGGGAAATTTGTTTTTCTTCAGATAGCATTTGTATAAGTATTATAACGCCCATAAAAAAAGCCGGCTCTCATGCCCGGCTCTTTTTATGAATTAGGGGCATACACCTGGACTAATGGCATTAAAAAATCCTGAAAATAGATTGCACCACTGGTCTGTTATTTCGATAAGAATCACAGGAATAATGCAGAACAAAATCACAAAACCCAGTAATATAACAAGGATAACCCCCCAGGTTGGGAATTTTGACAAAGTATTTAATAAATTCTTGCTATCATCTTCAGATATTAGCACATCATTAATATATTCTGAATTCAATTCAATTTCGCTGCCGGCTAATAAGTTTTTTTGAACATTCTCTTCTAAGTCATGTTCTCGAAATGAAGGCGTCTCATCCTTTTGATTTTCTTAATCAAAGAGAATTCATAAACATTATTTTCGCCCAATCTAATTAGATCACCATCTTTTAAGGCTTCAGGGGTGCTGATTTTTCGGCCATTTATGAATGTGCCATTCGTCGAATTCAGATCTTCAATCCTGAATTTTTCCTTATCACATGAAATTTTCGCATGATTGCGAGATACTTCAATATCCTCCACAACAAAATCATTCGATGGATCACGGCCGATTGTCAGTAAATCACCGCTAAGAACGTTCTCGTTGCCATTCAGAACACCTGATCGTGTGATTAAATTTTGCTCTCATCGTCATATTAACCTCCTTCTATGCAATTAATATTCCAAGGTAATTATTTAGTCAAGTATATAATTTATTTTCTCATATTTCTTAAATAAAACTCCCCGCCATGCCGTGTGCGACTCGGTTTTGAACCTGCTTTCGCAGGTTGGGTTTTACCTCGGTAGCTCCGCCTTGGCTTTCGCCTATCGCGTTACATCCAGAAGCGCAAAACCCATTTTATTAAGTGTTGGTTCAAAACGTTGTTTGCCGCATCACGAACACAGCAGGGTTTTAATCTTATACCATAATTCATATTTACTGTATAGATGACCTAACTCAATGCTTTCTTTCTTGATAGTAAAATTATTTTAATAATTGTGAGATGGAAAGTATTACACTACGCTCATTCTTTGCAATTCCTTTATCTCCCCAATGCCGTCAAGAATTCAATAAGATAATTTTGGGTTTAGAGAAGGATTTCCCTTTGTGTATTAGCTGGGTTAATAATGAGAATCTCCATATTACTCTTAAGTTTTTGGGTGAATTTAAACCCAAAGATATCTTGCCCATCAAAAACTCACTCATTTCGGCTTTATCTGCAACAAATTCATTTACTTTATCATTTAAAGAATTGGGCGTTTTTCCTAATTTTCGAAAGCCAAAAGTTGTTTGGGTTGGAATTTCTCCTTCCGATGAATTATTTCGACTATTTCAGGATATTGAATCGGTTGCTATCGCATTGGGTTACCCAAAAGAAGAAAGGGGGTTTTCTCCTCACATAACAATCGGTAGGATAAAAAATAACAGAAAGGATTGTGATCTCTCCGGGATAAGCACATTATATAGAAACAGGAATATTGGTGTGATATGTGAATCTCATATCGAGGAAGTTGTTTTCTTCCAAAGTAAATTGACGTATATCAGATCTATTTATACAGAATTATTTTCAATAAGATTAAATAACTAAAACTCCTTGTGTTAAACTTAATCCTTGAAATAAAGATTATTGAGGTGAAATCTGGAAATAATTTCAACAATCGATCAGGCGCGTGAGCTTGTTATTGCCTTGGAAGAAAAAAAGGCAGAAGATATTACTTTAATTGATATTCGGGAAGTCGCAATTTTTACTGACTTTTTCGTGATCTGTTCCGCTACAAGTGATAGGATGATTAGAGCTTTAGTAAAAACCGCCGAAGATACCATGGTTACCAAGTACAAAGTCAAATCTAAAGCCATGGGTACTCCCAGCAATGGTTGGGTGGTGGTTGATTTCACCGATATCGTTCTGCATGTATTTTCCCCAAAACAAAGAGAGTATTATCAGTTGGAAGGATTATGGAGCAACGGAAAGACATTACTCCGCGTAAAATAATTTGTCTGTGAGAATTATGGTTGTGTTGTTGATTCTTTTGTTTTGATTCTTTCGTTTCACGATATATAGATCAATATTATTTTGAAATTTAATTTCGAATTGATCATGATACCCATAAACTTAAGATCCATGAAACTTCAACTAGAGTAATAAAGATTATTGCAGTCTCTTTCAATTTATTCATATCCCCCCGTTCACTCTCATTAGCTCGTTTTACTTTGTTTATGATTAAGAATGCAAAGGGTAAAGTGACCAGGGGTGTTTTTAATAACTGTATTCTACCTTGAGAAAAAAGCCAAAAAAAACATGACAGGTAGCCAAAAGAGATCAAGAATATTATTGTCCTTTGAAGAGTAAAAAATCCAATATATAAGGGGATTTGCCTCGAATTGGTATTTTCTTGAATCGTGAAAATTAATTCTCTAATGAATTTAAAAGCAATTATTTCAAGAAAAATAAAAAAAGCAATCGGAATTAGTAATTCGTGAATTTGAATATGGTTTATGTTTAATACAATTATTGGAATAATGAAACTAATCATGAATGAAGAAATGGTTTCATTGATCCCAAAAACTCGAATTTTTACCTCAAGAATTTTCCTTATCAAAAACCAAAGCGCTAAAAGGGAAATAAGGTAAATAGGTAAATAATTATTAAGCGATAACAGTATGATTTGGGTGAGGGGAATAATACTTACGCTGAAGAATAAAACAGTGAAAAGTTGAATGGCTCTTGCTAATTCGTACTTATTTATTTCATTTTCTAAATAATCATACGTAATATAAATATTTAGAAATTCGCTCCCCAAGAAAAAAAATATTGTCCATAAAATAAATAATAGTGAAAGAATCCAATTAATCGGGTACAAAAGTTGATGAGTTAAAGCCAGACCGATGCCTGAATTAAGAATTATTAAGGCTAATTCAATCCAATCGATACTACCTTGAAGTTCTTGAATTATCTTCTTGGAGTTATTCATATCTTTAGTATTTTAAAATCATTTTTAATATAAAATCGATATATGCGATCGATTAGCAATAAAGAGATTCGCTCAACCAGAAAATATTGGTTTATTCTCTTATTCTATGTTTTAATATTCTCAGTGGGTTTTATTATTGATGGAAAGGTTAAATGGCTTCTTATTCTTTCCATTTCAACAGTTATAACTGTCTTTTGTTCCATGGCTTTCTGGCAATTTTTTATCTTTCCCGACCTAAATTTCTCCGATCAATTTAATCTTTCAAAACGTATAATCTTCAAACAAATTCTTGCTTCTTCATTAATCACCGCTGTCAGGAATGGAGAAATTATGGGGGATTATATTTTTCTAAAGAAAAAACCAAATATCCATGCAATAAATATTGATCAAAAAAGTGCGATATTAATAACAGACTCATCAAACCATGCCTCACTTTTACTTCACGGGTTCCATTTAACTAAAAAGAATCCTAAAATCATAGGTGCTTTTTACCTTGGAATTCGCATTATACAGTTCGGTCCTGAAAGTGAAAGGTCATTTGAACCTAAGAAAATTCAAGAAACCTTAACCGAGTATCACTCGCGTATTAGTTCCGTTGAACAAACAAAAACGCAATGTCAATCTGGCGAATTTATTATTCCATCCTTTTCAGTTATTTATAATTTTGAAATGAGTGGACGAATTAATAAGGATTTGGATATGTTCCTAAATTTGACCAAATCGATAAATGCTGATAATTTCTCAGCCGCTTCAACTCAAAATTTTGAAAATCATCTGATTAACGAGATTTTAGACAATTGGCGAATTTTTTGCAAGAACAAAAAAAGGGAAGATATTTTAGCAATCTTTCCCGGAGAATTTGACCCAAAACGATTGAGGTTCTATGGGATTAAACTCCGAATATTTATTAATGATGTTTATTAATAATTGGGTTCAAATTAATATTTTTACTTCTGCGAAAGAATAATTGTGAAGAAATCGCAAAATATTTTTAGTGGGTTATTTCAAGTAAATTCTCAGGCGGGCTATCTTCGATTAATATTTTTTATTCTTCTTTTTTTTATCATTTGGTCATTATTGGCTGTAATTTCAGCGGTTTACATTCCTTTTGGAAATTTAAATCTGATTAAAATCCCAACCTCTAGTTCATCAACTTTAGCTGTGTCTCTCTTCAGGGATATCCTGAATGCTTATTTATCCTCATTTACATTGAGCAGTCTTGCGCTTATCCTTTTTATTTTTTATACAAGTTTTAAAACCAATGTCAATTTATTTTGTGAATTAAAACTTTTTCATTATATAAGAACAACAAAGACTATTTATTAAATTGCGCTTATTCGGTTCCGCCATTACCTAAATATCATTTCCCGGAGGATTTTATAGATCCAAGCGCTAATATATCTTTTTCTTTCCCTGAAGGACCTTTAATAGCTGACCTTATGCCTGGATTTGCACTTTTTATTTATGGAAAAGGAACTTTCAGAACATTGGTAAATTCAAGTGATAATAAAAATTTAGAAATCTCGCTTAGCCATCAAGAAAAAATTATTGATTGCTTCAACCTCAAACCATCAAATCTTGAAGTAGTTATTAATAATCAAAATGATGGGTTTTTCTGGCCTAATACAAGATTTGACCTTGTTTATTCATACCAATTACCCTTTGATGATAAAGTCAAAAACCAATTACCTTTGATTAATTTGTTTAAATTGTGTGATTCTAATAATTTGTCATTTATTATTGAAAATATTTTAACTTCAGTTATTATGTCGACGCTTACCCAAAATAAACTGAGTTTAAGAGACATTTCGCCGTTTCCATCGAATAAATCTCAGGATGATAAACATATTATTAATAATAATTTCCCTCTCAATCAATCAAATCATCAAATGTATGTTTTTCGCTTCAGAGTCAAGAAACCTAATGAAATATATCGTTTAAAAAGAAATCGTAAAAGACCGATTTATATCCCCCTAATGATTAAGACTAAAAATATTTCTAATCCTGAAGATAAATTAAACTCATTAAATATCATTGATGCTTTTAACAATTCGCTCTCAATTAATTTACGAGAGACAATGAGTTTTCTTTTCGGTGCAGAAATCATTAAAGTTGAGATAATAAATATTAGTGAAAAGGTGATTAAATGAAAAATATAATCTACACAAAAGAGATCGATCAAGCTTTAGCAGCCAAGAAACCCGTTGTTGCTCTTGAATCCACTGTTATCACACATGGTTTACCAAAACCTAAAAACCTGGAGACAGCCCGTGCAATGGAAAAAGCTGTGAGGGATGAATCCGCAGTTCCGGCAACCATTTGTATTTTGAATGGTGAAATTCATGTTGGACTTAGCAATGTTGAATTGGAGACGCTTGCCAATTCAGATAAAGCCATAAAAGTAAGCCGCAGGGATATCGCCGGCGCTATTCTTCAACATCTTAATGGAGGTACAACAGTTTCAGGCACCATGACTGTCGCTAATTTAGCTGGAATAAAAGTTTTTGCCACTGGTGGTATTGGCGGCGTTCACCGGGGAAACCGCATGGACATTTCTGCGGACCTGCCTACGTTGTCAAAAATTCCTATCATCGTGGTTTGTTCTGGCGCAAAATCAATCTTGGATCTTCCTAGAACCAGGGAGTATTTAGAAACGGAAGGAGTCCCAATAATTGGTTTTCAATCTGATGAAATACCGGCATTTTATTCACTAACCAGTGGGTTGAAAGTTGATTTTCGTTTCAACAGCCCAAGAGAAATTGCTGACTTTGCAAAAATTCATTGGGGACTTGGTCTTTCAACAGCAATCCTGGTAACTGTTCCACCCCCAGCTGATTCTTCACTTCCGGCAGATTATATGGAAGAAATGATAAATTTAGCCATATCCGAAGCAGGAGATCTCCAGATCACCGGAGCTGCAACTACCCCGTTTCTCCTCGACCGCATCAGCAAACAAACCGGTCAGCGCAGTCTGGATTCCAATATCGCCCTACTTGTCAATAACGCTCATATCGCTGGCCAAATAGCGGTTGAATTCTACCGGTAAATAGTTGACCACCTGGTTGCTGTGGGAACCTGGGTTGGGGATGGTATTAGCGTTCTCGTTGCAGTCTGGCTGGGGTTAGGTGTAATTGTTAAAGTTGGCGTTGCTGATGGTGTCAACGTATTAGTTATTGAAGGTGTTATCGTCCGAGTTAAGGTTGTGTTAAAGTGCTTGTTGGTTTTAATGTGCTTGTTGGTTCTAATGTGCCTGTTGGTTCTAATGTGCCAGTTGGTGTTAGTGTGATGGTCTGAGTCCTGGTCATTGTTGCGGTCGCGGTAACAGTGGCTGTGGGTGGAATGCCAGTGATCGTGAATATTCCGCTAGACTTCCAGATTTCGCCAACGAAAATTTGCACCTCATATATACCCGGCAGCCATTTATCTGGGGATAGTCTGCATTCTGTATACCCAAATCCGCCTGATGCGCCATTCCAAGGCATGGATTCGTATGATACAAGCTCGCCATCCCTGAACCAGAGTGCTGACCATTGCGAATTTGTAATCATATTTTCATATGAAAACGTTCCATATATTACATCAATCGGATTTTCAAAAGTATCCGCCGCGTCAACTGGTTGATAGCCCTCATCTATTCGTTTAGAGAAAATTGGGGTGCTAAAAACTGCTTGGGGATTCGGGGTTACTTCAGAAATGAAATCCTGGCTGATAACTGCTGGCATGATCGGAACTGCTGTAAATTCTGGGGTCTGTGTCATCGTGGGTGTGTTTGTGACTGTGGGAGTTACGGAAACCGTTGGCGTCAAGGTAATTGTTGGTGTTTGTGTAACCGTTGGTGAAGGAGGAAAAACCCTATATGCCAATGGTTCGGCTAATGAATTTATAAGAATCGCAGAGCTCGCAATTAAAAATGCAAACAGAACATATCTCCAGGCTCTCCCTAATATCTCTCTTTTTCTTAAGGAAAAAGCGCAACCTCCCCGCCTCTTGGAAAGCTCGCACCGCGGTTATTAACATAATAAAAAAAGCGATCGAAAGGAAAATAAGTATTGTTCTTACAGTCGTTTGAATATCGAGGCTCATGTTTTATTAATATTTTCTAGATATTATCCAGTCAATTCATCCTTAATTTGTTTATGACGAATTCTTCTGGTTATATACTGAAATTTTGGAAGAACTTGTTGGATAATTGTATATGTTAATTTTGATGCTGGATAGTCATACGCCCCCATCGTTTGAATAATTTCTCCTCCAAAGCCATCTTTAAATTTATATACTCCCCACATACGGTCAGTAGAATCGAAAACATCTGGAGCTCCCCATAGGTCATATTTTTTACAACCCAAAGATTTGCTTAGTTTTATTGCTTCCCATTGTAATAAGTGGTTTGGCATTTTTTCCCGGTGGATTTCCCGGGACATTCCGTAAATGTAATATGATTTTTGATTAAAGTAAAAGAGGAATATTGCTCCGACTGTCTTACCTTGGACTTCGGCAATAAGTGGAATTGCCATTTCTGCTTCAATGAATGTTTGCCAGACCTTAAAATAATACTCTTTGGGACGAATTATGAATCCATCTCGAAGAGATGTTTCGGAATACATCTCATACAAACTCTCCAGGTCTTCTACTGATCCATGCCTGATCTTTACTCCTTTTTTTTCCGCCAGATGGATGTTATAGCGGGTTTTTTGTTTCATTTTCGCCAGCAATTCATCTTCTGAAGGTGATAAATTAATCCAGAATGTATTTTTATACTGAATTTGTTGCTGAGAATATTTCCATCCCGACTTTTTCAAATACTCAGCCATTGCTAGAACATTTCCCGCTTGATTTGAAGGGTGATCATCAATTCCGTGTGAAACAACAATTTGCAGGTCAGTTTTAATATAAACAGCCTTTTTTTCAACAGCATAATTTTTAAGTAATCGAATGTTTCTTCTACAATATCTGGTTTATTCCAGTCAATCAATGGGCCATGTGGAATATAGAATATTTTTATTGCAGGTCCAAATTTGCTTAAGTGCTGTGCACGTGAAAGGATCATTCCTGCAGACTGGGGTTTTCCAAATGCATCTTCTTTTACAAAATAATCTGATTTCCACCCATATTGGGATTTAATTAAACCCCATTCCCAAGTTTGAAGAATTGTGGATTGCTCAAACTGAGAGATGATACTATTCCATCGCTCTTTATTCATTGCTCTTTATTCATAGCTTATTTTTCCTATCAAAATTTGAATTTTTCAAATTTCTTCATTTCATGAGAGAGAGCCTTTCCTTAGTTTATATGCTGTTTGATATAAGTGAAATGGCAGAGGGTTTATTATTTTTTGAAAAACACCTGCGCTTCTAATTAATTTACCGCC
>CAVRPM010000005.1:0-538389 GCA_963723145.1 uncultured Chloroflexia bacterium
AATCCACGTTTGAACCGATAAATCCCCCATAAACGTGTTCTCTGGATGCAAATATTTTTTTGAGGGTTTCTTCATCATAATCTGGAACCCCCCATAAATCATATTTAGTGCATCCTCTTTTGCTGCCAAACGCATCGCCTCCCACTGAAGAAGATAAGTTGGCATTCGGTTTCGTTCTTTTTCGCAAGATGCACCATAAAAATACCACGCTCTATCCCCTCGAAAAAATATTATTAGTGCGGCAAGCGGAGTTCCCTGATATTTCGCGATTAAGAATTGACAGCATTTTTCTTTGGAGAATATTTCATATACCTTTCGATAATAGGCTGGGCTATGTAGACCAAATTGATTTCGCTCACCTGTCTCTTTTATCAATCGAACAAACGCTTCGATATCTGTGGATTTTCAACAAAGTCTTTTTTTTTGTGCAAGCCGGATGTTATACCGTGTTTTTTGTTTCATTCTCTCAAGCAGATCTTTTTCACTTCCTTCAAGTGATACAAGAATTGTCCGCCTCGGCTGTATAGAAATGCCGCTTTCTGAAAAATCCAAATTTTTCAGGCATTGATTACCGAATTCCTCTTCCCACCTATCTGGTTCAACGTAAAGAACTATAACTTTGTTATTTCGGCAATAAAGTAGAACTTCATCAAAGAACTCTTTGCGAAAAAGCCCGATCGGCCTTTTGGGATATATCCGATTGAAAATCCAAATAGCATTTTTTTAAAAAGGATTTGCGCGCCAGAAGTGCCATTTTGAATAAAAACAGAATTCCAGCCAAAGTCCGATTAAAGCTCCGCCCATACTCTTGTTTGTAAAATATGTGCATTCGTATGCGCATTAAGGAATTGATCCCAATCTGATGGATTTATAGCACTCATTGATTGATTTTCAAAATATCATTAAAGAATATTTTTTTTATTTCCGCATTTGGAATAATCTCATTAAGGTTATCTGTAATTTTCTCTTCTGATCCTGCTTTTGCAAGGTCAATAAGTAGATTAACAGAATTGTATAGAGTATCACCGCTCAATTCTTCCTGGCCTTCTTCAGAAAAAATATCGGGGTGTGATGTATGATTAAAATGTTTTCCGTCGTTCCAAAGATCCTCGCTGAGCTTTTCACCTTCTCGAATACCGGTAAAGACAATTTCAATATCTTTACCCGGTTCCAATCCGGAAAGTAATTAAATCTTCCGCCAGGTCAACAATTCTTACTTGTTCGCCCATATTGAGAATAAAGGTCTCGCTGCCTTTGCCAATTCCCGCGGCCTGTAAAACCAAATGGACTGCTTCAGGAATTGTCATAAAATATCGTTTCATTTTTGGATGAGTGACGGTCACAGGGCCACCGTGAGCGATTTGCCTTTTAAAATAAAGGAACGACGCTTCCCCGGCTGCCAAGAACATTTCCAAATCTTACGACTGAATAAGTCTTTCCAGTCCGCATAGCAGCATCAAGAACCAGCATTTCCGCTAATCTCTTGCTTGCGCCCATCACACTTACTGGTCGGATAGCTTTATCGGTTGAAATCAGCACAAGTCTTTCTATATCATGTTTAATACAAGCGTTGATGATATTTTGAGTTCCCAAAACATTATTTAGAATGCAATCCTCTACATTATTTTCCATCAAAGGTACATGCTTGTGGGCGGCTGCATGGAAAACGACTTGTGGATTATTTCTGAAGAATTCTTGCTCAATTCGGTTTTCATCGCGAATATCAGCAATTGAAGCAGATAATTTCAAATTAGGGAAATTCTCTTTAATCTCAAGGAATGCTTCAAAAATACTATTTTCGCCGTGACCAAGAAGAATTAATTCTGAAGGTTCCCAACGTGCAATTTGGCGGCATAATTCCGTTCCGATTGAACCACCTGCGCCTGTTACCAAAACGACTTTCCTTTTAGAATCACGCCCACCACTTTATCATCAATATCTGCGGTATCGCGGCGAAGCAAGTCGGCAATATCTACTTCGCGCAGACGAGAAACGTTGACCTGTCCACCCAATTAGTTCATAAATGCCTGGCATTGTTCGAAAAGAGACATGATTGCGGTGGCAGGCTTCAGAAACAGTTCTGACAACACTGCCAGGTGCACTTGGAATGGCAATAATTATTTCATCAATCTCTTTATTGCTATTATCCTGGTGATATCCTTCAATTGACCAATAACAGTTACCCCATGAATTTGCTGATTGAGTTTATCTGGGTTATCATCAAGAAATCCAACCGGTTAATTTATGTTGTTGGTTTTTTATCAATTCCCTTGCAACCAACGCCCCTGCATCCCCTGCACCAATAATTAGTGTGTTTTTTTGGGGGGAGGTTTTTCCATTGGTTGCAGATTTTTTCCTGCTTTCTGCAAACATCCTCATCATGTATCTGATACCCCCAACAAAAATAATCGATTGAATCCAATCAATAATCAATACAGATCGAGGGAAGGAAATAAAATATCGGTTAGAAAACAAGGCGAGCATGCATAAGGATACAAAACAGAGGCTGTTGTTACAGCAACAATGATAATTCTAAGTTCTTTCATACTGGCATAGATCCACATACGCCGATAAAGGCCAAAAAAATAATATGTTAGGGGTTTAACGATAAGTGAAATACCCAGCATCCAAAGAAGAGAAAGATAATAATTACTAAAAACTTCAACTAATTCAAGCCTAAGAATATAGGCACTTAAAACTGAAATAACAATTAAAACCTCATCACCAATCAGAACATATCGGTTGCGAATATTTGGTAATCTTTTCATCTATAATCCACGAAATCCAACAACCGATCCAAAAGTCCTTATTAGAATAACAAAATCCAGAAGAATATTGCTATGCATGATGTAATAAAGATCATGTTCCAATTTAACAGCTGTCTCTTCAATATTGGATGCATATCGATAATTAATTTGCGCCCAACCCGTAACGCCAGGTTTAACAAATAATCGGGCGCGATAAAAAGGAACTTCTTTTCAAGAGTTTCAACCAATTCTGGTCTCTCAGCGCGCGGTCCGACGAGTGAAATATCTCCCCGTAAAACATTGATTAATTGAGGAAGTTCATCAAGATGGCTTTTTCGCAAAAATTTTCCCATTTTGGTTGCTCGTTCATCATTTTCAACAGCGAATCTGGCGATGCCATCTTTTTCTGCATCCCTCCGCATACTTCGGAATTTATAGAGGTTAAATAGTTTTCCGCTTTTGCCTACACGCATTTGTCGAAATAAAATTGGTAGACCATCATCTATAAAAATTGCTAATGCAATGATCGGAAAAAGCAATATTAAAAATACAAACATAACAATTGCGAACAACAAGTCCATCAACCTTTTAATTAATTCATAGCTACCACTTGCATGTGCCCGGTCTACAAAGGATCTCAAGACCCAATCATCAGCTAATAATGAGATTGGTACTCGACCCAGCAATTCTTCATATATCACCGGCATTGTTGTTACTTCAATGCCCATCTCTTCGGCTGTGAGAATCGCGGAATATAAAGAGGTATGCATTTCACCAGAAATAGCAAATATTAAATCTGTAATTGATTGCTTCTCAATTACATCCATCATTGTGTCGCTATTGCCTAACACAGGCAGGCCATTAATTTTGGAGTCGTGTTTTTTTAATGTCATCATCAACAAAGCCCACTACTTTAAAAGGTATGGGTTTAATTTTTTGTATTATCTCTGCCAGGATTGAACCCGCTCTGCCCGCGCCTATTATTAATACCCGTCTTAGAAACGCCGGAGCGTTGAATATTCGGATATATAACAACCTCCATAAAAGTGTAAAGATTGCTACAGCAGCAATAAACCCTGCCACACCTCTTCTTGGTAATGATTTTGGTTCTGAAATAAAGAAAATTGCGAGATACAGAATCGAGCAAATGGTGGCTGCAACTGCTATTCCTCGGATCGTATCGGCTTGTTTGCCTGCTCTTCTTGGATCATATAGTTCCAGCAACAAAACTAACCAGATTATCGGCAGAAAATAATACCAATCTGGTGGTCGTTCCTTTAAAAATTGCCAGCTGAATTTTAACCATTGGTCTCCCATTGCCCAAAAATAAAGTGCCACAAGAAGAGCCATACCAATTGCTAATAGGTCGCCAAATAAAAGGATAAATCTGCGTTCACGTGGAGTGATGCGCCATAACGGCTTTTGATATTGCTGAAATTTTTTCATCAAAGAAGTATTTTTTACAGTTTTTTGGGCACAAAACTGAACAAGAATCCGCTTCCCCAGCAAAAATGGATTGTTAAAAAGCTATCGGCATCAACAGATAACAACCATTTCGATTCTTTACGGATTCAATGCAACTGCTGAATAATAGAACTAACAAATACAGACCTAAACCTGTCCCCATTATTATACGAGCAAATGGAAATAATAATGACAATATTCCAAATACAATTACAAGCAAAACAAATATTGGCGGTATGGCCTGCCTCCAACGAAGGCTCCCAGGATATTTGCCGGAGCATTCGGTTCTTCCAAAACCCGTATCTCCAATATTGTTTTCCCAATTCATTGATATTTTTCCGCGCGTAATATTTCGATCGGATGGAAGGATCTAACCAAACTTTGCCCCCATTTTGGCGCAGCCGGGTATTAAATTCATAATCTTCATTTGAAAGCAAATTCTCATCGAATCCACCGAGCTTGAAAAAGTCAATGGTTTTAAAAGCACCGAAAGGAACGGTATCCACATACCTTGCCTGTCGAGATGCGGTATGCCGCGTCCCTGCCCCAAGGGGATGTGATGCTGCTTTGGCGATTGCTTCACCAATACAAGTATTATTTCCGGGACGAATCTCCCATACCCCTCCAACATTTTGTGCTTTTCCTGATTTCAGTAAATCAATGCTATTTTGAACATATTCACTGTCGGGACAGAATGCGCGTCTAACCTAATCAAATAATCCCCTTGAGCGGCTTTCGCGGCGACGTTAACCGCTGCAGGAATTGTCTGTTTTGGATTATCTACAATACGAATAGCAAGTAAGGGATTCTTTTCAGAGTATTCCAGAATTTTTTGGCGCGTATTATCAGTTGAGATTGCATCGGCAACAATCACTTCAATTTTTTCGGTTTTGTACTTTGGTCTAAGATCGCCTGCAATAATAACTGAATGGTTTTTTCCTCATTAAAACAAGGAACAATGACGGATACATCAGGATGAGGTTTTTTTTGCTGGCCATTGGTTAACGGTAGTTTTACCATGAAAGTACTTCCTCGTCCGATTTCGCTCTTTACACTTATGCTTCCGCCATGAGCAATTACAATTTGCCTGGCAATGGAAAGTCCTAATCCCACCCCTCTGCCTTGGCCGCCTTTGCCGCGATTTATCAGTTTGAAAAAACCGTTCAAAAATCCTCGTCTGGTCATCATCTCCGATCCCATGTCCTGAATCGGTGATTAAAATAAAGCATGCTTTCCCTCATGTTATGTGAAAATACTTATTTCCCCGCCTTGAGGCGAAAATTTAATCGCATTGTCTACAAGGTTATTTATAACCTGGCTGATTTTTTCAGCATCCATTGAAACAACCATTGGATCGGATAATTTTTTTACAACATTTATATCAGCTGAATTAATTTGAAATTGGAATTTTTCAAGGATATTTCTTATCAATTGGTTGAGGTCGACAGGTGATTTTGCCATCACAATCGTACCTGCGTCAAGTTTTGCTAAAGTCAGCAAGTCATTTACAAGAATATTTAATCTTTCCGTTTCACCGAGAATAATTTCTGCTGCCCGCTTTCTATCGTTTGTTTTGTCAATTGCGCCATCATACAACGCCTGGGCAAATCCTTGTATCGACGTCAGTGGTGTTTTAAATTCATGCGAAACGTTGGCAACAAAATCCTTTTGCGATTGCATGCTATCTTGGACTTTGGTTGCCATATCATTGATCGCCCCACCGAGCTGTCTGACTTCCAGCGGACCTTCAATTGGGACTCTTTACATAATTTCCTTCAGCGATTTGTCCTGCAGAAAATGCGATTTTCTGCAAAGGGCGTGTAATCCAGCGAGCAATAAACCATCCCAGGATAAATGAAAGGATTAATGCAATAAATCCTGCCCTGATTAATGGCTGTCATTAATTCATCCTGAAATAAAGAACTAATTGAAATTTCAGGTCTAATTGTGCTGGTAACTAGGAATAGGTTGCTGCTAATTTGGCTGATCTGATAAAACCAGGTTTGATTATTTTTATCTTTGTAAAGAAGGATCTTATCCTTGCTTTTGTCAACGATGGAGAGGAGGGTTTGAGACCTGGAAAGCTGGAGATATCATTTGAACCGTAAGAATAAGTAATATTTCCCGCAGAATCCAGAATTGCTACATTAACATCAAAAACCTTAACCTCATCAAGAAAAAGTTGGATGAATGTTTCCCATTCACCATCTATGACCAATACTAATCGCTCTCTCAGAAAGCTATTGACTAAAGAAATCCGATAGAAAACTTGTCGGTAAAGCATTGGGCTGTTGCGAAAAGCAACTGCAATCCCTGCAAATGCGATAAGTAGGACAAAAATAACGATGATTAGATAAGTCAACCAGAGTCGGTTGCTGATTGAGGAGGCAAACATTAGGCTTTTAATTTATACCCAAATCCGGTAACTGTTTCTAGTTGAACGCTGCATTTTTCAAGTTTTTTTCGTAACTGTGCCACGTGAACATCCACTGTGCGAGTTTGGCCTGCAAAGTCATAGCCCCAAGCCAGGTAAAGTAATTGTTCGCGGCTATATACTCTTCCTGGTTCTTCAGCTAATACCCGTAAAAGTTCAAATTCCTGGGTTCGCAAAGCTATTTGTTTTCCATTTACAGTTACTTCTCTGCGCTGGATATTAATTGTCAATATCACCGGCTTTTATTACTACTTCTTCAGTTGCTTTTTTAAATTGTTACGCTTCAGGACAGCTTTAATTCTCGCGATTAATTCACGGGGATTAAACGGTTTTGTAAGGTAATCATCAGCGCCCAATTCAAGACCTAAAATTTTGTCAATATCATCATCTTTTGCAGTTAACATAATGACTGGCACCTGATTATTGGAAGCTCTCAATCTTCGACAAACATCAAACCCATTCAATCCTGGCAGCATCACATCCAGGACTACCAATGTTGGTTTGCTTTGCATTATTTCATTAAACGCAACAATCCCGTCATTGATGCCTTTGCAAATAAAACCTTCTCGTTCAAGGTAAATCTGAACAAAGTCAATAATACTTTGTTCATCATCAACAACAATGATGGTTTCTTGTATTTCTGCGCTCATAAATGCTTCAATTTATTCAGCCTTAACAATCGCTTCTATCTCAACCAGGCCGCCTTTGGGAAGAGCCGCAACTTGAACAGTTGATCTCGCAGGAGGTTCAGATTTGAAGAATTCGCCATAAACCGTGTTCATGGTTTGAAAGTCATTCATGTCTTTTAGAAAAACTGTGGTTTTAACAACACTTTCCATACTGGAACCAGCTGATTCAATCACATGTTTCAGATTTGTTAATGCTTGCCGTGTTTGTTCAGCTACTCCGCCTGCAGAAAAATCATTGGTCTTTGGATCCAGACCCAATTGACCTGAAAGAAATATCAAACAACCGGCTTTGATTCCTTGAGAATATGGACCAAGTGCTTTTGGAGCATTTTCAGTTTTCAAAACTTCTTTCATTTTAACTCCTTCTATTAATTTTTTATTTCTAATAATTATATCCAAGCCATTAATTTCGATTGAAATTCAGGTGTAAAAAAATAGTAAAAACCTGACTGGTATAATTACTCGGATTGTTCAAAAATCCCGGAAAATAATTACAGGAAAATTGTGAATGTTATTAGAAAACCTTGAGGCGATTGAAGCCCGTTACCAGGAAATCAACAAACTAATTGAAGCTAATATTTCAAATTATCAGCAAGTTGCAGAATTATCAAAAGAAAAAGCAGATTTGGACGAAGTTGTAGGAAAATCCAGGGAATATCGCCAGACCCTGAAAGCGATTGAAGAAGCTGAACAAATCGTTGAATCTGGGGATGAAGAATTAATTGCACTCGCCTCTGATGATTTACTGGCACTCAAACCAAAAGCGGATCAGCTTGAACTGGAATTAATCAATCTGCTGATACCCAAAGATCCGAGAGACCAAAAGAATGTCATTATTGAAATCCGTGCAGGAACAGGCGGTGATGAAGCCGGGCTCTTCGCAGCTGATCTCTTTCGAATGTATTCCCGCTATGCCGAGATTAACCGCTGGAATATTGAGATACTTTCGCAGAATGACACGGGGATTGGTGGACTGAAAGAAATAATCTTTCTGATAAAAGGAAAGGGCGCATATTCGAAATTAAAATATGAGTCAGGCGTGCACCGAGTTCAGCGTATACCTGTTACTGAATCATCCGGAAGAATACATACCTCTACGGTTACTGTTGCTGTTCTGGCCGAGGTTGAGGATGTTGATATTGATATTCCAGATTCCGATCTGCGAATTGACGTTTTTAGATCAGCAGGAGCAGGTGGGCAGAATGTACAAAAAAACGCCACTGCCATAAGAATAACCCATTTACCCTCAGGATTGGTGATTGCCTGCCAGGATGAAAGATCGCAATTACAAAATCGCTTGCGGGCAATGAGCATTTTACGGGCTCGTTTATATGATATTGAAGAACAAAAACGCCATTCAGAAGCAGATGCGACTCGCCGATCCCAGATTGGAAGTGGAGAGAGATCAGAAAAGATTCGGACGTATAACTACCCCCAATCCCGAGTGACCGATCACCGAATTAATGTTTCCTCGCATAACCTCCCCTCAGTACTCGCGGGTGGATTGGATATTTTCATCAATGAACTGTCCCAGCGCGATGAATCGGACCGCCTTTCTATAACGGATTCGGAGGATTAAGACGGTTGTCCTTGGTGAGTGGCTTCAACAAGCCAATGTGCGATTGGTTGAGCTGCCAGATGAACCTTCCTCATCAATAAACTCAATTATTAGTTTTGCATTAAATAAACCAAACTACATTGCTTTTTCTAACCCCGAAATAATATTAACACCTTCCGAAGAAGATTTACTGAATTCCTTTTTTAAACCGCCTTCTATCGGGCGAACCCTTATCTTATATTACCGGGAAGCAAGAGTTTTTCGGAATAAATATTAAGGTGACGTCCGATGTCTTAATTCCACGCCCTGAAACTGAAGTGTTGGTCGAAAACGGATTGGATTGGCTCAAGAATCGAGCTGGTGGAAATTTTATTGCGGATATTGGTACAGGGTCCGGTTGTATTGCTGTATCAATTGCCTGTAATCTTCCAGAAAACCGGGTGATTGGAACAGATATTTCCTCATCCGCCCTTAGAGTTGCGCAGGAGAATATAAATATTCACTCACTCAATAATCAAATTTATTTGGTTCAAGCCAACTTGATGAAAGGGCTTAATTTTCAATTTGACTGTATATGTGCGAATTTACCATATATTCCCTCTGAAATTTTACCCACTCTTGCAGTTAGTAAATATGAACCTGCTGTTGCGCTGGATGGCGGGCATGATGGATTAAAATCTTTTAAACTTCTGTTAAATCAATCCAGATCCAGGATCAAATCCGACGGATTGATTTTGCTTGAAATTGAAGCATCTCAGGCATCGCAGCTTTTAAGTTTGGCTAATGCAAATTTCCCTTCTGCATCAGTTAGAATACTCCCAGATCTGGCAGGTTTGCCTCGTCTTGTTCTGATAAAACTTAATGGTGGTTAATTGAAAACACGCATCCTTAAACAAGCCAGTGATTTGGCGATATCAGAAACCCTTAAGGTAATTAGATCGGGCGGAGTTGTAGCTGTACCGACAGACACAGTGTATGGCATTGCCTGCTCAGTGAATAATTCTGCTGCGATACAATCCCTCTTTAAAATTAAAATTCGTGAAAGCATAAAAGCAATTCCTGTTTTACTTGCTGATTTGAACCAAATTGGCCAGGTAGCCGCATCTCTAAACGAAAATGCAAAAAAATTGGCTCAAGCCTTCTGGCCAGGCGCACTGACTTTAATTGTGATAAAAAATGATTTGCTTCCTAATAATTTGACATCTTACCCGACTGTCGGAGTGAGAATCCCGGACCATGAGTGGTTGCGCTCCATAATCCGCAATGTCGGCCCTTTGGCAGTAACTTCAGCAAATATATCTGGGGGATCCAGCCCTTCCTCAGCAGGCCAGGTTTTAGACCAATTAAACGGCCGAATTGAACTTATTATAGATGGCGGAGAATGTAAAGGTGGTATTTCATCAACAGTGGTTAATTGCAGTGGGGAAAGGATTGATATTCTTCGAGAAGGTGAAATTACTCCTGATCAGATTCGATTAGCTATTGACAATTAATAAATAATTTTGGAGAACTTAATGACAAAACCATATTTTGGCGTTATTGAGAAGTATCGACCTTACCTGAACATTCCAGATGGCATGCCTGCGGTGACACTCTTGGAAGGTAATACTCCGCTTATTCCTGTTCCATCCATTTCCAATCAATTAGGCGGTGGATTTGATGTTTGGGTTAAATTTGAAGGTCTAAATCCAACTGGTTCTTTCAAGGATCGGGGAATGACAGTTGCAATTAGTGAAGCAGTAAATAGAGGATCCAAAATAACAATCTGCGCTTCTACCGGTAATACCGCTGCCTCTGCGGCTGCTTATTCTGCCCGGGCAGGTATGCGCTCTATAGTTATTATTCCTGCGGGAAAAGTTGCCGCTGGTAAATTGGCAGGGGCGATAGCTTATGGTGCAGATGTTATTCAGATTGACGGCTCTTTCGATCAAGCCCTTGACCTTGTTGTAAAGTTATCCGAAAAACATCCCATCGCCCTGGTTAATTCACTCAATCCGTTTCGTCTGGAAGGCCAAAAGACTGCTGCGTTTGAGATTTGCGATACTTTGGGTATTGCTCCGGATTGGTTGGCATTACCGGTCGGAAACGCGGGAAATATCACAGCATATTGGAAAGGATTTAAACAATACCATTCCAGTAAGGGTACCGGTCTTCCCAAAATTCTTGGGGTTCAGGCTGCCGGTTCTGCCCCATTGGTTCTGGGTCACGCTGTTGATGATCCCGAGACTATTGCCACAGCCATCCGAATTGGGCGGCCGGCACGAGGTGAGGAGGCTTTAATTGCGGCAAGTGAGTCCGATGGAAAAATTATTTCAGTATCTGATGATGAAATTCTTTCAGCCCAAAGACTCCTTGCCTCTGCAGGAATCTGGGTTGAACCGGCTTCTGCAGCTGGTTTGGCGGGATTAAAAAAGCAAATTGAAGATAAAAAAATCGATCTTGATAGTAAGAAGGTTATTATTGTCTGCACTGGCCATGGGTTGAAAGACCCTGATATTATTATTGAAGGATTTAGTAAAGCCAAAGTCCTGCCACCTGAAATGAAGGTACTTGAGGAATATATCTTAAATGGCTAAATCAAACTCAATACTGGTCAGAGTTCCTGCATCAACCGCAAACCTCGGTCCTGGTTTTGATTGCCTGGGGCTTGCTCTGGATATATGGAATGATATTGAATTTTCCTTTTCAGGAGATTCCCTTAACATTGAAATTGAAGGCGAAGGCTGTGAATCATTACCAAGAGATTCATCCAACCTGGTATACCAAAGTATGCTTTTGCTGCTAAAAAGCACGTCATATTCATTGCCCAAAGGGATTCAAATTAAATGCAGCAATAATATTCCGGTTTCTTCTGGCCTGGGCTCAAGCGCCGCAGCGGTTATCGCCGGTCTTCTCGGCGCTAAGACTTTACTTAATATTCAGATCAATGATTTTGAATTGCTTAAGTTGGCGATGTCTTATGAAGGACATGCCGATAATATTTCTGCTTGCCTGTGTGGCGGTTTGACGATTTCAGCCTTATCGGCTGGGGAATTGGTAATAAAGAAACTCTCCTTAGAACCTTTAAATGCGATTATTGCATTGCCAGATATCAAAATAAGTACCCCGCAGGCGAGAGCGGTTTTGCCTGAATCTGTATCTATGAAGGATGCAGTATTCAATATTGGCCGGGTGGCTTTGCTTGTTAATTCTTTCCAGGAAGGCAATTATGAATATCTGAAAATTGCTATGCAAGATAGCATACACCAGCATTACCGTCTTGGGCTGTACCCTGGTTCTGAAGCCGCTATTACAGGGGCGTTGGACGCTGGCGCTCTTGGAGCAGCATTATCAGGCGCCGGGCCAAGTGTGATTGCCTTTATGGAAAAAGATGATCAATATATATTAAAGAAAATCTCTGAAATACTTGAAAATGCTTTTTTCAATCCAAGGATATTTTCAACCGTAACAACCAATCAGGGCGCCCATGTAATAACCAATTAATTTTTTCGCCATCAATTACAAAAACCGCCGTGCATAATATTGATCCACGGCGGCTATTTATTTTATTTTTTTTTATAAAACAATATTTACCAACCGCCCAGGAACATAAATTACCTTTTTCGGTGGTTTACCTCCGAGGAGATTCACAATCACTTCATTATCGAGAACTTCTGCTTTAGCATTAGCTTCGGTTATATCAGCTGGAACGATAATTCTATGTTTGACTTTTCCATTGATCTGAACAGCTAGTTCGATCGCTTCTTCTTTTGCCGCTTCCCCATCAACCTCCGGCCAATCCTGTTGATGAATGGAATAAGGTTTACCCAAACGCGCCCATAGTTCTTCAGCAATGTGAGGAGTTACCGGAGCCATCATCCGCAGATAAATATCCACTGCTTCATTCCATGCAGCTGTACCCCATCCTCCGATTTCTTTAAAAATAATCATTTCGTTTAATAGCGTCATCAATGCTGAAACAACAGTGTTAAATTCAAATTGCTCGAAATCATTGGTTACTGAACGCAGCGTTTGGTGAACTTTCCGCCTTAAGGCTTTTTCTTTTTCTTGAGCCACTTGTCTTTGGCTCCCTGTTTCGAGAAAAACCGACCACACACGACTCAGCCAGCGATATGATCCCTGAATATTTCCCGGATCCCATGGCCCCCCATCCTGCCAGCGATACCCAAACATCAAGAACGCCCGTACTGTATCTGCGCCGTACAATCGAACTTGCTCATCCGGATCAACCACATTTCCCCGCGATTTGCTCATACGCTGCCCATCAGGGCCAAGAATCTGACCCTGGTTTCGCAGTTGCAGCATAGGTTCATCCCCTTTGGTTACTCCCATATCCCGAAAAGCTTTATGGAAGAATCGGGTATAAATCAGGTGCATGGTTGCATGTTCGACACCGCCGGTATAAGTATCAACAGGCATCCAGTAATCATATTCATCTTGTTTAAAAGGCCATTGATTATACTTCGGGCTTAAATATCTCAGGTGATACCATGATGAACACATAAACGTATCCATTGTATCGGTTTCCCGTTCAGCGTCTCCACCGCATTCCGGACATTTGGTAAAACGCCAAGTGGGGTGTAGTTTCAGGGGGCTTTCACCTGTCGGTCTCCATTCAACATCATCCGGCAGCAAAATAGGCAGCTGTTCGTCGGGCACAGCCACCTCTCCGCAATGCTTACAAAACACAATTGGAATTGGCGCTCCCCAGTATCGCTGTCGTGAGATCAACCAGTCTCGAATGCGGAATGTAACAGAATGTCTGCCAACCTGCTTTTCCTCAATAAATTCTATGGCCTTTTGGATTGTTTGCCCAGCAGGGGTGCCGGATAAAGGCCCGGAATTAACCATACTTCCTTGGGCAGGGACTGCCTCTGCCATTGTTGCACCGTCAAGCTGCTTATTGCCATCAGGTTCTATTACAACTCTTACTTCCAATCCAAATTTTCGCGCAAAATCAAAATCACGCTGGTCATGAGCTGGCACGCCCATAATCGCTCCTGTACCATAAGTCATCAGAACATAATCTGCGACCCAAACCGGGATTTTTTCGCCATTCACAGGATTGATAGCGTAACCGCCTGTAAAAACACCTGATTTTTCTTTTTCGGTTGATTCTCTCTGTATCTCGGTCTGCCGCACGCTTTCTTGCACGTATTTATTTACTTCCTCTTTTCGGTCTGGGGTGGTCAGTTTATTTACCAATGGGTGTTCCGGAGCCAGAACCATAAAGGTAACACCCCAAAGGGTATCTGGCCGGGTGGTAAATACCGTCCAGAGAATCTCCAATTTCAGTTTTAAAGGTGACAGAAGCCCCTGTAGATTTTCCAATCCAGTTTGTCTGAAGCAGACGAACTCGTTCAGGCCAGTCTATCCCATCAAAGCCAAGCAGCTCTTCAGCGTATTTGGTAATTTTAAAAAACCACTGGTTAAGGTCTTTCTTTATAACCGGGGTACCGCACCTTTCACAATGCCGGTCATCACCCCAAACCTGTTCACGGGCTAATGTTGTATTGCATTGCGGGCACCAATCCACAGGTGACATTTTGCGGTATGCAAGATTATTTTTAAATAACTGGGTGAAAAACCATTGTGTCCAGCGGTAATATTCCGGATCAGAAGATATTGCTTCACGCCGCCAGTCAAACATAGTACCCATGCTTTGCAATTGTTGGCGCATGTGGCTTATATTAGCGTAGGTCCATTCCTTTGGGTGGATATTGCGTTGAATAGCCGCATTTTCAGCGGGAAGACCAAAAGCGTCAAAACCCATAGGGAACATTACATTGAAACCGCGCATGCGCAAATAACGTGCTCGTGCATCCGAAGGCGTCATGGCATACCAATGGCCAATATGCAAATTTCCTGAAGGATAAGGAAGCATTGTAAGTGTGTAATGCTTTTTCTTTGCAGGGTTTATATCAGCGTTATGATAGACCATCAGCGGTCCCACTTCTTCTGCCATTTTCCTTCAATTTTTGATGGTATGTATCGTTCAATAGGTTCAGCCATATTTCCTCATATTAATAAAAATTCCTTCGTCGTCAGGGACGAAGGATTTCTCCGCGGTACCACCCTGGTTGCCAATTGGCCACCTCAGTGAGCTTTAACGGGCTTATCCGTGTGCGGCTGTACTTTTCACCGCGCCTGCCTGGTTCTTCAACCTGAATGGCGAGTTTGGCCTTTTGCGCTCCGCTGGCGCGGGTGCCGGCATTTCACTAATTTCTTCCGGCTCGCTGGCGGATGGCTTATTACTCCATTCTTAGCTTTGCAAGTGGACCCAGAGAGATTCGAACTCTCGACCTTCTCAATGCCATTGAGACGCGCTCCCAACTGCGCTATGGGCCCATATTTTCCCAGTGGACCTGGAGGGATTCGAACCCTCGGCCTCGTCAGTGCGATTGACGCGCGCTCCCAACTGCGCTACAGGCCCTTTATTAGGGTTGGCAAATTTTACCCAAATGCCGCGGTCATGTCAAGAACACACGGCAGATTGAGAGTATACCATAGGATTTTTTACGCATTGCCGAGGAGGGTATTAATTTGGCGAATAGCCTCCTGAGTATTTTTAAATAAAATTGTATACAAACCAATTTTTTTGGCGCCTTCAATATTTTCAGGAAAATCATCAATAAAAATGGACTCACATGCTTTTACATTTAATTGATTAAGCATTATCTGAAATATTTCCTCGTCAGGCTTCCGTGCTTTAACTTCAGCAGAAAATATGGCTGCGTCAAAAGATTCAATAAAATTAAACATAGTCCCTAGTTTAATTCTGGAATCTACCCATGCGTTGCTGAGTAAACCAATTTTGAGTACCGGCTTCAAGGATTCTGCATAATCCATCAATTCCTGATCAATCACGTCTCCTGAAAAATACTCTGCATATACTTCCAGGGGGTTCTCATCAGGGTGTCCAAAATGCTGCAGAACTGTTTTCCAATGAACAATATCAGATACCTCTCCAACTTCAGATTGCATGGAAGTAGGTCCTCGAAAAACATATTTTTCAAGTTCCACTCGGGTTGTGCCAAAGCGCCTTGCGATAGCCTCGCGTGGTTCAGGGTTGACAGTTCGCAATAAGACTCCCCCCATGTCAAAAATTACAGCCTTTATTTTCTTAATCATTGTTTATCCATTTAAGAGGAATTTTGCCAATTATAGCAAAAGAGAGAAGGCTCAGTTCTGAATCATTGTTCTGAATTTGTTGTCTCATCTCCAACCTGCAGTAATTTCTTTTATAATGCCTTTGATGGAGAAATTAGAAGTCCTGATTAATCAATTTATAGGAATTGAATCAACCAATTCGCAGATTGAAGCTTTCCGGTTGTTTGAAAACCTTTTACTAGAATGGAACGCTAAATTCAATTTGACATCTATAACCAATACTGAAGACATTTGTGTAAAACATTTTCTTGACTCGTTAACAGCTTTAAGTGCAATTCATAGCGGTGGAGATTTTTCTATTATTGATATAGGCACCGGCGCAGGCTTTCCTGGAATTCCATTAAAAATTATGTTGCCGGAAATCTCACTCACTCTGGTTGAATCCTCTCATAAAAAGGCAGAATTTTGTAAGCACGTAATTGAATCTTTGCAATTAACAAACACAATGGTTTTACCAGTACGCGCAGAAGATCTGGGGAAAGACCCTACCTATCGGGAGAAATATGATTGGGCAGTTGCCCGCGCTGTTGCCAAATTATCTATTCTTGCAGAGTATTTACTGCCATTTGTAAAAATAGCAGGCAAAGCGTTAGCAATGAAAGGTGCTGAAATCGAAAATGAAATTCTTGAGGCCAACCACGCTATATCAGTTCTGGGGGGTGAGATCTCTGAGATTGTTAAGCTGAATCTTCCAGCTGACACTGGTGGGAGAACGCTGATAGTAATGAAGAAGGTCGCCCCCACGCCAAATACATTCCCGCGCAAAGCGGGTTTGCCAGCCAAAAATCCGATTAAATGATTTTTCCATCCTCAATTTTTAAATTCGTACATCGGTTAATAAAATCCTGATCGAATAGCTCAAGATCTGCTGTTGTGATAATTGCCTGCCCTCCGTTTTCCAGCATTTTAAGTAAATCACATCGCCGGTTTATATCCAGTTCGGCTAAAGTCTCGTCCAAAAGCAAAACGGGCAAATCGCCTGTCTTTTCTTTGAGCCAGTCAATTTCCGCAAATTTCAATGCCATGACTGCCGTTCGAATTTGTCCCCGGGATCCATACATTCCTAGATTAATTCCATTGGCTAAGAACAGGAGGTCATCTCTATGAGGTCCGATTGTAGTCACTCCCCTTCTGATTTCCTCTCTTCTTAGTTCCTTTAGCCGTTTATTAAAATTTGTCTTTATTTCCTCTATTGTCAGGTTTGATTGTTCTATTTCTGAAGTTGAAAAAGGTAACTGTGACAATTTGTCATACCAGGGATTAAATGCAGGTTGATAAATTATATTTAGCGTTTCATTATTATTGGTTAAGGTTGAATGTTTATGTGCTGCGAGGCTGCCCAATTCAAGAACTGATATATTTCGTGTTTGAATCAGATTGGCTCCATTTTCAGAAATTAACTGATCCCAATATTCAAGCTGGTTTTCATCACCGCCTTTTTCAGATAATTGCTTAAGAAGAGCATTTCTTTTAGTTATTCCTTGTTGATAAGTGCTGAGAGCTTTCACATACCCCCTGTAGGCTTGCGACAAAGTATGATCCAGGAATCTGCGCCTGTCCTCCGGTCCATCCTCAATTATTCTAGTCATTTGAGGCAAAAATATGACCGAATTAAAAAAACCGACTGCATCAAACAGGCGGCGCTTAACCCCATCAATTAATACTTCTTTGCGCATCCTGTTATTTCCGTTGCGGGTCGGGGCAGCTATTAAACGGATTTCTATCCGGTGAATTTTTTCATTTTTTTTGATAGTTGCCACTAATCGGCTGACGGGTTGGTCTTCTTTAAGGCAAAGGAAATTTATCAGCTCGCGATCATAACTTGCCAATGGTGAAGAGAGTATGGATAGTAAATGTATTGCTTCAAGTATGCTGGTTTTACCTTGAGCGTTTTTTCCGTATAATAAAGTCAGGCTGTCATCAAACTCAATTTCCAACCGTTTGAAAGGCCGGAAATTGGTCATTGAAAGGGATTGTATTTGCATAAACCTGTTTACTTGGTGTTTAAACCTTTTCAGGTGCCTGTACTTCTTCAGGTTGATAAAGCTCAAGCGCTCGGTCTACAAATAGAATGCCATTCAGGTGATCGACTTCATGTTGAAAAATACGGGCAAGCCAGCCCTTGGCATGAATCGTCTGCTTTTTTCCACGTCGGTCCAATCCTGTTAATTTCACTTCCGGGGATCTTTCGACTTGACCAAGAAGATTGGGCACGGATAAACATCCCTCAATTCCCTTAACTAAATCCCCTGACATATTCTTAAATTCAGGATTTGCAACTATAAATAATTTTGGATGAGCGTCTTCAATAGTATCATCTTCGGGATACTCAACCACAATAAGTTGCTGCGATACATTGACCTGAGGAGCAGCGAGTCCCACACCAGGCTCATTTCGCATCGTCTCAATCATATCCTCTACAAGAACCTGAAAATCTGAACCAAAATCAGTTATCTTATGCGCTTTTCTACGCAGAAAGGGATTTGGCAGTTTGATTACTTCACGTAAAGCCATTCGACAATATTTCTCCAGAATTTACTTATGATTAATATTTGTTATTTTACTCTAATAAATATTAATTATTAATATTTAATCTCGTTTTTGTTCTTCACGAATATGATAATATGTCTCCATCCACTCTGCCAGGTTCTGTTGTTGTTCAGTTAATTCAGTTTTTTTAATCCTTGCCATTGACATTTCAAGCACACCAAATAAATTCTCCTGGATTCCGGCGGGATCAGGCACATTATCAAACGTAAATTCTTCATTACCCACCCGGATATACACTGTCCCATAATTAAGCATTAACCCAAGAATTCCTTTCCGCTCATATCGTATTGATTGAATATTACTTATTGAAGCAGTCCTTCTATCCTCAGTCCCGAATGGTTTTCGATAAATATCTATAATTTGGTCATTTGTAATTTGATACTGATCATTTCGCCAATCTAAGTATTGATAAGTCCACCAAAAAAACAATCCTATAAAAACCAACCCAAAAGAAATGAAACCCGGGGGGTTATCCATTATTGATATTTCATTTGCAGTAAGAAAGAATATTAAAAGTAGAAAACTCAAAAGTAACATTGATGAAAAAATTACCTTATTTAAAAGAACAACCCAATGTGTATGATAAATGTACTTTGTCGTTCCATACATCGTTTCCAAATCTTCATCTGGGTAAGACTCTTGCTTGACTTCCTGGTTCACACCATTCTTGGTTGAGGTCAAACCTCTATCAACAATTCTTTTGAAAGATCTTCGTTCTTCAATTCTTCGGGCATGTCTTATCATGAATTAACAATATTTCCAAAAAAGCCTGAACTTCTGATGGTGAGGTCATATTCTTTAAAATGGTTTCACCGGTAAATGTCTTAATGACAAGGTCCCCAAAACCAAAACTTCGACCCAGGAGACTCTTTCTTATTTCAAGGTTGTTAATTGCTGATAATGGTATTTCGAATTTGCTATCGGAGGTAATTAGATGTTTGTTTAAATTGATTACACGTTTTCCTGTTATCAGATAAAAGTCATTTCTCCATTCCAAATAATTCCATAAAAGCAGAAGCAGGAAAAGTAGAATCAAAAAGATACATGACCCAATTAAAAACAAATCAGAAGCCAGGCTGTTTGTTGATATGAAAAAAATCATCAATGCAGGTATGAGAAATATCAGTAATAATAATAATTTGGTTAAATAAGGTTATAAAGTGGCGATTTCCTATAAAATAAACAGTTTCCTGAGGCATACCCCGAAATCGAAATTCAAATAACCTTGAATAAGTTTTCGTAATAATAGAAAACGTTCTGGCGATTTCTGGGTTCTTATTAATGAAATCATCCAAACCCATTTTTGGGATTTTTATGAGTAAAGTGTCCTTTATTGCTCTTGCGCTTGTCTTGCGGATGTTTTTTTTCTTGAGAATATCCTCTCCAAAGTAATCCCCGTCGTGAAGTATATTCAGCCTATTTAATGATCCGTGATCTTCGACGAGTATTTCAATTTCTCCTTCATATATAACATAATAATTGTTGGCAGAGGCGCCCTCCATAAACACAAGATCTCCCGCCTTAAAATAAACCACATCCGATTTTTCAACGAGAATTCTTACCGCTTCAGTCTTCGCAAGATTAAAAGGGAATGTTCCGCAAATTTTATTTAATAAATTGTCACGGCTTACGAGCATGAAATAAGTATAACTTATCCCTTTTTTATACTAAATTCTTTATAAACCAATTCTGGTAAAATCTTTGAGTTCAAATTACAGGAGATTTTTAGTTGAAGATCAGTCGTATTAGCTTATTTCGCTGGATTGCAATTGGTTTAGTTGTAATTGCGGCAATTTTATTGGTTCTGCAGCTTATACAATTTAGTCGTATAAGAGCAGGCTTTCCGCCGGGTACTATGATTGGCGGCATTGCTGTTGGCGGTTTGAACCAGCAGCAGGCAGCTGATAGGGTTACTCAGGCATATAACAACCCGATCGAATTAATTTATAAAGACCAGGCGTTCCAGGTAAAACCTTCTTTACTTGGGTTTGAATTAAATGTTGAGACCATGATTGCTGCAGCAGACCAACAGCGCGTTAGATTACCTTTTTGGTCATCTTTTTGGGACTATTTATGGAATCGCTCACCTGCTGCAAATGACACGCCATTAAGTGCCACAGTTGACGAAAACCGGATAAGACTTTTCCTTATGGATGAAATCGCCTCCAGATATGATGAGGTTCCCGAGCCCTCGATGCCTATTCCCGGAACTATTAATTTTCAATTAGGTAAACCAGGCATTGTTTTGAATATTGATAAATCAATTGCTGTTGTTGAACAAGCCCTCCAATCACCGTTTAACCGTTCAGTGGATTTAGTGATCGGGGATGTTCAACCCCCCAGACCCTCTCTTGAAAATCTTGAAATCCTGATCAAACAGATTCTGGACAAATCGAATTTTGATGGATTAACAGAAGTTTATATATTGGATTTACAAAACCGAAAAGAGATTAATTTCGCTTATGAGAAAGGCGTTGATTACGAACCCGGAATTGCTTATACTGCAGCGAGTACTATCAAGATTCCCATCATGGTTTCTATTTTTAAGAGGTTAATAGAGCCTACCCAGCAAGCTGCGGCTGACCTTATTACACAAATGATCGAAAAGTCAGAGAATCCACCAGCAGATACATTAATGCAAACATACCTGGATCCCAACATCGGCCCAATATATGTAACTCAAGATATGCAGGAGATCGGTTTAAAAAACACTTTTCTGGCAGGTAATTTTTATAACGGTGCGCCTTTGTTGCAAAGATATTCAACTCCAGCCAACCAGCGCCAGGATTACTTCACTGACCCCGATGCGTACAACCAGACTACTACTTCAGATATGGGAATGTTGTTGGATGATATTTATCAATGTGCCCAAACAGATGGGGGTACATTTGCTGCTGTTTATCAAGGGGAGTTATCCCAGCAGGAGTGTCAGTTAATGATTACCTATTTGACTCAAAACAATATTGCGGCTCTGCTTCAGGCAGGGCTTCCTGATGGAACACAAATTGCCCACAAACATGGTTGGGTTACTGATCCTGTTGATGGTGTAATTCGCTCGATGATTGATGCAGGGTTGATTTTTTCCCCTGGCGGCAATTATGTGGCAGTTGTAGCTATGTATCAGCCCACTCAACTGATTTATGATGTTGGGAATTATCTTTTCGCGCAAATATCAACTTCTATTTATAATTATTTCAACATTTCTTAAAGATAAGAAACAGAATCGGCTTATAAAGCCAATATTCGGATGCAGGTATAAAAAGGTAATCAATAATTTATAAATTATCGGGCAACATTTAACTTTTCTTAATCAGATAAGTGTCAATATTTCTGGACCATTTTCCGTAATTACTATCGTATGCTCAAACTGTGCTGACAAAGATCCATCTGCTGTCTCCACTGACCATTCATCAGGCATCAATCGAGTATCAGGTTCTCCGCTATTTATCATTGGTTCAATGTTAATTACCAATCCTTCACGCATCAAAGCCCCTCTGTCTGCGGGTCCGATATGGGGGACAAAGGGCTCTTCCCACAATTCTCGGCCGATCCCATGGCCACCATATTCCCTGACCACAGAATAACCTCGGTTTTCAGCGTACTTTTGAATAACCGCGCCGATTGCTCCAATATGGTTTCCAGGAATGCTGGCAACAATGCCTTTTTCAAGGCAGGTTCGAGCTGTTTCAACAAGACGTCTGACTTCAGGATTTACTTTTCCAATCATGTAAGTTATACACGCATCGCCGCACCAACCCTTGTATCGCAAACCTATATCAATCCCTACAATATCACCGTCTTTTAATATTCTTTTATCAGGAATCCCATGACAAATCTGACTATTTAAAGATGTGCATATGACACCTGGAAACGGGCGTTGGTGAGGCCGTTGGCGAATACCTTTATATAGAGTCTCGCCGCCCTGTTTGAGAATGTATTTTTCAGCCTTTATGTCAATGTCAGTCAAAATTGTTCCCGGCTGAATTAGCTCTTCAATTTCTTTAAAGGTCTCTGCAACAATCTTCGCAGCAGACCGAAGGCCAGCAATCTCCTGACTGGACCTGATATTTATCATTATTTGCTCCTTATTTCATCCAGGTAAAAATATGCTGCCGGGATGTTAATTTCATTCATGGAATTATTGTCCATATTTGAATTAATCCAATTCCAATGGATCTCAGTTCCTAGCGCTTCTGCAGCCTGGCTCATATTCGACATGCATATACCCGTATCGTGCAATGAATAACCTTGTTCAAGGTCAAAAATGTTCGCCACCTTTTTTTGGTGAGCGTAGATAATAAATTTTTCATCTTTAATCTCAAATCGCCAGGGTTGTGCATTAGTCGCAGAAGGCGATAATCTGCCTGCCTCAAGGATTTTCATTATGATATTACTTTTTGATATATTTTTTGGTAACGGGTTGCCCAGGAATAATTCTTCGAACGAGAACCTTTTTTTGGACCTGGTAAAGATCAAGGCTAATTTTTGATATAACCTTAATGATTGGTTGGTGTCTGGCAGTCCAAAAATCACAAACGAAATGATATTACAGCCGTCTGGAAATTTTAAGAGTTTTTTCACTTGGTTTTGCCTGTGCGCGCATCCGATATAACAGGACCCAATCCCTCTGTTCCACAGGAATAAAACGATTTGCTGAGTTCTGAAACCGAGATCAATGAGATTATTTTTTTTGCCAATGATAAATGGGGCGAAAAAATATGGAGGATTCATAATCCGTCCAAACCCACCTAAAGCTTTACCGCTAATTCCTTCTTGATGATATTCCAATATCTTAGAGTAAAAAAGATTTTCTGAATCAAGTGATTTAACCGAATTTGAATAATCATTTCAATTTTCTTAAAACATCATCTCCAATCAAATCAGGTTTGTACCTTCTGATTGATTTACGAGAAAGCAAATTTATATATAAGTTTTGATTAGTGTGTATATTCAATGGCTTATTCCAAACCACGAATTATACTCTCGCTGAAAAAAGGCTTTCAATGCTTGACATGTTTTTTCATGATGATACAATTTTTTAGAGAAAGCTGATAAAAATAGACATATTATATTAATTGCAGATAAATGAGATGATGAATTGATTGACCAAAAAATAAAATTCCCTTCACCTACAATCGAAGATTATTTGGGAATAATCTATACCCTTCACAGAGATGGCCAGGAGGTTCATGGCGCACGGCTGGCTGAACTTTTAAATGTATCTACTCCAACCGTATCCGTCACCCTTCAACGGATGGTAAGGGATAAATGGATCATTCTTAATCAAGAAAAACATCCGCCTTACACAGGCGGGCCTTACTGCAGCAAGTTCTATAATCCGGCGGCATATGTTGACTGAATGGATGTTGTCCAAAATTCTTAATATTTCTTGGTCGGAACTTCATTCAGAAGCCGATAAGAATCGAACACGCCATATCAGGAGATGTCGAGAAAAGTCTAATCAGAAACGCTTGCTGACCCAACCCACTGCCCGCATGGCAACCCGATGCCCGGATCAGAAGAAGCCTCTGAATCTTGGGAACCTTTAAGTGCTTTTCAAGTAGACGATTGGTTAATTATTCGACGAATTCATGAATTTCTCGAAAGTGATCGTGATTTGATGAAATATCTTGAAATTAATAATGTGGTGCCTGGATCAACAGCTGCTATCACCGAAATTATGCCATTTAATAAAACAATGAAACTGAAGATTGCTGACCTTTCGGTCATTCTTGGATTTGATATTGCCAATAATATATATGTTGAAAAAATTAAGGGATAAATGATACTCTCCTCAAATTTGGGATATCCGCGAATTGGACTCAGGCGAGAATTAAAATTTGCACTGGAATCTTATTGGAACAAAAAATCCACGCTGGATTTTCTGGTTAAGACATCAAATGAGATTCAATTAAATAATTGGCAGCTTCAAAAAAACCTGGGTATTGACCTGATTCCAAGTAATGATTTTTCACTCTATGACCATGTTCTGGATACCACTGTCCTGGTTAATGCGATCCCTTCAAGGTTTTTCCATGAAGAAATCATGGATGACTATACCCGCTATTTTGCGATGGCAAGAGGATTCCATGCTCAAAATTTAAATATTCCAGCCATGGAAATGACAAAGTGGTTCAACACAAACTATCATTTTATTGTTCCAGAGATTTCTCATGATACTTCTTTTGTACTTAATAGCCAAAAACCTTTGGACGCCTTTCTACTCGCAAAATCAGCTGGAATACAAACACGGCCTGTCCTGCTAGGTCCGGTAACTTTTCTATTATTAAGCAAATCTAATGATGAAAACCTAAACCCCCTTGAAAAACTTTCCGAATTATTGCCAATATACAGGAGCCTGTTTTCAGAGTTTCATAGCGCAGAAATCCAATGGATTCAGCTTGATGAGCCATTTCTGGTTTCAGACCTAAACCGGGATTCTAAACAAGCCTATCAGCAAATGTTTCTTGAATTAGGTGAATTAAAAAACAGACCTAATGTTCTGTTGACCTCCTATTTTGATGACATTTCATTAAATAAAGAATTGATTTCAGAATCGCCATTTGAGGGTTTGCATATTGACCTGATAAACTTAAAAGATGCCCGCGGTTTTATGAGGACTTTACCCAGGATTCAATCGCTTTCTCTTGGTCTTATCGATGGGCGAAATATTTGGAAGGCGGATCTCTTTCGACAGGTTGAGTTAGTTCGCGAAATCTTTGAAAGCCATTCCCAGCAAGATTTATATATTTCAACTTCCTGTTCAATGGTACATATCCCTCAGGATTTGGAATTAGAGACTAGCATAAACCCCGAAATTAAATCTCGGTTGAGTTTTGCTAAACAAAAACTCCAGGAATTGGCTCTGGTGAAAAATTTAGTTAATAGATCCTGAAGAATTAAGCAAGATGCGAAGCAGAATTGATAGTGTTGTTGCTGCAAAAAACTATCAGCCGAAAAAACAAAAAACAAAAAGTCCTTTGCATTCGCTGCCTTCTTTGAGCCTTAAACGGCACTCTCCTTTTATTGTAAGGAAAAGGAAACAGAAGTTTTCGTTACCAATTTTTCCGGTCACAACAATCGGCTCATTTCCTCAGACTTCTGAAATCCGAAACATGAGATTAAGACTTTCTAGAGGGGAAATTGCCCAAAGAGAATATGATTCTTTCATACAAGTAGAAATTGAAAAAGCAATCCGCTTACAAGAGGAAATCGGGTTAGATGTTCTTGTGCATGGTGAATTTGAGAGAAATGATATGGTTCAGTATTTTGCAGAAAAAATGCAAGGATTCATATTCACTAGTCACGGGTGGGTTCAATCCTTTGGTTCGCGGTATGTTCGTCCGCCGATAATTTGCGGAACTGTCTTGCGTCCCGAACCAATGACTGTTGAATGGGCGAAATATGCTCAATCTTTGACTAAAAAACCTGTAAAAGGGATGCTGACTGGACCAATAACGATATTACAGTGGTCCTTTGTCCGCAATGACCAACCGCTTTCTGATACTTGCCGTGAAATTGCCATGGCGATTCGCGAAGAAGTCTTGGATTTAGAATCGGCTGGCATTCAGATTATTCAAATTGATGAGCCGGCACTTCGTGAAGGGCTTCCTATTTCAAGGGCAAAATGGCAGGATTATCTTTCCTGGGCAGTGGAGTGTTTTAAGGTTGCATCCAGCGGAGTGAAGGACGAAACTCAGATTCATACGCACATGTGCTATGCGGAGTTCAATGACATCATTGATGCGATTGGAGAGATGGATGCAGATGTAATTTCTATCGAAGCCAGCCGGTCAAATATGGAATTACTTAACGCGTTTGGCGAATATCAGTATCCGAATGATATTGGTCCCGGTATTTATGATATTCATTCTCCCAACATCCCTGAAGTTGAAGGGATAAAGAACCTTCTGCAAAAAGCATTAAAGGTTATAAACGCAGACCAACTTTGGGTAAATCCCGATTGCGGACTAAAAACGCGTACTTGGGAAGAGGTTAAGCCTTCTCTTTCAGCAGTTGTCAACGCAGCAAGAGATATGCGAAAAAACCTTATCTAATCCCTTATCGGAGTCAGGATGAATTCTCAAAGGTTTTCTCGGTTGAAAGAATTAATGGTTGGCGGGAAGTTCGACATACTGGCATTAAACGCTGGTGTTGACCTTGAGTATTTTACAGGATTGAAATTTCATCTTTCCGAACGCCCAGTTATATTACTCATACCTGTCGAAGGAACTCCTGTATTATTCTTCCCTGAATTTGAGCATGAAAAAATCAATAAATCTGAAATCGAATTAGTGCCTTTTCCCTACCCTGAGGATACCAATAAGTGGCCATTAGTTTTTCTGAATGCGGCAAACGAAGTAGAGATGTCAAGCAAGACTGTTGGAGTCGCTCCTGAATCAATGCGGTTTCTTGAACTGGATCTGATTCAAAAATCGACCATTAATTGCCAAATTATTTCTGCAATGGAAATCTTAAAATCCCTGAAAATTCAAAAAGATGCAGATGAAATTTCGGCTATCCGCAATGCAATTTCCATTGCCGAAAGATCACTATTAGCATTATTGCCCCAAATAAAACCCGGTGTAAGTGAAAAATGGCTTGCAAATCAATTAGTCATTCATCTTCTTACCAATGGATCCGAACCTGATTTGCCGTTTAATCCAATCATTGCATCTGGACCTAACAGCGCCAATCCGCACGCTGAGCCTGGGGAAAGAGTATTGATAAAAGGCGATTCTTTAATAATCGATTGGGGCGCTCGTTATGGCGGTTATATATCTGACCTAACGCGCAGTTTTCTGATTGGTGGTGAAAATACTCAGATGAAACAGATCGCTGATATTGTTCTCAAAGCCAATCAATCCGCAAGGAACGCAGCGAGGGCAGGTATTTCTGCCTGCGACGTTGATAAAGCCGCTCGTGATGTAATTGCTTATTCGGGATATAGCGCTGCATTTACCCACAGGGCGGGCCATGGGATTGGATTGTTGCCTCATGAAGATCCATTTATATCTCAAACAAATTCATCTCTTTTAAAAGACAGGCATGGTTTTTACAGTGGAACCTGGCATTTATATACCAGGCAAAGGTGGAATTCGCATTGAAGACAACTTATTAATCAGCGAACATGGCTGTGAAACCTTGACCAGACTTTCCAGAGAGGTAACGATAACTTAAAAACTTTGTCTTTCCAGTTAATCCAAAATGTTTTCAGATTTCCAAATATTCTTTTAATAATATTTTTAAAGAGGGCGAAAAATAATAATGTCGATATCAATTGCCTCATTTGTCTTAGGACCGATAGGAAATAATACCTACTTAATTTCTGACACAACTTCAAAGAAAGCAGCAGTTGTTGATCCTTCAGTCGCCAGTGGGGAACTTTTTCAAACAATCCAGAATAATGAACTGGAACTTGAATATATCCTGATCACCCATGCCCATTTTGACCATATTGGTGGTGTTAAGTGGCTGAGAGGAAAATACAGCCTTGATCTTAAAGTGGCCCTGCATTCTGCTGATCTTATTCTTTGGCAGGAGGGTGGCAGTTCCAGGGATTTTGGTTTTGATTTTAGTGCAGGCAGTGAACCGAATCTAATTTTAGAAAGTAACCAAACCCTTTCATTAGGAGAGACTTTAATTAGTGCAATGCATACCCCGGGGCATACTCCTGGCCACGTTACATTTTCAATAGAAAATGAGTTAGCCGCCTTTTGTGGTGACTTGATCTTTTATCACAGCATTGGGCGAACTGATTTATTAAATAGCAATGAAAACGATTTGATGACAAGTATTAAAGGAAAAAATTCTTAAGCTGATCCGAAGACAACACTTTATCCTGGTCATGGGCCTATAACAACCGTTCAGGAGGAGTTTGAGAATAATCCTTTTCTATAAAGAAAAAGCGGACGTGATTTTGAACTGCACCCCAAAAGTTGGACACAACCAACAGAAAGGGTGCAGTTTTTATGACCAAATACAAAGAACAGAACGGATAGCAGCAGTACAAGCGGTAGAAGGCAGGAGAGAGTATCGGAAGTGTAGCCAAACGATAACAAATAAGCAGAAGTATTGAGTATATTAGAGGCTATATCAAGAACACGGTGAAGAAGGATTACGAAGTCATGCCTATAGATGGACAGCGGAACAGAAGTATGAAGTGTTGGAGTACATGCATGAGAACCAATTATCCTGTCAAGAAACGGGTATACAATTTGGGATAAGCGGATCACCACAATCTGGCAATGGGAGCAGAAGATACTTGGAAAATGGGATAGAAGGATTAGAAAACAAGAAAAAGGGCAGAAAACCAAGGGCTCAAAAACCCAAACCACCGAAGACCAGGGAAGAAGAATTGGTGGAAGAAGATTTAGATCTGCGAGATGGAGAATGAATACCTAAAAAAATTGAACGCCTTGGTTGCAGAGCGGGAAAAGCGCGAAAGAGGGAACAGATAGCTGTTATCTCTGAACTAAGGCAGAAATACCCATTAGAAAGCTCCTGATAACAGCCAAACTCCCCAGGAGCAGTTATTACTATCATCTGAGGCCATCTGTGTGAGCCCCAGAAAAGCATCAGTGATGAGCGAGAAGCGATACAAACAGATCTGTGTCGAGAATAAAGGCCGCTATGGCTATCGGCGAGTCACACTTGAGCTGCATCATAGAGGATTCCAGACCAATCACAAGTTGGTCATGAAACTCATGAAGCAGGAACTCATCTTACCTGTATGTTGCGGGAAAAGAAGTACCATTCCTATCGAGGTGAGGTAGGCAAGATCGCTCCCAACCTCTTGAAGCGTGATTTCAAAGCAGATGAGACCCAATCTGAAATGGACAACAGATATCACAGAGTTCAAATTATTGGGACAGAAACTCTATCTTTCTCCAATCATGGACCTATTCAATGGTGAGATCATCAGCTACACATTCTCAAGAAGCCCAAGTTTCCACCAGATCACTGAAATGCTCAAAAGCGCCTTTCAGAAAGATACCTGACAATACCCATTTGATCCTTCACTCAGATCAAGGGTGGCAGTACCAGATGAGACCCTACCAAAAGATGCTCAAAGAAAAAGGAATTCGCCAGAGCATGTCCAGAAAAGGCAATTGCTACGACAACAGTGTCATGGAAAACTTCTTTGGTATTCTCAAATCTGAGTTCTATCACAACCAAAAGTTCTCTTCCATTGATCAATTCACTACAGGAGCTATCTGAGTATATTGATTACTACAATAACCGCAGAATTAAGGTTAAACTAAAAGGACTGAGTCCTGTTCAATTCCGAACTCAGTCCTTTATTTCTACTTAATTCTTGTCCAACAAATGGGGTGCACTACAATTTTTTCCCCGCTTTTTATTTACTTAGCGAATTCTACTGCCCTGCTCTCACGGATCACAGTCACTTTAATTTGACCTGGGTATTGCATTGTCTCTTCAATATTCTTGGCAATTTCCCTTGCCATTCTCGCTGACTCAAGATCATCGATCTGTTCAGGTTTTACGATGATACGAACTTCGCGGCCTGCCTGAATCGCATAAGCCTGGCTGACGCCTTTATAGGCATGTGCCATTTCTTCCAAAGCGCGCAATCGTTTGACGTATTGCTCAAGGTTCTCACGGCGAGCCCCTGGCCTGGCACCCGAGATTGCATCGGCTGCTTCTACAATCACAGCTTCTACTGATTGTTGTTCTGCCTCATGGTGGTGCGATTCAATGGCATTAATCACTTCAGGGTTGACACGGTGTCTGCGGCAAAATTCTGCGCCGATGACTGCATGTGTGCCTTCAGTATTGTGGTCCATCGCTTTTCCAATATCATGCAATAGTCCAGCTGTTTTAGCCACTTCTAAGTTAGCGCCAATTTCAGCAGCAATTAATCCGGCGATCATGGATGATTCGACCGCATGCGAGAGTTGGTTTTGTCCGTATGAAGTACGGAATTTTAGACGCCCCAGCATCCTTAACACTTCGGATGATATTCCTGTAACACCTGCATCAAAAGCGGCCTGCTCGCCAGCTTGTTCAATAATCCTTTGGACTTCTTTCTCCTCTTCTGCCAGCACCTTTTCAATGTGGGCAGGATGGATCCGTCCGTCCGAAATCAACCTTTCTAATGACCGTCTGGCGATTTCTCGTCTGGTTGGATCGAAACAGCTAATCGTCACTGCTTCCGGGGTGTCGTCCACGATTACATCCACACCTGCTGCTTGCTCAAAGGCACGGATATTTCGTCCGTTGCGGCCAACGATACGCCCTTTCATCTCTTCATTTGGCAGGGATACTGTTGAAGTGGTTACCTGCGCTACCTGATCTGATGCAACACGCTGGATAGCCTCGGTAATTAACTCACGGGCACGTTTGTCACCTTCTTGTCTCGCTTCTGCTTCTATCTGTCGAATAATTCGCGCCATATCACCGTGGGCTTCTTTCTCTACATCTGCAAGCAAGATGGCTTTTGCTTCATCTGCCGTCATATGAGATATTTCTTGGAGCTTATTCATCTGGTCCGTATAGAGCTGTTCTATTTCGTTAGATTTTTTATCCACCGCGCTTTGGCGTTTATTTAATGCAATTTCCCTCTGCTCAAGCCGCTCGATTCGGTTATCAAGATCATCCCTTCGCTTTTGAAGTCGATCATCTTCACGGGCTAATTCACTTCTTCTGCGGCTGATCTCAGATTCTGCCTCTAGCTTTATCCGGATAGCCTCATCCCTGGCTTCAAGTTCGAAGGTTTTGGCTTTTTCCTTCATTTCCTGAAGTTGAACATCCATTTTTTCACGCTCTGATTTGTTCAACTTTTTCGCAAGAAACTGTCCTCCAATATACGACAAAACAATCACAATTCCTATAATCAATGCAATTAATCCCAAATTCAAGTCCATTATTTACTCCTTATTGTTTCAAATCTTTTATTCTCAATTTGATTAATTCGTCTATCGTGTCTTTCACAACCGAATAAGAAATGCGCGGCGTAATAAGATTCCTGTCATTTTTTTTCGAAAGTCCTTATCATCAGCGGTTACAAATCTATTAAGTATTTTTTTCCTAAGCTTAATCGCCATTTCGATGTCATCTGGAGCTTTTTCAAGCGCAGCTTCAACAATATCATCGGGAATTCCTTTATCTCTTAATTCAATTTCCAAGAACTTTTTACTGCAGAGTTTTGAATCTCCTCTAATTTCAATCCATTGATCGGCAAATTCATTATCGTTAACATATCGCTTTTCCCTTAAATCACACATAACGTTTTCAATAATTTCAGGAGAAAACTCTAATTTTTCTAGTTTTTAACGACCTCAGTTTCTGTTCTTTGCTTATATGCGATATACCTTAATGAAAATTGGAAAGCCCTTTCTATATCATCGTCTCGAATGAGCGCTTTAATTTTTATTTCATCAATTATTTGCCCAACCGACAACCAGGCTCCCACAAACCGGCTTATACCGAATGCAAATTCTTCATCAAGATATACATTCATCCTATCTGGATTATTCTTTTGTGTTTCCAGAGCAGTTATTTTCTTTTCCATTAATTAATAAAACCGTAACCAACATTCTTGGTCACGGTTTTTGCATTTTTAGAAAATAAATTAAATTTGAATCAGGAGTTCAGTATTATGTTGCTGGTATTATAAATAAACTCATACCCTTCAGATTTTCTATACGACAACTCTCAGAAAAAATCATTCTCATTTATATTTAATTTTCCAGCTGCCTAGTAATTTCCTGGCAGGTCAAATTCGCAAAAACCGCAAACCAAAATTTGGTGATCATGCACCAAATATTCAATCAATTGTGAAATTATTATACTTTGTTTTAAAGGAATTATTTTGCAGTTGCATGCATAAGCTATAATTTATAAAAATTGGTGGTTTAAAGAGAAAATGACACATTTTCTAATTACAGGCGGAGCTGGTTTTATAGGATCAAATTTTATTCATTATTTATACAAAAACCGGCCTGAAATTCACATTACCAATGTAGATGCGCTTACTTACGCCGGCAATCTAAATAATTTGGAAAGCCAGCAAGGGAATTCACGGTATGTATTTTCTCATTCCAATATCTGTGATATCGATTCTTTGGAAGGCATTTTTCAATAAAAACCAATTTGATGCTGTAATTCACTTTGCGGCTGAGACACATGTTGATCGTTCAATTGAAAACCCGATGGCTTTTATTGAAACGAATGTTGTTGGAACAGCAAATTTGCTGAGAGTGTGTTTGCATTACTGGCAGAAATTGGATTCTAAACACAGGGATGCTTTTCGATTTCTTCATATTTCTACGGATGAAGTCTTTGGTAGCCTTGGCGCTGATGACGAACCTTTTACTGAAGCTACACCTTATGCTCCTAACTCTCCATATGCCGCATCAAAGGCAGCCAGCGATCACTTGGTTCGGTCATTCTTTCACACTTATGCCCTGCCAACTATTATCACAAATTGTTCCAATAATTACGGTCCATACCAATTTCCTGAAAAATTGATCCCTTTAATGATTCTCAACGCTGTGTTAGGAGAAAAATTGCCTGTTTATGGAGATGGTGGACAAATCAGGGACTGGCTTTATGTTGTGGATCACTGCGCAGCTTTATTAAATATCCTCGAAAAAAGCAATCCTGGTCAAACTTATAATATCGGCGGAAATAACCAGCCTACAAATCTTCAGGTTGTGCAATCTATTTGCAGGGTTTTAGATGAATTACTTCCAAATTCCCAATTTTATCCTCATGCAAACCTAATAAGCTTTGTAGAGGACAGGCCTGGGCATGACCGCAGATATGCCATGAACATTAATAAAGTCTTCAAGGAAATTGGATGGCATCCAAAAGTAACTTTTGATGAGGGCCTGCGAAAGACAATTGAATGGAATTTGGCTAATGAAAAATGGGTCAGGTCTGTATTGGAAAAACCTGATTATTATGAGTGGATTAGAATAAATTATAAGAAACGCAATGGAGTATCTTTATGAAAGGGATTATCTTGGCTGGCGGGAAAGGATCAAGACTATTTCCGGTCACATTGGGAGTAAGCAAACAGCTTCTTCCCGTTTATGACAAACCGATGATCTATTATCCTTTGTCCATGCTCATGTTCGCTGGGATTCGGGAAATATTGGTCATCTCTACACCCGAACATATTAAATCTTTCCAATCTGTTCTTGGTGATGGCAAGAAATGGGGGCTCACGTTTGAATACGCAGCCCAACCAGAACCTCGAGGCTTGGCTGATGCATTCATTGTTGGAGAAAAATTCATTGGTAGTTCAACAGTAGCTTTGACATTAGGGGATAACATATTTTATGGTCGTGGATTGATCGAAATGGTTCAAAATGCCGCTGCGCTTGTCCATGGGGCAATAATTTTTGCTTATCCTGTAAGGAATCCAAGCGAGTTTGGAATTGTAGAAATTGATAAAGATGAAAACCTCCTTAGCATTGAGGAAAAACCTGCAAATCCACGATCCAATCTTGCCGTGCCGGGAATTTATTTTTACGACAATCGAGTTGTTAATTTTGCAAAAGGCTTAAAACCATCATCTCGTGGAGAACTGGAAATTACTGATCTCAATCGTAAATATCATGATGAAGGTACATTAAAAGTCAGAGTTCTTGGGCGCGGGGTTGCCTGGTTGGATGCCGGAACACATGAATCCCTGCTCCAGGCATCAGTCTTTGTTCAAACTGTGGAAGAGCGGCAGGGGTTAACGGTCTCATGCCCTGAAGAAATAGCTTACCGAATGGGGTTTATTAATAAACAACAGCTCATTCAACTTGGGGAAGAACTAAATAATAATCAATATGGCGATTATTTGAAAAAATTAGCTTTGGAAGCTTAATGTAATTACCATTTCCAACATTATGCTAAGAAATTTCTTAAAAGAATATTATTTTCAACTCCTTTTGCTTTTAATATGTTTCCTTGCATTTGGTTTATTTACTCCTTTTCTGGGGTTCTATTGGGATGATTTCCCTTATATGTGGTTCAAACATATCTCAGGTATAAGCGGTGTAATAAAGGCTATTGCTCTCGATCGGCCGGTTCTGGGAATCTTTTACGCAATCCCAATGTCCGTCCTGGGTGAGTCGCCCTTCCAATGGCAGATTTTTGCGATAGTTTGTAGATGGATCTTCATTCTCAGCGCATATGGTTTATTAACCGGATCTTTCCTGATCATTTACTGCAGAATAAATACTTGGTTCTTCTATTTTCTGTGCTTCCTGGATTTTATCAGCAATGGATTTCAGTTATTTATTCCCACGCTTTTCTAATTTTTGCTCTCTATTTCTTTTCTTTTTCATTATTTATTGACCAAATAAACAAGGAAAACTATAAGTGGACTAAAAGCATCCTTCCAATATTGCTTTCGATGCTTTGTCTTCTTGCAACAGAGTATATGACAGGAATGGAAGTCCTGCGCCCATTCATAATTTATAAGATCGTTTCCAGGAAAAATCCGCGAAGTCCAACCAGTAGAGAAGATGAAGACATCTTTTATGCTATGGGTGCCTTATTTATCTGCAGTATTGCTTTTTCTGGTTTACCGCGTTTTTATTGCCTCATCAGTACTTTATAAAGTCCAAAAACTCGATAATATATCAAATAATCCCCTCTCCACAATCTTCAATTTAGTTCAAGTCCAATTATTGAACATATACACATCAACAATTTTAGCTTGGGGCCAAATAATTCAACCATGGGCAAATTTGGATCCTTCTTCATTATTCACAATAATTTATTTATCAATTACTGTTTGTGGTATTTTTAATAACATATTTTTTTATTAACAGGCAAAAAAAAACTTGTCTGCAAAATAATATTGAGATCAAGAAATGGGGACTGGATTTATTTTTCGGCAGCCTTATAATCCTTTTCTTTGCAGGGATACCATTCTGGGCAGCCAATCTGAAACCCGAGATTCATTTTCCCAACGACAGGATTTTTATTCCTTTTATGTTGGGATCTGCGGCATTGGCCTTTTTGCTTATCTCGTTGGCCAATACAAAAAAGGTGCTCTTTTCAATCTTGTTCAGCCTATTCTTTAGTTTGAGTTTTTCTTATCAGGTGTATCAAGCAAATAATTACCGAACAGAATGGGATTCCCTTAAGCAGTTTTTTCAGCAAATTTCCTGGCGAATCCCTTCTCTTGAAAAGAACACAATCCTAGTCACTGAAGAACTTCCTCTGAGGTTTTACAGTGATAATTCTCTTACTGCTGCTTTCAATTGGTTATATTCAATAGAAATAGAAAATAACCAGCTTCCTTATATGATCAACTACACCAAAGCGAGGCTGGGAAAGAGCCTTCCTTCACTTCAACCAGGAACTAAAATCACCCATAATTACCGCACCTTTACTTTTAAAGGTTCCACAGATAATTTAATTCTTTTTTATCACAACCCACCCGGCTGTGTCCATCTCGCAGATCCCGACCTGGATATCCTTAATCCTTTAATCCCAAAAAATATTAGGCCTTTTGCATCTTTATCAAGGCTTGATTTAATAAACAAAAATGAAATACAGAATGATGTGTTTTTTATTACAGATGATTCTGAATTTTCTTGGTGCTTTTATTATCAGAAAGCCAGCTTGGCAGTACAAAAACGGGATTGGAAAGAAGCTGCACGATTGGGTGATATTGCATTTAGCAAGAAAGATTATCCCAATGATGCTTCCGAACGTCTCCCCTTTTATTGAAGCATATGCCATGGTAGGCGAGTGGGATAAGGCGATAAATCTTTCCACTCAAACGCTTCAGGTTTCAGAACTTTATAAACCGATTGTTTGTAAATTATGGGATAGGATATATCAAAATTCAGTTGATAGAATCGATTCAAATCTCTCGGTGCTCGGGGAATTCGTGTCTTCAAATTGCGGTTAATGAATCTAATCTCAATTGCGGTTGATAATGAATAAAAGAATAAGAAATCTCCTTAATTCCAAATATTCGTTGCCGTTAATGGTATTTGCACTCAGTTACGCATGTTATGGATTACTAGCGCCCTGGCTCAGGTTTTTCCACGATGAACTCTCAATCCTCTGGTTTTTTCAAAAGATGAATGATGTGGGTTTATTTTTCGAAGGGAATCGACCTTTTCTTCAATATATCTATAAGCCATTTCTAATACTCTTTGGCTCAAATTTAATATTATGGTCTTTCTTCGGTGTTTTTTCAAGGTGGTTGCTCGCAATGAGTCTTTATTGGCTATTAAGTGAAGTCTGGCCTGGGAAAAAAATTTTAGCAGTTACATCATGCCTCTGTGCCGTGGTCTATCCAGCTTTCCAAGTGCAATTTTCCTCCATAATCTATAGCATTACATTTTTTATTTTTTCGTTATTTATTCTTTCATTATATTTTTCTATCAAAATGATAAGCAGCGCAAATCACAAGCATACCTACTTGGTAATTTCACTTTTCTTTTCAGCAATCTCATTAATAACCAGTGAATATTTTTTCACGCTTGAACTAATAAGATATTTTTTGATATGGATTTATCTTGGAAAAAGCCAGACAGAGTCAAGGTTAAAAAAGACTTTAATTACCTCAAGTCCTTTTCTGATCTTGTATGTTTCAACCATCATTTGGCGTTTATTCCAAGAGAATAAAGAAACAACATATTCACTGGTATTGCTCAAGAATCTAAAATCTTCCCTCCTCCCCACTTTGATAAACCAATCCGTGAAATCATTAAACGATCTTTGGTACACAGCGGTTAAGATTTGGTTTGATCCTATATATCCTGCCCACCTTATTTCTCATCAAGGAAAATGGGTTGTTTTTGCTTATTATGGATTGATTCTATTTATATTCATTGTTATATATATATTTTTAAAATTTAGAGTTGCAGCTAATAATGAGGAAACCTATGAAGATAATATTCAAAATATATTTATTTTTGGATTTATCTCATTATTCTTAGCGGGGATTCCTTTTTGGTTGGCCGGGCTGCCGATTAATGATAAGTATTTTTTTACACGCTGGACAATACCTTTCATGATCGGAAGTTGCATTGTTATTCCTTATTCTATTTGGATAGTATTTAAGAATATGCGCGTGAGTATTATTCTGATATCAATATTAATTTCTTTTGCAGCAGGCACTCAATTTTTAGCAGCTAATTCGTTTCGCCACGACCGGGAAAACCAAAATAAGTTCTATTGGGAATTAATATGGAGAATTCCTGCACTGCAAGAGAATACAGTCCTTTTTTCAGATATGCTGAATTTTCATTATGAGAATAGTGATCAGCTAAGCAGTGGAATTAATTTTGCGCTAGCGAATAAAGATAAGGTTTCTGCGATTCCTTATTTTTTATTCTATCTTCCGGAAAGGATTAATACATCAATTCTTCCTGAATTAAAAATGAATATTCCGATTTCAGGTAAGAGATATTATTCTTCTTTTAATGGGAGTTCTTCCCAATCATTAATTTTTGATTTTAATCCTCCAGAGTGCTTGAAAATTCTTGATCCATTGTTAGATAAAGAAAATCCAAAATTAAGTTCATTGACAAAGAAAGCATTATTTTTATCAAAACCGAATTTAATTTTTCCCGATGAAATTGACAAATCTCCTCAAAATTCAATTGACGTTATTGGCTCGGAACCGCCGCATCATTGGTGCTATTATTTTGAAAAAGCTGATGCCGCCAGCCAATTTCATAACTGGAATTCAATTGAACTGTTATATCGGGATGTACAAAAAATGAACTATACCCCACGTGACAGTCGGGAATGGTTTCCATTTATTGAAGGTTTAGCTCACCTTTCAAAATGGGAAGAGGCTGCTAATTTATCTGATCAAACCTTAATGACTTCAGATAATATGAAACCGATGCTCTGCTTATTATGGAAAAGGATAGCGGCTGATACTTCTGAGACCATCCAGCAACAGCTGGCACTTTCAAAAATAGATCACAAATTGGGCTGTCGATAAATGTTCAATCGATTGAAACATTTTCTTAAATTCGAAGATAATCGAGATTTATTAATATATTTTTGGTTTTTATTTCTTTGTATACTTTGTTATGGGATACTCATTCCTTTTTTGGGGTTTTATTGGGATGATCTACCTTACCTTTACCAACTTCACTCATTCGGTCCAATTGGATTTCAGGAATATGTGGCATCAGACCGTCCCTTTTCCGCATGGATATTCATGCTGGCAACCGGATTGTTTAAATTTAATCCCATCGGATATCATGTTTTGGCTTTTTTTCTCCGGTTTACTAGCGTTTTACTCTTCTATCGAATTTTGAAAGAAACATGGCCTGAAAAGGCTGACTTTGCTTTTTTTGCAACCTCTATTTTTGCAGTCTACCCTGGTTTTTTACAGCAACCGATAGCATTAATTTATTCCCATCACTTAAGTGTTTTAAATATCTTCTTAATTTCAATTTTATTGATGATAAGGGTTGCAAAGCAAAAAAAAATCAACTACCTTCTTTATAGCATGTCAATATTAGGATCATTGCAATTGTTTTCTATCGAAAACTTTGCCACCTTAGAGCTTATCCGGCCATTCTTATTGTGGGTCGTCCTTAAGAAAGAAAGGAGGAAGAAGATAAATTACTCCAGCGTGTTTTTTTACTTTGGCTTCCATATCTCCTTATTTTTGTAACCTTTCTGGTTTGGCGAGTTTTTGTATTTAAATTTCCAACTTACCAACCGGGTTTTTTTGATGCCTTATCCCAAAATGCAAATCTTACACTTATTAATCTTTTAAAGCGTATACCAGTTGATTTTTACACAATTACTGTTGGTGCTTGGATTAAATCAATTTCTTTACCTCAGGTTAGCAGTTTCGGAAAATCAGCCACAATCATTTTTTGGGTACTAGTTTCTTTAACATTCTTCGCTTCATTAGTCATTTTATCTTTCTTGGGAAAAATAAATAAAAACAGCGATGAACGCATTATTCATGATTTTTCAATTCTTGCTGGAGGAATCATTCTCTTTTTACTCGCTGGTATTATTATCTGGGTCTTAGATCTACCGCTTGAGGTTGAATTTGCGTGGGATAGAATGACACTTGCATTTATTCCTGCTGCAGCAATTCTAGTGGGAGCAATTTTATTTCTCCCCAAAGAGTTGGGGGGTATTCGAAATTTAATTTTTGCATTACTAATATCCCTGGCCGTCGGAAGTCACTTTTCCAATTCCATGCGCTTCAAACGGGATTGGGAGAATTTTCAACAGATGCAATGGCAATTAAGCTGGCGTGTACCTGATTTGCAGGAAAACACAACCCTTATAACTTCTGAACCTGGATTGAATTTTTATAGTGACAATTCCCTCACCTCCCCTTTGAATCTGCTGTATTCCGATCGTAAAACCAGCCAATTAGATTATTTCTTATACTTTACCGATGTACGACTGGGATTAGGACTCAAAAAACTTGAAAAAGATATTCCAATTAACCAAAAGTACCGTTCCTTTTCCTTTTCAGGAAATACATCAAAAATCATTGCCTATAAATTCTCTCCTCCATCCTGCCTGCAGATTATGGACCGTATTTTTTCAAACTCAATAACTAATCCCAACCTCTCCGAGCTCCAAACGGAGGAATTGCGGATGACAAATTTATCACTCATCCAAATTGAAACCCAAAACACACCCCCACCATATTTATTTGGCAAGCAACCTGATAAGACCTGGTGTTATTATTTTGAAAAAGCAGACCTTGCCCGGCAATTAGGAAATTATGCTCAAATTTCTCTTCTTGGAGATGAAGCCTTAGAAAATAATTTGTCCCCGCGTTCAGCCTCTGAATGGCTGCCATTTCTGGAAGGATATTTATGGATGGGAAAATGGGATAAAACAAATTTCATCCTTGATGAAATTAATTCATCCGAAGGAAATTTTAATCAAGGGATGTGTTATACACTTAAACGGATCAAAAATAATACATCTTTTCCTTATCCAGAGAAGATTCAAGAATATTTAAAGCGATACAATTGCACCAAATAAATTATGCAAAAATATATCTCGGTTGTCATTCCTGTCTACAATAGTGAATTAACTTTGCCTGCCTTAATTGGCAGATTAATTCCAGCTCTGGAAAAAATTACCAATATTTATGAAATTCTTTTGATAAATGATGGCAGCCGTGATAAAAGCTGGCAGGTGATTTCTGACATGGCATTGAAAAACAAGAATATTATCGGGATAAATTTAATGCGCAACTATGGCCAGCATAATGCTCTTTTATGCGGTATTCGATCAGCCAATTATGACATCATCATTACAATGGATGATGATTTGCAGCATCCCCCGGAAGAGATATATAAATTGATAAATAAGATGAATGAGGGGTTTGATGTCGTTTATGGAATTCCATTCAAGCAAGTTCATGAGCGTTGGCGTAATTTTTTCTCCTGGTTCACCAAATCGGTTTTATCCAGAACACTTGGAATTAAAAGCATCAAATCGATCAGTGCTTTCAGGGCAATAAAAACTGAATTGAGAAAAGCATTTATTAATTTCGACAGTCCAAACATCTTGATAGATGCATTGTTAACTTGGGGAACAAATAATTTTGGATCAGTCGAAGTGATTGAGGAAAAACGCTCGATTGGAAGGTCAAACTATACTTTCACGAAATTATTCCAGATGGCAATGTTGGTATTAACCGGTTTTAGCACCTTGCCTCTTCGAATTGCCAGTGCAGTTGGTTTTATCTTCACGCTATTCGGGGTGGGCGTTTTCATTTATGTCATTGCTGTAACATTTCAGGAAGGCAGTATTCCTGGATTTCCTTTCCTTGCATCCCTTATTAGCATCTTTAGCGGGGTTCAATTATTTACGCTGGGCATATTTGGAGAGTATCTAGCTCGAATATTTAACCGTTCAATGAACCATCCGGCATACGTTATCGAAGAGACAATTAATAACTTTTCCCAATGAAGTGTGTTATTTTGCAGCCCTCGTATATCCCATGGCGTGGATATTTTCATCAAATCTCAAAAGCGGATCTTTTTATCTTCTATGATGATGTACAGTTTGATAAAAATGGATGGAGAAACCGTAATCGGATAAAAACTTCTCAGGGTCTGCAATGGTTAACCATTCCCGTGCACACCAAAGGGTCTGTGCAAGAAAGCATACCAATTAATAAAATAAAAATATCCTGGGAGAAACCCTGGAATCTTCATCATTGGCGTGGAATTCAATTCGCCTATCGCAAAGCACCTTTCTTTGAAAAATATTTTGAATACTTCTCCCAAGTATTTGATCGCAAGCTTGAATTATTAAGCGATTTCACAATTCAAACAACGATTGAATTGGCTCAACTCTTAGGAATAGAACATACTAGTTTCCTACGATCTTCAGAAATTGACTCAATCGATGGCGAAAAAACTGACCGATTGATTTCTATCCTTAATAAAGTGGGGGCAGACCACTATATATCAGGTCCTTCAGCCAGGAATTATATTGAACAGGAAAAATTTTCTGCAGCGGGTATTAAATTGGAATATATGACTTATGCTTATTCTGAATATGAGCAGCTTTACCCACCCTTCGAGCCTCAGGTTTCAATTATTGATTTACTTTTTATGAAAGGCAAAGATTCATTAATATTTATGAAATAAGGATTCCATGATGAGTTTACCTGATTCAGAATACATTAATTTTTAATAAGCCCTTTATCGCGAAAAATCAATTCGCTTATATCTCTCAAGCTGTACAGAGTGTGCATATCTCTGGAGATGGACCTTTCACAAAAAAATGCCACCAATTTCTCGAAAAGACCCTTGGAGTTAATAAAGCACTTTAACAACAAACTGTACCCACGCGCTTGAAATGTCAGCGCTTTTATTGAACCTTAAACCTGATGACGAAGTTATTGTGCCCTCATTTACTTTTGTATCAACGGTAAATTCATTTATCCTTCGAGGTGCAAAGCCTGTTTTTGCTGAAATTCGCAATGATACCTTAAATATTAGATGAAACTAAGATTGAAAAACTAATTAACGGTCAAACAAAAGCGATTTATGTTGTTCATTATGCCGGTGTTGGTTGTGAAATGGACAAGATACTTGATATTGCCCGAAGTCACGACCTTTCAGTCGTTGAAGATAATGCTCATGGTTTGTTTGGAAAATTCAGGGGAAAATATTTGGGGACATTCGGCTGTATGGCAACGCAGAGTTTTCATGAAACCAAGAATTTTTCCTGCGGTGAAGGCGGTGCATTACTGATTAATGATCCCATACTGGAGGAAAGAGCAGAAATTATTCGCGAAAAAGGCACAAACCGTAGTAGGTTTTTTCGTGGACAGGTGGATAAATATACCTGGGTTGATTTGGGATCAAGTTATTTGCCTTCTGACATTCTTGCCGCAATTCTCTTATCTCAGCTTGAATCAGCTGCTGAAATTCAGTTAAAACGGGAACAAATTTGGGTTCGGTATATGGAAGCATTATCTGAGTGGGCAAAAGCAAATTCCGTTCAATTACCATATGTACCTGATCATTGTGAACAAAGCTTTCATATGTTTTATATGCTCATGCCTGACCTGGAAATAAGGCAAGACTTTATTGCTTATTTAAAGAAAAATAATATTAACGCGGTTTTTCATTATGTCCCTCTGCATACATCAGACATGGGTATCAGATTTGGATACAAAACTGGTGATTTACCAATTACGGAAAATATTAGTGATCGTTTAGTCAGACTGCCCTTCTATAATGATCTTGAATTACACAACCAGGAAATGGTATTGAATGCAATCAATCAATATAAAATATAAATGCATCATTTTTCAAGTTTTTTTCTGATTATTGATCAGAATGAATAACAATTATCCTCGAGTTAATAGTATTTATATTTTTTCAATAAATTCTTTTAATTCTTACGCTAACCAGTATAATAATTCTTGAATTGTTTATTTCCCAAACACCCTTTGATATAGGAATTTATTAACAGGAATAAAAATGAAAGAAAAGAAAACCAATCTCAAACTTTATTTTATAGGTATCACGATCGGTGCGGTTATTGGGGGAATTGCGGCGATGTTGCTTGAAAAATCGTCAGGCCTTGAAGGAAGTGAACCACACTTAAATAAAAAGCAATTATCCAGGCTCGGATTTGGTATAGTGGCTTTGCTTTCGTCATTGATTGAGACTGGTAAAGGTTCTCCAAATAATCTTAAGAAATTAGGATAATTTGTTTGGAGATTCTATGACCATATATGCACAATGAAGTATTCTCTTGTGATGCCGTAATTCTGGGGAAGCTCACTCGGGATACCATCGTCAATCGGAAAAGAGAAATATTTCTTGACCAACCTGGGGGCAATCTACTTTATACAGCTTATGGTTTTTCTTTATGGGGGAAAACTGCTGGACTTGTCGCAAAAGTTGGGTGTGATTGCCCGGATGATTGGATCGAAAATATAGCAAAAAACTCATTTAATACATTAGGAATCACAAGAAACCTTAATAATTATGATTCTAGGGGATATTTTCTTATTGAGGATGATAATCAGGTCTCTGTAGGTAACCCGCATAAATATTTCTCTGAAAATAATTTAGCTCTCCCTAAGGCATTATTAGGTTTTGAGTCAAACCCATTAATAATTGATGACCGAAAAAAATTTGCTGACTTCACTGTTCGTCCAGAAGATTTTCCTGAAGAATATTTGGATTCCCGATATCTGGCACTTTGCCCTGTCGATTTCTTAACCCATAATATGATTCCAGGATTTTTTAGATCACGAACAGAAGGTGAGGTTTTTATTCATGCTTCACAAAGCTATACGCAATCCTCATTTTTTTATGAATTCCCTTCGATAGTAAATGGATCATCAATGGTATTAGTATCTGAAGAGAATTCCAGGAGACTATTTCTGGGAAAATTGGATGATATCTGGATAATTGCTGAGGCATTGGCAAGTTATGGGATAGAAATAGTCATTATTTCAAAAATAAATGGCGGATACTATTTATTTATGAATTCCAATAAGAAAAAATACTTAATCCCCCCTTACCCAGTAAATGTCATTGATCCTTTTGGAACTGATGATGCTTTCTTCGGTGGTTTTTTTGCTGGGTACCTTACCTCCTTTGATCCGAAATATGCTTCAATTATTGGCAGTGTTACCGCCAGCGTTAATAATGAAGGTAGTACTCCAGAGTATTTGCTGGGGGTTTTCAAAGATTTATTGCAGGCGCGTGTTGAAGATCTTAGCGATAGAGTAATGCTAATCTAAAATATTAATGTGTTTTTATTCTTCTTGTTCGAAACTTTATTTCTGCAATTCTCTTATCCTTCCAGCTCTTCAGGATCATACCAAGAATTTGAATATAGTTTTTGTAATATGATTCTTCAGATTCATCATTTAAAGGACTATAAGTTAGTCTTTGATACTCATCCATAAAAATTAACAGGAATTGATTATCATCTTTCATGAAAGCGCCTAACTTTTCAAAATATTCTTTAGGAGTAGGGTACTTTTCCATTCGAAATAGAAGCAAGTTGGAAAGTAGGCGAATATTTTGATACGCCTTTTCAAAACCTGGTAATTTCTCATAATCCGCCCAGGTTTTCAACCAATTCGGAATATTTTTTCCCTTTTCAAAAACTTTTTTCTCAATAGCAAGCGGTAATAAAATAGGTTTTCTCCTGAGAAACATTCCATAAATTAAACTTAAAATCAAAAGAAGCATTAGTCCAAAGCCAATAATCCACACAACCAAACTATTTTCGGAACTACTCGGTTTAATTTGAATATTATTATTAGTTATTCCATATTTCTCATTGATTGTTGAAAAAAAATCCAATTCGGGGTTCTTTTTTTGGGCCGCTTCTTTTAGGGCTTGGTTTTCATACCTTCCGATCTCATCTGTGTTGGGGGTTTTGATAATTTTATTGAGAATGATTTCTGGCTGAGAAGGAGTGGGTTCTAAGATAATCCAGCCCGATTCGGGAAAAAATGCCTCTACCCATGAATGACTGTCTTTTATTCTTACACGGAATTCATTTTTTTCTGAAACTCGCTCTCCTTGTGAGTAACCCACAACCAACCTGGCAGGAATACCAATTGATCTGAGCATTAATACATCTGCCGTGGAAAAATAATTACAGAACCCTTCCCTTCCATCAAAAAGAAACCATTCTATTGGATCAGATCCTTTAGGAATATCAACAAAATCCTTATACCGGAAAGTATTTCTGAGATAATTTGTGATTGCCATGGCTTTTTCAATGCGTGTTTCTTTCTTAGAAGATATATCCTGAGCCAATGAAGCTATTCTCAAGGAAAAATTATCCGGAAGTTGTAAATATTTTGAACTAACCCATTCAGGCAGCTCTTCGGATGCACTAATCAAATTTTGCCAATTAGGGTTGTAAAATTCACCCCAGATTTCTAATGCGTTCATCTCTATGAATTAGTTGGTTATCAACAATACTGAGAACATCTTGCTTATCTTCTCCAATTGGGAAAAAGGCAATGTCTGCTTGCCGTTCAATCCTCAATGCAATTTGAGGAGCAAATATTATTTCTCGAGGATATTTATAAATAATGCTGAACAGGCCGGGCGAAGTTGTTGGCGCCAGGTATGGTTCTAAGTCGATTGAAGTGAAATGTTGTATTTCTGCATCTTTGCTTTTCCACAATCCATTTTCGTAAAAATCATAAATTCGTCCTTTCCAATAAAATCTGTAGGGGTAATAAAACTCATCAGAGACGTTAACAATAAGCGCTTCTTCATCTTTAAGGCTTCGTGAATTTCCTAATGCAAGTACTTCTGGTAAATAGCCTTCCCCAAAACCCGATTGCTGTCTGAGCGGATAGAAGAAATTTCTGATAATTTCCCAGGAATTCGAATACTCTGATGATCTATGTGAATATGTCACATCTGTAATATTGTTTAAAATATTCTGTATGATTAGAGGAATTCCCCAGGAAATCAGAATCAGAGACAAAGAAAAAATAAAAATTATTTTTGAAAAATATGTCGACGCTTCTTTATTTGCCTTTATACCCTTAAGATCCCAATCATTTTTTTTGGTCAAAAAAAACTGGGATCCAGAATATATGATAATTAATAATGAATAAATGGAGATAATCAGATAATTTCTTTGTGTTATAGGAAGATAAAATTGAATCAGATAATAAAAGAATACTATTATGATAAAACTGATTCCGGGTTTGTAATTTCTAATGAACCTGAATCCCAAATTAATACTGAGAAAAAAATAAAGACTTCCTGATATGGTTAAAAATAATATTCCATCTTCCAAAGGGATGTTATTTACAAGTTGGTTGATACTTATGTTGAAACGTAACAGGTAAGCATTGCTTCTTTCTAACCAAGCTGAAGAATCGTTTAACGAAATCACGATTATCAAAAAAATGAATGCAATTCCGTATAGTCCTGATAAGATAATTGCAGATTTTTTCGAAAAAGACGAAAGCCCCAAAAGTAATCCAATTGATAACCCAACTATTGCCAGGGTTGTCACACGGTTCAGATCATATGTCCAATAGGTTAGCTCCAAAGAATATACAGAAAGAAAAACGATAAGGATTAAACATATTCCGGCAACCCAATCCCAACGGTAATTTGTTTTTTTGAGCATATTTTGAATTTACATTATACTTAAGAGCAGATCAAAAAATAATAATGAATATTAACCGCGTTTAATTAGTTCTTTCAGGAGAAAACATGAGAAAAGCCGTCAATTTTGTTTTTGGTGCTGTATTTGGGGGATTCATTGGAGGAGCAGCGATTTTGCTGATGGCGCCGGGAAGCGGACAAGAAACCCGGGCTGCAATTAAAGAACGGTTTCTGAGTTTGCGAGCTGAAGTGAGAACTGCAATTGCAGAAAAAAGAGCGGAGTTGGAATCAGAGTTGCAGACATATAAAACCGGAGAATGAGATTTATTCTAACCTTGGTTATTTTAATCCGATATTTTGCGGGCTGATAGGTAAATCGGGTCAAACCATTAATAACGACAATTGGTTTATCTTGGGGTAAATTATTTTCAATTTCTTTAATATAGTTCAAGCCTTCGCTGCTGATAATTTTTTCATCAGGAATCCAGTCCCGTCTTCCAAAAAAGCAATACCAAAATTTTGCGGAAGATGGTTATTGATACGAACAAATCCTTCACCTTGCCAACCGCCCTGATCTTTTTCAAAATCTGAAAAATAATTGATAGCTTCAATTGAAACATCATCAATTACAAAACCATCCCCATTAACAGCCATGTCCGTAATGTATTCAAATTTAACGTTACTTTTTTCCCGGCGTAATCGGACAGATCCACTGTTTCATTAATCCATCCATTTGATTTTCCATTTAATCCGCAGCCATAATTTGCGCCTGTCAGATTAGTCTCCGTGCATGAAGTAGGTCTAAGTAAATCCCAATACTCACCATCCTCGAAGCGGATAGGTACAAATAATCGTAATCTTTTTCAATGTCGTACCAGTTCCAGAAATTCAAATGAGATCGGAGCTTTTGTATTTGAAAAATCAAAAGTCTGGTAAAGTTTCATATCGGATTCATCACCATAATTTGACCAGAAATACATATTCCCTGAATAGGGATCTATTGGTAATAAACTTACAGATACATCGGCGGGCTTGTATTTCAATTTGGTAATGCGCTGCTGCAATCAATTTGAATATAATCTGACCCAAATTGGTTCACTGTCCGTTCCTGCCAATCCGAATTTTCGCAGGTCAGGGTTTCTGTTGGTGCAAAGCTCGGGAAATCTGGTAGTTCCCCATAACTATCAAAAGCTTTGGAACCCAAAGCTCCATTAAGGTAATTTGCAATGCTCCAATCTTGATATATTTGTTCTGTCCAAAGCAATTTGCTGTTATTAACTCTGATCTAATCCTCTCATTACCTCATCAATACCTTTAAACCCATTCATTGGAGATGCAACTAATTCCTGAATCGAATTTTTCTCCAAACCTTTGATAGAGGTAACGCATAAAAAGATAACTGGCGCCATAATGTGGGGATGAGTCTCCCTGATCATTGCCTGGCCAAAAATTAAGCTGCAAATCAGGGTTAAGGGCAAACATAGTACATAAAGCCCCCGGTGTCATATCCGTTTATTTCAACGGCAAGTTCAGATAATCCTTCAGAAACCCAGGCTGACTCATCGCGGTCAATATTCCAATGGATCATATGTTGGAATTCGTGTGCGAGAACACCATATGTAAATTCATTATCGAGGAACGTATAATCCGCCGATAAATAATACATTTCTGTTTCATTGGAAAATGGATTAATCTCTCGGGGTAAGATGTCAGTTGCGGAAAAATAACCACCCACACTGCCAAGCGCTTTGGCAAAGAAAATTGTAAGATGAACATCATTATCTATTCCTGGGGAGCCTTCATGTCCAAAAACTTTACGGTCTAATGGATAAATCACCTTTTCAAATTCTTCAGCTAGTTGTGCAAGTTCCTCACAATTAAATTCTACCCCTTCTTCCACCCAGAAATATAGGTGCGGGGTGATATATTCTAATTTTGCCTCCGTATGTAAGTACTGGTTGCTATCTACATTTAATTTCCAGAATTTTCTTATAGCGCCAGTTTTATAAATTTCTGGTATTTCTGACTTTTGAACAGGCGTATCACCAATTCCTCCTAACCGGTTTGCCAGGTCATAGGGATCATTGATGGGAATTACAGTTTGATTAAGGATTTCAAGAGTTGTAATGCCTTTATTAAAATGCTGAGGTTGTCTCAATTCTACTTTCAACCGATGGTTCAACCACTCTTCTTGGGTAAGCAGTTGTCAGGAGGCTTTCCGTCGCTGAAGGCGAATTTTTTACAGGTTTCAAGAGTGTAAAAAGAAAAGTCAATGAAAAAACTGTAAGGAGAATTATTCCTAATCCTAAGATTATTCCGAATAAAATCAGGTGGGGATTTGGGTTTTGCGGTTTTTCCATTGGTCGTTTAATTCAAGATTATTTTAAAATTTATATCGTTTATTCTTTATAGGCTGAAACTGCAAAGCCTAAAGTAATCCACCAATAGGGCATTGCGAATGAATCTATGCTTAGCCCTTCGAAAATCAAACCTAACAGGGCAAATAATCCAGCCAAACCCAGGGTCCTTTCGATTTGTTTTGTTGATTTGAACTTATTAACAAAATTTGAAAGCAGGGAAATTATCCAGCCAATAAATAGAGAAAAGCCAATAATCCCTGTTTCTGCAAGTAATCGAAACCAGAGGCTTTTTATATTCAACAGAAGATGCGACCGGTAAATTAATCTGCGAACCTCAAGCAATGACCAACCGTAATCGGGGATATTCTTGGGAAAATAGAAACCTGCATTCCCCAAACCGACACCAAGTATTGGATTTTTGTTGAACATATTCCAACCGGTTAACCAATACACTACCCGATCGCCGAATTTTAATTGGTTGAAATATCTTAGCAAAGGATTATCCTGATCAAATGAAAATTTAAACAGGTTTGCCATACGAGGATCAATTCGGCTGAAAATTATTACTGTGAGGGCAATTAATAAGACAAATGCCGCAGTAATTCCATGCGAAATGCTCTTTTGATCTGGCTTTCTTAGTGATTTGGAGTTATTTGTTAATAATTCTTGAATTACTGGAACAAGGCGGCGTTGTACCAACAGGATTGCCAGCGTTGCCATGCAAATAAATGCCACAAATCCTACTCTTGATAAGGTTAAACCTAGGGCGAAAACACCACCTGTTAAAAGAATGTTTTCAAAACTAATTTTTTTTATTTTGTAGGCATGGCTAGTGTAACCTGTAATGGTCGCAGATAACCAAAAAGGCAGATATAGCATATTGAGTTGATGCGCCAGCCAGGAAGGTTCTAAAGCAAATCCCGTTGCCCTTTGGCGGTATAGAACTCGTGCAGATAGAACACCTTGAATTTGGAACATCCATTGTGGGTAATGGTGCGTGCCATACCACGATATCGCCTGGAGAGCGCACCAGATTAAGATAACCAGGCCAGTCCAATTGATGATCATTAAAGTCTTTTTTTTGACTTCGGGATCAACAGGAAATGAACTGGATAATAGGAAAAATAAAAATCCGATAACAAGCGTTGCGACTGCTGAAACCACTGGCTGCAGTTGTCCAAATCCTTTAAATGCCGGAGGTAGGTAAAAGAAGGAAATTAAGGATGAAATAATTGCTGCACAGCAGAATAGAGCCAAGGGAAGGACTTTTCCCGAAACAATTACTTCCTCTTGATAAAATAATCCTGCTACCCACAAAAAAAACAAAATCACAACGATAATGACTGCTGGGCTGGCTACAGAATCCGAACCTAGTATTTTTTTTACCAATGGCAGACTTGTAAAAGGCAGAGATGCTATCAGAATGTACCAGGTAATTCTTTGCAGCGAACGCAGCTTAGAATTTATCAAATGGATGGGCTCCGTTTCATTATCCATATAGATGTGAAAATCAAACCTGCTGTCAAGCCTATGAAAGCTCCACTCATTACTAATGAATTCCTCGCTTCAAGGACTGCCAGATTCGATATTGCTCCTTTATTGAGAAGCGATACCGAAAGGAAATCAAATAAGCCAAGACCTGCAACTTTTTCCTTTTGAATTTGGCTGCTTGTTTTAGCAATTTGATCGATTAGCGTTTCTAAATTTTGAAACCCGCAGTAGACCAATCCTTTTCCATCTGGAAGTCCTTTCAGACAATCCGTCATTTCCTTAAGGGTTGCCAATAATACACCGCTGGTCAGCGAGTGTGATAATGCCTCCTGAATTGTCAAATCAGCATTCTTTGACCAAGCGCTAATTATTAATTGTGAGTTTTCAGGGTTTCTATCCCGATACCTGAGCGTCCATCGGAAATCCTCTCTATCCAAATAAGAATTTTCATGGAAATCTGAAGGTTTTAATCCCAAACCGTTTTCATTATTTATTTGGGCAAGCGTTGCGGAAATAACTTGTTCTGATAATATAACGCTTCCGACCGCGCGCATTGCCTGATCTTCCTGAATGTCTGTCAATGCTCCAGTCTGGGTATAATCAATAGCCACTGAGAATACTGCTGAGGATTCATAAACCGGTGGTTTAAAGAGGCTAATCAATAAGCCTGTTAATCCTCCGATAATCATAAAACCGACAAGAATATACCAGTGGTCTGATACTCTCCTCATAAACCTTACAACGTCAATTTGATCCAAGCATCACCTGTAATTATTTCAACTGAAAATTAATGATAACCAGGTTCTTGTCACAATCCGAAAATGTATTAAATGAAATCGGTATTGACATACTGTTTCCATTAATATCAAAAACTTGAATTGTCAATGTGTTTTCAGAATTTAAAGCTGAATCTGCGATTTTTATTTCATATCCGCCAGGACCATAAACATCAGCTTCCGGAATGCCTGTTACAGATATTAAATCAATTTCTGTTTCATCCAGCAAACCCCTTACATTTATCACAAGATTATTTAGTGTTTGATTTTTTGCATCGAAGATCTGCCCAGCTATTCCAAGCCAGTTGCAGTTTTCATCAGGATGCGCAAAATTTTGAATATATATCGGTGAACCGGTTTGCATGCTTATCGGCAAAGCTATTGGCGTTGTGGTAGGAAGGGGAATTGAAGTCGGTAATGATGTTAATGTAGCGGTCGAACTCATTATCGAGGTCACGGTTCTTTCAGGTGATGCGGTATTTTCATATTCTGGAGTATCTGTAAATTCTAAAATTGCAGCAGAAGGGGTTGCCAACAAGAATGGGATTTGCTGACATCCAGAAAGAAATAAAGTGATTGGTGCGACAATAAAAAATAATTTATTCATATATTCATAATAAGTAATAAAAGCCAATACTTATTCTTATTCTAATAGTTCTTTTTTATATAGGTTATTCTCAACAATTATTTTGAATACTTCTGGCGGTAAATAATATCGATAGGGTTTTCCGGAGGAAATTAATTTTCGGATCTGATTTGATGAGATTTCTAGCAGCGGAGCTTCTATAAAGAGTATTTTTCGAGAGACTCCAGGTAACGCTCTTTCGATAATATCAAGGTCGATTTTTTCACCCGGTCGATGCATCACCCCCAACCAGTCACACACATTAACAAATTCCTGTGGTTTATGCCACTCAGGTAAATTTCTCAATGAATCTCCGCCCATTATAAAAAAAAGCTCTGCAATTGGATTTAAGTTTCTAAAAATATTTACGGTATCCAGTACATAATGTGGTCCATCCCTGTCGATATCGATACTTGAAAAATTAAAATCTTGTCATGCTTAATGGCAGATTTGACCATTTTGATTCTTAAATCTATTGAAGCAATCTCTAATCCTATTTTATGAGGTGGATTCGGCGCTAATACCCAATAGAGGGAGTCTAGTTTAAATTCATCATATGCTTCCATAGCTAAAATCTGGTGCCCAATATGAGGCGGATCAAAAGTTCCTCCAAAGATACCAATTCTGGGTTTATCTTTAAACATGTACTTCTATTCTTAAAATCTGGTGCCCAATTAGAGGCGGAGCTAATGGGCCTTCGGACACGCCAGTTCTGGGTTTATTCTTCATCATCGATCCATTCCTGTGACCAAACCAACTCATGATCTCCAATATAAACCGTATCACCATCTACAACGCCAATATCTCGAAGTGCGTCTTCAATTCCCATTGAAACTAAAATTCGGTGAAAGCGCCGTACTGATGCAAAATATTCCCAATAGGTCATCGCAGCCGCGCGCTCGATCGCTTCTCCAGTAATTCTCCACCCATCATTATCTCTTCTAATTATGAAAGGTCTATCTTTTGATTTCGGATGATAAATGGGCATTTCCTGAATTTCTTCGGCTACTTCAACCTTATCAAGGTTTTGTTTGGCTTTCCAAAGTACTGGTTCAAGATCCTTACGAATTAAAGTAGAAATGAAGAAAAGAGAAATCCCTTTTTTTCTAAACATCTCCTGAATCTGGACTTTTCTTTCTGAGACTTCAGGTAAATCAATTTTATTGATAACAACAACTTGTGATTTCTTTCCCAATTCCGGGTCGAAGAGTGCTAATTCAGAATTGATTTGAGAATAATCTGCTAAAGGATCTTTGGAATATCCATCCAAAAGATGGATTAGAACCCGTGTCCTCTGAATATGCCTGAGAAATGTATCACCCAAGCCCAAACCTGTATGTGCGCCCTCAATCAATCCGGGAATATCTGCCAAAACAAGAGTGATATCCTCATTTAATACTGCAACGCCGAGGTTTGGCACAAGCGTGGTAAAGGGATAATCAGCAATTTTCGGTTTCGCGTTCGTCACGGCAGCCAAAAAGCTGGATTTTCCTGCGTTTGGCATACCTATGATACCAATATCCGCTATCAATTTAAGTTCAAGCTTTAATGATTTTTCTTTTCCCGGCTCACCTTTTTCTGCGATTCTTGGAGCTTGAATTCGAGAGTTTGCAAATCTTGCATTTCCTCTTCCACCGCGTCCGCTTTGGCAAATGACGATTTCCTGGTCAATTTTAACCAGATCAGCGATCAAGTCACCATTAGATGCATCATAAACAAGCGTCCCCAAAGGTAGTTCAATAATCAAATTTTCAGCTGATCTGCCTGTCTGATTTTTCGGGCCGCCACGTTTGCCGTCTTCGGCGAAAAAACTCATTTGATGACGGAATTTTTCCAGTGTATTTAATGGTGGGAAGTTCTTAAGATGATACTTCCTCCTCTTCCGCCATCTCCCCCATCTGGTCCACCACGATTAATATATTTCTCCCGGCGGAAATGAACCATCCCATCGCCGCCTTTTCCAGACCTCACATTGATTTTTGCTTCGTCAATAAACATGAGGTTATTATAAAGCACGCAGAGTTTTTAAATAAAAAGAGGCCTTCAAACCGGTCAAAGGCCTCTTTTTCAATTATTTTCCAAATTTTTTCTTTAATATTTCACTCAAAGTTGGCTGACCAATTTCCTGCAGTTCATACCGCACACGCTGCATCGGTTTATTAACCTTTATTATCCGGGTCAAATCTATTGGCGTAGCTGAAATAACCAAATCCACATCTGCCTTGTTTATCGTATTTTCAAGGTCAGCAATCATGGCATCCCCGTAACCCATGGCAGGAAGAATTGGTCCGGTTCCCGGGTATTTTTCATAGGTACTGGCTATTGCCCCAACCGCGAACGGGCGTGGATCAACAATTTCCGCAGCACCAAAGCGTCTCGCTGCTACCCAACCTGCCCCATAAGCCATTTCGCCGTGCGTGAGTGTCGGGCCATCTTCGATTACTAAAACCCGTTTACCTTTTATCTTGTCTGGATCATCCACAAATAAAGGTGAAGCCGCTTCTATAATAATTGCTTCAGGATTCAGACTTGATATTGTCTCGCGAACCCTGATTACATTTTCAGAATTAGCGGTATCTACTTTATTGATCACAAATACATCCGCAAGGTTTACATTTGTTTCACCGGGATGGTAGCGGGTTTCGTGACCTGGTCTGTGAGGATCTGCAACCACAATGAGCAAGTCAGGCACATAGAATGAAAAATCATTATTTCCGCCATCCCAAAGGATGATATCAACTTCTTTTTCTGCTTGAGCCAGGATATCACCATAATCCACGCCGGCATAAACGATCACGCCATTATCAAGATGTGGTTCATACTCTTCACGCTCTTCAATCGTGCATTCGTGCTTATCAAGATCGGCATAGGAAGCATAGCGCTGCACGCGTTGTTTTACAAGGTCGCCATATGGCATAGGATGTCTGATTGCTGCAACTTTATAACCCATTTCAATCAAAATTTTGGAAACCATGCGGGTCGTTTGGCTTTTTCCGGACCCTGTTCTGACAGCACAGACAGCCACTACCGGTTTATTCGACTTTATTTGGGTTGTGTGTGTTCCCATAAGCCTGAAATCAGCGCCTGCTGCTAGAACAAGCGAAGCCTTATGCATGACAAATTCATGAGGAACATCACTATACGCAAAAATAACCTGATCCGCATTAAAATTTTTTGATTAAATCTTCAAGTTCACTTTCGGGATAAATATCAATACCGTTCGGATATAAGTTGCCGCATAATTCTTTAGGATATTTTCGTCCTTCAATATTAGGTATTTGAGTGGCAGTAAAAGCGACAACTTCATAAGCTTCATTGTCTCTGAAAAAGACATTGAAATTATGAAAATCTCTTCCTGCTGCCCCCATGATTATTGTTCTTATTCGTTGCATTTATCTCTCCTTTATTATTAATTTACATGACATCGGGAACATCAATCCCCAATAATCCCAAACTGTTGGCAATAACCTGCCTTGAAGCCGCAACTAAACGGAGGCGAAAATTTCGAACTCCAGCCTCAGTATTCAGAACTGGACAACTGTTATAAAAACTGCTAAAAGCTTTCGCTAAATCATAAGCGTAGTTGGCAATTAAAAGAGGTCGCATCTCTTTGGCTGCACGTTCCACTTCCTGCGGGAATTTTGAAAACATAGTTAATCAGTTCAATTTCCTGATCAGACAAAATATAATCCGAATCTTCATCAAGTCGGAATTGAAAAATGTACTTTTTTTAATATGCTGTTTGCTCTGACATAAGCATATTGGATATATGGGGCTGCTTGACCATTTACATCCATGGCCGCGTTCCAATCAAAAGTAATGACTTTGGTATTATCGCGTGATAATAACGAATATTTCAACGCCCCAAGTGCGACTTTTCGCGCAACACCATATTTTAAATTTCTGCTGTAATTCGGGATTTTTTAATTCCACAACAGCCAGAGCTCGTTTTTCAGCTTCAGCGATCAGATCCTCCAATAAAACAACGGTCCCTTCACGCGAGGCAATGGTCACATTTCCAGGAAGGTTAACGATCTCATATGCTAAATGGAAACATTTATTCGCCCATTCATATCCAAGTAATTCAAGAATTTTGAAGATTTGTTGCATATACAAAGACTGGCGAACATCAATAACATAGACGGATTGGTCGAGGTTAAATTCTTCAAATTTTTTAATTGCCAGTGATAGGTCTTTTGTTGAATATAAAGATGTTCCATCAGATCTGAGAATTACCGCTACACGATAAACGTTTTCTGTGCCAAGGATCTCATCAAGGTCAATAACAACAGCGCCTTCAGGTCGTTCATCTTTGGCAATGCCCTTGTCAATTAATTTTTGAACGATTTCTTTGCCTGAGTCCTCAACTTCACTCTCAAAATATACTTTGTCGAAACTTATACCAAGCAGTTTATAGACTTCGGTGAATGCTTCCAGTGACCATTCACGTGTCTCCTGCCATAATGAAATTATTTCTGAGTCTCTTTTATCCCATCGCTTAAACAAATCTCTTACATGAATTTCAAGGTCCGGGTTCTCATTCAGGCGTCTAATGGATTCTGCGTAAATGTCACCCATCCAGCGGGTTTTCCCTTCAGTTGGAGGTACTTCCCCCCGATGAAAATTCATATAATTCCATAACCACTTAATTACATGGAGACCAATATCGCCGATATAGTTGGTGCGAATGACTTTGTTCCCTGCATGTGCAAGGATTTTACATACTGCGGCTCCAAGCACCATATTTCTTAGATGGCCTACGTGAAATGCCTTGTGGGTATTGGGTTGTGAATATTCCACCATGATGGTTTTACCTTCTGAGCCTTCTCCAAAATGGTCAGCCTCATCAAATACCATTTGAACGATTTTTCTGGCAAAGGTTCGTGAATCGAAATAAATGTTGAGGTAACCCTTTACCGCTTCAACCTTTTCAAATTCTTTTGGCAGCGTCAATTCACAAAAAACTAGATTCGCAATTTCTTCCGCTCGCTTTGGAACATTTATATCTGACTTGAATTGGGGGTTTTCAGCAGCTATTTTATAAAATGTTGTAGCCAGCCCCCAATGACCGCTGAATGGAATCCAAGACCAAATCAACTGTGTTGATGAGATTCCATGCATGTTTAGTATTTTGGATATCTTCCCTTCAATATCCGTTTTTTCTTTAGTGAACATGGTCTTATTCTAATACGCTTAAAATAAAAGCGGGTAGATTCTTGATCTCCCGCTTTTATAGTATTTCATTTCTCTGTTGGTTTATTGTTCGCATTGAAGCCAGATGTTTCATTAATCGGCTTTTCCGCCTCGCGGCATTATTTTTATGAATAATGCCCTTTGATGCCGCGCGGTCCAATTCCTGTATCGCTTCATTCACCTCAGCTGCAGCCAACACTCTGTCACCGCTATTGATTGCTGCCTTCGCTTCTTTTACCTGAGTGCGTGTACTCCCGCGGAAAATGCGGTTGAGCTGACGGCGTTTTTCGTTTTGCCGATTTCTTTTTATTGCCGACTTAATATTTGCCAAGACTTCCTCCGATCAAAATAAATAAAGACAAATAATTTTACTAGACACTTCTTGAAATGTCCAGTTCTTAATTTATTTATCCAGCAAAGCCGTCAAGCCTGGCAATTGAATTCCTTCCAGCATTTCAAGTGACGCGCCTCCCCCAGTGCTAATATGAGTAATCTTTTCTGCCAAGCCTGATTCTTGAATCGCTGCCGCAGAATCACCACCGCCAATTATGCTTATAGCTTTGCTGTCTGCAATAGCTTTGGCGACCTCAAAAGTACCCTTCGCAAAGGTTTGCATTTCAAACACACCCATCGGACCATTCCAGACAACTGTTCCTGCATCGCTGATTACTTTGGAATAATTTTTTACAGTTTCAGGACCTATATCCAGAATGCGCCACCCATCCGGCACAGGGCCGGCATTAATAACTTTTGTTTGAGCGCCATTATCAAATTTATCTGCAATAACCACATCCACCGGAAGACGCAATTTAGTACTGCCCTGTTTAACCAAATCACGAGCCACATCCAATACTTCATCTTCTACCAGTGAATCACCCATCGGATAACCCTGGGCTTTGAAGAAGGTATTGGCCATACCCCCGCCAATAAGTACGGTATCTGCCTTTGTCAGTAGATTCTTGATTACGCCAATTTTGTCACTCACTTTAGCGCCGCCAAGAATGGCTACAAAAGGTCGCTTTGGGTTTTCGATTGCCTGATCAAGGAATTTAATTTCCCTTTCAAGCAGAAATCCGGCAACCGAAGGAAGGAATTCAGTGACTCCAACTGTTGAAGCGTGTGCCCTATGCGCTGATCCAAATGCATCATCCACAAATACATCTGCCAGAGATGCAAGTTGTTTTGACATTTCAGGATCATTTTTTGTTTCACCCTGATAAAAGCGTGTGTTCTCCAATACAAGAATTTCGCCTGGATGTAATTCGGCGGCTGCTTTTGATGCAGCAGGTCCAACACATTCATCGGAAAAAATGACTTTGTTTTTTACCAATCCAGCCAGATAATTCGCAACAGGTTTCATGCTGTATTCTGGATCCGGGTCGCCTTTTGGTCGACCGAGGTGAGAGCATAAAATTGGTGCGGCGCCTTGTTCAAGCAGGTAATTAATCGTTGGCAATGCAGCTACAATTCGTGTATCATCACCAACTTTGCCATCCTTGAGTGGAACATTGAAATCTACCCTTACTAGTACTTTTTTTCCTCTTACATCAATATCCTTGATTGTCTTCTTGTTGAACATTTTTCCCTCGCTTGATATTATTAAAAAAGACGTAATCTGTTTATTAGTTTCAGATTACGCCTTCTCATTTTCTAGATAGGAGTTAAAGATTCTTTGCGATCATCGCCGCAAGGTCAGCGGTTCTGCAGGAATAACCCCATTCATTATCGTACCATGTTACAACCTTCACTAAATTGCCTCCCATGACCATGTTATTTTTCAGGTCAACAATTGAAGAGCGGGGATCACCCTTGAAGTCGGAGGATACCAGTGGGTCATTATATTCGCCAGTCGTAACACCCAAGATTCCCTTGAGGGTGGTTTTTGAAGCTTCAATGAATACTGAATTAACTTCATCAAGTGAAGTGGTTTTTTCCACTGTCGCAACAAAATCAACTATGGATACTGTTGGAGTTGGGACACGCAGTGAATAACCATCAAATTTTCCTTTAAGCTCGGGTATCACCAGGGCAACTGCTTTTGCAGCGCCTGTGGTGGTCGGAATAATATTTAGTCCGGCAGCACGTGAGCGTCGCATTTCTTTCTTGTGACCTTGATCAAGAATGACTTGATCATTGGTATATGAATGGATGGTAGTCATGACTGCATATTGGATTTTGAATTTGTCATTAATGACTTTTGCTGCAGGAGCCAGGCAGTTAGTTGTGCAGGAAGCGTTTGAAAGAACATGGTGCATCTTCGGATCATACTTTTCTTCATTTACGCCCAAGACAATGGTTAGGTCTTCATTCTTTGCAGGGGCAGATATAATAACTTTTTTTGCTCCGCCGCTTTTTATGTGAACGTTCGCCCCTGGTTTTCCTTTTTCAGGATCGCCGGTTGCATCAGTGAAGATGCCGGTGGATTCAATTACAATATCTACACCCAGATCTTTCCATGGGAGTTTTCCAGGATCTTTTTCAGCAAAGACTTTGATCTTCTTGCCATCAACTACCAGATCGTTCCCATCAATCTCAACCGACCCGGGATATTGCCCATAATTGGAATCGTATTTAAACAGGTGTGCATTCGTCTTTACATCAAACAAGTCGTTGATTGCAACAACTTCAAGTTCACTGCCATGAAGTTCTTTTATCGCTTTCAATACCTGACGGCCAATTCGGCCAAATCCATTTATACCAACTTTCACTGCCATATCTTACCTCCGGGTTTTTTTAGAATTTTATCATGCGTTATTTTAATTCGATTTTTAAATCATTATCAGAAATTATGGTTTTTCCTCCTGTAAGCGGTCCAGTCCGTTCGTAATACAGGTCGGTTATCACTTCTGCTAATTTGTTTGAATTATGGCGGCACGGATTTTTAGAATCAATTAGCGGGGCAAAATACATAGAATATTGTTCTTCAAGACCAGAATCGGGTACCACCATTTCGGCTTCCTTCGGTATATGGTGAGAAAGCTCATTATTGCAAATAATAATGTCAAAATGGGTATCACTGATATGTTTTTCAATAACCTGGATATGGTCACTGCTGGTGTAACCCATTGTTTCACCCTGTTGATTGGCAACATTGCAGATTAAGAATTTAATCGCTTTGCTTGCCCGTATTGCATCAGCCAGGCCGGGTACCAGCAGGTTTGGTAAAACGCTGGTGTAAAGACTGCCAGGGCCAATAATGATCAGGTCTGCATTCAATATTGCTTGAACCGAGGGTGGATACGGTAATGGATTTTCAGGTTTTAACCATAGGTGGCTGATGGTTCCATTCTGTTGCGGAATCATACTCTCACCCATAACCTTTATCTGTTTTTCTTGATTATCCAATTTTATTTCTGCAACAAGTTTAACATCGTGCAATGTTGATGGTAGCACTCGCCCATGAACAGCAAGGACACGCCCGGATTCAGCTACTGCTTCTTCAAAACTTCCGGTAATGTCAGTAAGGGCGCTTATGAAAAGATTTCCTAATGAATGTCCATTAACCCCTGCCCGTTCACCAAATCGATAACGAAAGACCTGCGAGAGCATTTCCTCATCATCTGCAAGTGCTGTCAGACAATTTCGAATATCACCGGGAGGGAGAATTCCAAGATTTTTTCGTAATTCGCCTGACGATCCTCCATCATCAGCCACTGTCACTATCGCAGTAAGGTTATTAGTATATTTTTTCAACCCCCTTAAAAGGCTTGCCATGCCGTTGCCTCCACCTAATGCAACTATTCTGGGGCCGCGCGATCGTTTTTTATAATCGGATAAGGTATCAATGACGGGCTTGCCAGGTTTGACAAATGGTTTTAGGATTGAACGGTTTAATTCCCAAATACCCAGCGATAAAATAATTAATCCTGCGCCACCAAAAATTAAACCGCGCAGCCATCTTGATAGAAAAGAGAGGGAAATATAATTGAAGATCAGGCGCAGCCAGCTAATTTCAGTTTCTCGGTAAAGATCGAGTATAAAAACAGCAAAGCCAAGGGCTATTAATGTTGTTCCAGCTAAAACAACTAATAGCCAGCGTTTAATTCCAATTCCTGGAGTGAGCCAGAGGGTTAAGTGGGATAAATATCTTTTCAGGCGGGTGCGGATATTTCTGGTTTGGTTTTCCATTCAATAAAAAATAATAGCAGTAATTTAACCCTTTCGTCAACGCGATCGAGGGTTACTTTTTAGTTATAATTCTTTTTATGCACGCTTATATAACATTGGATATTGGCGGAACAAATTCTCGTTGTTCACTTTTCACTGAAAATAATATTTCCCCGATAAAACAAGAGAAAATTTCTACTTATATTGATGGGCAAGAGACAATAGATCGTTTGGTTCGTCTCATTGAGGATATTTGGCCGGAGAACTATTCAGTTAGAGGGATTTGTGCAGCAGCACCGGGATCAATTGATATTAATAATGGAGTTGTCATTCTCGCCCCAAATATCCCGGGGTGGAAGAATTTGGATATAAGAAAAATATTATCGGATAAATTCAATGTACCCATCTATATTAACAATGACGCCAGGATGGCAGCAATCGGTGAATGGAAACATGGCGCAGGTATAGGTCACGATAATTTAATGTACTTCACAATAAGCACCGGTATCGGAAACGGAACCATCGTTCATGGAAGGGTTCTCGAGGGTGCGATTGGTATCGCAACAGAATCAGGGCACATCTCACTAAATGATGATGGTCCCTTATGCGCATGCGGTAAAAAAGGTCATTTAGAGGCCTATTCTTCAGGCACAGGGATAGAAAATTTTGTAATGGATGAATTGAGTAAAGGTGTTGGATCATCCTTAAATATCAGTTCTTCCCCAAATGCCCACGATATTGCCGAAGCTGCCAAAAATGGCGATGTGTTATCCCTGGCTGCTTTTGAACGTGCGGGTTATTACTTGGGGATTGGGATAGCCAATTTCTTGCATGTTTTTAACCCATCGTGTGTGATTTTTGGCGGAGGCGTATCGCAAAGTGGTGATTTACTTTTGACACCTTTTCGAAAATCTTTGGAAAGTCATGTATTAAACCCCATTTACCTCAACCAGTTGGAAATTAAGATTGCGACATTAGGTGATAATGCAGGCCTTATTGGTGCATTGGAATATTTAAAAAACAAGCTTACTGAACATTTCTAAGATTTCTTTAAGACAGCAAATATTTGAGATAGATAATAATAATCAGCATGCTCCCAGACATCAGAGTTCGACAAAGAGACTATCTGCTTGAAATTTCCAGGGCTCTTACCCAGGAATTAGATCTGGATACACTCCTGGAGCGAATTTTAAGGATCTCCATCGAAATGCTTGCCGGTCAAGCAGGATTAATCGTTCTTCGTAATGAATCTGGTGGCTGGCAGGTAAGGGTATCTGAAGGAATAACACCGGAATTTCTTGATGGGCTCACCCCATTACTTAAAGAAATTCCTGATAACGAAAATCCTGAAGAATTTGAAATTCCGGAAGTAAATCGCATCCTCAACAGATTGACTTTTGCTGCATCGCTTGGGCTTCTAAGCGGTGTGGGACTGCCTATGGTTACCCGACAACAGGTATTGGGTGTTATTTTCATTTTTAGAAGTTATGCTGGTATTTTTTCAACTAATGACCGTAATGTTTTAGGAAGTTTTGCGGGCCAGGCAGCCATTGCTGTTAAAAATGCCCAGCTTTATACAACCGTATCTACTAACAAGCAGCATCTTGATACAGTGCTGGATTCGGCTGCAGATGGAATCCTTATTATCAAACCCAATCAGATTATAGAACGCTGCAACCCAGCATTTTCAAGGATGATTTCTTTACCTCTTGAGGAAATTCAGGAGCAGCCCCATGAAAAGATACTAGTTTTTGAATCGTTAACTCACAATTTAAAATTGGAAGATGCTGTTGCCGGCGGTTGGCCGTTAACCCCACATGCACAACTTTATGTAGAAGGGGATTTAAGAGACACCATCCTCCTCCTTTACCTGTCGGTATTACTTATGCACCAGTCCTATCCCCGGATGGTATTTTATTAAATATTATTGCCACTGTAAGAGACATAACCAGATTCAGGCAGGCAGAAGAGTTAAAAAGCACATTCATTTCTGTCATAAGCCATGAGTTAAAAACGCCAGTTGCATTAATTAAAGGTTATGTCTGCACTCTCTTAAGGGATGACGCCAAGTGGGATAGTGATTTCTTCCACGAAAGCCTTAATGTTATTGAAGAAGAAGCGGATAGATTAAGCCAATTGATCGAAAACCTTTTAGATGCCTCAAGGCTTCAGGCTGGAGGTGTTACATTGAAGAAAACAGAATTTTTTATTCCATCTTCTGTCAAACGCCTTGCTACAAGATTTCAGACTCAGACAGAAAAACACAAGATCACCACTGATTTTCCAGAAAACTTTCCTTCAATAATGGCAGATGTGGGTAGGCTAGAACAGGTAATAACCAACCTGATCTCGAATTCAATCAAATATTCAGAAAAAGGTGAAATTAGAATTAGCGGACAAGCCAAAAGTGATATTATTATTTGTTGCGTTAGCGACGAAGGTGAGGGAATTGCGCCACAGGATATTCCCTATGTGTTCGACCGGTTTTTTCGATCTGCTGACGCTCTCCGAACCAAAAAAGGCGCGGGGCTTGGGTTATATTTAGCCAAAGCGATCATTGAAGCCCATAAGGGTAAAATATGGGTTGATACTGAACATGGAAATGGTGCGAGAATTTGTTTTTCGTTGCCAATTGAATCTGAAGAATAAATAAATCCCAAAAATCAATATTTAAGAGGTCTTTTAATGCCAAAAACGCAAACATCTTGTCCTGCCTGCCGCCAACCTGTGGTAGTTGAAATTCAGCAGCTCTTTGACATTGTTCAGGATCCGCAGGCAAAACAAAAATTTTTATCCAATGCTGTAAATGTTATGCATTGCCCTGCCTGTGGTTACCAGGGAATGGTTTCTGTACCAATTGTCTATCATGATCCGGAGAAAGAATTATTGTTAACATTTTTTCCTCCAAATTTAAATGCTCCTTTGAATGAGCAGGAAAGGCAGATTGGCCCATTAATTAACCAAGTTATGACCGCCCTTCCCCAGGAAAAAAGGAAGGCATATTTGCTTCAGCCGAAATCCATGTTCACTTACCAAACCTTGGTTGAAAAGGTTTTAGAGGCCGACGGCATCACAAAAGAAATGCTTGATGACCAACAGAACCGAATTAAACTCCTTGAGAAACTAATAACTTCACCGAAAGAAAATCGTCTTCAAATTATCAATGAAAATGAAAAAATGTTTGACATCGGTTTTTTCACAATATTTTCAAGGATTGTCCAATCAACGATAACGCAAGGCGATGAATCTTCAAAGAAAGAGCTGATTGAGCTTCAACAATTTTTATTTGAAAATACAAAGGTTGGTAAGGAACTTTATAGTCAGGCAAAAGAGACTGAAGAAGCCTTGAGAGCTCTGCAAGAAGCAGGTAAGGATGGACTTACCCGTGAAAAGCTCCTGCGTGTGATTGTCAACTTGAAATCTGATGCGGGTTTGTCGACAATTGTTGGCTATACCCGAAGTGGGATGGACTATTCTTTCTTTCAGTTGCTGAGCGAAAAAATTGATGGTACAAGCGATCCAGAGGAAAAGAAGAATTTATTAAACCTACGTGAAAAACTTCTTGCGATGACGGATGAAATTGATAAGCATATAAAAGAGGAATATGAAGACGCAAAATCATTACTTGAAAAAATCCTCAAAGCGGAAAATATTGAAGAAGAGTTGATGAAAAGCATCGAATCTATTAGTGAAATCTTCATTGAGAATTTGGATGCAGAGTTATCACAAGCAAGAAAAAAAGGTGATCTTGAACGCATAAATAAGCTGGAACAGGTCATGATAGTAATTGAGAAGATTTCCTCGCCTGCTGAAGGAGTTAAATTAATTGAAGCATTGTTGGAAGCAAAAACCGATGAGGAGATAGATACCCTTCTCGTTTCTAACAAAGACCAAATTAATGATGAGTTCCTGAAATTGATTAATAACGTTATTACACAGACAGAAGATCAACCTGCTCAAAAAGCGATCAATGAAAAATTAAAGAATATTTACCGAAAAATATTAAAAATCTCTATGATGGCCAATCTTGAGAAAAAAGATTAGTAACTCTGTTCTCAATAATTTCTAAAAATTTTCGTTCTGAAGAATATAGCCAATACCCCGCACGGTAATGATATATTCGTGTGATGGGTCTTGTTTGGCTAACCTCGACCGAAGCCGACGAATAAGCGCGTCAATGGCTTGTTCAGTTACACCTATGGATTCTTTTTCACCCCAAACGGCATCGACAATTTGCTCTCGTGTAACAACCTTTCCTTCATTTTCATATAGATAAAACAACAAAGAATATTGTGAGACGGATAGCGGAGGTGCCAATTCTTTTTCCCCTAACCATACCCGTCGGGCTTTTTGTTCAATAAATAATTTATTTAAGGAGGATTGTTCTCTTATATGGCTGTAGTCCAAAGGCAGTGTGGCATCAGAACTCACAAAAATAAATTCCTGAACAAGCGCGATCTTAATTTCATCTCCATCTTTCAATATTACAGGTTGTTTTATTACTTCCCCATTTACATAGGTTCCATTTTTGCTATTTAAATCTGATATCTGAATTTCGTCTGACTCATTCTTCATAATTTGGGCATGAATCCTGGAAACTTGGCGGTCATTGATTACTATGTCACACTCCTCATCCCTGCCAATTGATATGTTTCCTGAAATATTCCAGTTCATACCATTCAAAGGGCCATTATGACCAAGAATTACTGGCGATTCTTTATTAAATCCCTCATAAACTACCTATCTTCTCCTCGAAGTATAATATAGCAAATTTCTTTTAAAATCGCAAATTAATTTTACTAATTAAAATGACACTTCCTTTAAAAACCGGAGATCTACTCCGAGGACGCTACAAAATCAAACGCATCATAGGCCAGGGGGGGATGGGAAGTATCTACCTGGCTGAAGATATCCGCTTAAAAGGGAGATTGTGCGCTCTCAAAGAAGTTGAGCATGATAAATCATTAACAAAGTATTAAATAAACAAGCGCAAGACCAGTTCCTTCAGGAAGCTACAATTTTAGCCCGTCTTGATCACCCCAATCTGCCTAAAGTATCAGACTATTTTTCTATTGGCGACCGCGACTATCTGGTTATGGATTATGTACCAGGTGATGACTTGCGCACTTTAATGCTGAAAGCCAAACACCAGGAAAGATTTCTCAAAGAAAAAGAAGTTCGGTCATGGGCAAATCAACTGGCGGACGCATTAATCTATTTACATACACAAAATCCGCCTATTTTGCACCGCGACATAAAACCCAGTAATTTAAAATTGACACCAAGCGGGTTGCTGAAACTGGTGGACTTTGGACTTGTAAAAGTTATGGCGCCAGGTGAAATGACCATCACCATTATTCAGGGACAAGGGACTGCACTTTACACCCCCTTAGAACAATACGGCGGTGACAGCGCCCACACGGATATTCGCAGTGATATTTACTCTTTCGGAGCAACTTTTTATCACCTTCTCACTAACACACCACCTGCAGACGCTCGAGAAAGATTCATTCAACCTGAATGCATGAAACTTCCTCGTGTAATTAATCCTTCCATCAGCCAGCAGCTTGAAAGGGCTATTCTTTGGGCTATGAATCTTCATCCCGATGAACGACCCCAGAGTATGATGCAATTAAAGATTTTTTTACAGGTCAATCAACTTCTCTTGAAAGCAAAATATCCGAATTTGAGGAAATAAAAGAATTTACCAACGATTCTGTCGTTCGAAATCTGCTAATTTTATCAGCTTGCCTGACAATAATTAGTTTTTTTGCAGCATTATTTTATTAATTTCTTTTTATACTTTCCTTTTCACCTTGGTGCAAAAAACCCACATTGCAGTACCGGCAATTGCCTCCGAAAGAATAATTATTGCCGTCAAAATAAGAAAGCCTGAAAACCCAATCCTTGAAAAACTGCCGGGTAAACCAGTAAGAATCCAAATTCCCGAAATTAATCCACCCAAAATAATGGAGCAGCTGATGAGGATGCGATCACGTTGAGCCTTTATATAATTTGAATTAATATAAAAGAGATATCCTGAACTCCAGGAAAGTATTGTGATGAGCAGCCACTCGATAAATCGGCTATTTTCCTTTTTCTCAGTTTTAACCTCGTTTTTTGTCTGGTCTTCCAATTCAGGGACTACTTCAAAATTAGTCAAAGTGGGTGCTGGGGTAGGTGTAATGGCGCTGATAATCGCATCAGTTCCCTCTGAGATATCGATAATTAAAATCTGGGAATTCATTGCGGGCTCTGCTGAAGCTCTTATTTCCTGGCGGCCTGATACCTGAAGCTTGAATGAAGCTCTCGCTACTCCTTGTTTTGTTGTAGATTCAATTTGTTGAATGGTGAAATTCTCACCTTGTTCACTTAGCATAAACTTTACAACAGTGCCGTCTGGTACTGGATGGAAATTTTGATCCAAAATTACACTCGTTTTTATAGGTAAGTTATCACCCAACTGGTAACCGGAAAGTTCATCACCATTTTCCTGCGGCTCTTGTGTACTATTATTTGCCGCGAGATGCTCTTCTACAATAAGTTCAATCACCTGGTCAGGATTTGGTGAAGTCGCGTAGATGATATTGTAGGCAATCCCAGAAATTGAAACCGGTGAATTCCCAGCAGGGGTATTTTCTTTAAAAAGTAATCTGGCGGCTGATTCGAAAGCTGTAGGGATTTTTGTATAAAGGCAATAATATGCTGTAAAGGCTGATATTTCTGTGGCGTCATAATAATAAGGAACATTAAAAGCAAACAAAATAGCATATTTATTTCGTATCACTTCGGGTTTTTCCCTTAAAAGGTTATGAAGGGCGTAAGACTCAACCCTGATTGAGTCTTCGCTATGAGCTACAAAAATAACCCAGTCTGCCTTTGATAGATTAGTTTCCAAATCAACCCGGTTGAAGGGATTCTCAATAAAATCCTGAAGGTCAATAAATGAATACGAAACTATATTTTGGTCCTGAATTTGCGCGCTGCCTGTTTTACCATAAAGTTTAGAAATTACATTCTGTAATTCATTCACACGGACAATATCTTGAGGCTCACAATCTGTACATTGGATAGCCGTCAGAGCATCGGTAAAGATTACGATACGGTCATTCAATCCAGGTTCTTCCGGCAAAGCAGCTGCGAGTTGATCGATTTTTGGACTTATTAAAGTAGCAGCATTGTTTGATACTTTGAAAACAGTTTCTCCACCGGTTCCAATATTGACAATCCCCCTCGCCGCTGGCAAAACTGAATCAATCTGAAACTCGGGGTAGATTTCATATTTCAATTTTAGGATTCGTAAAACCGATGCGTCAACCCGATCAGCAAAGGCTTTATCCTCTCGATATTTTTGAACAAAAAGTTCGATCGTTTTTTTATAGGTTTCAAACCTGTCCTTGTCGCCTGTGGAAAGGAGCTGGTCTATATATAGCAGATCATTCCCTGCCAAAAAAGCATTACGGGCAATTTGCCGTGCATCCAAACTTTGACCACCGGGATTAAAGAATTTTCTTACTGCGGGGCTTCCAAGATCATCACTGACCAATATTCCACCTCCCTGTCGCCAGACAGCAAGTGGATCTATTGTCATTAATAATTCAACAGCAGTTTGGTCAAAACTAACAGGTTTTGTAGTTGCCCGAATATTACCTTGAAATCCCTGATAGCGAATGTGGCTTAAAAGCAGCCCATCTGCAATTGAGTCACCCGAAGTTTTTGCAGTATTTGTGACTTCAAAAAAAGGGGTTAATTCAATTAATTTCAATTGTTCCAGAGATTTTCTGACTGTTGCAACTTCTTCATCTGGTAAACGGTCCGATCCTCCGCGTCCAGGAAAATTTTTTGCAATGACCGCTAATTTGCCGATGCTGCCTGTGTGCAGGCCCTTGATATAGGCTTTACCCATCTCGCCAACCCAAAATGGATCGCCCCCAAAAGTGCGTACCCCAAGGTCGCTTTTACTTTCACCATATGGATTTTCAAGTACATCCAGTGATGGATTAAATATGAAATTAAATCCCAATCCTGCCAATTCTCTGCCAAGTAAAACGCCGATTTCCTCAGCAAGATTGGTATCCCATGTAGCGCCAATTGCCATTTGAGAGGGCAACGGGGTTATTCCATTAATAATTTGGTCATCAGGAAATAAATCACCCGACTGTGAAATACCAATAAATAGGGGAACATAATCATTTAATGTTGTCTCTTCGAGATTAATGAGCAATGAATTTGCACTTTCCCACTCTGCTTGCTGTAATCCTTTGACCAACACATAAGCATCCTCCAATGTTTGGCCAGAAGATGTGAAGTTATTGTTAACCTTCTTAAGTATCACTCCCCCTAAATGGTATTTTTGGATTAATTCACTGATCTGAGATTCTTCTTCAAGCGATGGGCCATCCATTGTCACAAGGAAAAGTTGACCTACTTTCTCTTCAGCAGACAATTGCGTAAGAAGGATTCGCGCATTTTGTAAGGCGTTATCCTGCTCGCCATTGTCCTGCCCGAGAACAGGTGCAACAATAGAGAAGGTAAACAGGCAAACGAAAATAAGGGTTAGGGCGGCTAACCTTAATCTTTTCTTCTCCATAATTAGTGTTAATCATACACAATAATTACTGATTCGGGGGTGAAATTTGCCGTATTGCCTTTAAAGTTTAAGCCAGGATCATCCGAAAAAATCCCATCCACTTTGTTTAAGACTAACGCTATCGCTTTGGTTTCATCATTTATCGTCCATACATGCACGCGGCGGTCCCTGCGATGCTCGCGCTTAATAAAGTTGTAGTCGACATCACAGGAAGCCGGATGAATAAAATCAGGGGATGTCTTTCTAAAAATGGATGACCGGAAGATCCACCCTTTGATTCCCGATGGGCATAAGAGAGCCATTTTTGCACTAGGTTTTCTATTTCTTATTGATCTGAGATTTCCAGGTAGGAAAGAAGAAAAAAGCACAGAATCCCATAAATTTAATTCATCTACAAGCTGCATCGTTATCTCTGTCAGGTTATCGTGGGGTGCATGATAATTTTTTAATTCAATATTTATCAGGATCTTGTTTGAAAATTTTTCTAAGACCTGGCGCAGCGAAGGGATTCCCTCACCTTTGAAAGCGGGTGAGAACCAGGAACCCGCATCTAGTAATGTAAGATCTGAATAAGAAGTTTTTTGTACTTCCCCGTGGCCGTTGGTCGTCCGTTCAAGTGTGTGGTCATGGATCACCACAGGAATTCCATCACTGCTTAGCATTGTATCCAGTTCAATTGCTTTTGCCCCCATTGACATCGCGATCTCAAAAGCTGCCATCGTGTTTTCAGGAGCCGATATCGATGCGCCTCGATGTGCAAAGATAACCGGCAAATCCAGTTCATCCAATAAATGCAAAGTTAGTTCCTTTTCTAAAATTAAGGCGATTATAGCATCTCATAATAATTGTTCTTACAGGCGTTTAATTTATAATCGGTTTATGCGAATAAGTGTTCTTGTTCCGGTTTTTAATGAAGAGAATACTCTTGAAGAAATTTTCAGGCGGGTTAATCAGACCAAACTGGCTGATGAAATACTCTTCATTGATGACGGTTCAAAAGACTCCTCACCTGAAGTCCTGAAAAGACTCTCTCAGTTCAAGCAAGTATCAATCATTCGCTTCCAGAAGAACCGGGGAAAAGGTGCGGCTATACGTGCAGGAATTGAGGCTGCTACCGGTGATGTGATAATCATTCAGGATGCCGATCTGGAATACGATCCGAGAGAGTATCCTATTCTTCTTAAACCAATCCGGGAAGGGATTGCGGATGTTGTTTTTGGCTCACGGTTTCTGGGAGGCGCCCGCCGGCCAGTTATGTTCTGGCATATGGTTGCAAACAAGTTTCTGACATTCATGACCAATTTGCTTTACGATAATATCCTCAGCGACATGGAAACCGGTTATAAAGTCTTTGTAAAGAAAGCAATTGAGGATATTCATTTCAGATCAAACCGATTTGATTTTGAACCGGAATTTACAGCCAAAGTATTAAAAAAGAAATGCCGTATTTATGAAGTACCAATTTCCTTTAACCCTAGAGATTACGCAGAAGGAAAAAAAATTGGGTTTCTTGACGCAGTCATCGCATTGTGGACGCTGATTAAATACCGCTTTGTGGACTAGAGAATATTTGCACAAGGTTAGTGATAAATGCTGTTAGATGAAATCCAATAATTTCCATATATCTAAAGGTTTTCACGGAAAAAATCATATTAGCACCACAAAATGATTAGTAAACAGGGTAGTAATGACACCAGCATCAAAAACTTCTGATCTTTCAGCAACTTATTCCAAAGTATAAAGATTTGCGCATAATTCAAAAAAACAAAATTTGTCAGCCGAACCGAGAGCTATTGCTTTTTAATGAGCGAATATGACATTGCCGTCATGAAGCTGAATACCCCTAATATTTAACTGAAGCGAAATGTTGCCATTGAATTCATTGATTTCGTAAGAATACAATATATCCACTTGATCTCCGTCCTTCAAATTATCAGCCAGGAAGCCAAAATTAAATGCAACTGTATTGTAGGTAACTTCTTTGAAATCCAATCCTTTTTTTCCGATAGCTTTTTTTACAGCAAATCTGAGGTGGACATTATCCTTTCCAATAGGCCGAACGCCGCTTACCGTTACATCATGGGAAATCAATAACGGGTATGAGTTATCGATACCCATTGGTTCAAGTCGCGTGATAAAGTCGATCAGGCTGGGATGTAGATCGTATAATTCAACTTCCGCACTCGCAAAAACTTTAGGCTGGAGTTCAATTCCGCTTAATTCCCGTTTAATAATCTCATTCATGCGCTGGCGAAATTCTTCTACGTTTTTATTTTCAATGGTCAAGCCGGCAGCCATAGCATGCCCGCCGTGTTTTTCCAGTAAATCCGCGCATTCATCTAGCAATTTAATGATGTTGATTTCCGGTATGCTGCGGCATGAAGCGCGGATCCTATCGCCCTTAATGGTGCCGATAATGGATGGCCGGTAAAAACTATCCGCCAGGCGCGAAGCAGCCAATCCCACTACACCCTCATTGAAATTCGCATCATAATAAAAAATCAGGGATTGCTTTTCTTCTTCATCAAGACCATCTATATAAGATTCAACAGCAGCTTGAATTTCTTTTGTGATGGTTTGCCGCTCTCTGTTTTCTGAATCCAGGTATAGGGCAAGCGGAGCAGCCGCTTCTAAGGTTTCTGCCATTAATAGATGATAAGCATCTTCAGCGGTCTTCAGTCTTCCTGAAGCGTTCAGGCGCGGACCTAGCATAAATCCGATATTTTCCGATCTCACCTTTCTTGGTTTTAAACCGCTAACCGCAACCAATGCATTGATGCCCGGCCGTTTGTTCTGGTTGATTCTGTCAAGTCCGCCCCTTACAAGCGTTCTGTTTTCATCCCGCAGAGGTGCCAGATCGGCAATTGTGCCAAGTGCCACCAAATCGAGCCAATCCTCAATAATCAATCCACTATCTGGAAATTCATCTGAGACCGCCTGAGCCAGCTTATACGCCAATCCAACCCCTGCCAATTCCTTATAAGGATAATTATCCCCATTCTGTTTGGGATTGATGATCGCGCATGCTTTTGGGATTTCCTCCAACGGCTGGTGATGGTCGGTGATAACCACATCAACACCGGCGGAATTCATTAAATCCACTTCGTTAATCGATCGCACGCCGCAGTCAACTGTAATGATCAAGTCCGGGTTAAGCGCTAATACCCCCTGTATTGACGCTTCAGAAAAGCCGTATCCTTCTTCAAATCTGTCTGGAATATAATGTTCAGCGCTCCCCCCCAATCGATTGATCACACTTACCATTAAGGCGGTTGCGGTGACGCCATCCACATCATAATCGCCGAAGATAACAATTTTTTGGCAATTGATAATTGCCTGCCAAATCCGTTTGACAGCCTTTTCCATATCTTTAAAGCTTAAAGGAGCATGAACTTCACTTTGGGCATTCAAAAAATGCTCTGCGGATTCCGGATCAACAATACCTCTGTTAAAAAGGATCTGCCTTTCAACCGGAGGATACTCAGCTAAACTTAGACTGACCGCCTCAGTGATTGGTTCCGGTAGAACCCATAATCGATTAACCCGTCTTTTCATCGTACCCCCTATTTTAGATAGACTCTTGGCATGCGTGAAGCTAATCCGCAGATGACCTCGTAATTGATGGTATTCCAATCTCCGGCGATCTCGGTAGCTGTAATCTCATCGTTGCCCTGGCTGCCGATCAGCACCACCTCATCCCCAATTTCGGCTTCAGGGATATCATCCAGCTGCAGCATGCACTGATCCATGCACACATTTCCAACCACAGCTGCGCGCTGACCGCGCAACAGCACTTTATTTCCCGGCTGTCTCCGCAATCCATCGGCATAACCTACTGCGATAACCCCAATTCGTTCAGTTTTTTTGGTGTAATACTTGAAACCATAACTCACCCCATGTCCGGCAGGGAGTGTTTTAAGGAGATAAGACGTGTTTTCCAGGCCAGTGTCGGTCTGACAGCGTCCGGAAGTTTTACCTGGTCGGATGGCGGTAGCCCGTAAAGTGCGATACCTATTCTCACCAGATCAAATCGGGCATTCGGATAAACCAGCGATCCGGCAGAATTGGATGCGTGTGTAAAGGTAGGTTTTATTCCGGCAGCTTGCATTTCTTTCAGTAATTTCTGAAACTTATGCAATTGGCGTTCAGTATCAGGCTCATTGGGTTCATCAGCGCGCGCGAAGTGTGTGAAAACACCTTCCAATTCCACATGAGGCGATTCGTTGATCAGCTTCAGGAACCGTAAGGCCTCTTGGGTCGGTACACCTAAACGCCCCATCCCTGTATCGATCTTGGCATGCAAGCGCAGAACACCTTTTACATTTTTGGATTGGGTAGCGTATTGTTCTGCCACCTGATAATCGTAGACCGTTAAGGTGACGTCATTCCTGATAGCATGCGGAACACGTACCGGGGCGGTATAACCTAAAACGAGGATATGCGCCTTGATGCCCGCTTCACGCAGAAGCAGCCCTTCCTCAATCCTCGCCACGCCAAACCATTCCGCACCGGCTTTTTCCAAGCGCTGTGTGACTTTTTCCAGCCCGTGCCCGTATGCGTTGGCTTTGACAACTGGCATGACCCTGGTGCCCGTGATTTCGCAAATTGCCTTAAAATTATTCTCCAGAGTGCGCAGGTCTATTTCCAGCCAGGTGCCGTAATTTTCATTTGCCATGCGCTTTAGTATAAACGCGCCATTGGCTATTATCAAGACGAATATACAGGTTGTAGAATATAATCCACGCGGTTATGGATAAAACACTAAATAATTATTTTTCTTTTCAGGTTATTTCCACAGATGGCAGTGCCAGAGCTGGCCTATTAACAACCCCGCACGGCATTGTTGATACTCCGGTATTCATGCCGGTGGGTACACAGGCGACTGTTAAATCGCTCACACCCGCACAGCTGGAAGAATTGCAAGTTCAGATCATCCTGTCAAATACTTATCATCTTTATTTGCGTCCGGGAGCGGAGGTGGTTCAGGAATTTGGCGGCCTGCACAACTTTATGAATTGGCATAAACCCATCCTTACCGATTCGGGCGGATTTCAGGTTTTTTCACTGGGTAATCTCCGTCAAGTTTCGGATGAAGGTGTAATTTTTAAAAGCCATATTGATGGTTCAACCCACAATTTCACTCCCGAATCCGCGATAGCGATCCAGGAAAAACTGGGGGCGGATATTATCATGGCCTTTGATGAATGTCCTGAACCGCATGACCGCAATTACAATCAGCAGGCGCTTGCCCGCACACACCGCTGGGCAGAACGCTGCCTTCAGGCTAAAAGCCGCGCTGATCAGTCATTATTTGGCATTGTTCAGGGCGGTATTTTCCCGGATCTGCGCGCGCAGTCGGCGGAATTTTTGACTTCACTCAAATTCCCTGGCTACTCCATCGGCGGGCTTTCCGTGGGCGAGTCAAAGGAAGATATGCTTGCGGTTGTCGAGGTTGTAAACGCTATCCTGCCGGAATCAAAACCGCGCTATCTGATGGGCGTCGGAACCCCGTTTGATTTGATTGAAGGCATTCGCCGCGGGATTGATATGTTTGATTGCGTCCTGCCCACACGCCTGGCTCGCCACCATGCTGCGCAAACTCTTCATGGGAGAATAAACCTGGCAAAGGCGGAGTATGCCCGCGACCATACCCCCATTGACTCAAACTGCGGCTGTTATACTTGCTCTGGTTTTAGCCGTGCGTATTTGCGGCATCTTATAATTGCTAAAGAAATGCTTGCCTCCACCCTTATTTCTATACACAATATTTTTACCTTAACCTCGCTCGCGCGCACATTACGAAAAAGCATTATAGAAGAAAGGTTTGACACTAAAGCCGCTCTTTTGCTGGCTGATATGGAAAAAACACAATGACATTATTTCAAGCGCTTATCCTCGGTATCGTTCAGGGATTGACAGAATTTCTGCCTGTTTCAAGCTCCGCTCACCTTGTTTTGGTGCCGCATTTATTAGGCTGGAATCTCGCAGAGGATTTTGTTTTTCCTTTTGATGTCTTGATACAGCTTGGAACACTGGCTGCGGTCATTTATTATTTTCGTAAAGACCTTATGGAAATTATCGCATCTGTCTTCCGCGGCATACGCAGCCACAAACCCTTTGAAGAAGCTCCCGCGCGCATCGGCTGGCTGGCAGTTTTGGCCACCATTCCGGCTGGCATTTTCGGTTTGCTCGTCAAAGATAAGGTTGAAGCGGCTTTCAGCAGCCCCATTGCAACTTCCGTCTTTCTGTTTGTCACAGCCGGTTTATTGCTGGTCGCTGAATTCCTTGGAAAAAGGAACAGGAATCTGGAAAAACTGACCTGGCTTGACGCGCTTTGGGTTGGCGCCTTTCAGGCCCTTTCAGTTTTTCCGGGTATTTCCCGCTCAGGCAGCACCATCGCTGGCGGAATGACACGCAATCTGGATCGCAAACCTGCCGGAGAATTTTCCTTTATTCTGGCAATCCCTGTTTTTTTGGCAGCCGGTTTGCTGGGGATAAAGGACTTTCTGGCAATTGATAACTTCTCTTCTTACCTCCCTGCGTTAATTATTGGATTTCTTACCGCTGCAGTTGTCGGCTTTTTCGCTATCCGCTGGTTTCTGGGTTACATCGCCGATCATTCGCTGCTGCCTTTTGCCGTTTATTGCGTGATGCTGGGTGCGGGGACTATTGCGTTTACTTTGATAAGCCCGGGTCTTCCTGCTGAAGTGGAGCAGCCCATTAACCAGGAGAGAGTTATTCCTGCCAGTTCAGAAATGATATACAAGGTCGCGTTTGTATCTGATCTGGAATGGATGCTGCCCGCGATGGTTACTTGCCAGAACAGCCAGGAAGGCTTGAATATCCTGTTCAGCCAGGAGGCATTCGTGGCTGGCAAACCAGCAAAGGCTAGTCTCGCTTTAACTTATGGCGAAGTCCAAGGCTTGGGCTCAGAAGTTTTCCAGGTTGGAAATGAACTTCTGGTTCCAGTGGTCCACAAAGATAGCCCTTTGCTCAACCTTTCAACCGAGCTTTCAGAAGGCTTGCTGAGCGGTCAGATCCCAACTTGGGAGAAAGCGGTTGAGGAATGCCCAGAGTGTTTTTTTATTTCTGGGATGAAGGGAAATATCAACCTTTATTCCTACACACCGGGTTCACCATTATACGAAGTGGTGCGCTTAATGTTTGCCAACGGTAAACCTTTATCTTCAGCTTCAAGAATTGCCCCAAATTCCATGGTTATCCGTGAAGTGCTCAGGGAGGATCAGCAGGGTTTGGCTATTATGCCCAAATCATGGGTGGATTCCACCATTAATGCCGTGGAATTTGAATCTGCCGGGACCGAATTGCCATCTATACCTGTTCTTGCCTATGCGAATGGTGCTCTCGATGCGCCTCTCAAATCCTGGCTGGCCTGTGTTCAGAAAGAGTTCAATTAATATACAATTAGGTAAATTAATGTGCCTTGAATAATTATGGAGAAAACCATGTTCAGCGAAATTACCATTGCGTTTGTCGGCCCCGGTGTGATGGCTGAGGCGATGCTTTCAGGCTTGTTGAAGAAAAACCTCATTCCGGCAAAAAATATCCTGATTTCCGGCCCGTTTGAAGATCAAAACGAGAACCTTCAAGAAAAAATACGGTGTGAAACCCTTTACCGATAATTCACTGGCAGTTAAAAACGCGGATATCGTCATCCTGTCGGTCAAGCCGCAGAGCCTGAAAAAAGTGCTGGAGGGGCTGCGAGGTGCGCTGAAGGCTGACGCGTTGGTGCTCTCCATCGTTGCGGGTGCGTCCATCGCCAAAGATTTCCCGCATTCTCGGCCATGCCATTATCGTGCGCTCGATGCCCAACACCCCCGCGCAGATCGGCGAAGGCATCACAGTATGGACCTGTTCGCCAGCGGTAACAGATAAACAAAAAGAGTTTGCACGCACCATCCTGGGTGCTTTCGGGCAGGAGATCTTTGAAGATGAAGAGGATTACCTCGACAAAGCCACCGCCCTTTCGGGTACCGGGCCAATGTATGTTTACCTTTTCATGGAAGCCATGGTGGATGCGGGTGTTCATATGGGTTTTTCCCGCCGTACTGCCGAACGGCTGGTGATCGAGACAATCCGCGGTTCGGTGGATTATTACGATACCGGTCCGGAAGAAACGCGCCATCTGGCGCGGCTGCGCAACCAGGTCACTTCGCCTGGCGGCACTTCTGCCGAAGCGCTCTATTATCTTGAGAAAGCCGGATTCCGTACCGCCCTTTCACGCGCCATTTGGGCAGCTTATCAGCGCTCCAAAGAATTGGGGCAGGATGCTGAAACCCACCCTCCTGAGTAAACCAGAGTTCCAATGACTTTTATCCATCCGGATTACCCGCTGGTTGAGCTTCACCGCCATCTGGACGGAAACGTCCGCCTGGAAACGATTTTGGATCTTGGCCTCAAAAACAATTTGCCGATTCCGGGAAAAACGATTGAAGAACTCCGCCCGTATATCCAGGTGACCGAAGCCAAGCCCTCCATCCTGGATTTTTTCAGGAAATTCGAATGGCTGACGGGTGTCCTGGTTGATCTTGATGCAGTTCGCCGTGTAGCATATGAAAATGTTTTGGATGCCAAGAACGAAGGCATTGATTATATTGAGCTGCGTTTCAGCCCCTGGTTCATGGCCGAAAGAAACCATCTCAACCCCGCGGGCGTTGTTGAAGCGGTGGTTGACGGCGTTCAGGCAGGCATCCGCGGCACGGGAATCAAAGCCTGTCTGATCGGCATCATCAGCCGCACCTATGGGCCGGATGTCTGCATGCAGGAACTGGATGCTCTTCTGACACAGAGAGAACATATAATCGCGCTGGACCTGGCCGGCGATGAGCTTCATTTTCCTGGAGAATTGTTTGTGAAACATTTCAAAAAAGCGCGTAATGCGGGGTGGCATGTCTGCCCGCATGCCGGCGAAGCCGCTGGGCCTGAAAGTGTCTGGCAGGCGCTGCGCGAATTGGGCGCGGAACGAATTGGCCATGCGGTCTATGCGCTGAAAGACCCTGTGCTTATGGATTATCTCGCCGTACACAATATAGGCGTTGAATCCAGCCTGACCAGCAACGTTCAGACGAGCACAGTGCCTGATTACGCCAGCCATCCCATTTCTACCTTTTTGCGGAGCGGAATAGCCGCAACAATAAATACTGACGATCCCGGCATCAGTGCGATCACGATTGGCCATGAATATGATATTGCCGCCGTCGAAGCCGGCTTGACGCCAGATGAAATCTTTCAGGCGCAGCGCAACGCGCTTAATCAAGCCTTTCTTTCAGAAGCCGACAAAGCAGCTTTGCTGGCTGCTAAACAAATACCACCTGCCGCTTTCTAGCCTAATCAATTCCCAACATGAATTGTGCCCCTGATAACAGCGGAAGGTTATGTATAAATTTATGGTTCAACGACATAACAGGATAAGTTATCGTACCGTCATTCCTGCCCGATGCGCATATATATTTCATTGCCGCTATTGCATAGCTCTTTTCAAAAGTAAAAAGCGGAGGCGCCCCTAATGGACATACCCAACCTGTCGTAGGTGGGTACTTTTCTTTAAGGTGCCGGGGCTGCAGCACAATGCGATGCGCAGCTTAAGGGTTTGTCGCCCAGGCATTGATAATCGGAAGAATAAATCCAGCCAAATTTTGCTTAGCGATTTCCTCTTGACTTTTTTATTATATTATTCTAATATTAGAATATAATAGTGCATAATATATAGGAGGTGTCATGAAAACACTCGACTTAATTTTGGAATATCAGCAGTTTTACACACAGCCAAAGAATACCATCTCCCTCGTCCAGGTGCCAAAAATGAATTTCCTCGCGATTGATGGTGAGGGCAGTCCGAACAACAACCCGCATTACAGTGACGCGCTTGGCGCCCTTTACAGCGTGGCATATACGCTCAAGTTCTCTATAAAAAAAGGGCCGCTTCAGATAGATTATAAAGTCATGCCGCTGGAAGGGTTATGGTGGGCGGAAGATATGGCTGAGTTCACTCTGGAAGATCGCGGAAACTGGCTGTGGCGCATGTTGGTAATGCTGCCCGATTTCATTACCTCTGAAATGGTGGCTCAGGCAATTGAAGACGTGCGTGGAAAAAAGAATCCCCCGCGACTTGATGAGGTCAGATTTGAAATTTTTGAAGAAGGCCTTTCCGCCCAGATCTTCCATCTCGGTCCTTATGGCGAAGGTGAACGCCCCTCCGTTGAAAAACTGCATGCCTTTATAAAAGAAAGCGGTTATACCCGGCGCGGCAAGCACCATGAGATCTACTTTAATTCCCCGCTGCGCACTGATCCGGCCAGACTGAAGACCATCATCCGCCAGCCGGTAGAGGCAGCCTAACATGCCGGCAAAAACCAGGCAGGCTACCAACGCCGAACTGGCTGTGCTTACCTTGCTCGCTGAGCAGCCCATGCATGGTTACCAGATCGAGCAGACCATCGCTGCGCGCGGTATGCGCGAATGGACCGATATTGGCTTTTCATCTATTTATTACATCCTGGAAAAACTGCGCTCGCGCAGCTGCGTCGAAAGCCGCTTGGAGCAGGCGGTTGGCAAAGGTCCTGCCCGCCAGATATTTTCTCTGACGTCTGCCGGGCGTGAGGTCTTCAGGCAGGCAGCGTTGAACGCGCTGGCCTGCCCCAGCCGCACCTTTAGCAATTTTCAGCTTGGCCTGTCAGCCCTGCCGATGTTAGGCCGGGAAGAATCATTGAAAGCGCTGCGCAGTTATCAATCTTTTCTCAAAAACAAACACAGGGATCTTGTTGAGAAAAAAGCTGGTTTTGGCCCCAGTCTGCCCTGGAATATCACAGCCTTGTTTGATTTAGATCTTGCCCAATTAAGCTTGTGAATTGACCTGGCTTGAAGGTTTTATTCTTAAGGCAGAGTCTAACCCCCGATAGTGGTTTGATTTTTTTAGATGCATTTGTCTGGATGCGTTTACAATTACAGCTAATGGTCGATTCTACTGCTGTCATTAAATACCGCCGGGAAAGAGCACTCCGTGCGCGCCAACCTTCCGGTGATCAAAGCGGTTAAGATGCTTAAAGATTCCGCTCAATTCTCACCTCATCATCCGCAACGGCGAACTTATCACTGAAGATGAGCTCATTCTGCCCGGCGACTGCATCGAAATGCTGCCGGTCATATCGGGAGGTTAATCCGCGGTGCGCTGCCGAACCTGCGGCTCAAAAGCCGTCATCAACATGCCCCAGCACCGCCTGGCTTTGTGCAAAGCACATTACCTGCAATGGCTGCCCGCCCAAACCCTGCGCGCCATTTCCAAATTCGGCATGTTTACCAAAACTGACCGTATTCTGGTTGCCGTTTCGGGCGGCAAGGATTCGCTGGCACTCTGGGATATCCTCTTCAATTTGGGGTACCAGGCTGACGGTTTGTATATCAACCTGGGCATTGACAGCGGCAGCGCTTATTCCCTTAAATCAGAGCAATATGCGCAAATCTTCGCCGATCAGCGCGCTCTTAAGCTGATCACGGTGGATGTGTGCGCGGAGTATGCTGAAACAGTGCCGCAGATGGCTAAACGCAGTTTGCGCGGGCATGATAAGCCCTGCTCAGTATGCGGTTTGGTCAAACGCCATATCCTCAACCGCATTTCGGTCGAAGGCGGTTACGATGCCCTTGCGACCGCGCATAACCTGGATGATGAAGCCGCCATATTGCTGGCCAATACGCTGGACTGGTCTATGGAGCATCTCTCGCGCGGGCAGCCTGTGCTGCCTGCCGGGCCGGGGTTCACGCGCAAGGTCAAGCCCTTCTGCCGCGTCTATGAGCGCGAGTCTGCCGCTTATTCTGTCCTGCGCGGTATCGCCTTTATGCCGGACGAATGCCCTCATTCCACCGGAAGCAAGCAGCTTTATTTCAAAACCTACCTGAATGAATGGGAGGAAAAAATGCCGGGCACCAAGCTGCGATTCTATAACAACTACCTGAAAGCGCTCGAAAGCGGTGCTTTTCCCGCAGGGCAGGAAACGCCTGAAGTTCTTGCTTCCCAACGCTGTCCCTCCTGCGGCCAGCCCACCACCAGCGGCGGTTTGTGCGCCTTCTGTGCGCTTATCAGGAAATCATAGTCCAAACTTTAATATTTTTTTACCTGAATCTCTTTTTACTTGGGCTTCCACACTCTTGATCAGGTCAATATAAAAGGGATCATTTTATGTATTAATATATACATCTAAGGAGATTTGTAAATGAATATATTGTTTATTGTGAATGATGCCCCCTATGGATCTGAAAAAGCATACAATGCGCTTCGAATGATTATGTCCATCCAGAAAGAAAATGAGGAAATTGAAGTTCGTCTTTTTTTACTCGCTGATGCGGTTAATTGCGGGTTGGCAAACCAAAATACGCCTCAGGGTTTTTATAATATTGAGCGTATGGTCAAATCTATCCTATCCAAAGGCGCCCTCGTGAAGTCATGCGGTTCTTGCTGTGAAGCGCGCGGGTTGGTTGCTTCAATGCTTATCGAAGGGATTGAAATCAGCAGCATGAGCCAGTTAACCCAGTGGGCGGTAAAGTCTGATAAAGTAATTTCCTTCTAATAAATCTTCTGCAAATAAAGTATTCTTGTCAGGGAATATTGCTTAGCCATTTTTACATAATCCCTCACCCTTCCGGAGTCCAATACCTGGGTAATAGTTGTAGGTACCTCGAAATCGGTGGAATCAAGCCTCCGAAGGAGGTGCAAAGGGGACATGTTATAGAGCATTGTGGTTTTTACGAAGTGTTTGTTTAAGATGTTGAAGTCCAAGCATTTATACCTGGGCATATTTATTCTTTGCAGCCATAACATTCAAGTCAAGCTTTACCGGCTCTGGTCAGCATTCTTCCACCACATGATAGTTGCAGCCACTCCTGCCATTCCAGTTAAAACACAATCCAATAACTTATGGGCGCGAGAGGACTTTTTGCCTGTGAATATAATCCTGGTATTGCCCAAGGGAAGTACTCACCCCACCCAATAATCATGACCAGGTTTGTCGCCATCAGTGTAAGTACCGCCGCTCCCAAAGGGAGCAGATAACCCCGCCCTACGCTGGCAATAAGCCCAAACGGCATGATTACCGACACAGTCATACATGCGGTTATCATAATGAGGGTAAAGCCTTGAAAAAGAACATGTGGTGTACCTCCCGGGAGTTTATTAATTGATCCCATAATTAATCCGGTGATAAAAATAACCAGCGTCATAACAATCGACCAGACTGCTGCCAAAATGAATTTTGCCAGAAGGATGCTGGAGCGTTGAATTGGTACAGCAAGCAAGTTTTTTAGGGTGCCATCCATAAATTCACGGCCAAATACCCAGCTGATGATCAAGACGAATAGTATAAATCCGCCTGCTGCGATTAACTGGCTATACAACTCCAGGTATGTTCGCCAATCTGTTGCGGTAAACGCCATTAGATCCGCTTTCGCGCTGACCAGGCCAAGCTTTTGGGAAATCTCCGGGTTCTTGGAGACAAAAATTAAAAAAGCGATCCCGAAAGGTATAAACATGGACCCAAGCGCTGTCCAAAGGGGCATTCTCGAGCGGATCGCTTTCCGCAGCTCTATCCAAATCATATCCGGAATGTTATTCATTTTGCGCCTCCCCCATCCAATCCAACCAGGCGGAGGAAATAACGCTCCAATTCCTCTTCTTCAATTATCAAATGAGTGGGAGGGAAACCAGTCCGAACTAGCAGGCTGGCAATATCGTCGGGATGTTCAATTGCAGCTGTATCCTTTATTTCAATTAACCTATCAGGAATAATTTCGGCATGATATCCTTCTGCTATCAGCCTCAAGCAGGCTGCCTCCAAATCGCGGGTACGCAACAGAATCCACCTTCGCCGGTTTCTCTGCAGTTCATCCATACTTAGCTCTTGAAGAAGGCGGCCTTTGTGGATGATACCAACCCGCCGTGCAAGCCGGGAAACCTCTGCCAGATTATGGCTCGACATGAAGATTGTGACACCCTGTTCACGGGTCAGCTCAAGCAAAAAATCACGGATTTCAACAATCCCGGCCGGATCCAGCCCGTTAGCCGGCTCATCTAAAATAAGCAATTTGGGTTGGTGCAGAAGAGCCTTGGCCAGCCCCAGTCGCTGTGCATTACCATGTGATAGATTTCCCGCCCGTCTGTTGGCATATTCTGCCAGGCACAGCCGTTCAATGATCATGTCGATATTCTTGAGCGGAGTACCGGGGTGCAGCCGGCGGGCAACTTCCAGGTTTTCAAATACTGTTAATTCCGGATAGGCATGCGGCGTTTCCACCATGTATCCGACTGATGCCCAGGGCTCCTGTTTGCCAATACGGACCCGGGTTTGCAGGACGAGGACCGTCCCGGAAGTGGGTTTGATCATACCCAGCAACATGCGGATTGTTGTCGTTTTTCCTGCGCCGTTCAGCCCCAGAAAAGCATAAATCTCGCCTTCTGCCACGCGTAAGGAGAGGTGATCGACTGCGGTTACATCTCTATAGCGTTTAACAAGACTTTCTGTTTCAATAGCCTGGTTCATTTTTGTTTCCTTATTTAGGCTTTGTACATGGGTCGGTTAGATTATATGCCTTGATCACGGCTAAGCAGTAGGCATGTTTTCAATCTTTTCCCACCCGGAGGCCTTTTCCTGGGTAAACGATGTAGGTACCCCGAAATAATGGCATCAAGCTACCGAAAGCGGAGCAAATATAAAGGCAAGTGAGAGTGTCGTAGCCCAATCATTTTAGGGTGGGGAATTTCCACCTGATGATTCAAGTAACCCCTTTTATCTTTACTGCTCCGAACGAAATGAAGAATTTTTAATTAATATTCTCCTACCAGGTTAGCTTGGGAGCGCATAAAGTAAAATAACATAACAATCTTCAGGAGCCATAATGAGTGACAGGAAAATGCCTGTTTTATTCGTCGGCCACGGCAGCCCGATGAACGCCATAGAAGACAATGAATTCTCGCAGGGCTGGTACACGGTGGGCAAAGACCTGCCCAAACCCAAAGCCATCCTGTGTGTCTCCGCTCACTGGGAGACCTGGGGTACGCTGGTCACTGCCATGGAAAATCCCAAAACCATCCACGACTTTGGCGGATTTCCGCCCGAACTATACGCGGTGCGCTACCCTGCCCCTGGCAGCCCCTGGCTGGCTGAGGAGATCAAAAAGGTCATACGGTCCGTTGAAATCGGTCTGGATGCCGATTGGGGGCTGGATCATGGCTGCTGGAGCGTTCTCAGGCAGATGTTCCCCAAAGCGGATATCCCGGTGGTTCAGCTCAGCCTGGATTACACTCAGCCGGGTCTCTATCACTACAATCTTGCCAAAGAATTGGCTCCCCTGCGCGACCAGGGTGTGCTTATTCTCGGCTCGGGCAACATGGTGCACAACCTGCGGCGCGTGGTTCTCCCCGGGGGCGATTTGAGCAATTTCAACCAGCCCTTCGCGCTGGAATGGGCAAAAGAAGCTGATGCGATTTTTAAAAAGCTCATCAGCACTGAGAGTTTTGAAGCGCTGGCCGATTACCAATCATTGGGGGCGTCTGTTCAGCTTGCCGTCCCCACACCCGAGCATTACCTGCCTATGCTTTATGCGCTGGCGCTGAAGACCAAAGATGAGACCGTCACATATTTCAACGACAAACCCCTGGCCGGCTCGCTGACCATGACTTCACTGCTCATTCAATAGAATTAATAATCCTCACTCTCGGAGCTTTTTGCAGATGCAAAGAGTGGGGGTGCACGGAATACGGCGGCTTTGTGTCGCCGGAAGAGAGGTGTCGGGGAAAAAGTTCTTTTACTGAGCGATTTCTGTGTGTTGCGGTGGCTATCGTCCCATGTGGAGTGTGGTCTATTTATTCATATTTCCGTGCTATAATATTTTGTTCGGAAGATCCGCCCGGATAAGTTATCGTGCTTGGAGTCACACGCCTTGCCGGTTTCAGCAAGGCGTTTTATATTGAAATGGAGTAAATGAATGTTATCTGATTTTGAAAATTTGGGACTGGACGACAAAATCCTTCGGTCTATCGAGAAGCTGGGCTTTGAGACCCCCACCCCCATCCAGCAGCAAGCCATCCCTGCGCTGCTCGCGGGGCGCGACCTGATGGGTCAGGCGCAGACCGGCACCGGCAAGACAGCCGCGTTCGTGCTGCCCCTGCTGCAGCGCATGCAGCGCGGAACCAGCGTCCAGGCGCTCATTTTGGCACCCACCCGCGAACTGGCCATCCAGGTCACCAAAGCCGCTGCGCTGATGGCGCAGGACAAGGCTATCCGCGTTATGACCGTTTACGGCGGTCAGGCTTACAATCTTCAGATCCGCCAGATCAACGCGGGCGTGGATATTGTGGTCGGCACCACCGGCCGCGTGATGGATCTCATCCGCAAGAACCTGCTGGATATCAGCCAGGTACGCTACCTGGTGCTGGACGAGGCTGATGAAATGCTCGAAATGGGCTTTATTGAAGATGTTGAATCCATCCTCAAGGGTATCCCCGCCGGGCACCAAACCGCCCTCTTTTCAGCCACGCTCCCCAAAGAGATCCGCCGGCTGGCTGACCAGTACCTGCGCGACCCTCTGGAGATAACCATTGAATCCAAAAAGCGCACGGTCTCCGAGACCGACCAGCGCTTTTGCCTTGTCCGCCAGGATAACAAGCCTGCCGTCCTGGTCAACCTGCTCGAAATGGAAGATATTTCCGGCGCGCTGATCTTCACGCGCACGCGCGCCAGCGCGCAGAAACTGGCGGATGATCTGAAAGTTCGCGGCTACGCCGCCGAAGCCCTGCATGGCGATATGGACCAGACCAAGCGCGAAAAGGTGCTGGGCGCCTTCCGCAGGCACCTGATCAATATCGTGGTGGCCACCGATGTGGCCGCCCGCGGGCTGGATATCCAGGGGCTCTCGCATGTCATCAATTACGACGCGCCCAACGACGCCGACGATTATCTGCACCGGGTTGGCCGCACCGGACGCGCCGGTCAGAAAGGCATTGCCATTACCTTCTTCACCCCCCGTGAACGCGGCCTTCTGAAAGGCATTGAATCCTATACCCGGCAGGCAATGACCGAGCTGCCCATGCCGACCAAAGAAGCGGTCCTGGACAGGCGCGAAGAACGTTTTATGGAAAAACTGCTAGCCGCCCTCGCCACCAATGCTTCAAAGCGCGATCGCGACCTGGTTGCTCGCATGGCAGAATCTCCCTATACCATTGAAGAGATCGCCGCTGCGGCCATCAGCATGGCGCGCGGAACCGAAAAAGAGATCGCCCTGCCCGCTGTGCCCGAACCGGCGCGCGCGGACGCCCGCGTGGACTCACGCGAGTATTCGCCCAAAAAGAAAGGTTACCCCAAAACCTTCGTTCCTGAAATCCAGCACGGATCAAAGAAGAAAATGCACCGCAAAGGACAGCATCACGAAGAAGGCATGGTGCGCCTGCAGATGAATCTGGGCAGCGCCGACGGCATTCACCCCAACGATGTGGTGGGCGCCATCGCCGGTGAAACCGGCATCCCCTCGCGCTCCATCGGCAAGATCGACATTTTCGACCGGCATGCCTTTGTGGATGTCTCCGAGCGCGACTTCACCCGCATACTGCAGGCTTCAGACGGTCAGTATAAGCTGCGCGGCAAAGCGGTCAGGCTGAAGCTGGCAGCCAAAAGCTAGCTTCCCTTTATTTTTCAGATTTATCAAGCCCTGCTCATTGCGGGGCTTTAATTTTCGCCTCTCCCCTACTCGTGGTGAGAGGCGAGGGTCACGGCACCATGCGCAGGGTGGTGTGACCGGTCCAGGTTTTTTCTCCAACCCCTTTTTCTTTTTCCTCCTGAACCGCTATAATTACCCCATTCATTCATGAAAGGTTAACTCCATGAAATCACTGGTCATTTATGACACCATTTATGGCAACACCAAAATCATCGCCGAAACAGTGGCAAAAGAGCTGGGCGGCGATGCAAACATTGTGGCGCTGGAAGACTTTGTGCCGGATGACCTGCGGGATGTCAGGTTTCTGGTTATTGGCAGCCCGGTTATCGCCTGGAATCCCACCGAGCGGATGAAAGACTTCATTTTTAGCTTCAAGAAACATCAGTTTGACGGTTTCAGGGCGGCGGTCTTTGACACCCAGATCGAACTTTTCTTCCACGGCGACGCCGCCAGCAAGATCGCCATTGAGCTCGCGCGCGCGGGTTCGATCATCGTCACTGACCCGATCGGTTTCAAAGTTAAAGGCAAGCGCGGTCCGCTGAAGCAGGGTGAAGTCGAAAGGGCCGCCGCCTGGGCGCGCAGCCTGAGAATCCTGGTGCTTTAAAATGCGGGGGATTTACAGGGTGCGACGCTGTCTGAACCTTATTCATGGTCATGTTTTTATCCGTGCTGCAATTCAATTTAAATTTCTGGGAGTATTTGAGCAATGGCGCTTACCTGGTCTCAGGATAAATTTATCAAAGCCTTCAATTTCGCTGCGCATGCCCACCAGGGCAAGCTCCTGCCCGGGTCTTCTCTGCCTTACCTGACGCATGTCAGCCTGGTCTGCATGGAAGTCATGGCGCTCCAGTCAGTCGAACCGATGCAAGACCCTGACCTGGCCCTTCAGTGCGCGGCGCTTCATGATGTGGTTGAAGATACACAGATTACATTAGATAAGATTAGAGAGGATTTTGGCGTTGAAGTTGCGAACGGTGTTGCTGCGCTTACCAAAAAAGAATTACCTAACGCTATGGAAGACTCTTTGTGCAGAATTCAAATGCAGCCTGAAGCAATCTGGATTGTCAAACTCGCTGACCGCATCACCAATCTTCAGCCTCCGCCTTCTTTCTGGACTGAAGAGAGGAAGAAAGAATATTTAGATGAGTCGCTGGTTATTCTTGATAAATTAAAGAAAGCCAGCCTTTATCTCGCAGAACGGCTCAATTCCAAAATTGATGCTTACAGAATGAATTGCTTTCCAAAATAAGCTGTTTTTATAAATATTTAAGGTTTCAAAGGATTATATTTACAGCATAATTATTCTATATATAGCAAAAATAGGCTATGCGCATTTTATTTTCTGATCAGTTCGTTTTCTTGAAACGAATATCGAGTTTTTCCAAAAATCGCCGTGCTTTGTCAAAAATTGTCAAACTTTCCGCTTGAGCAAAGAGTAATGGTGGGAACAGGCGCTGACCGGCGCGCTGCTCTCCTTTCATTTCATCTCATTTTTTCAAATCTATTCAAGTTTTAGCAAATGCATCTTATTATTCTCCTTTGCTTTTATAAAAAGACTTTTCTATTTGCTTTTAATGATCTTTTCATCTATTCCTGGTTTTACAAAAAGCTTACCGCATCTTTATATTAGCTTCATATTTGCTTGGTATATTTTTTGATATTTGAAAAGTAATAAAAATACAAAATTATGAAAACTAAAAACAAGATCAAAAACCTCATCACACTGCTGCTTTTTGTCGCTTTTCTGCTGACCTATTTCCTCGATTTGACGGGATTGAATCTGCACCAGTGGCTGGGCATCATTGCAGCTGCCGCCGCCGCAGTGCACCTGCTCATGCACTGGGCCTGGGTCAAAGCGGTCGCCGGGCGCTTTTTCGGCCGAACCTCCCGGTAAGGCACGTTCGTACTATCTGCTCGACCTCTTGCTTTTCAGCGGGTTGGCGGTCATCACCCTGACAGGTCTGATTATCTCTTCCTGGCTTAATCTGGCAGTTGCCACTTATGATTCCTGGCACCTGATCCATGTGGCTGGCTCAGTGCTTACCATGGCAGTTCTGGTAATAAAACTTGCGCTTCACTGGAAATACATCGCCGCGGCGATTCAAGCCCGCCCATGCCGCCCGTCCGGCTGCTGCATTGCCGGTTTTCTTCCTCGCGCGCAGCGAGAACACAAAGCAGGTTTCGCGCCGTGAAGCGCTGCGCGTGATAGGTACAGTCTCGGTGGTGGGTGTGGTGAGCATCCTAAGAGCTGCCAGCGCCCTGCGCACAGTTGAAGCCTCGGCGTTACCCCAGCCTGCCTTAACCTCACAGGCTTACCAGGCAGCAGATGCAGCAGCCTCAAGCCAGGCGTCTGCGGTTTCACCCACCCGGGCCGTTCAGCCCACGGCTGCAGCTCAGTCACCTCAGTCGGCTGCCGCGGGACTTCAAACCACCAGCCAATCGTCGGAAGACTGTGTGGTTCGCTGCGGCAATGCCTGCTCATATCCCGGCCGATGCCGGCGCTATACTGACGCCAATAATAACCAGCGCTGCGATCTGGGGGAATGTATGCCTATTTAGCTTCCGACCTGCATCTTTTTTCTTGAACTCGGCAGACCTGGGGATTTGCCGAGTTTTAATATATTAAAAATAATGGCATTTTTAAATATCAATTTCAATTAAAATCAATTGAATTCTTCATTTTGGAGCAGATTTGTTAACTGACATCAAGAACTTCTACCGCATATCGGAAATGCTTTCCTCCGCAGGGCAGCCAAAGGAAGAGCAGCTCAGGTTTATTAAAGACGCGGGGTTTGATGTTGTAATAAACCTTGGTTTGCTCAACCAGCCGGAGTATTCGCTCAGGGATGAGGCTGGCAGCGTAAAATCCCTGGGAATGGAATACATCCACATCCCGGTTATTTTCGAGCGCCCCACCCGCCGGAATCTGGATGATTTTTTCAAGGCAATGGACGACCGCAAGGATAGTAAGGTTTTTGTGCACTGTGCCATGAATATGCGCGCGTCGGTATTTATCGGTCTTTATTTTGCCATTCGATTAAAACAACCGCGTGAACTGGCTTTCCAATTGATGCACAATATATGGAAGCCGAATGAAGTGTGGCAGGATTTTATTGAGAAGATGTTGAATGCCTTTGAAGAGTAGTTAGCGTTTGCGCTTTCCCTTGCTAACAAAAACTTACCAGAACCGCAGATTCCTTTGGTTCGGTTTTCGATTCTTGCAATGATTGCTCATTATTGAAATAAGGTTACAATTTCCTGCTGTGAATCGCAATTTTCTTCCTGCAACCCCCGAAGAGCTGGCAGAACGCGGCTGGGACAAACTGGATGTCATCCTCGTTAGCGGTGATTCCTATATTGACAGTCCCTTCATCGGAGCAGCAGTCATCGGGCGTGTTCTTGAAAGCGCCGGGTTTCGCGTGGGCATAATAGCTCAGCCTGATATTGCCTCACCCGCAGATATCACACGACTGGGCGAACCGCGCCTGTTCTGGGGCGTCACTGGGGGCAGCATTGATTCGATGGTGGCCAACCACACCGCAAGCAGGAAAAAGCGCCGCACGGATGACTATACGCCAGGCGGCGAAAACACCCGCCGCCCCGACCGCGCTGTAATCGCTTATTCCAATCTTATCCGGCGCTGCTTTAAGAACACTGTGCCCATCGTGCTGGGCGGTATTGAAGCCTCTCTGCGCCGCATAGCGCATTACGACTTCTGGGATGATTCGATCCGCCGTTCCATCCTGTTTGACGCCAAGGCCGATTACCTGCTTTACGGTATGGCAGATCAATCTGTTCTGCAGCTGGCGCAGAGCCTTCGCGCTGGGCAGGAATTGACGTCGCTTCGCGGGTTGTGCTACATTTCCGGAAATCCCCGCCCAAATTATCTCGAACTGCCTTCTTTTGAGGCTGTGTCTGCAGACAATCTGGCGTTTATCGATATGTTCCATAATTTTTACAGAAACAGTGACCCGCTCTCGGCGCGCGGTTTAACGCAGAAACATGCCAGCCGCTGGTTGGTGCAGAATCCGCCTGCGGCTTACCCTTCACAACCTGAACTGGACGCGATATATACACTGCCTTTCCAGCGTGCCCAGCATCCCTGGTATGAGAGCCAGGGTAAGGTTAAGGCGCTGGAGACCATTCGCTTTTCTATCAACACCCACCATGGCTGCTACGGTGAATGTAATTTCTGTTCCATCGCAGTGCACGAAGGCCGCACCGTGCGCTGGCGCAGCATGGACTCCATCCTTGAAGAAGCCAGAGCTATCATTCAACTTCCGGATTTTAAAGGTTATATCCTGGATGTAGGCGGGCCGACTGCCAATATGTATGGATTTGAATGTTCGCTTGAAGCTCAAGCAGGGTGCCTGTCAGGATAAGCGCTGTATCTACCCGATAGTTTGCGAAGCACTAAAACCCGACCACCGAAACCAGGTTGAACTTCTGCGCCGTTTGAGAGAACTGCCTGGCATCAAAAAGGTGTTTGTAGGTTCCGGGCTGCGTTATGATCTGATTGCGGAGGATGCGAAAAACGGCAGCGCATTTACCGAGGAACTGGTTGCGCATCACGTCTCCGGTCAGCTTAAGGTTGCTCCGGAGCACAGCCAGCCGCAGGTGCTGGAGCGCATGGGTAAACCTGGTGTCGATGGACTGCTGGATTTCAAACGCGATTTTGACAGAATTTCGCGCGAGGCAGGTAAAAAACAATTTCTGACCTATTACATCATCGCGGCGCACCCGGGCTGCTCGGAAAAGGATATGCGCGAGTTGAAGCGCTTTGTCAGCCGTGAACTGCACCTCTCACCTGAGCAGGTTCAGCTTTTTATCCCTCTGCCTTCCACTTACTCCAGCACTCATGTATGCCACCGGTTTGGATCCTTTTACCCTCGAGCCTGTGTTTGTTGAGAAAGACCCGGCGCGCAGAGAACGGCAGAAGAGTATTATTGTCGGAAAACAATCCAGCAAAAGAAATTAGAGAGATTTTACACAACGGAGGAAGTATGACCCTTGAAGAGAAAACCCTGCAGCGCCCTGACGGTACGATTCATTATTGGATCGATGGAAAGCCCAGCGCGCCGCTGGTGGTGCTCACCCACGGGGCTACCATTGACCACCACGAGTGGGATGCTACCCTTCCGAAGCTGACGGATCATTTCCGTGTCCTCACCTGGGACATACGCGGTCATGGACTTTCGCGCCCGATGCCCTTTATTCTCAAAGAAGCCGAGGCTGATCTGTTGGCGCTGCTGGATGAATTGAAAATAGAAAAGGCAATTTTTGTTGGCCACTCCATGGGCGGCAATCTGCATCAGGAATTGGTATTTCACCACCCTGAACGCGTGCTCGCCATGGTTTTTCTGGGCTGCACATGGAATTTTCAAAAGCTCACGGCCTCTGAAACTTTTACCCTGCGGTATTTTGCCAAACCAATATTTGATTTATATCCTTATAAGCTGCTTGTTGACCAGTCTCTGGCAATAACTGCCACATCCATGGCGTCACAGGAGTTGCTGCGCGCATCTATGAACAGCCTTAAAAAAGAAGAATTTATCCAGATCATGATGGAAACATCCAACTGCCTGCACTTCGAACCTGGTTATACCATTGGCAAACCATTGCTATTAATGGTGGGGGAAAAAGACTCAACGGGTAATATCCGCAAAGCGATGCCTGCCTGGTCAAAGGTTGAACCGGATTGCCGATTTTTTATTATTCCCAATGCCAAGCATGCAGCCAATTTGGATAATCCGGAATTCTTTCATGAAAAGCTGCTTGAATTTCTGAAGTTACAGATTTCCAGGGGGAACTACAAATCTTTATAAGAGTTTCTCTGTCAACCAGATCAGTCTCTGTAACCCATTAAGCGAACACAAAACCTTGAAAAGAAAGAGATAAGGGGATTATCACCTTTAGCTGTTGCCAGATTAATGATCATCCTTAATATCTTAATTTCAAAATCCGATCGATTTAAGAATATATTCTTACTTGGTGGAGATGATTAAGACTGCCAAATTTTTATTTGAACTGGACGAAAAATAAGTCGTTGATTTCGATTTATAGCAGATGCAATGGTTGCGGGATCGATTTATTTTATGTATTGCTATATTAATATTCCTGTGATTTTGCATGTACAATATAATAATAACTACCGAGGGAAATGGTTGTTTCCATAATGCCAAAAGAAAAAGAATATGCCGATTTGCTTAGTAGTTGGCTTGAGTTGCGGGGTTTTAGATCAATAGATGATTACCAAAATATAAAAATTTTCTATCGAAACACATCCATCTATCTGTCAAATAGCACTTCTGCGACAATCGTTATCATCGAAGGATATTCCTGCGCACAATGGAATTGAGGAAATATTGCTTCGCTCTCGGGTTTTGTATGATTTGGCTGAGAGTTTTTTTAAAAGAACAAGAGTGAGTTTAAGCATGCCACCTCTTTTATCGCCTTGCTGATATTTCCCTCGAATGCATTTATAGAAGATACATGGAATTATTTCCTTAAAAATAAACCTGCTTCCAAATCCTATTCCGGGACTTACATTCCCATTCTGGTTGATCTAGCAAACCATAAATTGGCATATTTTTCCATTGGGACTAATCCAGTCAGCCAACCCACTATCGTAAGCTCGTTACCTGATCAGCTGGAATTGCTGTTTCAAATTCCCCTGAACGATAACAAAGAGATAGATATTAAGCTTGAGCGGTTCATCAATAAACTCAGACAGCCAGAGGGGGTAAATAAAGAAGATTTGTCCGGAGCATTGGGAACAATGACCTTGGGGGAATTAAAAACCCTTTCAAATCAATTCTTGTTCCAGGGATTAATGAAGACAAGTGATCTATACCCCCTTCATTTGCTTTATCATTCCTATCTTGCTGAATTCTTTATTACTCTCGAAAGCATAAAGGATATGAACTTGCCATCCAATCTCAGTCTGGAGAGTCTACTTTCGCTGGAAAATTTTTTTACAAATATTGCTGAGAATATTGAAGCAGGATTCATGAAGGGATTTAATGAATCTTTTAATTTCGGTGAGTCGAATGAATGAGATCACCACCATTCGGAATAATTTGGTTTTGCAGGGAAACTCAATTGTGTTTGCTTACTGTAAAACTTGTAAAAGGATAGTTGAACCTACAGAAAAAATGCATTGTCCAAATGGGCGTTTTCACATTTTAAAGAAGAAGATATATTTTGATTTAACCGAAAAGGATTCCATTAATCAATGATTTAAGAAAGGAGTAAAGTGTGTCAGAGCTGAATATTCAATGGAAAAAATTTGAGACTGAGGATCTATCGATTATGCTGCCCGATTCATTTATAGGAGGAAATCCCAAAAAAGATAAAAAACGAATCAAAGAAGAGCTTGAATTAGTGCCTGAAAATCACCGCTCCCGTATTCAGGCAATTCTCGCCAATACTGCTTGTCCTTTCATCGCAGTTGATACTATAGTTGATGACAGTTTTACTTTCTATACGACACTTACCATTACCTTTGACAAACTTCCATTGTTACAACGCAATATGTCAATGGAGAAATATTTGGTAGAAGCAAAAAAACGAATAGGACAAACGGTAATCTTTGCAGAAGAAGGTACTTCCGCGACCAAGAATTATTCTGCTGCAAGATTGGTAATATTTCAATAGGGAAACAAAAGGCATATTCAAAAAACCCGGGGAAATCAATCAAAAAATTCTTGTTTATTCAATTAAAACGAGAACCAGGTTCTGGGATTTCTTTTTTGGCGCCACGCCTGGTAAATTTGAAGAATTATTGCCTGTTTTTGAACTAAGCATCGATAGCGTGGTTCTAAAGGTTGACTGATCTGCTAAAGGGTAGTTATCAAACCTGATTATTTTTAAAATAAGAGGAGCGGGAATAACCTGCTCCTCAAATCATATTTACAAAATATAATTTAAATTTAGGCGGCTTCCAGCAAATTCCGCACTTCCCAGTCAGTGACCTGAATGCGGAATTCCTCCCACTCTTCCAGCTTGGCACGCCTGAAAGCGGAATAGATCTCGTTGCCCAGCGCATTGCGCAGAATATCATCCTTGTCCAATTCGACCAGCGCTTCATCCAGAGCGCCAGGCAGCTCTTTGATACCCTTGGCTTTCCGTTCATCCACACTTAACTCATAAATGTTTACATTATTGAGCGGTTGGGTGTTTCAGCTTATGATCGATTCCATCCAGTGCGGCAGCCAGCATACCAGGAAAGCCAGGTAGGGATTGCTGGAGGGATCCGGGCAACGCAGTTCGGCACGGACGGCTTTATCCTGTCCGGCGGTATAGCGGGGATGCGGATTAAGGCAGAGCGGTTGACCTGAGCCCAACCAATATAAACCGGCGCTTCATAGCCCGGAACAAGGCGTTTATAGGAGTTGACGGTTGGTGCCAGGACGGCTGAAAGCCCGCGTGCATGCTTCAGCTGACCGGCAATGAAACAATAGGCCAGTTTGGACAGGAGATAGGAAGTCATCATCGGATCATAGAAAACATTATTGCCCTTTCAGATCCGAGAGCGATTGGTGGCAGTGCATGCCCGAACCATTAATGCCAAAGACTGGGTTTTGGCATGAAGGATGCGACCAGCCCATAGCTTGGTCGGCAATGGCTTTCAACCGTGTATTTCAAGGTGACCACGTTATCGGCCGTGCGCAGTGCGTCGGCAAAACGGAAATCGATCTCGTGTTGCCCGAGTGCGACCTCGTGATGGCCCACTTCCACTTCCAGACCCATCTGAGCAGGGCATCCATCAATTCCGTGCGGACATGCACAGCTTCGTCGTCTGGGGGAGAAATCAAAATAACCGCCCACATCATGCGGGACCGGGTGGGTACTCTCCCCGTTTTGTCGGAAGAGGAAGAACTCCGGTTCGGTGCCGACATTTCAATGTCCACCCTCTCTCTTTCAGTTCAGCCAAGTTTGCGCTTTAATATGCCGCGAGGATCGCCCTCGAATGGTTTGCCATCGGGGGTCATAATATCGCAGAAGAAGCGCGCCCGGCGCATCTCAGTGGGGGACCATGGCAGGACAGCGTAGGTATCATATCGATCCGCAGGTGCATATCGCTTTCCTGGATGCGCGCAAAACCTTCACCGAGGAACCATCAAACCAGATGCCATTATCCAGCTGGCCTTCAAGTTGAATCACCGGCGAATCAACACTCTTAACTTTTCCGGTCACATCCGAGAACTGAAAACTGATAAATTTGACATCATCTGCTTTAACGCGATCAAGAATTTCTTTTTTATCCATCTTTTCTCCTTTGGCTCTTAAAGAGTTATGGGCATGCCCGGGCATGCCCATATTAACAAAATATGATGAAGCAGCCCTTCCATTTATTAACAGAATTTAACCTGTCTCTGGCCACTGCCCGGGTTTTGCTGCGGACATCACTGCCCGATCTTGAACCTGTGCTTTTTCGGAAGGGAGAAAGAAGCCCGTGGCAGGGCTGCGGAGGCATCCGCTGAACAAATCGATTTTTCCCCGTTGCCGGGGTTAGCGCTTCCCTTGCGGGAAGGAACCTCCTCCTCGTAGTCTCCTTGCGGAGACCCAGCCGCTCTTCTCCTTGCTATTCAGTTATTAATCAGGCACATTTTTATCATGAATCCTTTAATTTTGTCAAGGTCAAACTTAACAATTTTTCATTGTTTTTATTGCTCATAATCCCTATAATCTTATATAGAGTAAACAAGGAGCGGTCATATGAAAAAGGCACTTTTTTCCAAAAAGTTGACACGCCGCCAGTTTATTTCTGCCGGTGGCTTATCACTGGCTGGCGTTGCGCTTGGCTGCGGGATAGGAAAAGGTATCCAGGATCTTGCCTCCGATTCCCCATCCAATATTCAGATTGCGCCCGGACAAGAAGTAGATTCTTTGCTTTTCAATGGCAAGATTTTTACTGTGGACAAAGGAAATTCAATAGCACAGGCAGTCGGAATAAAATCTGGCGTAATTCAGGCCGTTGGAACTGACTCTGACCTATTAGCGCTTGCAGGCGAAGCTACACAAAAATTCGATCTTAGTGGAAAAACTGTTACGCCTGGATTAATTGACCCGCATGTGCACTTCCGTGTCATGGGTCTGGATTATCTCTATTACATACCCTTCCTGCCTCCGGCAGTCAAAGATGTGCAGACGCTTCTTAACGAGATTGGTGAGAATCTGAAAAGCAAACAGCCTGGTGAATGGCTTCAAGGTTATTATTTGGCGCTGACGGATAACATGTTCCCAGACCGCAGAATTCTGGATTCGGTATCACCCAATAATCCAGTTTGGATCATGCACATAGGCGGACATTGGGGTTCAGCCAACAGCGCCGCGATCAACGCGGCCGGCATCACTGCCAGCACCCCCAGCCCTCAGGGAGGTGTGATCGAAAAAGACGCCAATGGCGAACCCACCGGACTTTTCTATAATCACAGGGCTATGGACATTCTGCGCCGGGTAGCTCCGCCAGTTACTGATGAGACAAGCCGGCAGGCAATCATAAATACACAACCGGTAATGGCCGCTTGCGGGGTAACAAGCTATCAGGACAATAACATCCGCGACCTTGACCATATCAGAATATATCAACAATTGGCGAAAGAAGGCCAGCTTTACCTGCGCTCGGCGCTTTACCTTACGCTGGAATGGCCGCAGGATATGGAAAAAGTCCCGCAGGTTGAGAATTTTCAGGACGATTTTTCGCGTTTCGCCGGATACAAGTTTCTTATTGATGGACAATCGCCTACCGCCTTCTGCCATGAACCTCATGACGGTACGAGTTGGGATATGCCCACCTGGGATCCGGCTGAATTTAAATCGGTCATCCGCACTCTGCATGACACTGGCCTGCAGATCTGCACCCACTGCATTGGGGACGCAGCCGCTGACCTGGCGCTGGACGCATATGAAGGGGCAATGAACGCCAATCCACGGATTGACCCACGCCACCGGCTTGAGCATCTGATACTGACCACACCTCAGGCTACCACCCGCATGCGCAACCTGGGAGTAATCGCCAGCTGTAATCCGCATTTTATTTTTGTGGGAGGTGATACCTATATTAATACCTTTGGCGAGAATCGCAAGGATCGCATCATCGTCACGCGCGAGTGGCTGGATTCAGGGGTGCATGTGGCCATTGGATCCGACGCGCCCAGTGTTCCCTTCCACCACCCTGCCGCCACCATGGCGGCAGCCATTAGTCGCCTGACTTTCAGTAAAAAAGTGCTTGGAGAAGATCAGAGTCTGACTTTCAATGAAGCACTGCGCGCTCATACCTATGAGGCTGCTTATGCGGCGCATGAAGAGACTACAAAGGGTTCGCTTGAACCGGGTAAACTGGCAGACCTGGTCGTTTGGAATGAAGACCCTTCTAAACTCAATATCGGCGAATTGGCGGGTACAACCACTGTCAACATGACTATGGTCGGCGGGAAAGTTGTTTATCAGGCATAATTGATCGCTCATAAATCCAAACTCTTAGCCTGGATTTGTTAGAACATATATACTATAATTTATTAAACTATAATTTAAACAATTCTCATCAAGGAGTGTTAAATGGCAGCCAAAACGACTGAATCTGACAAGACGCAAGGAATTGATAATCCTATGGACGAGGCCAAAAAAGCTGTCCTTAACAAAGCGCTGGATGACATCACCAAACGCTACGGCGAAGGTGCCATTATCCGGCTGGGTGAAGCGCGCCATCTTGAAGTTGCTGCCATCCCCACCGGCTCACTTTCGTTGGATATCGCGCTGGGAGTGGGCGGCATGCCGCGAGCGCGTGTCGCGGAAATCTTTGGGCCGGAAGCATCCGGTAAAACTACTTTGTGCCTTCACATGGCGGCTGAAGCACAGAAGATGGGCGGCACTGTAGCTTTTATTGATATGGAACACGCGCTTGACCCGGCCTACGCAGCCAAGGTAGGCGTGAATGTGGATGATCTTCTCATTTCCCAACCGGACACTGGAGAACAAGCACTGGAAATACTGCAAACTTTAGTGCGTTCAGGCGCTTTGGACCTGGTCGTTGTTGACAGCGTTGCCGCTCTGGTGCCGCGTTCCGAAATTGAAGGAGATATGGGTGATGCCACTATGGGTATGCAGGCGCGCCTGATGAGCCAGGCGTTGCGTAAACTCTCCGGTGCCATCAACCAGACACGCACTGCGGTCGTCTTTACAAACCAGATCCGCCAGAAGATCGGTGTTTATTTCGGCAATCCTGAAACCACGCCGGGAGGATTGGCTCTAAAATTTTATGCTTCAGTACGTCTGGATGTACGCCGCATTCAGTCAATCAAATCCGGCGCAGAAATTGTGGGTAATAGAACCCGAGTACGCGTCGTAAAAAATAAGGTTGCAGCACCTTTCAGGACTGCCGAGTTTGATATCATGTACGATGAAGGCATCTCCAAATCCGGTGACGTACTAGATTTGGGAACTGCCCTGGATGTGGTCACCAAACGCGGCGCTTTCTTTTCATACGGCGATGTCCGTATTGGGCAAGGCCGGGAGAATGCCAAGGAATACTTGAAACAAAATCCTGAGTTGTGCGCCGAGATAGAAAAAGCCGTTCGTGAACACGCTATGGGTTCAGGAATACCTATTACTTCAGCAGTTGATAATGAAGGCGGTGCAGATGAAGCGCCGATAATTGAGGAATAAAAGCGATTTCAAGAATTGAGTGATAAATAAATTCAGCAATTAAAGTAAATTGCTTTCTTCCTCTTTTGGGTGCACCCAGGTTAAATGGAATTTAGAGGATGGAACATGCTGTTAAAGAAAAACTGATCCGCCTGGCCATGCTTGAAGGGCTAACGGCAGTTGATGAAGGAAATTATCCCTTCGGAGCCGTGATCACTGACCTCGATGGAAATGTCATCGCCGCAGCCCATAATACCCAGGAGACTGATCGTGATCCCACCGCTCACGCTGAAATCAATTTAATCCGCCTTTTATCTAAAACACACCAACCGGAAGAATTCCACCAGTTCTACCTGGTCAGTAATGCAGAATCTTGCTCGATGTGTTTTTCTGCGGCGATAAAAGCCGGTTTCGTGCATTACATATTTGGCGCTCCTAGCGAAACCCATATGGAACCTTTTCTCACAGTATCTGATGTCGCCAAGCATTGCCAACTTGAATTGGATATCACGTACGGTGTGCTAAGGCAAGAATGCATGCAACAAATTGCAGAGATCAGGGCTCACCAGAACCATCTTGCTCAATAAAACTGCCAACAATATTTTTTCATGTTTGATACATGAAGTTCACATCCTGAAATAAATGTTCGGGAACAAAAGCGTGCTTCCAGGCGTTAATTTTATATAAATAATCTCCTGTCTATTGTGGCAGGAAATTTGCAACGTATTAATAAAATTTATGGCCGAGAAAACAACTGTAAAACGCTCTTTTTCACTATTAACCGCAGCGGGAATCCTTTTCGCGATGCTGCTATGCCTACTAACCAGTTCAATGGTCGTAGTTGCCTTCCCAGGTTCGCTGCCCTTTATTGAACTCCTGATCAAATCGGATGGCAGCAATACTGCAATGATCATTCCTGTAATTAAAACCGAACGGACAGCCACACCTTTTCAGCCTATCGCATCGCAGACTTCTGAAATTGCTCCGGTACTCGAACCCACTTCATTGCCTAAGGCTGATCCCACATCATTGCCTAAATCTGAGCCCACTCCATTGCCACAATCAGAGCCCACCAAGGCTCCTCAACCTGCTCCCACAGCAGTAATCGCGGTAGAACCTACCTTGGCTGAACTTCCGCTTTCCGCCAGCGTGAGCGGTTTGTACGGATCGCCAATGCTTTATACGCTCGATTGTGAATCGCAATCCGCGGTCGATTTCGCCCGCTTTTTCGGTGTTAGTATTGATGAGCTGGATTTCATCAGCCGCCTGCCTTACTCTGATGACCCGGAGGAAGGATTTGTGGGTACTATCAATGGATCGATGGGGCAGCTTCCTCCTTCTGATTATGGCATACACGCAAAACCCATTGCCAAGTTATTACGCCAATATGGTGTAAACGCCAAAGCAGTGCGCGGTTGGGATATTGACAAAATTCGGTACGAGATCGCTTCCGGCAGGCCGGTTATTGTATGGATAGTCAATTTACCATTTGAAATTGATGCACAGGATTACACCGCTTCTAATGGCAACACAACCCGTGTCGCGCGTTTTGAACATACATGGATTATTACTGGCTATAACATGAACGTATTCACTGTTGTTGACAGTGAATGGACCTATAATGTAAAAATCTCCACCTTCCAGCAACGCTGGGAAGCACTTGGAAATCAAGCGATTATCTACCGTGGAGATTAATCTCTAGAATTTTTTTCTAATCCTGTAACGGCAAAATTCGCGCGCGCTGCAATAATCACATGTTTTGCCATGTTTAACAATATCTTTTCCGATACCGACAATAAATGATGAGGATTTCTTAGGAATCATCAGAAAACTATCGCTTAATTGAATGATATCCGGGTCGGGCTTGATTGCTTCGAATAAAACCGGTTGACCAACCTCAAGCGGCCACTCACTGGAGCCAGGACTTACTGGCATACTTATTTTTAATCTTTCAGCTTCTGCTTCAGCCTGAATATCACAGCAAATCAACTCTACCAGCTGATCCACTGCCGCGTTGGCTAATCCATCGAGCGCTAATGCCAGGCTGGCATCCGAGCTGAACAATTCTGAGGATCGTTTTTCAAGTTGTTCCCCGATTGTGCAAGTTACCGCTTGAACTACATCAGCACCCTGCAATATCTTCGCTATTTTCTTGCTATTAATATAAATTCCCCCATCAAGTATGATCTCACCATCCTTTAAAGAAATGATAGATAGTGATTTCGTAAAAAAGTTTGGTTTAATTAGACTTAATCCAATATCCAGCGCGGATTGTGCAATCTTCAACAGTCCAGGATTGCGGTCTTTTATAACCGACGGGTCAGCGCCTTGACCTTTGAGTACTGCGTTTATATCAAGGGAAATTTCTGTTGTCTTCATAAGGATTTTAATTCTAAATTATAAAACTTATTTCAAAATATTATCTTTCCGAAACCAAATTTAATCATCTGCGTAAATACATCAGGTATTAAAATCTAATTTATATATTTATTATGCTAGCGCATGGAGAGATTAATGTCACAAAATAAAATGCCAACCTCTGCCAAACGTTTTGGATATTTCGTTACGATTGCAGCCAATATATTCTTGGTTTATGTCGCCAACAATCTTTTAAATTGGAATATTTCTTTTATAACCGAAGATTTTGCCCAATGTCTCTGGGCAATCAATCTTTCACTGGCTGTTACTATTTTCATCAATTTCATTTTCATTTTCTTTGATCGAAAGTGGTTCAAGCAATTAATGCAAGCCTTTGGAAACGTTTTTGGTTTTATTTCTACGTATGTAATCTGGCGTGTTTTTCCCTTTGATTTTTCGAACAGTATGACAAGAATAGTCAATTTTGCGCTTATTTTCGCTTTGGGAGCGATCGTTCTCTCTACTATGGTCGAACTGATCGGCGCCGTTCGTGAATACGGTCGCAAGAATTCGTAAATAAAAGATTAGGTAACCTCAACCTTTTATTTATCCAATCACTTTCCCATATCGAAAAGCAGTAATCTCAGCCATAATTGAGAGAGCAATTTCTTCCGGGGTACGTGCACCAAGATCTAGTCCTATCGGAGCATGGATTTTTTTTAATTCTTCTGGACGGTAACCCTGTTTTTCCATTTGTGTGTAGCGCGCGTCTCGAGTCTGCTGTGATGAAAGCATACCTATATAACGCAATTTCCTATCAATCGCCACTTGTAAAGCGGGGAGATCAAGCTTGTCGTCATGACTAATTGTAATTAGATAGTCCTTCTCATTCAATCCGATTCTCACCAGGCTTTCGGATGGCCATTCAATCATTAAATGATCCAATTCAGGAAAACGCTCAACTGAAGCAAAAATCTTTCGAGGATCAATGATTATGGTTGTGAATCCACATAAATGTGCTATTTTCGTTAACGGTATCGCGATATGAACAGCCCCAATTATTACAAGCCGCGGATTGGGAAATGTAAAGTCGGCATATATTTCTTCTGACTCTAGGCTTATTAACCCGGAAGTTGCTGTCCTTTCAAGAGAGGTCATTGCTTGTATCAATGCTTCATTTAGCCATTGAGGTCTCTTCATTGGGAAAATTGACCTTCCTTCAGATAATATCGCGGATTCACCTTTATCTGAACCAGAAATAACTGTTAAGGTACAAAATGACTCATTGGATGATTCCATCTCCAGGAGCTTAAGAATTACCTCACGAGTCAAACCTTTTATTCCAGCCCTTGCTATAGGCTGGATTAAAACTTTTATCTTCCCCCCGCATGCCAAGCCAAAAGACCAAGCCGATTCATCATCGATACCATATTCTGTGATTGTGATTTCTCCGGTTTTCATTACCACCAGCGCTTCTTCGATGACTGCGGCTTCCACACATCCGCCACTGACCGAACCTGCTATTTCCATTTCAGAATTGATTGCCAATTTTGATCCAATATCCCGAAGCGCTGATCCCTGCTTCTGAATAACAGTTGCCAGCACCACTTTTTTTCCCGCTTCCAACCAATTCAAAATTTGATGCAAATTCTCCATTTTTTAATTGTACTAACCTTAGGTCATATTTTCAGAATCTACTTTTAGACGATATGCGTGTAAGGACTGAATTGGTGGAGAAAAAGATGTCATCAATCTAGCGCTCCATTTCTAAATAAAAAGACCGTGAATTTGGTCAATATTTTCACGGTCTTTATATTTAATCAGATTTTATCTTAAGTGCCATGTTCCCAGGAATTTAGATATTTTTCCTGTTCCGAAGTCAATACATCAATTGTGATACCCATTGCTTCCAGTTTCAATCGGGCAATTTCCTGGTCAATATCATTTGGTACACCATAAACAGTCTTTTCAAGTTTGTCAGCATTCTTAATCATATATTCCAGGCTAAGCGCCTGATTAGCAAACGACATATCCATAACGCTGGCTGGATGGCCTTCCGCGGCAGCCAAATTGATCAATCGGCCTTCACCCAGAATATAAATGCGCCTGCCATCCTTCTGTAAATATTCTTCCACAAATGGCCTTACAAGCCGTTTGGAAACAGACATTTCCTCCAAGGCCGGGATATTAATCTCAACATTGAAATGTCCGGAATTTGATATTATTGCTCCGTCTTTCATAACCTCAAAATGCGTTTTATCAATCACGTTTAAATCACCGGTCAGTGTGCAGAATATGTTGCCTTCTATCGCTGCATTTGCGATTGGCATCACGCGGAAACCGTCCATCACTGCCTCAAGCGCTTTTAGTGCATCCACTTCAGTGACTATAACATTGGCGCCCATCCCACGCGCCCGTGTTGCCAGCCCGCGCGCGCACCAGCCATATCCCACAACTACAAAATTTTTGCCGGCGAGTAAAGTGTTTGTCGCCCTGATAATACCATCGAGAGTGGATTGGCCTGTACCGTAGCGATTATCGAAAAGATGCTTGGTCATGGCATCATTGACCGCAATAATCGGGTAATTAAGGGCGCCGTCATTCGCCATCGCGCGCAGTCGAATTACACCGGTTGTTGTTTCTTCGGTGCCGCCTATGACATTTTCCAGCATTTCACGCCGTTTGGTATGTAGAGTGCTTACTAGGTCTGCGCCATCATCCATGGTGATATGTGGATTGTGGTCCAGTGCAGCATCGATATGTTTGTAATAAACAGTGTTGGTTTCACCTTTAATAGCAAAGGTTGGAATCTCAAAGTGGGAAACAAGCGCAGCAGCTACATCATCCTGCGTTGAAAGCGGGTTGGAGGCAGTAAGCACAACATCAGCCCCGCCAGACTGAATAGTGCGCATCAGGTTGGCTGTTTCGGTGGTTACGTGCAAACAGGCAGACACCCGAATACCTTCCAGTGGACGCTCTTTGGCAAACCGTTTTTGGATTGTCCGAAGTACTGGCATTTCCAGTTCTGCCCACTCAATCTTGAGCCGGCCGCCTTCAGCCAGATTTATATCTTTTACATCAAATTTTTCCATTTTTATTTCCTTTCTGATATTTTACAGTAGGACCTGCAAGGCGCTCTGATCGTTAAAATAGTTACGATAACGCTGAACAAATTCGGGGATTGTATATTTATGGTTTTGCGTACCTCGATTTTCAAGACAATAAGTAGCTGCCAGCGCACCCATCTGGCCGCTCGTTTTAAAACCTAATCCCAACCTTATACCGCGCAGAAAACCACCGCGGAAGGCATCACCCACACCGGTGGGATCAGCAATCGCTGTCGGCTGCACAACCGGTATTTTGTAGTGCTCATCCTTTACCCAGATATCTGAGCCACATTCGCCGCATGTTATGACAACGTAATCGACCACGCTGCGGATCTCTTTATCCTTCATGCCTGTATGCTTTTGTATTAGTTCATATTCATATTCATTTATGAAAAGGCTTTGAGCGTGCAGGATACCTTCACGTATCTCATCCGGTTTATTTCGGACAACTTGTTGCCCGGGATCATATAGGTAAGGTATTCCCATTTCAAAGCATTCTTGGGCATACTTACACATAGCCGTAGGATCATTGGGAGAAATTACCACAAGATCAATTCCAGATTTATCAATATTTTTTATGGATAAATCTTTTGAAAAAGCCATGGCTCCGCTGTAAAAGCTGGCAATTTGATTGTTGGATAGGTCTGTATTGGCAAAAAATGAAGCTGTATAAATGCCCTCTATGCGCTTGACAAGTGTAGTATCTACTCCTTGACTTTCAAGCCATTTACGGTAATCGTCGAAATCTTCGCCAACAGTCCCCATCAATCGCGGATTTTCTCCCAATAAAGCCAAGTTAAAGGCAATATTGGGTGCAGTTCCACCGCGCTGTTTAACCATTGAATCTACCAGGAAGGACAAGCTGATAGAATCCAGCTTATCCGGAATGATATGATCCTTAAAATACCCAGGAAATGACATCAGGTAATCATAGGCAATTGAACCGGTACAGATAATTGACATGTTTGCTCCTTACATACCTGCTAAAGCTCTTGGCAAGTTTTCGCTAAAGGGAGGGTAAATAATCCCTTTTTCGGTAATGATTCCTGTAAAAAGGTAATTTGGCGTAATATCAAAAGCTGGATTGAGAGCAGTAGCACCTTCAGGGGTTATTTTCTGTCCGTGGATCTGAATGTCCAGTACTTCATTCTGATTGCGTTCTTCTATTGGGATCATATCGCCACTTTCCAATGTTAGGTCAATAGTTGAGGTTGGCACGACACAATAGACCGGAACTTGACTGGCATTTGCAGCCAAGGCCAACATATAGCTGCCTATCTTGTTTGCCACATCTCCATTACTCGCGACTCGGTCTCCTCCAAAAAGTACTATGTTTACCTCACCCTTTTTAAGGAAATAACCAGCTGCATTATCGCTAATAATGTCATATGGAATTTGATACTGTGAAAGTTCCCACGCAGTCAGCCGCATTCCCTGGAGGCGGGGTCGAGTTTCATCCACAAGTACATGAACCTTTTTTCCCTGTTCATGTGCCATGCGGATTACTCCCAAGGCAGTACCCCAGTCTACAGTCGCCAATGCACCTGTGTTGCAGTGGTGGATTATCCTGTCGCCATCATGGATTAGCGTAGAACCAAAAGTTGAAATTAACATATTTGTGCTAACATCGTCATCTGCCATGCGGTTAGCTTCTTTAAGCAATTCAGACTTTATTTCAGGAATTGATTCATAATTGTTTTTCGCAATACCCATCATCCGTTTAAGCGCCCATTTGAGATTAATAGCAGTCGGTCGTGAGTCATTTAATAATTGGGATGCTGTAACTAATTCATTTTGCAGCGTTTCCACCGAGATTGCCCTAGAGCAAATTGCAGCCAAAGCCATTCCATATGCTGCGGTTACGCCAATTGCCGGAGCGCCGCGCACAGTCATGTTTCTGATAGCTTCTGCAACCTCTTGGAAAGTCCTGAGATAAACGTATGTCAATCTAGAGGGTAATTCCCTCTGATCAATCAACTTTAGCTGTTGAGCGGCAGAATCCCATTCGAGTGTGCGCATCGATTTTTCGCCAAAAAAAACGCGCCCGATATTGAGCGCTTTTGTACTTGACTTATTCAGTTTAACATGGGATATGTAGTTTGTCAAAGAGTTGACACATATAAAAAGCCATAATATAAACCACTTATGAAAAAAACCAAATTAATAGTGCTGCTTAATCTCTTACTCCTCCTGACAGCCTGCCGTTTACCCTTTAATTTGTTTTCAAGTTCAGAATCGCCCCAACCATCTGAACAGAAATCGTTCAACATCGGGGAAATCTTCGAAATCCTGCCTGTAGAAATTTCCACACCCACACTACTGCCTTCGTCCAGTCTGGATGATGCTGATTTTGCTTTTTTCTCAGGCGATCTGGACAATGCCCAGCAGCTTTACCAGAGTGCTTATGATCAAACAGGCGATATTGAAATAAAATCAAGCTCAATGTTAGGGTTAGGAAAGATTTTTTATGCACGCCGGGATTACTCCTCTGCAATTGACACATTTAACCGCCTTTTAGGACAATATCCAAATTCTGAAGCAGCGGTCAATGCATACTTTTTAATCGGGGAAAGCTATTTTGAAAAAGAGGAATTTCTACAAGCAGCAAAAGCTTATGCGAAATATGCAGAATTGAAACCCGGTGTTATTGACAACCTCGTGCGAACATATCAGGGGAATGCAGCAATGTCAGGTGGCGATTTTCAGCAGGCGATAGTCGCTTATCAGGCAGCCCTACAAAGCAATCCGCCAGGGAATTGCAGACTATTTAAATATTCAGATAGGAAAAGCTTATGACAATCTTGGAGATTACACTAGTGCCATTCAGTATTATATGAACGTTTATGACACTGCTCAGGATAATTCATCTAAGGCAACAGCCAACCTTCTCGCAGGACTAGCCTACCAAAAATTGGGACTTAATGATGAGGCCAATACCCGCTTCATGGATTCTGTTATCCAGTTTCCCAAAGAAATTGATTCTTTCACCGCTTTATCCATTTTGGTAAATAATGGAATCCCTGTCAATGATTTTTACCGAGGATTAGTGGATTATTATGCTGGCTCATATGATTATGCGATTCAGGCATTTGATCGTTACATTGAATCAAATCCTGAAAATAATGATGGTAGTGTTCATTATTTCAAGGGATTGAGCCATTATTTCAATGACCAACCCCGTGATGCGGTTGCCGAATATGATGCTCTAATCACAAACTATCCAGGAAATTCTTACTGGTCATCCGCCTGGGACGAAAAAGCTTTTGTTCAGGCGAATGAGCTTGATGAATATTCAAATTCTGCGGAGACTTATAAAGGTTTCGTTTCAAATTCGCCAGCATCCCCAGAAGCGCCAGCTTATCTTTTTGAAGCGGGGCGTGTTTATGAAAGAGCAGGTTTTCTTGTGGAAGCCGCAGCCACATGGGGGCGCATGATAGATGAGTACCCTTCTGCAGAATTAAGTTATCGTGGGTTATTTCTAGCCGGTATTTCTTATTACCGACTTGGCGAATTTGAAGAAGCGCTCTCAATTTTTCAACGCAGCCTTGTTCTAAGCACCTCCCCTATGGAAAAAGCAAAAGCCTATCTTTGGCTTGGCAAAGCATATACTGCGCTTGGAAAAACAGAAGAGGCGAAAATTGCTTGGCAGTTGTCTGAATCAACAGATCCTACTGATTATTACAGCATTCGCGCTGGGGAGTTGATTAGGGATTAGAGCCATTCACCATCGGAGAAGGCATTGATTTGGGGTATGATTTGGAACTCGAAAAACCGGAGGCTGATGCCTGGTTGAGGACAACTTTTAATTTACCTTCAAATACAGACCTAAATGGCCTTGGCGAACTTGTTAATAACCAGCGAATAAATCGTATTTCCGCTTTTTACGATTTGGGGTTATTTAAAGAAGCTATCAATGAAGCCGAATTGCTTCGCGCAGAGTTTCAGACAGATGCCGTTAAATTCATATCGGTTGATGAATTTTCTGGTCGAAAAAAATCTCTTCCAGCCTGCAATCTATACAAGCAGGAATATCCTCACATTAGCCGGGATGGACGACCTTTCCTCATTGACCGCTCCTATCTATTTCACGCATATCCGTTTTGGTGCCTATTTCAGGGAAATGATATCTACTATCGCAAATGATTACAAAATCCCTCCTCTTTTGCTGTACTCTTTATCCGTCAGGAGAGCATGTTCAATCCTTTCATCTCCTCATCCGCAGGTGCCAGTGGTTTATCCCAGATTATGCCGGCTACAGGAGCGGAAAATGTTGACCTCTTGAATTGGCCGGAAAATTATGACCCTAGCGACTTGCTGCTTGGAAAAGTGAATCTTACGATTGGCGCGTTTTATCTGGACCGTATGAGAACGTACTTATCTAATAATCTCCAGGCATCGCTTTCAGCTTACAACGCAGGACCAGGAAATGCTGAATCTTGGCTGGCATTGTCCAATGGCGATCCGGATTTGTTCCTTGAAATCATCCGCGCCAGAGAGACTCAGGATTATTTGATGCAAATAACTGAATTTTTGAACGTGTATAAGCTAGTTTATTCCCGGCCTCAATAAAAAATCCGCGGTTTTGACCGCGGATTTATTAATAATTTTTTTCTCTTAATTTTCGTTTATTTCTTCGGCGCATATTTTAAGGCAGCCTGTGCAGCCGCAAGGCGTGCCACAGGTACTCGGAAAGGTGAACAGCTTACATAGTTTTGGCCGATTGTGTGGCAGAACTCAATTGAAGCCGGGTCACCACCATGCTCGCCACAGATACCCACTTCAAGGTTTGGACGTCTTTCGCGGCCTTCATTAACAGACAACTTCATCAATCGCCCAACACCCTCAATATCAATGGTTTGGAACGGATTCTTGGGAAGGATGCCCTCTTCAACATAAGTCACTAGGAAGTTTCGTTCCGCATCATCACGGCTGTATCCATAGGTCATCTGGGTTAGGTCATTTGTACCAAAAGAGAAGAACTCGGCAACACCGGCAATATCACCGGCAGTTAAAGCTGCGCGAGGAATTTCAATCATGGTGCCGAATTTGTAATGGAATTCCACTTTCTTCTCATCCATCACTTGCTTTGCGATCTCAATCAGGCGCGGTTGAATATGGTTCAATTCATTCACATGTCCGGTGAGAGGGATCATGACTTCAGGTTTGGCATCAATGCCTCTTAGAGTCATATCAGCCGCCGCCTCAAAGATAGCGCGAACCTGCATCTCAACGATTTCAGGCATTACAATGCTCAGACGTACACCGCGCAAACCCATCATTGGATTGGATTCATGCATTGTTCGTACACTGGCTAATAATTTTTCCTTTTCCGCCAATCCTTTGGTTTCACCCTTTACACGCATGGTAATCACTTCCTCAAGTAAAGTTTCTTCCGAAGGCAGGAATTCATGCAGAGGTGGATCAATCAAGCGAATGATCACCGGGTAGCCATCCATTGCCTCAAACAAACCAGCAAAATCTGAGCGCTGGTAAGGCAGGAGTTCATTCAATGCTTTCACGCGCTCTTCGGATGATTCAGCCAGGATCATGCGCTGAACAATTGGAAGCCGGGTCTGTTCAAAGAACATATGCTCGGTGCGGCAAAGGCCAATACCTTTTGCGCCATAAGAGCGGGCACGCTGGGCATCTTTTGGATAATCCGCATTTGCCCAAACTTGAAGACCAGTGGTTGGCCATCCGGCAGGAGCCTGACGGGTACCAGGGCGGGCGCAGACTTCATCCGCCCAATCGAGAAGGGTAAGCAAATCCGTCTGTTCTTCAAGATGAAGCAGCAGATAATTTTAACTCACCCAAATAAGCTTCACCGGAAGCGCCATCGATAGAAATCCAATCGCCTTCTTTAACTTTTACTCCATTAGCAATCCAGTTCACGCTTTTCCAGATCAATATGAATCATTGAAGCGCCAACGATACAGGGAACACCAAATTGGCGCGCAACCACAGCAGCATGAGATGTCGCCCCGCCTTCGCTGGTTAGAATACCTTTGGCTGCCAGCATACCATGCACATCATCTGGTTTTGTAAAGGGTCGCACCATAATGACTTGTTGTTTTTCTTCTTTAGCCATTTTTTCGGCTGTATCTGCGTCAAAATACACACTGTCCGACAGCGGCACCCGGTGAAGCATTCACGCCTGTAGCAAATAATTTGCCTTCTTTTTTGGCAATTGATTTTGTGTCTCCCAAGAACTGAGGATGTAGAAGGGTGTCAATATGGGCTGGTGTCACGCGGGAAAGCGCTTCTTCCTTTGTTATCAAACCTTCATTGACCATATCAACAGCGATTTTTACAGCAGCGCTTGCGGTTCGTTTGCCATTGCGAGTTTGAAGCATCCACAGTCTTCGATTTTCAACCGTAAATTCCATATCCTGCATGTCATGATAATGTTGTTCGAGTTTGTGGGTGATCTCAATAAATTGATGGTACGCTTCTGAAAGCGTGTCAGCCATTTTTTCAATCTTTTCCGTATTGCGGATACCAGCAACAACATCTTCCCCTTGAGCGTTAAGTAGATATTCGCCAAAAAGCTTGTTTTCTCCGGTTGATGGATCTCGGGTGAATGCCACACCAGTTCCGGATTCCCAACCTGTATTTCCAAAAACCATAGTGACAATATTTACAGCAGTCCCAAGATTATCAGGAATACCTTCGGCTCGGCGATAATCTACTGCACGTTTGCCGAACCAGGATTTGAAAACTGCTTCAGTTGCCAGCCGCATCTGCTCCAAGGGGTCCTGTGGAAAATCAAACCCTTTTTCATGTTTAATAACCGCTTTTAATTTTTCAACCAGTTCTTTAAGGTCTTCAGCCTTCAAGTCAGTATCAGCGGTTACACCTTTGGCTTTCTTTAACATTTTCAAGCACTTCTTCAAAAGCTTCGTCCTTGATTTCAAGCACTACCGAACCAAACATTCCGATTAAGCGGCGATAAGCATCATATACAAAACGGTCGTTTTTGGTCAATTCAACCATTCCGCGTGCGGTTTCATCATTTAATCCGATATTCAGGACAGTATCCATCATCCCTGGCATTGACATTTTTGCCCCTGAACGGCAGGAAACCAAAAGTGGGTTCTTAGGGTCACCGAATTTTTTGCCTGCGGCTTTTTCCACTTCTACAAGGCCAGTCATCATCTGGTCCCACATTCCTTCAGGAAATTTATTGCCCGCATCCAAAAAAGCATTACAGGCTTCTGTGGTTACTGTGAAGAATGGCGGAACAGGCACGCCAATACGGGTCATGTCAGCAAGATTAGCGCCCTTGCCACCCAATAAACCGCGAACACCATCCCAAGAGCCGGCATATTTTTCGGCTTCCTGGACTTCATTGAAGAGATATACAAATTTTTTTGTTGTCATTCAAATCCTCCGGAAATAATGGTTGTGAGAAAAAATATAAATTTTCACTAAGGTTCGATTTTACCATAAGGAATTAATCAACCAGCTTTCATTAAGAAAATTTCTTCATTCTTTATTCAAGATTTTATTGATGTTGTATAATCCCTGCTCATCATGGAAAATTCAATTCTCAATTCGCTATTATCTGCAACTCCAATAATACTTTTTCTAATTGTTATGCTTGGGCTTAAATGGGGCGGAAGCAAAGCCGGTGCGTTTTGTTGGCTTATTACTATCATTATCGCCGTTCTCTTTTTTGGTGCTAACTTTGAGTTAATTAGTTATACCTATGTAAAGGCTTTTTTGCTTTCGATTGATGTGCTCCTAATTATCTGGACAGCGATGTTTCTTTATATATTAACTGAGCAAGCTGGCACAATTAAAACCATTGGAGAGTGGCTTTCAAAATTAACCCAAAATAAGGCTTTACAGGGTATCTTCCTTGGTTGGTTATTCCCTTCATTTCTGCAAGGCATGGGTGGTTTTGGAGTGCCGGTTGCAGTTGCCGCGCCCTTACTTGTAAGTACCGGTTTTAGCCCGATCCAGGCTTTAGTAATGGCGAGTATCGGGCACGGATGGGGCGTGACATTTGGATCAATGGCAAGTTCTTTTCAAACAATGATGGCGTTAACGAACTTGCCGGGTGAAATACTTGCTCCAGCGGCTGCAGTGTTGTTAGGTATTGCAGCCGTCTTTAGCGGTATTTTGGTTACCTATGTCGCAGATGGGATCAGAGGAATTAAAAGCACTTTTTTCTTAACACTCCTTCTTGGTGTAATTTTGGGCAGTGGTCAATATTTATTAGCTACAAACGGTTTGTTTATTTTGGCAGTAACCATCCCATCATTGGTCGCGCTAATTATTAGTTATTTAATAATCGCGAGCCGAAACAAGAAAAATATGATCAATGTGCCTATCACAAAAAAGTTGTTTATTTCAATGCTTCCGTATTTATTTCTTGTGGTATTAACTTTGTTGTTTAATTTGATTCCTATTGTAAAAGATGTGTTGGGAAAATATTTTTTATCGCTTAGTTTCCCTGAGATTGTAACTTCCTTGGGAGATAAAACTGCTGCAGGGCCAGGAAGAGATATAAAATTATTAAATCATCCCGGGATGATCATATTTCTCAGTGGATTATTATCTTTTTTCGTTTTTATAAAAGCGGGTTTTCTACAAAAAAAGGATTTCAAAACAATTATTAAAAAAACTGCAAAGAAATCAACAGACACAACTATAGCAATTTTTACCATGGTCGGTATAGCAGTGATTATGTCGCATACCCAAATGACCAACCTATTAGCTGAGGGTCTTAGCCATGCATTTAAACAAAGCCTCTTCCCATTTGTCTCTCCTTTCATCGGAGCAGTTGGTGCATTCATTACAGGCAGCAACAATAACTCCAATGTACTCTTTGCTTCATTACAAATGCGGACAGCTCAACTTTTAGGGTTAAATGTTCCTCTGATTTTGGCAGCGCAATCTGCTGGAGGAGCGTTGGGGAGTATGATGGCTCCAGCGAAAGTCATTCTTGGTTGCGCCACAGTTGGCTTGGAAGGCAAGGAAGGTGTAGTAATAGGAAAAACCTTAATATATGGAATGGCATTGGTTGCGCTAATCGGAATTTTGACTTTAATTTTTTCCAGTTTAGGAACTTTCAATGCAAACTAACAAATTTCTTAACCCCAATTCAGTAAAAAGAACCTCAATAATTCTGGATATTATTATTCCATTCTTGCTATATTATTCATTAATTCACAATAAACTAATTCTGGCATGGCTTTTATTAGGAATGGTTGTAATTGTGAGAGTATTTCTTGTATTAGTCAGTAAATAATGCATATAGATTATAAAATTATTCCACTAAGGTCTTTTCCCAAGAAAAAGGCAGATAGTTAGGAAAATTCCAACAATTTATTTTGTCGATTAATTGAAGGCAACCTGGAGAATTGTCTGTAAACATCCAGAATGGCTGTTTATGAACTTAATTCTGTCTCAACCCAAGAGTTACACTAAATGGAACAATTCTGGAATCAGGAATATTTTATCCAGAGGAGTTGGTAATTACAGTTGCGCCAGATCCTAACAAACTGTAATATCCACTTTAATGGCAATCCCACAAAAAATAGATTTGGCAGTTATGAACTCAATAATAATTATCTCACTTCAATTAATTCATATTCAATCGTTCCCAGTTTTATTTCCTGCGCATGCCGCAGACAATCCTTCCAATGTACATCAGGGTGCACATGTACAAACTTGTCTTCTCCTTGGTTATAAACCTTATTATCAAACATTCTGCTTTCATGAATTGCAGGCGCCTTATTGACAAGGTCAACACAAGCTTTGTCTAACGCAACCGGATCGAATGATGCCGCAATCCCTATATCAGGCACTAGCGCCCGGTCATTACTATCAAAACAATCACAATCCGGTGACACATTCATGATAAAGCTAATATGAAAGTGTTGTTTACCTGCGAGCACCGCGTAGGCATATTCGGCAATTTTCTCACCGAGAATCTCCGCTGACTGGTCATAATTTGCCGTTGCTGATCCGTAATAACAGCTAGCCACGCATTGGCCGCAGCCGATGCATTTCTGATAATCAATTTGGGCTTTATGTCTTGAGTTATAAGCGATAGCTCGCTCAGGGCAATTCTTTATGCACATTCCGCAAGCGACACATTTTTCTTCCTTCATTTCAGGTTTTGAAGCTGAATGCATTTCCATCTTTCCTTTTCGCGAGCCACAGCCCATTCCAATATTCTTCAGCGCTCCGCCAAATCCGGTTTGTTCGTGGCCCTTGAAATGGTTTAAGCTGATAATGATGGTTGAATCAGCAATAATTGTTCCAACCTTGGCTTTTTCAACAAATTTCAAGTTTATTGGGATTTCCACCGCATCTGTCCCGGTTAATCCATCAGCGATGATCACATCACACCCAACCGCAATTCTGTTGAATCCATTCTCCATCGCTGCTTCCAAATGGTCAACCGCATTCGCCCGGCGGCCATAATAAAGCGTGTTGCAGTCAGTCAGGAAGGGTTTCCCTCCCATTTCCTTTACTTTTTTAACTATGCGAGCGGCATAATTTGGGCGGATATAAGCCAGGTTGCCAGGTTCGCCAAAATGAATCTTCAGCGCTACGATCTTTTCCTTAAGATCCATGGATTCAATTCCTGCCTTATACATAAGACTGTCCAGCTTGTCATACATATTATTTCCGGGGCGTGTTTTAAAACTGGTGAAATATACTTTTGAACTCATTGATTAAATTCCTCACTTTTGTTAAGAAAATTTGTTATTGCTTTTGCAGTATCTTGAGGTTTTTCCATCATTGGCATATGACCTGCATTTTTGATCTCAATTAACTGCAAACCTTTGATCTTTGACGCCATCTCTTTACTTGTATCCAGAGGGATAAGTTGATCGTCAGTACCTGCGATTAGCATCTTGGCGTTTCTCATAGAATTCAAAATATCGATGCTATCCTGTCTTTCAGCCATTCCAGCCAATACACCCATAACACCATTCCTGCTAGTTTTATAAATTAGGCTTTTACAATATTCTGCCACTTCAGGCTTTCTTGATAATTTTCCAGGCATCTCCGATAACACATCTGCGGGAGACGATTGTTTAACTCTTTCAATATCCAATAATCTTGAATTCTTTTTTTCTTGTGTATCCGCGAAGGCGTGCGAAGCGACTAATGCCAATCCTTTAACCCTTTCTGGATAATGTGCAGCCAATGCAAGGGCAATATATCCGCCCATTGAATGACCAGCTATGTATGCGTTATCAAGATAAAGCGAATCCATCATTTGAAGAATATCTCCGGCCATATTTCGCATGGAATATTTTCCGGGCGGCTCAGGAGACTTACCATGTCCACGTAAGTCGGGCAGAATTATTTTGATTTGCTTATCCAATTCATCTGACATTTTTAACCAAATGGTATGGTCCAATGCATATCCATGCAGACAGATTAATGGAATCCCATCTCCGATTATTAAATAAAACAGTTTTTCTGTCATTTGTAATGAGATGCTTCGATTAAATCGTCAGCAAATTTTATGGCAGCTGATCTGTCCAAGATGATTCCAGCCGCTTGTTCTTCAATAACTTTATCAAGTATTTTACCGAGTTCCCGGCCTGGTTGAAGACCAAATTCCTTTATCAAGTCATTTCCATCGATAAGATTTGGCGGGGAAACCATATCTGAATAATGGTTAAACCAACCATCCAAGATTCTCTCCATTGATTTCAAAGCAATGTTCCAGCGATGAGAAGATAAAGTCTCTTCATACGTGGCAATCACATCAGCCAGGTGGAAAAATCCGACCATAATTCCGTAATCTCCGGTTTCCTTAAAAAAACGAAAAACATTCCGCCTGGAATTTCCCTCTTCCCCAATACTCTTTAATTTGTCAGTCATATGATAACGGATGATTGTAGAGACAAACTGAATTTCCTTATTTGAGAATGCCAGTGCTTTCATTCTTTCACGAACGACTTTAGCACTTTTTTCAGCATGGTTCCGAAATAATACCTTTTCCCCGTCAATAGTAGCTGGAATAAACGATTTTCCGGAATCATGGTATAAGGCAGCAATAGCTAACAAAACGGATAGAGAAACATCTTTTTCTATCAATTTGCCAAAATATGCAGCCAATTCTTTTTTATACTTCCCGAAAAGCAATTGAACATCATTTAAAAATTGGTTATCAGATTTCAGGGTTACATCATCATTAATTTCTCGAACAAATAATTGAGTCAGTTCAACCACACGGAAAGTATGATTTAATCCATTATGCACATGAGGAAACAGAGGGGATATTTTCTTGAGATGAAGCAGATCAGGGAACAATTGATTAAATAGCTCAAATTCAAGCATTAATTTAATTGATATTTTAATTTCAGGAAGGTTCAAAATAAAATTAAGTTCATTGCGAATCCGTTCGCCTGAAATACTTTTTATCTGCTTGGATACATTAATAATTGACTTTTTTACTTCAGGATCATAATCAAGTGATAAATCTCGGATAAATCGTACTGCACGTAATGTTCGAATTGGATCATCAGAGAATGATCTCGCGTTGCATGGTTTTAATTTCTTATTTTGAAGATCAGTACTGCCATTTAATGGATCAATTATAAAATTTAGATCCAAAAGATTAACTGCCATTGCATTAAACGTAAAATCTCTCAGTCTTAGGTCTTCAGAGATATTTTCCCCATTGATAATTGCGACATCGACCATATACCGTTGATCTTCAATGTCTATAAGTGCCCTAGCGGTTTCACGCTGATAATCAAGAAGATAAAAGCCGCCTCTAAAGTAATCCGCAATACTTCGCGCGGCGTTGGCAGCATTTTTTGAAACAACAAAATCAAAATCTTTATTGACTTTTTGTAAACGATAATCGCGTACAAAACCGCCGACAAGGTAAATTTCCCCATAATCATCTTTTTTGGCAAGTAACAAATCAATAATTCTATTAAGAGGTGCTTCCTCCAGATTCATAATAATAATTTAAAATTAATTCTCATATTTTTCCAGGTCAACAACTCCAACGAACGGCAAATTCCGGAAATATTCATCTAAATCTAACCCATAACCAAAAACAAATTTATTCGGAATCTTAAATCCAGTATATCTAATGGGTACTTCAACCTCACGCCGTTCGGATTTATCTAAAAGTGCGCATACATTTAGGCTCTTTGGTTTGCGTGTTGATAATAAAGCCATAACATAAGACAAAGTATTTCCGCTGTCGATAATATCCTCTACTATCAATACATCTTTGTTTGAAATATTAGTCGTTAAATCCATGGTAATTCGCACAACCCCTGTTGAACTTCGGTTACCAGTGCCATATGAAGAGATTGCCATAAAGTCAATCGCGTGCGGTACAGATATTTTGCGTGAAAGATCAGTTAGGAAAATTACTGCACCCCTCAATATACATACCAGCAGCAAGTCATCACTTTCCACATAATCGCGGCTAATTTCATTTCCCAATTCAGATATCCGTTTCTGAAGATTGGATTCAGAAATCAGCGTTTCCTGAAGATAAAAATTGTAGTCTTTCATATCCTTAATCCTTTGGAACCTCATGGTGCATTCGACATCGGGCTTCATACATTTCAGCTGCCCCGACAATAACAACCGGATCATTGAAATGGGCAGGTTTTCCATTTACAATGCGCTGTGTTCGCGTTGCAGGTTCGCCGCAGACCATGCAAATTGCCTGCAGTTTGTCAACTTTATCTGCCTTGGATAAAATTTCAGGAATGCAGCCAAAAGGTTCACCTCTAAAATTCATATCCAAACCTGTCACCAGCACCCTTATTCCATTATTGGCCAGGCTTTCTATAATATCAACAATTCCATTATCAAAGAATTGTGCTTCGTCAATTCCAACAACTGTTGTAGCGCTATCTAAATTCCGCATAATCTCTTGTGAGTCATTCACAGGTTGTGCTTCAAAGTCTATACCGGCATGTGAAGTTACTCTTTCGGCTTTATAGCGATTATCAATTACGGGTTTAAAAACCTGAACTTTCTGCCTGGCGATAACAGCTCTTCTCAAGCGTCGAATCATTTCTTCAGTCTTTCCACTAAACATAGATCCGCAAATAATTTCCACTGATCCAGATTTTAAAGACATAATTTACTCCTAAATAATAGTTATCCAAATTTTACACTAACACCGGTTTTAAATAAAAAGAAGGCAAATTAATGCCTTCATTATTTTTTCGGAATAAGATTAAACTGAAATCTCTTCAGCAGCTTTCGGTAGTTTATAACCGAATTTGCGCAAGTTCTTTTAATATCAATTAAAGTTTTGCGTCCTACGCCTGGTAAGTCAAGTAATGCTGCTTCACCGCCTTCAAGTTTTTCGAGGATTTGGCCTACATTTGTTATACCAACTTCAGCTAAAGCTGCGGTTGCGCGGGATCCTAAGTCCAGTTCTGAGACTGAACGTTCTGGCGATGTCTTTTCATCTTTTTTGCGTTTCTCTTCAGAGACAAATTCCTGGCGGGCTTGAAGTTTCTTGTAGAAACGATCCACCTGACCTTCAATATCAATCAGTCGAGCCTGTTCCCCTGTAAAAAAGGGGTGGCAATTTGAGCACACTTCAGTGCGGATTTCTTTCTGGGTAGAACCGGTTTTCCATGTGTTTCCACAGGCGCAGGTCACAGTTGCGTCTGGATAATATGTCGGATGGATTTCTTTTTTCATACTAAATTACACCTTTCTGGTTAAGTCGCTATCTAAATTCTTACTTTTCTTCCGGCAGGACACTCACCTTCTTTTGGCCGTTTGGAAGTCGTAAAAATTCTACAATTCCATCTGATGTCGCAAATAGGGTGTAATCACTTCCAACACCCACAAAATTTCCGGGTTTAATTTTCGGTACCATGCTGCCGGACTAGAATATTTCCGCTGAGAACGTATTCGCCGGCATATTTTTTTACACCAAGACGTTGTCCCTTGCTATCTCGACCATTGCGGGTTGACCCGCCACCTTTTTTATGCGCCATAGTTTTTTTCCTTTTCTAATTTTCTAAAGGATTTTTCCTTATTTTCTTTTTTTCAGCATTCAATCAGGACACTTTTTTCCCTGTTTTTTTGGCAGGTTTTATAGTCGCTGTTTTTGTTTTTTTTGCAGGTTTTTCAGTTTTCTTTGGCGTAGAAGCTGCTGGTTTAGAACGAGCTTTCTTGGCAGGGATTACTTTTCCCTCAGAAACCTTCTCTTCTTTTAGTTTTCCCGGGAATTGTATTGATTCAACCAACAATCGCGTAAATTGCTGGCGGTGTCCAGTTTTTACTCGGTATCGTTCCTTTGGCCGGTATTTAAAAATAATTATCTTAGGTCCTTTGAAATGTTCTGTAACTTTTGCGTCAATACTTATTTCCGGCAAATAAGGGGAACCAACTTGTGTATCGGTATCGTTGACAACCAAAAGTACTTTATCAAATACTTTTGTCCCCCCTATATCTTCTGGCAGCAAATCAACTTCAATATATTCGCCTTCAATAGCTTTATATTGTTTGCCGCCGCTTTCAAATACAGCGTAAACCATTTTTTCTCCAATCTTCACTTCACCGCATTTCGCGCGAAACAATCGCCCGTGAGCGGGGAAGTTGGAATACATAATTTTACCCCAGCAACCTACCGCCGGGGCAAGCGGGCAATATTATACAAGGTCATCTAATCCTTGTCAATAGCTCGTATGATTCTTATATCACCTTCCCTGGCAGTAATATCTTTTTTATCAAGATATTCCAGAAATGATAATGCATATTTACGACTTGTTTGAAATAAATCCCTAAATTGATTAAGTGCGATATTTCCTTCTCGATCTATAAATTCTATTAAACCAGATAGCATTAGATCATATTCCTTTTTTCGAAAGGCGATATCATCTGAGGTCTGAATTAATTGCCCTTTCTCGATTAATGCCTGTATAACCTCAGGGCCAAATTCATTCTTAAGTTCATTAAGAGAAGGTGGGGAATATGGTGTTTGATCAATTTTCGCGAAAATTTCCCCGATAATAATTTTATGCTCATCATTGAAATCAGATGAATGTCCAGGCAAAGAAATTATTTCTTCATTTTCGAGAATAAGATTCTTGTTAATTAATAAACCCGTGGTTACCGCAAATAATTTGGGTGAAAAACCGATCGCTTGGCGTAATTCATTCTTTGTAATACCTAACCTGAGAGGAAAATTACTGTGGTAATTTTTAATGACTTCCTGTATTGAATTTGTCAGTTTTTGCCAATTTACCTTTGTTGTTACGAAGGAATTTGAATGGATTTCATCACCTGGGATTTCAAGAATTTCAATTTCATCATTCAAAGATTCTAAGATTTCTTCTACAATTGTATCTAGTGAAAACCCGGTTTTATCCTTTAAATCTTGTATGGTTATCAGCTCACCTTTTTGAAGATGAGAGATAAGGATTTCCCGAGGTGAACCGACATCTAAAAGGTAAAAATGATCAAACGATTTTTGCGAAAACCGTTTCATCCTTTTCCCAGGATTTTCACTTAATATAATGCCCCCACCCAAGGTTTCACTCGGAGATGGTTTTCTCAAAATGAAACGGTCTCCTTTGACCGCGACAATTTTTTCCGTAAGTTCAAGTTGTAACCAGCCTTTTTCACCAGGCAAAATAGCATCTTGGCCAATTACTCGGACTCTCGCGAATGATTGGTTTGTTCCACAGTACAGTTTTACCAAATCATCATGTGAAAGATTTCCCTGAGTATCCTTCAGCAATGTAAATCTTACATCAATCATACGGGTAGGCAAATATTCCCCAATATTAGCTACAACATTACCCCTTGAAACGTCTGAAATATCCACCCCGGTAAGATTAAGCGCAGCCCTGCTACCTGGTTTAGCAATATCGGTTTTCTTTTTATGATATTGAATTCCTCTTATTCTGGTCTGCAATTTTTGGGGAAGAATTTCAACTTGCTGACCTATTGAAAATTGACCATCAAGCATAGTCCCTGTGACCACTGTGCCAAAACCTTTTAAGGAAAAAACTCGGTCAATGGGGAGTCTGGGGCGGTGGTGGTCACGTTTAGGCTCACAGTCTTTAAGCATTAAGTCGATTGACAAAATTAGCTCAGTTAATCCTTTTCCAGTTGTTGACGACACATTGATAATTGGTGAGTTGGAAAGAAATGTTCCCGCAGTAAATTGCTTGATGTCATTCCTTAATAGATCAAACCAATCCAGGTCATCGATCAGATCCGACTTCGTAATAACAATTATCCCTTGATTAATTTCCAACAACTCCAGGATTGAAAGGTGCTCCCGAGATTGAGGCATAATTCCTTCATCAGCAGCAATAATAAAAAGCACTGCATCTAATCCCCCTGCCCCGGCAAGCATATTATCAATAAAATCTCTATGACCTGGCACATCCACAATTCCAACCTCCAATCCTGACGGAAGTTCCAACCAGGCAAATCCCAGATCAATTGTCATCTGGCGATCTTTTTCTTCTTTAAGGCGGTCAGGGTCTATTCCAGTCAGGGATTTAATTAATGTAGATTTTCCATGATCCACATGTCCGGCTGTACCAATAACAAACATTTATTATCAAACCTCATTTCTGAGACTTAATTTGACCGAATGCCTCCATCCAGCCATTAACCATATTCATAAGGCTTTGCATCCCTTTTTGTATTTCTCTGCTCATCAGGATTAAAGCCTCTTGCATTTCCTGGGTTCTATCCTCAATATCAACAATTCTTTCATTAATTTTTATGAATTTCTCGTCCAATCCACCTTGTTTATCTTCCATTATTAAAGAAACATTTGACCATCGTTTTTCAAGGTCAGTTTTAAAGGTAGCCCATTCTTTCCTAAATTTCTCATCCATTAATCGGTACATTTCAGTGATTTCATTTGCCCTGCGGTCGAATTTCTTTGAAATATCATCGAACAATTCTTTAGTTTTTTTCATCTCTGATTGCTGGCTATGCAACTCTGGTATTATTTTATTGATTTGGTTAATCGATTCCTCAAATTGGGTTGTCCATTCAATCCAAGTATCCTCATGGTTTATTTTTGAAAGAGATTGCTGTTCTATGAAAGCTAAATAGGATTGTTTCCGCTCTGCTTCAGTGGCGATTATTTCGCTTAAACGGTTATTAATTGTTCTCATATCGCGGTTGAAAATATCTAACCGGGATCTAAGTTCATCACTTCTTTTTATATAAGCATCGCCATTTGATGCCACGTTATCAAGGATTTTTTTATTTTGTCTAATCTCTTGTTGAAGATTGTTCAGATTGATTTTAAAATCTTCATCGTTGGATATTTTTTTATCAATTCTGTTATCAACTTCTTTAATTCTTAATGTTTGTTTTGCGTCCTCATCATTAAACGGTTTAAGCTTTTGATCGAATCCTTGACTTAAATCTTTTTTTACTTTTTCGATTGTGACATTTATGGTTTTTATTTCCTCTGTTCTTATTTTTTCCTGCATCTTTTGATTTAATTGAATACGTTTTTCAACTTCTTCTATTTGACGATTTAAATCAATTCTCGTTTTGGTAATTGCTGCATCAAAATGCCCCAAACCATTTATAACTGAATTTATTCGAGATAATTCATTATTTTGTTCCTTAACTTTTTCCAAGAAATCCATTGCTTTTTCTTCAACCTGATTAGCTTTTATATTCTGATTGGTAATTGCTTTCTTAATTGAAGTAAGTTGATTTTCTAGGTCATCAATTCTTTTTACAAGTGTTTCTAGTTCCATTTAATTCCTTTACGAATTTTTCAAATGAGATTTTATCAAGCCCGATATTAGCTATTTTATTAGAAATGGCAGATCATTTACTATTTCGCTGACGTGAGGGAAAAATTGACTCGGAAATATTCCAAGAATTATTAAGCCAATTATGCCTGCAATTATAAATATCTTTATAGAAGACTTATGAGCAGTTCTTTGAGAATCATATGGTAAGAATGTAATAAATAACCATCTCATAATAGTAATGGTTAGGATCACTTGGCTAAAAATTATAAATATAATTATTTGAGGTTCAAAAAACGAAATTTCTGCAAGTAGACTCTGAATAATTGGGAACCCTGCGGTTAAGGGCATTCCCAGTAAGGAAAATAGGGCAATAAAAAATCCTGTTGCGAATAATGGATCAGTAGAAAAGAAGCCTCTCAAGGAGTCCACTGTCATAATCTTTGCTTCTTTTTCCATGAATATTACAATCCAGGAAATCATATAAAAACAAATAATCCTGAGCAGCATAAAATATGTAGAAAGAATATACCCATTTGTAGAATTCAGGCTGATGGCAATTATCATAAAGCCTGAAGAAACCAATATCAAGTAACCCATTGCCTTGCGTATTCTTTTTTGCATTGAAAACCAAATGGCCCCCATTATTACCATTATCAATCCGAATATTCTCAATGCCTCAAAGACAGTATCGTATCTTCGTAACCAGGCAAATCCATTTAAATATTTTAATAGAAGAACAACAACTGCTATGGGTAACAAGGTAAGAATGAATAATCCTTCGTTTGGTTTAGTTTCATCTGCTAATAAAGGTGACCAGGATTGAAAAGGAAATACTGCTAACCAGAATACAAATCCCAACCCAAGCAGTAGAGTGGCTTGAATTAACTGTTCATCATTGACTGGTGTGATTTCACCGCCTGCCAGATACCATCCTGCAAGTAAAACAAATGGCATTCCGAAGGTGAAATTAATAAGATAACGCGATATGCCCTTATCTTTGAAATTGGATTCTTTTTGTATCATTGGTACGCTAATTAGGACTGCGATTTCAAGAATTAATGCGGAATACAAAAAAGGTTCAACTGCTAATGCTGCAATAAGCAGCGCAACAAAAGCCAAACCGAGAGGAACAATATTAGATTTTTCCTTGAATATAAATGAACCTAAGGACCATAAGCCTAAACAAATATAAAAAAGAATGATCGATGTTTTAATCCTGAAGTAATTATTAAGCTGCGGCCAAGGATATTTTAATTCCGATGAAATCTCATAAGTAAGAAATGAAGGATTGTCAACAGGGATAAAACGTGCTGATATAGCAGAAATTATTATTAAAAAGCAATAAACAGTTTGCAGCATACAAACTATGAAGAAGTTTTTCTTAAAGAAAAATAAGATTATAGATATGAAAATTGGAAGAATAATCCATATTAGAGGTGCGTTCAAATAGAGTCTCCAAGTGAAAATCTGTCTTGAAGAAAACTGCTTATAAGACTGATAAGGATAATTACCAATCCATAGATTCCAGTGACTAAAGCTGATCCTTCCAATGAGGAATATATAATATCGAAACCTGTAAGAAAGACTAATAAACCCACTGCAATTCCGTTGATTTCAGAAATTAGACTTAAAATAAATAATCCCGCTCAAGAAAAATATTAATCCAACAAATAAATTTAAATAAGAAATTGGAAGCCAGGTGTTAAATTGGTCGACAGTTGCTGCGATAACGACCCAGCTAAAAGCAACAAGCATTAATTTGAAGACTTTTTCTGATATTTGATATTCGGTTTTTTTTACACTTATTGATGAAGCCATTGATGCACTCATTAGTGCTACACCCATCCAACCGGATATGAGTTTCACTGACGCTAATGCGATTGGCCAGATTTGAACGATAAGAATAAATCCGATTAATTGAATAACCGCCAGACTTGCCATTCTCCATCGCCAATCTGAAAGCAAAAAGAGCATCCCTGATATAACAATTGACATGCTGATGAGGATAGTATTGAGAATCATTGAAAGCCAATCATTTTTACCCAAGCACTGTAAGCAATAGCAATAAGAGGACTAATGACCATAGAATTCCTCCTTCGCCTTCCAGCAAACCAGAAAAACCGTTAATTATTTTTTCAATGTTTTCTTCAATAAGTCTAATTGCTTTAAATAACCATTCAAATTTTAAGATTTCCCATAACCAGATTGATCTTGTTTCTGAAAAGATTTGTATTTCTTTTAAAACTTTATATTCCTTTCTCAATAATATATAGAATGCAGAAGCAAATATTGTTGTTATTCCTCCAACCCACCAATATTGGAATTCATCTGCCAAAGATGTTGCTGAATTCAATAATAATTGCACCTATCGATAATAATGGCAAAAATAAGCCGGTCAAATACGCCGCCTGATACCAGACATCTAAATTACCAAATTTCTCATTTTCATTAAATGTATTCTTGATAAAACCCAGCAAAAACATTATCTGCATGAAAATCAGAATAAAAAGGCCTATAGAGAATCCATTCTTAAAATAACTCCGAGTACCATAGGTAATTAATGTCATCGGTAAACCGGATACAAAAAATGTACTAATCACCGAAAAAATAAGCAGGATTTTCCCCCGATGCGAAAATAAAATCATCCATAAAACCGAAAGAAAAAATAGTGCGAGTATGAAAGGCAAAAATTGAGTAGCACCTAAAGAATAAAGATAAAAAAAGCTTCCAGCTTCTCCTAAAAGGAGGAACTTTAGCGATCTTTGAAAATTTTTATTTAATGCCCATTGAATCATAGAAAAAACAATAATAATTAATGAGATTAGATTTACAAAAACTGAAAAGAGAAACGAAAAGTTTGGTGCTGGAAGGTTTATGACAAGAATAAAACTTACAATAAAGTTGGTTATATAAAAAGAAGTACTTATTAATTTCTTTGATTCATTCTCAGATGAATCATTGGATTCTAAAGTCAAAGGAAATATTCCTGAATGTAATAAAGCAGCAAAAAAAAGGGAGTATCCTCCTGCAGAAGCAAGAACCCCGCTCAATAAAGGGTTAAATCCGGTTGTATTAAGAAGAGCAACATTCCAGATTAAAAGAATACTACCCAAGAATTTAAAGATTAATTTATTATAAGATATTTGACTCCCTGCACTTTTAGTTATCATTTTGTCAAATACAAGATTCAATAGATCCAATGCCGTCCAAATCAATACTAATGACCAAAGGTCCGCAGACATTATTGCCAAAAAGGCAAATGCTGTCATGAGAAGCTGAAAAATCCAACTAATCGGGTCATTTCTGACGTCAAGTCGCGCAATACCAGTCAAGAAGTAAGAAAGATTGAAAGCTAATAAGGATAATGCAAGGATCCAATTCTGATCGTTTAAAGCAAAATTCAGCCCGATATTGATATCACCAAGTCTAAACCAGTTACTAAGTATTAAGGGTGAAAAGCTACCACGGGGAATAATCAAAATCAACAACCAAGAGATTGTATTGATAAATACAAACAGCATCCAAATATATGCGGTTCTAATCCCCTGCCTTCTCATAAGGGTTCCAGCAAGAGCAGAAATTATCAAAAGGATAAAAATAAATGCAATAAGCATTGATATTAAAGAACCATGATCTCCCCACGGTTGAGATAGCGCCCCATCCCATGATTTCCAAGCCAGGTATTATTATCTACTATTAATTCCCCTCTCAGGAATACTTTTTCGATGGCTCCTTTTAGTTTCCAACCTTCATAAAGGTTATGATCAGTCCTTTGTTGTGAATACTTCACCCCATAAGTAAGATGCATGTTTGGATCCCAAATGGAAATGTCTGCATCTGCACCAGGTATGATTGTCCCTTTTTGAGGATATAAACCGAAAATCTTTGCCGGATTGGTACACATCAATTGGACAAAATGATTTGGAGATATTCGTCTCGCACCAACTCCTTTTGTCCACATAACCTGCATCCGATCACCTACACCAGGTAACCCATTTGGAATCTTAGTGAAATCATTTTTTCCAAGTTCTTTCCCGGGAATGGCAATTTCTTTACCTTCATAATTAATTGGATTTGTGCCATTAAAGAAAAATGGACAATGATCAGTAGCTATCACTTGCATTGTAAAATCTTCAACCGAACGCCAGACACCTGAATTATCCTCCGCAGAGCGAACAGGTGGTGAGCATATCCATTTGGCGCCATCCGAGCGGAGTAAGTCATCTGTTGTGAAAAACAAATACTGGGGACAGGTCTCTCCCATTACCGGTAATCCCTTTTGCCTAGCTGTGCGAACAAGTTCTACCCCGCCTTTTGTGTTCATATGGACTATGTAAACAGGCGATTCGGCAAGTTCGGATAATTTGATTGCACGAAAAACCGATTCTATTTCACCCAATGTTGGCCGGGTCCGTGCATGCCAAATAGGTTCAGTATGTCCAGCGTTCAAAGCCTCATCAATTAATATTTCTATGACATCCCCATTCTCGGCATGAACCATAACCAGAATTCCCGAATCTCTTGCTATGCGCATTACCTTATATATTAATCCATCATCTAACCTGAGCCGTTGGTTATAAGCGGTAAAAACCTTTACACTGTTTATCCCTAAATCTTTAAGTTTGGGGATTTCTTTTGCGATAGCATCATCAAAATGTGTAATGTTCATATGAAAACTAAAATCAATAGCTGCTTTTTGATCTGCTTTTTGATGCCATTCTTCCACGCAATCTTTTAAAGTTGCCTTATCTTGAGGAACAAAATCGATAACAGTAGTTGTTCCACCAAAAGCAGCTGCTTTATGACCGGTATAGTGGTCATCCGACGATACTGTATTGAACATTGGCAAATCAAAATGAGTATGGATGTCTACCCCACCTGGCATAACTAATTTTCCTGAAGCATCAAAGATTTTCAAATAGTCATTTTCTGAAAAATCAAGGCCAATTGCCTTTATTTTTTCATCCTCAATCATGATATCCGCTTGGATAGTTTCGGAAGCAGTAATGATGGTGCCACCTTTAATCAGGGTTTTCATAAATCCTCCCGGGTATTTTTACGCACGTATTTCACTAACTAAATTGGTACCAGTCTTGCTTGTCATTGAGAAAGTTTAAATCTCCAAGCATCATTAATAATTCAGGCTCAATGGCTAATTCCGGAATTTCAGTTTGTTGATATTCCTGAAATTGAGATGCTTTTTCTCGAAGAGAATGCCAGAGGATTTTTCTTTCTTCAGTACGAACAACCAGATCTTGAATTGATTTCGCAGTCGAAAATAAATCTCCTGTTGAATATAAGAAAGTGATGCGCTTCCAGTTTTCAGCCATAATAGGTTTTTTCAAAGTATGCAAAGAGCCAATTTGAATTTTGTAATATTCATCACCTGCATGTGGGTGATTCGGTTCATCCTTTAATAGTTCAGCACGGGTTGTTAATTCAACACCTAGTACTTCAGCAAATGTTTCTATTCTTCCAGCGTGTCCCTTACCAAAGCTGGAAGGTTGATAGAAAGCGACATAATCAACCCGCACAACCTTGGGTGCAAAACGATATGGAATTCTATACCAACCTAAAAGCCGAGCAATTTCTAGATCTCGCGGCTCTGGAATTACTCCCACCAGAATCAATGCATACGGCGGCGGGAGGGCTATATTACTATCCTCGCAATCCCGGTCAATCATTCTATTCTTTAATTATTCCAACCTTGTAATTAAATTCAAAAATTAGATTATCTATTTCATCCACCTGGGATTGAAATCCGGTCCAATAATCCTTTTCATACCATTGGTCAACAATCTCAGAATATGTCCGCCCTTGCTGCTCTACCCAGGTAAAATATTTTAGGTTATGCACCCGCCGTTGTTCCTGATAAGTAAGATCTAACAGATTATCAGTACTTTGACCATGCAGAAAACGTGCAAAATCGGAGGCTGCATCCAGTTCGCTATATTGTCCAAACTCCGCATGCATTTCCTTTAAACGACTCTGGTAAAGATCCATTGAGTCGGTCAAAACTGTGAGAACCACATCTTGTTCATCCATCTCGTAGTATTTTGCCATTTTAATGGCCGAAAGCATATTTGCTATGCCTGAAAAGCCAAAAAGGTTCAATTGATTTACTATATTCTGCGGAACACCTTTCTTGGCCAAAAATTCCCGACCCGCCTGTTCATTGAATAATCGGGAAATATTGACCACCGCGTTATCATCGATCGCTGTGATTAGGTCAGTATTTTTAACGTTATGGATCCAGGGTACATGTTTGTCGCCTATACCCTCGATCCGATGAGCGCCAAATCCGTTTTCAAGCAGAGTCGGACATTGCAGCGCTTCACTTGCTCCAACAAGGCTGCCAGGAAAAGCTTGTTTTAAGTAATCCCCGCAGGCAATAGTGCCAGCCGAACCGGTAGTCAGAATCACTCCCCGATAATTGCCCTTAGAACCTAATTCCTTCTTAAGTATTTCTTCCATCGCATGGCCAGTTACTTCATAATGCCACAGATAATTGCCAAATTCTTCAAACTGGTTGAATATCATCAAATCTTCACCGCTCTCGCGCAATTCCCAGCACTTGTCGAAGATTTCTTTCACATTTGATTCACTGCCTGGTGTAGCGATAATCTCACCCGCTACAGTTTTTAGCCAGTCAAAGCGTTCTTTACTCATACCCTCAGGGAGAATAGCTATAGATTGGCAAGCCAGAAGATTTGAGTCATAAGCGCCGCCGCGGCAGAAGTTGCCGGTCGATGGCCAAACCGCTTTTTGAGTAACAGGATCAAATTGCCCCGTTACCAGTCTAGGAACAAGACAGCCAAATGATGCTCCAACTTTGTGCGCGCCTGTTGGGAACCATTTTCCTAAAAGAACAACGATACGGGCATCCACACCTGTCAAACTTTTAGGCAATTCGAGGTAATTGACATCACCGAATCCCCCACCTTTCTCCTTTGGTTCATTCTTCCAGGTGATGCGAAACAGATTACGCGGATTTAATTCCCAAAGCCCTGTGGATAGTAGCTCTTGTTTAATTTTTTCGGGTATCAAGGCGGGGTTTTTCATTTGCGCAAAGGTAGGAATAATAATGTTACGTTCTCTTGCACGTTGAATTGTGTGCTCTAAACGATCCGGATATAAAGTTAAGTCAATTTTTGCCATTATGTTCTCCTGTAATTATTAAAATCAGGCGCTTCGCTTACGATATATAAAGGACGCCCCTTAGCTTCATCATAGATCCTACCGATATACTCACCCAATATTCCGAGCGTGATGAGCTGTACACCCCCAAAAAAAGAACCGCGATTAGGGTTGTTGTCTGTCCTAACAAAGCTCCCTGGTTGGACAAGCGCAAGTATGCGACCACCGGGATCGCCAGAATACTGATCCCGGCGCAAATAAACCCAAGATACGTTGCGACTTGAAGAGGAAAATAAGAAAAACTGGTTATTGCGTTCAGAGCCAACTTGAGCATTTTGCTAAAAGGATATTTGGTCTTTCCAGAAAACCTTTCCTTTCGATCATATTGCACACCAACCTGCCTAAAGCCTACCCAGGCAGCCATACCGCGTAAGAATCGATGCCGCTCACGCATCTGGCTCATAACATTCACCACTTTTCGGTCAATTAAGCGAAAATCGCCAGTGTCTAGGGGAATTTTCACATCTGTGATACGGTAGATAAGCCGATAGAATATTGAAGCGGTGGCTAATTTAAACCAGGATTCCCCTTCTCTTGTTCTCCGTACTGCGTAAACAACTTCATAACCTTCTTTCCATTTTGAAATCAAGTCAAGCATCACAGCCGGCGGGTCCTGCAAATCAGCATCGATAATAATCACTGCATCTCCGAATGAGTAATCTAGACCCGCCGTGACAGCTATTTGATGTCCAAAATTTCGGGCAAAAATAATCGGCTTTACATGAGCATCTTTAGCTGCCAATTCGCGAATTTTTTGAGTTGAACCGTCGGTTGATCCGTCGTCTACTAAAACCAGTTCCCATGGCTGCCTGAGCGTCAGCATAACAGCGGCTGCTGCTTTATAAAATTCTTCAATATTTCCGATCTCATTAAGATCTCGGAGCAATAACACTAAAAACCGGCTTTGAGGCAGTTTTTTTTGAAGGCATAATATGATCTTAAATATTTACTTCGATTATCACTAAAGTACCTTTTTCAGGGCTTCAAGTGTGGGTTCTATAATTGGCGCTGGCATTACTGCTTCTATCGCAGCGTTTACATCCTTAAGCCCGCTCCCTGTGATCATTACTAAAACCTGGGCATCCGAAGGGATAATCCTTTCCCGTATTGCTTTTATTAGCCCCGCATAGGCTGTTGAAGCCGCAGGTTCCGCAAAGATCCCTTCTTTTCCAAGGCGGGCTATTGCTGCCAGGATTTCTTCATCACTTACAGTAAGAAATTTTCCTCCTGTTTGTTTCGAAGCTCGCAGAGCCCGCAATCCGTCACGCGGCAGATCCACAGAAATACTATCAGCCAAAGTGGTCGCTTTAACTGGAATAATCTCTTCGGATCCTCTATTGAAAGCATTTGTTATAGCCGCTGACCCCGCAGCTTGAATGCCAAAAAGTTTTGGCATTTGTTTCAACCAACCTAATGCTTGCAGATCCTTAAAACCCTTATGAATCCCGGATATGATGTTGCCATCACCAACAGAAATAAAAATATTAAGAGGTTTTTCTAAGGTGCCAGTGGAAATTACCTGCTCCCAAATTTCAAAAGCGGCTGTTTTTTTACCCTCAGCAGTAAAAGGATTATAACCAGTGTTGCGGCAATACCAACCGAATTCCTGGGCTGCCTTGATAGTCAGATCAAAAGCCTGGTCATAATTTCCATCCACCAGAAAAACACGAGCCCCAAAAACGAGTAATTGTGCTATCTTAGCCTTCGGAGCAGTTTTCGGTGCAAAAATAATCGCTTTGTGATTTGCAGCTGCGGCCATCCCTGCTAGTGCTGCTCCGGCATTACCTGTCGAAGCAGTAACCACAACTTCCGCATTTATTTCCCTTGCTCTAGCTATCATAATTGCTGAAGCACGGTCTTTAAAGGAAGCGGTCGGATTCCGGCCATCATCTTTTACCCATAATTTCTCTATGCCCAATTCTTCCCTTAAACATTTTGGCTGATAGATTGGAGTCCAGCCAACTGATCGCAGAGGAGTGCCATAGCAGCCTGGGTCCTCAACAGGTAATAAAGGCAAGTAACGCCAAATTGAAAATTCTTGGGATGCGGATATGGTTTCTGGGGTTGTAGACTTTTTGATTGCTTCATAATCCAATAACACATCCAGATTGCCGCCATCTTTCGGACAAATATAAGTGACTTCATGCGGTTGATAGATTGCGCCACATATAGAACAAGTGTATGAAGTGAATTTGGTCGTTAAATATTTTACTCTTTTTCGAAAGGTACCCCCAAGGAAGCCGGGGGTGGAATTCGGAGAAAGTTGATCACTTTTAAAAGCATAGATCGTGCAGGCTTTGGTAAGGTAGTCAAAATCCTGGTTACCCACTCTGTATCCCCAATATTTACTAACAATAAAGTGAATATCATTAAAGGGAAAGGTGCGACTTGAAGCACCTGAGAGGGAATGTTTGGCATACTGTTTTGCAAAACAATTCCAAGCCATTGGAGAAATACAAACAAGTAAGCCCCCAAAGCCCCGCGCAGCGGATTCCAACCACCAAAAATTGTTATCGCAAGTACAATCCAACCGATTCCATCTAGACCTGTTAATGTGCCTTTCCATCCCGCCTTAACACTTAATGAATACATTGGTCCTGCAAGGCCAATCATAGCCGCGCCAAAAATTGTATAAATATAACGCAACCGGTTTACATTGATACCACGTGCGTAGGATGATGCAGGTTGTTCACCAACTGCCCGTAGTTTTAATCCTTGCCGTGAATGAAATATCCATAGGTATCCTGCGATAATTAAAATAAAGCTGAAATACGTCAACCAGCTTTGCTTAAAGAATAGATCTCCCAAAATCGGTATTTTGGATAAAACAGGAATCGGTGTTGATCCGATAGTCGGTCCGGAAGAACCCATTAGTGGTGCACCCAGGAAATAAGAAAGTTCTTTGAATAGCGCAGCCAAGATAAACCCGATTGCTACCTGGGATTGTTTGATGGTGATACTGCAAAAGGATAATAGCGCCCCGGCAATCGCTCCTACAGAAGCGCCAGCAAACATGCCAACCAGTGCATTTCCAGAATAAGATGCAGCAGCAAATCCTGACATTGCTGATAGTAAAATGATGCCGTTCGCAGATAAATTAATTACCCCTGCGCGTTCAGTAAAAGTTTCACCAATTACCGCGACCACAACCGGAGTCGCTGCAGCGATAACGCCAGCCAATCCAATTAGAAGTTCATTCATGGGGATCGTCTCTAAATTTGATTAGAACCTCATTTCGGATACCATCCATAATTAAATAGAAAAGAACCAGAGCAGATTGGATTACACCTGATAGCGTTGAATCCAACTTCATTTCTATAGGAAGTTGAATTCCACCTATATTGAGGACCGCAAACAAGAAAGCCACAGGAACCGCCCATAAAACCTGATAATTCACAAGCATTGCAACTAATAAACCCATAAATCCGTAACCAGATGAGATCGAGGGAATGAGACGGTAATAAACCGCTGTTACTTGCAGAGCACCTGTAAGACCTGCGAATAATCCACACAACAAAAAAGCCAGCAGCATATACTTGGGAGAAGATATTCCCATTAATTTAGCAGCCTTGGGATTTTTACCAACCGCTTTCATACGCAACCCGATGATTGTATTGTTTAACAACAAGAAAACAACAGCAACTGATAGCAAAGCCAGGATTAAAGACCAAGGGCTTAACCTTAATCCTGAAAAATTAGGCAGGCGGAAAGCTTCGTCAAAAGGAACAGTTCCGCTCATTGATGCCACTCCCGGCCGTTTCCAGGGTCCAAAAATTAGGTATATGGTTAAGGCTGTAGCGATAAAATTCAATCCAAGGCCCGCAAAAATCTCACTGACACCGCCGAAGAATTTCAATATACCTGCGATTAAAGCCCATAACATTCCACCCGTAATACCCGCGATAATCGCAGCTGTTATCACAAACGTTGGTGAGATCCTAAGATCTTGGAGCAGCCGAATCGCCCAGGTTGAAAGAATGGCCCCAAGGGCTATTTGTCCTTCAATGCCGATATTCCAAAGTCCAACGGTGAAAGTGATTACCAGACCGCAAGTCGTGATAATCAAAGGCACCCATATAACTAGGCTGTCTGTTATCTTCTTCTCTGTTGAGAAGGCTCCTTTTAAAATGTTGCCAAATGCATCAAAGGGGTTTGCCTTTGCCATTACCAGCACCACTGCCACAAAACCGATAGCAAGTATGATACCTGCAAGGCGAAATCCGGTATTGATCAATCTTTCATGCTTCAATTTTCGATAGCCCCTTCCCGCCGATCATGGCACCCAGGCTTTCCTCAGTAAGTTTTGTGGCATTTAATGGCTGAGTAACAGTTCCGCCAAAAAATACTATAATCCTGTCAGAATAGAACAATAGTTCTTCAAGGTCAGTAGATGAAAAAATGATAGCAGTGTTATTTTGACAGCGGTCACGCAGAAGCGTCCAGATCCAGTTGGCAGATTCGATATCTAATCCGCGAGTAGGATCATCAAGTAAAAGCAAGGTTGCAGATTCCTTTAACATTGAAAGAAGCATACGTTGCTGATTTCCACCTGATAATTCATCAACATTAGTGTATTCATAACCTTTGATTCGAAATTTATTGATTTTTTCCTGCGAATTTAGAGCATTTTTCTTTTTTTGTATAAAGAAACTATTTTCCTGCTGCACAAGGCAGAAGTGCTCTTCCAACGACATTCCGGGTAGTAATCCTTCTTCCAGTCGTGATGATGGCACGTAATAAATTCCTTGCTGTTGGAAATGGAAGCAACTTCTTCCATTTATTATTTCTGACCCCAGGTTAATCGAGCCGCGAATAGGTTGGATAAGCCCAGCCAATACCTGTAGGAATTGCCTTTGCCCAGATCCTGCCATGCCTGCTAATCCAATAACTTCTCCCTTTTTTATTTTCAGGTTGATATTCTTAATATTTAATCGGAAATCTTCAATTTCTAATCCCTTCACTTGTAAACATAAGTCCTCTGAAACAGACCGACAAGGCGAGATCCGGGTAAGCTTACGGCCAAACATTAGTTCTACCAATAAATTTTGATCAAACGGTGAATTTAAGACATCAACTATTTTTCCCTTGCGCATCACAGCAGCCTGGTTGCAAAGGGATTGAATTTCATCTAGTTTGTGTGATACAAAGAGTATTGATTTCCCTTCACTCGCCAATTTTCTTAATGCAGAAAACAATTGATCTTTCTGGCCTGCGCTGATCCCTGTGGTTGGTTCATCAAGAATAAGGACTTCAACCCCCAGCCAGAGCAAACGAAGCAGTTCAAGCTCTTGCCGCTCCCCCACAGTTAACTGACTGACATCACCGGATAAGTCCAGGTTGAATCCCAGGTTCTTATTTATTTTTTCCAGCATATTAAAATCTGGTAGAAATTTTTTATTGGAATCTGCAGATCCAATCCTAAGATTTTCTCTAATACTCATGGAAGGAAAGTCACGAGGTTCTTGATGCAGCATTCCAATACCTAATTTAATTGCATCCCTGGGTGAATTAAGGATTATGGCACAATCATTAATAAAAATTTCCCCACTATCTTTTTTGATCAGGCCGGAAAGAATTTTCATCAGGGTACTTTTTCCAGCCCCGTTTTCTCCCAAAATACCCATTATCATACCTTGAGGTATTTCAAGAGAAACGCCATCGTTGGCTTTTAGGCTTCCATAATATTTCGAAATCTTAAGTAAGTTTAATTTCATTGAATAATTAATTAAAAAAGGGAGAAAGGTCAACTGATGAGCCTTTCTCCCAATGGCACGAAAGCCTATTCAGCCGGCGTGCTTAATCCTACCATGCCTTCAAGCAGTTGCGGCAGGTACCAAACTTGATAATCTGTGGCTGCTTCTCCTTCTGCAAGGTAGACTGTCCCGTCCTGCAGATTGAGCGGTCCTTTCCACAGATTCAAACCACCAGCCAGTTCAGCGACAAATTTGTCAGTTACAGTAGCTGCATCTGAAGATAAAGCCGTTCCATTTACAAAACCAACTGGGCTGGTATCTGGGTTGTTAATATCTGTCCAATCCGGGCTATTCCAGGTAAAAAATGGCTTAAAACTGCCATCTTTTGCGGATTGAATAACTTCAACATATGCAGGACCCCAGTTGAAATAAGGCACACCCAAGCATGCCTCCGCACCCCCGGCGCAAGCATCCTTGTAATCATAAGGAATAGCAAAGACATTCTTGCCATCCGCTTGCATTTTCACAGCTTCAGTCAATGCCTCAGTGGTATCAATACCCGAAACCACAACATCAAAATTATTATTAAAGAAGTCGTCCGCTACCTGAGTTGGATCTGAAGTAAAACCAGGGATATTGAACCAGAAACCAATCCAATTAACTTCAAAGGTCAACGCCGCAGGATCCTTCTTTGCGTAGTTCTCCCAGCAATAGCGAGCGCCTAAATATACAGATGATGCCAAACGCCGGGTCTCTTCATTGATCAGGGGCCCCAAATAACCGATTTTTCCTGTGGTTGAAGTCATCGCAGCCGCGCAGCCAGCAATCATTTTGCCATATTCCATGCGGCCCATAATATTGGCCAAATTAGGAATGTTCTTGTAATCCTTTCCTTCCATCCAATTACCGTCACCAGACGCATGCACCACAATTATTTCCGGGTTCGCCAAAGCAAATTCATGTGCGCTATCCTTCATGTCATCCGAATTAAAGATGACCATTTTGGCGCCTTTTGAAACCAATTCTTCCCCTAATTGTGCGGGAGTGGTTCCAGGCCGATCGGCCGAGTTGACTTTGTCAAGGTAGATCATCTTGGCGCCCGGAATTTTTTCTTCAACATATAAACCAGCATCATAATGTGCCTGGCTCCAACCACGATCATTATAGGGTCCAACCATCAGCATGCCGAAAATAAATTCTTCAGGCTCAACCGGAGCAGCCGTGGGCGCTGGGGCTTCAGCAGCTGGCACTTCCGTTTCTTCAGCGACAGGGGGAGTTGCAATAGGTTGTGAAACAGTTGGTGCACATGCAACAGTCAACAGGGATACTGCTAGAAAACCGACAACCACATTCCAAAATACCTTTTTACTCATTTTCTCCTCCAAAATATTTAAGTTTGGGAAGTATTTTTATAAATTCCTATAAAAAACTCCCCGTTTTTGTCCAGACAAATTCGTCTGGCTTGGAGATTTTACCCCAAATATGGGCACTGTACATCAATAACACCTACAAGTTGGGATTTTTTAAAGTCTAAAATGTTAACCCTGCAAAATCCATGTGCCAGTATCGCCTTTCAGGGCACGTCCTATGTTCTCGGGGTTTGTTATAAGCGCCTGTTTTCCACCAGCCTCCATATACCAGATTATTGCCTGAATCTTGGGCGCCATCGATCCTTTTGCAAAGTGAGTACCTTCTGCCAAATATGCTTTGGCTTCAGAGAGAGTCATTTTATCCAGCCATTTTTCATCTGGTTTTCCGAAATTAAGAGCGACTTTTTCTACAGCCGTTGAGATTATGAACAGATCTGCTTGAATTTCGCGTGCTAAAAGTGAACTAGCGTAATCTTTATCGATAACCGCAGCTGTGCCTTTTAGAAAGCCGTTTTCTTCAATAACCGGAATACCGCCGCCGCCAACTGTAATCACAATTTGACCGGTATCCAGAAGAGCTTTTACTGAAGCCAATTCAACAACTTCCTTGGGGATAGGTGAAGCCACAACCCGCCGCCAGCCGCGGCCGGAATCTTCCACAACATTCCAACCCAAATCTGCTTCACGTTTTTTTGCTTCAGTTTCATCCATGAAGCCGCCGATAGGCTTGGTCGGATTCTTAAAGGCGGCATCTTCTTTATCCACAAGAACCTGAGTTACAACCGTCGCAACCGATTTTTTGATTCCGCGGCGTTTGAGTTCATTCTGCAGGGTCTGTTGCAGGGCATAACCAATAGCACCCTGGCTGTCTGCACCGCAAACATCGAGCGGAACTTCATGCATATTTTCTACCCGATGCGCGATTTCCGAACGGCGCAGGATAAACCCAACTTGCGGGCCATTGCCATGACCTATTGCAACATTCCAGCCAGCCTCAAGCATATCTGCAATATGAAAGGTAGTCTCCTTAGCCGCCAGATATTGATCTTCTACACTCACTCTTTTATTATCTTTTATCAGCGAATTTCCGCCAATTGCGACAACTGCCAATCTTTCTGCCATAAAATCTCCTATCCTTATTTACATAGTTAATGCCATTACGGCTTTTTGTGCATGCAGGCGATTTTCTGCCTCATCATATACCACCGACTGATTGCCATCCAGTACATCATCGGTCACTTCCACGTTTCGGTCAGCAGGCAATGGATGCATATAGATGGCATCTTCCTTCGCTAGCTTCATCTTCTTTTCATCCGTGATCCAGTTTGAATACTTTTTAGTAATAGCTTCGCCTTCTTTTACGTCAGCGGTATGCACCAAAGGACCCCAGGATTTGGCATAAACGATATCGGCATCCTTGAAGCCTTCGCTCATATCTTCAACAACATCAAACCCCACACCGGCTTTCCTGGCCTCTGATTTGGCCATTTCCATCACCTCGGGCATGAGCCGGAACTCTGGTGGATGTGCCAGCACAACGTCCATACCAAATCGCGGCATTTGCAAAATCAGTGATTGGGGAACTGAAATTGGTTTGGAATACGATTCTGCGTATGCCCAGGAAACGACCATTTTACGCCGTCGAAGATCGCGGCCTTTCTTCTCCCAGATAGTCATAAGGTCAGCAAGACACTGAAAAGGATGGTAAATATCACACTGCATATTCAGGATTGGTGTACGGGAATACTTGGCAACATCATTGATATAACGATTTCCCAAACCCCAGTCGCAGTGGCGGATAGCAATTCCGTCAAAATAGCGGCCAAAAATCTCGCCGATTTCTTTGGGAGTATCGCCATGTGCTATCTGCGTTGTTTTACTCTCGATGAATGCCGCATGGCCGCCTAACTGCGCCATACCTGCCTCAAAGGAGCCGCGTGTGCGGGTGGAGCTGAAGAAGAACAGCATCGCCAGTACTTTATCGCGCAGGTAAGGGTGCGGTTCATTGAGGGCACGTTTACGCTTCAGATCAAAAGCCACTTCCATGACGGTTTCGACTTCTTCCTTGCTGAAGTCAAGGTCCCCAATCATGTCGCGGCCGTGTAGATAGGTTTGCATCTAATACCTCCATTTTTTACTAACTATAGCGAGCCTGCTTTATGGTCAAAGCAGTTCCATACCTTATTGATTGAGATTGCTTCTTATAGTTTCACCATTCTCGCTATGATGAAAAATAATTTTATTCCATCGCACCAAGGACAAGTGCCAAAAGTGCCATGCGCACAACAACGCCATTAAACGCTTCTTCCCAATAACGTGCGTGGCGGGTGCTGTCTACATCAGGAGGAAGCTCATCCATACGTGGAAGTGAATGAAGGATAATAGCATCACTCTTGGCTTTTTGAGCAAGAAGTTGGCGAGTAACTTTGTAGTTATCCGGTGTCATCCCCTTGTCAGCACTGGCTTCCTGGCGGGCTTTAGTGTAATCCGGCTGCACTACAGGTTCCATGTAAATTACATCTGCTTTGTCAATAACATCAGCCACATGCCCAGCTTCACTATAACGCAAGTTATATTGATCAAGTTCTTTTTTGAATTCAGGGGTCAATGACATGTCAGGGGGTGCAACATAAATGACCTCGGCATCAAACTGGGTCAAGGCATAGGAGATGGAATGCATGGTTCGCATGCGCATATCACCTATACAAAGAAAGGTCAGTCCATCAATAGTACCAACTTCATTTAGTACTGTATAGAGATCGGTAAGAACCTGGGTTGGATGCTCACCCCAACCGTCGCCAGCATTGATGATCGGAACGCTTGCAAACCTGGCTGCTTCTGCTGGTGCGCCTTGCTGAAAGTGGCGCATTACAATGGCATCTCCGTAATATTCAAGCATATGCACCGTATCCTTGATGGACTCTTGATACCAGTCGCCTGCGCGTGTCATCTTGGCGTCCGAAAAACCTGTCACATGCCCACCCAGGCGGTGCATTGCGGCCTCGTGCGCCAGCCGTGTGCGGGTGGATGGCTGGTAAAACGCAGTCACTAATGTTTTTTCAGCCAGCAAATCTGTATTACGTCTTTCACGCGCTATCGGTTCCAATTCGGCGGCCACATCAAACACATGGAAGAACTCCGCCCTTTCAAAATCTTTTAGTGACAGAATGTCACGTCCTGAAAAACTACGCATTTTTACCTCCGGGATTTTTATTCAATTTTTAAACTAAATAATACCTATCTTGCGGTTAACGTGAAAATTAAAATATCCTGGCAGGAACCATGAATATGAATGGTCTATAACACGACCACTTTTATCTGCCAGGTCAGCTTCAAACAATAGCAATGCCTCGCCGCGCTGAATATCCAAAACACGGGCTACTTCATGCGGCGCAGGAATGACCTTTAATCTGTGTGCTGGATTGTTCAGGCATCGGTTCAGCGCGGTGGATGAGCAGGTCAAGTACCGATCCGGTAAATCCTTCTTCCAGGTCTTTAGACGCGATCACATCCAAAGGTAGTATATCTCGCAGAAATGCAGCTTGCTGGCTTTTTAACAGTGATGACCCTGGAGACACTTACCAGGAGGGAATCTTGCGGAACATTCAAAGCTCTAGCCATATCCTCATCTGCAGGAATCTGCTTAACATCCAGATCTCCCATAGAGACATTCAAGCCAAGGCGAGCAGCCAGGGTTTCAAGTGATTCCAGCACTTCCAGCCCGGTTTCAAACACACCGGTCGCGTCTGCCTTGTAAGTACCCGATCCCTGTTTTCGGATAAGCAAACCCTGCGTCTCAAACGAACGCATAGCCTCGCGCAGGGTTGAACGCGACACATGAAGTTGTTTTGCTAAATCAGGCTCCGTTGGGAGCCTGTCACCTGGTTTTGCGGCGGCAATAATCTCGCCTAACTCCCTCTGCAGGCGTATAAAAGGGCTTTCAACTTGTTTAGGCAGGTTATCGTCAGTCATTTATCCTTCCATCAGTCTTGATGCTGCCGCGTTGTGTTTAGAAATGTGCGAGGGCAGGTCAAGTGTCATCAGTTCACCCTGTTTAACAACAAATTTTCCAGCCACAATGTTGTAATCTACCTTAACAGGGGCGCAGAATAAAGCCGCTGCAAGAGGGTCATGCAAAGCGCCGGCGTATTCCAGACGGTTTAGGTTAATCGCGATAAAGTCGGCGCATTTTCCGTTTTCAAGTGAACCTACATCCTCCCTTCCAAGCACACTCGCTCCGCCTAATGTGGCGATCTCAAGTGCCTGACGCGCAGTCAGGATGGGTTTTACAGAACTTGAAAGAGAGGCACCCTCAACGCCAGCTCGCAGGCGTGCCAAAAGCATAGACTGGCGCACTTCTGCCAGCATATGCGATGAATCATTGGAAGCTGAACCATCTAAACCCAGCCCAAGTTTCACGCCTGCCGCCATAAACTCCCAAACAGGCGCAATTCCTGAAGCCAAACGCATGTTGGAAGAGGGACAATGCGCCACGCCGCAACCTGTACGGGCATAAAGCTTAATTTCTTCCTGGTTGACCCATACCGAATGTGCGAACCATACATCCTTACCCACCCAGTTCAGGGATTGCATATAAGCCACCGGGCGATAGCCAAACTGCTGCAAGCAGAAAGCTTCTTCGTCCTGGGTTTCTGCCAAATGGGTGTGCAGGTGCACACCAAAATAACGCGCAAGTTCAGCGGACTCTTTCATAAGTTTACCTGTCACTGAAAATGGGGAGCAAGGAGCCAGCACGATTCGTGTCATAGCACCTGGATTGGAATCGTGATATTGTTCAATCAGGCGCTGAGAGTCCTTAATAATAGCGTCTTCGGAATCGACCACAGAATCTGGTGGAAGGCCGCCTTTGGATTCACCCAACGACATTGAGCCGCGTGAAGCATGCAGGCGCAAACCCATCTCGCGTGCAGCTATGATTTCGTCATCCAGCCGCGAACCGTTGGGAAAAAGGTAGAGATGATCTGAAGCTGTGGTGCAGCCGGAAAGCGCCATTTCAGCCAGAGCAGTTTTGGTGGAGATTGAAATATCATCGGGAGTCATGCGCGCCCAGATGGGATATAAGGTTTTGAGCCAGTTGAAAAGGTTGGCATCCTGCGCAGCTGGCACAGCGCGTGTTAGGGTTTGGTAGAAGTGATGATGAGTGTTTATTAATCCTGGCAGAACCAGGTGATCCGTAAGATCGAGAACTTCATCCGCGGTTTGGGGCAATTCGTTGGTTTTACCCACCTGCAGAATGAAACCATTTTCACAAAACATGCCCCCATTCTCAATTTCCCGCCGTGCGCCATCCATTGCCGCCAGCAGCCGGGCATTTTTGACTAAAAGAGTCGCCATATACCGCTCCTGAATTTCACAGCATCATTATAACTTAATTGTCAGACAAATTTAGGGTTTTTCTTGACAAAATTTTATACCTTTTCCTTTTTAATAAGATTTCAGGATTCGAAATTCAGTAATGATTATATGAGTTTATTATTAATTCCCTTGGAGTCATTTTTATTAAAAGGGTAAAGACGGGGTTTGAGAAGCGCTTTTAGGAGAGCAAGGTTTTTTTTGGAAAAATATATTATCCAAATAAATATTTCCATTTACGATCCATAAAAAAACTATCTGGGTACAAAATCATCACAAAGAATCCTTATTGTTGATTTCTTCTCTACCCAAAAAATGGGGGCACGCGATATATTTTCCAAATTAACAACTTTATTACATTTTTTTGACCCTTAGTCCATATATAATCTTTTCCAAACGAATTAAATAATAAATAAGGAAAATAACATGAAGAAAAATATCCTAATAATTCTTGCAATTGTTCTTGCTGCCTGTGTACCAAAGACACAACCGCCCATCAATCAAAGCATAGTCGAAAAAAATGGGTATCAAATGATCAGCGTTGATGAACTTTCGCAAGTCTTACAAGCTAAAGATTTTCTATTTGTGAATGTGCATATCCCTGTAGAAGGCAATATCCCTGACACAGATATAAATATCCCCTATGATCAGATTGAAAAGCAAATAGACAAATTTCCCACTGACAAGAACGCCAAAATAATCCTTTATTGCCGATCTGGCTCAATGGGAGATACCGCGGCCAAGGCATTAGTCAGTCTGGGTTACAAAAACGTTTTCAACTTGGAAGGCGGATATAATGCTTGGGAAGCAGCCGGTTATCAATTCCCTGAAGAATAGGTATAAATTTTATCCGAAAAATCGCGGATTTTTTTAGTCTCCTTGGGGTTCAGGTGATTTTTCACGGTACTGCCTGACATACGATAAAGCTAGGTCAGGATTGAACTTTTCCATACTGAGCAAGCGCCCCCATGAAGTTATCACTACCGGTACTTCAATCTTCGGCCAGGGATACGCAATTACTTTATACATCTTCGCCTCTTCCATCACACCCTTGATTTGCGCTTTAAGCTGAACGCATTCATCGGTGCTTAAGAGGTCGCAGTTGTACCAAAAGATGGCATAGCCATGTTCGAGGTTATGGACCAGATAGCCCTCAGGGTAATCGTATGAATTTGCATCAAAGAATTCAGATGAAAAATGATCCGCATAATGAGTTCCCGACGTTGGCGGATTTGTGTTATAAGGCCCCGGGTCTGTGCCCAAAGGAACATGGCTGCTATCCGGCATCACATCTACTTTTTGTCCAAGAGGATTGAAATCAATCCTGAATGAGATCACAATTAAGATTATCGCCAGAAATGCCGCCCCAACATACATTGGGGATGATAATTTAATTTTTTTCTTGCTCTTGTTCGCCGGTTTCGTTTTATTCATTTTTCCTCCTTAATTAACAGCCAATCTGAAAGTTAGATTTCAATTGCCTGCCAGGATCCTCCGAATGGACAATCTTATGAACAATATTAAGATAATTTTTGTTATATATATTTTTGATTTCTTTCGCAGGATTAGTTATATATGCTTTCTCTTCAACGATAAACGCACCGCAGATATTAATTGCTCACTTTCGACGAACTCCTGTTCTCCGCTTGGCATTATGCACACGTATGAGTCATTATCCTGCGAATCCAAAACTGACAGTTGTTCTTGGAAAGTCTCTGTAGGTGTTAAGCTTGACGTTTTATCCACAGGTGACCAGGAATTTAACAACATGATTTCGAGAAGAAAAGTACTTAACACTGGCTAATTCCTGATACGTTTTTCATACTCATCACAACATTCCCACCTTTATTAAAGCTTAATTTGCGTAAAAGTATTCTCAACGATTTATTAATCTACTAAATAAATAATAGGGTTATTAAAAAAGAGCTTCTGAAATGTAATGCACCCCAATTATTAGACAAGAGTTAAGTAAAAAAGAAGGACTGAGTTCGAAATTGAACAGGACTCAGTCCTTTTAGTTTAACCTTAATCCTGCAATTGTTGTAATAATCCATATACTCAAATAGCTTTCTAGAGAACTGTTCCGTAGATGAGAACTTTTGATTGTGATAAAACTCGGATTTGAGAATCCCAAAGAAGTTTTCCATGACACTGTTATCATAGCAATTGCCCTTTCTTGACATGCTTTGACGGATACCTTTTTCCTTGAGCATCTTTTGATAGATCCTCATCTGATACTGCCAACCCTGGTCTGAATGCAGGATCAACTGGCTGTGATCAGGAATTTTTCTAAAAGCGTTCTTGAGCATTTCTGTGATTTGTTGGAAGTTTGGGCTTTTTGAGAGAGAGTAGCTGATGATCTCGCCATTGAAAAGGTCCATAACGGGAGAGAGATAGAGTTTCTGTCCCAATAACTTGAACTCTGTGATATCAGTTGCCCATTTCAGATTAGGGCGCTCTGCTTTGAAGTCACGCTTCAAGAGGTTGGGAGCGATCTTTCCCACCTCACCCCGATACGAATGGTATTTCTTTTTCCGCAGCATACAGGTGAGCAGTTCCAGCTTCATGAGCTTCATGACTAACTTGTGGTTGGTCTGAAATCCTCGGTGCCGCAATTCAAGCGTAACCCGCCGATATCCGTAGCGGCCTTTATGCTCGTGGCAGATACTTTGGATCGCTTCTCGCTCTTTGAGGTGTTTCTGGGGCTCACCCAGGCGTTTCCGATGGTAGTAATAGCTGCTTCTGGGGATACGCGCTATGATCAGAAGCAGCGCTAAAGGGTATTTCTGCCTTAGTTCAGAGATAACAGCTCCCCGTTCCCTCTTTCGCGTTTTTCCCGCTCTGCAACCAAGGCGTTCAATTTTTTTAGATATTCATTCTCTGCTCGAAGATATAAATTCTCATCCAGCAATTCTTCTTCCCTGGTCTTTGGTGGTTTGGGCTTCGGTGTTCTTGGCTTTCTGCCCTTCTTCTTGTTTTCTAATCCCTCAATCCCGTTTTTCAAGTATCTCTGCTCCCATTGCCAAATTGTGGATGACCCGCTGATCCCAAATTGTATCCCTGTCTCTTGACAGGATAAGTGGTTCTCACGCATGTATTGAATCACTTGGTACTTCTGTTCGGCTGTCCAATTATAGGTATGGCTTCGTAATCCTTCTTGACCGTGTTCTTGATATAGCCTCAAACATCGACTCACTACTTCAGGACTCATTTGTAATCGTTTGGCTACACTTGTGATACTTTCCCCTCTTTCTACTGCTTGTGCTGCTGCTATCCGATCTGGTTCTTTGTATTTGGTCATGAAAACTGCACCCTTTCTGTTGGTTTTTGTGTCCAACTTTTGGGGTGCAGTTCAAAAAAGCGCTCTTTTTTTCCATAACGAAAATTCTTCATTCAGGCTTATAAATCTTCACCTGCCCCAACATAAGGCTTTGAATATATTTTGGTCTCATTAATTTCCTGTTTCTAAAGACTCTGTTAATAGCAATTAATGGAATAAAAATCACTGGTCCAATTATGACGCCCATTTCATCACAGAATGAAAATCCTGCCATAGGTGAACCTTTAATCCGGGATCTCAGTGCGTCAAACATATTTCCCCAGGCATTTCCTACCATAATTGCGCGGATATACGCCACTATCGCCTGGGACTTTTTTATACCATAGGCATCCAGCAGACATTGCACAGCCTCAGGATTTGGTTTACCGCATGATTCGGCGTAATGCTGTGCGAAGTAAAGCGCTGCAAGCTCAATTTGAGGCGCATCTTTGAAGTCGCCATCAAGCGTCCTAGATATTTCCTCTTTTTTCAGACCCGCCTTCAGTGAAACCTGAGTATGAAAATAAGAACAATACCGGCAGCCGTTAACTTCAGTAACTGCCAGCATGATCCGCTCCATGAACTGCTTACTGATGCGGTCCTTTTTGGGCAGCCCATTAGATGCTCCAGCGCTGGACATGAGATCCGAAAGCAACCTGTAAAAATCATTTGGCTTATATAGCCGTTTCATAAATCTATTCTCAGACATCATTAATTTCAATCTTTCATTTAAATAAAATTTATATTATCAAAATTTATTAAAATAAACCGCCGCTATCTATTAATGCGGCGGTTTGAGGTTGATATAAGACTATCATTTTCTTTTGAACAAACGCAAAACAATTAGGAGCAATACAGCACCAACTAGGGCATATACGATCTGCTCGATTAAACCGCCTCCACCAATATTAAATTGACCAAATATCCATGTGCCAATAAATGAGCCAGCCACACCTACCAACAAATCACCTATTAGACCAAAACTGTTTTTAACCAATTTATCGGCCAGAAACCCAGCCACCAAACCTACTATTAATAGAGTAATAATATTCATTTCATTCTCCTAATTTGTTAAATTTATTATAATATTTTATAAATTTATTGTGTACAAATATCTCATTAGAAAATATCCGGAGGAAAGATGAATTCCCGAGAACGAGTAATAGCAGCCTTGAATCATAAAGAAGCCGATATGGTGCCAGTGGATATGGGTTCTACCGAAAATACCACCCTATGCCGGATCGCTTATATAAACCTGCGCGCATATCTGGGTATGCCATCCGATCCAGAACCTTATGTTATCAATCGCATGATGGACTCCGTATTTCCATTGGAAGATTTATTGCTGCATTACGCGATAGACATCCGACCAGTGCGGCCTTCATCAGAATATGCTCCTCAAAACATTGAACTTGAAAATGGTTTTATTGATGAATTCGCCCTCCAATGGCGCAAAGCCAGTTATTACTATGATATGGTTGTGCATCCGTTAGCCGGCAAGCCGCTGGAAAATCTACCCAATGCAACTTATGCAGACCCAACCATTCCAGAAAGAAGAATTGGTCTCAAGGAGCAAGCGAGGCGCCTGTTTGAAGAAACCGACTATTGTATTTCTGTTGGACATATTGCCATGGGTCCGTTTGAAATGAGCGGGAATTTACGCGGATATGAGAATTTTCTTGTGGATCTTTACACAGACCCCCAATATGCCACTGCACTGTTAGACAAGAATCTGGAAAATACAATGGGCTTCTGGGAAGTCTATCTGGATGAGGTCGGGGATTATGTGCAGGTTGTCTGCCAGGGAGATGACCTTGGCACACAGATCGGACCGTGGATCTCTCCAAGTATGTACCGCCAGTGGATCAAACCACGTCACAAGGCGCTTTTTGACTTCATAAGAAGCAGAACAAAAGCAAAGATTTTTCTGCATTCCTGCGGTTCAGTGTATGACCTGATCCCCGACTTGATCGATATTGGCGTTGACGCTCTCAGCCCGGTGCAGGTTTCTGCTGCGAAAATGGAACTAACGCGATTAAAAAAAGATTTCGGAAAGGAAATCTGTTTCTGGGGCGGCGGGGTGGATACCCAGAATGTGCTTCCCAATGCATCTATAGCGGAACTAAAAGATCATGTAAAACGCACAATTGAGGTTATGGCGCCAGGCGGCGGATTTGTTTGGGTGCCAGTGCATAATATCCAATCTGATATTTCACCAGAAAAGATCGACGCAATTTACCAAACAGTCTTAGAAAACCGAAAATACTAATTTTTTCGGTTTTAGCAGTATGACTTCTATTGAATCCTTCTTTTCTGCTTTTGTAACTTCGGAAACCAGCGTGGTATCTGGCGCATATATTCTTGGTAACGGGCGCCAAAGAGGTTGAGCATCCGCTCTTCTTCATCTTGCGCCAACCAGTTATAAAGCAGAAATACTCCAATGAAAACCATCAGCGCCAGCGGGGATAAGATAACAAAAAGCAAACCGATATATACAATGAGCGCACCAAGGTAAACCGGATGTCTTATATATGAAAAAAGTCCGGTTGTGTACATGCGCGGTTCTTCGGTGTATTCGCTGAAAATATATTGGATGCCGGAAAAAGACATGTATCCACCTAAAAAGATTATTGCCAAACTTAGCGAGAGGCGAGCGCCAAGGGGAAACAGGCTGCGGAGATAGGCAGCCCAACCCAGAAATAAATGATCAAATAGAGAGGCGATAATAAACAAGATAAATGCCAGCAACTGAAGCCTATCTCCTTGCGGGTGTTCACCAGCGAGGTCGGGTCGGGATTCATGATTCTGATAACGGGGATCATTCTTTAATTTATTTTCCATTATTCAACTTATTAATAATCTTAATTTTCAGTTTTGCCCGGTTGGTTCCACGTGTACATAAGCGCGATCGACTTCGGGTAGTTTTTCCAAAGCTTCAATCGCCTGATCGGAAATCGCATGGGCACGATGTAGGGTATGATCACCATTTATATTAATATGCATCTCCACAACTAGTCTTGGACCAGCATATTCGGTAATGACTTGATGAATATTTTCAACCCCTTCGACTGCCTGAACAGTCGAGAGGATTTTTTCTCGAAGAGCCTCATCCGCCCCGGCGCCGGTCAAATAACCAAGGTTTTCTCTGGCTATGAACCAGACATTCCTGAAAATCCAGAATGCCACAAATATACCCGCCAGAGGATCAAGCAGAGGTGAAATAAGATTGGAACCGAGAATCCCCAGGAATGCTGCCAATGAGGTAAACACGTCGCTCAGATTATCTCTGGCGGTCGCATTCAACCCTGGACTGGAAACCTGAAGGGCAATTTTATTTAACAAAGAAAAACATCAATAATTTGGTAATAACACTAACCACTAAAATAACAGCCGACCAACCGACTTCAATGGCTGCGCCGCCTTCGATAAACCTTTCAACAGATGCACGCAAGGCTTCAATCCCAGCATATGCCATGGCTATTGTAACTATCAAAGCAGCAAAGGGTTCATAACGGCTGTGGCCTTGCGGATGGCTTATATCCGGCGGCCTCTGCGAAAGCCTTAGGCCTATAATCAGCAAAATTGAATAAAGCACATCCGATATTGAATTAATTGCATCAGCATAGATAGCCGAGGAGCCGCTTTGAAGCGCCGCAGCGAACTTGATGACAGCCAGAAAAATATTTCCAAACAGCGTAATTAATAGCGCTGTTCTAAAAAGGCGGCCTATTCTGCTATCTGGTTCAATATCTCTTATCCAACGCATTAATAAGACCCCGATCTTTTCTATCTTAGTTGCTTTTCTTTAAAATTAAATTGCCTGCCCTTTGAACTGAGACATATAAAGGTTATGGTATACACCGTTCTTTGCCATCAATTGCTTATGGTTTCCCTCTTCCACAATTCTGCCATCATCGATTACCAATACATGATCAGCATCACGGATAGTACTCAGGCGATGCGCTATGACAAAACTGGTGCGGCCTTCCATCAACCTTAATAACGCCTTCTGAATGCGTGCTTCCGTTCGGGTATCCACACTGCTGGTGGCCTCATCCAGGACAAGAATGGCCGGATCCGTGAGGATCGCTCGGCTGATCGCCAGCATCTGGCGCTGCCCTTGGCTTAAGTTGCTGCCGCGCTCGGATAATTTTGTTTGGTATCCATCAGGAAGCTGACGGATAAAGTGGTCAGCGTCTGCCATTTTGGCTGCCCGGATACATTCTTCATCTGTCGCGTCAAGCCGGCCATAACGAATGTTTTCCATGACGGTATCAGAAAATAGATAAGTATCCTGTAAAACGATGCCCAGCAAGTTGCGCAAATCATCGGTTTTAACATTTCGGATATCCTGACCATCAATACTAATACTTCCGGAATTTACATCATAAAACCTTGATAGCAAATTGATCATCGTGGTTTTTCCAGCGCCTGTTGGACCAACTAGGGCGATTGTATGGCCTGGCCAGGCTTCAAGATTCATGCCTTTCAAAACTGGAACATCCGGCAAGTAACCGAACTTGACGTTATCAAATTTAACTTGACCTTTTACATTTTTCAGTGCAACAGCATTCTCTGAATCCTGCATGTCAGGTTCTGTATCCATAATTTCAAAAACTCGTTCCGCACCTGCCAAGGCTGATTGCAGCGAGTTATACATATCTGAAAGCTGCCTGACAGGCTGGAGAAATTGGCGGCTGTAACCAATAAACGTAACAATCAAACCAACAGAGACCAATCCTTTAATCGCTAGGAATCCTCCCAGCCCAGCCAAAACAATAATGAAGAGGTTGCCAAGCTGGTTTGTGAGAGGCATAAGTAGGAATGCGTATGTATGTGCATATACGCCTGCTTCATAGGTTGCCTGATTGTCTTTTCGAAAGGCTTCAGTTGCAGTCTCGTTTTGCCGGAAAGCTTTGACTACTTTTAAGCCGCTGATATTTTCTTCAATAGTGCTGTTCAATTTACCCAAGGCTTTCTGCATCCTTTGAAAACCTCTTCGCGTATATTTGGCTACATATGTGGTAAACCAGACCATCAGCGGTACGACCAGGAAAGTCGCAAGCGAAAGCCAGACATTTAATACAAACATCGCAACTAATATTCCTATAAGAGAAAGGACATTAGCAAATAAAATAATAACGTTCAGAGTCACAGCCTGATTGATGGCATTAATATCATTTGTCAGACGGCTCATTAAATCACCTGCCTGATTTTGGTCAAAAAACCTGAGTGACAGTTTCTGTAAATGTGCAAAAAGATCGGCGCGCATCTGTTTAATGCTGTCTGTGCAATTCCAGCCATAAGCCAACCTGAGAGCGCCATCAGTAAGGCATTGGCCAGAAAAGACGCCAACATGATCAGTGATATCCGTGCCAAACCGACAAGATCTTTTGGAATAATATATTTGTCAATCGCTACACCCGCAAGGTAAGGCCCAAGTAAACTAATCAGGGTAAATAGTACAACCAGGATTATTACAATAATTAAAGTAGTTTTATAAGGAAGCAAATATCCAAACAGGCGCATTGCTGTCGATTGTAGATTTTTTGGTTTTTCAAAATGCATTCCTGGCCCTCCTGGGCCTCGATTTGGGGCATTGGTTTGCACTTTATCTGTTTGCGAATGATGATCTGCCATACTAATTATCTCCTAACAGAATCTGGTGATTGATACCAATCGGATTTTAGATTATCGCCATCACCTAATTGTGAATCATAAATTTCTTTATAGATCTTGCTTGAGTGCGTTAACTGCTGATGATTACCTTCAGCCGCGATTTTGCCCTTTTCAATTACGACAATCTTATCTGCAGTTAATACAGTGCTGATACGTTGGGCAACCATAAAAATGGTTGTATTCCTTCATGATTGTTTTAATGCATCTTGAATCTTTATTTCAGTCTCTACATCGACAGAACTGGTACTGTCATCTAGTATCAAAATTGCGGGCTTGAGAAGAATCGCCCTCGCAATTGCTATACGCTGTTTTTGTCCGCCAGAAAGGTTAACGCCACGGGCTGCAATTAAAGTCCCATAATTTTCTGGCAGCTTCATAATAAAATCATGCACTTGCGCCGCTTTTGCCGCAGTTAATATTTCCTCTTCTGATGCCTCAGGACGGCCATAAGCGATATTTTCACGAAATGTTCCTGAAAAAAGGATGGTTTCTTGTGGTGTGACAGCGATATTGGCGAGGAGTGAATCCTGTTCGATATCTTTAATATCCTTATTGTCAATTAATATCCTTCCTTCAGATACTTCATAAAAACGAGGAATCAAATTAACCAGAGTAGATTTTCCTGAACCTGTTGCCCCCAGAATTGCAACTGTCATACCCGGTTCAACAGTGAGATTTATTCCATCCAGAACCTTTTCTTCACAATTTCCATTGAAATAAAAACCGACATTTTCAAACTCAACCCGGCCTTTAATTTTTTCCGCGAGTCTGACAGAACTGGGCTTTCAAGAATATCCGGTTTCTCATACAAAACCTCATCTACTCGTTCTGCAGATGCGACACCACTTGCGATAACGCCGGCCAGCATTCCCAAAATCATCAAAGGAGCAAGCGTTGTCGCGAGATAATTCATAACTGCAACAATCTGCCCAACAGTTAGGGAATCATCGATCACTTCTTTGCCGCCAAACCAGATCACAATAAGTGTGCCCAGACTCACGAGAAGCGTCAAAGCAGGGTATATTCCGGAGATGATCCGAAGAATTTTGACATTGATCTCGGCATAATCCTGATTAGCAGTTTTCAAAACGACTTTCTTCATGGCTTTGCCGAACAAATGCTTTCACGACCCGGATGCCGGCAATATTTTCCTGCAGGACAGTATTGAGAATATCAAGCTTTTTCTGAATTATCCCAAAAATAGGACCCATTTTCGCTATCAGGATTCCAATTATCAGAGCGATCAGCAGTAAGATAGGCAGAACCCTAAGACTTAAACTTGCGCTTGTTGAAAACATGAGGATAATGCTGCCAACCATCATTAAAGGCGCCCGAATGCCAATCCTCAGGCTCATCCGGTAGGTTTGAAGTAAAACCATAATATCACTTGTCAGACGAACAATCAGGTTGCCAGTTTTAATTCTGTCCACATTGCCGTAAGAAAATTGCTGAATCTTCAGGAAAAGGTCTTGTCGTAGGTCCCGTGCGAAACCTTCAGACGCTTTAACTGATAAAGTATTATTCCCGATTGCAAAAAGAGTACCAAAAATCGAAATCCCAAGCATCAAAAGTGAGGTTGAAATTACTACCTGCATATTCGATTGTACGATTCCCACATCAATAATCCGCTGCACCAGGCGTGGGATAGCCAGATCCATAAAAACTGTCAAGATTAACAACACAATTGAGAGAGCAGATTCTCTCCAATATGGTTTTAGATATGAAATCAACTTAATTAGTCTCTTCATCGTTTATCCAGTATGTTATCTTTCTTTCCAAAAACTTTTTGCATCGCAACCAATCCCTGGCTAATATCATCCAAATCCTTGTCATCAAGGAGGGAAAATTTTTCAACCATTTTTTTTCCATTAGAATCCAGAAATGAACGAATCAATTTATTTCCTGCCTCAGTCAAGGTAAGATTTATATTTCTGCGGTCACGTGAATCCTGTTCACGAATGACATAACCGGAATTCACTAGTTGGTCAACTGATCTGCTAATATTTGATCGGCTTAGGTGCATGCAATCCGCAAGATCGCTGACAGATTCATTACCTTCTGCTATTCGGCGCAAGGTATGAAACTGCGAGACTGTGATGTGAAACTCCTCATTCGCAGTCTGATAGGTGATTGAACGTGCCGCGTGCCACAAGGGTGGAATTGTCTGCCAGAACAATTCAATAGTATTCTGCACCTTATTGTTGATCATTTTTGTATGTTCTATCATTTATTAATAATCCTTAATTTAGTTACAATTGTTATCTATTATAAATTGTAACTATTATAAAACTGCACAATTATAAGTCAATTTCAGGTGTCAATTTTAATCAATTTTCTAACTTATTTCTGACAATAAAAGAATTGACGACTATTGACTTAAATGATATAAATATACTGCTTGGTAGTTGACAAGTTCTGGCAAACAGAAAGACTGTTTAGATTTGGAACTCTCGAGATCAACAAGTAATATTACGAAAGGAGTAACAAATCATGTCCGAGCGAGAACAAGGAACAGTTAAGTGGTTCAATGGCGCTAAAGGATACGGTTTCATCAGCCGCGAAAACGGCCCTGATGTTTTCGTACACTTCAAAGCCATCAATTCCACCGGGTATCGCAATCTGGAAGAAGGCCAGAAGGTCGAATTCACAGTAACCCAAGGCGCCAAAGGCCCCCAGGCTGAAGACGTCAATATTCTTTAATCATTGAAAAATAAGAACACTGGTTATTTTTACCCAGTGTTCTTTCTACTTAAGAATAACGGGAAATTTCTCCGAAAATATTGTTGTCGAAACCTTTCCCAACCCGCTTTCCAAATGTGCACTGCATGTTCACAAAAGCCCCTTCACGGATATAGTATTATGATATCCAATTCAAAATAGTCGTCTTCCTTAGCTGCAACATGCCATTTTTGAATGTTGGTTTTTTAATAATCTATCTCGATTGATTTTTCGTAATTCTCGTAAAGCACCAATGAATCTTATTAATCCAAAAATACTGGTAGAATATTTTTTATTGGTTTTTTCCGATTTATACATTGAACCACCTGTCTTATAAAACATACCCGAAGACAATTATGGTGTTTAACGTTAAACTCTCCTAAAGAACGTCTTCCAAAAAAGGAAAAACCATGAATATTTTGCTTATTTACCCAAAAATTCCTGATACATTTTGGAGTTTCAAGCATGCCTTAAAGTTTATCCACAAGAAAGCATCATCCCCTCCTCTTGGATTATTGACAATCGCCAGCATGCTGCCAAAAGATTGGAATTTAAAATTAATCGATATGAATATAATCCCGCTCAAAAAGAAAGATTTGGGTTGGGCTGATTATGCATTTATCAGCGCTATGACTATCCAAAGGGAATCTATCGAGGAAGTTATAAAGCTATGCAGCGATTCAAAAGTAAAGACTGTATGCGGTGGTCCGTTATTCACAACTGAACCCAATTATTTTTCAGGGATAGATCACCTCGTGCTTAATGAAGCTGAAATAACCTTGCCCCTGTTTCTGGAGGATCTCGCAAAAGGTCAGCCCAAACTCTTATACACCACAGATAAATTCGCAGATATGAAAAAGACACCACCACCCATGTGGGATCTAATTAATTTTAATAATTATGCAACACTAAACCTTCAATATACCAGAGGATGCCCATTTAATTGTGAATTCTGCAATATCACTTCTATGCTTGGCCATAAAATGCGAATAAAAAACACCAATCAAATATTAACCGAATTGAACGGTCTTTATCAAAGGGGATGGCGCGGTGGCGTCTTTTTTGTGGATGACAACCTAATAGGAAATAAAAAAATATTGCGCGAAGAACTGCTGCCTGCGCTAATTGAATGGCGAAAAAATAAAACCGGGATCTCGTTTAATACTGAGGTCTCAATCAACCTCGCCGATGACAGTCCATTAATGGATCAAATGGTGGCGGCGGGTTTTACAATGGTTTTCGTTGGAATAGAAACGCCGGATGATAGCAATCTGGAAGAGTGCAGTAAATTCCAAAATCGAAACCGAAATCTGGCCGCAGATGTACGCCGCATCCAATCAGCAGGTATGCAGGTCCAGGGTGGATTTATTGTCGGATTCGACAATGATTCGCCCTCAACATTCCAGCGGCTTGTCGATTTTATACAAAATACCGGTATTGTGACCGCAATGGTGGGTATTCTTCAAGCACCTGCCGGAACCAGACTCTATGAACGCATGCAAAAAGCCGGTCGGATTATTGACGGATTCACTGGCGACAATGTGGTGGGATCAACCAATATCATCCCCAAGATGAATATCAACCAGCTTTCAGACAAATACAAAGAGTTGATCAGGCATATTTATTCTCCCGAAGTATATTACAGGAGGGTAAAAACCTTTTTGAAAATTTACCAGCTGCCCAAAATTAAGACGGACATCTCGTTCAGTAGAATATGGACGTATGGAGGCGCTTTTATTCAATCCATTATTAAACTGGGAATATTCGGAAAAGAGCGGAAACAATATTGGGGGCTTTTATTCTGGACTCTTTTCAAGAAACCCAAATTACTTCCTCTGGCTATCACCTTCAGTGTATACGGATATCACTATCGAAAGGTCAGCGAGACACATATTTGAGAAGTGATTAATATTTGTTCTTAAATATGACCATATAAATCATGGACCGATTTTTTAAAGGGGGTCAATCAAATTATTATTCATCTTATCCACCAAATTGAATTTAATGAAAGGGGCGGTATCATCCCTCTATATTTACTGAATGTATCATTTTTAAATGAAAAACTTATCAATTTCTCTTGAGTACTACTAAACAAGAAAATTAATATTCGATTAGAATTTGAAATCAGTGCAAAACGATAACGATCTGGACGAAAATTCTGAACAGTCAAGCCCTATCCCTGGATTTTTTTCGATAATTCTTAAGAATTTTTCGATAATTATCATTGTCGGTTTAGCCCTTTATTTCGTCCTCCCACGAATTGCCTCCCTCCAAAAGGATATTGTAGTAGCAAGATCATTGAAAATTTGGGCAGTTGGGTTAGCCATCACAGCCCAACTGATCAGTTATATCGGCAGCGGATTGACTATCAAGGAATTAGTCAAATCAGCCCACCGCTAATTATCCATTTTTCGAGGGGTGATGATTACATTATCAAGTACATCTATCGGACTTGTTGCGGGAGGTATGTTCGGCGCTGCCGCGGCAACATTCCGGTGGGTAAAAGCTAACGGGGGTGGAAATCAAGGTGCATCACTTTCTGCAACAATGCCGCCTCTTTTGATTGACTTTATTTTATTGGTGGTATCACTGATAGGAATTATTCAGCTTTTCTTCATGCACGATTTAACCGCACTGCAAATTACTGCCTTTATTCTTATTTCAATCTTTCTGCTTATCGTATTTCTGGTGTTATTCTTTGGAATCAGAAACCGGGAGAAATTTAAAGATGTCGGTTACCGTGTAATATCCAGAATTTTTCAATTCATTAAGAAAACAATGGATGAGAAAAAGATCAATCAGGAATTTGACAGGCTATTCAAGACCTGGGACATCTTACTGGCAGGCGGCTGGAAGGGTCCATTGATAGGAGCGATGGTCACAATTATTTTTGACATGCTCACAATCTATTTCATATTTCTAGGCACTGGTTATTCAATTCCACTTGACATTTTAATTGCCGGATACGGGTTGCCGCTTCTGTTTGGCAAGGTGGCTTTTATCATACCTGGCGGTATCGGTGTAATTGAAACCGCTATGATAGGCCTATACACTAACCTGGGTGTCCCTTTACAGGTTGCCACTATTACAGTTCTGGTATATCGATTCTTATCTTTTTGGACTCCCCTGTTAATCGGTTTTATTCTAATTCCTTTTGTTTCAAAAGCACCGAATAATAATCTTTAGCCAGAAATTAAATTCAGGTTGTTTTTTGCCTAGAGACAATTACCTTTTATTCTTTGGAGAAAAATTCCTGGGCTGAAGCAAAATAAGAATCCCACCTATAGACATGACTATCCCTCCAATCCAGATCCAAATCATCAAAGGGTTATTAGAAATATGAATTTCAAATTGGGAATCTATTTCATTCTGCCAATTATTTAAGATCACCTGAATATCTCGCTTCAGGCTAGTGTTAATTGCAGGTCGGGCGTAGACTACATTCATTTTTGGATAATATTCCATTTTTGGCAACAAAATGAAATTATTAAGCTCTTCTTCATTAATTAATAATTCGAGGGCAGAAATTGTTATCCCCTCCGGGGAGACAAATTGGCGACTGTCGTTGATACTAATTATGGAATCCCCAATCACTTCTGCTTCTCCTAATATCCAATCGTAACTCATAGGATTCCGATAAAGTCTCCTGGCCCATAATTCCCACTGCCATCAATCCTAATCCGATATGGATGAGAGTGGAACCATAATTTAAACTTCTGCCCTTTGATGCAAAATCATTTTTATCCTTTGATAAATAAAACATAAATTGAGACAAAAGCGAGTTTGTCCATATAACAATCAAGAAAATAGCGACCCAAAATCCTAGCTCTTCAATAAAGCTGGTATTCTTTTGAAAAACCAGGATTGAAGTGATGCCAATCGAGATCATCAGGAAGATTATTATCTCTCTCCAGAATTTTGTTCTGTTGGTTTCGAATTGCACTGATAATGGGTAAATTGCAGTAGTCAACAATACCAAAAATAAGAAAGGCGCTGAATAGCGTTCATACATATCAGCTGTCCAGCTAATCTGTATATCTGAAAAGAACTGCGAAGTTAGTGGAGAAGTCTGGCCAATAAAAAATAAAACCACCAATGTCAGGATCAAGTAATTAAAAATACGAATTAATAAATCAGAGAACGTCCACCGACTTAAGTTGGAGCGATTCTTGAAATCCTGCCTTCGCCTGGCAATAAAAAAAAGGTATATGGCAAAACTTTAAGCAAATGAAAACAGATAGGACTGGACCCATCACTCCGGCGGAATAGGCATGTACGGATTCAAGAATTCCGGAACGCGTGATCAAGATTCCGGACAAAATTGATATAAATATAAGACCTGAAAAACCTATAACCCAGGGTAAATAATCCTTCCCGGATAATTGCATTCTTAAAGAATGGATTAACCCAAATGAAAGCAGCCACGGTAATAAACCTGCAATTTCAACCGCATCCCACCCCCAGTAACCGCCCCAACCCAAGATCGTGTATGCCCACCAGGATCCCAGAAACATTCCCAGGGTAAGGCAAACCCAGGCTGCCAGAGAGACTGGCATAATAAATTAATCCATTTTCTCTCCTGGTCACCCAGTATCAATGACGCCAATGAAACCGCATAAGGTATGAAAAAACCTACCAACCCAAGATATAAAAAAGGCGGATGAAGCAGCATGGCAATGTGTCTTAAGCTGGGGTTCATTCCCATGCCATCCAGCGGGACGATCAAAGCTGCTCTCTCTGGAGCAAAAATCGAGGATAAAGATGAACCATCCATCAACTGCCAGAGTTTTTCAAAAGGATTGGAAAACAACAAAACTGGGACGAGGAAAAAGACAAGTGCAATTCCCAGAATTATGGATACCAAGGGCTGAAAATCGATCATTGATAATCTTTCGCGAAAATTCCGAAATCAAGACAATAACTAAGGAAAGAATAAAACTCCAAAAAAGCAATGAACTGGATTGACCTGACCAAAGTCCACTAAACTTTTGAAGCCAGGGCATACTTTTTTCAACAGTATCAAAAACAAGCGGGTACTCAAAGGCATTATTGAGCAATAATCCGCCTAATGAAAAAACTGCTGCAGCCAAAAAGATGAATTGAACAAACAATATGACTCTAAAAATCCATCCAGCTGTTAAGTCGTTCTTAATAAGTAATACCCACCAGCGAAAAGTCCAATAATTGTGAAACCCAGGCCCAGCGCTAATCCGGAAAAACCGATTAAACCAATATAATCATTTGGAACCATACATTTCAATTAGCTCCTAATCATTTTCTTGAAAAATAAACCAGAAATAATAATAAGAGAAATTCTTGTTGATTCTCCCTTTAATTCTGAGTAATTAAGCCATTTCGTATTTTTCAGAGGTTATTTGCTTTCGCGGGATACCCAAAGCAGAAAAATGCTTCTCCATTGCTGTGATCATTGGCAAAGGACCACACACAAAATAGAACAGATCCTTACGATTATTGGGCAGGTAGGTATCAAGAATTTGCCTTGAGATAAATCCCTGCAAATACTTCGCAGGATCTGATGGTTTTTCAAGCACATGGATGACCGTCAAATTCATACATTGATCAAGTCTATCCAATTCGTCCTTAAAAAGAATATTCTCTTCGTTTAAGTTTCCAAAGAAGAAATAAACTGGCCGGCTATCATCCTGATCCTTAAGTGTATGAAGAATGCTCATTACCGGCGCAGCGCCAATTCCACCAGCCAGAAGAACCAGGCCGGATTTTATTTTCGGGTCATCCAGTGAAAAGCTGCCATAAGGACCATCTACATATACTGTCTCTCCCCCAACAAGGTTACCAATTGTTGAAGTAAAGTCACCAAGATTTTTAATTGAGAATCTCAATTCTCCTTTATTATGTGCGCTTCCAGAAATTGAAAAAGGATTTTTATTTATTGAATAAGGGGAAGAATTGATATTGATCCATGCAACCTGGCCTGCTGAAAAATCCAATCCTTTATGTCCTTGGGGGGTTAAAACTATCGTCCAGGTATCCTTGGCTCTCTTTAATAACCTGCTTAACGGTAAATGGTTTTCTTAATACCTGTGAGGGTTTTATTCCGCGCATATAGACCGTCATAGCTACCCAAATGATCGCTTCAAAGATCCAAGCCCATCGCATTGCAGGGTACGATAAATAGTAATTGACTTTAAATATATGGATCAAAGCAAAAATCACGATAACAGCAGTCAGCAAATTATGAATCAAATGCCAGCCATCATAGCTGATTTTTATTTCTTTTCGTAAAACTGAAGTGATGGCAATCAGAATCAATCCCGCCAATCCAATTAATCCAGCTTGGGCAGACCAGGGTGCTTTAAAAGGGTTGAGCAGTAAAACAATAAATGGGTTATTCAACAGGAGAATTGCCGGATGCGCAAAAACCAGCGCTGCCGCCAGGACAGACAAAAGGTGGTGAACCTTATAAATCTGGTCCATATCAAACACATCAGCAAAAAGTTTCAACCTTGCAGTTGGAATAAACTGTATTCCTACCAGGGATAATCCAATAAAGCCCAACATAACCGAAAAATCCCGCCAGAATTCTCTGCCAGGAGGCATTGGAAAAAATAAAAAAACTATCAAAGGAAGGAAAATCAAAATTAGAAAAATCAGAAAAGCAAAAAATCGGATAGCTTGCTTATTCATATATTTTCCTTTTATTTAGCAATTAATCATCGCTTGCGGGTCTCGTCAAACCCGCAACAGGTTTTCCTGTGGCTGAAGAAAGGTCAGCTATCGAATCATAAAGGAGCTGAATAATATATTTCCCATTATGAACATAACCTGCCGGTTCTTTTGCACTGAATTGATAATTGAACGCAGCACGCATCAAGCGCGGCGTAAAAGCTTTAAATGCATTCTGAGAAACAGCTTCCTCTTCACTAAGAGCGCCATCTTGATTGGAATCAATGAACAAATACGGAAATTTATCCGCCCAACCAATCCCTAGTCCAATTTTATCTTCGGTATATTGCTGCATGGACTGTATCAGGATATTTCGCAGTCCTTCAATCTCATGATACATTCCCTCGACTGTTCCATCAGCATCATAATCAATGCCATCAACAGTAGATATCTCGATAATCCTCAGAATCCGGTGACGTTGGGATGGCAGGTTGAGCAAAGATTTGCCTGTTCATTCGATGGGTTTTTATTTATCCGCAGTGAATGGGGGTCATGGCATTGGGTGCAAGTTTGAACACCATTGGCATGGGCAAAACGCCCCACATAGGATCTATCTGGATATTCATAGCCTCCATGGGTTTCACCACCTAACCAAGTTGCCGCAGAAAAAGAATAATGCGGTGTAATGAATCTGGCATCAGTCACAAGTTCATCGTCAGCATATCCACTGGCAGTAACATCTACTTGCGAGCCGGCAGCCAAACCGCTGTGGCAGGTGCCGCACAAAGCATCACCCTCGCCAAAATTGACTTCTGCTCCTGAAGGGAATCTTACAGTCGTTAGAGCGTCGGCCTTTTCGCTGTGACAAACTACACACGCAACTACTGATTCAACTGCAGCTGGCCGGTCAACGCTCAATTCCAAGCTGCCATCCTGACCAATATAATCAATAAAACCGTTTCCGCTGTGGCATTTTCCACAGTTTGTGGGAATCCAGTGTCGGTTCATCTTCGTTCCAGTGTGTAAAGGATTCTGATTTTACATCGGCATGGCCGGACCCCCACCAATCCGCACTAATCTTCTGCATGGGAACCGGCTGCCTTGCTTGGGAAGAAATATAAAAAATCCAGCCAGCCAGAAAGGCAAAAATGATGACCAGGAAACCAATAAACACACGTTTGTTCATGACCCTCTCCTCGATTATTTAAGAAAAGTCAAACCAAACTCGAACTCGATAGAAAAATTTTATCAGAATTTGATAAATAATCAATCTATCTATTAATTTATTGATAGACAATCCCCTATATTTTGATTTGGCTTGAGGTTTTCTTTGATAACACGAAAAGGATTAAATCATCATGAGGTTATAAAATAAATTGTATTTTATTGCGATTTAACTTTTTTTCCAAAAAATGGGCCACTTTAGGTGAAATAATTGCTCGGCAATATGGCTGGTTTGGGTTATTCTCAAAATAGTCTTTATGGTAATCTTCGGCCTGGTAAAACTGATCTAGCGGTTTGATTTCAGTAACAACCGGTTTTTTAAAGGTTCCGCTGGCATTCAGTTTTGCCATTGATTCTTCGGCTTTCTTCACCTGATCTAAATCCTGATAAAGGATAATCGAACGATATTGTGAACCAATATCATTTCCTTGGCGATTTCTGGTTGTGGGATCATGCGCCTGCCAAAAGACCTCTAACAAGTCTTCATAACTAACCACATCTGCAGCGTACTCGACCTTGATTACTTCCGCGTGACCGGTAGTTCCGCTGCAAACCTGATAATAATCAGGCGATTCAGTATATCCACCCGCATATCCAGGTGTAACCGAAATGACACCTTTTACCATCTTAAATATTGCTTCAGTGCACCAGAAGCATCCCCCTCCAAATACTGCTGATTTATTCTTCATTTTGAGTCCTTGCGATAAATTTCAATGAAATTGAATTGACACAATGGCGAGTATTTTGCAGAGTGAATCCTTCACCTTCAAATACATGGCCTAAATGAGCGCCACAAGATGCACAAGTGATCTCTGTGCGCCGCCCGTCAGCATCAATAGTGCGCTTTACCGTGCCTGAAATTTCCTGATCAAAGCTCGGCCATCCACAGAATGCGTTAAATTTGTTTTCTGAACTGTAAAGCGGAGTATCGCAGCGTTTGCAAACGTAAACGCCATCTTCGTTGAAGTTTTCATAAATCCCGCTAAATGGAGGTTCAGTACCTTTTTGAACAATCACATATTCTTCCTGCGGATCTAGACGATTAAGTTTCATCAAACATCCTTTTATACAATGTTATTCATATTCATAGATAAGAACATATTAAAACTTTATTAATCCTGCAGGGAGAAAAAACTGGCTGTCTGACCAGCCTTGATTTACGATTCTAATCGTTCGGCCGCTGCAAGGGTATTCCGCAGCAGCATGGCAATGGTCATCGGCCCAACTCCCCCCGGTACCGGCGTAACTGCCGAAGCAATGTCACAAGCTTCTTCAAAGGCAACATCGCCAACCAGACGGTAACCTCGCTCTCTTGAAGCGTCCTCAACTCGGTTTACTCCGACATCAATCACCACAGCCCCAGGTTTCAACCAGTCTCCACGTACCATTTCAGGTTTGCCAATCGCCGCGACCAGAATATCCGCCTTATTGACAACCGCAGGCAAGTCTATCGTTTTGGAATGGCAGATTGTAACAGTCGCATTCTCGCGAACCAGTAGCAATGAAACAGGCATTCCAACAATATTGGAACGACCGAGTACAATCGCATGTTTTCCTTCAAGTGAAGGCAGTATTGTTTTTAATAGGTAAATGACACCGGCGGGAGTGCAAGGGACGGCTAATGGTTCTCTGCCTTTTTGGGCCAATCGGCCAATATTTATGGGATGAAAACCATCTACATCTTTTTCCAAAGTCACAGTATTAAGGATCTGCTCTTCATTCAGTGTTTTTGGTAGAGGCAGTTGAATGAGGATACCATGGACATTTTTATCCTGGTTAAGCTTCATTTATTAAATCCTCTATTTTTTGCTGGGGAGTATCTGCAGGAAAATTGAAACCAAGGGACCGCATACCTGCTTCTTCGGAAGCGCGGTGCTTCGAGCGTACATAAACTTGCGACGCAGGATCATCTCCAACCAAAATTGTCGCCAATCCGGGCTGAGAATACCCATTGGCAATCCTATCCTTAACCTGATTCTTTATCACCGCCCTGAGGGAATCAGCGATTGCTTTCCCATCAATAATTTGAACCGTCATATTCTCCCTTCCTTCCTAAATTATTATAAGAGGAAAGAAGAATTCTTTCCTTATGGAATTAATCATCTAAAATATAACAGTTGTCAAAAGGTTTTGCTTTAATCTATCGGCAAACCAGTAAGATTTGGATTTTTATATTGATGTAAAATCTGCAATGAGGAAATCTCTCAAGATGATTTTAGTAATTGACCTTGGTAATACAACGTTATCGCTTGGATTGTTTAAGCAAGATAAATTGCTTCATCAATGGCGGCTTTCGACCGACCATCAAAGGACAGAAGATGAGTTTGGACTTCAATTTCTGGGACTAATGGGAAATTGCGGCTGTTTACCAGAAGATTTGGAAGGAATTATCCTTTCTTCAGTTGTCCCCCCGTTGACTGAATGGGTTTACAAAGCTTGTCAGAATTATTTAAAAATGACGCCTGTTCTGGTTAATGGTGACTTGACGTTGAATATTAAATACTCTACGACAACCCAAATGCGGTTGGAGCGGACCGCATTGCTGACGCCGTCGCTGTCCAGGCAAAATATGGCGGTCCCGCATGCGTAATTGATTTTGGCACTGCTACAACCTTCAATGCTCTCACTGCGGACGCAGAATATCTGGGCGGCGCAATACTACCCGGTATTAGCACAGCAGCAGAAGCCCTGGTTTTACGTACAGCGAAACTTCCACCTATTGAATTAGTAGCTCCTCCCTCCGTTATTGGACGAAATACTGTGCACGCTATGCAAGCAGGACTAATTTTCGGATATGTTGCATTGGTGGAGGGGATGGTTGACCGATTTAGAAAAGAATTAGGGCCAACAATGAAAGTAATCGGTACGGGCGGAAATATTCAAAAAATCGCTGACCAAACAAATGTTATAGACCATATCGATCCGTGGCTCACTTTGGATGGATTGAGATTAATTTGGGAGATGAATCATAAAATATGACAAATCCATTTGAAAACAAACGCGTTATGCTTGGGGTAACCGGCTCCATCGCAGCTTATAAAGCAGCCGACTTGGCATCCAAACTAACCCAACAAGGTGCAATTGTAACCACTTTGCTCACCACCGCCACCCTTCAGTTTGTAACCCCATTGACTTTTCAATCTGTTACAGGGCAAAAGTCATATATTGACAGTGATTTATGGGGCGGAGAAGGACATATAGTACATGTTCAAATCGGGCACAACACTGACCTTATGGTCATTGCCCCCGCATCTGCCAATACCATTGCCAAACTCGCCCATGGTATCGCGGATAACCTGCTTACCATCACTGCTTTAGCCGCAAATTGCCCGTTGGTTATAGTTCCAGCGATGGACGCAGGAATGTTCAACCATCCAGCTACCCAGGAAAATATCCGCCTGCTTAAGGAGCGGGGAGCAGAAATTATTGGCCCGGATGAAGGTCATCTGGCATCCGGGTTGTCAGGTCCAGGCAGAATGACCCAGCCCCAGGATATTTTGGATGAATTACGCTTGCTGCTCTCCAGAAAAGGCCCATTGAGCGGAAAAAAAATCGTGGTCACAGCCGGCGGAACCCGGGAAGCAATTGATCCAGTGCGTTTCATCTCTAACCATTCCTCAGGAAAGCAAGGATATGCAATCGCCCAGGCTGCATTGAATTTAGGCGGTTCTGTCACTTTAATCACCGCACCCGCTTCACTTACTGCACCTAGAGGGTGTCAGGTGTTCCATATAAATAGCGCCAAAGAAATGTGTGAGGCAGTATTGAATGAGGTTACCTCAGCAGATGCCTTGGTGATGTCAGCAGCAGTAGCGGATTTCAAACCTGCCAGTTTTTCGCACAAAAAAATAAAAAAAGAAACAGGGATGGATTCAATATCACTAGAACCAACCCTAGATATTCTATTGGAAGTTGCAAAAATTAAGAAAAAAGAATAAATTAAACTTAAAAGTGGTTGGTTTCGCGGCAGAGAGCCAGGATTTAAAATTAAATGCTGCAAAAAAAATGCATGAGAAATCAATGGATATGATCATTGCTAATGACATCACAGAGCCGCAAGCGGGATTTAACGTAGATACCAACAAGGTTCTGTTTTTATTCTCTGATGGATCTTCCGAACAATTGCCCCTGATGCAAAAAAGTGATGTCGCGGATAAAATTATTCAATATCTCGTTTCATGGCTGGTAGAAGGAGCAGAATTAGACTATGCGAATCCTTGTATTCTCGGATATTCATTCAAACCTCAGCGCGTTTGAAGCAGTGTTAACTGCCGCTGGAAATGTAGATGCATACTGGTGTCTGGGCGATATTGTTGGGTACGGCCCGGATGCAAATGAGTGCATTGCGCGAATTAAAGATCTTCCGAATTTAGTATGCGTGCGCGGAAATCATGATGCTGCAACACTGGGTGAAGTTGACCAGCAAACCTTCAATCATGAAGCCAGCTTGGCTATCACATGGACCAAGCGCAATTTAAAGGCCGAGGGTAAGGAGTACTTATTAAGCCTGCCCGAAAAACTGGTTGTCAATGATGTCACCATTGTCCACGGCAGCCCGCACAATCCTGTTTGGGACTACGTAATGGATTATATGACTGCCTCACGGATGTTCCAGTTTTATAACACTCGAATATGCCTTGTCGGCCACACACATGTACCCGCTATTTGGAAGGAATCAGAGGTAACACCGCCTAAAAGCCCTGTGATGGATTTTCACAAAACCAAGATATTAACCAAAACCATTTTAAATCCCGGCTCGGTCGGGCAACCACGCGATCACGACCCACGTGCATCATATGCGATATTTGATCCTGATGAAAGCACCTGGGAACTGAGGCGAACGACTTATGATATAGAAAGCGTTCAGTCACGAATCAAGAAAGTTGGATTGCCATGGAGGCATGCCATGCGACTTGCTGAAGGTTGGTAGCGGAACTTAATGGGTGTAATGACGTCTTAAGGATAAACTGAACCATAAGAAGGAGAACACCATGAAAATAAAGAAAGCCCAAATTGCAATAGTTTTGACCATGTCTTTATTGGCATCCTGTGCCTCATTAACGCCTGCAAGTTCATCAAGATCATCTGAAGGTGTATCACAGGATATGGCTGTGGCGCCTCAAGCCGCACCCCCGATGGAAAAAGCGATGGCAGAAGAAAGCGCCCCTATTTCTGATTATTCAACCTCAGGGTCTTCTGTTGAAAGAATTGTAATCAAAAACGGGAATCTTTCCGTTGTTGTGCCTGATCCCGCCGTTTCTATGGACGCGATCAGTAAAATTGCATCCGGGATGGGTGGCTATGTTGTTGCATCAAATATTTATAAAACTACAACAAATTCAGGCCTTGAAGTACCAGCAGCAAATATAACCATCCGGGTTCCAGCCGAACAAATGGATGTAGCACTGAAACAGATAAAAGCCATGGTTGAAGACCCGGCAGTTGATATTCTCAGTGAAGATATATCCGGCCAGGATGTTACCAATGAAGTCACTGACCTGGAATCCCGCCTGCGAAACCTGCAAGCCGCTGAAACCCAATTGCTTGAGATCATGGATAATGCCACCAAAACCGAGGATGTGTTATCAGTATTCCAGGAATTGACAACCGTACGCGGGGAAATTGAAGTCATCCAGGGGCAGATAAAATATTATCGGGAATCTGCGAGTTTATCAGCGATAAGTGTTTACCTGCAGGCAAAAGCAGCGGTAGAACCAATCACTGTAGCCGGCTGGCAGCCGGGTGTTCAGGTTCAAAAAGCGCTGCAGGCACTGGTTAACGGCGGAAAATACCTGGTTAATCTACTCATCTGGCTGATCCTATTCGTGCTGCCCTTACTGGCGATCATTTTTCTGCCTATTTACTTTATCATCAAAGCAATTCGAAAAAGAAAGCAGGCAAAGAAAACCGAAGAACCAAAGAATGTAGAATAATCAAAAACCACCCCGTCAGGAATCTGACGGGGTGGTTTTTTTTGTTGTTGCAGATCCAACCAACGGAGAAGAAATGGCATTTTACTGGCAAGTTAAGGCTTCAGACTAACAAGGATTGTGTAAATTCATGATGTGCGATAATTTTTTTCAACAACCCTAAAACTCAAGTCAGATTATCCTTTAATAACATTTGGGTTTCCGTTAAGTAGCAATAAAAAAACAATGAGGCATAAATAAGAAGGCACCGCACTTAAGCAGCAATTTTTCGCTGAGTCAATATTTAAACGTAAACATGTTGAATTATTTAGGTTTTTTTTGCCAAAGGATTTGTATAACACAAATCAAAAAATTAATGAGGCAGCTCATGCTGCCCCATTCTTTGGTCTTGTTTACTTTACTTTTTCGATCGAAATACCAAGCGCATCTGCCACGCCTTTTCCGTAAGCAGGGTCCGCTTTCATGCAGTTCTTAATGTGCCGGATCTTAATGAATTCGGGTGCATCTCCCATTGCCCGGGCGGTATTCTCAAACAGCACCTGCTGTTGGGCTTTATTCATCAAATTGAAGAGCTTTCCAGGCTGGGTGTAATAATCCGAATCATCCTCGCGGAAGTTCCAGTGATCGGCCGCGCCAGATAAGGCCAGCGGAGGATCCCTGAATTCGGGCTGTTCCTGCCATTCACCAAAACTGTTCGGTTCATAACCGACAGCCGCACCATGGTTGCCATCCACGCGCAGCTGTCCATCACGATGAGAAGCATGCGCCGGGGCATTTTTGGGACTATTGACAGGAATTTGGTGGTGGTTCACACCCAGGCGGTAGCGCTGGGCATCACCATAGGAAAACAGGCGGCCTTGAAGCATTTTATCGGGTGAAAAACCAATGCCCGGTACCACGGCAGCCGGATTGAAAGCGGCCTGCTCCACATCCTGGAAATAGTTCTCCGGGTTGCGATTTAGCTCCAGTACGCCCACCTCAATCAGGGGAAAGTCCTTCTTGTACCAGACCTTGGTCAGATCAAAGGGATTATAGGGCATCTTAAGGGCTTGCTCTTCGGTCATTACCTGGATGTACATGGTCCAGCGGGGAAAGTCTCCCTTTTCGATGCTCTGGAATAAGTCTTTTTGATGACTTTCGCGGTCTTTGGCAACGATCGCCTCCGCTTCCTGATCCGTCAGGTTTTTTATCCCCTGCTGGGTCACAAGGTGAAATTTTACCCAGACGCGTTCATTTTCAGCATTGATCATGCTGAATGTGTGGCTGCCAAAGCCGTGCATATGACGGTAAGAAAACGGAATGCCGCGTTCGCTCATAGTGATGGTGACCTGGTGCAGTGCTTCGGGCAGAGAGGTCCAGAAATCCCAGTTATTTTTGGCTGAACGCAGGTTTGTTTTTGGATCACGCTTGACCGCACGGTTAAGATCAGGGAACTTGTGCGGGTCCCGCAAGAAAAAGACTGGGGTGTTGTTGCCAACCAGGTCCCAGTTGCCTTCTTCGGTATAGAACTTCATGGCGAATCCGCGGATATCGCGCTCTGCATCCGCAGCGCCGCGTTCGCCGGCAACAGTGGAGAAACGCAAGAATGCTTCAGTTTCCTTACCGATCTTTGAAAATATTTTAGCTTTGGTGTATTGAGTAATGTCATGAGTGACTGTGAACTTGCCAAAAGCGCCTGAGCCTTTGGCATGCATACGACGTTCCGGGATCACCTCCCGGTCAAAGTGCGCAAGCTTTTCAAGGTACCAAACGTCCTGAAGCAGCATGGGGCCGCGCGGACCGGCTGTCATGGCATTTTGGTTATCCGGCACAGGCGCGCCGGCAGCGGTGGTTAATTTTTTGTTCTTATCCATCTAATACTCCTCTTTTCTTAAGTTATTCACAGTTTTTTTGAAATGCAAATATTTTATTTTTTCAAACATCCTCCATTAAATACTAACGACTCAGGAAATTTATTATTTACTGGTTACTGATTGAATTGTTTGTCCATTTTTTCTTACACAATCAGGGCAAAGCCCATAAAAGTTGATTTGTGAATGAAAGAATTGATAACCCGTGGTCTGCTCAAGATTTCTAATTAAAGAAAGATCGATATCCACATCTCCATCAACGATTCGGTTGCAGCTGGTGCAAATTAGATGCGGGTGATCATAAGTCCGGCTGCCATCATAATGGCTGTCATCCCGTAAATCGATCTCCAATACCTGGTTCATCTCCTTGAGAAGATTTAGGGTTTTGTAAACAGTTGCATGACTCATGGTAGGAAAACGGGTCCTAATTTTGGCATACAACTGTGCTGCGCTGGGATGGTCTTCACTTGAAGCAATTAATCGTACAAGTTCAACACGTTGGGGTGTCATCCGGAAATTGCGCTCTTTAAGCGCCATGATTAACTCGATTAAATCGATCGTCGTGATCATTCATGTATTTGTTATTTAGTATTATTATTTATAAATAATTATTATCTATTATACCTTATGATGTGGATTGATTTTTACCGCCTGGGCTTGGATTGAAAATTTGATATGTTTTTGATTGATCAGATAAGTAGAAAGCCGCATCCATATCTTTTGGAATATTTCCTTGATCAAAGCCGCCTGTATTATTCAAGATAAAAGTCGGTATAACCAGGATCTTAGATTTCGTAACATGCTGTAAATATTCTTGAAACTTACTTCCAAACTGTAGTGATTGAGAAATAATTATTATTTTAAAAACGTGGTATATTTTTGCCAAAATTTTACTAAAGCAATTTGCCACTCTAATAACATTTTATTGCATTATGCATTTTTTTTTGAAGAAGGATAAAGATGGCTCGCATCGCAATAGCAGGATTCCTGCACGAAACCAATACATTCTCTCCCTTGCCCACAACTTTTGAGAGTTTTTCTGCTGCAGGCGGACCATACGCCACATTTCTGCAAGGTGAACAAATACTTGCTTATCGGGGGAAAACCATCAACCGAGGCTTTTGCGGATTTATCAACCAAGCCGAAGCAATGGGGCATGAAATTATTCCTCTGGTATATGCAGCTGCAGAACCTTCAAGCCAGGTGACCGCAAACGCATTTGAATACATTATGGGTTTGATCCTGAATGGTCTTTCGGAAATAGGGCGTTTTGATGGCATTTATCTGGATTTGCATGGCGCGATGGTGTATGAGAATTTCAACGATGGTGAAACCGAGATCCTGCGCCGAGTCCGCTCTCTCGCAGGAGACATCCCCATCGTTGTGTCCCTGGACTTGCACGGGAATATCACTTCTGAATCTTTTTCATTGGCAACCATGATGGTTGGGTATCGAACTTATCCTCACATCGACGTTTATCAAACCGGAGAACGTTGCGCTATCGCAATGAATAATCTCCTTCAAGGAAAAAATATCTACAAATCATTCCGCGAATTACCCTTTCTTATGTCCTTGACAACACAGTCGACTAATACTGAGCCATGTAAATCAATTTACGCCTTAATAAATGAATTAGAACGCAACCCAGAAATAATCTCCTGCTCGATAATGACCGGTTTTCCTCCAGCTGATATGGCGCATACCGGTCCGTCTATTTTTGCCTATGCCTCCTCGCAAAATTCCGCCGATAATGCGGCTGACAGCCTTTTCCGAGCTATTATGTCACAGGAAGAAGATTTTCAAGTTAATTTGCTTAATCCAAACCAGGCAGTTGAAAAAGCCATCCAGCTGGCAAGAATTAACCAATCACCCATAATCCTGGCTGATATCCAGGATAACGCAGGCGCAGGCGGTACTTCTGATACAACCTGGATCCTTGAAACCTTGGTGAAGCAAAATGCACCAAGAACAGCGTTAGGTTTAATATACGACCCCCAAGCGGCAGAAGAAGCACATACCGCAGGTGAGAGGTCGATGGTCAGCTTAAGTCTCGGAGGAAAGCTAACTCCCGGCCAAACTCCCTTCAATGGAACCTTCCTGGTGAAACGGTTGTTTCAGGGGGAGTTTATCGCGAACGGCCCAATGTTTAATGGAACTTCCACAAGCCTCGGAAAAATGGCAAATCTTCAGATTGGTAATGTAGAAGTTGTGGTTGTCAGCCATCGAACCCAAGCAAACGACCAGTCATTTTTCCGTCAGGTTGATATCGAGCCTGCTGATATGAAAATTCTCGTGCTCAAGAGTTCTAACCACTACCGGGCTGACTTCGAAGCCATATCAAGCGCAATTATCCCAGTTGAAGCACCTGGCGCATTCACTGAAGATTCCAGAAAGACTCATTATCATAACCTGCGCGAGGGGGTCCGGCTGACAGGATTAGGACCTGCTTTTCACCGTCCATAATAGAGCAGCTATTATTAACGGCTTATTTATTTTTGATAACAGTCCACATTTCTGATGAAACAAAGATTTGAAATTTTTAGAATTATTGGATTATTTGAAGGTGTTTTGCAGGTTTGGGCATAATTCAGGTGAAGTTAAATTGTTTATTGAATATGGTCAATAAAGCCTGTAATTAGGACCGCAATCCAATTAACAACATAATTCCTGTACAATCTATCGAGAAAATGACTGGTCTAAATCAAGCTTCCAGTAAGATTACACCCGAGAATCATTGGGATCACATCCTGGCACGCTGTGGAATACGCCGTAATAAACATCTTGTTCAACCAGGATTGTATGTACTTGGGTCGCCGGATAAAAATTCATCCGTTTTCGCAACCGCCAATTACACACTGAGTTTTGATGCCCTACGTGCAGCCCTTATCGGTCAAAACGCATATATTCTTGTATTGGACACGAAAGGCGTCAACGTTTGGTGCGCTGCTGGTGAGGGCACATTTGGAACCGAGGAATTGATTTCAAGAATTAAATCCACAGAACTTGAAAAATTGATCAACCATCATCGCCTGATATTGCCCCAATTAGGAGCAACCGGTATCAGTGCCCATCAGGTTATACAAAGGTGCGGATTTGAAGTGGAGTATGGTCCTGTGCGAGCAGAAGATTTGACGCAATACCTTAAAAACCATCACGCGACACCTGAAATGCGCAAGGTAAGATTCAATTTGCCAGACAGAATGATCCTGGTTCCTGTGGAATTAGTTCATACAATCCTGCCGATGATCGTTATCGCAGGAATTCTATTTCTGATAGGGGGATGGTTCAATGTTTTATGGGTGCTGTCTGCGTGGATGGCGGCGACTGTAATCTTCTTTGCTCTATTACCCTGGTTACCTACACATGAGTTCAGCACAAAAGGTTTTATTCTGGGTTCAGTGGTTTCTCTTCCGTTTGTAATCTATCCGTTCTTGTTTACTCATCATTCGGTTATTTCTAATTTGATGCAGGTATTACCAACGGCTTTGATCTTAACTGCATTGGTTTCATATTTCACTTTGAATCAGACAGGTTCCACCCCCATAACCTGTTGGACAAGCGTCAAGCGGGAGATTTCCAAATATATCCCTATTATGGCAGCTATGATTGGAATTGGCTCTATCCTGATTATTTTGCGATTTTTCGGAATAGGAAAATAATTTATGAAAACCAACCTTAAAATCAACACACTACAGTTTTTTCCCGAATTATGCAACAATTGCGGTATGTGCAGCATTGTCTGTCCACATGCTGTTTTTGAAGCTGGAGAGCATTATGCACGCATTGTTAATCGTCAGGCATGCATTGAATGTGGTGCCTGTATGCTTAATTGTGAACCTGGTGCGATCAAGGTGCAAGCTGGTGTGGGCTGCGCTGCAGCTATGATTCAGGCAGCACTAACTGGCCGAAAAGAAACCACCTGCGGATCTAGCTGTGATTGTTGATCCGACCTTGATAAATTTTCGATATTTTTCCCGGTTTTATTTCGAGATATCTGATATATTGTTTTCTGATTTGCAGTTTTCCTGGCAGTAATCATACAAAGCAAAATATGGCCCCTGGGCTTTAAAGCGGATATGGTCTGAAAAAATCCAGCGGTAAGGATCGCTATCCAATAGAACACTTTCTTCCCCGTAAATGTATTTAACGCCAATATCCCTGAGATATTCGTCTGCCTGATCGGACTTAAGTTTTTCATAATATGCAGCGCTATTGATCAAGCCATCCAGATTCACAATCTTGCGATCGAAGACAAAATACCCCACCAACCCGCCGCCGGTCATACCAATCACATCGCCGGGGTTCGACTGTGATTCTATAAAATTCTTCTCACCCATATAATCATATTGTTGGATCGTAGCTCCTCTTATTGGAAAATCGCTCAGAATCGAATACCCGAAACCAATAACCAAAAGAAAGACAGCCACGGATGAAACGGTTTTTATCAATTTACGGCCTGTTTGCCCACCGTGCAAATAGTTCAATGCGGACCCGATAACCAGCCCGGAGAATATCACAATCAAAATCATTTCGCTAATCCAATACCAATATTTGGCATGCAAGTACCCGGTAGCCTTATAGGAAATGGCGTGAAAATAGCAGCCCGCGGCCAGCGCTGCCAATCCCAAGTGCTCTGCCTTGCGGGTGAAAATCTGCCACGATCCAAGAAAAATTGCAATTAAAATCGCCAATAAAATTATCCATATCAATGCAAGCATATACGGATGGGCTATGGAATCGGGACCTTTGACCAATTGAAAAGTATTGGATAACCATAATGATATTGTGTAAATAGGTTTTGTAATCATCCAAAGTGGTCCCGTCTCAATACCTGGATCTAAAATTCCCTTAAACACCCCCTGCAGTGTTGTTATCGGTTCGCCGTAAACCGTATTGGGAAGTGTTCCCCACCAGCGTTTAATCTGCCCACTGACAGGCATGAAGCTGCCAGCGTAGAATTTATTGATTGCCATATAACCGGCAAGGATGGTGATAAGTGGCAGGAAGTAACACAAAGATGTATTAAGCCAGTTACGCCAATTATTTCTCAATGTTATGTCGGTATCTTCACAGCCATACCTTTGGCAGCGAATAAACCAATAAATCCGTATAGGGATAATAAAAAGTAAGGTGATTGTCCAGTCAATGAATAGAACTGAACGTGAAAAACCTCTGAAAGCATGCAGGATGTCATGCACAATAAAAAATAATATTCCAATCAACAATGATGAAATGGTTATCGCCGCAACAGAATGAATTATTAATTGATTCAAATTCTTGATTTGGTTGACACTATAAAGGTTAAGAAAGAAAAAAGTAACTGGTTTGATGATTAGTGCAGTCGCGGAAAGTAAATAGAAGTAAGGCAGGAAATTAAAGATATTATCGGTCATTTGAATTCTTAACATAATATGCGCATATGACCGCGGATATAATCAAACAAAAATCAAGGAGCAACGACCATCGCAATGAACTTGAACGAAATACAAGCCAGACGCCAACCATCAGTATAATAAAAACATTATCAAGGCGGCTTAATAAACAAAGCATAGCGGCAAAGCTGACAACCAGGATATTCTTAATTTGTGAATGTCGGCCATCTGCTTTTTCTGGCAGCCGCATCAGGCAGAAGATTAAAAAGAATATTGAAAGTGCGTTGATTCCCGATTCCAAGCCTAGTTTTGTTGTGATTCCGTGAATCCCCGGAAAGAACATCCAAAAAGCCGCGGTAACCCAGCCAATTTCTTCAAACAGGTTATCCGCAAAAATCCTGTAGAGCAAATACCCGCAGGCAGCATTGAGAATGCTCTGCAAAACTATCAGAACTCTTAAAGGGAGGAAAAGATCAAAACGGGCAAAGGCAAATACCGGGACGCAGACCATCATCCAAAGGGGATGAAAACCATTAGTTGGCGCGATCCCATCAAAGGTTATTCCAACGCCTTCGGCAATATTCTGGGCAGTCTTAAAGTAATAAAAGGCATCATCCGTTAAATACCAATTCAGCAGGGTATTTGGATTGGAAAAGGATATATATATATGGGGAATCAGATTTAATAATTAGAAAAAGCAGGAAGATTAGTAGGTTTTTGTTTTTCATTATGGTTTACCACTGAGAACCTTTTTCTATGAAAAATATACCGAGGATAAATATCTTCGGAACTTGAACCTAGGACAATCCAACTATCTTGCCTGTTTTAGGGTCTATGTCAATATCCATGAAAGCTGGACGGGTTGGCAAACCAGGCATAGTGCTGATTTCTCCCAGAATAGGATAAAGGAAACCAGCCCCCGCAGAAGCACGTACATCCCGGATCGGAACGCGGAAGCCTTTGGGAACGCCTTTAAGGGCGGGATCATGGCTTAAACTGAGGTGAGTCTTGGCCATGCAGATGGGTAATTTATCCAATCCCAATCGAGTGTACTCGGAAATACGCTTCTCTGCTTCTGGGCTGTAATCAACACCTTCAGCGCCATATACCTCTTTAACAATGGTCTCAATTTTCTCTTTGATCGACCAATTCAGAGGATAAAGGAATTTAAAGTTCACCGGCTGATCTGCTGCTCGAACAACGGCATTCGCAAGATCAAGAGCTCCTTTTCCGCCTTCTTCCCAGTGGTTGCAGATTACCGCATCAAATGCCCCGCCTTCTTGAACTGACATTTTTTGCACTAAGTCCAACTCGGCATCAGAATCTGTAAAGAATCGGTTCACGGCTACCACCACCGGTATGCCAAATTTTTTTGCAATTCCAATATGATGAACCAGGTTATCGATACCCTTTCGAAGCAATTCCAAGTTCTCTTCCTTGTATGCAGGGTCGAGCGGGCTGCCCGCCACAACTTTGGGTCCACCTCCGTGCATCTTTAAGCGCGCGAATCGTTGCCACCAGCACAACTACCGAAGGGATCAGTCCGGAATAACGGCATTTGATATCGAAGAATTTTTCCATTCCCATATCTGCGCCGAATCCTGATTCGGTGACTACATACTCCGCCAATTTTAAGCCAATCCTGTCGGCAATTATTGAGCTGTTGCCGTGGGCGATATTGGCAAATGGTCCCGCATGCACAAAAACTGGCGTACCCTCAAGTGTCTGCATCATGGTGGGTTTAATAGCATCCTTCATCAGAACCGTTAAGGCACCACCCATGCCCAGGTCATCGGCAGTAACCGCGTTTCCTTTTTGATCAAGCGCTACAATCATTTCACCCAAACGCCGGCGCATATCTACCAGATCTGTAGTTAACGCCAGCACAGCCATGATCTCACTCGCTACCGTTATGTAAAATCCGGTTCTACGCTCCATCCCCTTTTCTGCTTCTCCTAGGCCAATTGTGATACCGCGGAGGAAACGGTCATTAGTATCCAATCCGCGCATCCAGGTGATAGTATCCGGATTTATATCCAACCGAACAAAACGGGACTTTTCATCCGATGTCATTTCATTCGGGTCGGAAGTTTTAATTCCCAGTTTATTCTTTCGATTAAGAAGGCCGAGCCCAAATTTTCGTTTTCCTTTTTTATCTTCAGGGAATAAACGCCTAAAAAGCGCATCGTCCGATTGCGATGACTCATGAAAAATTCGCGCGTCTATCGCCGCCGCAAGAAGATTATTTGCTGCAGTGATGGCATGCAAATCACCTGTGAGATGCAGGTTCAAATCATCCATAGGGATAACCTGGCTGTAACCACCACCAGCGGCGCCGCCTTTAATTCCAAATGTTGGCCCTTGGCTGGGTTGGCGAATGCAAGTGATGACCCGCTTTCCTAAATGGGCACCCAAAGCCTGACTGAGACCAACAGTGGTTGTAGTTTTGCCTTCACCTAAAGGAGTAGGCGTGATGGCAGTAACATCAATATACTTGCCATCAGGCAGGGTTTTCAGTCGATCAAGAACTTCCAGTTTTATTTTCGCCTTATAAGGACCGTAGAGTTCAACCTCTTCAGGAAGCAGCCCCAACTCTTCAGCAATTGATAATGCAGGCTTTAGTTCAGCATCCTGCGCAATTTCCATATCGGATGGAACAGGCTTTTTGAGATGCAATACTGATGGGGTAAATTTTCTTGATGATTGATTTTCCATATTCATTCCCATTTAATTAACATATGTTTTGAAAATTAATTATCCCACAACATATATGCTTCCCAAACCCAAAAACTGCGATGTTCTGATTCTATGAATAGTGGCCAGCCAGGTCTATGTCGCAGCAAAACCAACTATGCTGCCTTTTCGAATCTGTGTTTCGTTTTACTATAAAGAAATAAAAATGCTCCTGCTGACACTACAGAAAGCAAGCCCCCCAGATACCATACCCAGCTAGGGTCATAATTATCCATTACCAACCCAGCAAGTGTGGGCGCAATCGCGTTAGGGATCGCCCAGGTAAAACCGAATGCAGCCATATACCTTGCCCGCATTTCTTCGGGTGCGAAATAAGCAACCAGCGCTTGTGAGGTAGGAATATGCACCATTTCACCAACAGTAATGATGGCCATTGCCAGCATGAAAAAACTGAAGGCGTCAACAAATCCGAACATGCTGAATCCAATCCCATACAATACTGTGGCTGCAACCATCAAGAGCATAGGTTGATATTTCTTAATTCTTCTGGTTATCCAGAATTGGAAGAGTACGACCATCGCTGCGTTCATGCTCATCATAAATCCAAAACCTTTCGCGGGAATATCATGAATCTCATATAGGTAAACAGAAAGAGTGCTGTACATCTGGATATATACGAAGATCATCATTATTGAAGCCAAAATAAATCCCATAAAAAACCTGTCTTTGGTAACTTTTCCATATCCAGCCAGGGTGGTCATCAAAGATTCAACTGGATGATCAGCGCTTCTCTCCGGCTTGGTTTCCGGAATTTTTTTAAATACAATTGCCGCTGTTATTACGCTGGCGCAGGCATCAAGGATAAACAGAAGCAAATATGAAACACCAGCTAATAAACCACCAATGGCCGGACCAATTGTGACAGCCAGGTTTGCCACAACCCGAAGAAGACTGAAACCCTCTGCGCGTTGACCGTCGCTAAGCAGATCAGCAACCATTGCCTGCTGTGCCGGATGCCCTATATCTGAAAAAACTCCTGCAAAAATTGCAACTAGGTAAAACACCCGAAAGTTATTGACTAAACCCATAAAAAGGGCAGTTCCTGCGCTGAAAAGGAGCCCAAATATAAGAATGATCTTCCGCCCATACTTATCTGCCAACGCACCGCCAATGGTGCTGCCAATCAGGCTGCTGATAGACCAGGTTCCAAAAACAAGGCCGATTTCTGTCATGCCAACATTGAACCTCTGAGCTACATACAGGGAAAGAAAAGGAAAGATTAATCCTCCACCAAGGCGATCGATGAAGGTAGCTCCAACAAGAATGCGAAAGGTCCGCGGAAATGCAGCGAATTGTGCTTTGTAATTGTTTAACAATCAGGTCTCCAGAGTTTGAAGGAAAATTATTACCTTTAGCTTCCCTTAACATCTCTCAATGAAGAATATAACCCGAAAAGTCAGTTTATCTCAAAAGATCTCTGCATATTATTGATTGATATAATCAATCCTGAATGGCACAAAAAACTTTTCTGCCGCCTTTTAGCAAGATATTTACCACCAGTTTGTTGCTTAGTATTATCGGGTTGAGCGGCTTAGCCTTTATCTTTTTTTCACTTGAACCTACCCTCTGGCCGCGGTGGTTATTCTATTTCTTTCTGACATTAACCGGTACTGGATTAGCGCTGCCTGTAGTTTATCTCATCCAACGCCGCATTGCAAAGCAATATGTTCCCGCGAAAATTCTAATAAGAGAAGGGCTGTTCTTTGGAATATTTCTGGATCTTCTGGCATGGTTACAAATCGGACGAATTGCCTCTAATCTTGTTATTTTTCTCCTCGCCGGAGGAATGATTCTTTTGGAAACATTTTTACGCATGGCTGAAAAAGCCACCTTCAGGGCAGATGAATACTCAGATGAATGAGCTTCAAAAACTGCCATCTCTTGATGCGCTTCTTCAGCAAAAGCGTTCTGATTATTTAATCAACAATAATGGCCGGTCATTGACCGTTAATGCATTAAGAGCAGTGCTCGATATATTTCGTGAAGCCATAAAAAAAGGCGCGATTTCACCTACGTCGGATATGATTTTTAGGGAAGTTGAAAAACAGCTCGATATCTGGCTCAAGCCTTCTTTAATGCCAGTAATAAACGCAAGCGGAATTATTCTGCATACCAACCTGGGCCGTGCTCCCCTCAGTGATGAGACAATAAAAGCCATGCAAATGGTTTCTTCCTCATACAGCACATTGGAATATGACCTTTCCGCGGGTAAGAGAGGGAAACGTTCAACACATATTGAAGAACTTTTTAAACTGCTTACCGGTGCTGAAAGTGCTTTGGTCGTAAACAATAATGCAGCTGCAGTATTGCTTATCTTAAGCGCATTGTCCAATCGAAAACGTGCAATCATCGCCAATTCACAGCTTGTTGAAATAGGCGGCGGATTCCGCATTCCGGATGTGATGCGCCAATCCGGCGCTAAGCTGGTGGCGGTGGGAACTACGAATCGCGTTCACCTTTCTGATTACAGGTCAGAGCTGGATAAGCAAGCTGCGCTTGTGATGACCGCCCACCGATCCAACTTCAAAATCATCGGGTTTACTGCAGAACCGGAAATATCTGATTTAGCATCGTTGTGCCTCGAATATGATGTACCGCTAATGTGCGACCTTGGATCAGGCGCTTTACTGGATACAACAGCTTACGGATTGGCGCACGAACCAACCGTTCAGGAAACCCTGAACTCGGGAGCGGACATTGTCTGCTTTTCCGGTGATAAACTGCTGGGGGGACCACAGGCAGGCATTATTATTGGAAAGAAAGCTCTTATAGATAAAGTGAAAACACATTCGCTCGCCCGCGCTGTGCGCGCAGATAAACTCTGCCTGGCAGGCATTACAGCGACTCTGACTCATTATCTCAAAGGCGAAGCTCATCAGAAAATACCGGTTTGGTGCATGATTTCCAAAAATGAGGAGGATCTAAGAATTCAGGCGTTAGAGTGGCAGAAAATGTAAACTCCGGGCAAGTAATTCAAGGCAGCTCAATGGTTGGGGGCGGCAGCTTGCCGGGCGAATCCCTGACAACCTATCTTCTTGCATTAACAATCAAGAACCCAGATCGGTTTCTGGAAAAATTGAGGGGGCTTCAAGTGCCGGTTATCGCTCGTATTGAGAATGATCAGGTGGTTTTCGACCCACGCACTATTCTCCCTAATCAGGAATCAATGCTTTTAGAAGAATTAAAATCATTACTTTAACCATTATTTGGAGCTGCCATGAAATCAGATATTGATTTGTTTCTAAAAGATGAAAAAATCGACGCCTTGTGGGTGATGGGCGACTTGAAACATAACGCAGACATGGTTTATTTCACCGGAACGCAGGACGTTAAGGCGGGGGATTTATTCAAACTGATTGGCAAACCAGCTGTGGTGTACCATGCAACGTCCATGGAGCGGGAAGAAGCCGCAAAGACGGGGCTTGAAACTCATGCACTTGATACAACCTTGCCGCTAGATGGTTATCTAAAAAAGCATAAAGGAAATTTAACCGCTGCGATGGCTGACCGATATCTTGAAATCTTTCAAAAAATCAAGTTGACTAAAGGCTGTGTCGCAATTTCAGGCAATGCCCCATTGCATATCGCTTTTTCAATTATTAATGCACTCAAACCGCTTTTGCCTGAGATTGAATTCACCAGTTACCTGAAGGACAGCGTAATTCAAAAAGCGCGCATGACAAAAGATCCTGATGAAGTAGAACGCATACGAAGCATGGGACAAATCACCACTAAAGTAGTTGCGAGAGTAGCGGATTTTCTCACCAGTCAGAAAATTGAAAACAAATGTCTTATCAATAGGGAAGGCAAACCAATAACCATATCAATGGTAAAGAGCCAGATAAACCAGTGGTTATCGGAACTTGGCGCTGAAAATCCAGAGGAGACAATTTTTTCAATTGGCCGTGATGCGGGAATACCTCACAGCACAGGCAATCCGAATGGTTTGATTGAATTGGGAAAGCCTATTGTTTTTGATATTTTTCCCTGTGAAAAAGGCGGCGGGTATTTTTATGATTTCACTCGCACCTGGTGTCTGGATTACGCGCCGGAGGAGGTAGAGATATTGTACGATCAGGTATTATCTGTCTATCATCAGGTTACCAGTTCTCTTGAAACGAACAAAGACTATAAGTTTTACCAGGAAAAAACCTGCCAATTATTCTCCGATTTGGGGCACGTCACAATAAAGGATAAGCCCGACACCACTGAAGGGTATGTGCACAGTATCGGTCATGGGTTGGGGTTAGATGTCCATGAGAATCCTTTCAGCGGTATCACAGCTTCGGAGGGAGACACTGTTAAACCGGGCGTTGTTTTTACCATAGAACCTGGGCTATATTATCCTTCCAAAGCAATGGGTGTACGGATTGAAGATACAATATATTTAGACCCGATGGGTAAATTCGAAATTTTATCTGATTATCCCTATGATTTGGTCCTACCGATGAAAAGAAAATAAGATGAATCCAAAATCTGAACTTCTTCCGCATGTGAGAGTCCTGGCGATTGAATCCTCCTGTGATGAAACCGCAGCAGCAGTGTTGGAGGATGGCAACAGAATTCTATCTAATGTTGTCGCTACACAGATTGAACTCCATGCGAAATACGGCGGGGTTTTCCCTGAAATGGCATCACGCCAGCATATCCTGACCATTTATCCGGTCGTTGAGGAAGCTCTCAACAAGGCGCATCTCAGCCTGAAAGAGCTTGATGCCATCGCTGTTACTCGCGGACCAGGATTGTCGGGCTCACTGGTTGTGGGTATGAATATGGCAAAAGCTTTGGCGCTGGGCAGCAATTTACCCTTAATTGGAATTAATCATCTGGAAGGACATTTGTACTCCGCTTGGATTCAGATGGATGAGGCCCAACCCTATACCCCACCTGAATTTCCCTTGATAGCACTGATCGTATCAGGCGGCCATTCTTCATTGATTCTAATGAAAGGTCACCACGAATATGAAAGACTCGGCGCTACACTTGATGATGCTGCGGGTGAAGCCTTTGACAAAGTGGCGCGTTTGCTGGGGCTGCCTTACCCCGGTGGTCCTTCCATTCAGAAAGCAGCAGAACATGGCAGCGCAACATCCTTCACATTCCCGCGCGCGCGGCTGGAAGGCACGTGGGATTTTTCCTTTAGCGGTTTGAAGACTGCCGTGCTGCGCCAAGTGCGTACTTTTGAAGATCAAGGCAAGCAGCTGCCAGTGAATGACCTTGCAGCCAGTTTTCAGCAGGCAGTTGTAGATGCACTCACCGAAAAAACATACATGGCTGCCGAGCAATATCACGCGCGCCATATTCTTGTGGCAGGTGGAGTATCAGCCAACAAGGCGCTGCGTAATGCTTTTACAACCCAAACACGATATCAAGTACATATCCCGCCTCTAAAATACTGCACCGATAATGGCGCCATGATCGCAGCTGCAGGATTTTACCGATTTATCAACGGACAACTTGATTCGCTGGATATTGACGTTTTTCCAAACTGGCCACTGGTTTGAGCAATGAATATTTGGGAAGAATTAAAAAGAAAAATCAATGATTTTATAATCAAAGTCGTTAAGTTAAAACGCTTTGATAACGCAATTGGAATAGTATGCCCGCGCTGCAAACAAACCGGGATAGATTATGACAGGATGCTCAACCTGCGATGCAAGGCTTGCGGTTACCAAATTATAGGGAGTTTTACCTGATAGTGAATCTATCATCCCCCGTTGAGGGAGAAAGAAAAGGAAACACATGGATGCAAAAGTAATCTGGAAAAACAAAATGAGTTTCAATGGTTCAGCCGATTCAGGATTTTTTGTTCCTTTAGGGACTATCCCTGAAGTTGGGGGGGATAATGATGGGTTTCGTCCAATGGAATTAATCGCAATTGGAATTGCCGGCTGCACAGCGATGGATGTAATGTCAATTCTGCAAAAGAAGCGACAGGAAATCACCAGTTTTGAAGTGCTTATTCATGCGGATCGTGCAATAGAGCATCCCAAGGTGTTCACACACCTGACCATAGAATATGTGATCGGCGGCATAAATGTTTCAAAAGAAGCGGTTGAACGTGCTGTAGAACTTTCGGAAACCAAATATTGTTCCGCTCAGGCAATGTTCAAAAAAGTCGCACCGATGGACCTGAAAATCACATACCTGGAGCAGTAATGTCTGAAAAATCGATCGCCCAAAGGATGTTTATTAAGGCAGGATTTACCCTTGTGATCTTGAACGCTCCTACAGGTTATTTAGAGACAATTGGTGAAATTCCCGAGAACGTAAAAATTCTTTCCGACCTGGTTCCCAATGCAGATATTATCCAATTTTTCACCAAGAACCAGGCAGAACTGATTCAAAAATTCCCCTCTCTGAAACAGGCATTGAAAGACGACGGCAGCCTGTGGATTACCTACCCGAAGGGTACTTCAAAGGTGGATACTGACATTAATCGTGAAATTATCTGGCATATCGGCGAAAGCATGGGATTGAAACCTGTGGCAATGATCGCAATAGACCCGGTATGGGCGGGCTTCAGGTTAAAAAAGGCACTTTAGCTATCTGGTTATAGTTACATACGGCTTAATAATTGGCACTTTATGGAATATTTAGAATTTCATGTTTGAATATATTTTGATTATTGATTATTATTTCTTTCTGTTAAATTGATTCCTGAGCAGCCGTGAAACCATCCGGAGCATACCCCCATACTTAAACCTGACGCCATTCTTTTTATTATCAAGGATTCTAATGGCAAGCCATTCCGCAACAACCTCAGGTTTTTCAGAAATAACTGCAAAAATGCCCTTGACCTTTTCCCATTCCTCACGCCGGTTGAGGTATTGTCCGGTTACCATCTCCGTCAGCATCATTCCGGGTTGGATGGCTCCGATAATTATCTGATTTGAATCAATCTCGGTAATTATAGAATCATTGAAATAACGCAACCCTGCTTTTGTGGCGCCATATATGGAAAGACCTTTTACTTTGCGCTTTCCCTGTGCGCCCATGCCTTCCATGTTATACAGAGCACCGTAACCTTGCGTTAAGAATCCAGAAATGGCAACCTTTGTGCCAAGCATTTCTCCAAGGATATTCGTTTTTACAACACACTCGATTTCTTCTGCGGGTAGATCCCAGGGAGAATCCTGGGTATTTGAAATCCCGGCATTATTGATCCAAATATCAACTGGCCCAAATTTTTCAACGGACTGTTCCCACAGCTTTTCCAGTTGTCCATATTCTGATACGTCACAGGCAAAACCTGCGATTTCTGCAGTCGAAAATTCCTTTTTAATGCGTTCGACGGCAATCTCAACCGAGTTTTGCAGGCGGCCGCTGATCACAACCTTGCAGCCTCTTTTAAGAAGGAGCGTGCCAGTGCATTCCCAATTCCACGGGTACTTCCAGTAATAATGATTGTTTTAATTGTTACCTCAGTTATTAAATTGTTTATTCCAGATTGTCGAACTTTAATCTAATGGAATAGCTAAAAACAAATCATGGATATTCCAAAACCATGCCAGAACCCACCTCAATCAAATTTGCTACATTTGCCAAGGCAATTTTTGATTGCAGGTCAGTGCAGTGGCAGGCATGCATCTTTAAAGGTTTTAACTCGCTTATATAATCCAATGTTCCTGATAATTGGGTTTTTGACGGTTTCGAAAGATGCAATCCTCCGATAATATCCAGGATGCGATCTTCTTTCATTATGCGTTTGGCATATTCCACAATATTGCATATCCCGCTGTGTGAGCAGCCGGTGATTATAACCAAACCTTCTCCTGACCGGTAAACCAGAGCGGAATCATCCATCAGGAAATCCGGCGTTTCCCCCTTGTCTGTAACAACACTCCCTAGTGGTTTTTTTGCCTCAAACGCAGTCACCCGCGGGATTTCTCCCAGGTAAACTAATTTTTCTGTTATGAAAACGGGTGTGGAGCTCAATCGCATGTCAAATTGCTTTGATAGTAAATTAGATGTCGTATTTGGCCCAATATCTCTGGTTTTTTTTAATCTGCGGTTTGTAAAGGTTGCCGGGTGTGTAATCAGAACCGGTTTATTCTTATTAGTTCTCAAATTACTTTTTTCTTCCAGCACCTTCATTAATGAAGGCATTCCCCAGGTATGATCTAAATGGCCATGAGAAAGAATGACATAATCCATATTCCATATTTCAACCTTCATTTTTTGGGCATTCGCCAGAAACGCATCAGAATAACCTGCATCAAATAATATTTTCTTATCATCTGTTTCAATGAAATATGAGACAGCCGGTTCACCAACAAAAAATTGGCCAGTAAAAGTATTGTTATCTACTAAGATTGAAATGTTCATATCAAAATTATAGTGTAATAAGCCTTAGAGTTTATATTAAGCCAGCGCGTTGCTGTTTCCGGCAAATCTTCAATCGTGCTTTCAACCAAATGGCAATTGGGCAGCGATTGCAGGAAAAGCTGGCCATATTGTTTTGTGCGTACCCGCCGGTCAAGAACTGCTACCACGCCACGGTCAGATTGAGTGCGTATCAGACGCCCAAAACCCTGCCTGAATCGCAATATTGCTTCAGGCAAAGTATATTCACTGAATGCATTTTCAAAAGTCTCGGATCGGGATTGGATGATTGGGTCATTGGGAACATCAAAAGGCAGCTTGGCAATCATTAATACAGATAGCGCTTCCCCAGGCACATCCACACCCTCCCAGAAAGAACGCGTACCAAGAAGAACTGCACGTTCAGTTCCCCTGAAAGAATCCAACAGTGAACTGGGTGAAGCGCCAGTGCCTTGCTCAAATACTTGAATGCTCTCTTTTGCTAAATGCGGTGAAATCACTCTTGAGGTTTCCAGTAATTGCCTATACGAAGTGAACAATACCAGCATTCGTCCACCGGTGGCTTTTGCGGTTTGCAGTACCGCCCTTTCAACATATCGCTGATAGTTCTTATGGTCAATCGGTTCAGGCATATCGGTCGGTAAAAAAAGAAGCGCGGAATTCTCGTAATCAAAAGGAGAGCCAAGGATCAATTCGTCTGCTTCATCAGCGTTCAGTCGCGAGCGAATATAGTCAAAATTGTTGTTCGCGGTCAGCGTTGCGGAAGTAATTATCACGCAATCTTTGGTGTGCCATAAAGCACTTTCCATTAAAGGGCCAATATGAAGCGGAGCGAAATTAAGCGAGAGGTTGTTAAATTTGGCATTCTGCTCAATCCAACAGATGGTATTTACATCTAGTTCAAAAACCATGGCATTGATGTGTTCATGAATCTCTTTCAGCCTGCGCACAGCACTTGAAAGATCGCCGGTGACATCTTCCATTTCATCTTTTCCAGCCAGGGATTCTTCACCCATATCACGAATCAGGTTATCAAGCAGCCGTATTAACGATTCAATTGTCTTCGAAGAGTCATCCCAGGAAATCTGGACATCATCCCACTGGGGCTGATGCTGGGTTGCAGGAACTACACGTACCTGCTGCCCATAATCACCGACCTCTCCCCCATCGCGCTCCTGCACCATGAATTCTTCAATTACGGTAAAGAACTTGCGGATTTCATTTTCAGAGCGGTAAGACAAATCAGTTGCTTTTTCTATGGCAGAATTGACAGAAGCAAAATCAGATGGCTTTAGTAATCGCTGCAAAGTTGAGGAAACCCTTCCAAGAATCCCGCTTGAAGTCCCACCCAGTTCAATAAACAGGCGCTCAATTTCCACACGGGTCACACGGTAACTTAACGCTCCGGTTGATGCATCCTCAATATGGTGGCCTTCATCCACTATTAGGTATTTATATTCTGGTAAAACGCGGTTATTAGTGACCACATCCGAGAGCAGCAAGGCATGATTAACCACAATGATATGCGCCCCAAGTGCCGCCTGCCGAGCCTTGAAATAAGGGCAGATCCCTCCCATACGGTTCAGGCATATTTCAGCGCTGCAGAGTTCATCCTGGGCTGATAGCCTTGACCAGACTTCCTTTTCGGTTGGCCCGGTGAGATTGATTTCAGCAAGCTCACCGCTGCCGCCCTGCTCTAGCCAAACAAGAATCTTGGCGATTAATCGCATTTCGCTGGCATCACGCGGTTTACGGTGGCGCATCGCTTCCAGTCGGCGCGGGCAGAGATAATTAATCCGGCCTTTCAGCACGCTCGCGCGCAATTCCAAACCCAGCGCGCGCTGGACATCCGGTATATCTTTGTTGATCAGCTGGTCCTGCAGGTTCAATGTGTTGGTTGAAATCACTACGCGTGTGTTATTGCGCGTTGACCACATTGCCGCAGGCACAAGATATGCGTACGATTTACCTATACCTGTGCCCGCTTCAACCAACAGGTGCTGACTGTTGGAAAGCGCCCCTGCTACGGCCTGAAGCATTTCAACCTGCTCATTGCGGCTCTCAAAGTTTTCAAGGTATTTTGAAAACGGTCCTCCCAAGCTCAGGATCGCGGTGGCTTCTTCGATATCCAGTGCAACAATTTCTGGATTGGGTTTTAACGGCTGAGCTAACAACTCTGAAGGCGCCTCAAAAATCACGCCGTATTCCTTTTGGGCAGCCTGTTTTGCGGGTATTGGCCCTTTGGAACGTTCCTTTAATACTTCGTTGAAAAACCACCGTCCGTCCCAGGTCAGGTTATGGGAAGCCTGCACAATTTCAGCCAGCAAGTGCAATGGTAATTTCCCAGCCAGTTCATGCAGTCTGATTAAAAACAGCCAATGTCGCTTCCGCGTCATCTTGAGCACGGTGCGGATTGAGGTTTGATTCTCCAAAGCGATCGACCAGGGCGCTCAGGCTATAGCGTGGGGCAGTAGGCAGAAGAACTGCTGCAATCTCAAATGTGTCATTTACCGGATTAAGGTCAAAATTCTGATGGATTTTGAGAAAGGAAAGATCAAAGGAAACATTATGCCCTATTACAGGCATTTCGCCCACGAAATCCGCAAAATTCTGCATGACAGACTGGATGAGAGGCGCGTTAATCACCATATCGTTGGTAATGTTAGTTAATCGAGTAATAACAGCTGGAATTGGCCGCAGAGGATTGATCAGCGATTGCCAGGTATCAATGATTTTCTTACCGTCAAAACATACCGCGCCGATTTCGATGATGGCATCACGGCGCGGGTCCAAACCTGTGGTTTCTATATCAAGCGCGACGATGGGATACATTCACGGGATTATACCAGAGGGGTATTTCCGAGAATAAAATCAGCTTTATAAACCCAAACACATGAAACAATATGATTATTTGATTTTCCTGTTGACTTAACACCTCAATCTGAGTATAACTTGCGCTCGTATTGTTTCTGCAAATTCAACAGGAAACCACCCCTCAAAGGCGCTCAATAATGAAAAATGCTGTCGGCAAGATCGCACGATTAATGATTGGTTACTTTCTTTATGGCCTCGGAATTGTGCTGACCGTGAATGCCAATATCGGTCTCGCTCCGTGGGCTGTATTTCATCAGGGATTATCGATTCAATTTAATATCACAATGGGCGTTGCGACCCAGCTGGTCGGTCTGGTAATTTTGGTGTTTGATTTCATTTTTGGGGAAAGAATTGGCTGGGGTACCATCGGTAATGTGCTCTTTATCGGCACCTTTATTGACTTGATCAATCGCAAAGAATGGATCCCGGTCTCAGATAGCATAGCCGTCAGTAGCGGGATGATGATGGTCGGCCTGATTATGATGGCATTAGCCACCTATTTCTATTTAAGCGCCCAACTAGGCGCAGGGCCGAGAGACGGCTTTATGATCGCCATGACTAAACGGGTCAATTTATCCATTGGATGGATCAGAAATATTATCGAAGTCGTTGTTTTAATCGCAGGTTATTTTATGGGCGGATCGGTTGGAATTGGTACTTTGGTCATGGCGATTTTGTTTGGTCGTTTTCTCCAATTTACATTCAAGCTGTTCAAATTTGATGTAAGGCAGGTCAAGCACCGCTACATCGATCAGGATTTTCTTATGATCCTCAACCGAATGAAGAAGGATAAAACTGAATAAAATAGAAACTTTTTAAAAAGAGCATAGAAAAAAGTTTTTTCTCATTCTTTATAACCACGCCCAGTTAGTTTTGTATGAACAAATCAATTAATTTACAAGCCTGTTCAAATAACCCGAATCTAGACTAAAACTGGTTGGCATATAATTAGCATTAGCCATATTAGAGGATCTCTTATGCCAAAACATCTTATTCTGGTCGCCGGCAACATAGGCTCTGGTAAAACCTCTCTCACTGAACGTATTGGCCAGCGGCTCGGGTGGCACACCGCCTACGAATCCGTGGCGGATAATCCCTATCTGCCGAACTTTTATAAAGATATGAAAACCTGGTCCTTTCACCTGCAGGTATACTTCCTCGGACACCGCGCACAGCAGCACCTGCAAATGGCTCAAGATCCGCGCTCAACAATCATTGACCGCAGTATTTATGAGGATGCCTTTATTTTTTGCCGGGCGCTTAACCATCTGGGAAATCTGAATGAACTGGATTATCAAACTTATTTAAGTGTGTTTAACCTGCTTATCTCAACTCTGCCTGTACCATCCATGCTTATTTATCTGCGCTGCCCGGTAGATGTGCTCATGGCGCGAATCCATCAGCGTGCGCGCGATATTGAGTCCGGTATCTCATCCGACTACCTTTCTTTACTTGAAACCTATTACGACGAATGGATGCAGACTTTCGATACTTGCCCGTTACTCACTATTAAAACTGATGATTTGGATTTCGTGCACAAGAAAAAACACATGGATATTGTTATTCAGCGTATCAATGAAAAATTATCCGGCAAAGAGGAAGTGATATTTAGTTAGGATTTCTCTATCAATTTGAGATTTGGAGGAAGGATGCTTGCAATACTTAATTTCGTAAGTTTTATTTTAGCAAGCATCGCTTCAACAATTCTATATGTTATGAGTGTAAGCCCGGCTCAGTCTGAGCGGCAAATCGGCGAAGAATCATTTTTTCGCTGCACACGTTACCGCATGACTGCCCTGGTTTTTATGGGATTGGCAGTGATTAATTTTATTTTATGCCGTAGTTTGCCTCTTGCAAACTGGCTAGCAACTCCTTTCAGCTGGCCGCGGTGGGTATCATTTACTATTGCTCTACTGCTTGGTTTGCCCACGCTGGCTTTGGCGGTAACTGGAGTTCAAGACCTGGGGAGTGAATGGCTGACGCCCGCCAGTAAGAACAAGTTAGTTACCGCAGGTATTTATAAACACATCCGCCATCCGCAAGCTTTCCTGGCGCTGTTGTGGATGGCGCTATCCTTTGGCTTGCATTCGCCATTCTTGTTGATACTTTCTGTACCAATGATCCTTATAGAATTTATTATGGTTATGGCTGAAGAAACTGATCTGGCAATTCGTTATAGGGAGCCTTATCTTAAATATCGTGAAAAAACTGGTATGTTCTTCCCAAAAGGAAAAGGCAGTTGGGATTATTTTTCAAAATATCACAAATCGTTTAAAAAGTTGTTCAATAATTATGATGATGATCAGCAATAATTTAATCCCTTCAAATTCCCTTTAGTAATTCAACAATATTTATAATTTATCTGTATATAGATTTGACAATCTTTAGTTATTAGAAATCTTCTTTTGGTTATTTTGGCAATATTTTTTCAATAAATTTAAATTAGAAAATACTTTAAAATCCTGCAGATTGCATAGGTCACCCAATAATCCGGATCACATACACCCGCTTTTCCATAACTGGCTTTCCATAATCCATTTTCTCCCTGGTTATCTATCAACCACATCAACCCCTTTTGGATATTCGCATCTTGGGGGGAAAATTCCATGCGCATCAGTGAATCCATCACCGTTAGAAGGTTTGTCCACCAGAATGGGAACTGGAATTTGACCCAGTAAGATTCATCCTTGCGTGAGGAATATACATCTTTCTGAAAAATCCTGCCTTTGAGTAAGAAACCAACTCTTTTTGCCTCAGGTGATTTTCTTGAGTTAGAATGCGCGGCAAACGCCCGTATGGCCATTCCGGAAACCATATGAGAAAATGGCAAGTTTTTTTGGGGATATATAGGAGGTTGGCGGCTAATTTTATAAAAATCGTTCATCTTGTATAACATAAGCGGTGCGATCCATCCCCCATCGTCCTGGCGCATATCTAAAAGCCACTGAAGTCCCGTTTCCACCCTTTTATCATTTTCATAACCGGCTTTTATTAGTATTTCCAGAATTGCGCCCATATAATAGGGCATGAATTGATTTGATAGAATCCCGCGAATATCGCCTTCTTCTGTCTGATAAGAAAGAATATATTCTGCAACCCGGTTTATTGAAGAATGGGCGCTGGTCATTCCATATTTCTCCACCAATATTCTCAGTATCTTCCAGGTTTCAAGTAATTCATAGGCTTCGCCAATTTCATCTCCCGGCCGCTTCCCTTTATAAAGCCATGACCCATCTGGTTGTTGCTGTTTTAATATACTCTTTACTTCGGGCAATTCCCATAATAATTCATCGCCCCCAATGAATATCTCAAGCAAATTTCGCTCGGTTAAAATAAAAAAGTGCTTTATCTTCCGCCCCCAAAAGATATAAAAGTGGGTCTTTCCGTAATTTTTCAGTCCACATTTTTCTAATATTTCAAAATAAAAAACTTTCACTTCCGATTAAAATATATCTTGCATTTTCAAATATGCAACTATTTTGGATTGCAGTCGTATATACCTTAGATACTATTAACGGAGCTGTCTTGAGCATCGTGGAAGCTGAATGCTTAAAGCTCGCCAAGAGAGGCGATCAAGGTGCATTCACAAATTTAGTGGAAACCTATCAAAATCCGGTATACAACCTGTGCTACCGGATGCTTGGTAATTCACAGGCAGCCGAAGATGCGACACAAGAGACATTTTGGCGTGCTTATAAAAACCTTGACCGATATGATTCCCTGCGGCCTTTCCCAACATGGCTGTTGTCTATCGCCGCTCATTTCTGCATTGACCAACAGCGCCGCAAGCATCTGCCATCGATTGATCTGGATGGGATCATAGAATATTCGGCTGAAGATCCTGCGCCAAATCCTGAATCTGCTGCGATCTCATCAGAATTTTCAGAGGATGTACAGAAGCAGCTCGCAAATTTAAGTGTGGGCGACAGGGCGGTTTTGGTACTGCGCTACTGGCATGAATTATCGGAAGATGAAATTTGCGAAACTCTTAAGATATCAAAAAGCGCAGTGAAGAGCCGCCTGCATCGTGCGCGACAGCATATGGCAGAACAATGGTCAGAATCGCAAGATAGTATAAGAATGGAAGGAAGATACCATGAAACACTTTCCCTATGAAAACTGGATCCTGGATGAACCCATACTAAGCCATGAGGAAATGCAATACCTTGCCCAACATTTGGAAGACTGCGAACAATGCACTGAGTTAATGGTTGGCTGGGAAGCAAGCAAGGTATTACTTACCCAAGCCAAGATGATCGCGCCAGCACCAGGTTTTACTGAACGCTGGCAGAACACAATAATTAAGAAATGCAGTGCTGAAAAAGTTCGCAGATACCGAATCACCTCGTTTAGCATATTTATGTTGACACTTGCAGCATCGTTGGCCTATATGGTTGCCAGTGGTTCCTTTATGCAAATCCTGGCCAATTTCTTAAATTCAGTTGTCCAGACTATCATAGCACTAACCAGCAGCTTAGCTACTCTGGGTTTATGGATCAACAGACTACCCGCCACGATTCCGCTGGCAGCTGGATTCATCTTCTTTGGATTGATAAATGCATTTCTGATGGCTGCGATATTTTTAATTTGGAACCTAAAAAACAGGAAAACTCCCATACATGAAACCTATTCGGACTAAGCGATTTCTTGTATTGCTTTGTTTGATTGTCCTCACTGCATGTATTGGCACGCCTGCTCAACCCACTGAGCCTGAATTCAGGACAACTTTCCCCAGTCAATTCATTGCCGGTGATACCTATATCCTAAAAAGCAATGAGAAAATTGATGGAAATATTGTTGGAATTGGCACTACCCTGATAATCGAGGAAGACGCGCTAGTGATGGGCGACATCAGTCTTATTGGCAGCAACCTTGAGGTTTCAGGTAGAGTTGCTGGCGACCTGAATTTGCTGGCTGGATCATCCTTTATTGAGGATACGGCAATCATCACTGGCGACATTAACCAGATTTTCCAGACGATAAATATTTCACCCAATGCACTTGTTACAGGCGAAATCAATACCTATACTTTCCCTTCAGCCGCAGGTGGAGAAGTCGGCACAAAGGTAATTAGCTTGCTTGAATGGCTGCGTCCAGGCAGGATTATCGCATTACAGGGAGCCCTGGTCCTTGCCCTGGTTTTGCTGTCTTTGATCGGGATCTGTATTCTTAAAGTCCCGACGACCAGGATTGCTTCTGCAATAAAAACCAATCTCCCGGCAGCTTGGGGAGCGGGATTGTTGACCATCATTACCATTCCCGTTGTGACTGTTATTTTGATTATTACTATTTGCCTCAGTCCAGTGGGAATTCTTCTAATAATCGCTTGCCTTGTCTGCAGCCTTTGGGGTTGGGTTGCTTTAAGTTTAATTGTTGGCAGCAGAGTTATTGAATGGCTGAAGCTTGATTGGCCGATTGAACCAACCACAATATTTGGCGCTTTTATTTTGGGTTCAATTTCTTCAGTGCTTTCTTTTATTCCCTGTATTGGATTTCTTATAAATCTGATTATCACCGCGATTGGCATCGGCGGAGTGCTGCTCAGCAGATTTGGCACAAATCCCGAATAAAACTTCACATTTTTACTCTTCGAGGAGGCATTACAACCTGCTTTCTTTTTTACTGGGTATAATTTTAAAAAACAAACCCAATCCCTGAGGAAAGTATGAAACAGGTTGTTCAGAATCTAAAGAATGGAAAAACTGAAGTAATAGAAGTCCCAGCGCCGCAAATCAGACCAGGCTTCATTTTGGTAAGAACCTCGGCATCGCTTGTTTCAGCTGGTACAGAACGCAATCTTGTGGAATTCTCCGAGAAAAGCCTTGTAGGCAAGGCGCGTTCCAGACCGGACCTGATGAAACAAGTGGTTGAAAAAGCACGGCGTGAAGGAGTACTGACAACATTTGAAGCTGCATTTAACCGCTTGGATCAACCGCTGATTCTTGGATATTCCTCCTCGGGAACGGTTATCCAAGTCGGTGATGGAGTAAAAAACTACAAGCCTGGCGATCGTATTGTTTGCGCGGGAGGAGGCCATGCAGTACATGCTGAGTTCGCATTAGTACCAGAAAACCTCGCCGCTCACCTGCCTGATAATGTCGATTTTGAATCCGGCGCTTTTGCAACGCTGGGAGCTATTTCGCTAAATGGGTTAAGACTCGCCAACCCGCAAGTTGGCGAAAGAGTTGCTGTAATAGGGCTGGGTTTGTTGGGTCTAGTGACAGCTCTGGTGGCAACCGCTGCAGGCTGTGAAGTTTTCGGATTGGATATAAATTCATCACGTGTTAAATTCGCAAAAACTCTTGGATTGACTGCTGAATCCAACCGCAATGCACTTGCTCAATATAAAGCATTTACTCATGGGCGCGGCTTCGACCATATTCTTATCTGTGCTGATACGTCATCAGATGATACTGTTGAATTGGCAGGTGCTATTGCACGTGACCGTGCACATGTGGTTTCTCTTGGTGTGGTCGGGCTTAACATACCTCGCAAGCTTTATTATGAAAAAGAACTCTTTTTTCAGGTCTCTCGGTCTGCTGGCCCAGGCAGATATGATCTGGATTATGAAGAAAAAGGTGCCGATTATCCATTGGGGTATATACGCTGGACTGAAGGGCGTAATCTTGAGGCATTTGTAGATCTGATAGGGAGAAGCAAAATTGACATAAGACCTCTTATCACTCACCGCTTCCCTGTTGAAGATGCTAACCAGGCTTATGACCTTATAACTGGAAAAACCAGGGCAGCCTATCTTGGTATCTTGCTTACATATAAAATTAATGCACCCATATCCGGAAAAACTGTCTTTTCTGTAACCGGGACAAATATTAAAAATAAAAAGCCTGAAACCATAGAATTGGGGGTATTGGGAGCAGGAAACTACGCAAGTGCAGTTTTCCTCCCGGCTGTTCGAAAAGCTGGCGAAGTTACATTTATTGGAATTGCCTCTCCGGGCGGAGCAAACGCCCAAAACCTGGGGCGTAAGTTTGGTTTTCAATTTGCAACGTCTGACGAAAAAGAAATTATTTCCCACAATGTAATAAACACCATAAGTGTGCTATCCCGGCATGACAGTCACGCACTCCTAACAATTCAGGCACTGAAAGCCAGTAAGCATGTGTATTGTGAAAAGCCATTGGCTTTGAAAGTAGAAGATCTGAAAATAATTGAAAAAGAACTTGCCAAAAAATCCCATCCATATCTTATGGTCGGATTTAATCGTCGGTTTGCGCCTTATTCTCAGGCATTGAAGGCATACTTTTCGAATCGGGCTGAGCCTCTTTCAATTTATTACCGAGTCAATGCCGGTTTCCTTCCTACTTCACATTGGCTGCATGATCCTTTGGTCGGTGGAGGGCGTTTGGTTGGTGAAGGGTGCCATTTTATAGATTTTTTATGCTTTATCATCGGACAAATTCCAGAGAAGGTGCACGTGGCAAGCCTTCCTGATAATGGCAAATACCACCAGGATAACCTGACCATATCACTTGAATTTCCGGATGGGTCGCAAGGTGTTATTAAATATTTAGCAAATGGTAGTCGAAGCTTTGGGAAGGAATATGCTGAGATTTTCTGCGGGGGTAAGGTGGGTATTTTGGATGATTTTAGAACATTGGAGTTGGTAGATGATCACCAGAAAAAAACATTCAAATCCAGACTGAGCCAAGACAAAGGGCATCTGGCTGCGTGGTGCGCATTCACAAACGCCATTCTAAAAGGCACAGAAGAACCCATATCCTATAATACGCTTCTAAATGTGAGTTATGCCACCCTTGCTTGCCAGAAATCGCTTCAGACCGGAGAAGCGGTGACACTGACTGAATTCATTCATTCTGGATAGTATGAGTATTGTCAAGAATATTGGGATAGGACTGAAAGCAATTATTCAACTCAGCCCTGCCCAGACAATAAATTACCTCTCTTATCAAGCAGGTTTAAGAAGCGGTTACTATCATTTTAAAACCCCATCCGCAAGCATGAATCGGTTGCTTCCTGATGAAGCATTTCTACCTGAATGCTTTATGGACCAGCTTCAAACAAAGACTTTCTCACTTTTCAGCAATGATTATCAAAATAAAATAATTAAAGAGGCAGATGAAATTGTTAAAGGTAATGTCCGCCTTTTTGGCGCAGAACCGGTTCCACTCAACCTGACGATCCCGGGAGACCTAGCCCACTGGACTCTTTACGAAACTGAAAAAGTTCGGCTTCCCTGTGAAGATATAAAATTCATCTGGGAGCCGGCGCGCTTTGGATGGGCAATTACACTTGGAAAGGCTTATTTATTAACCGATGATAAATGTTATCCGAGATCGTTTTGGAAAAATATTAAGGAATTCAATCAGACAAATCCTTTAAATAAAGGACCTAACTGGCAATCCGGACAGGAAGTAGCTCTACGTTTGATTTCTCTTGTTATCGCATTAAATTTATTAAGACTCTTCTTTTAAAATTAAATCTGACAAAATTAGATCGATTCTTGTGAATATCGCGGATCATGCAGAGCGCATTTTGCCCACTCTAGCCTATGCAAAAGCCCAAAATAATAATCACCTGGTATCTGAAGCAGTCGGGCTTTATACAGCCGGAGTTTTTCTACCTCATCATCCCAGAGCAGGAAAGTGGAAAGAGACGGGTTTACTATTATTCACCCAAGCTATTAATACTCAGGTTAGTGCTGATGGTGAGTACATCCAACACAGTACCAATTACCACCGCATGCTGCTTATGCTCTCCTTATGGATGTGGTACCTTATGAGAACCGAGAACAAGGATCTTGATAATCAGACTAATAAGACTACTCGGGAAAGCAACAACCTGGCTAACTGGACAAATGGATTACAAGTCCGGAAAGGTGCCGAACCTCGGCCATAATGACGGTTCAAATATCCTGCCTTTCAGCCATGCTGCCTATTCGGATTATCGCCCCATCATACAAGCTTCAAACCGGTGTTTTCTCGGAAAAGCAGCATTGCCCGCGGGTGAATGGGATGATTTATGTTTTTGGTTAAACCTTCCTTCATCACCAGTTCTGCCTGAAAGCATCGATCTGAAAAAAACCTGGCAAATCAATCGCATAGGAAGTAATGAATCCTGGGCAAGTATGCGTGCTATTCATTACGAAAATCGCCCCGCGCATGCAGACCAATTGCATGTGGAGATCTGGCATCAGGGGAGAAATGTTGCATGCGATGCTGGAACTTACCTTTACAATGCAGCATCTCCATGGGATAACAGATTAACTTCAACGCTCGTCCATAATACTATTTCTATAAACCTTCAAGACCAAATGACGCGTACTGGCCGTTTTCTATGGCTGGACTGGTCCAAAGCACAAATCACAGAATTTACCCGCACTTCCCTCAGTGGGAGACAGGGCGGTTACCTAAAATTGGGTGTCATACACAACCGTAAATTGAAGAGGTGGGAGGAAAAAGGCTGGCTTATTAATGACAATCTCATTCAACTAAATTCTAAAAAAATAAAAAGAACAATTCAATTAAATTGGCTATTTCCTGATTGGCCTTATGAATTAAATGAGAATCTAATTTCCTTAAGCGCACCCTTTGGTCTGATGCAAATTGAACTTTTCACCATTACCGGCATTATTACAGATGGTTTAAATATCATCAGGTCAGGGAAATCTTTAAATGATAAAAGTGATTCAGTAAATCACGGCTGGTATTCGCCAACTTATGGGGTAAAAGTTCCCGCCTTATCTATCCAATATACTGCGACTGGTATGCTCCCAATTGAAATTACGACTCGCATTTCCTTCGTGGGATAATTACCGAAAATAAAGTCATGCATATTTTATTGATCCATCAAGCTTTTGCCGCTCTGGATGAACCGGGTGGAACCCGCCATCACGAACTGGCGCGGTTTCTTGCAAGGCAAGGCCATCAGGTTAGTATTATCGCCAGCCCGGTAAGTTATCTCACAGGTAAAGATTCACATAATGCCCTGATGGAAGAAGATGCTGGTGGATTAATTAGGATATATCGAACCTATACATACACCGCTCTGCACAAAAGTTTCATCCACAGAGTTATCAGTTTTTTGTCATTCATGACTTCCTCTTTTTTCAAAAGCCTCTCCATAAAAAATGTTGATCTCATATGGGGAACGACCCCACCAATTTTTCAAGCAGTCAGCGCCTGGCTGGTTTCCAGATTTAAACATGTTCCCTTTTTACTCGAGGTTCGTGATCTGTGGCCTGAATTTGCTATCGCGGTAGGGGTTTTAAAGAATCCGTTATTAATTGAAGTTTTCCTTTTGGCTTGAGAAATTTCTATACAATCATGCAGACCAAGTTGTGGTTAATTCTCCTGGTTTCATTAAATCAGTCAGCAAAATAAGCGGCAAAATTGTTTCTCTCATTCCGAACGGGTCTGATATCTCATTTTTTTATAAGCCAAATATTTCCAAAACTCGTAATGAATTGGGTTGGGAAAAAAAGTTTATCATTCTTTACGCCGGTGCGCATGGGATGTCAAATGACCTTGGCGTCGTTCTGCAATGCGCCAAATTACTTTCAGACAACACTGATATTCATTTTGTCTTATTGGGAGATGGCAAGGAGAAACAGAACCTGGTTAAAGAGGCTGCGCAATTAAACCTTGCTAATCTCTCGTTTATGGATCCAATTCCAAAGATAAAGGTTCCAGAAATCCTTTCTACTGTGGATGCCTGTATCGCGATTCTTAAACCGATTGAAATGTATAAAACCACCTATCCGAACAAGGTCTTTGATTATATGGCTGCTCGAAAACCGATTATTCTGGCAATAGACGGAGTAATACGCGAGGTTATTGAAAAATCAGGCTGCGGAATTTTTTCTATTCCAGGAGACCCAAGAGCGTTGGCGGACAGCTGCTTATTTTTATATAATAATCAGGACACAGCGATTTCTATGGGCAATAAAGGATATGAATATTTAATAGTCAATTTCGACAGGGAAAAAATTGCCCAGGATTTACTTGAAATCTTGAAAGATATGGTGAAATCTCGTGGCTGAAAAAATATTAATTGTTGAGGATGAACTAACTCTTCAGGAAACTCTGGCATACAACTTGAAACACCAGGGATATAGCGTTGACACTGCCAGCGACGGGAAGAGCGCTATTGAAAAAGCCAGGTTCATCAATCCAGACCTGATTCTATTAGATATCATGCTGCCGGGAATTGATGGATTTGAGGTCTGCCGGGTCTTGAGGCAGGAAATGAATACTCCTATCCTGATGCTTACTGCGCGCGATGATGAAATTGACAGGGTCGTAGGCCTGGAAGTCGGGGCAGATGATTACTTGACCAAACCTTTTAGCATGCGTGAATTGATAGCAAGAGTTAAAGCGCTGCTGCGCCGGGTAAGGATCATGAAAGATCTATCTGCCATTGATTCATCATCACACAAGATTTATAATTTTGACAACCTGTTGATTGATGAAACTCGTAAAGAAGCAACCCTAAACGGTCAACCACTCGACCTAAAACCTAAGGAATACGACCTGCTGCTTTACTTCTCACAGCATAAAAGCCAGGCCTTATCGCGCGAGATTATTCTTGAAAAAGTCTGGGGCTGGGAATATTTCGGCGACAGCCGAACAGTTGACGTTCACGTACGCTGGCTGCGGGAAAAAATAGAAAAAGACCCCGCACAACCCAAACGCATCATAACCATACGCAGCACAGGTTATCGTTTTGAAGGATAACTACTGATGAGATTTTCGCTATTTTGGCGGATTCTTGCGATATTAACAATCCCTTTTCTGCAAGTTCTGCTTTTTGCTGAAATTATTAAAGTACCAGCGCTTGAAAGCTTAATTCAACAGCAGAACCTGGTTTTTATCTTGGCTGGCATTTTTATTCCCATTATCATGGCTGCTTTAACTTCATTCAAGTATCGTCAATCCATCCAGCAAGTAATGCAAAACCTGGGACTATCTGGCAAGTCCAATAATAAGAAAAGGAACTTGCAAAAACTTCCTCCTGAAATCTCAGATTTATTTCTTTTATTAACCGAAACAAACCAAAAGACAGTTGAAATGCAAGCAAAGCTGGTTAAAGACTATAAAATGTATGGCTCCATCCTCGATAATATTTCCGACGGAATTCTAATAGCGGACCTGAACAGTAATGTGAGTACGTTTAATAAGGCAGCCAGCCAGTTGTTCCATGTAGATCAGAAAGAAGCATTAAACCATTCTTTGGTTGAAGTTGTACGCGATTACCGTATCAATGAATTATTTGAAAAATGTTTCAAAACCCACCAACAGGAAATTATAAGTTTTGAAACAGCGCCTGATAAATCTTTCATTCAATGTATCGCTACTCCTTTGGAACCCGAGCTGCCCGACAGTGTATTATTTCTATTTCAAGACCTTACCCGAATGCGGCAACTGGAAATTATCAGAAGGGATTTCGTCAGCAATGTATCACATGAGTTGCGTACCCCCCTCACGTCATTAAAACTGATAACTGAAACATTACAGTCAGGTGCTTTGAATGATCCCGCTGATGCAAAACGGTTTTTAGAGAAAATGGATGGCGAGGTAGATAATCTGACACAGCTAGTGGAAGAATTGCTGGAGCTTTCAAAAATTGAATCTGGCAGAGTGCCGTTGGAAAAACGGTACACAAAACCGGAAGATTTAATTAAAGCGGCTTGCGAACGCATGACGTTGCAAGTTCACCGTGCGGGTCTTACATTATTAAATACGGTTATTCCAGAATTGTCTTCTGTTCTTGTGGATCCTCCCCGCCTTGAACAGGTCTTGGTCAATTTATTGCATAACGCAATCAAATTTACTTCACCTGGAGGAAGAATTGAAGTTTCTGCTTATCAGGAATCTGGCTTTATAGTCTTTTTTGTCAAAGACAATGGCAAAGGAATCCCACCAAAAGATCTTGAAAGAATTTTTGAGCGCTTTTACAAAACTGACCGATCTCGCTCTGAAAGAGGGACAGGATTGGGCTTATCGATTTCCCGGCACTTGGTTGAAGCACACAACGGCAAGATATGGGCAGAAAGCCAACCTGGCCAGGGTAGTACTTTCTATTTTCAAATTCCCCTTCAATAGGCATATAAGAATAATTTAACATTCGTTAAGAATTCTTAACATTCTCAACCTCTGCTGTTAATGGTGCGTTGGTACGATATCTCAGAAAATAAAATTAATAGGAGAAAATGAATGTTAAAAAATATACTGTTTTATTGGCTGTTTCGGTTATAGGCATGATAATGCTTTCTGCATGCGCTACCGCCGCAGCCCCGACTGCTGAAGAAGCAGCACCTGCTGCTACCGAGGAAACAAGCACAACCGCTGAGATGGCTCCCACTGCTGTGCTTGAAATGCTTTCCGGAGATGTTTTAGTGGATGGTTCCAGCACAGTTTATCCCATCACTGTCGCAGTAGCTGAAGAATTTGTTAAGGTCCAACCGGATGTGCGCATTTCAGTAGGCTTGGCAGGAACCGGCGGTGGTTTCAAAAAATTCTGCCCTGGAGAAATTGACATCAGTGATGCTTCCCGAAAAATTAAAGATGAAGAAAAAGCAATTTGCGATGAAAACAATATTCAATATGCCGAATTTCTGGTTGCCCTGGACGGCTTGACCGTCATGGTCAATCCGGAAAATGACTGGCTGCAGAGTCTAACTGCTGAGCAGCTAGGTCAGATCTTTGGCGCCAACAGCACCATTGTTAAATGGTCGGATATTGATCCATCTTTTCCCGCGGAAGATATCCAATTCTTCATTCCAGACCCAGATTCCGGTACCCGTGATTACATGATTGAAGTAATTGCAAAAGCTACCGGTGATGAAGACTTGCGCCAGGATGAAAATACATCCTTCAACAGTGATGACAATGTGCTCTTAGACGGCATCGCAAATGACCAATACGCCCTGGGCTTCTTCGGTTATGCCTATTATGTCAGCAACAGTGAAAAAGTTAGAGCAATGGCAATCGTGAACAAAGATGGTGATGCGGTATCACCGAGTGATGAGACTGTCCAGAATGGCTCATACAACCCGCTTTCACGGCCGCTCTTCATCTACGCCAACGCTGAAAGTCTCAAAGCAAAACCCCAGGTTGCCGAATTCGTAAGTTTCTACTTCAGCGAAGCCGGCGCTCCCGCTATCATGTCTGATGTGGGTTACAGCATGCCCCCTACCGGAACCTATGAGGATAACATGGCAATATTATCCGAGGTATTAGGCAAGTAAAACTCAAAGGTCATCTGTCCAGGGATGAGGTACCTTCTCATCCCTGAACGATTTTTTATTCAGTAATTGAAATAATATGAAGACCATCGATTCATAGATTATGAAAAATAATACACCACAAAAAAGTTCGCTTTATCTTGGACATTCGAAAAATGAATTTTTCCGGGAAAAGATAATAACAAGATTCCTCTTTTTCTGTGGAATTCTTTCGATTTTGATCACCATTGGCATAATTCTTTCATTATTCTCAGAAACCATCGGTTTTTTTATGAGGCCTGAGGTAACTTTTTTAAAATTCATCACAGGGACAACGTGGCGTCCTTTAGCAGCAAAAGTATCTCCTGATAATTTCGGCATTTTGCCTTTGCTGCAGGGAACGATATTAGTTGCTTCAATATCTTCAATAATTGCTTTACCCCTTGGCCTTGGGAGCGCCATTTTTTTGAGCGAATATGCAAGCGATAAGGTCCGGGATGTCCTCAAACCTGTTCTTGAGGTCCTTGCCGGGATTCCTTCGGTTGTGTTCGGTTATTTCGCGATTTCGTTTATTACACCTTTGATTGAATTAATTTTTGAAAAATGGTTTGGAATTAAGGTTAGTTTCTTCAATGCGCTGAGCGCCTCAATTGTATTAGGGATCATGATTATCCCTACGGTCGCATCGATCAGCGAAGATGCAATACGAGCCGTTCCCCGGTCTTTGCGCGAGGCAGGATATTCATTGGGAGCTACGCGTTTCGAAGTGATAACCAAAGTAGTGGTACCTGCTGCGCTTAGTGGAATCATTGCTGCCTTTATTTTAGCGTTTTCACGTGCAATTGGCGAAACAATGGCCGTAACCATTGCTGCCGGTGCAACACCGCGAATTACCTTCAATCCTCTTGAAAGCGTTCAGACAATGACCGCCTTCATTGTGCAGGTCAGTTTTGGAGACGCGCCCGCCGGGTCTATTAACGGTCAATCCATTTTCGCAGTAGGCGCCGCTTTATTTACGATTACTTTTCTCATGAATATCATCAGTGATATCGTGCTTAGAAGGTTTAGAGAAGAATATGAATAATAATAAACAAACTCAATCTGATTTCCGGGAAAATTTAGAAAGCCGCCATAAAATAGGCAAGTACTTTTCATTTTTCCTTATGGCATGTATGCTGATTAGCATCTTGATGCTCACGGTTCTGATTATTGACCTCGCAATTGAAGGTTTTGCCTGGCTTCGCCCTGAATTATTCACAAATTACCATTCAAGAAAGCCATTACAAGCAGGCATGAAATCTGCAATTGTTGGCAGTGTGATTATGCTTGCCTTAACAGGTCTTTTCAGTTTTCCCCTTGGCGTAGGTGCTTCGATCTACCTTGAAGAGTATGCGCCGAAAAATTGGCTGACAAATTTTATCAACATCAACATAAATAATTTGGCAGGTGTTCCTTCGATTGTTTATGGGATGCTGGGATTGGCAGTATTTGGACGAATGTTCGGACTTTTTTCACCTGGAAGCTGGCTGGTTAAATTGCTTCATCTTCCAGTAGGCGAGAGCGGTCTCGGCGGATTGCAATTCAATCTTTTCGGAATTCACTGGTTGGAAATTAGGCTGCCATTCAACCAATCGCTGCTTGCAGGCGCATTGACTATGACCATGTTGATACTTCCCATTGTCATAATCGCTTCCCGCGAAGCTATTCGTTCTGTACCCCCCACAATACGCGAAGCAGCTTTCGGGCTTGGGGCAACAAAGTGGCAAGTCGTTTCCAGGCAGGTTTTGCCGATTGCCATGCCAGGTATATTAACTGGTATCATTCTCGCATTGAGCCGCGCGATGGGAGAAACTGCTGCATTGATTATTATGGGCGCCTTTACTTACGTACCTTTTCTGCCAGAATCCGTCTGGGATCAATTTACAGTAATGCCTATCCAGATATATAACTGGATCACATTACCTCAGGAAGAATTTAGGGTGCATCTGGCTGCCGCAGGAATCATTGTTCTGCTTGCAGTTCTGCTTTCATTCAACGCAATCGCTGTAGTGCTTAGAAAAAAACTTGAAATAAAATGGTAACAAAGGATCAAACTTAAATGATTCAAGAAGTAATCAATTCACCTGTCATTTCCACCAAAAACCTGAGCGTCTTCTATGGAACGCAGGAAGCAGTTCATTCGATCAATCTGGATATCCCGCGCAATAAAATTGTGGCTATCATCGGACCTTCCGGCTGTGGAAAAAGCACACTCATCCGCTGCTTCAATCGTATGAATGATCTGGTGCCATCAGCAAGGGTGACAGGAGAAGTGTTGTATGACGGCCAAAATATATATGCATCCGAGGTTGATGCGGTGCATATACGCAGACAAATCGGCATGGTATTCCAAAAACCAAATCCATTTCCAAAGAGCATATACGAAAATATCGCGTTTGGCGCAAAAGTAAATAATTATCAGGGAAACATGGATGAACTTGTTGAAAAAAGTTTGAGACAAGCTGCACTCTGGGACGAAGTCAAGGATGACCTCACAAAGAGCGGTTTGGCACTTTCCGGCGGTCAGCAGCAAAGGTTGTGCATCGCGCGGGCATTGGCAACGGAACCTGAAGTAATCTTGATGGATGAACCTGCTTCTGCCTTGGACCCAATCGCAACCTTAAAAATTGAGGAATTAATGCAGGAATTGAAAGAACAATATACAATAATTATTGTTACACATAATATGCAGCAAGCAAGCCGAGCTTCTGACCTTACTGCATTTATTTCTTTAGATAGAACACGGATTGATGACCGGGTGGGTATATTGGTTGAATATGACCTTACCCAAAAGATTTTTATTAGACCTTCAGAAAAAGAAACAGAAGACTACATCTCTGGCAGATTTGGATAAATTGAGGTGATGCATGGCGCGTGAATTATTTGAAAGAAAAATCAAACAGATCCAGGATGAAATCTTCTTATTAGGCAGCATGGTTGAACAGGCTACGCTCGATTCTGCGTCCGCATTTAAAATCGGGATATTAATGCATCCAAAATACTGGTTGAGGATGATCAGGCAATAAATGACAAGCGATTTGCCATAGAAAATGCAATTCTAATTCTAATGGCTACTCAGCAGCCGCTTGCGCATGACCTCAGGCAGCTCGCCTCGATGCTGATTGTTACCAATGAACTTGAAAGGATGGGGGATTATGCCAAAGGGATTGCCCATAACACAATCCGGCTTGGCCAGAAGGAAATTCCTGCTCCAGTTCGGGATATTGAAAAAATGGCTGAAATCGGCGTCAGTATGCTTCATAGAGCTTTATCTGCATTCATTAATGAAGATGTACAGGTTGCTGTATCATTACCTGCCGAAGATGATGAGGTGGACTCGCTTTTTAATAAGTGCTACCGTTCAATCGTTAATGGAATGATTGCTAACCCTACAATTATTGATGATTCAAGCCTGCTGCTTTGGGTTGTCCATAACCTGGAGCGTTTTGCTGACCGTGTTGTTAACATTTGTGAGAGGACTGTTTTTATCAAATCCGGAGAAATGTTCGAAATGGACAGCGGTGAAGATGATATCGGATGAAGATTTTTAATCTGGAATTTTGAAGATTCCCAAGTACAGGCTTGATATAATCCTCTTATCAAGCCCTTTTTTTTAGAAAAGGAATAAAAATGCTAAAACCGAATCCTTGTTTAGGTAAATTAATTGTAGTTGAGGGAATTGACGGCAGCGGAAAATCCACTCAAATTGACCTTATTCATAAATGGCTGCTTGAGATGAGTAAATCAGTTTATTTTAGTGAATGGAATTCTTCTCCGCTTGTGAAAAGCACCACCAAACTCGGCAAGCAGGAAAAAATGTTTACCCCAACTACATTCAGCCTGATCCAGGCAGCTGATTTTGCAAATCGGTGGGAAAATCAGATCCTGCCCATGTTGAAAGCAGGTGTTATTGTTTTAGCGGACCGTTATGCATTTACAGGGTTTGCGCGTGATGTCGCACGCGGTGTGGACGCTAAATGGGTCCGAAATTTATACTCGTTTGCCTTCCAGCCAGACCTGGTTTTATATTTTCAGGTTTCGTTGGATGAAGCTGTGGAAAGGATCACATCTTCCCGCGCACGAATCAAATACTACGAAGCAGGAATGGATTTAAACCTTTCTGACAAGAAAGTCACCAGTTTCCGGCTTTTTCAAGGAAAAATCCTTGAAGAGTATGATCATATGGCGAAAGAATTTAATTTTCAGATAATTGACGCCACACGACCTATACAAAAGCAGCAAAAGGAAATTAGGCAGATGATTTTAAAAGTACTAAAAGGTTGGCGCGGGCTTCCAAGCCCAGCTCAATCTGCCAGAGAGCATAATCAAAAAGATAAACGGAAACTATCTGACCTGGAGGGCGCAAATGGCTAAGGCACAATTTTATGGCGCGGGTTTCCCCTATCGCGACGTCAAGAAACTTCCCGGAAAATTGATCGTGCTTGAAGGAAATGATGGTGTCGGCAGGTCAACCCAGGTTGACCTGTTGAGAAAGTGGCTTGAAAAAAATGGCTATGCCGTCTCAGATACCGGACTTCGCCGATCTCCACTCACCCAACCAGGATTGGATGAGGCCAAAAAGGGAAATACTCTAACGCCATTAACCATCAGTCTTTTTTACGCAACCGATTTTGCAGACCGGTTGGAAAACCAGATCATCCCTGCTTTGAAAGCAGGTTTCTATGTGCTTTCAGATCGCTATTTTTATTCTATTATCGCCCGCGATATCGTAAGAGGTATTCATCCGCAATGGGCCAGAGACCTGTATGGCTTTGCACTGGTTCCGGACGTGGTTTTTTATCTCAAAGCGGAAGCGCAGACCCTGGTAACCCGTATTGTTCATGGGCGTGGATTTGAATTCTGGGAAGCAGGCATGGATATTATCAAAGCAGATAACCTTTATGACAGTTTTATTCAATACCAGACAAACATGATTGACCAATTTGATCAGATGGCAAAGGAATATAATTTCCGGATTATAAACGCAAATAAGTCTATCAGAGAAATTAACTCGGACATCAAAGAGCAGCTTCAATCAATCCTGGATTAACGATAATGAACAAAACACCTGATGATCAAACCATTCTGAATTATTGCGCACGGTGCATGCTCCCGCAGATTGCTATCTTACAAAAATCAGCCAAAAATGCCATTCGACGGAAGAACACAGAGGATATCCATGATATCAGAGTAGCTTCACGCAGAATAAGGACCTCGCTAAGTCTCTTCGCAGAATACCTGCCAGCCAGAAAAACCAAGACGTGGGTGAGAGATATTAAAGCAATCACTCAATCCTACGGTCGAGTTAGGGATCTTGATGTTCAAATCGATCTTTTAAACACATTCTGTAAAAACCCTCAAGGCGAAAACATACTTTCTGGTCTGCGCAGGGTCAGGCTTCGCATAAAGCAAAAACGCTCAAAACAGGAATCACAAACCAGAATATTGACTGCTGCAATTTTGGAAAGCCCTACTTTATTGGAAATGCAAGCATGGGCAGAAACTACAATTAACGCGTCTCAATCCTTAGAAAATAATTCAATCACATTATTCCAGTTAGCAAATTCCCAAATTCAATCAAGGCTTGATGAATTCTTGTTCTTTGAAGTATTTCTTTTTGATCCTGAAAGGAAAAATGAACTGCATCAAATGCGGATCGCTGCGAAACATTTACGGTATGCCCTGGAAATATTTTCCGAATTATATTCAGGAAAAACCGATTTTGCCCTGGACATCTCCAGAAAAGCCCAGCAGATCCTTGGCGAAATTCATGACGCAGATGTCTGGTCATTATTTTTGCCAAATTTTTTAAATACCGAAAATGAGCGTGTTAACCAATTTTATGGATACAGGAGTCCATTCAACCGCTTAAAACCTGGAATAGAATTCTTGCTGGCGAACAGGAAAGCAGAAAGAGATCGTTTATATATTAATATATCTCCGTGAGTGGAGAAAATGGAAAATGAAAGAGACTTGGTTAAATTTAAGAAAGATTATTTTTTTAACAAGCCTTGAACTACCTACAGACAATATACCGATTTCAGCTGATGACAATAATGAAATTCAAGACTCATCAACATCAGAAAATATTTGAAAAATAAAGAATTATTTAATAAACTTGATGAGGATGAACAGGCTACTATAAAATATGTTCTTAAAGTTGGCCAAATCCTGTAATTTTGACAGCCGGCATACGAAACACATAACCGTACTGGCATTGAAAATCTTTGATGACCTAAAGGACTTGCATCAATTCGGTCAAAAAGAAAAATATTATCTGTTATGCGCAGGATTACTTCATGATATTGGTGTGCATACCGAAGGACCCAAAGATCACCATAAGACTGGGCTTAAGATTATCCTGGATTCTCCAATACTTCAATTTGATAATAAAACGAGATTCATTATCGGTTCAATCGCCCGCTACCATCGGGGTGCGCTGCCATCGATAGAGCATGATCACTTCAGGGTGCTTGGCAGGGATGAGAAAAAAATGGTCTCAATCCTTGCTGGTATTTTACGATTAACGGACGGATTGGATTATTCTCATAAAAACAGAATCCGCGATATCCGAACCAGTTATACAAAAAAGAAAATCCATTTTGATTGTCTCTCAAACAAATCTTTAACATCAAATAAAGAAATCTCCTCTGCGCTAAATAAAGGTGATCTGTTACGGCGCTGTTTAAAACGCGATCTGATGTTTACAATTCTATCAACTCAGAAATTTAAATGATAATGTTGACTTGGAAATATTTTGGATCATTTATTCAAAATCAATCACGGTTCAATCCCGAATGGAATCTCAGGGTGTTTCAATAAAAAATATTTGCAGGGAATTAATATAGAAGATGATGATTTGCTGTGCTAACTAGATTCTATATCCCTTCAAATAAATCATTTTCCACGTGACCTATAATAGGCGGGGGGTCAGCACGCATGAACGATTCATTTGAACTTATTAATCTCAGAATCCAGGTTAGAAAATAGCCGCTCTGCTTATCCCCGCCCTGACTGGCATGGCAGGCAGAAGCCTTTTCGCGCTGTTCAGCAACTGAACGATAATTAATTCGGGCGTTTGTGGGAAAATCCTGGTTCATGATTGAAGCTAAATCAATATCACCGTTCTTGCCAAATTTTTTAGGATCTTTTCCAAATAGGGGCATCAGTTTAACAAAATATTTTAATAACCCTCGGGGAAAAATATGAAAGTAAAGTTTTGATGGTTTAAAAGGCAAAAAGTTTTCCAAACTAATTTTATGATCGCCTGCCATTTTATACGCAGCGACACACGCATTATGAACAGCGATATGATCCGGGTGCATATACCCACCTATGGGATCGAAGGTGACAACAACTTGTGGTTTTATTGTCCGAATCAACACAGCGATTTTTTCAGCGACTTGCTGCACAGGAGCCTGAAATAGAGATTGCGGGTGCATTATTATCCAAGCTGCCTGCCATTCCCGAATCCCTATATCCAAGATAGTGGACTTTTTAATCCCCAGAGCAATAGCAGCGCAGCTGAGTTCCTGTTCCCTCAGGGCGCCAATTGATGAATATCCTTCAAGCATTTGAACAGGCACCTCACCTACCTCACCCTTTGTTGCACAGATCAAGTGAACATCCACCCCGGCTTGAGCATAAAGGGCAAGCGTACCCCCCATACCAAAACTCTCATCATCAGGGTGAGCGACGACGGCTACAATACTTTTTTCATCAGGTTAAATTATTTTCCCTCTGCCACAAACCGGGCAGGTTGGGTCCTTTCGTACAGAAATTTCCTGGAAATGCATCTGCAGTCCATCAAAAAGCAGGAGTTTTCCAATTGAAGCGTGTTCCGATTTTTAATATTAGTTTAATCGCTTCAACGGCCTGAAGAGTACCGATTACCCCAGGAATGGGACTAACTACCCCAACGCCCTGATTTGCCTTTATAACCTCTGCTGTTGGAGTTTCGCGGAAAACACAGCGAAAACAGGGTCCATTGCAGCATCAAATACACTCATCTGGCCATAAAATTGGTAAACCGCACCGTAAATGAGAGTTTTTTTCATTTTACGCAGGCATCATTTAATAAATAGCGTGATTCAAAGTTATCTGTTGCGTCAATCACAATTGAATAATCAGAAATGATTTCATAAATAGTCTCTAGGTGTTATCCTTTCATAAATTCCGTGTAAATCTACCGCAGGATTAATCGCCAATAACCTATCAGTGGCTGAATCCACTTTTGGTTTACCAATCGAATGAATATCATGAATAATCTGTCTTTGCAGGTTGGAAAGTTCAACTTTATCCGAATCAACAATCCCAATCTTGCCAATCCCCGCAGCAGTAAGATAAAGTGAGCAGGCAGAACCTAAACCTCCCGCTCCAATAATCAAAACCGATGCCTTTTTTAAGAGGATCTGTCCTTTTTCACCTATTTCAGGAATAATTAAATGCCGGATATATCGGACCTTTTCTTCGCTATTTAAGGTGGATTAACATTTTAAAACCTTAAATTTGTTATGCTTCTTCGGGTAGAATACCTTCATGCAGGTTATTCTAACGCATGAACAGGCAGATTTCGATGCAGTAGCCTCTCTTCTGGGGGCTGCTATTCTGCAAAAAAACTCAACCGCGATTCTTCCAAACATAATGAATCGCAATGTCAAGAATTTTATTCATCTATACAATGCTGATTTGCCTTTCACATTAATTGAAGACCTTCCAAGAACACCGATAGAAAGTGTCACCTTGGTTGATACTCAATCACTGGTCACTCTCAAGGGATGAATAAAAACACATGTGTATTTGTTATTGACCACCACCAAAAGAAAGTGACTTTCCCGAAAAATGGGAGTTTACACCTGTAACTACTAGTGCTTGCACAACCCATTTTGTTGAAGCTTTGCAGGGAAACAACGGATCCCTTAGTCTTATCCATGCCACTTTGCTCTTACTGGGAATTTATGAAGATACCGGATCGCTTACCTATGCGAACACCACTTCCAGGGATGTAATGGCTGTTGCATATCTCATTGATCAGGGAGCAAGCTTAAAGATCGCTTCAGAATTCTTGAATCCTCCTCTATCAAAAGGGCAGCAAGAAGTTTTTGAGGCCTTAATGGATTCAATGGAAATCCTGCAAATTAATAATTGCCAGATTTTTATTTCATCTGCCAGCGCGAGCGCCCTTGATGATGAAGTATCCAGTATCGCCCATAAAATTTCCAATTTGTCTGATCCTGACGGATTGTTTATTTTTGTGGAAACAAGGGAAGGAATCAGACTGGTTGCCAGATCAGTAACAGATCAAGTCGATACCGGAGAAATTACTAGGCAGTTTGGCGGTGGCGGTCATGAGCGAGCTGCTGCAGCTTTTAATTAAACGGAATAAATTAAATAAAAATCAATTATCTGAAATTGTCAGCCTTTTCAAACAGGAATTACCAAAATACGTAAAACCAACCATTACAGTCAAACAGATCATGTCAAAAAAACCTTTAACAATATCTCCATCCACAAGCGCTGAAGAAGCTCACAATTTAATGAAGAACTACGGGTATGAAGGGTACCCAGTCATAGAAAATGGACAAATTACTGGATTATTAACTCGCCGGGCTGTTGACCGGGCTTTATCCCACAGACTTAACCTTCCTGCTTCAAGTCTGATGGAAGCAGGAAACATTTTTGTTTTCCCTGAAGACACGCTTGGTACCTTACACAGCGTAATGGCTGACTCCGGTTGGGGTCAGGTTCCGGTTATTGACCCACAAACTAAAAAGATTATTGGCATTGCCACCCGCACTGACCTGATAAGGATAATTGCCGGGAAAAAATCAGGGTCGATCAGAAAAAGTAAATCTCGCAAACGAAATGGAATCCGATCTGCCCCCTGCACGGTTGGGTTTATTAAAATTATCAGCCTTTGCTTCCAGTAATTTGCATCTTCCCATTTACCTTGTTGGAGGCTTTGCACGCGACCTGATATTAGGAGCACCAGGACTTGATATGGATTTTGTTGTGGAAGGCGATGCGATTCTTTTGGCTAAAGCGCTTGCCGAAAAATACGGCGGTCGAGTTACCTTCCATAAAAAGTTTGGAACAGCAAAGTGGCATATAGCTTCAATTAAAAAGATTATTAATCGAACTAGTTTAACTTCGCTACTGGATTATTCAGCCCTCCCTTCAACGATAGATCTGATAAGTTCCAGAACTGAATTCTACGAGAAACCTACTGCCCTTCCAACTGTTAAAACTGGCAGTATAAAACTTGACCTTCAACGTCGAGACTTTACGATCAACACAATGGCCGTCCGATTAGATGGGCACCACTTCGGAGACCTTTATGATTACTGGGGCGGACTTAAGTGATTTAAAAAAGAGATTGATAAGGGTTTTGCATTCCTTATCCTTTGTGGATGATCCTACCCGCATACTCCGAGCTGTGCGGTTTGAGCAGCGATTTGGATTTTCTATCGAAGAAAGAACTCTCGCACTTCTAATTGAAGCTAAGGATTTATTGGACAAAGTATCCAGATGATCGTATTCGACATGAACTTGAACTGATTCTAGAAGAACCAAAAGCCCCTGAAATGCTGTCACGCATGGATGAACTAAACTTGCTCAGCCAATTATTCATTTATATAAAGTGGGATTCTGATAAATTTAAAACATTGCACAAGTATTATCAGGATGAATTGCCACAAAATTGGTTTAAAAATGACCACCAAAAATATTTTCAGACAAAGACAAACGGAGCGTATCTCCTTCTAATGGCTGAGGCAAATCAATTGGATGTTCTGAAAATCCTTCGTCAATTAAGATTAAGAAATCACCTTGCCCGCATGATCATTCAGACAAATAGTTTATGGCATCAATTGTCAACCTTAAAAAACCTAAAACCCAGCCAAGCAACAAAGCTGCTTGAGGAATACTCTCAATTAGAAATCTACTGCGTTTATTTTCTCTGCACTGACAAGAAAACCAGAGAGATACTAGAGAATTTCGCCTTGAAATGGCGTTCCATCAGACCAGTGACAGACGGGCAGGCTCTTCTACAACGCGGACTCAAACCTGGACCTGTATTTACCAATATATTGGCTGAATTAAAAGCTGCCTGGCTCGATGGAAAGATAAATTCGGAAAAAGAGGAATATGATTATCTTGACCTTCTTTTAGAAAAAGTCCATATAAGCTAGGCTATTAAATCAAAGCTTTTTCGTCAATAGTGCAAAGAATAATTTCTATTCCGCTTACAAATAGTTTTGACAATACTGCTATTTCCTTTTAAAATTGTAGGGTTGAATCAATTTAAGGAAAGAAGGAATTATCTTAATGAAAGAATATAGTTCAAAAGCCATCAGGAATGTTGCTTTAGTCTCTCATTCAAGTGCCGGTAAAACCATTCTGACCGAAGCTTTTCTTCATTTTACTGGTGCCACTACCCGCCTTGGAAAAATTGACGAGGGCAATACTGTTTCAGATTTTGATGATGAGGAAATTCGCAGGGGTATATCTCTCTATTCAACTGTAATTCCTGTTGAATACAAGGATGTCAAAATCAATTTCCTGGATACGCCGGGTTATACTGATTTTGTTGGGGAATTGATTTCCGCATTAAGCGTGGCTGATAGTGCTGTTGTAGCTGTTGAAGCTGTTTCGGGTTATGAAGTCGGGACTGAAATTGCTTGGCAATACTGCGATAAATTCAAATTACCCCGCATTGTTTTGATTAACAAAATGGATCGCGAAAACGCCGATTACCAAAAAGTGGTAGCCAGCGTCCAGGCAAATTCAGAAGCACGCCTGATTCCAGTTCAACTCCCTTGGGGAGAGCGATTAGACTTTAAGGGCGTCATAGACCTCCTTAGCATGAAAGCATATAAAGGTACAGGAAAAGTTCCCGAAGAAGTACCTGCGGAATTAATATCTGCTGCAGAAGAAGCTAGAACCCAATTAGTTGAAGCAGCTGCGGAAGGTGATGATTCCTTACTTGAGAAGTATTTGGAAAATGGTGAACTGTCAGCTGAAGAAATCGCGAAAGGACTGGCGAATGTGGTTAAGCACGGAACGTATATTCCAGTCTTTGTCGCAGCAGGCGGAGCTGAAATAGGTATTGCTCCATTATTAGATGGAATCATTATCATTACTACCTTCACCTGCGGAAGCAGTGAATGTGACAGTCAATGGTAAAAATGGCGAAGAAATTCTAAAAGCAGATGACAGCGGACCTTTAGCGCTTTATGTCTGGAAAACCACCGCAGATCCTTTTGTTGGCAAGCAAACCTACTTTAAAGTTATTTCCGGATCACTGACTCCCGATATTCGACTCTGGAACCCAAACAAGGAAACTGAAGAGCGATTGGGTGGCATCTATATCCCAAAGGGAAAGGAAGAAGTTACTATCAAGGTAATCCACAGTGGAGATATCGGAGTAGTTCCAAAACTATCCGTAACAGCAACCGGCAATACATTATGTGACAAAACCCATCCTTTAACACTTCCTGTTCCGGATTTCCCTACTTCCCTTTATCAGGTAGCTATTCACCCAAAAACACAGGCAGATTCAACCAAAATCTCTCCATGCTCTAACCCGCCTGTGCGAAGAAGATATGACCCTGACATGGCATCAGGAACCTTCCACAAATCAAACAATTCTGCAAGGTATGGGCGATCAACATATTGATGTAGCCATTCGCCGCGCTGAAACGAAATTCCAGGTCAACCTAACAACTGAAATTCCACGTGTGCCTTACCGCGAGACAATTAACGAAAAAGGCACAAGCCATGCACCGGCATAAGAAGCAAACAGGTGGTTCAGGCCAATTCGGTGAAGTTTGGTTGAGAGTTGAACCTCTTTTGGAAGGTGATTTTGAATTTGTAAATGCCGTCGTTGGAGGAGCAATTGGTTCAAATTATATGCCTGCCATTGAAAAGGGTATCCGAAGCGTGATGAAAGATGGCATTTTGGCGGGATTTTCGGTATCGGGTATTAAGGTTGAAGTTTATGATGGCAAGGAACACCCGGTCGATTCCAAACCTATCGCTTTTGAAATGGCAGGACGTGAAGCATTTAGAGCCGCATTCAAGGAAGCTAGCCCAGTTCTACGCGAACCTATTATGAAAGTTCATATTATCGTACCAGAGGAGAATATGGGCGACATTCTGGGCGATATGAATACAAGGCGTGCACGCGTGCAGGGAATGGAAAACGAAAAAGGTCGTTCGATTGTCAATGCAAATGTACCACTGGCTGAAATGCTGCGATACACTACTGACCTGCGTTCTATCACAGGCGGGCGAGGAATTTTTAATATGGAATTTTCTCATTATGAGGTAGTTCCCGCACATGTCGCACAAAGCGTGATTGATGCTCGTGAGAAAGAATTGGAAAGTAAAAAAGAAGAATAATTCCTCCTTTTATTAAAGAGCTGGTATTCCAGCTCTTTTATTTAATAAATACTAATATTGACAAGATGGATTATATTGAAAAAATTTGGGATTTTCTTTTATCGCGTGATCCTGAGCTAATCCAAAAAGCATATGACCAGCTTAGTGAAAAAGATCAGGAAGCTATCATGAATCATTTAACAAAAATGGCCAATGAAACCGAGTGGCATTTCGAACAAAAGCTTTCCGCTCAAACCGCGATTGATGCTATTAATGGATTACATCAGCGAAAAAAGTAAATTCAGTTTTTCAACGTTAGTATTTACAATTTTTAATTTTGCCCTGTCTCAATCTTTATTCCGGTATTATTAACTATAATTACGAAATTATTATGAAAAAGGAAATATGAGCAACGAAAAATTAACTCTGCAGTCGGATGATTTCTCCGAATGGTATAACCAGGTTATTCAAAAAGCTGAACTGGCTGATTACGCACCAGTTCGCGGTTGTATGGTTGTTAGACCTTATGGTTGGGCAATTTGGGAAAATATACAAAAAGCACTGGATGAACGATTTAAAGCAACTGGACATGTCAATGCAGCTTTTCCATTACTAATTCCAAAATCGTTTATGGAAAAAGAAAAAGAACATGTGGAAGGTTTTTCTCCCGAATTGGCGGTTGTAACATATGGTGGAGGAGCAGGAATTGGATGAACCTCTGGTAATCCGCCCCACCTCAGAAACAATCATTGGTCATATGTATGCGAAATGGATACAATCGTATCGGGATTTGCCGGTATTAATTAACCAATGGGGAAATGTTGTTCGCTGGGAAATGCGCACCCGACTTTTCTTAAGGACTCTTGAGTTTTACTGGCAGGAAGGGCATACCGCACATGAAACTGCAATTGAAGCCGAAGAAGAGACATTGCGCATGCTTAATGTCTATGCAGATTTCGCTATAAATGAAGCTGCAGTACCTGTTATTACAGGCCGAAAAACTGAAAGCGAAAAATTTGCCGGGGCGGTACGTACCTATTCTATAGAGGGGATGATGAAGGATACCCGCGCCTTACAATCAGGGACTTCTCACAATCTTGGACAAAACTTTGCAAAAGCTTTTAATATTCAATATCTGGACCGTAATAATGAATTGCAGTTTTGCTGGACCACTTCCTGGGGTCTTTCAACCCGCTTCATAGGCGCAATCATTATGACTCATGGGGATGACCAGGGACTTATTTTACCTCCCAGGCTTGCACCAATCCAATTTGTGATTGTACCAATTTTCCGGTCTGACGAAGAAAAAACCATTGTCATGGAATCTGTGGGAAAAGTAAAAGCAATACTTGGCAATTACCGAATCAAGGTTGATGACAGGGAAGGGGTAACACCTGGCTTTAAATTCAACGATTGGGAATTGCGTGGCGTTCCTGTCAGGCTTGAAATCGGACCAAAAGACGTAGCTAACCAGTCGGTAACCGCAGCCCGACGTGATATTCTTGGAAGAGAAGGCAAAAACCAGATTCGTTTAGAAAACCTGCAGGAAGAGGCAGGGAATCTGCTTAATGCAATTCATAACAATTTACTCGAGAAAGCCACAATTTTCCGCGAAAGTCACACACATGAGCCCGAAGATTACCAGGAATTCAAAGAAGTCGTCCAAAAAGGTTGGGCGTTTTGCCCATGGTGTGGTGACGCCGAATGTGAGGCCAAAATAAAAGATGAATCAAAAGCCACTACACGCTGTATTCCTTTCAATCAAAAACCTTTAAAAGGTAAATGTATTGCCTGCGGAAAAGATGCTATTGAGAAGGTAATTTTCGCAAAAGCCTATTAGCCTGTGTAATGCCAATAGTCCAATTAAGCAGATTAAGGTCACAAATTAACTCTCTTTTGGCACATTTTAATAATGCTGATGAGTTCCGGGATTCTTTGACATCCCTTTTTCGTTTGTACGAGAACAAGGAAACTTCAACCAATATCTGGTTTAAAAAAAGCATCCAATCCATTTCATATAATGTTCCAGAATCGGTAATGACAGAATTATGTGCAAAAATTTCGATTCTTTCAGTCACGAAGCCCGAATTTGCATTGGTTAATGCGGATATGCTTTGGGAGATGCCTTATTATGAAAACAAAAGAATCGCAATCGTGTTGATTTCCAATTTAGGACCTGCTTATCAGGATAATTTTCTTCAAAGAATCCATTCATGGATTTCAGTTGATTTAGAAGACAACCTTACAAGGGATTTATTCTCTGTTGTAGAAGAAAAACCTTCAATTTTACAAAGTAGTTCTTGGTTGGATTTAATAAAAAGTTGGATAGATTCCCATGATATCAATCTGATAAGGCTTGCTCTTCAGGCGTTGAATCGTACAGTAAGCCATAAGTATCAGAATTTGCCAGCTATTTTCAGCCTGCTGACTCCCCTTGTTTGTAAGCCCCAGATTAGTATTCAAAAAGAACTCAAGAATGTAATTCAAACGCTTGTTGAACTATCAGAGGCAGAAACCGCATCTTTTCTCATTATGGTTGGGGAACTCTTCCCTGAAGAGGAAGCATTGAAGTTTATACGAAAGTGTATACCGTTATTTGACATTTTTTTTCAGGCTGAAATTCGAAACGCATTGGGTTTCTAATAATTATTTTTGCATTCTGGTATAATATTAAGTCTGACTAGTCCCTCTCGAGGCATAAGCTTTGGGTGAGGAGACTTGCTAAAATATTTTGAAGGAGAAAGCAGCGTCATGTCGTTAACAAAAGAAGAAAAAGGCTCTATCATAGAAGGTTTTCGTGTCCACACAACGGACACAGGGTCTGCAGAAGTGCAGATCGCAATGCTCACAAAAAGAATTGAGCAGCTTACCGAACATTTGAAAATTCACAGACACGATGAATCATCCAGACGTGGTCTATTGAAACTGGTTGGTCAGCGCAGAAGATTCCTCACATATTTACGGGGAAAAAATCTTGACCGCTATCAGGCAGTGGTAAATAAACTAAATCTGAGAAGCAAATAATTCGGTTAAAAACTGGCAGATGGATTGAAAAAATCCATCCGCTTGTTTAAAAAGAGGATATTTTCGACATCCCCGGGTTGGGAATTGAAAAATGGTAACGAACAAATCTTTATCATCTTTCAGTCCCTAACCTCGAGGGGAAGAAAGAGGATTTATGAAACCGCAAGGAAAGCAATTCACAGCCGCCTATGGCAGTCAAACTATTATTTTTGAAACTGGGAAATTAGCCAGCCAGGCCGGCGGTGCCGTAACCGCACAGGTCGGTGATACTATGATTTTTGCTGCAGCAACCATGGGAGGTGTTCGTGAAGGCATTGATTTTTTTCCGCTGAGCGTAGAATACGAAGAACGTCTATACGCCGGCGGCAGGATTCCAGGATCATTCTTCCGGCGTGAAGGCCGCCCTGGCGACGAAGCAGTGCTTGTTGCTCGTCTGACAGACCGCCCACTTCGCCCTTTGTTTGATAAGGATATGCGTAACGAAGTGCAAGTTATGATCTTATCATTATCATCAGATAAAGAAAATCCGTTGGATATTCTTGCTGTAAATGCAGCTTCTGCCGCAATGGTTATCTCTGATATCCCTTGGGCTGGTCCAATCGGAGCAGTCCGTGTAAGCAGAATTAATAATGAATTTATTGCAAATCCCACATACCAACAAATTGCCGAATCTGACCTTGATCTTCGAGTCGCGGGCACCCGGGATGCAATTCTAATGGTTGAGTGCGGTTCTGATGAAGTAAGCGAAGATGATATGGTTAAAGCGCTTGTTTTCGCTCATAATTCCATTCAACCTACAATTGACACGCTTGAAAGAATGGCTTCTGAGGTTGGAAAACCTAAACGTAAAGTTGAAATAAAACATCTAGATGAAGACCTGCTTGAAAAAGTTTTCCAGCGTTCCAACACCGCTTTCACATCTATGCTTGATAAAACACATACTAAAGCAGAATTGGATGAAAATTTAAATACGCTCAGAGATGAAATTTTAGCCGAAATGGCGGCCGAAAATGAAGAACTAAAGAATCCAATTCGTGAATCCTTTGATCTTGCTTTTAAGCGTATTGTCCGCTCCAGAATTCTTAAAGATGGCAAACGCCCTGACGGACGCAGCACAACCGAGATCCGTGATATCTGGTGTGAAATCGGTACCAGCCCCCGTGCACATGGTTCCGGCTTGTTTACCCGCGGCGAAACCCAGGTGCTAACAATGGCTACTTTAGGCACTCCTAAAGAAGCCCAGGAACTGGATACACTTTCACCTGAAGACTCCAAACGATACATGCACCACTATAACTTCCCTCCCTTCTCGACAGGTGAAGTCGGGCGTCCCGGCCGTTCCCGCCGGGAAGTTGGTCATGGCGCATTGGCAGAACGGGCTCTCGTACCTGTTCTCCCGGATGAGAAAGATTTTCCCTATACCATGCGTTTGGTATCTGAAGTTATGTCATCCAATGGATCAACTTCAATGGCATCGGTTTGTGGATCAACTCTTGCACTAATGGATACTGGTGTCCCAATTAAAGCCCCCGTCGCTGGTATTGCAATGGGCTTGATCAAGGAAGGCAATGATTATTCAGTTTTGACCGATATCCAGGGTTTGGAAGACCACTTGGGCGATATGGACTTTAAGGTTGCAGGAACAGAAGCTGGGATCACCGCTCTTCAGATGGATATTAAGATCAAGGGTATTACCCCAAAGATAATGGAGGAATCCCTGGCTCAAGCAAAAGAAGCACGACTGGCAATTCTTTCAAAAATCAAAGCAGTAATTGCCGCACCACGTGCTGAATTAAAGGAATTTGTTCCCAGGATCATAACTTTGCACATCCCGGTGGATAAAATTGGCGCAATCATAGGCCCAGGTGGGAAGATGATTCGTGCAATTCAGGAAGAAACTGGCACACAAATTGATATCGCTGAGGATGGTACGGTCTATATCGCAGCTGTAGAAAAAGTTAACGAAGATAAAGCCCGTGAACGAATCGAACAGCTCACCGAAAGCCCTGTCATAGGTAGGATATATACCGGAAAAGTTGTACGCACAACCGATTTCGGTGCGTTCGTTGAAATAATGCCGGGAACAGACGGCATGGTCCATATTTCTCAGCTTGATTCAGAACGCGTTAATAAAGTAGAAGATATTGCCCAGGTAGGTGAGGAATTGACTGTGATGATCACGGCAATCGATCCGGCTGGCAAGATTCGTCTTTCACGACAGGCTGTGCTGGAAGGCTGGACCGCTGAGGAAGCACGCGAACATGATAGTGCAAATCGCAAAAGTTCCAGCGGAAGCCATAACAGTTCAGGAAACCGTCGCGGCGGTCAAAGCCACGATCGGCCGAGATCAAATCGCTAAGTAACTCAAAATCGGTGAACTTTTGTTCACCGATTTTTTTTGTCTTGGGTTGGTAGCCATGGCATAACTGGTCCGTTTTTGTTCAATTTTTCTGACAATGCAGCCTTCATCGCTGTGCGGTCATCCCAGAGGTATTCAGTTTCTCCAAAGCACATTGACTGTTCATGACCTTTTCCACATACTATAACCACATCCTCTTTTTTGGCAAAAGAGATTGCTTTTCGGATCGCCTCACCACGGTCTTCGATAAGGAAATAATCCCTCCCCTCTTTTCCCTTGTTCCGATTCGCTTCATCTGCCATTTCGAATAAAATTGCTCTTAAGCTCTCAGTGCGTGGGTCTTCCGCAGTTAAAATGGTTATATCTGCATTTTTAATTGATTCCGCTGCCATCATTCGACGTTTTTCTTTGTCTCGCAATCCGGCAGATCCAAAAACAGCTATGACTTGCCCAGTAGTTAATTGCCTGGCGGTTTGTAGAGCTGCTTTCAAAGCATTTGGCGTGTGTGCAAAATCCACAATTGCCAAAAAATCTTGGCCCTGATCTATCCGTTCCATTCTACCCGAGACCCCTTTCATTGATCGAATTCCTTCCAGGACACAATCTAAATCCAATTTTAATCCTATGACCGTTGCGGAAATAGCAGCCAAAATATTGTGGACATTAAAAATACCAATAAGAGGAGAAACTACACGCTTGGTTTGGCCAAAAATTAAGGCATCAAAATTAATCTCTTCATGTTGTGATGATATATTTTGAGCTTTAATCAATGCAAGGTCAGATATTCCATAATCAATTAAAGTTATTGAAGCAAATTCCGGTTTTTTCAATCGCTCCTGAATTTTTTGATAGGAGTTATCATCTCGATTAAATATTGCTAATCTTGGATTTCCAAAACTTTTTTCAGAAGTTTTAAGAAGTTCCCCCAGAAGCTTGAACTTGGCATTGAAGTAACCTTCATAATCATGGTGATAATCAAGATGCTCGTGAGTTATATTCGTCACAACCGCAATATCGAATTCGCAGGCATCAACCCTAAATTGATCCAATCCATGAGAAGTAGTTTCCAACACGACATGCGTAATGCCCTGATCCGCCATTTTTTCTTAATAAAAATTGGATGGTGGTAGCATCTGGCGTTGTAACATGAAACCCGGTATCAATTGTCTCATTTCCGATCACGGCATTCACCGTTGATATCATTCCAGCTTTGATACCGCATGAAAGCATAATGTTATAGATCAAATTAACTGTGGTTGTTTTTCCATCTGTGCCAGTAACACCAATCATAGTTAATTCCCGCGCAGGGTTATTATTGAAAGCAGCGGCCAGGTAGGCTAATGCTTTTCTTGTATTATCCACGTGAAAATAGGGACATTTTAAGTTATCAATGGATTTTTGCCCGATAACAACAACTGCTCCGTTAATTATCGCAGTGTTAATAAAATCATGCCCGTCCTCTGATTCACCCTCCAGAGCAACGAACAAATTACCCGGTTTTATTTTTCTTGAATCAGATTCAATACCAGTGATCTCAATTCCTGGAATATCAAACAAGTCAATGGTAAATTGACCTGAGCGACTTAATAATTCTGATAAAAGCATTTTTATTTTTGGGGTTATTTTTTGACAGTTTCTACTCGTTCAGATTCCGCCATGGTTTTTGAAATCGCTTTCCGCAATATTCGCGTGTTAATAAATAGAACCACGGGAACACTAATGGCTACAAATACAATCGTGAAAATTGGCATTGTTCCGTATAATTGGTCAATTCTAAAACCTGCAATTAATGCGATTAATCCAACAGCAAAAGTTAAACCACCGACATTTCGGTACACAGGTGCCAATTTTTGATTCAGTTCTTCCTGCTGTTTTTGTGTGATTTTCTTAGGTTTTGTGCTCATGAGTAAAAATTATATCATTTCCGATTTATATTTCGGTTGAAATCTAAATACTAAGATAGTAAACCAAATAGTATCAGAAGTAAGGCGCCAATTCTCAGTTTTATTTTGGCAAATTCAAAATAATAATTTTGTATGAAATATGATAAGTATGGCGAATAATGGAATCATTTCCCATTTTTTCCGAGCCAGCCGGAAACCAAAAGTTGGATCTAAATTGTGCAATCTTATAGTTAAAACGATAATGGACTTATTTCAAATTAGGATTTATTATTTATTTGGTTATTTTTTTTAGCTTTCTTTTAGTCAATAGTTCCAGGTTTGTATAACAAATTCCTACTTCAACATTTCTTTAATTTGCCTACACTCCAGTTCTCCAGATAATTAATACAAGTTCGATTTGATAGAAAATAATTTCATAACCCTGATTGCCAGATTGTAAGTTCATAAAAACGTCCCGAACCCAATAGAAATAAGGCGAAACTTACTGCAGAAATAATACGATTCAAATCCTCACAACCTTAAATATTTAAGTTATAGCTGCTCCTTTCCTCTTCAATGATAAACTATTCATTATCATATTTGGAGGAAATGAATAATGCCTAATCACCCTGCTGAACCCTTTCGCATAAAAATGGTCGAGCCAATTAAATTGCCATCACAAGAAGAACGCAAGCAGGCAATGATTGAAGCTGGATATAACCTTTTTTCCATCCCCGCGAAAGACGTCTATATTGACCTTTTAACTGATTCAGGCACAGGCGCGATGAGTCAGGCACAATGGGCATCGATCATGGAAGGTGACGAATCATACGCAGGCGCCCGTTCTTTCTACCGGTTAAAGGAAGTAGTTCAGTCAATCTTCGGATTTGAGTTTTTTGTCCCGACTCATCAAGGCCGCGCTGCTGAAAATATCCTATCAGCAATTATGGTAAAAAAAGACTCATTTATTCCATCCAATATGCATTTTGATACAACCGATGCAAACTTACGCGCACGCGGAGGGCGGCCGGTCAATTTAGTCAACGACCAGGCTTTTAATATTTCTTCCCGAGTGCCTTTCAAAGGCAACATGGATGCTGACAAACTAAATAAATGGATTTTAGAAACAGGTCCAGAAAATATTCCCTTTGGCTGTATTACCATTACAAATAATGCCGGCGGTGGTCAGCCTGTTTCACTAGAAAACATCAAAGCGGTTTCAGAAATTTATCATGAGCATAAGATTCCTTTTTTTATTGATGCATGCCGCTATGCTGAAAACTGCTATTTTATAAAACTTCGGGAAGCTGGCTATGAAAATAAAACTACAATTGAGATTGCCAGAGAAATCTTTTCATTGGCAGACGGAGCATGGATGAGTTCGAAGAAAGACGCTATTGTAAATATCGGCGGATTTCTTGCTATGCGCGATGAGAGTCTTTATCAGAAGGTGTGCAACGAATTGATCTTAAGGGAAGGTTTTCCAACTTACGGTGGATTGGCCGGTAGGGACCTGGAAGCACTTGCCACTGGGCTTTATGAAGGCCTTAATGAGGATTATCTCGATTACCGGTTGAAGCAGACAGCATATTTTGCCGATAAGATCAGAGAAATCGGAATTCCTATCATTGAACCACCAGGCGGCCATGCAATTTATATTGATGCTGGCACCCTTTTACCGCAAATTCCTCAAAAAGAATTTCCCGGGCAGGCGCTTACAGCTGCATTATATTTAGAGGGTGGTATCCGTGGAGTGGAAATTGGATCTGTGATGTTTGCCATTAAAGATCCAGATTCTGGCGAAATGGTCTATCCTAAACTCGAACTCGTTAGACTAGCCTTACCAAGACGAGTTTATACGCAGAGTCACTTGGATTATGTGGCAGATGTGTTAAAAGTTATCTGGGAAAAACGACTCAGGTATCAAGGTTACCGAATTACCTACGCACCAGAATTACTCAGGCACTTTACTGCTCGCTTTGAACCTATCTAATTTCTGCTTTTTTTGCCAGATCCCAGATTGCATCCATCTCGGTCAATGACAGGTCTGTCATCTGGCGGCCTTGCCGCAAGACTTCTTCCTCAATGAAATTAAATCGCTTGAGAAAACGCTGATTCATTTGCCTAAGCGCGCTCTCTGCATCAAAACCGTACCATCTGATTATATTTACCAACGCAAAAAGCAAATCGCCCAGTTCTCTTTCTTGAGATTCCTTATCTAAAGCATGTTTGACTTCTTCTATTTCTTCTTCTATTTTTTCAAACACAGGTGCAATATCCGGCCAGTCAAAACCGACACGTGCAGCTCGTTCTTGATATTTCTGAGCTAAGGCTAAAGCAGGAAGATTCTTGGGAACTGTGGCCAGGATACTGGTATTTTTAGGTTTTTCTTTTAATTATTCGTTCCTGTGCTTTCCATTTTTCCCAATTCTGTAAAACACCTTCAACACCATCTACTTCAATTTTTTCAAATACATGGGGATGTCGAAAGACAATTTTTTTGTAAATTCCACTTATTACTGAATAAAGGTTGAAATCACCATTCTCTGATGCTATCTGTGCCTGAAGAACAATTTGAAGTAATAGATCCCCTAATTCTTCTTTCAAACCCTCAATGTCATTATTATCAATGGCTTCAAGCAATTCATGAGCTTCTTCCAATAAATTAGTTCGTAAAGTTAATAAAGTTTGTTCTCTATCCCAGGGACAGCCATCTGGAGACCGAAGGTGTGCTATCAGATCAATAAATTGTGTCAGAGATGTGCCTCCGTCAATTTCGGGCTCAAAAAAAAGGTATCCTCCTTGCTGATTTAAACGATCAAGTGATAAATTTTTTACAGACTTAGTAACTATTTCGATGGAATTATCATCGTTTATAAATATTTGTGCTAATTTATATAAATCTTTATAAATTGCCTTAATAAATTGTTTTAGTTGGTCTGGCAATAAAGCATTCGCATCAAATTCATAAAGAGCAAATTCATCCGGTGAATGAAGCAGGGTATTTTTACTTGAAAGCAGTTTCCCATTTATAAAAACGATATTATTACTTTCATCAAAATTCAAGTTCAGCCAATATCTTTGCACACGTTAGGAATTTCATGAGAACCTTTTATTCTGGAATTTAACAAAAAATTATACTACCCACCTCTTTCGAGTTGGGTAGCATGATTTTCTTTTCAATCACAATAAAGATTTAACGCTTTGTATAGGTAGGTGCTTTCCTCGCGCGTTTGAGACCTGGTTTCTTGCGTTCCTTGACTCGCGGATCTCGCGTAAGCAGACCATTCTTGCGAAGTGCAGCAATATAATCTGGGTTTAATTTTGCAAATGCGCGAGCCAGGCCAAATTGCACAGCAGTTGTCTGCCCGGTGACTCCACCACCATTTACTAATACTGAAACATCGTATTGCTGGCGGTTTTCTCCAGTGCTATTGAAAGGATCTAAAATTGCTGAAGAATCACCCAAACGGGTGAAATAATCTTCCAGATTCTTTTCGTTGACAATAAACTTGCCTTCACCCTGCATAATACGGACACGGGCGGTGCTTTCTTTTCTTCGTCCAATTCCTTCATAATATTGTACGGTCATGCGTTTTTACTCCTGATCTAAGCTTTCTTTTCGGGTGTTTGACCCTTGTGAGGATGTTCTGAACCAGCATATACTTTCAACCGTTTCATAAGACTTCTTCCATACCGATTGTGAGGCAGCATACCCTTTACTGCAATTTCAATAACCCTTTCAGGATGAGTTTCATGCATTCTTGGGTAAGTCACTGCTTTCAATCCACTAGGATAATTTGAATGGCGATAATATATTTTTTCTTTTTCGCGGGTTGGGTTTACTTCGACATTTCTTAGCATTAATAACCACCACGCCATCACCCATCGTAACGCCAGGGGCAAAATTAGGTTTATTTTTGCCCATCAGCAAATGTGCAATGTGTGTAGCTATGCGGCCAAGTCTTTGGCCTTCAACATCCACAAGAACCCACTTTAATTCAGTTTGACCTTTATTTACAAATGTTTTATCCACAATCACGTACTCCAATAATGTATTCTAATAAATCACTTTTTCAAGAAATAACCCATGCGCAGGCGCTATCCCTGCCGGTAATATCCTTTTTTCCACATTCACCTTCATCAAGATCTATTGCATCTATTCTTCCTTGTCCAATTTGCACCAGAAGAAAAACTGTTCTTCGAACCATATGATATAAAAATGATTCCGCTTTGATACTAAGAAATGCTTGGTTCTTCTCCAATAATTGTCCATTCACATAATGAAACAGTCCTAACTGGTCGATCCGCCTTTTTTTGAAGGCTTTCCAAAGGATGAAAAATCATGCCTGCCGATCAATTTTTCAGCCCCTATGTTCAAAAGGTCTTCATTAGGTTCTGGCCATACTCTCCAAAAAAATCGGTTCAGAATCGGCTGTCTATCCGGTATAAAGACTACTGGTAACGATACTGCCTTTCTTTCGCTGAAAACCTGGGGTGGAAACCTTCTGCAGCAATATTTACTTCCATCGCTGCGATATCTGCCGGAAGATGGCCATTTAAGGCACTCATCAATTTTTCTCACTATGCTTCCAATCAAGATCAAAACTGATAACCTGTCCTTCAGCATGACCCCAGTATCAGTTCTACCGGAGGAGTTTATTGCCCTTCCGATCCAGCCAAGGCTCAGAGGCATTTTCTATTTCGCCCTGAACAGTCCTGTGGTTTTTTTGGCGCTGATATCCGAAAAAATCAGTGCCGTCGTATGCAATAGTAACTTGGTAAAGTGCCATTCCGACCGGATATCCCGGAAGGATTATTCTTCTACAAGTTCCAGCAGAACCATTTCTGCTGAATCACCCAATACGCGGGCCGAGCTTCAACATGCGTGTGTATCCACCATTTCGATTTTCAAACTTCGGCGCAACTTCATCAAATAGTCTCTTAATTGCTTCTGGATTCGCTAATTTTGTGGCAGCTAAACGCCGAGCATTGACTTTGTCGATTTCCGTCCCTTTGGCACTGTTCTTAGCCAAGGTGATCAACTTTTCCGCATCACCCCGAATTGCATTCGCTTTTGCAGCTGTGGTTTTTATCCGGTTGTTGGCAAACAGACTGATAATCAGGCTGCGCCTTAGGGCATTGCGCGTGGCTGTATTGCGGTTTAATTGATATCCTGAAATTCTATGGCGCATTTTTATTACTCCGCTTCGTCCTCTTGATCTTCAATTTTTATATAACCTTTTTCCTGCATTTTTTCCCGCAGTTCATCCAGGCTCTTTTCTCCAAAATTCCTGATAGACATCACAGCTTCTTCACCTTTGCAAGGAGTTCGATCACATCACCAACAGTGGTAACGCCTGTCCGTTTCAGAGAATTAAACACCCGTAACTGAAAGGTCAAGGTTTTCAATGGGCATATCTGCATTTTCACTGGTAATCTGTTTTATGGATTCTTTAGGTTCTTCAATAACTTCCAAAAATTCTTCTTTTACACCTGCGATTAGCTTGAACTGTTCAATGATGATCCGACCAGCCTGAGCCAAACATTTTTCAGGTGATTTTGTGCCGTCAGTCCATAACTTCCAATTCCAGACTGTCATAGTTGGTACTCTGACCAACACGGCATTGCTGACATCAAAATTCACACGTTTGACAGGGCTGAAGATTGCGTCTACCGGAAGTTCCCCAATCGGAAAGCTATCTAACTCTGTCATTGGATGGCAGGTAGCCTCTTCCTCGTTCAACAGTAAAGTCAATGGAAAGTTGGAGTTTTAGGATCATCCACAGTAACAAATACAATTCCGGGTTAACAATTTCTAGCTCTGAAGTCATTTGAATATCAGCAGCAGTGACAATCGCCTTCACCGTTGACATCCAAATGCATGTGCGAAATATCTCCCTCATGCATTAAAACTCTTAATTTGTTTCACCTGAAGCATCACCTGTAATACGTCTTCACGCACTCCAGGGATATCACTGAATTCATGTAAAGTGTCAGAGATACGCATGGACGTAATAGCAGCGCCATCAAGAGATGATAGCAGCACTCTGCGTAAGGAATTACCCAAAGTCACGCCATATCCCTGTTCCAGGGGCCAATTACAAACTTGGCATAATTTCGGGCTTCATCTTTCCGTTCTAAAGTTGGTGTTACCATACTACTTTGAGCCACAGTCACCCTCTCTTTTTTTAAGACCTATCAATTTCATCTTATCTTTCCGAATTATCTTGAATAATATTCGACGATGAGCTGCTCATTCAAATTACCATCAATTTCACCGCGCTCCGGTAAGCGAAGCATTCTGGCGTTAAATTCTTGAGATCACGTTCCAGCCACATAGCTGCATTTGTTTTTTCCGCAGTTTCTGTAATATCTTTGAAAAAACCATTTTTTCTGGATTCTTCGCGGACTGTTATTACATCACCTGGTTTTAGAACTGCTGAAGGAATATTGGTTTTCTTGCCATTTACAAGGAAGTGGCCATGATTGACAATTTGGCGTGCTTGTGCACGGTTAGCGGTATATCCAAGCCGAAAGACAACATTATCAAGGCGAGATTCAAGGATCTGAAGCATTGTCAGACCTGTAACACCAGGAACTTTGATTGCCATACCAAAATAGCGTCGGAATTGAGTTTCAAGAATACCATAGATACGGCGTGCTTTTTGCTTGGCTCGAAGTTGCTTGGCATAATCAGAGGTTCTCTTATTGGCTCCCTGGGCTGTCTTACCATGCTGCCCGGGTGCATAGGCTCGACGTTCAAAAGCGCATTTGGGAGAAAAACATCTTTCACCCTTTAAGGAAAAGTTTTTCGCCTTCTCGCCGGCATAATTTGCAAACTGAATCAGTATATCTTGCCATTTATTAAGTCTCCTAAATTTCTAAACACGGCGCTTCTTGGGCGGCCGGCATCCGTTATGGGGAATTGGTGTAATGTCAGCAATGGAACGGATTTTCATCCCTTTTGACTGAATAGCGCGAATTGCTGATTCACGCCCAGGGCCAGGTCCTTTGATTAATATGTCAATTTCCTGAATACCCATCGCGGCTGCATTTTTCATCGCCTCTTCTGCTGCCAATCGGGCAGCAAAAGGAGTGCTTTTGCGTGATCCGTGAAAACCAACAGATCCTGAACTAGTCCAGTTCACTGTATTGCCCTGCTGGTCAGTCACTGTAATAATTGTATTGTTGAATGAAGCAAAGATATGTACCTGTGCTGAAGAAATTGTTCGTTTGGTTTTACGGCTTGCCGTTGATCGGCGAGCCGTTGGTTTTGTGCTTTGAGCCATTTGACCTCTTTAACCTATATCTTGTTTATTACGATTAATAATTATTTTGCTGCTCCTCGGCGGCGACCGCGACCCGCAACAGTATGTTTAGGGCCTTTTCGAGTTCGAGCGTTTGTTTTGGTTCGCTGACCATGCACAGGCAAGCTTCTACGATGACGCATACCTCGGTAGCAACCAATTTCAACCAAACGTTTAATATTCATTTGAACATCACGGCGAAGATCACCTTCAACCTTGTAGCTCTTTGAAATAAAATCACGCAATGAACTTACATCATTCTCAGTAAGGTCTTTTACACGGATATCGGGATTCACAGCTGTTGCAGCCAGAATCTCATGTGCACGGGTAGGTCCAATTCCAAAAATATAAGTTAACCCTACTTCAATGCGTTTATTGCGCGGTAAGTCAACACCTTCAATTCTTGCCATACTCTTTATCCCTGTCTTTGTTTATGTTTAGGATTCTCACAGATAACGAAAAGAACACCTTTGCGTTTTACTATTTTACATTTTGCGCATCGTTTGCGGATAGATGGTGAAACTTTCATTTAATTACTCCTGTTCTTAATACTGCAGCCGCAAATTTTTTATTATAACAAATTATCATCTTATCGTCCAACTTTTTTACAATCGACAATTTTCATTAATTTTTCAGTGACTTGTTCGATGGGAAGAGATCCATCTACTTCAAACAACAAGCCATCTTTTTTATAAAATGTTATTAACGGAGCGGTTTGTTCGAGATACACTTTAATTCTTTGCTCTACAGTCTCTCGCTTATCATCTTCGCGCTGATACAAGGCAGAACCATCTAGATCACAAATATCTGCCTTCTTTGGTGGTTTATATTTAAGATGGTAGACATGGCTTTCGGCCTTACAAATCCACCGACCGCTTAATCTCTCAATCAATTCCATGGAAGGAACATTAATAAAAGGAACTGCAAGGATTTTATTCCCGTTCTTTTTTAGGAACTCATTAAGCGACTGCGCCTGCAAAGGGGTGCGTGGGTATCCATCTAATAAAGCACCATCCTTACAATCGGGGAGTGAGAGGCGATTCTCCACCATCCCGATAGTAATATCATCTGGTACCAATTCCCCTTTATCCATAAAAACCCTGGCTTGTTTTCCTAGATCTGTTTCGTTTTGCAGGTTTTCGCGAAAAATATTGCCAGAAGAGATATGTGGAATTCCACAACGTTCAGCGATAATCGCAGCCTGCGTTCCTTTGCCTGCGCCAGGTGGGCCTAACAGTACATAGAATTGTGGCATCTCTGGTTTACCCCTTAATCAGGCTTTCATCATAGCCGTGCAATTTTAATTCAGTCTCAATAATATTGAATGTATCTCTTACAACACCGACCACAATAATCAATCCTGATGCAGATACAAGGAATAGTCCTGCGCCAATGCTGGCCGGCAAAGCCAGCTTGAACATATATGGGAGCGTTGCCACAATTGCCAGAAACAAAGCTCCTACCAGAGTTATTCGTCTTTGAACTTTATTTAGATAATTCTGTGTTGGCGCCCCGCGGACAACTCCCGGTATCTGAGCACCTTGCCTTTTAAGGTTTTCGCCATAGTTCTGCTGTTCAAATAAAACTTCAGTATAGAAGAAGGTTAATACAAGAACAAGAGTAAAGAACGTGACGATATACCAAATACTATCCGGGTTGAAAACTGTCTGCAGCCAATTTGCTAGATTTGCCAGCCAGGTAATATCTGAGTTTATAAAGAATTGAGCAATAATACCCGGTAGAGAAAGGATCGTCTGTGCGAAAATTAACGGGATCATGCCTGCCAGGTTCACCATCAAAGGCAAGTACGATTTTACTGGCATTGACATACGGTTACCCATTCTTCGCCCAGGGAAGATAACGGGCACATTCCTGCGACCTTGCTGCACAATAATAATGGCGAAGATTGTTGACCCTAACACAACCGCCATTAAAAGAAGAAGAAGGACTGCAGATTGTCCGGAAATAATCAAGCTATATAAATTCACAGGAATTTTTGAAACAATACCTGCGAAGATAATCAATGACAGACCTTGATTTGGAATGCCATATTCCGAAATTAATTCACCTAACCAGATTCCTATCATCGTTCCAGCCACCATACTAATCAGAGTGGTTAATGTAGGAATCAAATTTGGAGGTGTAAAACCAAACTGGTAGCTTAAAATTGAGTCGCCAGAAGCTAACTGGTTGAATAGTTGAATTTGCCCAATAGCGGACAATGTTGCCATGGGAATAGTCAATAAGACTGTCCATTTTTCCATGAGCTTTTTGCCTTCACGAGGATTCTCTTTCATTTTTCGTTCTAGTGAAGGAATGATCGGGATGAGAAGCTGAATAATAATCTGGGCGGTTATATAAGGATATACACCCATTGCAAGAATAGAAAAGTTTGATAACGTACCACCGGATAATAGGTCAAAAACACCCAAAAGGCTGCTAGCAGGACTTTGCTGGTTAAAAATTCCTGCAATCACTTCGCGGTTAATTCCTGGCACAGGAACATTTGCTAAAAAGCGATAAATGATCAGCAGCGCTAATGTAATTAATAATTTCTTACGGATATCAACGGAAGTCCATAGATATCGCCATGCGGATCGCTTCATGACCTGGTCTCCTTATAATTAACCATAGTCTTACATTTCAAACAGTTCTGCCTTACCGCCAGCGGCTTCGATCTTTTCTTTGGCACTTTGGGAAAATCGATGAGCCTTCACAGTCAATGCTTTGGTAATTTCACCATTGCCCAGAATTGCAACGGGGTTTCTCTTTTGATGGAGCATGCCTTTTTCACTTAAAACTTCTGGGTTTACTTCTGATCCGGCTTCGAAATCAGCTAATTTTCCAACATTTATAACGTTATATTCAACCCGATTAACTGGTGTGAAACCTTCACCGCGCATGAAAGGCAGGCGGCGATAAAAGGGCAGGTTGCCGCCCTGCCGATAAAGATGACCGCCAAAGCCAGCACGGGAGTGTTGTCCTTTTGTCCCACGCCCGCCAGTCTTACCCTGACCAGCAGCAATCCCACGGCTGATGCGTTTTTTCTTCGTTTTTGAACCCGGATTGGGGTGTAAATCATTAAGTTTCATGTCTAATCCTGCACTTCTTCAATTTTTACCAGATGATTTACTTTTGCAAGCATCCCGCGCAATGAAAGCGAATCAGTCTGCTCAACTGTCTGTCCAACTCGATGCAAGCCAATCGCCCTGACCGTGGCACGGTGCCGTTCAGTATTGCCAATAGGACTGCGAACAAGAGTAATCTTGATCTTCTTTTCTTTCTTAGCCATTTTTCCTCCGGTCCCAGAATGGAGTTAATTCTTTCGCCGGTTTACCGCGCATTTCAGCTATTTCATCAGGTGTCTTTAATTGTTCCAAGGCCTTAAAAGTGGCCTTAACAATATTTAGAACATTGGCGCTCCCTAACGATTTAGTAAGAATATCGTGGATTCCGGCGGCTTCAACAACCGCACGAACGCCACTGCCAGCAATAACACCAGTTCCTTGCGAAGCGGGTTTAAGAAGTACTTGTGCTCCACCAACTTTGGTGATAATTTCATGTGGAATTGTTGTTCCGTATAGGGATACTTTTTTCATATTACTATGTGCCCGCTTTGTCGCTTTTGCGATTGCGTCAGTGACAGTGCCTGCTTTACCGATACCCATTCCAACTCGACCGTTGTTGTCACCGGCAATCATAGTAACGCGAAAATGAAACAGACGGCCGCCCTTTACTACTTTGGATACACGGGCAATATCAATTACTCGCTCATCAAATTCCTTTTCTTCGGGCTGGTATGCTCTTTTGTTCATCGATTCTTTTTTATCCATATTCACCTGCTTTAAAATTGCAAACCTGCTTCACGAGCTGCTTCGGCTAAAGCCTTAATGCGGCCTCGATATTGAAAACCACCGCGATCAAATACAACTGTCGTTATCTTTTTGGTAACAGCCCTTTCACCCAATAGTTTACCGACTGCAGTGGCTTGCTCGACCTTTTTCATTTTGGCTGTCTTTTCTCTTAATTCAGAATCAATGTTGGATGAAGATACCATGGTAAAACCTTTTTCATCATCAATGATCTGAGCGTAAATACCAGTCAGGCTGCGGAAAACGCAAAGACGAGGTTTATCGGGTGTACCGAATACTTTCTTTCGCACCCTTTGGTGTCTGTGTAATCTTGCTTGGTTTCTAGATTTATTTGCCATATTTAACCTTCTTTTAAGCTCCACCAGAAGTTGCTGTTTTACCGGCTTTTCGACGTACTCTCTCGCCAAGATATCTAATTCCCTTGCCTTTATATGGTTCAGGAGGTCGAATTTTTCGTATATCTGCTGAAACCTGGCCAACATCTTCTTTATTAAAACCTTTTATTATAATGAACCGGTTCTTCTCGGTAACATCAAATTCAATACCCGCTGGTGGTTCAACTTTCACAGGATGGGAAAATCCAGCATTAATAACCAGATCCTTGCCATCCATATCTGCCTTGTATCCCACTCCCTGGATTTCAAGTGTTTTTTGAAATCCTGTGCTGACACCCGTAACCATATTATTGAGAACGGCGCGGGTTGTACCATGCAGTGCACGGACATTCTTTTCTTCGGAATTGCGGGAAACAACAATGCGGTCCGCTTCTTGAGCAATTCCAATTAGCTTGGAGAAAGACCATTCAAGCTCACCTTTGGGTCCTTTTACTTTAACATGATTTCCATTTAATTCCACATTTACACCTACTGGAATTGTGATGGGTAATTTTCCTATTCGAGACACTACATTACCTCCGTATTATTCGATGCCCTTACCAGACTTTGCAAAGAATCTCTCCGCCTACGCCTAATTTTCGAGCTTTTTGGCCGGTCATGACGCCTTTTGGAGTTGTCAAGATCGAGATGCCCATTCCGGAAAGCACCCACGGGATTTCTTTTTTATGTGAATAAATTCGTCGACCAGGCCGGCTGACACGTTGTATGCCTGTAATTACTGGCCGCTTGGTGCGTCGTTCGCCGATGTATTTCAAGCGAACACGCAGCATATTCTCTGAAGGCTTGCTGCCTTCTGCTGTTTCATAATCTTCAATGAAACCTTCTTCTTTTAATATGCGCGCAATTTCAACTTTCAGCTTCGAATTTGGAATCGCCACAAAAGTTTGATTGCTCATCACACCATTCCGGATGCGAGTCAGCATATCAGCAATAGGATCATTTATACTCATTTGTTACCTCCGGATCGGTTCTTACCATGATGACTTGGTTACACCAGGGACTTTGCCATTTAGGGCAAGTTCCCTAAAGCAGATGCGGCAAACCCCGAATCTTCTAATATAGCCTCTGGGTCTTCCACAAATCTGGCAGCGATTGCGAACCATATTGGGAAACCTTCTTCGTTTTTCACGATATTCCATGCATGTTTTTGCCATAATTAAGCCTTCCTGAAGGGCATACCAAAATGCCTTAATAATGCCAAAGCCTTTTCGTCATTCTTTGCGCTGGTTACGAAAGTAAATTCCATTCCCCGAATTTTATCGATCTGGTCATAATTGATCTCTGGAAAAATCAATTGTTCACGGATACCTAATGTGTAGTTTCCTCGCCCGTCAAAGGATTTTGGTGAAACCCCACGGAAGTCGCGTACACGTGGAAGCGCAATATTTACAAGCCGATCTAACATTGACCACATGCGTTCTCCGCGCAAAGTAACCTTTACACCAATTAAGCGGCCTTCGCGCAGTTTGAAGTTTGCGATGCTCTTTTTGGCTTTTATTACTACTGGCTTTTGTCCAGTGATTGTAGTCAGATCTTTGACAGCCGCATCCAGTGAATTTGGTGTATCCAGCGCCTCACCCATACCGATGTTTACCGTAATCTTTTCCAAATTCGGCACCTGCATGACATTTTTAAACCCAAATTCTTTCATGAGGGCTGGAATAATTTCTTTTTTATATCGTTCTTTCAATGAATTCATTTATTACTCCCAAATATGATCGAAAGCTTAGTCGATCAAACCTCCACATTTTTTACATACCCGTACAGATTTATCACCTTCCCGAGACATTCCAATTCGGGTGGGTTTATTGCATTTACTGCAGATAACCATCACATTTGAAGCATGAAATGGTCCTTCCAATTTAACAATACCAGGGTTGATAGTCTTCCCTTCAGATTGGACCTGCTTTTGATGTTTCGTGAGCAGATTCACACCTTGAACAACAACACGATTTTCCTTGGGCAAGACTTTGATTACTTCTCCGCGTTTACCCTTATTTTGTTCTTTTCCAGCGATCACAACAACCTGATCGCCTTTTTTGATTCGCATCTTCATGCTCATTACTCCTGCATTTTCCTTCATGTGACTCATATGACTTCCGGGGCAAGTGACACAATTTTCATGAAACCTTTTTCGCGAAGTTCGCGTGCCACAGGACCAAAAATACGCGACCCGACCGGATTCTCACCATCAGGGCCAAGAATCACTGCTGCATTATCATCAAATTTGATGGTCGAACCATCTTTACGCCGCCACTCTTTGGCTGTTCTGACAATTACAGCCTTTACTACTTCGCTTTTCTTCACAGTAGCCTGAGGTGTAGCCGATTTCACCGTCGCAACTATTATGTCACCGATGTGTGCAAATTTTCTTCTTGAACCACCCATAACATGGATCACAAGTAATTCGCGTGCTCCTGTGTTATCGGCAACAGCTAATCTGGTTTCATGTTGAATCATCTTTTTATCCCTCAGTCGCCGCAGGCGTTTCTTCGGTTATTTCTTCCCGGACTGCCTGCTTACCGATAATTTTTTCAACTGTCCAGCGTTTGGTGCGTGATATGGGTTTTGATTCAATAATTTCGACCAAATCACCAACCTGGCTGTTCAATTCATCATGCGCTTTCATTTTAGAAACAGTATGAATAACTTTCTGGTAAAGAGGGTGTCGAAAAGTTCGCGATATCTCAACAACCACTGTTTTTGTCATTTTATTGCTCAACACAACGCCTTTTAATCTGCGTCTAGTGTTCATGCTGCACCTTCCAAATCTGCTGCCATTTGCTTTTCACGTAAAATCGTTTCATACCGCGAAATTAACCGGCGAGCAATTTTTAATTTACTGGTATCGGTCAATTGACCGCTGACCACCTGAAACCTCATCGTCATATATTCATTGCGAGAATCAAGTAATTTCGTCTTAATTTCGTCAATTTCCATAAGTTTAATTTCTGAGGTTTTCATATCTGGCCTCCAACAAGATCTTCACGTGAAAGAACACGGGTACGAATTGGGAACTTATAAGCTGCTTGTTTCAAAGCGTGTAATGAAGTCTCTGAATCCAGACCGCTTATTTCAATCATCATACGGCCAGGTTTTACAACAGCAGCATAGAATTCAACTGCACCTTTACCCTTACCCATACGAGATTCAGCAGCTCTTTTTGTAACAGGGTGATCAGGAAATATTCGAACCCAGACCTTGCCATGTCGTTTCATCGCATGAACAATCGTACGGCGGGCAGCTTCAATCTGCCTGGCGGTAATCCACGCAGGTTCCAACGCTTGCAATCCATAATCGCCAAAATTAATTTCAGCGCCGCGCAGAGCTTTGCCCTTTCTGCGGCCGCGGAATGCTTTGCGGTATTTAACTCTTTTTGGCATTAACATATTCGTTTCCTCTTAGCTTATCGTTTAGCGTGGATAGCTTTTTACTCGCTAACGTAAACACCTTCAGTTTTTTGTACTTCTTCTTCTGTGCCAGGCAAGATTTCACCTTTATAAACCCATGTTTTTACGCCAATCTTTCCATAGGTTGTGGCGGCTTCTGCACGCGCAAAGTCAATGTCAGCGCGAAGAGTCTGCAAAGGCACTCGGCCTTCCCGTAGCCAGATCGTCCGACACATTTCAGCCCCGTTCAATCTGCCAGCAACCTGGATCTTTACACCTTGAGCGCCCTGGCGGATAGCTTGTTGAATAGCGCGTTTCATTGCACGTCGATAGCTTATTCGTCTTTCGATTTGAGAAGCAATGTTCTCAGAAATTAGAAGTGCATCGCAATCCGGGTTCTTAATCTCGCGTATTTCGAGATCTATCTTCTTTTCCGTCAAATCTTCAAGGCCTTTCCGTAAGATCTTTACAGTCTCACCCTTGCGTCCAATTAGAATGCCCGGTTTCGCGGTATTGACAACGATGCGGATTTTTCCCGGGAATCTTTCTATTTCTACCTGGGAGACTCCAGCCCGATCGCCTAATTTACGAACCAGACTGTGGATTTTGATATCCTGATGAAGCTGGTTAATATAATTCTGCCCTTCGGCAAACCAACGCCCTTCCCAGGTTTTAATAATTCCAAGCCGCATTCCAAGAGGATGAACTTTTCGACCCATATAATTGCTCCTGTTTATTCCTTATCTAATCAGGCTTACGCCTTCTCGCGCAAAATAACTTTGATATGAGATGACCTTCGGAGGATCGGTTTGAACCTTCCTCTGGCTCCAAATCTTCTCCATTTTCTCAATGGCTCAGCATCTGCAGTTATCTCATGAATGTAGAGATTCGCAGGAGACAATCCAAAATTGTTTTCCGCATTCGCCATTGCCGACGCAATTAACTTGCTTAATGGCAGTGCGGATTTCTTATTTGTGAACTTTAAACGGGAAATTGCATCTTCAGCCATTTTTCCACGCACAAGGTCCAAAACAAGTCTCGCCTTCTGCGGCGACACTTGGCAATTGCTTAATTCTGCTCTGACATCGATAGCCATCGGTTATTCCTTTGCTGCTGTTGATTTAGCACCCATATGGCCGCGGAAGTGGCGAGTAGGCGCAAATTCGCCTAACTTATGCCCAACCATATTCTCGGTAACATATATGGGAACATGTCGCCGGCCATCATGAACCGCAATTGTATGCCCTACCATTTGCGGAAATATGGTGCTTGCCCGGCTCCATGTGCGAATGACCTTTTTTTCATTTTTGTCATTCATCTGTTCAATTTTTTTAATCAGTTTAGGTTCGATGAAGGGACCTTTTTTTAACGATCGTGACATCTTGCTGCTCCTATAAATCCATTCACTACTTGCGTTTCACGTTCTGGCGATGGCGCACAATATATTTTTCGGTTTTTTTGTTTGTGCGTGTTTTGTAACCTAATGTAGGTTTTCCCCAAGGTGTTTTAGGCCCCGGCATACCAATAGGAGATCGTCCTTCACCTCCACCATGCGGATGGTCGCGTGGAGACATTGCACTTCCACGGACTGTAGGCCGAATACCCTTGTGGCGCTTTCGCCCTGCTTTACCAAGTTTCACCTGGCCATGCTCGAGATTTCCAACCTGACCAATTACTGCAGAACAACTTTGTCGGATAAGTCGAACCTCACCTGAAGGCATACGCAACTGAGCGAAATCGCCTTCTTTAGCAACCAACTGCGCCGAAGTACCTGCCGAACGAACCAGTTGAGCACCGCGTCCTTCTTCCAGTTCTATATTGTGAACCAAAGTACCCATTGGAATATTTGAAATGGGCAGACAATTGCCTGGTTTAATTTCTGCGTCCTTACCAGCCATTACCACATCACCAACTGTTAATCCTAAGGGTGCTATGATGTAACTTTTTTCGCCATCAACATAGTTGAGAAGCGCAAGTCTTGCTGTACGATTAGGGTCATACTCAATAGCAGCAACCCTGGCTGGAATACCTAATTTGATCCGTTTGAAATCCACGATTCGGACCATCTGCCGGCTTCCTCCGCCCCGATGCCGCATTGTGACACGCCCATAAGCATTACGGCCAGCTTGTTTGGATCGCGACACCAATAGAGATTTTTCTGGTCGTGTTTTGGTGATTTCATCAAAACTATGACCCGTCATCCCTCTTTGACCCGGCGTGGTTGGCTTATAAACCTTTACGCTCATTGCTCAACTCCCTCGAAGACTGGAATTCTATCTTCCGGCCGTAAAGTGACAATCGCCTTTTTATATGCGGATTTTCTAATTTCCAACCGGCGGCTGCGTCCACGGCGGTTCATTTTTGCGATTACATTAATGGTATTAACTTTGAGCACTTTTACATCAAATGCTTTCTCAACCGCATCCTTTACCTGCGATCTTGTAGCATCAACAGGTACAGCAAAGGCGTATTGATTTAGTTTGGAAGACAGATAAGCTGTTTTTTCAGTAATTAACGGCCTTCGTAAAATATCAAATCCAGTGGTCATTACTTTACCTTTCCGGGATCAAGATAAGATTCAATGACTTCTAATGAGGATGAATCAAAAATTATTTTCTCAAAGTTCAATAAATCCCTGATGTTTAAGTATTTTGCTAAAAGTACTTTTACGTTTTTCATGTTTTCGGCAGAAATAAAGACATTAATCTTTGATTCCTTTTCCGGAACAATTACAAGCGTGCTCTTGTCACCGGCAAGCGTTTTTACTGCCTGTGCAAGTAGTTTTGACTTGGGTTCCGGGATTCCAAAATTATCCACAATCATCACTGCATTTTCAGAGGCTCGCACAGATAAGGCTGAGCGAATGGCTGCCCGTCGCATTTTTAAAGGCATTTTCAAAGAGTAATCCCGCGGATGTGGTGTGAAAATCTTACCGCCTCCTACCCACTGAGCAGAACGAGTTGAACCTTGTCTTGCTCTGCCTGTTCCTTTTTGCTTCCAGGGTTTTTTCCCACCGCCAGAGACTTCCTTGCGGATTTTTGTTTCATGCGTACCCAAGTGTGCATTGGCCATCTGGCGAACAAATGACTGGTGCATCAAATCTACATTAACTGGTGCTTCAAATATCGAAGCAGGCAGCTGCAGGTCTTTTACCTTTTTTCCATTGATGTCAACAATATCTACTTTCATGCTTTTACTCCAAAAGCCGGAATTTTCCTCAGCTTGATTGTTATTGCTTCCTTGCTTCTTTTATCATCACCAAACCACCGCGCGGTCCGGGAACAGAACCGTTGACTGCCAGAAGATTCTTTTCAACGTCAACGAGGATCACTTTAACATTTTGTGAGGAAACACGCTGATTTCCCATATGTCCTGCCATGCGCTTGCCAAGGTAAACTCGACCAGGAGTGGTTGTAGAACCTACGGAACCGGCGCCTCTCGCTCTGTCTGATTGACCATGAGTCATTGGGCCGCCTTTAAAGTGATGGCGTTTCATGCCTCCAGCAAAACCCTTTCCCTTACTGATACCAATAACATCTACACGTTTTCCAATTTCAAATTGGGAAACATCCACTTTATCCCCAACCTTGACTTCGGCTTCATTGCTTCGGAATTCTCTAAGAAACCGTAGAGCAGGAAGTTTTTTGGTGTGCAGATGGCCTAACTCTCCGCCAGTTAATTTCTTGTCTTTTACTTCTGCATAACCCAATTGAACGGCCGAATAACCATCATTTTGGATTGTTCTTACCTGGGTAACAAAACATGGCCCGGCTTCGAGAAGAGTGACCGGAAACGCGGTGCCGTCTTCATCAAAAACCTGGGTCATGCCAAGCTTTTTTCCTAATAGCCCTTTGAACATCTCAATTTGCTCCTGTTTAGTTATTTTTTGTGGAGACTGTAAGCATGGGCAATGCTGCATCATCTCCGGCACTGCAGTCAATTTACTTGAAGCCAAACATGGTATTTTTTTCGTTCGCTTACAAATAAATTCTTACAGTGTCACTAATTATCTTATCAAAACCGAAAGATTTTACCACAAATATATTCAATTTGCTAACAACTCATAATTACTTTAGATCTTGATTTCAATATCAACACCAGCAGGTAAATTTAGCCGCATCAGCATATCAATTGTCTTGGAATCAGGATCCATTACATCGATCATCCGATTATGAGTTCGAATTTCAAAATGTTCATGTGAATCTTTATCAATAAAAGCTGCTCTGCGGACAGTAAATTTTTCAATATTAGTAGGCAGCGGTACTGGACCAACAACTTTGGCGCCAGAGCGTTCAGCGGTTTCTACAATCCTTTTTGCTGATTGGTCAAGCACTCGGTGGTCGTAGGCTTTTAAACGAATGCGGATTTTTTGTTTTGCCATTATTTTCTTCCTATGCAATAATTTTGGTGATGACGCCAGCGCCGACGGTCAGGCCGCCTTCGCGGATGGCGAACTGCGAACCCTGTTCCAGGGCGACCGGGATGATCAGTTCAACGTTCCATAACCACGTTGTCGCCGGGCATAACCATTTCCACATTCTCGGGCAGTTCGATGTTGCCGGTCACATCCATGGTGCGGATGTAGAACTGCGGGCGGTAGCCGGTGAAGAACGGCTTGTGGCGTCCGCCTTCATCGCGCTTCAGCACGTACACCTGCGCTTCAAAACTTGGTGTGCGGGGTGATGCTCTTGGGGGCGGCGATAACCATGCCGCGCTCCACATCAGTGCGCTCCACGCCGCGCAGCAGCAAGCCGGCGTTGTCGCCAGCCATACCTTCGTTGAGGGTCTTGTGGAACATTTCCACGCCGGTGCACACGGTGGGCATGCTCTTCTCGCGCAGACCGACGATCTCAACCTCGTCGCCAACCTTGATATGTCCGCGGTCGATACGGCCGGTCACCACGGTGCCGCGGCCTTTGATGGAGAAGACGTCTTCCACCGGCATCATGAAGGGTTTGTCCACTTCACGCTTGGGTTCGGGGAAGTAGTTGTCGATGGTGTCCATCAGTTCCTTGATGCAGGCATATTCGGGCGCATTGGGATCGGTGGAGGTGCTTTCCAGCGCTTTGAGGGCGCTGCCGCGCACGATCGGGATCTCGTCGCCGGGGAATTTGTAGCTGGTCAGCATTTCACGCAGTTCCAGCTCAACCAGTTCCAGCAGTTCCGGGTCGTCCATCATGTCCACTTTGTTGAGGAAGACCACAATATTGGGGACTTCCACCTGGTGCGCCAGCAGCACGTGCTCGCGCGTCTGGGGCATGGGGCCGTCAGGGGCTGCCACCACCAGAATGGCGCCGTCTACCTGCGCCGCACCGGTGATCATGTTCTTGATGTAGTCGCGATGCCCGGGCATATCCACGTGCGCATAATGGCGCTTTTCGGTCTCGTATTCCACATGGGCAATGTTGATGGTGATGCCGCGCGCTTTTTCTTCCGGCGCGTTATCGATGGTGATCAAATGCGCGGTATTCCGCCATGCCATTCAGGCTGGCAGAATTTGGTGATGGCCGCGGTCAGAGTGGTCTTGCCATGGTCAATGTGACCCATGGTGCCCACGTTCATGTGCGACTTGTTTCGTTCAAATGTTTCCTTTGCCATAATTAATCTCCTTAATAATATCTGGTAGGTAATTATATAGTATTTCTCCATCACATCTTTGGAAGCAGGAGCATAATGTGAGAATTCCATCGTGAAAACTCCTCTTCCCTGAGATGCAGACCTGAGGTCGGTAGCATAACCAAACATGTTTGAAAGTGGCACATTGGCATGCACTGCATGCGCTTTGCCAGGTCTTGGTTCCATTCCGGTAATTTCTGCACGTCGGCTATTGAGTTGACGCCAAAATATCCCCCAGATATTCTTCAGGGATCAATACTTCAACTTTCATGATGGGTTCCAGCAGAATTGGCTTGCCTTTTGTGACACCTTCACGAAAAGCAAAGGTTGCTGCCATTTTAAAAGCCATTTCACTTGAATCCACTTCATGATATGAACCATCATAAAAAGTAACTTTGATATCTGTTACTGGAAAACCAGCCAGCAACACCAGATTCTGCAGCTTCTTTTACGCCGTTTTCAACAGCTTTGAAGTATTCGCGCGGAACTGTTCCGCCGTAATCTTATTTACAAACGAATTCCGGTGCCTCGTTCCACATGGTTCCATGAGAGAAAACCACATGTCCATATTGTCCATGGCCGCCGGATTGTTTGACATATTTATAATCAACTTTGGGTACTGGATTGGAAATCGTTTCTCTATACGAAACTAGAGGCTTTCCAACATTTGCCTGAACATTGAATTCACGCATCATTCGGTCAACAAGAATTTCAAGATGTAATTCACCCATTCCAGAAATAAGGGTCTGTCCGGTATTTTCATCCACTTTAACTTTGAAAGTTGGATCTTCTTCTGACAAGCTTGTTAAGGCTTTATCCAATTTATCCTGATCAGCGATAGTTTTCGGTTCAATGGCAACAGATAATAACTGGTTCGGGAAAGTTAATCCTCTCCAGAATGATTGGATGATTGTGGACCGCAAATAGTATCGCCTGTTGATGCTTCTTTTAAACCGAGAACAGCACCAATATCTCCTGCACCAATTTCCTGAAGATCTTCCCGATGGTCTGCATAAACCCGTAATAAACGTCCAATGCGTTCCTTTTTGCCATTAGAAACGTTATGGCCATCACACCCTGGACCATTTTCCCGGAATAAACACGGAAATATGCCATTCGACCAGCATATGGATCAGAAACAATTTTAAAAATCAATGCGCAAAGAGGTTCATCATCTGAAGTTTTTCGAGCAACTTCTTCGTGAGTCTTAGGATCGATTCCCTTTATTGATGGAATATCAAGAGGAGAAGGAAGATAATCAACAACTGCATCCAGAAGTAATTGAACTCCCTTATTCTTAAGCGAAGAACCGCAAAAGACTGGATATGCCTGATTATTAATTACAGCTTTTCTAAGGGCCTGTTTTAATTCTTCTTCAGTGATTTCTTACTTTCAAGGAACTTCACGGTTAGGTTGTCATCCAGCTCAGCAATCTTTTCAACCATCTGAAAGCGTCGAATTTTAGCTTTTTCAAGCATATCATCAGGGATTTTTTCGATATTGGCTTCTGCGCCTTTATCATCTTCCCAATAAACCGCGGTCATGGTCATCAGGTCAATAACACCTCTAAAATTTGCTTCATGCCCTATCGGCAGCTGCATTTGAATGGGATTTGCGCCCAATTTTTCACGGATGGTTTTAATGGAATATCTGAGAGATGCGCCTGTGCGGTCAAGTTTATTTACAAAGCAAATACGAGGCACATTATATTTATCAGCTTGCCGCCAAACAGTCTCGCTTTGCGGTTCAACCCCTTGCACACCATCAAATACAACAACACCGCCATCCAAAACACGCAATGACCGTTGAACCTCAGCTGTAAAGTCGATATGTCCTGGAGTATCAATCAGGTTGATATGATAATCTTTCCAAATTGTTGTGATTGCAGCGGAAACGATAGTAATTCCGCGTTCACGCTCCTGTTCCATCCAATCAGTTACTGTGGTTCCATCATCAACGGAACCCATCTTATATGTTTTACCGGTATAGAAAAGGATTCGCTCGGTTGTAGTGGTTTTACCAGCATCGATATGAGCGATAATCCCAATATTTCGTAATTTTTCAAGAGGATATTCGCGTGTCATACCAATGCCTGATATTATTAATGATCAAGAAAATACGATTAAAAACGAAAATGCGAGAAGGCTCGATTGGCTTCTGCCATCTTATGAGTTTCTTCTTTCTTCCGGATGGCAGATCCCTGATTTTCGGCAGCTTCCATTAATTCGGCAGAGAGTTTTTCTGCAAACGATTTACCTGTGCGGCTGCGAGTCGCTGACATTAACCAGCGAATTGCCAGGGTTAACCTGCGCTGTGGATCTACTTCCATAGGTACCTGGTAAGTTGCTCCGCCAACCCTGCGAGGGCGGACTTCCATAACTGGACCTACATTTTTCAAAGCTAATTCCAATACTTCAACTGGATTCTTTTTGAGTCTGTCCTCAATAATATCCATCGCATCATAAACGATACGAGTGGCAGTGCTTTTCTTACCCTTCTTTAAAACATGATGGATAAGTACCTGAATATTCAGGTTATTGAAGCGAACATCAGGTTCGATAATTCTTTTTTCTGGTTTTGTCCTTCGCATTAACTACTCCGTAATTTATTTTGCTTACTGCTATTTCGGTTGTTTAGACCCGTATTTTGAACGGCTGGAATTTCTATCAGCCACACCGGTTGAATCAAGCGTACCTCGAACAATATGATAGCGAACACCTGGAAGGTCTTTGACACGGCCGCCGCGCACCATTACCACAGAGTGTTCCTGCAATTGATGGCCTTCACCAGGAATATAAGCGGTTACTTCAAGCTGGTTTGTCAGCCTAACACGGGCAATTTTCCGCAACGCCGAGTTCGGTTTCTTGGGGGTCATAGTTCGCACAACAGTACAAACTCCGCGTTTCTGCGGAGCACCTTTAGCTTGCTTAACCCTTCGCTGTTTATTTGAATTAAATGTATAAAGCAATGCGGGAGCTTTGCTTTTTGTTCTCTTTCCTTGACGACCTTTTTTGATCAAGTTGGTTAATCGTTGGCACCTTTGAGCCTCCAAATTTAATAATTACTTCGTTTCAAGACACGAGGATTTAGTATATCATACAGAATTTTCATCGTCAATATTTAGTTAAAGAGATTATCATATATTCTTACTTAAGTCCTAGTAATCCAGTTTCTAACTTTAGGCGGTTTTATTTTTGCTTCATCTTTGCCAAACTTGATCACATCACCGCTATCCATTTCAGCTTCAACAGAAAGGCCAAGGCTTTGCAATTCTTTCACCAAGACTCTGAATGAAGCCGGCAGGCTAGGTTCTTCAATCGGCTCACCTTTTACAATAGCTTCATATGCAGAAACCCTACCCTGTACATCATCAGATTTCACAGTCAACATCTCCTGAAGGGTATATGCTGCACCATAAGCTTCAAGCGCCCACACTTCCATTTCACCAAAACGCTGACCACCAAATTGGCTTTGCCCCCCAAAGGTTGCTGCGTGACCAGACTATATGGACCTGTTGAGCGAGCATGAACTTTATCTTCAACAAGGTGATGAAGTTTAAGAATGGTCATAACCCCAACCGCAACAGGTTGGTCAAAGGGCATGCCAGTTTTACCATCGCGCAGTGTCATTTTGCCAAGAATAGGCATCGGAATATGTGTTTCATCCATAAATTTATCGGCTTTTGACCTGAGTTTTCATCTTTAACATCAGTGACTTTATGACCGTGTTTTTCCATCCAAATTCTTAACAAACAAGGACCGCTTTTACATCACGAGCAAGCGATTCTTTCTTCCGCCTGCCCATACTTTCGAAGGTCAAGACTTCATCGGGATTAAATCCCTTTTCTCTCAGCCATTCAATCAAAGTTGATCGGCGTGCATAATTCCTGTCAGAATTAAAACGAAGGATTTCATATCCTTTATCGCCTAACCAACTTTCCAAATAGAGCAATCGGACTTCATCGTCATCCCGGATCGATTCAGGATCATAATCCTGTTCTTTAAGCCAGGCCCAGGCGCGATCACCAATATCATTCCAAGCTTCATCAATAAGCCATGCACGAGCCAATTCTGCTTCAATTTCATTCTCATCAGCGCCATCAAATACCGGTGTTACGGCTCTGAAACCCAGGCGAGAAGCTGCCCAACCTAAATGGGTTTCAAGCATTTGGCCAATGTTCATACGACCTGGAACCCCAAAGGATTAAGAATGATATCGACCGGCGTACCATCATCGAGCATCGGCATATCTTCAACCGGTACAACCCTTGAAACAACACCTTTGTTACCATGGCGACCAGCCATTTTGTCGCCTTCGGTAATCTTGCGTAATTGCGCAACAGAAACCCGGACCATTTTATCAACACCGGCAGAAAGATCGGTATTTTCTTCACGGGTGAAGACTTTGACATCAACAACTTTACCCCTATCACCATGCGGCATTCGAAGCGAAGTATCTTTTACATCACGGGATTTTTCACCAAAAATAGCTCGTAATAAGCGTTCTTCAGGGGTTAGTTCCTTCTCACCCTTCGGGGTGATCTTACCAACTAAAATATCATTTGGATTCGACTTCGGCACCAATGCGAATAATGCCGTATTCATCCAAGTCTTTGATGGCTTCTTCACCAACATTGGGAATATCGCGGGTAATCTCTTCAGGTCCAAGCTTGGTATCACGGGCTTCGAGTTCATATTTTTCAATATGAACCGAGGTAAAGTGATCCTTCTGAACGAGCCGTTCAGAAATTAAAATCGCGTCTTCAAAGTTGCCGCCTTCCCATGAAAGAAAAGCAATGGTCGCATTTTGGCCAATGGCCAAGTTCGCCATTAACTGTTGACGATGAATCCGCAATGACCATACCTTTATGAACCCGCTGGCCTTTGATGACAGTAGGGCGTTGGTCAATACAGGTGCTTTGATTTGAGCGTTGGTATTTTCGCAGGTTATAGGTCTTAATTCCATTTTCAGTTCTGAACACTGATTTGTTTACCGGTCACCGAAAGCACTTCGCCTTCTTCATCAGCGGCAATTACTTGCCCCGAATCCATAGCGGCATAACTTTCCATTCCTGTAGAAACTAGCGGCAATTCCGGTGCAATCAACGGAACAGCCTGAGCCATGCATATTTGAACCCATCAACGCACGGTTAGCATCATCATGCTCAAGGAAAGGAATCAGCGAAGCGCTGATGCCCACGATTTGGTGCGGTGCGACATCCATATAATCGATTCTGTCTGCAGTACTCATAATAAAATCGGAATGAAAACGCGATGAAATACGATTTGTATCAAATTCATCATCTTCATTTATTGGAGTGTTTGCCTGGGCGATATTAAATTTATCTTCTCGATCCGCAGAAAGAAATTCAACTTCATCGGTAATAAATGGAACTACCGGAATAAATTCTTTCTCTTTATGCAATTTTTTTATTTCTTTGAAAGTTGCAGAAGTGACTCGCTCACCTTCTTTGGCGATTTCTTCTCCAGATGATGTGACCAGCGATTCGCGTAAGCTTTACCGATCAATCGTTCATCATCAGCGGGCAAGTTGTCGGCAAACTTTGCGATATGGGGTTTCAAGGAAACCATAATCATTCACTTTCGCAAACGAAGCCAAGCGGCCGATCAAACCAATATTCGGACCTTCAGGAGTTTCAATGGGACAAATTCGACCATAATGCGAATGGTGCACATCCCGCACATCAAAACCTGCGCGGTCACGGCGTAAACCACCTGGACCAAGTGCGGAAAGAGTGCGTTTGTGTCGCAGTTCAGCTAAAGGATTTGTTTGATCCATGAACTGGGATAATTGTGATGAGCCAAAAAATTCTCTTAATGAAGCGACGAGAGGACGGATATTAATCAGGGATATAGGGGAAATTTGGTCCTGGTCGCGAATGGACATACGTTCTTTAATCACACGTTCCATTCGGCGCATACCAATACGAAGTTTATTTTGGATTAATTCGCCGACAGTCTTAATTCTGCGGTTGCCTAAATGGTCAATATCATCTTTTTCTTCCATCTCGTTGTTGATCATAATCATGCGGCGGATAAGATGGACAATATCCCACTTAGTCAGCGTGCGATGGGTTACAGGTACTTTGGCAGTCAGATCAAATTTTTGATTAAGTTTGTATCTGCCGACACTTCTTAAGTCATAATGTCGCTGATCAAACACTTGCTCCTGAAGGAATGTACGCGCATTATCCAAGGTCGCTGGATCGCCAGGACGCATTTTCTTAAAGAATTCCAGCAAAGCAGCTTCTGCAATGGTTATCCCGGATGTAAGGTCCCATTCTGGTTCCTGACGTATAGTATTGGGAATAAACAGGCGGTCAGGATCTTTATCAATATCCTGGAAGAGTTCAATCAATTCTTCGTCAGATCCTGTTTTTAAAGGAGAATCAGCAAATCCATCATCCAGTGTCGCAAGCGCACGCATGAAAACAGTTATTGGAATGGATCGTTTTCGGTTAAATTTCAAAATCAGGTAATCATTTTTTCTGGTTTCAAATTCCATCCATGCGCCACGATCAGGGATTAGTTTTGCGTTTGCAAGCTTCTTACCGGTCGCGCGGTTGACTTCTTCATCAAAATAAACGCCAGGTGAGCGGATAAGCTGCGAAACAACAACGCGCTCAGTTCCATTGATAATAAATGTACCGTTTTCAGTCATTTCTGGGAAATCACCCATAAAGATATCCTGCTTGATGGGTTCAGGGATTTCAGGACCTGCTAACAAAACTGAAACATAAAGCGGAGAAGCGTATGTTAAATCACGTTCAACACATTCTTCAATGGAGTATTTGGGTTTATCAAACCAATACTTCAATTCAAAATCTTTTACTTCCGATGAGGTGCTGGGAAAATATAATTTAATTCCCTTGTTGTATGATTCGATTGGTGAAATTTCTGTAAAAAGGTCGGGGAGTATTTCATTCTTTAATCTTTGAAATGATTTTTTTTGGATTTCTATCAAATTGGGTATTTCTAAAACAGATTTTAATCTGCGCGTATGATTTCACCGGCATTTCAGAGTTCATTTACATCTCCTGAATTTCTCAAACTTAAATATATAGGCGTATGATTGGCAATCGTACATTGTAACAATTAAGCCAATATTAGTCAAGTTTATTTATTATATTAAATCAGTTGGATTTCGCTAAAAATCAAACCCCTGCTAAAATAGTTACAATAAAAGACAGAGCCAAATTTTACCATCACCGTATGAATTAAGTATTAAAGAGGAAAAGAATGCACATTGACCTTGAAAAACCGCTGAGTGATTATATAAAGAAGATCAGCCTTTTTCAGATTCTGGTTGTCGTAATCATTATTTTGACAATCATTTCGCGCCTAACAAACCTGGGCGTCCGAGTGATGAGCCATGATGAAGTAAACCACGTTGTGCCTGCTTTCGACCTGTATTCCGGAAGGGGGTATCGCCATGATCCTGTTACACATGGCCCATTCCAGTTTCCCTTAATGGCTCTTTCTTATTTTCTATTTGGCGATAATGATTTCACTTCGCGCTTGCCGCACGCGCTTTTCAGTATCGCCACTGTCGCATTTGTACTGATATTCTACAAACGTTATCTTGGAAAGTATGGCACTCTCGCCGCCGGACTTTTTTTTATGATCTCGCCCTTTATGCTTTTCTATGGCCGCTATGCGCGCAATGATGCCATATGCGCGTTTTGGGGTGTGACAACATTCTTTGTTCTATTGCGATTTTTCGAAACGGGTTTCTCTAAATATTTATATCTGCTGGCAATCCTGTTAAGTTTAAATTTCTCAACTAAAGAAACTGCATATATATTTTCTGCCCAATTATTGATCTTTTCCTTTATTTTGGTAGTGATGGATATGTTCAAACCAGCTTTGGAAAGCAAAAAACGGCAGAAGTTTATCTTGACAAATCTATTATTTATTGTTGTGATAGCGGCCTGCACCGCTGCATCAATTTTCTTTGTTAAATATGCCGGACAACAAATCCAAAATGGACAAATTGTTCTTGCATTGGCTAACCCTGAGTCTAATTACGATATTAAAGCATTGCTGGGGTTGGCAGTGACATTAATAAAAATTACCTTCCCAATTATTCTCCCATTAATGTTCTCCCTGGGGTTTTTAATCTTCATAAAGCCGAGATTGAATTGGGATTTCTTAAAGGATTCCAGAGCATTTTCTGTTCTTATTTTAACAGTGACTTTTGTGCTGCCACTATTAGTTCCTTTTTTAGTGATTTTTTCCGGGCAAAATCCAATCGCGTATAACGAACCTTTCCCCATCCTGATTGATTATATCTACATCGCTTACTTATTTAGTCTCTCCATCATTATTGGATCAATCTGGAATGAAAAGGAATGGTGGAAATATGCATTAGTATTTTTTGGTATTTACATTACTTTATTTTCAACATTTTTTACAAATACCGTTGGAATATTAACTGGCATGATCGGTTCACTCGGCCATTGGCTAGCCCAGCAAGGTGTTGCCCGGGGCGGGCAACCGCCCTATTATTTTGCATTCATCCTTATTCCAATTTATGAATTTCTTGGGGCTTTTGGGACTGTATTAGCTTTATATTTTGGGTTTAAAGAGCGCTCCTTTTGGAGTAAAGCGGTTGTTGCCCCATCAGAGGAAAGCACCCTAACTTCAGAAGTCACCCCGCAACCTCTCCTACCTGTTCCAGCAATATTCCTTTTTTGGACAATCACCAGTTTGATTGCATTCACTTTGGCAGGAGAGAAAATGCCCTGGCTTACGGTTCATATTGCATTTCCAATGATCTTAACTGCCGGCTGGGCTTTTGAAAAAATAGCTCAAAACTATCTGAACCTGGAAAAGGATAAAGTTGGCCGCTTATTAAGATTATCAGGCGTAGTCATAATAATTATTTTGCTCTCGTTAGTATTGACCCAACTTTGGGGAAACCATGCACCCTTCCAGGGAAATACTCAGATCCAGCTGCAGGATACTAATCATTTTCTTTTCATAATAACTATGGTTGCTCTGGTTGGTTTCTTCCTTATTATGGAATACAGGCACACCAGTATCAAAAATATTTTTCCAACCGTAATGATTGCCCTTTTTCTTTTAATGTCTGTCTTAACAGCCAGAGCTGCGTACCGGGCATCTTTTATTAATTATGATTATCCTTATGAATTTCTTGTTTATGCGCATGCCGCTGATGGGCCAAAAATCGTGCTTGAGCAAATTGAGGAAATTTCCAAAAGGACAACCAAAGGTCTGGATATCAAAGTGGCTTATGATAATCATGGATTGTATCCATACTGGTGGTATTTGAGGAATTACCCCAATAAAATTGTATATCTTGAGAATCCCACTCGTGCACTCGAAGATGCGCCGCTCATTATTGCTGGATCAGATAAATATGCAAAAATTGATGCCATCGTACGAGACAATTATTATGCATATGAATATATGCGGTTATGGTGGCCGATGCAGGATTATTGGAACCTTACCTTTGAACGAATAAAAAGTGCTTTAGGCAATCCTGTTATGCGCCAGGCTTTATTAAATATCTGGCTCAATCGCGATTACACGCTTTACGCACAGGTAACTGGTAACCAATTCCTTACATTGGAAAACTGGCTGCCAAGTGAACGAATGCGCTTTTATGTGCGCAAGGATATTGCCGCTCAAATGTGGGAGCTTAGTTCTGGCCTTCCACTTGAGACAGTGGCTATTACTGATCCATATGCAGGCAAGATGGTTTCAAAGCAGGCGGATTATTTCATAAGCAAAAGCGGTTCCGCCGCAGGCGATTTAAATGAACCAAGAGGAATCCATGTCTCTCAGGATGGGTCAATCTATGTTGCGGATACAAATAATAATCGTATCCAGCAATTTTCCCAGACTGGTGATCTATTAAAATGTCTGGGGTGTTTACGCCAATATTCTGGAAGGTGAAGCTCCTGGTGGTACATTAAATCAACCATGGGATGTTGTTACAGGAAAAGACGGTTCAGTTTTCGTTGCGGACACTTTCAATCACCGCATTCAGAAATTCACTTCAGATGGGCAATTCATAAAAGCTATAGGAATATTTGCCCAAGGAACGAACCCGGAAACACTTTGGGGTCCAAGAGGGATAGCTGTAGGCCTAGATGGAAATGTTTTTGTTACAGATACCGGCAATAAGCGTGTAGTTGTTTATGATAATGATTTGAATTACATAACACAATTTGGCGGGGCGGGATTCGAAGCCGGTCAGTTTGATGAACCTGTTGGCATCGATGTTTCAGATACCGGGGTGGTAGCAGTGGCGGATACATGGAATAGAAGAGTGCAATTATTCAGCCCGGACGAGAGTGGATTAATATATTCGCAAATTGGCGAATTCGAGGTGGATGCCTGGTATGGCCAAAGCCTTGACAATAAGCCCTTCCTTACCTTTAGCCCCAATGGAACAATTTTTCTCTCGGATCCAGAAGGCGACCGTATCCTTGAATTCGATCTGACCGGCGACCTTATCCAAGGTTGGCAGGATCTTTCTCTCTCATCAGAAACGATTAGCCGTCCTTATGGCCTTGATTTCGATATCGAAGGAAATTTATGGGCGAGTGATGCATCCATGAATGTAATTATGGTTTTCAATGCCAATTAGATTATTTGGCCGGCGTTTTTCTAAAATTCAAACAAATTTATAACAATAAATTAATACGCTGCATATCTTTTCAATAAACGCGAATGATAAAATCAATAACAATATGGAAAATTTATTATGATGAGATTTGACCGATTTACTGAGCGCGCCCAGGAAGCAGCGCAAAGAGCCGCTGAAATAATTCAGCGGTATGGGCATAACCAGATCGACACTGAACATATTCTTCTTGCATTAATCGAACAGCAAGAGGGTATGGTCACGCAAATCCTTGAAATACTTGCGGTTGAGCGAAGCATAATCATCAATAAATTGGATGAGATTCTAAAAAGCAGTCCCAAGGCAAGCATTTTCGGCGGCGGAGCAGGTCAGATATTTATTACTCCGCGTGTGAAGCGAATTATGGAACTCGCCAATGATGAAGCTACCAAAATAAAAGATGAATTCATCTCTACTGAACATATCTTCCTGGCAATTCTCGGGGAAAGAAATACTCCTGCCTCCCGCCTTCTTCAGGAAAGTGGTATTGACCGCAAAAGAGTGCTTGAGGCAATCATGCAGATAAGAGGCGGCAAGAATGTCACCGATCGTAAATCAGAATCCCGATATCGAACTCTCGAAAAATTCTCACGAGACCTCACTCAACAAGCGCATGATTCCAAACTTGATCCTGTTATTGGCCGTGATGATGAGATTCTGCGTCTTATCCAGGTGCTCTCACGCCGAACAAAAAACAATCCTGTTCTGATTGGGGATGCGGGTGTTGGCAAAACAGCCATAGTTGAGGGTCTGGCCCAAAAAATTGCAAATAATGATGTTCCAGAAATTCTTATGGGGCGAAAGGTCATTTCACTTGACCTTGGTGCTATGATCGCTGGTTCAAAATTCCGCGGCGAGTTTGAAGAACGACTTAAATCATCAATTGAAGAAGTGCAGAAGTCGAATGGTGAAATTATCCTGTTTATTGATGAACTCCATACTGTTGTTGGGGCTGGCGCAGCACAGGGAGCCATGGACGCATCCAATCTACTCAAGCCAGCTCTTTCAAGGGGCGAGCTGCAATGTATCGGCGCGACAACACTCAATGAATATCAAAAGTATATTGAAAAAGACGCTGCGTTGGAGCGCAGATTCGCACCAGTTTTCGTGGATGAACCTTCAATTGATGAAACCATACAAATGCTGCACGGATTGCGCGACCGTTATGAAGCTCACCACAAAGTCCATTTTACAGATAAGGCATTGACGGCAGCGGCAAAACTTTCTGCAAGATATGTTACTGATAGATTCTTACCGGATAAAGCCATCGACCTGATGGATGAAGCCGCTGCAAAGTTGCGAGTGGCTCTTTATTCAATGCCTGCTGATCTTAAAGGCAATGAAAAGTGAAATTGACCGGCTTATGGCTGAAGAAGAACAAGCAGGAATTGAGCGAGATTATGAACGCGCTGCCCGTAAAAAAGCTGAACGCCTGCGCCTCGAATCGGAATTCACTCAAAAAAGAGACGCGTGGGAATCCGAACACAAACTCGATGAAGTCGTTGATGAGGAAGATATTGCACAGGTAGTATCACAATGGACAGGAATTCCCATCACCCAAATGATGCAATCTGAGGCAGCCCGACTGCTAAATATGGAAGAGAATCTCCATGAGCGAATAATAGGTCAGAATGAAGCTATTGTAGCAGTGGCAGATGCAATTCGGCGAGCGCGTTCGGGCCTTAAAGATCCTCGCCGGCCGATAGGCTCATTTATTTTCATCGGCCCATCAGGAGTTGGGAAAACTGAGTTAGCAAAAGCATTAGCCAGATTTCTATTTGATGATGAGGATGCGTTGGTGCGGTTGGACATGAGTGAATATCGTGAACAGCATACTGCATCTCGTCTTTTCGGCGCTCCGCCAGGATATGTGGGCTATGAAGAAGGCGGGCAGTTGACAGAAGCTGTACGGCGCCGCCCTTACCGTGTTATTTTGTTTGATGAAATCGAAAAAGCCCATCCGGAAGTCTGGAATTCTCTTCTGCAGATTCTGGATGATGGCCGTTTGACTGATGGTCAGGGTAGGATTGTTGACTTCCGTAATACAGTATTAATCATGACCAGCAATCTGGGTACTGAATTCATCCGCCGCGGAGGGACACTGGGTTTCCTTCAAAACGAAGGCTCAACTGAAGATAAAGAAGCCAACCAGAAGATTGATAAAGCGTTGAAAGGTACATTTAGACCTGAATTTCTCAATCGCATTGACGAGGTAATTATCTTCTCACCCCTCACGCTTGACCAAATGTATGAGATTGTTGATCTCCAGATGGATGAGATCCGACAGCGACTAGCCGATCATGGGTTAAAAGTTGAATTGACTAAAAAAGCCAGGGAATGGCTGGCAAAGGAAGGCTTTGATGCATCCTTTGGAGCACGACCTTTAAAAAGAACCCTACAAAAATATGTAGAAAGCCCTTTATCCATAAGTTTGCTTTCAGGTGATTTTAAAGAAGGCGACAAAGTGATTGTTGATCTTAATGATAAAGAGGCAAAGTTGGTATTTACGAAGGAATAACATACAAATTTAGATTAAAGGCTGAGCCAATGGCTCAGCCTTTTTTATTTCATATAAAGTTTGACATGACTTTTATCCATGGTTATACTAATTTGCACGGAATTAAACACAGTCTGGAGGTTTTAATTGAAAAAAGCTCTTATTACGGGTATTACAGGGCAGGATGGATCTTATTTAGCCGAACTGCTTTTAAATAAAGGCTATGAAGTACATGGGATCATACGCCGCGCGAGCACTTTCAACACTCACCGAATTGATCATATCTACCACGATCCTCACAATGACAATAAAGTCCATCTCTTCCTACATTATGGGGATATTGCTGTAGGTGAAACCCTCCAGCATATGGTCTATAACATTAAACCGGATGAGATCTATCATTTAGCCGCACAGAGCCATGTGCGTGTTTCATTTGATATGCCTGAATACACCGGAGATGTGACGGGTCTCGGTACAACGCGCATCCTTGAAGCAGTCAGAAAAAGTGGTGTAGATGCCCGATTCTATCAGGCATCATCCAGCGAAATGTTCGGCTGCGCTAAACCTCCCCAGAACGAAGCTACTTTGTTTGAACCCCGTAGTCCATATGCAGCTGCCAAGGTTTATGCTTATTGGATCACCCGAAATTATCGTGAAGCTTATAACATTTTTGCGAGTAATGGCATCCTCTTTAATCATGAGTCTCCTCGGCGCGGTGAAACATTTGTTACTCGCAAAATCACAAGAGCAGTTGCATCAATAAAAGCTGGAAAGCAAAATGAACTTTTTCTGGGAAATCTGGAATCTAAACGCGACTGGGGTTACGCACCCGAATATGTTGAAGCCATGTGGATGATGATGCAGCTTGAAAAAGCCGACGATTATGTAATTGGCACCGGTGAAACCCATTCTGTGCGTGAATTCCTTGAGGAAGCATTTGGATATGCCGGCTTGAATTACAAAGATTACGTTAAGATTGACGAACGCTATTTTCGCCCGACCGAAGTTGATTTGCTGCTTTCTGATCCAAGCAAAGCAAAGGAATTTATAAAATGGCAGCCCAAAGTCAAATTTCATGAGCTAATTAGAATTATGATTGATGCTGACCTTGAACTGATTGGATTGGATAGCCCAGGTGAGGGCCAAAAAATCGTCGAAGAGAAATTCGGCGGTTGGCACCGTTGGGACCATCAGGTTATCAGCATGGGCAAATAGTGGTTTAGAAAGATCCGGTTAATATAAATACTGTTCTATTTGTTTGTGCAGCCAATCAGTGCAGATCACCAATGGCAATGATGCTTTTCAGAGATTTTATTGCCAGGCAGAATTTGCAACCTGATAATTGGAGAATTGAATCAGCAGGGATATGGGCAATTTCCGGCTATTCTGCAACTGATTTCGCCATAAGAACAATGCAAGATCTGGATTTAGATCTTCGCAATCACCTCTCTCAACCAGCCACTGAATCTCTTCTGGATGAATTTAACCTTATTCTTTGCATGGAAAACGATCAGGTATCTTTCCTCAATCGTAATTTTCCGAATAAGAAAGAGAGGATTTTTCTTCTAAGTGAGATGGCAGGGATACAAAAGGAAATTTGGGATCCAGCCGGGTATTCACTTGATGCTTACCAAGAGACAGCAAAAGAAATACTCGTTTTCTTGGAAGATGGATTTTCGAAGATCTTGAATTTGTCTAAATCGAAATAAGCTAGAACTAATGTGCTATAATAGGGTTGATGAAATTTAATCCACAAAATTTGATTATTCCCGCAGTTTTTATTACCTGCCTTTGCCTTGTTCTTCTATCCACAGCCATTAGTTCCGGCTTCGCTCAACCTGCCCTATCTCAAAGCGCGGATCCAAGCTCAGGTCCAAATAACCATTCCGTGCAACTCAGTCAAAGGTTCCCGCAGAACATTCAACAATGGAAAACACTAATTGAGTTTTCAGCAGCGGACTCCGGTTTAGATCCCAACCTGATTGCAGCAGTTATGCTGCAGGAAAGCGGTGGGGATCCACTGGCCTACTCTTCAAGCGGTGCGGTGGGATTGATGCAAGTTATGCCCAATGATGGTTTAGCCTCAGAATTTATTTGCGGTAATCAACCTTGCTTTTTCAACCGGCCAACCATCAATGAATTACAGGACCCGGAATTCAATGTTCAATTTGGGAGTAGTTATTTAGCTGCGTTAATCAATCAAGAAGGTTCAGAGCGAGAAGCCTTAAAATCGTACGGCCCGCTGGGTATGGGATACGATTATGCTGACATCATTTTAGTGATTTATGAAAAATATCGCTGAAGCTTACTGGCCATAAACATTTTGCTGGCGAAAATAAAGCGCCTGGATCTGGTCATCGGAAAGAGGTTTGGGGGAATTCAAATGAAAGCTCAGCCAGGCAATATAAGCAGAATTTTCAGCGAGGATTGCCAAATCAACAGCCTTTTCAGGTGAAGAACCCATCGTAAAAATACCATGCTTTCTTAGAACCACAGCTCTAGATTTTGCACCGAACTTTACAACCTGCTCACCGATGGCTTCATCACCAACCAAAACAAAATCCGAGATCGGAATCTCACCGCCAAATTCTTCAGCTGTTTCGGTAAATAAAACCGGGATTGGTTTCTCCGCAGCTGCAAAAGCAGTCGCATAAGGGGAATGAGTATGCACAATTCCATGAATCGCCGGCATTTGCTTATAAATGTACAAATGGCTGGCAGTATCAGATGAGGGTTTTAGATTTCCATCAATTTTATTGCCTTGCTCATCCACTACAACCAGAGCTTCAGGTGACAATTCTTTATAAGGAACACCACTTGGTTTTATTACTACATAACCAGTTGCGGGATCTCTTGCGCTGATATTGCCACCGGTTGAACATACCAGCTGATTTTCCGGAAGAGCAGATAATAAGCGACTTACTCTCAGTTTTAAGATTCTCAAGCATAATTCACCCGAAAAACATCCTGACTGCAATCATTATACAGATTTTTTCTTTACTCAGAATTTTCCTAGGGATTATATTTAACCTGATTGTGTAAATTTTTATTGACATTGGTAAATTAAAATGCTATACTGTGCATAACAAGACATTATTTCACATTATTGTGCTTATTTTTGCAACAATTAAAATAGCGGGAGATTATGTTAGCAGAAGAACGAAGAGCAATTCTCCACAGCAAGCTCCGCGAAGATGGTTATGTTCAGGTAACTGAACTGGCTGATGAAATTGGTATTTCTTCCGCAACAATCAGACGCGATTTAATAATGTTAGAGAAAGAGGGGGTCTGCATCCGAAAAAGAGGTGGCGCTGTGCGCACTGCACACGGCGTTACCATGGAAATCCCTTATGAAATTAAACGACGCCGCAATACCGAAGAAAAATCACGCATAGCACTGGCGGCTATCAATTTTGTTGAGAACGGCGATACTATCCTGCTGGATGCCGGCTCAACAATTTACTCTCTCGCTTTGCTTTTACATAACAAAGAACGCTTAACTGTTGTTACTCATGACCTGAATATTGCTGTTAAACTCGCAACAAATCCAAATATTAAACTAATTTGCACCGGCGGTATAGCCCGTGAAAATGTCTTCACACTGGAAGGTACACAGGTTACCGACTTTATCCGCACGCTCAGAGTGGATAAGACCTTCCTCGGCGCTGATGCAATTCATACAGATGGCGTAATATCCAATGTTAATATCGAAGAAGTGCCGATCAAACAGGCAATGGTAAACGCCGCTGATAAAGTTATTTTGCTTACCGACTCCTCCAAGTTTGCCGTTACCGGTTTTGCTAAAGTCTGTGATATTGCCGATGTTGACCAAATCATTACAGATCAGGGAATTTCTAAAGACCAATTAGAAATGATAAATAAAAGAAACGTCAATGTTATTGTGACGTAGCCTTTTTTAGATGTATGTGTTTAAAACGGTACACAGAAGAAAGGAGGTACTTATTAAGAACTTATAAAGAGAGCAGTCAAAAATTATTCGTTTTCAAATTAAAAAAGGAGAGTAAAAATGGATTTAGCAACTTTGATGGGTAATACAATGAAGTTTATTAGCAGTTTAGGTATTCAGGTTTTGCTTCCGCCTTATTGTTACCATACTGGGCTTAATCTTCGGCCAGAAACTCCGCACTGCGCTGCGCGCGGGCCTTACCCTCGGTGCAGGCTTTATTGCCCTTAATCTGATGATTGGACTCTTGATTGGCAACATGGTGCCCGTTGTGGATACCATGGTCAAATCCACCAATTCCAATCTTGACATCCTGGATGTGGGCTGGGGTGTTGCCGGCGCTATTGCCTGGGGTACTTCAGCAGGTTCACTTGTACTCCTGGTCTGTATTGCGGTGAACCTCATCATGCTGGTTCTCAAGCTCACCAAGACTCTGAATGTTGATATCTGGAACTTCTGGAACCAGGCATTCACCGCATCAGTGGCTTACATTGCATCTGGCAGTATGGCCTTCGCAATGCTGGCTGCCGCCATCCACACCGTTTACGAACTATGGATCGCTGATATGACCGCGAAAGATATTCAGGAATTCTACAACCTGCCCGGCATCAGCATCCCCCACGGTTGGGCTGTCAGCAGTGTACCGGTCATTGCAGCCGTCAACTGGGTCCTGGACCGTATTCCCTGGGTTAAAGATATTCACTGGGACGAGAGCAACATCCGCGAAAAATGGGGTGTCTTCGGCGAACCCCTGTTCCTGGGAGTAATCCTGGGCATCGGCATCGGCCTATTCGGCGGTTTATGGAAAGAGCCCGCCCAACTTCTGAACCTGGGTATGGTCGTCGGCACCGCCATGATCTTAATCCCCAAGATTATCGGTTTCTTCATGGAAGCCTTGACCCCCATCGCGCAATCTGCCAAGGAATTCATGACCAAGCACTTCGGCGGTCGTGAATTTTACATCGGCCTGGACTCAGCAGTTCTGATCGGCCACCCGATCACAGTTGCCGCTGGCATCATCATGATTCCGATCGTCCTTGCACTTGCTTTGGTACTGCCCGGCAACCGTGTTCTTCCCTTTGGCGACCTGGCAGCTACCTTCTATTTTGTTGCGATGGTCCCCTTCATGTCCAAAGGCAACCTCTTCCGCTCTGTAATCTGCGGTATCTTTATATTTGTTGTCGTTTTATATGTCTGCACCTCATTTGGTTCAGCGCTGACAACAATGGCCACGAGTGTCGGCTTTGCAATCCCCGAAGGTGCAGTGGATATCACCGCCCTATCGGCCGGCAACTGGGTCTCAGGTATTTTGTACCAAATTGGCCTACTAATTGGCGGCTAATAGTCTAATATTTCCAATTGGATGCGGAAGATCATTCCGCATCTAAAAATCATATTGAAAGCCGCCGTTTGCGATCAGCGCGGCGGCTTTTTTCAAACAGGTGAAACATGAAAGTTGCTGTATATCATAACAACCATGATGTACGGGTGGAAGAACGTCCCATCCCAAATCCAAAAGAAGGGGAAATTCTTGTTAAGACCAAAGCCTGCGGCGTGTGTGTAGCCGATACAATGGAATGGTATCTCACGCCGCGTGCTCCGCTGACTTTGGGGCATGAACCTTCAGGAGTCATCGAATCTGTTGGCAGTGGGGTTACTTCTCTTAAAGTTGGCGACCGGGTGGTGGTTCATCACCATGTTCCATGCCTGATCTGTGAACACTGCCGCAGAGGCAACTTTACCATGTGCGCGACCTTCAAAAAAACCCATATTCAGCCTGGTGGATTTTCCGAATATTTTACTGCCTCAGCATTGCACGTTGAGAGGGATACACTCATCCTTCCGGACCATGTCAGTTTTGAAGCCGGAACTCTGGTTGAACCGCTTGCCTGTGTGATCCATGCCATTCGGAAAGCGGGTATCAAAGCCGGAGATACTGTTGCACTCATTGGGACAGGCACAATGGGGTTAATGTTTATAGAATGTTTGCGGTATTGGGGTGTTCGCGATCTGGTTGTTTACGAAGTGCTGGATTGGCGTATTAAAAAAGCTAGGGAATTTGGCGCGAAAGAAGTTCTAATCCCGAATAATGACCCTGACAAAGAAGCAGAACGGTTGCGTGGAATTTTAAATTCAGAGGGCGCGGATAAAGTTATTATCGCTGCCAAAGATATCAGGGCAATGAATTTGGGTTTGAAATTAGTTAACAAGGGCGGCACGGTGACCTTCTTTGCCACCCCTCAACCAGATGAATATGTACAGCTGTACCCAAGCTATATTTTCTTTAACGAGATCACGGTCACATCCACATATTCAGCTGATCATTTGGATACCCGTATGGCATTAAAACTAATCGCCAGTGGGGATGTTTCAGCCAAAAAGATCATTAGTCACACCTATCCACTTGAAAAATTATCAGAAGCAATCCTTCAAACTGTATCGCGGGATGAAAGCCTGAAGTGTGTTATTAAATTTGATTAGTATTTTAAGGAGATGTCATGGCTTATACCATTGATCTTGCAGGCAAAGTAGCCATAATTACGGGTGCGGCAAAAGGAATTGGATTGGCGACTGCCAGGTTTCTCGCAGAAGCTGGTGCGCAAGTTGTGATCGACGATATTGTTAATCCTGAAATTGTTGAACCAATTCTTACTGAAATTGCGGCTGTTGGACCCAAACCATATTACATCCAAAAAGATATTTCAATTGAACTAAATACCAGAGAGATGGTCAAGGAAACTCTGAATAATTTTTCCAGAATCGATATCCTGGTCAATAACGCAGGGGTGGTCGCGGATTGGGATAAAAGCTACGCAATCCATGTGAAAGGGCTGTATTTTTGTTCAGAAAGCGTCAAAGACCACATGGTAAGCCGTGGAAACGGGCGAATCATCAACATCACCTCGACCTGTGTGCATACTGGCGGAACCGGGATCCCCCAATACGTTGCCACAAAAGCCGGCGCCTATTCTCTTACTCGTTATATGGCTAAAACTTATGCGCCACAGGGTATCTTGGTTAATGCCGTTATGCCATCTGTGATCCTAAGCGATATGATTATGACCCGTTATAAAACAGAAGAGGAGATGATCAACCACTATGTTCCCCAGATGCCAATTCGCAGGATTGGTTATCCGGTGGATGTAGCAAAGGTCGTCCTATTTCTTTGTTCTGATTTATCAAGCTTCATCAACGGTGAAATAATCGTCGCCGATGGCGGTAGAATGTATGTCGGATAAAAGGAGAAAAAAATGAAAAGCATTGTTGAAGAACTAAGCCACCTCACTTCAATTCCGGCCCTTTCGGGATTGGAAGATAAGATGATCAAAGAGATGTATAACCGGTTAAAACCCCTTGCCGATGAAATTGTTATTGACCGGTTAGGGAATGTGACTGCCACATTCAAAGGGCGCGATGATAAAGAGCCCAAAATGCTGGTTTTCGCGCATGTGGATGAGCTTGGGCTTATGATCCGTAAAGTTGAGAAAAATGGATACCTGCGTTTCGACCGTATTGGAGGAGTCCCTGAGAGAACCTTGATGGGCCAATTCATGGATGTTCATACAATCGATGGGTCAGGATCCGAAACCGGTTTTATTGGTACCTATGCGCATCATTTCACCCCTCCAGAAGCCAAATCCACAGTTCCTTCTTTCAAGCAAATGTATATTGATATCGGTGCTTATTCCTATGACGAAGTGATAGCCAAAGGGATAAGAATTGGCAGCCCGGTCACTTACAAGCACAAGTTCATGCGCATCGGTGAGCACATGGTCAGTGGAAAAACGCTAGACAACCGCATAGGCTGTTTAATGTTGATAGCGCTGGCTGAACACCTTAAAGCAAATCGACCGACTGGCACAGTATATATTGTGGCATCCGTTCAGGAAGAATTTAATATCCGCGGCGTGCTGCCAGTTTTTTACAAATTGGAACCGGATGCTGCCATTTGTGTGGATATAACGCCTGCCTGTGATACACCCGACCTTAATTTAACTTATGAAATGTCGCTTGGGAAAGGTCCTGCGATTACACAAATGAACTTCCATGGCCGTGGAACACTCGCAGGTATCATCCCCAACCCTCCCTTGCGACATTATATGGAAAAAATACTGGATGAAATGGGTATACCCTGGCAGCAGGATATGTCGTTGGGCGTCATCACGGATGATGCATTTACTGTGGTCGCCGGCACTGAAGGCGTGGCGATGGCTCACATCGCAATCCCTATGCGTTATTCACACGCACCTGCTGAGATGGCTGACTTGCGAGATATCGAGGCCGGGATTAAGGCGCTCAATACGATGGTTAGTAAATTTGACCATTCACTTGACATGAGACGGGGCATTTAAAACCAATCTTCGGAGAAGATAATCTTGATAAGAATCGCACCATCATTAGCTGCGAGTTCACAGCTTAATTTAAAACAGACAATTGAGGACCTCGAAAAAGGGGGTGCAGATATTATCCATTTTGACATTGAAGATGGAAACTTTCTGCCTGTTATGACCCTGGGCGTTCGAATGATCAAGGACTTACGCCCGCTTACCAATTTGCCTTTTGATGTCCACCTGATGATGAATTCACCCGAATGGTTAATCGCCGATTTAAAAGAAATGGGGGCAGATATGGTTTCGGTTCATTACGAAGCCTGCCCCTACCCCCGCAGAACTCTTGGCTTAATTCATCAGGCAGGAATGCTGGCTGGATTAGCATTTAATCCTGCCACTTCTGTCCCGCCTTTAAGGCATTACCTGCCTTTCCTATCCTTTGTGCTTATTTTGACAACCGAGCCGGAAGCACGGACTTGCACCTATCTTCCATCTGTTCTTGATAAAGTTATCGAGGGAAAAAAGCAGCCTGGTCTCGAAATGGTAAAGTGGGAAGTGGACGGTGGGTTTGTTTTAGATAATATCCTCGACGCCAAACGGGCAGGGGCGGATATTATTGTCACAGGAAGAGGGGTTTTTGTTGATAATCAAATACGTCTTAACTTAAAAAGATTACGTGATACTTTGAAATAGGAGAGGAATCTATCTCATGGATGATCCAGAAAACACCAATGCTTTAACGATCGACGAAAAAATTATCCTGGTCAAAGAACCGGTCATTGATAAGGAAGAAATAATTAGAAAACTTGGCGGTTTGTTATTTAATGATGGTTTCGTAAAAGATACTTATACACAGGCAGTTTATGACCGTGAGCTTGTTTACCCTACTGGTTTGAAAGCCAGGGTTACCGGGGTTGCTGTGCCTCATACAGATACAAACCATGTCATTAAACCAGCCGTTGCTATCGCGACTCTAAAAGATCCTGTGATTTTTAATGGTATGGGTGCACCGGAATCGGAAGTATCAGTGGATATTGTGCTTATGCTTGCAATCCATGATCCAAAAGAGGTAGTCAACGTGCTTCGAAAAGTGATTTTTGTAATTGAGGATGACGCAGCATTAAAGAAGATGCAATCAGCTACTACTAAGAGCGAAATCAAAGAAATCATGCAGGCGCATATTCTTGCCCTGACCAAAAAACTTGGTTAAGGCTATTGCAATTAGAATAAATTTCACTATAATAAAAATATTCCTGATTTTACAAAGAAGAGGTTACGAAAGATGAAGAAAGTAATGATTATTGTGGTTTGTGGTTCAGGTGTTGCCATGGCTATGCACGCTGCTTATAAACTGCGCGAATATTTGGACAAAGAGAAATTATATGACGTGCATATTGACGGCAGCGGCAACAGCGAGCTCGAAGGCAGGATAGCAGCTTATGATATGATTGTCAGCAATGCTCAGGTGACAGTAAAGACGGATAAACCTATTTTCAGCGCGATCCCGCTCATTACAGGTGTCGGCGAAGCAGAATTGGTAAAGGATATTATTGCTAAAGTCCGTGAGATTTTGGCTGCTAAGAACAGCTAACAAGAAAAACGGTTGGCAATAAGATGCCAACCGTTTTTTTATGGGTGGTTTATTTTATAAAAACCTTACTTCTCTATCTTCAATCAAGTCTTTCCAACGCTTTTCTTTAAGGAGATAATTCTTCACTGCTTCCGTTGAAGTCCTTTTTGGAAAAAAGCTTATCTGCCCTGCAACAAATGGAAACATCATTTTTTCTTCGATTGCGAGGGGAATATCGACCTCTAAAATCTTTTTTCTAAATTTTTTACTATCTACAGCTGAAATTTGGTTCAATACCTGTTCGCTGATCTTTCTATAATTCATATGGGCTGTAACCAGAAACGCACCGTAAATAAAAACAATTGAATTGATAATTGCGGCATTTCTAAGATAAAAATAAAGTATTTCCATACCCCATGGTCCAAGCGCGAACGAGACAAGAATTTTCAGCATTAAATTACCTCATTATATTTTTATAAACAGAAGTTGTGGCATTGCTGCCACAACTCCATAAACTCCACCAGCATTTTCATAGATACAAATCTACTTCTTTTCAGCCTCTTTTGGTTCGCCAAATATCTTTATGCCCATCGGAAATTTTTTAGCCAGGAAATAATGAAAAACCATGAACACCAGGCTCAATACAATCGCAATCGCGACCGGGCTTTTGAAGAATGAGTACATAATGTACGAGTGTGGAATGGCTCCATCACTGAGAACAGTATACATGGAATAGCCTTCCGGGATTGCAATAGTTCCGGCATTGGCAACCATATCTGTAACTGCGGGAGCCAGCATGGTGGCTCCAAGCAACCCTACACCCATGACAATAGCGCCCAGAATAAGGGTCAGGAGAACGTCGCCGCCCACCAGTGGAACAAGCATGGCAGTTACGAAAACGCCGTCTGCCAGGTCGATAAAAGGCAGAGTGCGGTTTCCAAGCGGTGCCAGGGCAACAGCCAAAAGTAATTCAATGGGGATCATGAGCAAGCCTGAGGCTATGACTGCCGGGCTTCCGATCAGGACCGCTGAATCAAGGCCGATGAATATTTCACGATCAGCGGCTTTCTTCTGCATGAATTTGCGAGCCGCATCGGCCACAGGGGCAAGGCCTTCCATTAGGATGCCGACCATTCTGGGGATGAGGAGCATGACCGCACCAATATTTATGCCAGTCAATATTACATCCTTGGCGGGTAAGCCTGCCAGCGCCGCCAGAATCGCACCGATGAAGAATCCCAGGAAAATGGGTTCACCAAGGATGCCTAGTCGACGTCGGATGTTATCAGGATCTAACTTCAGATTCTTCAGAAATGTTATTTTGTTCAATACCAAGGCAAAAGGCGCTGCCAGCATCATATAACCCGCTGACTGCAAGTGCGGGAATGAAAGGCCGGGAAGCTTGAAGTACCTCTCAATTAAGAGCTGCGACCAGTCAGCCAGCCACAACGCCATTACAAGTGTCACTGCAGCGGCAAAAAGTCCAAGGGCGATACTTCCAGTTAAGAAGGTAACTACTGAGCCGATAAAGGCCTGGTGCCAGAAGTTCCAGATGTCCACATCTAAAGTCTTGGTTAAACCAAGGAATAGAAGGATGATGTTGATGATAATGCCCAGTGGAATTATAGCATTGCCTACCGGGGTACTATAGGCTAAGGCTGACGCTGCAGGCCACCCGATATCGATGATATCAAGGCCTGTTCCAGTTTTCTCCGCAAATGCGGCACCTATAGCAGCCATATTCTCACCCAGCAGTCCGACAGTAAGGAAAATACCAACAAAAGCGATGGCGAGAGTAAGACCGCTGCGCAGCGCCTGAGTAAGTTTCATCCCCATGATCAAACCAAGAATTGTTATGACAACAGGCAGAACAATCAAAGGGCCAAAATTACCAAGCAGTTCTCCTACTTTTTCAAGATAGATATCCATGATCTCTCCTTTTTAGTTTATTTTATTCTTTGTCAGTCAACGCATTTGCTATGGCTTCAAGAGTTTCTTCTTCTCCGATGCCGGTCAGCAAAGGCAGTCCGCTGATAACTGTGAATTTTTCGGTTACTTCCGGTGGCATGCTGGTGGTTGCCACAATCACATCAGCAGTGATGCGTTCAGGAAACATCTCCGCAACACGATATTGAAAAACTTCAATTTCAATACCCCTTGATTCTAAATAATCCTGAACCTTGAACCGCAGCATCGAAGAAGTCGCGATGCCTGTTGCACAAACTAAATAGACTGTTTTCATTGCTTTACCTCATAGTTTGGATTTAAAGTTTAACAATATAATTTTTCCCAAATGCCTCCTCTAAATGGTTATTCAATTTAAATTATATATACACTTTTTTAAAAAGCAAATGGAATATTAAAATATGCAACTATTGTCACTTATTGACCTAAACTTCTTTTATCCCCCTCAAAATCCAAGATGCAAAATTGTAAATAAAGAGAAATCTGAACCAAAATATCCTTAGGAAATCTGCTGAATTTGCGAGAAGGATATTTGAATCATTTTCTATTCATTTTTCGCAAATAAGGCGCACTTTGAATTTAATTAATGGCATGTTTTTTCTGATTAACAATATTCCTAAATGTAAATTAATTTTCTGGATAGAAGTTTATGATCTCTATCTCGAATTTCCGAGAATATATATATTTATCAAAATGCGATTCTCGGGTTGACAAGTTTTTAAAAAAGCATATAATCAGATTCGCTTGCGGGCGTAGTTCAATTGGTAGAACGCTTCCTTGCCAAGGAAGAGGTTTATGGGTTCGAGACCCATCGCCCGCTCTCAAATGCCGAAAGGCATTTTTTGTTTTGTAGTAAATTGGTTGACAAAGAGATTAGCGCCCACTATAATTCGTCCTGCTTAAGGCGACGTGGCCAAGTGGGAAGGCAAGGGTCTGCAAAACCCTCATCACGGGTTCAAATCCCGTCGTCGCCTCATATAAAGACAGGCATGCCTGTCTTCTTTATTTTCCTTTTTTTGACTCTTGCCTGCCGGGCGATAAGGTCAGCTTGTTCATTATTTGGATTTCCCTTATGGCCTTTAATCCAGCACCAAATGATTTTTCGGTTCTCGATTTCCGCAGAAATTTCTTTCCACAGGTCAATATTTGCCAAAACACCACCTTTTCGCTTCCAGTTTCGTGCTTTCCAGCTGACTAACCACTCTTCGACACCCTTCTGCAAATATTGCGAGTCGGTAAATATTCTTATTGGTTTTGAAACCTCAACATGTTTAAGTGCTTCAAGCGCGGCAATTAATTCCATGCGATTATTAGTTGAATCTTGGGAATATCCCGATAGAATTTTCTTGCCTTTCCCATCCAGAATAATCGCAGCCCATCCACCTGGTCCCGGATTAGGATCACAACTACCATCGGTATAAATTCTTGTTCTCTTTATCAGCCATTTATTTAGTTGATTCCGTTAATAGGTTTTGCGCATCCTGAAAAATTGTTGGGATATCCTCGCGATCGGTTGTAAATTGAATAAGTTTCCAGGAAATATCCGAGAACATTTCTTTGATCAATCCCCAATGTGAACTCATGGGTGTATTTTGAGCAAGCGGAAGATATTGAAGAGCCGCAGCCCAGACAGGATGTTTAACTTTATAACTATCGAGCATTGCTAATGCCGGATTGGATAGAGGAAATGTTCCCGATTTTTCTACAACCTTTACCTGATTATCCGGTCTGAGCATCCAGCGGATAAAAATCCAGGCGGCTAAGGCTTCATCTTTATCATTTGTTGTAGATCGCATAAGAATCGCCATCAATCAGAAGTACAGGTTTGTCTATCTTAGATGGATAAGGAAGAACCGTCCATTGGTCGTTTGAATTATTCAACTCATTCACACGTTCCTGTATGAGGATATCTTCCATTTTTCCGCTATATGTCAGAGCTTGTCGGTTGGCAAAGTATTGATAAGGATGCTGTTGACGTCCAATCCAGGCGCAATTTTCAAGGAATAAGTCATATAAATAGGAGCCGCCTTCTATGTTTTGCAGACAAGCCCAAATCATTCAAAATATTTTCCTCACCTTCGCCGCCCCCTCCGAAAGCCCGAAGCCAGGAAAAGAATGTAAGAGGATTAACAGAATACACCCATCCACCGGTGCCGTTATTGTTCAAATCATTGTCATTGAGATATGATGAGCCTGCCTTACAAGTTTGGTTCTTAAATTCTTCTGGGGAAGATGGGGGTTGAGAAAAACCCAGTTCCTTTGCCCATGTCTGATTAAAAAAAATAAAGTAACCGCTTTGGTAAGCAGGGACACTGAGTCGTTTTCCTGAAGTGAAATTGGTGTTCCAAAATACCGGCAAAAATGACTCGATTTCATCCTTAGGAATGCCCCACTTTGGTGATGCAATGTAATTCTGTAAATCCTGAAGTTTGAATCCGGTCTCATCAAGATATTTCAGGTAGTCATCGGGCGAAGCGATTATGTCGGGCGGGTTGCCATCAAGAATTGCCCGATTCATATCATCAATAAAAACTGCCTCATCCGAATGAAATTCGGGGTCAACCCAAATTCCCCACTTATTTGATTCGTTAAATTCTCCAACCATTTCGTCAATCAAATTTGCCATCTCCCCCGACCATGGATGCCAAAAGGTGATTTTGGTTCCAACTGGAATTTGCTCAGAAAGCGAATCCTCTTTTGTCGCAGTGATCTTTGGCGCAAGAGTTGGAGTTGAAACAGCTAATTCAATTTCGGCAGTGACTGTTGAAAATTCGCTTCTGGGATTTGCCTGAAGCATGCAGGAAGAAAGAATTAATCCCGAGATTGTAAAAAGAACTATGTATATATAACTACATTTTTTCATCGCGCTAATCATACCAATAATAATGAAAACAAATATTTTATTCTTCATATTTGACACGCCATTTCTTAAACTGTATAATCTATGTTGGTTCTTTTCAGGAGTAGTAAATCCGATTTGCCGTTGATAGAGAAGGCTGGTCTTGAGTTGAAAACTGCCGCAGCGGAATTGGCTCGAAGTCCCCTGAAATATCTGCCGAAGAAATCTAATTGAAAGTAGAACGGTACGGGTAAGCCCGTTATTGCTGTTATGAGAGCGCCAGATTCACATGGCGAAGCGAGGTGGTACCGCGCAAGGTGAGAACCTTTCGTCCTCAAAACGAAACGGTTTTTTTATTTTAAGTTGGAGAAGACATGCCAGAAGATTCATTAACCAAAGCTTATGATTTCAAAGCCACTGAAGAAAGAATATATTCTTGGTGGGAACGCGCCGGATATTTTCAACCTGCCAATGATCCCAGAAAGCCTGATTTCGATCCCGCAAAAAAGCCATTTGTTATTTCCATTCCCCCGCCCAATATTACCGGAGGGTTGCATCTTGGGCATGCAATGTTTGTCGCTATTGAGGATCTGATGATACGATACCACCGCATGCTGGGTGAATCAGCATTATGGGTGCCTGGCAGCGACCATGCCGGCATAGCCACACAGCTGCAGATAGAAAAAGCCCTCAAAGAAGAAGGCTTGACACGAAAAGACATAGGCCGTGAAGCCTTTCTTGATCGCGCCTGGGCGTGGAAAGAAAAATACGGCGGCATCATCACTCAGCAAATTCGCCGCCTCGGTTCATCATGTGATTGGACTCGTGAGCGGTTTACTCTGGATGAAGGCCTTAGCCGTGCCGTCCGGGAAGCTTTTGTCACTTTATATGAAAAAGGCTTGATCTACCGCGGCCCGCGGCTTATCAATTGGTCTCCAAATTTACAAACTGCCGTATCCGATCTGGAAGTTGAACATTCACAGGAACCTGGGAAATTGTACTTCTTCAAATACCGATTGGCAGAAAACCCTTTGGAATATCTACCAGTGGCAACTACCCGCCCTGAGACTATTTTAGGTGACAGCGCTGTAGCGGTTCACCCGGATGATGAACGCTATAAAAAATATGTGGGCAAAAAAGTACTTGTACCCATTTTAGACCGCGAGATTCCGGTCATCATTGATGAAAGCGTTGACCGCAGTTTCGGCGGTGGCGCATTAAAGGTCACCCCCGCCCATGATCCCATTGACTATGAAATTGCCCAGCGTCACAATTTGGAGATTATCAGCATTCTTAATCGAGACATAACAATAAATGAAAATGGTGGACCATACCAGGGGCTTAACCGAGACGAATGCCGCAAGCGAATCTGGCAAGACATGAAGGACAAGGGACTGGTCATAAAAGAAGAACCATATACTATTAATGTTCCCCGTTCACAACGAGGCGGAGAAATTATTGAACCGATGGTTAGCGAACAGTGGTTCGTAGCTATAAAAAGCCAGTCTCAAAAAGCGATGGATGCATTCCACGACGGCCGCATCAAAATCGTCCCGGAATATTTTACAAAAGTTTTTTTCAACTGGATGGAAAATATTCAGGACTGGTGTATAAGCCGCCAGCTTTGGTGGGGGCACCGCATTCCTGTCTGGTATTGCGACAGCTGCGGAAAAATGACGGTTAGAAGAGAAGATCCTTCTGAATGTGAATTCTGTAAAAGCAAGCAAATCCATCAGGATGAGGATGTGCTTGATACCTGGTTTTCTTCGGGATTATGGCCATTTTCAACTCTGGGCTGGCCGGAAATGACACCCGACCTGAAGTATTTTTACCCGACTTCCGTGATGGAAACAGGTTATGACATCCTCTTCTTCTGGGTTGCGCGAATGATAATGAGCGGACTTGAGTTCACCGGTGAAGCACCTTTCCATACTGTTTATTTACATGGGCTCATACGCGACGAGCATGGCCAGAAAATGAGCAAGACCAAGGGAAACGTGATTGATCCCCTGATAGTGATGGATGAGTTTGGGACTGATGCGCTGCGTTTCACACTTCTGGTCGGCTCAACGCCCGGCAAGGATATGAACCTTAGTGTTAAGAAGGTTGAAGCAAATCGCAACTTTGCACAACAAAATTTGGAATGCCGGGCGGTTTGTCTTCAACGCCCTTGAGAAATCACCCGCTCAAGCAAAAATGCCCCCAATTTGGACTCCCGCAGATGAATATATCCATGCACGCATGCGCCAGACTGTTCGTGATGTCAACCGGCTGTTTGAAAGTTACCAATTTGGAGAAGCCGGACGGCAAATCTATGAATTCTTCTGGAGCGAATTTGCGGACAAGTATATTGAAGGTGCCAAATCACAATTAACCAAAGGCGGAGACAGTGCTTTTTATACGACCTGGACATTGGTAAGAGTCCTGGATAAATGTCTCAGGATGCTGCATCCATTTACTCCCTATGTAACAGAAGAACTCTGGGGTATTCATAAAGAAAACATGCATAGCAAAATCAAACTCTTTTACACCTGACGAAGGCTGGTCAGACGCGCTAATCATTGCAAAGTGGCCGATATCTAAAGCAGTAGAGGTCTGGGAGCAAGGCGCAATTGAAGATTTCATAAAAGCAGATGATCATTTCGAAAGTCATCCGCCTGTTAAAAACAGAATCACAAATTCCCGTGAAACAAAGCGCATCAGGAACAATAATCTATAGTCCAGAATATAAAGAATTGCTTTTCAATCAGAAGGAGTACCTTTCTTCAACTGGAGCGATTTCTCTTGAGTTTTATGAAGCAATTCCAAATATTGATGAATATAAAAACTACCCATCTCTAAGCGTCCCATCAACAGGTAGTCAAGTATTTCTAAAAACCAATTTAAATATTTTGGGGACGGGTAAAAAAGAAAAAATTATAAGTGAATTAAAGGACATCAATTTACAGACAGAACGTCTTGAAAAATTATTAGCATCCGATTTTTCAAACAAAGCACCAGTCCAGGTTGTTCAGAAGGAAAAGGAGAAATTGGAGGCTTATAAGCTCGCTGCTAAAAAATTACAAGACCAGCTAAAGTAAATTCCTTAAATAAAAAAGCTGGATTCTCATAAAGGGACCGGCAATATTGATATTGACAAATTATTTTTATGAAATTCCGCGTGGGAGCTTCTTCGCCTGATAAATCCAATCTTCTACATTTCGTAGGCTGGGTAAGCGGCGAACCAGCTTTTTGGCCAGGTTGACCTCTGCCATTTTCACAAAGAGGTATTCAGGTTTTCGCTGGGCAAGGTCAACAACTGTATCTACACCTGCTTCCTCAACAGATCTGAATATTCCTCACTGACATCTTTAATGCGCCAAAGATCTGCGTGTTTTACCAATTCGAGAATCAAGGCTTTAGAAATTCCAGTTCCTACAGCAATTGTTTCCCTGCCGACAGGGGTGGTTCCCACCTTATGCAGTGTTTTTACTGTTTTTACTCCATAAGGTTCAAGCTTTTTGCAATAAGATGCTCCAATACCTTAGGTTTTGCTTATATTCGTCATATGATCTTCTTAAATTTATTTCATCCCTAATGGCTTTTTGACATTAAGGAAAACCACGGGTATTTGATTAATATATGAGCGGAGAAAAATTATATTCTTAAATTGAATATTTTTTCTTATTTCCTCTCACCGTTAATACCTCACCCATTATCATCCGGTGGTAATCCTTATTAGCATAATTATTATCGATTTCCGGATTTAGAAAATGCAATGGGTCTAAATCATCCCAATACATTTTTCGGCACTCTAAAACCAATTCCGCTTCCTGATAAGTGGGGGCAGCAATAAAAGTTGAAGCAATGGGAGTTAACCCCGAAGCCTTTATCTTGTCGCCGTCACGTCCAGATTCAGTCCCTAATAAATTTAGTGCCGAACGGTATTCTTCGGGAAATACGCAAAGACTGAAAGTATCATACGAATTAATAAATTTGAATGTATAACGGGTCGGCCTAACCACCACCAGCGCCATTGGCTTCTTCCACATAATTCCTAATCCACCCCAAGCCACCACCATGGAATTAAATTCTGCCCTTGAAAGATCGCCACTTGTAAGAAGGAGCCAGGTTTGATCCCATAAATTAAAACTCTTGGAAAGAAAATTTGAATAAGGAATTTCCGACAAGTCAGTTTGCATGCATTTTATCCTTTTTTTTCCTCAAAGGATACCATGTAATTATCGCATCCTTATTAATTGGTCCATAAATGTGAGGAAATTCCTCTTTGCCCCCCTCAAGATTTTCAAAAATCAATGGCGATTGCAACAGCTCGCTATCTATTTCAATAATAATTAAATTATCACTTTTACTGAACCATGAATTAAGTACAAAATCAACCTGAGAGGGGAGGCAGCAATGGATAAAACTATTGTTTTTCAGTAAATCCTCGAAATACTGCTGCCAATTTGCTTCATTCTTTCCCACCGATGCTTCGACAATATGTATGATCTTCATTATTTTCCGGAAATTTCAATCCTAAGGATATCAAAATCACATGTTTTAGTTTCGATATCTTTTAGATCTGGTTCACCTGTTTTAAGAGTTGAAATTCTAAATTGAACACCCAATTCCGGTTTATTCTTGATTAGCGCACGCCATTCCTTTTGAGCTTCTTCTGGATTATCAATAATCTCAGCCCATCCCTGATATTGAGTACCATGGACGCTAATTTTTATCGGGGAACCATAAACAAATTTTCTCCAATATCTATCTCTCTTTGGGCAAATAATTCGAATAATGCGGTGCTCTTTTTGAAAGGGGACAGAAAAAGATAATCTTTTCCCCGTCTGGTTATCCGTGAAAAATACTCGCGCATGATCTTCGCTTAATAACACAGCTTAACGGGCTTTCAAGGATGATCCTTTTCAAGGGTTCTCTTAAATCATCCAAAAATGTCATCCCAATTCTCCTGTTTATTTTAATTTATATACGCAATTTTCATAATTAAGTTTTTAATTTCGTAAGAAATTTATAAAATAAATTAACACAAAAAAGCCGGGGAATTACCGGCTCAAATATGTATGATGTTTTTAAGAATTTATTTCTTTCGATTCTTATTTAACATTCGGTAACCAATAAAAGCCAGAATCGAGATTACTACAAGAACTAATACCACATTCTGATAAGTATTAATAAAATCCGCAATTAAAGGCCATTGTTCACCCAAAAGACGTCCTCCAAAAGAGAGTACAAAACTCCACAATGCGGTACCGAGTATTGTATAAAGACTGAATTTGGCAAAGTTCATAGATGCGATACCTGCCGGTATTGAAATGAGGCTGCGAACGATAGGCACCATTCTGGAAAAAAAGATCACCCAATCATCATATTTATCAAACCATTCAAGTGATTTGTCTAGATCATCTGTGGATAATAATGCGTATTTGCCATACTTTTCCATAATCTGGCGGACTCTCGACTCGCCCAACCATTTGCCTAATCCGTAAAAAAGAAAAGCGCCTGTCAAAGACCCTAACATTCCGACTATTGTGATAACCGGGATTGAAAATTTCCCTGTCAGCGTCAGACTGCCCGCCAATGGTAAAACCACCTCGGATGGTATTGGAGGAAACACATTTTCAAGAAACATGACCATATACAAACCAGGATAGCCCATCGTGCTGATGATGTTTTCCACCCACATTTTTATAACGTTAAGAATATCGCCTAAACCCATGATTTTTTATTTATTCCTTTGCTTTGATATTTACCTGGACGAACAAACCGAAAACAAAAAACCCAATAAGCACAATGACAGAGAGTGGCATATCCAGATTTAGACCTTGTGAGATTAAAGCTGCGCCTGTTGCAGATGTAATCAAAACCAACGCCCAATCAAACATGGATCCTGCCAGGAGCGCACCTATAATTGCTCCGGCTAAAATTGCCATCCATTGTAATTCTCCCAGATTTGCTGCCATGAATTGCAGCAAATAAAATACAATATATCCTCCGGCTACGAATCCAGCCAATCCAACCGCCAGTTTTTGCAATAAAGCAGCCAGAAGCGTGCCGAGCAACCCAAAAATCAATGAAATGGTCAAAATAACCGACTGAGATTGGCCAGGAAAATATTTTGCAGCAAAGGTCATTCCCAACAGGAAACCAATGATCGCGACAAACAACCAGAAAAGTTTTCTGCCAAGAAAGAGGAGCAGGATGCCGGCAGCGATGAAAACAAAATTCATTTTATTATCCTTTCGTTAATTTCCTGAAACTGATAATTATATGGGTAATGTATTAAATCAAACAGGGGCATCAGATTTTGCTGCCGCTGTTATATCATCACTAACGAGATTTGGATAATGCCCTGATGAGAATGATAATTCCCGCAAAAATAAGCAGAATCGGAAAAACCGGTAAGCCGAAATTGTTAATTCCGAAGCCATTAATTCCGATAATCAACTCAAAGAATACAAAACCAATCGCAAACATTGCCAGACCAAGATTTATTAGTCTCCGTCCAGATTGAACAATCAAGTCGCGGTCCTTTCGTTTGCCATAAATCATCTGGGCAACACCAATAGATGTCGGAGCGACAAGAGCCCATGCGTAAGCCCATGATGCCCAAAGCCCTGTGACCTGCTGAACAAGGAAAATCAAGCCAAGTGCGGTTAGAATAGCCCCCAAGATCGCAAGTCCTTCCCCACTGGCGCTATCTGACGATACCGCGCTGAAAAAAACCAGCATGCCTGGAATGATGAAAAAAAATGGCCATATAAAATCACCCAATGGAATGGAGAGAACCCTCCCCAAAAGGAGGATAATGCCCATAAGGAGCAGTCCTCCGCCAAGAATTACCGCACCCTGGTTACTTTGTTTAACGCTTGAGGATAACGGTGTCTCGAGTTCCATCTTGGCTTCATCCTTGATTTCCACCGAGGATACAAGTGATTTTTCTTTTTGCAACAGTTCATCAACACTTAAAGAATCTTGCTGATCAGCAGAATTCGATTTTGTATTCTTTTTTACCGGTTTTTCTGCTTCTACTTTATTTTCAGGAAGAACTGTTGGTTCTTCATCGGCAGTATTTTCTCTGGGCGCCATCTTTCACTCTCCTGAATTCTCTTTGCAATTATTTTTCATATAAATATACGAAAATCAAATCCAAAGGTTGCAATTTATTTATTTTTCAGCTTTAAGTTTTTTTATGGGATTGCAGAAATCGGCTGATTCCCTGCCATACAAATAGCGCTGCCGCCGCTTCATCAATGTTACCAACCAGCGGCAAATTGTCAGGTATCAATTCGACAACACCTGCTGTCGGATTAAGGAGGTACACTACGCCAATAAGAGATAGCAAATAGATTGTCCATGCAGGCAAATTTTTATTACTTTCCATTGACAATCTTTCTCATTTATAACAAATTAATCATTCACTATTATGATTGCTGCTCATTGAGCAATCGTCTTCTAAATATTCAAATTCAATGGTGGTATGCACCAGACCATGTCGCTCGCTGAGTTCTTTAATTTTGCCTTTTATTGCACGTATCTGTTCTTTTTTTGCTCCATCGCATAAAACCACATGAGTTGTCAGGACATGCTGTTCACCGTCGAGAGACCAAACATGTGTGTGATGGATGCCATTTACCATATTCATTTTCTTAATTTCTTCTTCAATCCCGGCAATATTGACAGATTCCGGGACACCCTGCAAAAAAAGCGAGATAGTTAATTTTAAATTCTTAACCACATTAAAAAGGACTAGCGCAGTCACTGCAAGAGATAACAGAGGATCCAGGATATGAATATCTTTAAACAGAAGCACAATGCTAACAACTAGCACAGCTGCCCATCCGAGAACATCCTCAAGCATATGCCATGAGATCATTTTGCTGTTTAAATTATTACCGCGGCTGGTACGCAGGGCTGCATATCCATTAACAGCAATTCCCACCAGGGCAAAGATCAGCATCCCCTGTGCATTGGAGTGCTGCGGATTTGCGATTCTCTGGAAAGCCTCAGAAATGATAAAAATGGACCCCACCAACAATATCACGGCACTGATCAAAGCGCTGAGCAGAGAAAAGCGTTTGTATCCATATGAATAACGTTGGTCTCCTTTTTTGTCAGAAAGCCTTTCCATTCGCCATGAAAAGGCAAGGGAAAGGCTATCTCCAAAATCATGCAGTGCATCAGCCAAAATAGCCATGCTGTTAGTTAGAATGCCACCAACAATTTCTGCCAATGCAAAGCCTAAATTCAGGAAAAAGGCGACCTTAATGTTTTCTTCATTATGATGGTGCTTATGTGTGTGTGCCATCCATGCCTCGCAAGGTATTTTACCCTGTGATAATATTCATTTTTGTCTGAAACTTATAAATTATTTTGCTGATTCATTAGGAGCGATTATGCTAAAAGTTGCCTATATTGGTTTGGGATTAATGGGAAAACCTATCGCGAAGAACATTCTTAAGGCAGATTCCCGTTAATAGTACACAATCGCAGCAGAGCTGTTGTGGATGAATTGGTAGCGCTGGGTGCGATAAGTGCAGAATCGCCCGCAGAAGCGGCATCCAAAGTTGATGTGATATTTACTAATTTGCCAGATTCACCTGATGTGGAAATGGTTGCATTGGGGGCAAACGCGAATTATTAAAGCCGGTCACCCAGGCTTGATCTGCGTCGATAATTCAACGATAAAACCCGCGACAGCCAGAAAGATATCTGATGTATTTATTGAAAAGGGTATTGAGTTTTTAGATGCGCCAGTCAGTGGCGGAGAAATTGGCGCAAAAAATGGAACATTAACCATAATGGTTGGTGGTTCAGAAGAGACATTGGAGAAAGTACTCCCGATATTAAACACAATCGGCAAAACAATTACTCACATTGGCTCTTCAGGAACCGGCCAAATTGCTAAAGCAGCTAACCAAATCATGGTAGCTGCGCAAATGGTAGCCATGAGCGAATTATTGATTTTGGCTAAGAAATCAGGTGCGGATCCGGAAAAAGTTGTCAACGCTATCCGAGCCGGCGCTGCGCAATGCTGGGCGTTGGATCACAAACCTCAGCGCTTGTTTAAAGGTGAACGGCAGCCGGGGTTCAAAGCCGCGATGCAATTCAAGGATATGAACATTGTCATGGAAACCGCACACGAGTATGGTGTTCCTCTGCCGATGACTGCAATAACAACGCAGCTTTATGCCGCCATGTGTGAAATGGGCATGGAAGCCTTAGACAATTCGGCCGTGATTGGGGTTTTAGAAAAGTTAGCAGGTGTTGTTCTTGATTAAATCGATGAAGGCTTGCGTTTTCTATTATGTTTAATGCCCTGCTGGATCTTGACCATAAATTATCAGCCCGGTTGCTTATTCCGCCGGAAAGTAATTTTATGCGCAGTGCCGCCATTTTTTTTGCTCATTCCGGAGATTCATGGTTCTGGATTGCGGGCTTATTTATTATCTGGGTATCCACGAAAGGCATTTGGCATTCAATTGCGGCTTTCTTAGCTGGCTCTATTGTGCTGCAGGCTTGCTTAGTCCTGGCAATTAAGTTTCTCATTAAGCGGCGCCGTCCCGAGGGTGATTGGGGCGAAATATATCGAAAGACCGACCCCCACTCTTTTCCGTCAGGCCACGCAGTGAGAGCATGCATGCTGGCAGTAATAGCCTGGGGATTGCATCTCTCCCCATTATGTTGGATCCTGACAATTTGGGCGCCTCTGGTCAGCCTGGCTCGTGTTGCGTTGGGGGTTCATTACCTGGTGGATGTAATAGCCGGGTGGATTCTGGGATTTTTCATTGCAGTGTTTATGCTTCAGATGTACCCCATTTTTGTTCGATTGCTGCCTTTTGCCTTTTAGGAATAATGGGGTCTTCTACCCGGATCTTAATTCCTTTTCCTTATCTTTGGTGCTTCTAAAATAGAAATTTATAAACAAAACGGGCACTTATTTTTAGACCTGATCAATTCGCTCAAAAAGGGTTCTCCGAATTAACATAATGTCATTGGCGCGCATTGGGCTATGGTCAGGAGCATCTAGTGTGTAATAGCTTCTACTATCTTAGGAGAAAAATCTCACACAGAAGGACTATAGGAAACGCTGGTTGCATTCAGCAGATGAATGCCAGGGAACGCGCTGATTATGCGTAGTCTGATAACACCCTGGAAGCATCAATTGGAGTAGCTTGTATAAATTCACTTATCAATATATCCCGCATGAATTTTACAATCACAAACGCGTTAGATATTGTCTCGGAAAAAGTCATCGGAAAAATATCGCAATCTTTGGGCATTTCCCGCAAATTGAGCAGTACGTACAATATCAAATTCTGTCAGTATCTTTAAATTAAAGCCGGTTGATAATGAATTAGGCTTGGAAAAAATCCCCAAACTACTGCCAAGCGCGGATAATGAGCCTATTAATCAGCAATGCAATCATTAACCATTCCCTTGATCTAATCCTTCTTTACTTCAAACCAGGTGCATTCGCAATTATTGTCGGCCCGAGTACGCCAAATTTAACCCGTTCTTCCTAATCTCGGCTTACCATTGCTGGTCGGTGTAAGAGTACTGCATCCAAAATTATTATTGCGATCAATTAGCCAGGGTGCAATTTTCACAAAAGTCAAGGGAGTTGAATTGGTCATTATCGTCAAATAATCTCTTTGATAAATTCCTAAAATTACTGTTACGCCTTATATAAATAATCCTGATACTTTACAAACCTCCAACAGTAGATTATCCTTCTCTTGGGGATGGTTGAGCCCCGGTGGGTTCCCCGGTCTTCAAAATCGGCGGCGGGCTGCCATGCAGGCCGCAGTGGGTTCGACTCCCATCCATTCCCGCTAATCTTATCTTCATCGGAGAAATTACAATGATCACTGAGCATAACCTGGCAGAATTGGATACGCTCGTCAGGCAGTTTTTCAAAATTGAAGACATAACATATGGCGACCCCAAGCAATCTTTTGTGGTGCGCTATCGGGGTTCGCTTAATTCAAGTGATAGTTCATTGGGTTTTGACGTTATCTCTGAAGCACTGGCACCGTATAAACTTGTACCGCTCCTCCAGAATGAAGATGAAAGGCAGGTTTTGTTTCTGATGCCAGAACCTGAAACAAAGGGAACGCTCAACCCACGGTTAAACCTGGTTCTATTCATTCTTACCCTTTTTAGTGTGCTGTTGACTGGCGGATTATACAGCACTCAAGGGGATTTGCCTGCAAATACCTGGCAAGCAATAATTACCCTAATTGAGAACGGGTGGCCTTTTGCAATTTCACTCCTCGCTATCCTTGGTACACACGAATTTGGCCATTATTTTGCCGGACGTCGAAATGGTGTTAAAGTGACGTTGCCTTATTTCATTCCCCTACCTTTTAGTTTGTTTGGCACTATGGGCGCTTTCATCAATATGCGATCTGTGCCAAAAAACCGGCGCGCGCTCTTTGACCTGGCTGTAACAGGCCCTCTATGCGGTTTCGCGGTCTCAATTGTCGTGCTTTTCATTGGGCTAAACCTATCCAAATTAAACCACCTTCCGCTGGCAATCACAGCCCAGGGAGGGTATCAAATGGAAGGTAATTCTCTGCTTTATTTATTTATGAAATTGGTTACTTTTGGAAAATTACTTCCTGAACCACAGAATATAAGAGGCACGGCACTAATGGTTTATTGGGTACGTTACTTTTTCACCGGATTGCCCTTCCCATGGGGTGCCATTGATGTCACGCTCCACCCGGTCGCCTGGGCTGGTTGGGCAGGGTTATTAGTAACCGGCTTAAACCTAATCCCTGCTGGCCAATTGGATGGAGGGCATATTTTCTTTACATTGTTTGGCAGGCAGTCTGCAGATCGTGTTTTTCCATTGATTATCGGGGTATTGGTCGTTCTGGGTTTTTTCTGGAATGGTTGGTGGCTCTGGGCAGCTTTAATTTTCTTTCTTGGCCGCCGGCATGCAGAACCATTAGACCAGATAACCCAGCTGGATGGGAAAAGGAAAATTCTGGGAATTCTCGCACTTATTGTTTTCGTTCTGGTCTTTGTGCCGGTTCCGCTTACATTCGCCGGGATCTAAAACCTCAATTCAAATTTCTCGAATTTGAATAAATCCTCCCAATATAGGATTTTTTTGGCGAATATTAATGCAGAATAACCGAATATTGTTTATACCTTTACAAATTCTCTAATTTCGGTTAATCTACTGCACTTGTGTCAAAATTAAATAACTAATCAAAATGTTGGAGTAAATCTATCATGGTTATTAAATCAGGTTATACAACTGATTTTCAATTTGAGATTTTCAGGAAATTCAGCAGCCATGACGCTTATCCAATAGCGGAAAAATGGCTTGGAATATTAAGTTCAATTGATGATGTGATCCAGGCTGAAATCACAGGAGATCTACGCAGGGGAAAATCTACTGTTAGCAACATTGAAATAGCTTTAGCTTCTCAGGATTCGGAATCAATAATCACCTCTATAATGGGGTTGGGTGGGTATTTGGAAGTGAAAGAAGCATCAAGAGAGGTTCTGCGATTGCTTCTTGAGAGCGGGATTGACCTGATAATATGGTTTTCGAAACCAGCTGGTTTTGGCAGTTTACTTCAATTCACAACAGGTTCGCGTTCGCATAATGAATTGCTTGAAAGAAGAGCCAGATTACTTTGCGAATCAAACCAATCTGAAAATTTTGGAAAAAGGAGTCCGTTGGAAGAATTTGAATCTGAAGGCAGTCTGTACGCTTCTTTGGGATTACCTCTCATCCCTCCGGAGCTCCGTGAAGGAGAGTACGAGCTGGAAACACCTTTCGGCCATAATTCCTCCTATTTAATCACTCAATCAGACATTAAATCGGATTTGCACTTGCATACTGATTTTTCTGATGGAAAAAATAGTGTTGAAGAGATGGTCTGCGGAGCGCTTATACAAGGTCTTTCAGCCATAGCCATAACAGACCATTCACCATCATTACTTCACCGAAGATATTCGAATGATTCCTATTTTCACAAACAGCACGAAATCATTGACCACCTTAGAATAAAATATGGCGCGCATATATCAATTTTTAAAGGTATCGAAGCAGATATTCTGCCAAGTGGCGAAATTGATCTTACAGCCGCATTGTTTAATAAAATGGATATTGTGATTGCCTCATTGCACGTAGAACTTAATCAACCTCGTGAAGAAATCACCGCCCGACTGATCCGCGCTATCGAAAATCCTTTTGTCGATATTATCGGTCATCCCGGTGGACGACTTTACCCAATGGCGGATATAACAGATTTGGATTGGGAAAGAGTATTTCGCGCGGCAGCTTATAACCAAGTCGCGCTAGAAATTAATTCCGACAAATCCCATCCTTTGTTTAATGATCAGAAAGTCCGGCAGGCTGTCGCTCTCGGTGTGCCCATCGCTCTAAATAGCGATTCACATTCAACAGCTATGCTGAATCAATCCCGGTTCGGGATTTCAATAGCACGCAGGGCTGGCTTAAGCAGTGACGAGATTATCAACACATGGTCACCAAACCATTTGCAGTTATGGCTTAATCAGCGCCGAAAATCTATTGCATCGGAGCGATAAACAATTGGTTATCATAGGCCAGGAACATGTCTGATTCTGGCGTAATACCGAACCCGCTTGGTGCGCTTGAAGGCAGAGGGAAAATTTTGTTGTACTGCGCCCGCAGAACGCGTTCCAGATTTTAATTGATAACTAAACCGGTATATCGATGGACCCAAATTATCAAGAAGATAAATGGAAGCGCTTGACAGCCGGGTCGACTGGGCCATACTGAAAACAGCATTAGCAATCATCCACGGTTTTTTACCTGGTTGTCCAATGCGGTTATCGGTATAAGCTGAGGGCTCCTGACATTCGGTTAATCGAACTTCCTTGTCTGCGCTGTACCGGCATTGTGTCATATGGCCATCAGCGTGAAGCACGTAGAGATCTTCCTGGTTAACCACAAGATCAATCGCTCCGCCAAAATCAGGTCTATCATCATCCAGATACGCTATAGGGTTTTCCGAGAACACAATTCCAGTCGCCGCTGGATCGTTGGGCTTGTTTGGGTCCTTACCCGCGAACATCCAGACCGAATCTTTGTCAGCATCTAAAACATAAAGCGTATCATTTTCATAAACAGCTCCAATGATTCGCCCCCATCCATTTTCAGGAGAATTAAGTTTGCGTGACACAGCCAGTTCGCCAGGCTTACAGTAAAGGAGGTTGCCCTGAACATCAAGCGCCATAACCTTGAAATTATCTTCGTTGGCAGGCAGGATTACAAAATCAACCAAATCGGTCAGTGTTTCCAGCCCATAAGGACCCGGAGCACATTGGAACTCATCATCAATTTCATAAAAACCTTTTGTGTTTAGAAAAATACGCAGGACACTACCAGAGGTTTTATCCAGCAAGTAAACTCCTGAAGAACCAGCCTGAATAGTACCGATTACAACACCTTCAGGAAAAAATTCCGTCAGAGCCGGCCGGAAATCTAATCTGGCTGCCAGATCCATTTCATCAATAATAAATTGCGCTTGCTCAAACAGCATTCGCGAATCCTGAGTTACGGAGTAGATTTCAGCAGTTTTTACCATTTCCAAAGCTTGAGCCCAATAAGTATGCTGCTGCTGAGGGTCTTTTTGTTCTTTTGCCAGTAATGCAGCATTTTGCGCCGATTCCATAAACCTGGCATACTGTTCAGCTTTCCCTGTGCGCGTGTAGATAGTGGCTGAAACCAGGATCAAGACCAATGGGATGACAGTTGCCATAATAACAAAATAAATTGGTGAGGCAGCAGATTGTGAGGGTTGGTATTTAGGAAATATTTTCTTTCGTGTACGTTCAAAACCCTGGCGGAATTTGGCATTTATTGTCCTGGATTTCATCCACGCCCGAGCTAAACTCACCGCCATCAGGCTGGTATTTTTTTCATGGATATTTTCAGATTGAATATTCTCAATCACCTGATCTGGCTTTTCTGTTTCTCCTGCCACTACTGAAACATCCCCCTCACCAAGATAAATTACGTCATCTTTTAAAGACTGGTCTTTTGAAAAATTTGGTTCTGTATCTTCAGGGTATTTTTCCGAATCTATCTGAGGAGGTTGTGAGGACACAGCATCATCTGCCTTTTCAGGAACTTCTTCTACAACCTCAGACCAGTTTTTGACAATTAACCGGCCATTGCCCTCTGCACACTTTATGACAATTGCCTCAAGATTATTAGATATCTGATTCAATAAGCGCTGCTTTACCAGAGGCATGGTCAGACCAGCACTGCCCGCAAGGTAATATGAACTCCAGGACTCTGGCGCTTTACCATTCATAAGAATCAGGTCGCCTGGTTTTAATCCACTTTGATAAAAGCGAACCTGAACATGTTTACTTTGGCCTAATGTTTCTGATTGTCCTTCATATACACCAAATTCATCATATTGCTCAGTTGAGATAAGGGTGGTTAATGTGCTGCCGAATTGTGCTATAAAAAGCCAATCTTTATGAAGTGCTGCCAGGTTGATGGCACCCACTGTACGAATACCTTCATAACCTCGGTCAAGGTTGCGTTCGAGGATCAATTTATTTACTTGATCGCAAGCTGCCTGCATCGCACGCGTTACCGATCCTTGTGTGGCATAGAAAACATCTGAAGCTTTCTTTGATAATTCCCGGATTTCTTCTGAAGAAAAACGGTGATCACCGCTTAAAGATAAAAGAATTGCCAGCGTATCATTAACACGATGTCGGTAAGCATTGCGAGGAGCTCTTGTTACAAGTGCAGAAGGAAATTCATCGCTCTCAATCCCTTGCCTGAAAACCAGGGGGTAGTATAAAAATTCCATTGTCCTGCGATCTATCCTTTATCCCAAATTTATCACCATTATACATAAACAATCCTCTATTATGATTTATTGTCAAAATTTTTATATTAAAATCTATAGATAGCAGATAATAAGGCGGTGGGTATGGGAACGGATCAGCAATTTTTTCTTGGAAAATTCTTTGATTTAAAAAAGGGCGAAATCAAGAATGACCCCCTGTATTATGACCCGCCGGATCTGACCACCCACGCCATAGTAACCGGCATGACAGGTTCAGGCAAGACAGGCCTTTGCATCGGTTTGATCGAAGAAGCAGCCCTTAAAGGGATTCCAGCCATACTGATAGACCCTAAAGGCGACCTGACTAACCTGATGCTCACCTTTCCGGAACTGCTTCCCGCAGATTTTGAGCCCTGGATTGACCCCGGCAGTGCGCGCCGTGAAAACAAAACCGTTGCGCAGTTAGCTGAATCAACAGCAGCCATGTGGAAGAAAGGATTGGCCGATTGGGGTTTGGATGGCGAGAACCTGCAGACGCTGAGAAGCTCAGTAGACCGTGCAATTTATACCCCTGGTTCTTCAACAGGCTTGCCTGTAAGTATTTTGGCCTCGTTTGAGGCACCTGATATGCCCTGGGATGACAATGAGGAAGTTCTGCGTGAAAAGATTTCCGCAACTGTCACCGCCTTGCTGACGCTGGTGGGTATGAAGAATATTGACCAGCTGAGATCGCGCGAACATATTCTCCTTTCCAATATCATTGAATTTAACTGGAAAAATGGTTCCCAACTTGACCTGACCGGGTTGATCCTCCAGACTCAAGACCCGCCCTTTGAAAAACTTGGCGCCTTCCCGTTAAACAATTTCTTTCCGCAGAAAGACCGCGCCGAACTGGCAATGCTGCTTAACAACTTTCTTGCCTCACCTTCCTTCCAAAGCTGGATTGAAGGCCAGCCTCTCGATATCCAGTCCATACTTTACACTAAAGACGGACGCCCGCGTCACAGCATTTTTTATTTAGCGCATCTGGCAGATGCTGAACGTATGTTTTTCATTACACTGCTATATTCAGCCGTAGAGACCTGGATGCGGAAACAACGTGGGACCGGTGACCTGCGCGCCCTGGTTTATTTTGATGAAATTCACGGTTATCTGCCGCCTGTTGCCAATCCGCCTTCCAAGCCGCTGATCGTTCGCCTGCTCAAGACAGCGCGCGCATTCGGCGTCGGGTTGGTGCTCACCACCCAAAATCCTGTAGACGTTGATTACAAGGCACTTTCCAATGCAGGCACCTGGATGGTTGGCCGTCTGCAGACCGATCAGGACAAGCAGCGACTTTTGGATGGGTTGGAAAGCGCGACGGGCGGTATTAAAAGGGCTGATTTTGACAGGTTGATTTCTGCTCTGGGCAAACGCGTTTTTCTTTACCACAACGTGCATGAAAAACATCCCGAAGTCTTTCAAACCCGCTGGGCAATGAGCTACCTGGCAGGCCCGATGACCCTGGCACAGGTGCCGCAATTGAACAATCTGGCAGGCGTCCAGTCGGATGTTGAGATACAAAAAAACCCTGGAAGGAGCGCTCAAACTGCAACCGCGTCGCATTGCTGGCTCAGCCAGTGATGAAAAACCTTCAGTCAGAGGTATCGGAGAATATTTTTAACCTCCAATGATCAAGCCAGGGATGATGTGTACATGCCATCATTGCTGGCTGTGGCCGAAGTTCGGTACCTGAAACAAAACCCCCCGGTAGATTACAAACGCTTCATATGTGCCGTAGTAGAAAATCCCCGTGAAACCGGGCAGATATGGGAAAATTTCGTCACAAAAGATCTTAATCCCAAAGCCCTGCTTACCAATGCACCTGGTGGAGTGAAATTTGGTTCACTTCCCGATTTCATGTCTATCAGCACCTGGTGGTCAGGACAGGAAAAAGAATTTGAGCAGTGGATCTTTGAAACTGACACTGTATCTTTACGTTCCGTTGGGGCGCTAGGAGTAAGTGTTGGACCAGAGGTCAGCGACGCAGATTTTTCAAGGAAATGCCAGGCCGCAGCCGAATTGAAAACAGGAGCAGAATCAAGGAAACTCGAAAAAGCTTATGAAACCAAGAAAACTTCATTAGTGCATAAGATTGAAACCCAGGAACTGCAGGTACAAAAATACCAACAGCAGATGACCACCCGCAATTTGGATACTGCACTCAAGATTGGGGAATCACTTTTTAAACTGGTTAAAAAAGGCCGTATAACAGGCGTCTCTTCCTCAACATCCAAAATACGCATGGCTTCAGACGTGCGATCACGGCTTCAACAGGCTGAAACGGTGCTTGAGAATTACCATGAGGATTTAAGGAACCTTCAGGAAAATTTCGAAAATGAGAAACAGTCACTGCTGGATAAATGGCTGCTCGAAGCGGATAATATTTCTGAAGTTAAATTAACTCCAACCAAACAGAACATCCGCATTACGCATTTTGGAATTGGATGGAAACCTTAACGATTCTTAAAATTCTTGCCGCCCTGAAAGCGCTCTGAGCAGGGTGCTCTGATCTGCATATTCCAGGTCACCACCAACAGGCAGGCCGCGAGCCAGGCGTGTCATATGTAGATTAAAACCTTCCAATCGCTGGCGCAGATACAGGGCAGTGGCATCCCCTTCCATGCTGGGGTTAGTTGCCAAAATTATTTCTTTTACCAAACCACCCTTGATACGCTCGACAAGTTCGGTGATCTTCAAGTCATCTGGACCAATGCCTTCGATGGGTGAAAGTGCGCCATGCAGCACATGGTAGCGCCCACCAAAACCCGCAGTGCGCTCAAGCGCCAGAACATCCAGCGGATCCTCCACCACACATAGAATGCTGCCATCACGCCGCATATCAGAACAAATCTCGCATTTTTCCCTTCCCGCCGCGGTAATATTGAAACACTCATGGCAAAGAGCTGTGGCAGTTTTAATATCACGCAGCGCTTCTGCCAAATCACCCGAGGTTTCGATCGGCGCACGAAGTAAAAAGAATGCCAGGCGGGAGGCGGTTTTCGGGCCAATGCCGGGCAAGCGCTCAAGCGCGAGGATCAGTTTTTCAAGAGGTTCAGGAAGCAAAGACATATTAAGAACTTAGAATTTCAACCCGCCCAGACCACCTAATCCACCGCTAATTGGTCCCATTTTCTTAGTCATCAATTTGCGTGATTTTTCCAAAGCGTCATTGACCCCCTGTAATACAATAGACTGAAGTCTTTCGGTTGATAAATCCTTAACTTTTTCAGGGTCGAGCTTAACTTCAACGCACTTCTGGCTTCCGGTCATGGTCACTTCAATAACTCCACCCCCGGCATTTCCGATCACCAATTCATGTTCGAGTTCTTTTTGAGCTTTTTTCAGTTGTTCCTGCATTTGTTTTGCCTGTTTCATCAGGCCGCCCATATCCTTCATCATAATGCTTTGTCCTCTTTTGTAATTTTACCGCCCAGCCGCAATGCCGCGCCGACCATGCCGTCATGGTCTACATCCATTCCTTCCGGCACTGCACTTTCTTCCTTGCCCACCACATGACACTCAATCTGAACCTCTTTACCGGTTATTTGTTTGATTGCCTTGCGCGCGTTATCCATGTTCTGACCAGCTTCCATCTTATCTCGCAGTATTGGGCTTAAAAAACCAAGCACAAACCGGTTGTTTTTTATTTCCGGCGGCTTGCATGAGTTAAGCAGGGCTCCTGTTTCTGGAGAAATTTCTTTTGCCGCTGCACGAATCGCATTCCATTGATTTCTAAAATCGGTTAAGCCTCCTTCTCCGCTGGCGAGCACAGGATTTTCCGATGCAATTTCTTTATCTGGATTATCCCGAGGTTGAATATCCTGCCTCTCCTTCACTGGGTTCTGTGTGCGCTGCTGCTCCTGACGCGGCACGAATTCCTCCTGACGATGCACGATAGGAGGTTTATGACTCAATACCGGTCTCACTGCTGGAGCTGAGGTTAGGTTGGTCTCGTTTTCAGTGCCCGATTTTTCTTTTTCAGGTTCAATTGTCCGCACGGCAGCCAACTCAAGCTGAAGTCCAGGCTGCCATCCAACACTGGTATGCTGTGCTGCATGGTCAAAAGCGCGAATAGCTGATAATAGTTGATGCAATGAAAAGCGATTCGCGAATCCCTTCAGTTTTTCAGATTCTTCAGCCGTGGCTTCCAACAGTTCAAGATTACCCAGTTTAGCCATCAACACCGCCCGCAGACTATCCACTATTTGGCGCGCATATTGCCGTGGGTCGCTGCCAGAATCAAGGGCACGATTAATAATTGATATACATCCGCCAGTATCTTCTTTCAACAATGTATCCATTAACTCAAAAACACTCAGGCTGGCCGCGGTGCCCAGCACTTGCCGGGTTAGTTCAATCGATACCTCAACACCTGTGGAGGCCAGCTGGTCAAGCAATGAAACCGCATCACGCATTGAACCGGTTGCCTGGCGCGCAATGGCTGTTAGCGCAGCAGGATCAACATGGATACCTTCTTTTTCTGCTATTTCTTTTAGAAGCGCCTGGATAAAATTAAGCGGTATGCGGCGGAACTCGTGCCGCTGGCAGCGTGAAAGCACAGTGGCTGGAATTTTATGCACTTCAGTGGTTGCAAGTACAAATATCGCATGCGAAGGCGGTTCTTCAAGAGTTTTAAGCAGTGCGTTAAAAGCTGCGTTGGAAAGCATGTGCACTTCGTCTACGATATAAACCTTAAAGCGGCCAATTGATGGTGAATAGTTGATCTTTTCGCGCAGATCGCGCACATCATCAACGCTGGTGTTCGAAGCAGCATCAATCTCGATCAGATCAAGGAAACGCCCTTCGTTTACTGAGGTACAGTTAGCACATTGGTTGCAGGGCCTCGAAGCCAGGTCTTCATTCAGGCAGTTGGCTGCTTTGGCAATGATGCGCGCAGTGGTCGTTTTTCCCGTTCCGCGCGGACCTGAAAACAAATATGCGTGCGCGATATTGCCTTGCCCAACAGCGTTGCGCAGCGTGCGCACCACATGTTCCTGACCTACAACCTCATCCCAGCCCTGCGGCCGCCATTTACGGTAATAAGCCTGTGACATAATATTCCTTTTTAGATGCGATATTGATGTGAATATTATAAAGGACTTACTTACACTGAATTGTTCGCCAACCTTAAAGAACATCTTTTTTTCAAAGTGATAGAATTGCCGACAACAAGGAAACAAAACGAAATGCCTTTTTTAATTGACGGTCATAACCTAATCCCATATGTGTCCAGCTTAAGTCTGGCCCAGCTTGATGACGAAGCAGCGCTTTTGGAACTGTTGAATGGTTATTTTAAAAATATACGCAAGAATGCCATTGTCTTTTTCGATAAGGCGACACCTGGCGGTGAGCAGAATATTAAACATGGATTTGTCACGGCACATTTTACACGGTTCCCGTTGAATGCTGACAAAGCCATTCGCAACGCGGTTAAAGAATCTGGGAAAGACTGCAGAAAATTATACGGTTGTTACTTCAGATCTGGAAGTCAGAGATAATGCCCGGCGGATGGGAGCCAAGGTAATGTCCAGTGCGGAATTTGCCAACAAACTTTCATCGGGTGGGAAACAAAAAAAAACCGGAAAAGGCAGACCTGTTGAAGATTTGGATTTTTGGCTGAAAGCTTTCGGGGAAGAATCCTAAAATAATTTTACATTTCGTTAACACGAAACCAGCCAATAATGATATATTATTGCGCTAAGGTACAAAACCTAAAAAGGTCAGTACCGTTCCTCCAGAAAAGAAATCCAGCGCGTCCCTCCTCGCGCTGGAGGACCCTAACGGGTAACTGGTGGGAATCCCTCCCTTCGACCGCCGGCCCAAACCGGCGGTCAATTCTTCAATGACCGCAAACGGTAATATTCAATGCTATAATTTTGGGAATGCCCCAGTGGCTCAATGGATAGAGCGAGGCACTCCTAACGCCTAGATTGTGGGTTCGATTCCCACCTGGGGTACTCAATTCTTGCAATTGTTTTGATTATTTCACATTAAATCCAAGAATAAAAAATATTAATAAATCCAGGCCAGTGTAAAAGTAATTCTGGCCTGGATTTATTAATTCATTATCTAAATTTTGGTGCTTCACGATCGGATAAACTTTCCTAACGGCGGCACCTTGACAAAAATTGCGTTAAATGGGCACAATTCCTGGCAGCAATAACAGCGGATACACTTGGAATAATCATAAACCGGTGGTTGGGTTTTACTTTCTCCATTCCATGATAAAGCTTTTGGCTGAACGGGGCATACTTCCACACAGCGTCCGCATTTTGTGCAAACATCAGGTTTAATAGTCGGCCTCGGCGCAGAATAGCGCCTGAGAAAGCTGGTAGCCAAAAAGGAAGTATCAGTTGTGGTTTTTCTAGGGCTCCGGTTGACAACAAAATCAGGAACTATAAATTCCTCCACCGGGTCGCCAATAAAATCAATATCAGCAATCGTCCCCAGGCCAAATTGATCACCGTAAACCAGAGTTTCAACCAATTCAGGGTCGAGATTGACCAGCCGGCAGATAGCAGCGTCAAGCGCCACAGGATCTGTTGAAAAAAGTAATAAATTCATTTTTCGGGGAGTGCCATTGCGAGGACCGTTACCTTCCATCGCAATGACTGCATCTATGATAAACAGGCGTGGTTTTAGAAGAAGGTTAAGGTCCACAAGCATTTGAGAAAATAAAGATACTGTTGGCAGTACCGAATGGAACTCCGCCTTGCGTGCACCGGGAATGCATCCGAATTGGTTTTTAATTGCGCCTGTGATGCGTGTCAATGCGTGGGTTTTCAATTTACTGATACTGACGATTCCGTCACATTCAGCCACACCTTCAGCAATTGAAAATTTTTTGATTACCCGGCCTTCCGGGAATTGAACCGCCCTCGAGGTTGTGAAATCTGCCCATTCCACACCCTCATCTTCGGCCACAGCCGCGAATCCTCCGCGTCGGGCGTTAGATTTTGGATTTCCAAATCCCGGTGAATCACCATAACTAAGCGCAGCACCGGTTTTGGAAAATACCTTCGCAACTGCCCGAAATACTTCGGGGTGCGGGCTGATATTTTTTTCCGGGCTCTCTCCTGAAAGGATATTGGGTTTGAGCAGGATTTTTTCACCGCTGACAGCAAAAACACCCGCACCACTTAACAAATCCAATCCGCGATTTACTGCAGCTTGAACTTTTTCTTGCGAATAATCTTCACAGCGAATTAACGCAACTTTTGATCTATTGATTGTCATCTTTTAGATTACTTTCCTTGATGGTTAACATCACATGACCTTGTTAGTTGCACAAGGCTCTATACTCATGCAAAAAGCAACGCCCTCCGGTAGCGGAGGGCGTTATAAGCTTACTCAACCGGGTTTAATTCATAAATCCCAGGTCTTCATCGTTCTCGTCATCATCTTCGTCGAAATCTTCATCATCTTCAAGATCATCATTCTCATAATCATCTTCAGTGAAACTTTCGGCGAGGTCTTTAATATCATCATACGATGGAAGCTGCCTAAGCCAGAGAAGGAGTACCTGACCTTGGTCGGAGTCCACAGAGCGTGCTGCCACTATTGGGGCTTTCTCTTCCAAACCGTCTTCGTTTTTGTAGTGTAAATAAATGGACGCCTGCTTTTTCCAGGCTCGATGGCAACGTTCTACCAGAGCAGGCCCGTTATAAGTGCGCACTTCCGTAAAGATGGTGTCATATAATATTGGACTTTCGTTCAAACCAACCGCCCATCCGTCATTGATATCTTCAAAAACAGGTGTGGGACCTTCAATTATTGTGATCTTGTCTTCCATTTACCGCTTTCTCCAGGTTGGGAATCATACCACAGGCACAAGAAAATTCGGCATTTCTTATAAAACGCAAACGATTTTTTTATATGCTTTTTATAAAATTCGCCTAATATATGATTGAAAACAAATACAAATTACGGAGGTAAAAAATGTCAGTTTATATCAGAACTCCATATGGCCGTTTTCCCCGCTACCGCCACACGGCCCGTTTCCCTGAGAACTGGGATGTAGAAGAAAGCCAGGTTTATTTTCCCGTGGATGTAAAGGATATTGATGATGCATTCACAATCACCGCCATGCTTCCCGGTTTAAAACCCGAAGATGTTGAAATTCAAATTGTAAACGAAAACGTCAGCCTGAAAGGTGAATTTAAGAATGAGATAGAAGAAGGTGCGACTTTTATCATTCAGGAACGCCCAAGTGGGAAGTTCTTCAGAACTTTGACTCTTACCGACATGCTGGATTCTTCCAAAGCGGAAGCGCATATGGAAAACGGTATTTTGACGCTGAAGATTCCAAAGGCCGAAGAATCCAAACCCAAAACAATCAAGGTAAATACTGCAAAAAATTAAGTCTCTCTCCCTCTGTCAAAAAGGACGGCAAAAAGGTCCGTCCTTTTTTCTTTTTTTGTACCGGTATCCATTAAAATGGTGCATATGGATAGACAACTTCTGCAAAACGCATTGAAAGATCTTGGGATTCCAGGGATATATTATTTTGAGGAAACCGATTCAACCAATGAGCGCGCATTGGCATTAGCTGTAAAGGGTGCGCCTGAATTCACATTAATCATTGCCGATCGCCAGACAGCAGGAAGAGGGCGATTCGGGCGGAGGTGGGAAACAACACCAGGTACTTCTCTCGCGTTTACAATAATCCTTCATCCAACTTTGGCAGAACAAGAAAGGATGAGTCTGTTTTCATTTTTAGGAGCTGTCGCGATCTGCCTGGCAATAGAAGAACTGAGCGATATAAAAACACAGATCAAATGGCCAAACGATATACTTTTAGGCGGTAGGAAAACCTGCGGTATTCTGGCAGAAACCACATGGAATGGTAGTGCACTTGAAGGGCTGGTGTTGGGGATGGGTATTAATCTATTGAAAGGGTCAGTGCCTCCCCCAGACCAGTTGATGTTTCCTGCCACATGCGTTCAGGCATATTGTGCTAATAAAATCGACCGAATCGAATTTTTGAAGTCTGTAATTAATAATCTAATTATTTGGCGCTCGAGAACTTTGGCGGATGAATTTTTAAAGATCTACAGATCGCGCCTGGCTTTTTCGGGAGAGAGGGTGGCCTTATCAAAAATTGGCGGGGAGTTTATTGAAGGTTTAATGGTTGGCGTGGATGATCTGGGAAATCTCATGCTGCAAGATGATAAGGGAAAAACAGGGTTGCATCCTATTGGCGATTTGAAGTTGAGAAAATCATAATAAATTAAGACAATATTGGCAAACGCGGAGCACGCGCTGGACGAGCCAATATAGCTAACTAAGTCATCCAATTTAAAATCATGGCTATTGGTTTGACAGTTAAAGTTCTCTCTTTGAGTCTGAAATTCGCCCAACTGTGGCAACGCTATCGGTTTTACCCATGTTCATAATTCGTACCCCACGGGTGGCACGACCAGCCTTTTTGATGGCATCCACGTCAATGCGCAGCATAATACCGTTATTTGATATCAATGTGAGCTGATCGCCTTTTTCAACAACACGCGCTGATGCGATTTTGCCAATAGTTTTTAGTGATTCCAGGTGAATCGTTGCAATACCCTTACCTGCTCTGCCCTGTGTTCGGTATTGTGTCAATGGCGTGCACTTTCCATATCCCTTTTCTGTCACGACAAAGAGGAAGGCATCTTTAACAACCACTTCCAGCGAGGCTAAACGATCACCTTCATGCAGGTTGATTCCTGTAATGCCCTTGGCTGTACGACCCATCGGGCGAATAACGTCCTCTTTAACACGTAAAGCCATTCCACCCGCGGTTACCATAATCAATTCATCGTTGCCGCTGGTCAGGCGCGCCCAGCCCAGTTCATCACCTTCATCAAGGTTTATGGCGATTAATCCGGAAACACGCACACTCTCAAATTCAGAAAGTGCCATACGCTTCACTCGGCCGCTGACTGTGGCCAGCGAGATGTATTCCGCCGCCTTGAAATCAGGTACAGTAACCGCTGCGGTAATCTCTCACCAGGTTCAAGCGACAAAAGGTTGACTATCGGTGTGCCTTTACCTGTGCGATCAGATTCGCTTAATTCATAAACACGTTCAGAATAGACTTTTCCGCGGTCAGAAAAAAACAGCAATGTGTGCAATGACCGGCAGGAAATGAGAGTTTCAATTTCATCTTCATCCTTAACCGCCTGACCGATAACACCCTTCCCACCTCGCCCTTGAGTTTTGTAAATCTTGGGAGAAACGCGTTTAATATACCCATTCCGGGTAATTGTAATCAGAGCGGCTTCGTCAGAAACAAGGTCTTCTTCGTTCAGGTTTTCGATACTGGTACCCGAAATGAGTGTGCGGCGGTTATCGCCGAATTTTTTGGTGACCTCATCCATGTCAACCCGAATCAGTGCCAGAATCTTTTTGGGATGCGAGAGCAAGTCTTCCAGGTACGCGATGCGTTCCATCAGCTCCTTATGTTCGCTCTCAATTTTTTCACGTTCAAGCTGTGAAAGCCTGCGGAGCTGCATATCCAGAATTGCCTGCGCTTGCAGATCTGAAATTTAAAGCGGCTCATCAGTCTTGTTTTGGCAATATCCGCATCGGCTGAATTGCGGATGGTTTTTATTACCTCATCCAGGTTCGCCAGCGCGATCAACAGTCCTTCAAGAATGTGGGCGCGATTCTTAGCCTTATCAAGTTCAAACTGGCTGCGTCGCTTTATCACCACCACGCGGTGGTCAATAAAAATTTGTAATGAACGTTTGAGCGGCAGCAGGCGCGGTTCGCCTTCTACCAATGCCAGCATGTTAATACCAAAGGTAGACTGGAGCTGGGTATATTTATATAAGCGGTTCAGAACACGTTTAGGCTGCGCGCTGCGTTTGAGCTCAATAATGATGCGCATTCCGTTGCGGTCTGATTCATCACGCAGATCTGACACCTCGGGCAATTTATCTTCACGTACCAGGTCTGCGATACGTTCGATCAGACTTGTCTTGTTGACTTGATAAGGGATCTCGGTAATGCGGATCTGGAATCGGCCGCCTTTTATTTCCTCAATCTGGGCACGTCCCTGAACAGTGATCTTGCCTTTGCCTGTGGAGTATGCCTGGCGGATACCATCCAGCCCAACCACAATGCCGCCAGTCGCGAAATCTGGGCCAGGGATAAATTTCATCAAATCTTCAACGGTGACATCGTCAATGTTATCCTGGTTGTCAATCATATATGAGAGGGCTTTGCAGATTTCTTTTAAATTATGGGAGGGGATGTTCGTGGCCATCCCAACCGCAATGCCTGACGCGCCGTTGAGCAGCAAATTGGGCAGCCGCGCAGGCAGCACTTCAGGTTCCTGCAGTGAACCATCAAAATTATCTATGAAATTTACTGTATCCTTGTCGATATCAGCAAGCATTTCCTCAGCCTGTGCTCCCAGCCGGGCTTCGGTATAGCGCATAGCTGCCGGGGGATCACCGTCTATGGAACCGAAGTTTCCCTGTCCATCCACCAACAGATAGCGCATTGAGAAGTCCTGCGCCATACGCGCCATGGCATCATAGACCGACTGGTCGCCATGCGGATGATATTTGCCCAATACTTCACCAACAATACGGGCAGATTTCTTGTAAGAGGTGTTGGAACGCAGCCCTAAATCCATCATGGCATAAAGTACACGGCGGTGGACGGGTTTAAACCCATCACGGGCATCCGGTAACGCGCGCGCCACAATAACACTCATGGCATAGTCAATATAAGAGGTGCGCATCTCCCGGTCGATATCTATCTGTTTAACCAAGCTAACTTCCATGAATTTGTTTCCTTTAAAATGAGATCAAGAGTGATTATAACAAAAGGCTTTTTAAAAACCCCTTCAAGCGCGTTTTTTAAGCAAACTGTGCAATTATAATCTATCAGTTTTTTCGGTCGTGTATAATTTCTGCTAATGAATAGAAACATGCCAGTGATAATACTGACTGCTCTGCTATTTTTAACCGCATGCGGATCACTTAAGTCGCAGGATAACAATCAATCTGCCAACAGTTCATCAAAAGCCTATATCGAAAATAAAGGCTCTGACACGTTAGTCAACCTGGCTTTAGCGTGGGCAGAGAGATACCAGGGTGAACATCCTGTTGTGCAGATATCGGTCACAGGCGGCGGTACGGGCACCGGCTTCACTGCTTTAATCAACGGCACCACAGATATCGCCAATGCCTCACGTGAAATTAAACCTGAAGAGGTGGAAGAGGCCAGAAAAAATGGTTTTGAACCGATAGAATTCATTGTTGCCAATGATGCTATCGCGGTTATTGTGAATCCCGGGAACCCGGTATCTGAACTCACATTAGACCAGGTTTCACGTATTTATAAAGGTGAATTCACCAATTGGAAAGAGCTGGGCGGTGAAGACCGGCCAATTGTAAGCCTGTCTCGCGAAACCAACTCAGGAACGCATGTTTATTTTTTGGAAACGGTCATTCGCCTGGGGAGCAAGGAAGATACAAGTATTTTTTCTGCTGATACCTTGTTACTGCCTTCCTCAGAAGGCATTATTTCTGAGGTAAGGGATAATCCCAATGCGATTGGTTATGATGGGCTGGGTTATGTAACACCGGAAGTCAAAATGATTGCCCTGGCAGAATCAGAGGGTGATCCTTACATTTTGCCATCAGCGCAGACAGTGATCAACAAAGAATATCCCATTTCCCGGCATCTTTTTATGTATACTCGCGGCCTGCCACAGGGTGTTGAGAAAGACTATATCGACTGGATCTTATCGCCCGAAGCCCAAGTTATTGTCACGGATTTGGGCTTTGTACCCATTATTCCGGTGGATTAAACATGAATAAGAAAAATCAGGAAAAACTGATCACAAACATCATCCGTATCGCTGGATCTTCCAGTATTATCTTTATCCTGCTTATATTCTTGTTTCTGTTGCGCGAGGGTTTGCCTGCTCTCAAAGAAGTCTCACTCAAAGACCTGTTCAGCACACGCTGGTATCCTATTGAAGATCTTTTTGGAATTCTCCCGCTGCTTAGCGGTTCCCTTATTGTCACATTATTCTCCATGGTAATCGCGCTTCCATTAGGAGTTGGAACCGCAATATATATTGGCGAGATCGCTCCAAGAAACGTAAATGGATTCCTCAAACCAACCATCGAGATTCTGGCGGGTATTCCTTCAGTAGTTCTGGGTTTTATCGGTATTCTGGTGCTATCACCATTCATGCGGGTGACATTCAATCTGCCTACCGGGCTGACTGCATTTACAGGCGCTTTTCTGCTAGCGCTAATATCAATTCCAACAATTGTATCGATAGCTGAAGATGCCCTCTACGCAGTACCCAAAACCTACCGCGACGCGGCATTCGCGCTCGGAGCTTCACAATGGCAGGTCATCTGGGGTGTGGTTGTGCCTGCCGCGCGCACCGGTATCTTAACCGCGGTGATGCTGGGCGTGGGGCGTTCTATTGGTGAGACCATGGCAGTAATGATGGTCACTGGCAATGCGCCAACTATGTTCTCTGGATTGAATTCCTTTGTCTCCCCGATTCGCACCATGACCGCGACTATTGCTTCTGAAATGGGCGAGGTCGCCAGCGGCAGCGTTCATTACCATGTCCTATTTTTAATCGGAATAATTCTTTTTATATTTTCGCTGATTATTAATATTTCTTCCGCTAATACCATGAAAAAACAAACAAGCAAAGACCGCGCGAAGGTGGTTTCATGAAGGTTGTTAATGATATGGATTGGGGACAACCTCGCCTCAGTAAAAAAACCATCCAATCGCTTGGATTTACCTTACTTCGCCTGATCGCTCTTTTTACAGTACTGCCTATCCTGGGACTTGTGGTCTATATCTTCATTAAGGGCAGCCCAAGCATAACAAGGGAATTTCTAACCAGTATGCCAAGCAACGGCATGCGCTCGGGTGGTATCTTGCCGGCTATTGTCGGTACTTTTTACCTGATGCTTGGTACCGCGGTTTTTTCAATTCCTCTTGGTCTCAGCGCGGGGATATACCTTTCTGAATACGCCGGTGACAATGTGTGGACACGATCGCTGCGAATTGCCATCATCAGCCTGGCCGGCGTTCCATCAGTAGTATATGGATTGTTCGGTCTGGGTTTGTTTGTGCTTTTCTTCGAATTCGGAATCAGCATCCTGTCCGCCTCACTTACGCTTTCCATTATGACCCTGCCCGTCATCATCAGCACCACTGAACAAGCTATGAGCAGTGTACCTTACCAATTCCGTATCGTTGGTGTATCCCTGGGCGGTACCCAATGGCAGACCATACGCAAGCTTATCCTCCCACAAGCTGTACCTGGAATTATTACCGGCATCATACTTGGCCTTGAACGAGCAATTGGAGAAACCGCACCAATCCTTTTTACCGGCGCAGCCTTCTATTTGCCGCGCCTGCCTTCTTCCCCGCTGGACGCCACCATGGCGCTGCCCTATCATATTTACGTCATCTCTACCCAGGTGCCTGGTATGCCCATCGAGATTCAGTACGGCACCGTGCTGGTGCTGATGGCTTTTGTGTTGGCTATGAATATGATCGCTTCGTTTATTCGTTCGCGCGCTCGCGCCAGGAGGCAGTGGTGACGCCAGACGCCAAGATCAGCATCCGCGATCTTTACATCCGTTATTCTGACGGCCGTGTGGTTCTTGACGGCGTGGATTTTGACATCCTGCGCAACCAGATCACTGTTGCATTCGGACCTGCCGGCGGTGGAAAATCCTCGCTGGTGCGCGTGCTGAACCGCCTGATTGACTTGGCGGATATTGCCGAGATTCGCGGAAGTGTGATGATGGACGGCCGCAACCTGCTGGATTCAAGTGTAGATGTGATCGAGCTGCGCCGCAAGGTGGGAGTGGTCTTCTCTCGCCCTATCCCGCTGCCTTTGACTGTTTACGGTAATCTGAGTTTTGGGCTTGAAGTTGCCGGTATGCGTGATAGGAAAATCCTGGATGATCGGGTAGAAAAAGCATTGCGCGAAGCCGTGCTGTGGGATGAGGTCAAAGACCGGCTGCAGGATCCTGCCATCTCGCTATCAGGCGGGCAGCAGCAGCGTCTGTGCATCGCGCGTGTTCTGGTGCTGCAACCGGAAGTAATTCTGCTGGATGAACCTACCTCCGCGCTCGATCCGGTGACCACAACCAAAATTGAAGAATTTCTGGACAAGGCAAAAGGTGAATATACCATTTTGCTCGTGCCGCACAATCAGCAGCAGGCATCGCGCATGGCAGATTATGCGGGTTTCTTTCTGCAAGGCAAACTTGTGGAATACGGCACAGGCGAGCAGATCTTTATGAACCCTAAAGAACAGCAGACGAAGGATTATGTTACGGGCAGGTTTGGATAGAAATTTGTGTATAATAGGGGCTGCATGGGCGCGTAGCTCAGCTGGTTAGAGCGCACGGTTCACATCCTTAGCTCCCTGCGGGGGTGTTCCACGCCCCTTTCAGGGGCGCTCCACAAAGGTTCAGAGGTTATCCCATTGTCACCCTATAGATCTCTTAACTATCATAAATAGATAGTCGTGAGATCTCTTTTTGTTTCGATCAATTCTTCCAATTGAAATGAGAGGCAATCGGAGGTCTCACAGCCAAGAGAGGAAAAATGAGATTATCAGAAGCTATAGAAGGTTACAAGATTGCGAAGTTAGCTGATGGATAAAGCAAAAACACCATCACAGGTTACCAGACACACTTTGACCAACTGATCGGCTACGTAGGTGATATAGAAACGAAATGGTTTAGGCAGGATTACAAGCCGAGAAGGCAATCAGGTGATACGTCGTCTTATCATTCCACAACCATTCGTAATGCCTGGTGCGCCATACGGTCACTTTTTGGATGGGCCAGTATTGAACTGGGGATAACCAGGCATGATTTGCACCTAAAGATGCCCCAAGTCTTCTACTCGGGGATTGTAGCATTCACCAAAGAGGAGGTCAGGAATTATTAAAGGCTTGTTTGTTCACGAAAGAGATAAATACGGCGGGCGGTAGATCTATTGTCCGGCGGCGCGAAACTGCTATGCGGGACAAACTCATTATCATGGTGCTACTGGATTCTGGTGTTCGGGTTTCTGAGTGCGCACATCTGCGGGTCAAGGATATCAACCTGGAAACTGGCGAGGTTTTCATACGCCCGCTTGGGTCGTCAAGAAAGAATAGGTCTCGGACTTTACGTATCGGTAGTGCCACCCAACGCCTTTTGTGGAACTATCTTTCCAAGTGGGGGCAAAATTTTCCAGATGACAACCTGTTTCTAACCCACCACGACCAACCAATGGAGAGAAACAGCATCCGGCACCTTCTGGAAAGAATAGGCAAGAATGCGGGAGTGGCGCATGTTTACCCGCACCGGTTCCGGCACACCTTTGCTATTCAATTTTTGAGGAACAGCGGCGATGTATTTTCACTGCAATTAGCGCTTGGCCACAAGGATTGGACCATGACACGCCATTATTCTAATCTGGCGCAGAGCGATCTAGCAGAGACCCATCGCCGGGCTTCTCCTAGATAACTGGCGGCTCTAAATTCCTTCATATGAGAATCAAACAACCGAAATTTAGTTAAACGATAGGTTTAAGGAATAACATAACCTGTTAAGTAAAAATATGCTGGGAAGCAGTTGACCCTTACGCAATAAAAATGTAAGATTTAGTTATCACTGAAAAGGATAAGGCAAAAATGAAGATTTTCTACCATCATGTTGGCAAAGAAGGCGCTGAGGAAGATTTTCCTAAAACAATCCACAATGAAATTGACATTCAGTTTATAGACGAAAATCTGGCTGACAATCTTCCATTAAAGCACATAATTATTGATGAGCTTAAGAACGCATTTCCTAATGGGAAATTCAACGTATGGGGCGTTCCTAGTGGTGCAGCTGCCGTAATCAAAAGAATGTCTGTCGGAGATTATGTCTTCCTTGTTGAGAACGCATCTAACAGTATCCATTCCTCAGGAAGCGTTCCTATTTTAGGGAGAATAGAGGTTTTTCATTTTGAAGAGTTACCTCAATTTTCTATTCCGTTATGGGGAAAAGTAAGTTCGTATATATCTTTTTCTTCAATGCTCAACAAATACACTTAACTTGGGACGAATTTTCTTCATATATGCAATATGATAATTTTGCACCACGAGGAAATATCTATTCTATAGCTGACACAAGACTCGATCAATTCGGTGGTGCCCTAGAATTTATAAACTTCATCTTGGAAAAACACAGCAGCAATACTTTTCTTTACCCTAATGACCTTGATTTAATTACATCATCCAATGGAATTGCAGATAAAATGTATGATGAAGGTTCTATTGTTCAAATCACCTTAAATGCCCATGAGAGAAATCCACAAGCTAGAGAGGCCTGTATTCGCCACTATAACAACGAATACAAATGTGAGATTTGTGGATTTAGGTTTATTGATAGGTATGGAGAAAACGGAAGATATATCATTCAAGTCCATCACCTCAATCCAGTTGCAGAAAAAAGAGGCGAATATCTTTTAGACCCAAAAATGGACCTTATCCCAGTCTGTCCAAATTGTCATGCATTCATCCATAGCCGAAAAGTTCCTTATTCCATTCAAGAAGTTAAGGAATTATTGAGTAATCTCATGAATAGTAAATAGGTTGATCCAACAGCAATTCCTTTTGGTTGATACAAGGGATATATTGTTTTCAAAAAAATATGATGATACCAACCAAAATATATGTTTCTCTCCTCAAATTAGAACTATATTCTGACCCTGTGTAATATTGTGAGAATGTGAATGGTAGAGGGAGAGAGATCATGCTAGTTGAAGGGTTACAGAAGTAGAAAAACTGTTAGTGCTTGGGTTAAATATAAAGGATAATAAAAAAATGAAAGAATTAATTAAAAACCTTTTTGTGAGTGAAACTTTAGGACAATCCTGGATGGCTATCTCAAAACAAATCATGAAAGATGGCTATCTTGCGAGATATGATGGCGCTCCAATCAAGGAGATTGCATATTCGACCCTTGTTACCCTGAAACCAGATCCAGAAGATTCTTTTATTAAATTCTCATGGTGATCCAGAATGGCTAGCCTGGATGCATGAAAATTTCTTCTCCTTTACAAAAGTAAGAGAATTAGGCGATGCTGCAAGTTATGCAACACGACTTTTTAATTACTCGGATAGTGGAAGAGATCAAATTCAATGGGTTGCTGATAGGTTAAATAAAGACGAAGAGGCTCGTTCAGCTACAATAACAACTTTTCAAACCTTGACCGATACAACCTATATTCCTTGTATAAGTCTTCTTGATTTTTGGATTCCCAAAGAAGAATTGGAATTAATTGTTTACGCACATGGTTTAGATTTTGGTAAAAAGGCATATGGTAATCTGATTGAATTAGCAACATTACAAAAGACAGTGGCAGAAAAGGTAGATTGCCCAGTAGGTAAATTAATAATCTATGTAAAGACTGCTCATATCTACAAACCTGAGTGGGATGACATGAACGATTTAATTAGAAATTCTGATTACTAGAATAAGAATAATCCCCTGCTCGTAATTTTGTTGTATATGACCTTTTTATGCACCCCCATATATGGCGATTATTGTTATATTTTTCTAAGTTCACTAGATATGGGGTTATAAAATTAGATAGCGAGGGAGGGATTTACCTGCACTGGACGTTCAGTCCAGGGAACCCACGACCAAAGGTTTATGAGTCCCTTGCTCTAAAAATGTACTCTTCTGCAAAACCATGCACATGAAGATTCGTTCACTGATGGCACTTCCGGCGCCGAAAACGATTTCCACTTGCATTTCAAATCTCAGTAAGTTAATGTATAATTCCGCTTTGGAACCGGCGGAGGAGCCTCTTGCAGGGCTCATAGCTAAGTCGGTTGCCAGGACGGTTTCTTGTCCTTTGGAGGGCTCAATACTCTCTTTTGGCGGCAGATATGAGATCTGCAGCGTGTATCATGGGCGCGTAGCTCAGCTGGTTAGAGCGCACGGTTCACATCCGTGAGGTTCGGAGGTTCGAGTCCTCTCGCGCCCACTTATTATTTAAGATTCACATCCGTTCCCCATCAGGATAGTACGCAATCCTCATCAGGGCGGTTTCGCGAGATTTGGAAGTTTACCCCTTTGAGGCTCTTAGCAAGCTCTCAGTATAGCCTTTACAGGAGGCTTCGCACTGATTCGCAATCATCTCGCGCCCATAAGGGTTTAATGCGATTATTCTTTGCAATTCTTCTTGATATATTTCTCCGCCTGGTCATCTGTGTAACCTAATAAATTAATGAGAATGTCTTTGGTGTGTTCACCAATTTGAGGAGCAGGTATCTTCGGCAGCTCGTCTTCAGGCGGCACTGAACTTAATTTGATAGGATTGCCGGCTACTTTAACCTTTCCAATTCTGCCCTGCTCGACCTCAACCAACATGTTGCGCGCCTGAAGCTGCGGGTCATCAAACAGCTTGTCTATAGTGTTGATCGGCCCGCATGGAAGACCTGCGTTAGTGAATATTTCCATCCATTCGGAGGTAGTTTTTTCCATCATCTTTGACTGGATCAAAGGCGCAAGTTCGCTTATATTCACATTGCGATGCGGGTTGCTGTCAAACCTGGGGTCGCTCACCCATTCCGGTGTGCCAAGTACTTCGCACAGCTGGGCAAACAGATTATTATTCCCGCAGGCAACAATAACATAGCTATCCTTGGATTTGAAAGCCTCAAAAGGCGAGATTATTGGGTGCCTTAATCCCAAAGGTCCGGGCACCTGTCCTGTCGAAGAATATCTGGCAACCGCATTTTCCAGGATCGAAACCTGGCAATCCAGCATGGCGATATCCACTTTCTGACCAAGGCCTGTTGCAGTGCGCGCAAAAAGCGCCGCCAGAGTGCCATACGCTGCGTAAATCCCTGCCAGAATATCACCAATTGAGGTGCCTACCCGCACCGGCGGGCCGCCTGGTTCTCCAGTGATGCTGATAATGCCTCCCATCGCTTGCACAATCATGTCATAAGACGGACGCGGCGAGTAGGGACCAGTGTGTCCAAAACCCGAAATCGCAACGTATACTAAGCGGGGATTAATCTCTCTAAGTGTCTCATATCCCAATCCCATGCGTTCCATCGCGCCGGGTTTGAGGTTTTCAACCAGCACGTCAACCTTCTCTGCAATCTGTTTAAAAACTTCACGGCCTTCTTCTGTTTTGGCATCGCAGATAATGCTCTTTTTGCCCCTGTTTACACTGAGAAAGTAGACACTCTCGCCATTAACGTGGGGGCCATACGCACGCGAGTCATCACCTGCCCCCGGTCGTTCGAGCTTGAATACTTCGGCGCCCATATTCGCCAGCATCATCGTGCAATATGGTCCAGCCAATACATTTGTGAAATCCAATACTTTAATGCCGTCCAGCGGTTTCTGTGTCATCCTGATTCACCTTATTGATCGGTTTGATTTAATAAACACTATTCTTACACAATTTTAAATTTTTGGAATGCTAATAATTGAAATTGGATAATGCTCTCAAAGGATGAATTCTTGATTGACGGGGATTCTTTCCTCGCTGAGAAATTTCAAGATGGCTAAAGAAATTTACAAAATTTATCCTGGCAGACAAAATTATATCCCTGCAGAGCGCTAAACAAAGGGTAGGCGCTCCTTTTTGGGGGTTCTGAATGAAATTGCAGGACATAGAAATTTATACCTGCGTTATATTTGCTGGCATGAGGGGCAAAAATATATGCTGCCTCCCATGTAAGCGGTTTTTTCAATAATTCCTCCGCATACTCCGCAGGGCTTGCCCACTGTCAGCTTGCTGCATTTGGTAATGTAACCGCCTGGTTTGCCAAACAAGTCCCTCTCTGTGTCTCGGCCGCCTCTATCCGCCATATCCTTCAGAGTAAATTTTATAGAATTAAATACTGCATCAACTTCCTTTGTGGTCAAAGAAGCCAGAATACGTTTGGGATGTATTCTTGCGTTATAGAGAATATCTTGAAGAACGCCGTTACCCAACCCGGGAATACGCTGCCCGGTGGCAAGAAGCGCTTTGAGGCTCAGTTTATTCACACAATCCTGAGCCAGGATAGTGTCAAAGTAAGCACGGTCAAAAGCGGCTAAAAGCGGTGAAGGCTTGCTCTTGGCTACCAGATAATAAGGGTTGATTACTTCATCTAACTGGAAGCATAAGATGCCGCCATACATCTGCACAGCTGCATACAAAGCGCTGCCATCTTCAAATTGGATCAGCAGCTGATGTTTTTGAGGGGGCAACTCTCCAGCCTGGAGAAATGCCAGGTTTGCGCCTTCTGATAGCGCAATGAAAATATCTTCCGCACGAATTTCCAGCGTGCCGCCCAGAGGATATGCTTCCGAAATTGTCTTTCCGTTGAGAAGTTCAGGATATTTTTTTGGGTCGCCGTGATACCAGGCCAGTTTATGCGGAGAATGCTCAGCTTCGACCTGGATAATCTTCTTACCTTTAACAGTATCATTCAACTGCCGGGCGATAACTGCAGACTCGGGAATTTCCATCATGGCTGCCTCCTGCAAATTCATGCTCTAACTTAATTTTATACTTTTTTCAGACAGAGCAAACTTTAAAAAAAACTATGCTTTGGATTTAAAGATCATGAAGGTCGGCTGAATGAATCGTTCGAGACTGCCAACTTCTGACGTTTTCCTGAATAATTTCGGGCTCCCTGGAATAGATTTAACAAGGCGATAAAAGCGTACCCAAATGCATACAGCATCATCCAGAGGACAATACCCCACCCAAGATTCTGATAAAGCAGGTATGCTCCACCAAATGCGATAATTGAGAAAAGAATTTCAACCCCCACCATCGCACTGACCTCAAAAGAGTATCCCGCTTTGTCCTCCACCCTGCCTTTTCCAAGATCATTGAATTTTGGCGTCCGGTAAAAAGTCCCTACATTTTTTGAAAGAAGACCAACCAAAAAACCTTGAGCATTATTTATCGAAATACCATATCCAATCAACATTAACAAGGGGAATGCTTTGAGCCGGTCAATGAACCGTGGAAAATCTTCTGCGCGGGAGACCATACACAGTAACGGTGGACCTATGGAAGCGACCATTGCAAAAGGAAAAAAACCAAGAAATTGCGGGGCATAAAGTCCCAGGATAATCAGAAGTAAGAAAAGATAAAACCATCAATAGGGAAACATAATATCCTCCCAGATGAATCAGCCCCATAATTCGCACGTGTTCAGGAATTTCAGCTTTCAGTAAATGGGGGTAAAGTTTCTTTGCAGTCTGCGCGGTGCCTTTTGCCCAGCGGTTTTGTTGTTTCTTAAACGATTCAACCTTGGTTGGCAGTTCAGCAAATGTAACCACCTCGGGTAAATACCGGAAACGCCAGCCATTTAATTCTGCCCGGTAGCTGAGATCCAGATCCTCAGTAAGGGTATCCGACTGCCAGCCCCCAGCTTTATCAATGCAGGAGCGCCGCCAAACTCCGGCGGTTCCATTAAATCCAAAGATCAGGCTATTGCTGGAGCGGGCAGCCTGTTCTACCACAAAATGGCAATTTAATCCCAAGGCAATTGACCGGGTAAACGGGCTATGGTTTGAATTGGCATGCCCCCAGCGTGTTTGCACACAGCCAATCTTTTCATCATCAAAAGCCGGGATCACTTTTTTAAGCCAGTCTTTTTCAGGCATAAAGTCCGCATCAAATATAGCTATAAATTCTCCGGCAGCAGATTTCAATCCCTCTTTTAGAGCACCTGCCTTAAATCCCTCCCGATTGGAGCGGTGTATCAATTCGATTTTTATATTCTTTTCTAAATATATTTTAACCAAACGGATCACTTCAAGAGATGTGTCATCACTTGAATCATCCAGAATCTGGATTTGTAATTTTTCCTGCGGGTAATCCAGGCTGGTTATAAAACTGAGCAGTCTCTCAATAACATTCTTTTCATTAAAGATGGGAAGCTGGATAGTAACCGCTGGCCATTCCTCCGGAGGTTTTGATTTCTTCATGTTAAAAGAATTCTTTTTTCCATGAAAATAGAAGCCAACCATCACAATGTTGTACAATCCGAAGATCGCCATCCCGATAACGCTGATGGAATAAATGAGTTTAATAATGATCAAAAGAAATTCAGACATATGTCTTTCTCAATAAAGCTTAATCTCCAAGAAAACACAATCATTTTGATTTAAAATTGTTTTCAATATACTAAATATCCTGATTGAATATTTAATGCGCCGAAAAGAACGACATGTTTATTTTATGGTATAAATTTATATAAATAGCGAGAAGTTGGAGTATTTTAAATAGATAAAGATGATAGGGAAAATTAGAAGACTGGTTATTGACGCTCTCAAGCCCATGGAACCCAACATCATTGAGCTGGCGAAGGTCATCAGCCTGAAAGACGGCGTTTCCGCGGTAAATATCAGTATGGTTGAGATCGACCTGAAAGTTGAAAATGCCAAAATTACCATTGAAGGGGATGATATCAATTATGAAGAAATCAGAGACCTCATTGAGGATATGGGAGGATCTATCCATTCCATTGATGAAGTTGTGGCAGGGAAAATGATCATTGACGACTCCGCCACCCTGCAAGATTAATTAACCCCTTACCTATGCAAGGTAAAAAGAAATACAGGCCTCATTACGTCCGCCATTTGCTGGACCAGATGAGCGAATATAACGATCTCGCCGAAATCGGCGAGATAGCGCGCCGGTATTTCGCAATGAATGCGTTTGATGGCGTCCTTACCATTATTGGCGTGCTGATGGGATCGATGACTGCCGGAGTCACCGACACACGGGTGGTCATTACCACCGGCTTATCCACCAGCATTGCAATGGGTATTTCCGGTTTATGGGGCTCATACCTGACCGAATCTGCCGAGCGCAAGCATGACCTGGATGAACTTGGCAGAAGTACACTGACCAGCCTTAAAAAAAGCCGCATCGGTCGCGCTTCACGCTATGCCGCTGTTGTTGTTGCACTTGTAGACGGCATTTCGCCCTTTCTGGCATCGCTTTTGGTGCTTATTCCATTCTTTCTAAGCGATATGTTCCCAGATATCCAGACTGTTTATTACACTGCGCTGGGAACAGCGCTCTTGACCCTTTTTGCCTTGGGGATTTTCCTTGGGAGCATTTCAAAAGATAATCTGATAATCAGCGGTATTAAAACGCTGATTGCCGGTATTGCTTCGATCATCATAGGCAGCCTGCTGAACGGTCGCTAACCTCAATTTTCTCCTCTCTATAGATCTTTTATCAACCATTAATAATTATTGGTATGTCTTTAATTTATAATAGAGGAAATAAGACAAGGAAGTTGATATGCAGCCTGTTGAGATTTGTAATGGAATCTTTTGGATCGGCGTCAATGATGACCAAACTGAACTTTTTGAAGGCTTGTGGCCGATTAAACAGGAAGGTATCTCTTACAACTCATACCTGATAAAAGGCACAAAAACCGTTTTAATTGACCTCTGCAAGGACCTCTTTAAGGATAAATATCTGTCCTCCCTAAATACGCTCATAAATCCAGCCAAAATAGATTACCTGGTGATAAACCATATGGAGCCTGACCACTCTGGCGCTCTGCGGGCTTTTCGTGAAGTTGCCCCGCAGGCGGTAATCCTGACTACTCAAAAAGCAGTCAAAATGCTGGATGATTTCTTTGGCATCAAAGATACTGTGCATGTGGTCGCGGATGGCGAAACGCTGGATTTGGGAAACCACCAACTCAAATTTATAACCGCGCCTATGGTGCATTGGCCTGAAACCATGATGACCTGTGAAACAAGAAATGGAATTCTATTTTCCTGCGACGCGTTCGGCGGTTTTGGAAAACTGACCAATGGAATTTTTGATGATGATTATAGTGATCTCTCATTTTATGAAAGAGAATCGCTGCGTTACTACGCCAATATTGTGGCGGCCTTCAGCAAACCAGTGCTGAATGCGGGTGAAAAACTTGCCACCATGAACATTAATACCGTTGCCCCTTCACATGGTCTTATTTGGAGGAGTGATCCATCACGAATCATCAAACTTTATATTGAGTGGTCTGAATACGGAAAGGGCAAAGCACGTAATGGCGTCACATTGCTGCACGGATCCATGTACGGCAACACTGGGCGCATGGCTTTGTCAGTGCGAAAAGGAATGGAAGAGGCAGGTATCCCGTTGGAAGTTTTTGATGTAACTGCCACCCACCCAAGTTATATCCTGCCTTCGTTGTGGGTGAACCAGGGGGTCGCCATCGGTGCGCCAACTTACGAGGGCAGCCTGTTCCCAACCATGGCGCTGGTGCTTTCAATGGCTGAGTTCAAACGCGTCTTTCATAAGGATGCAGTCTATTTTGGTAGTTTTGGCTGGGGCGGCGGAGCGACACGATATCTAAATGTTCAATTTGAAAAGATGAAATGGCAGCTTCTGGATACATTGGAATTCCCTGGTGAACCTAAACCTGAAACACTTGTCCGGGCGGTGGAATTCGGAAAGCGCTTTGGCGAGCGCATTAAAAACCTTTGATTTATTAATATTTTTTTTCAGGAATTTTGAAAAGTTGGTTTCTTATACCCTTTAAAGTGCCGCCTTGAGAGTTTGCTCTTGGGATACCTCCAGTTTTTGCCCTAGAAGAGGATGCCGGCAGAATCAGCCAGCGTTTGATTTTATATCAACAAATTATTTGTCTTCTTTCGCAACTTCATCTGTATTATTGCGTATATATTGGTGAAATCAATTTATATTTTTGGAGGTAATTAATGGGAAACAGACGTGGCGTTGTTTGGGGAATTCTACTCATCCTTTTAGGTGCGTTCTTCCTGGTAACACAAATGAAGCCTGATCTAATCGGTGATGTGTCGTGGCCGTTTTTTATAATCGGCATTGGCCTGGTGTTTCTAATTTCGGCCGTACTCACTCGCACAGGCGGGTTGGCAATCCCGGGCTGCATCATCGGCGGTATCGGCTGCATCCTGTATTGGCAAAGCGTGACTGGTCACTGGGAATCCTGGTCCTATATCTGGACGCTTATTCCTGGTTTCGTTGGGCTGGGTGTAATCATTGCCGGCTTACTTGACCGGGAACACCCGCATTTTGACAGCGGCGGACTGATATTGATGGCCATCAGCGCAATGGGATTCATGATCTTCGGCAGCGCGTTCGGCTCCCTGTTTGGCTATAATTTTGATATGGGATCAATTTGGCCAATTTTCCTGATAGGTATCGGGCTAATCATCCTCATCAGCGCCATTTTCCGCAAGCGTTAGTCTATAATCAGGGGTATGGCTGATTATCGCGACATACCCCATCTGGAAAAAACAACATCCTGGCTGCTGGAAAGCCAAACGCCTTCGATCCGTTACTTTACGCTGAAACAGATCATGGGTTTGCCGGAAAATGATCCTGAAGTTTCCGCAACCAGGCGTTCGATTGCCTCCACGCCGCCTGTCTCAAAAATCCTGGAAGCCCAGCGCCCTGAAGGGCATTGGGTATATGCCAAACACGTCTATTCTCCCAAATATCGAAGTTCCCACTGGACAATGCTGCTCCTGACAGAGCTCGGCCTGGAACCTGAGAATGAATTACTTCAAAAAGGCGCGGATTTTATGCTGGCCAGAATGCTGGAAGATCTACCCCAGTACCTTAGACGGCAAGAGGCAGGTTTTGGATGTTTCTGGGGCAATTGGCTGCGGTATCAGCTTTACTGCGGAAGAAGAAAGGAACAATTTAACCAGCAGGTCATTAATTTTGTCTGCGATGACCTTGAACGCGGAGGGAAATGCCGCTACAACTCAGACTTGCGCTGTGCTTGGGCAGTTGCGCGCGGGTTATATGGTCTGGCGCTAATCCCGGAAGAATCGCGCGATGAAAAAGTAAAAGCCTCCATCAAGGCAGGCATCCGTTTTTTACTTGAGGATTACGACCTGCTGGCAGCTAATTACCCCGCAGACCATAAGAGCCATCCCCTATGGGAATCACTAAGCTTTCCGCTTTTTTACCACTCTGACAGGCTTTTTGTATTGCGTGTGCTGAAAGAACTTAACATGATCGATCATCCCAATGCCCAAAAAAGTCTTAGCTGGCTTCTTGAAAAGCAAACCGATTCCGGCATTTGGCGGGGAGGCAGCCCTTTAAGCGACCGTTCCCGGCCATTCATGGCCAAGCCAGATGGAGTTGAGCGCTGGATTACCCTGCACGCGCTGGAAGTGCTGACCTGATTTTGGTAGAAATTTGCAGATGATACAATTCTGACCAAATGGGCTTTCCCACTCACCTTAAACTGAAAAACGGCACGTTAATACTGCCGCAATACCTGCCGGACGCGACTTTCGGGCAGGTTCGCACCCTGGATTCTAAAGACACAGCAGATTGCGGCACTCAGGCGCTGATGATGAATACTTTTCACCTGATGCAAAAGCCCGGCGCAACCACGGTTAAGTCACTGGGAGGGTTGCACCGCTTTACGGGCTGGGAGAAAGCCATCTTCACCGATTCCGGCGGATTTCAGGCATATTCCCTCATCCGTCAGAACAGCAAGTTTGGCACCCTGACCGACAATGGCATTTCCTTTTTGCCGGAAGACGGAGGCAGGAAATACTTGCTAACCCCAGAAAAATGCATTCAGCTGCAGGTCAGTTTTGACTCGGAAGTTATTTTCTGCCTGGATGACTGCACTCATATTGATGACCCGCAATCCGAACAGGAAAAATCTGTTTCACGCACCATTCAATGGGCACGGCGCTGCCGTAAAGAATTCGACCGGTTGATGGATGAGAAAAGGCTCTCCGAGCTAATTCGCCCAAAACTGTTCGGCGTTGTGCAAGGTGGCAATTCACCAGAGCTGCGCCGGCGCTGTGCTGAAGCACTTCTGGAAACCGGTTTTGACGGTTATGGTTATGGCGGCTGGCCTTTGGATGAAGGCGGCAGGCTGGTGGAGGATATGGTGGCATTAACACGTAAATTAATTCCACAGGAGTATCCGCTTCATGCCCTGGGTATCGGCCACCCGCCCTACATCGCGCGCTGTGCAGAAATGGGTTACGGGCTGTTTGACAGCGCCATGCCCACTCGCGACGCACGCCATGGACGATTGTATAGGTTCAAATTCAATCCAGAACCATCACAATTGGCAGATTCTGCAGACTGGTTTGAGTATGTTTACGCAACAGATAAACGCTTCATTAAATCTTCAGAACCGGTGGAAGACGGCTGCGGATGCCCGGTATGCCAGACCTATTCATTGGGCTACCTGCGCCATCTTTATAAACTCAACGATATTCTTTACCAGCGGCTGTCTACACAGCATAACCTGTGGTTTATGGCGCGTCTGATGGGTTTACTCAAATCTTCATAATGTTATGAATACCTCAAACCAGCAAGTTATTTCAGTGGTCGAAGCTGTTTTAAAGAAAGCCAAATACCACGCCATCCAGCCAGATCTGGTCGACGTCATTGGCTGCTGAAGAAATCAATAAAGGCAGAAAATTAAAAGAGGCTATAAAAGAAGTCTCATCCAGGCTGCATCAGGTTGGCGCAGCATACTTTAACGCAACGGTGGATTATGATGAATGGCAGATAGAATTAGCCAAGACTTCCTGCTGACCTGGGCAATCTGCAGGTGAAAGATTTTTGTCTTAAACACATGCAAGCCCATTCTTCCACCCAGGAGCGCCTGCCCTTCATTGAAGAGTTTTTTCATACGACCCTTGCAAACCTGGCGCCGGTAGAAAGCGTTTTAGATCTTGCCTGCGGGTTGAACCCCCTTGCCCTGCCCTGGATGCCTGTGGCGGAAAAAGCGCAGTATTTGGGCTGTGATATTTTCAATGATATGACTGGTTTTTTAAACCAGTTTATCAACCATTTTGGTGTTGAAGGCGCCTTCGAGACCTGTGACTTAACGCAACTTAAATTCTCAAAACACGCGCAGGTGGCATTTCTGCTCAAGACCCTGCCCTGCCTGGAGCAGCTTGCTAAAGGTATCAGTCCCCAGCTGCTGGACGCGATTCCTGCGGATTACCTGCTGATCTCTTATCCCATCCGCAGCATGAGCGGCCGTGCTAAAGGAATGGGCAGGACCTATGAAACCCAGTTTGAAAATCTAACACAAGCCCGAAACTGGTGCATGGAACGCTTTGAATTCAAGACAGAACTGGCTTTTCTGGTGAAAAAATGACCCGACAAATTGATTATCGATCAACTGGTTGATAAAATCGCCAGCAGCCGTAAATACCGCAGTTCTGGCATCCCAAAGCAAACCATTGAGAATATTCTAAGACAGGAACAGATGTGTTATTCCGGGCAAGCCGAAGCGCTTAAAAGCGCCAAAGCAATCCTGCATAACGTTATGGCGCCTTACCTGGGCGATCCGGATTACGAAGCGGAGGAAAAGAATCTGGCGGCGATCAGTGCAGAAAAGGATGCAGGAGCAATCTCGGGATTTTGCATGGAAATTCTCGAGCGGCATGACTCGACACGAGAACGATTGCCTTATATAGATGATTTTTATAAAATCATCCGAGATATCGCACCAAAAATGAGAGTTGTAATGGATCTTGCCTGCGGGCTAAATCCGTTCGCGCTGCCATCCATGGGACTGCCGCCTCAAACTCAATACCATGCCTACGACATCCACCAGCCGCGTGTTGATTTATCAACCATTTTTTTATTTATTTGGGATTAGAACCGCTTGCAGAAATCCGGGATGTTTTACTGGATCCGCCTCAGATACGCGCTGACGCGGCGTTTTTATTCAAAGAAGCGCATCGAATGGAAAAACGCCGCAAAGGCTGCAGCCGGGAATTGATCAAGATTCTAAAGGCCAGGGTTATATTCATCTCCCTGCCCAATCGCAGCTTGGACGGTAAACGCGACCTTCACCAGCGCATGGAGGTTCTTTTTCAACAGATCAGCGCCGGTCTGGGCGGGATAACCGGCAGCCACGAGTTTCCAGGTGAAACGCTGTACTGGATTAAAAATAATGATGGTTGAAAAGAATCCTGTTTCCATAGATCCAATATCCTGGGCGAAAACTTTTCTCCTGCCAGATGAGTACCAAACATTACTTGCCAGCATTAACCAGCCACTGGATATATCTATACGCATTAATTCTCTCAAAGCAGACCCAAAAACTGCCATTGCTAAGTGGTCCGCGCTTTATGGTTGGGTGGCTGATCCAATTCCGTTCTGTCCTTCCGGTTACTGGATCAGAAGATTTGATATTCCCCCAAGCGCGACCATCGAACATCGTCTTGGATATTTTTATATCCAGGAAGCGGCTTCCATGCTGCCGCCTGAATTATTCGATTTCTCAGAAATGGATAGCCCGCTGGTGCTGGATATGGCTGCCTCTCCCGGCGGCAAGACTACTCACCTTACGGCGCTTACCGGAGATAACGGGCTGGTCATCGCTAATGACGGCAGCCAATCGCGCATTCCCGCCCTTCAGGTTGTTTTGCGCAATTGGGGTGCTGTGAACCAGGCTGTCACCTGTTTGCCCGGTGAGGCTTTCGGCAGCCTTTACCCAGAATCATTTGACGCGGTGCTCTTGGACGCCCCTTGCAGCATGCAGGGGTTGCATACAACCGAATCTCACTCTTCACGAACAATCACCCTGAATGAAATCGAATCGCTGGCTTCCCGCCAGCTGCGCATGCTTGAAAGCGCAATTGGCTGTACAAAAACCGGCGGACAGGTGGTGTATTCCACCTGCACGCTTTCACCGCAGGAGGATGAATTGGTTCTGGCTGCATTGATGAGACATTATCCAGGTTTAATACAAATTGAAGATGTCAGCAAGCACCTGCCTTTACCCGCGCCGGCGTTAACTGAAATTTTGGGCGAACTGCTTCCAGGTGAGATAAAGTTCGCAGTGCGTCTTTGGCCGCACATCCTTGGAACAGCAGGGTTTTTTACCGCCCGGCTGACCAAATTGGGGCGATTTCCCGCTATTTCCACCGGAAACTGGCGGCTTCAACCTGTTCATGCTCACTACAGACCTGTTTTGCGAAAAGACAAACAAAGACTGGTATCTTTTTTAAATGACCGCTATGGAATAAGTCTGGATAATATTTTAGAGAGAAATATGCTTGAGGTCGCTTCGTATAAAGAACAGCAGTATTTAATCCCGGAGAAATTGAATAAATCATTTCCCAGCCTGCCTGCCCTTTCTGCCGGCTTGCTCTTGGGAAAGACTATGAAGGATAAATTTCTAGTTTCACATGAATTTGTCTCGCGTTTTGGCGATCGCTTCACCAAAGGTGTTATTAATCTTGATGAGGAATTTATTAAATTCTGGATGCTCGGGGAGGATATCCGTGGCTTCCACACTGAAGGCGTGGCAGCAGGTGAAATCTATGCCATTCGCGATCGTTTCGGAAGAAACCTGGGACGCGGCAAGCTGCTGGAGAACCGCCTGAAAAATATGCTCCCCTCACGCTTATTCTGAAACAGCCATTTCTCCCAGTTCATACAACACCAACGCCGGAGCCAGAATTGCTGCGGTTTCCATTCGCAAAATGCGCTTACCAAGGGAAAAGAATTTAATTCCGGAGGTCCGCATCAAGCCAATTTCTACTGGATCAAAACCGCCCTCAGGCCCGCAAAAAAGCGCAATGGAAGCTTGTTTTTGCGTGCCGAGCACTGTCTTGAGAACATTTTCTGTTTCATCTTCCCAGGCGGCAATTATTAGGTTGCGTGCTTCAACAGCTGCATTGATCGCATCCTTCAATTTAACAGCAGGATGAAGGATTGGTATGCGCGAACCGCCGCTTTGCTCCGCAGCTTCGCGCATGATTGCTTCCCAGCGTTTGCGGTGTTTTTCCACGCTGTCAGGCTGCTGTGGCAGCGTGCGCCGCGATATGTAGGGTTGAAAACCCGATAATCCAATTTCGGTGCCTTTTTGTAAAATCATTTCCACTTTTTCACGCTGAGACAAACCAAAAAACAAAGTCAGGTTAATGCCCGGGTCTGGATCCACTTTTCTAGAATAAATTACTTTTCCAAACATGACTCCTTCAGGGCTTTGAACAAGATGCACTAGATAACTACAACCCTGATTATCCAATACTTCCACTTCCTCCCCTTCTTTCAGCCGCAGCACACGGCCAATCTGCGATTGAAGGTCGGTAGAGAAATTGATCTGTCCATGCTCTATATTATTTGGTGATACAAAAAAGCGATGCTTTGTCATAAGTTGATAGTTTATAATCCTGCCGAAAGAATTATACCTATGGAAATTGATAAAGACATGCCTACGTCCCAGCCGCAAAAGGTCTACCGCTATCTGGATCTGATCACTGCATTATTTGTCACCGTACTCATCACCAGCAACATTGCCTCATCCGCGAAAATCGTGGATTGGGGATTTTCAATCTTGGGTGTGCGCATGGCTTTTGATGCCGGCACCCTGCTCTTTCCTATCAGCTATATCTTCGGTGATGTCCTGACTGAAGTGTATGGTTTTAAAAATGCAAGGCGTGTGATTTGGACGGGCTTCGGCGCTCTGGCTCTATGCGCATTAACACTTGGAATTGTACGCGCGCTGCCTGGAGAAGCAAATTGGCAATCTTATGCAGGAGACAACGCATTTGATGTGATTCTGGGCGGAATGAGTTCCTTTGGCATCGTGGCTGCCAGCCTGGCAGCTTATCTTTTAGGCAGCTATAGTAATTCTGTAATCATGGCGGTAATGAAAGTGCTTTCCAAAGGAAGATGGCTGTGGGCGCGCACCATAACCAGCACCATCGTAGGTGAAGGTGTCGATACATTTGTCTTTGTGCTGATCGCCTCCATGGCGGGCGTATTCCCATGGGAAATCTTCTTCAGTCTGATATTGACCAATTATGTGTTCAAGGTCAGCGTTGAAGCGCTTTTTACGCCAGTCACTTATCAGGTTGTGAATTTTCTTAAAAAAGAAGAAAACGAGGATTATTATGATATCGGCACACGCTTCACGCCGGTATAATTTTATTTATTATCAACTTCAAAAACCAATAACATACAGGAGAAAACCCATGTACGAAAAAGCAAGCACTAATGAAAGTATGAAAATTTTTACTGAACTCTTATCAGTTCCCTCACCAACCGGGCGCGAAGAGCTGGTGGCCAACAAAATTCTTGAAATCGCCTCCCGCTGGGGATATCACGGCGAACAGGATTACGCCGGCAATGTGGTCATCCGCGTCAAGGGCAACGGCAAATCCAAACGCGTCACCATGTTCAGCTCCCATATGGATGAGATCGGCCTGGTTGTAACGCGTATCGATCCCGATGGGAGGTTATGTATTCACAAACTGGGCGGCACACTGCCCTGGAAACTGGGCGAACGCCCGATCGAGATTCTCACCGATAATCGCGATACGATTATGGGAGTCGCAAGTTTCGGCGCCGGCCACAGTCAGGTTGGGATGACCTCAGTGGACTGGGGTAATATGCGCGTCCTTACCGGGCTGACCGTTGAGCAGCTGAAAGAAAAAGGCGTGCGTGTTGGGTCTGTCGCGGTGCTGCCCCGCAGCCACGTTGGGCCTGTATACTTTGGCAGCGAAGACGATCCGATGATCGCCGCCTGGACCTATGACGACCGCATGGGCTGCGCCAATTTGCTGCGTGTTTTAAAAACAATGAAAGATGATAATTTCGTCCCTAACTGCGACATGACCTTTGCTTTCTCCAAGCAGGAAGAAGTGAAAGGGAATGGCATCAAACCGCTCGTCATCCGCGAACTTCCGGATGTGCTTATTTGCGTAGACGGCGGAACACCGTTCCCCGGGTCAGGGATTACCGCAGAAGCGGGGCCTGTTTGCCTGACCAAAGACAAACTGGCAGATTACAGCTTTGATGTGACCTTGGCAATAAAAGAAGCTGCAAAAGCTGTTGGGCAGGAACTGCAATTTGCCGTAACTGATGTGGCATACACCGACGCGTCACTCGCGCTGCAAAGCGGCGGACCACTGCGTGTAGGGCATGTGGGTTTTGTTCGTGAAAACAGCCACGGTTATGAGGTGATGCGTTACTCAATGTTGGATAAATTCTTTAACGTTTTATATAGTTTTGTAAAAACATTTGTTCCTTAAAAATCAATGTTATTGATCAAAACCACTCGTAAAATGGGTGGTTTGCTCAGAGTCTCTATGTTTCTTTTACCAGCCAGCGTTTCAAGACGCTGGCCTTCATTTTCGTTCAAGCCGCTTCGCCTTCTTTACTTCGCATACCCCTGAAGGGATTCCACTTTTACCAACTTGCCTCTGAGGGAAACTTATTCTCTCCCGCTCTTAATTTGTCATTCGCAATATCGTACGTCTCTTGCCCCTTATTTTTCTTCCTTTTCGCCGCGTCATCTAAACCCACTTTACTGATACAGTCCTACTTCGCCCAAAAATGAAAACAGGCAGTGTGTGACCGCCTGTTTATACGTGATAAAAAATCAAATCATAAAATGATTATTGTCAAATAAAAGAAATTCTGCAGGCTATACCAAAGTTTTTTTTCTCGCCTCTTTCAAGGTTTAATCACAAACCCACTTATTGCCTGAGGCTAAGCATCTGTCTTTTGAAAGCCCAGCTTTCGTACAATAGCATGAGACTTTTGTTGGCACTGCAGTTGGTTGGAGTTGGTAGCAACCGCCCAATTCCTTGCCTGTTGCATTAAATTTATAGGCGATCCAGCAGGTGCTGTCCATCAGGTTAAGTTGACCAATCGGGTATAAATTGCTGTTTTCATTGGGCGATCCAGCCTGCTCTTCACTGAAGCTGTCGTTGTAATCAAATTTGGCTGGATCAGCCAAACCACTGTCCGCCCAGGCTTTCCAGAAGAAGCGCGAGCCGCCCACCATACCTTTCTTTATGGCAAGTTGGATGACACTACCGCTGTTAGGGTCTAATCGCTGCCAGGCGGCATCCGGGTCATTCAGCACTTCGTTCGAGAAGAGCACTTCATCATAACCGTTTCCTTCATCATTATCAGGCAGCACTGGTCGCGAACCGCCTACATCATCATTGCTATCACGCAGTACGGTAACGCCTTCGATTGTCCATTCGGCATAATCACCGCCTTTTGCCCACAGCAGCACATCCCCGCGGCCATCATTGTCGGAGTCAAATTCAATTCCGTAAGCCGCCGAAGGATATCCAACATCACCAGGACCGACAATTTCAAGTGAAAAAATGTAAAAGTCATCATCTTCAGCAAGGGAAAGTTCCAGGAGATCATTTTCTTTCTTATAATCCATCACATCCTGAGTGAAGGGACGCTCAAAATTTCCCAGGCGGAAAGAATCGCCCAATGCTATTTTCTGGCCTGCGGTGTTAGATGTGTCAATTTCATCTTTGGTCTGGTCCGGTGAACCGGGATTACCAGGAATGGTGGAGTGTGAAATTTCGGTAGCGGCAGGCGATTCAGGACTGGCAACAGATGCTTCGAGGCTGGCGGCAGGGACTTGTTCCTGGGCGGCAGGAGGGTTAGCGGTTGCGGAGACCATAGCTTCCACCGTATATTGCGCATACACCGCCTGAAGCGTTTGCTCCACTTCTGACTCAGCATCTTTTTCACCCCCTCCAGTATCAAAAGTCATCTCACAGGCAATGGCGGTTAAAAGCAGCAATGCAATAAAAACAAATACAAGCCTGGTTTTTGTCATAGCGCCTCTCCTTTTGATCCGTAATTCGCTTTAAAATCCAATACACATATTATACAAATGTAAGGTTTGTATTTTCAAGTATCTATATTTTTCTTAGGATCTTGCTTTTTTAAGATAAATAGATGAATGAATAAAAGGTGCGATTATTTTCCATGAATCACAATTGTGTACTCCCCCAGCAATTTTTCTGATGACAATTGATTAATCAAATCAGAAATATTTCCTCGAATTACAGCCTCGAACTTTTTGGTCAGGTCGTTGGCGATCACCGCCGGTCGGTCGCCGTAGATTTCAAGAGTATCTCTAAGAAATACCAACAGGCGGTGCGGGCTTTCATAGAAAATGAGCGTGTGGGGTGAATCAATGTCCACTTCCATAAAACGCCTGCGCGGACCTGGTTTGCGCGGCGGGAAGCCGCGGAATGTGAAACTGTGCACTGGCAGTCCGGAAAGCACCAGCGCCATAACCAGAGCGGTCGGACCGGGAATTGCTGAAACCTCAATGCCCGCATCCAGTGCCGCTCGCACCAGCGTGAAACCCGGATCTGAAACTCCCGGAGTTCCGGCATTGCTGACCAAGGCTACTTTCTTACCGTCTTCAAGCGCTGCCATTATCTTAGGGAGATGTTTGCCTTCATTTCCTTCAAAAAAAGAAAGCTGTGGCTTGCTGATCTCAAAGTGTTTCAGCATCATGCCTGTTTTGCGCGTATCTTCGCTGACGACAAGGTCCGCTGCGCGCAGGGTATCAAGCGCGCGCAGGCTGATGTCGCCAAGGTTGCCGATGGGCGTAGCCACTAAATAAAGCATGCTGTAATTTAACCATAGATTATTGTCCTAGAAATATATATTTCTATTTTAGATAATTAATATCCTATTTCAATAATTACTCCAGGCTCGAGGTATAATTTTGACCTGAGACATATGACAAAACAACCTTCCCGCGAGCGGGTAAACCCGCAAATCATGGATACCACCCCTATCCGGCGGCCTTCGTACATCAAAGTTCGAGCACCATCAGGTGAAACATATGAGCAGCTCAAGGGCATGATGCGCAGCAAAGAACTGCATACAGTTTGTGAAGAAGCCAATTGCCCAAACATGGGCGAGTGCTGGGGGGCGGGAACCGCTACTTTTCTCATTCTCGGCGACATTTGCACCCGGCGCTGCGGTTTCTGCGATATAAAACACGGCAAACCTCTGCCAATCGATGTTGATGAGCCCGAACGTGTTGCCCAGGCAGTAAGAGCAATGGGTCTCAGCCATGCCGTGATTACCAGCGTAGACCGGGATGATGATAACCTGGGAGGCGCAATGATTTTCGCGCAAGTCATCCGCCGCATCCGTGAAGTTCATCCTGGCTGCTCGATTGAAGTGCTCATCCCGGACTTCCGTGGTGATCCCGAAGCTCTTAACCTCATCATGGCTGAACGTCCCGAGATCCTTAATCACAACCTTGAAACTATTCCCCGGCTGAATTCCCGCGTTCAGCCGGCAGATAGGCTGGAATGGTCCAAAGCTGTTCTTACTGGAGCGAAAGAAATGAACCCGGAAGTGCTGACAAAATCCGGCATCATGCTCGGCTTGGGTGAAACAATCGACGAAGCCAAAGAGGTGATGCGCCTGCTGCGTGAGTGGCAGGTAGATATTCTTACCATCGGCCAATACCTGCAGCCCAGCCGAAATCATCTTCCGGTGGAACGCTTTTACACACTTGAAGAGTTCGATGAACTGAAGCGTTACGGCCTGGAGATCGGTTTTCGCTGGGTGGAAAGCCAGCCGCTGGTAAGGTCCTCTTACCACGCCGCTGAACAGGTGCGTGAACTCAGCATAGTGCACCAACAACTTTACGGTTAAATATCCATCTATATCGGAGGAGCAATGGAAGAATTTATCACCAGGCAAGGGGATATTTTCCTATGGACCCAGCCAAAAGCCACCAACCGAATCTTCGAATTACGCCGCCAGGAAGAGCCATTCGGCACACTCGAGTTCCGCAGCATGTGGGGTACTCTGGCAATATCCAAAGATCCTATCCAGGAATGGTCTTTCAAGCGCGTCGGCTTTCTGACACCGCACATTACTGTGCGCATGCCCAATTCTGACAGCGATTACGCCCTTTTTGACCCCAAGGTGTTTGGAGGCGGTATGCTGCACACGCCTGACGGGCGGCCTTATCGCTGGGAACCGCTCAATAACTGGCGCACAAAATGGCGCTTCACGGATAAAAAGGGGGCGCCCATACTTACTTTCGAACAGGATGAAGAAGAGTTCAAACTATCGGATCTGTTCGCAATTCAGGCGAAAGTTATTGTTGAAACCAGCCGCATTACTAATCTGGAATTTTCCATGCTGTCCAACCTGGGATTTTATCTGGTGGTGCTTAATTCTATGGACTCCTCCGCTGCTGCAGCGGCTGCCTCGGCCAGTTCGATGTAAAGACCTCATAAGGATGATCTCTAACAACGTCACTCGCATGCTTGAAGCCAGAAAAATCTGTTTTCAGGCATATGAAGTGCCATCAGAAAAGCTGAGCGCCCTTGAAGTGGCAGACCTACTGAAAATTCCCCCTGAAGATGTCTATAAGACCATTGTTGCCAAGAGAGGCAAAGCGGGAAAACCCATTCTAGCCCTTGTGCCTGGCCCATCTGAAGTGGATACTAAAAAGCTGGCCGCGGCATTGGGAGAGAAGAAAGTTTTAATCACATCCCTCAATGAGGCTGAGACTCTGACAGGGCTGCTTGCAGGTGGAATTTCTCCATTGGCTCTGATCAACAAAGGCTTCCAGGTATTGATCGATTCATCAGCGCAAAGTAAAGAGACGATCCTTGTTTCTGCAGGACAGCGCGGATTGCAGGTCAGGATAAGTCCATTAGACTTGGGTAAGTTGTGCAACGCGCGCTTTAAGGACATATCTGGCCAGTATTTTATGACCATGGTTTGAAAGTAAAAAGTTAATCCAAACTAGTCAGATTATTTATAAATAAAAAAATTATCGGTCAAATTGCTTGTAGTTTTATCGAAAGGCATGCTTTGCTTTTCAAAGCAACCAAATTTATTTTTTTTAAATAGAAAGGGGGGAACATATAAGCTAGTTATTGATATGTCGCAATTAGAGGTTATATTTTTGACGATCAAGAATTTTCCTGAGTGAATGATACCCAATCAATATCCTTAACCCCCTCAAAGCGTTTTTTCATCACTTCGATCGCCTGGGGATTATTGTCCACCAGGATAAATCGCCTGCCCATTTCCAGGCAAACTGAACCTATAGTGCCAGAGCCTGCAAAAAAATCAAGCACGATATCAGCAGGGTTTGATGATGCCTGTACAATTCGCCGAATAACACCCATTGGCTTTTGGGTTGGATATCCGGTCTTTTCTTTGCTGTTGGTACCCACGATAGTATGCCACCATGTATCAGTAGGCAGCTTGCCGAATTTGGCTTTCTCTTCACCTACCAATCCCGGAGCCATATAAGGAATGCGTTCGATATCTTCATAGTTGAAAATATAATTTTTAGGATCTTTGGCATACCACAGAATATTATCGTGTTTGGGCGGCCAGCGTTTGCGGGTGCGTGCGCCATAATCATATGCCCAGATAATTTCATTTATAAAACATTCACGGCCAAAAATCTGGTCAAGCAGGACTTTGCAGTAGTGCACTTCACGGTAATCAATGTGAAAATACAAACTGCCGTTTGGTGCCAAAATCCTAAATGATTCTTTCAGGCGCGGTTCAATAAAGGAAAGGAAATCATCAAATTTATCCGCGTAACTGCTCTCACCCAGAATCTGCGTTTCATAACGGCGGCCTTGAAACCCAACTCTGTCTCCGTTTTCGGAATTAACCGTTCGGATGCGTGTACGCGTCTGTTCCCGACCGGTGTTGAATGGAGGATCAATATAAATCAAATGAATAGTACTATCCGGGATTTTTTTTAAAACTTTTAGATTATCGCCAAAATTAATCTGGTTATTCAATCCAATTAACCTGTGATGCCATTGAATCCCGTCAAAGGAATTTAACTGACATAAATATCAGGAATAGGCTGCGGACACCGATCAATACCGCATACTCCCTGTTGGTCATTATCTTCTTCCCACTGCCCATTACAGTAGAAAGCGTGGTATTCCAAAGGAAATCCATGATAATAGTATTGGATAGATTCATACTGTGCCAATTTTAACATATACAAGTTTAAACATGTTCTTTAACGAAACTTTTGCCGTTTTATAATCCTAGCTGTGTATGTAAAAAAATATCACATGGGGATATTCTGAATATTGTCATTCTTTATCATATGGCGCTGAACGGCGTTGAGGTTGTAAAAAGTATTAAGTAAAAAAATGGGCGGGATAAATCTCCCGCCCATGCTTTCAAATTTATTTGATCTCAGGGTCTGACCAGTAGCGCACCTGGTCTACGTACACGGTCAAATCCTTGGTATTATCACGATTGATAAATACACCAAAGAATCCGGAGGGATAGGTTGCATCCTGTATTTCTTCAACCTTTTCACCATTGATGAACAGGGTCAGAGTATTACCAACTGCAGACACACCCAGCCTGTTAGTTTGGTCCTTGCCCTTGTTGATCAGACTGCTGGCGGTTAGGTTCTTTAGCATGATACTCTTGCCATTTTCACCCTTTAATCCGTCATACAACCGCAGGGAATAGCGCCCGTCGCAGGTGACGGCGAAGAAATATCCCTGTTCATAATTGACGTTTTTGGGAACACGGAAATCAATGCCGTAATTATCAGTGCCAGAACAGGCGCCCATTTTTACAATCATTTCCATATAAGCTTTGCTTAGCTCATCAGTGGTTGCGATGCGCCAGCCGGGAAGATCTGAAAGAGCTTTCAGGGTCATAGCCCCATTTTCAAAAACCGCGGAAGTAAATGCATCGCTGCCAGCTACCCAGAATTCGGGTTTTTCCATTTCATCAACCCAGGTCGGTGTTCCGAGATAAACAGCCGGATCAGAGGATTCTACCGTTGGTTCTGTGGAAGGTTCTGCAGTGGGTTCTTCGATTGGTTCTTCTGTTTCGACGGGGGTCTCTTCCACTTCAGGTTCTTCAGTAATCTCAACTGTTGGTTCAGCAGTTTCAACAGTTGCCTCTTCCACCACCTCAGTTTCAACCACTTCGGGTTCTTCTGTTACAACTGCCACAATAGTCTTTCCTTCCTCAGTGGGCATTTCTTCCAGCATCGCTGCCACACGAGTCTCTAGATATTGTTTTTCAGCCATTTTAAAGCGTTCCTCTACGCTGCATCCAGCCATCAAAACAGCCGCCAAAATAACGATCAGTGTAATTGCTTTCTTCATGATTTCTTCTCCTTTATTACTTTCTTAACTTTTATAACCAATCTGGCGCAGGAAATTTTTACGCCAGGTGATATCTTCATCACCCTCAATACCTTTGGGCGATTCGCCATCAGCAACGCCAAGAACTGCGCGGCTCCCGCCCAAATCAGCGATAATTATTTTTGTCGGGTTAGCGGTTGCGCAATAAATGCGGCATACTTCAGAGGCATTCTTTACTGTATTAAGCACATTGATGGGAAAAAATCCCTCAGCCAGGAAGATGAAAAAACTGTGTCCGGCGCCGACTGCCAATGCATTCTTTTTAGCCAGATCCGTCATATTCTCATCAGTCCCAGACCATCGCACCAAACATTTGCCTGATGCCTCATTGAACGCCAGTCCAAATTTTAATCCAGGCACCGCAGCGACCAGCGCTTCATGCAGATCCTCTACTGTTTTGATAAAATGCGACTGTCCGAAGATGAAGTTGACCGCATCTGGTTTTTCAACCGGTAACGCTAAGATTTCCATCCATGCTCCTCTTTACTTAAATATAATCCAAGAATATTCACTTCAATAGATGCAAGATAAATGCCATTTTAATTGTTTTTTTTAATGTGGCTTCACATAACCGCTTTTTTTGATTACATTATTATTACTATACATTAATTTCATAGGACATGTTATACGGGAGTGAAGCAGAAAGAACCAATAAGGTAAAATAAAGCACTTCATTTGAAAGGACTCATCCCGATTGTTTGAATTGGTTTTTTTAGGAACATCCGCTTCCGCGCCTTCGATACAGCGCGGCTTGCCCGCTCAGATCATCAAACATAACGAGCACCGCTTTCTGGTGGACTGCGGTGAAGGCACCCAGCGCCAGATATTGCAGAGCGGTTTAGGTTTCCGCAAACTTAACCGCTTGCTGGTTACCCATGGACACCTCGATCATATCCTTGGCATAGGCGGTTTAGTCTCCACCTACCTGCGCTGGGAAGCAATCGACAGGTTGGATATTTATGCCGGACAGAATGCTTTGGAACGTATCGATGATCTCCTTTTTCGCGTGGTCATCCGGGGCGCGAAACCGCCCTTTCCGATAAATCTAATCCCGGTTAAAAGCGGCGTCATTATTGAGGAAAAAGATTTTTCAATCCAGGCTTTTCCGGTCAGCCACCGCGGACCGGATTGTTACGGATATATTTTTCAGGAAAGCAGCCACCGCCCTTTCCTTGCGGAAAAAGCAGAAATGTTGGGAATCCCCCAGGGGCCATGGCGGCGGGATTTGGTGCAAGGTAAACCTACAACGCTCCCGGATGGCCGCGTTATCCAGCCAGAAGATGTGGTTGGCGGTTTTGAACCTGGCACAAAGCTGGTCAGCATCGGAGATACCGGAGATATTGAATCCATCCTGCCGTACTGTATGAACGCGGACGGTTTGGTAATTGAAGGCACCTACTTGGCCGCTGAGAAAGACATGGCACGCGAATTTGCGCATCTTACCGCACATGAAGCGGCAAATTTGGCTGCCAGAGCGAATGTCGGGCATCTATATCTGACTCATATCTCACGCCGCTACCGCGACAAAGATGTTGAGAAAGAAGCCCGCGAAGCTTTCTCAAATACCACCATTGTTCATGATTTTGACCAATTTACAATCAAGAGATAATCGGTTTTTATTTGACCAGTGAAATTTGTTTTATTATATTAATTCTTTATTACTGATTTGACATAAAAAATTCTCTGTGATATAAACACTGCGTTTAACAATTGAATGCCCCAAATAGGTTCTCTTATCCAGAGAGGTGGAGGGATCGGCCCTGTGAAACCTCGGCAACCTGGCTTCTGCGCTTAAAAGCGCAGCGAAAAGGTGCCAACTCCGACAGAAGGTAATTCTGGAAGATGAGAGGGACTGCAAATAAACAATGCGACTGCCCCTCACTTCGGATGGGGCAATTTTTATTAATACGGAGGTTACAACATATTATGGAAACTATGATGAAATCGGCCAGTTATCTTTTTACTTCTGAATCGGTGACAGAAGGCCATCCGGACAAGATCTGCGACCAGATCAGCGATGCAGTGTTGGATGCCTGCCTGGAGCAGGATCCCCAGTCGCGCGTGGCATGTGAAGCAGCCACCAAGACTGGCTTTGTACTGCTGCTGGGTGAGATCACATCACTGGCAAAAATAAATTTCGACCAGCTCGTACGAAAGACTATTGAAGAGATTGGCTATGATAACACTGACAAGGGTTTTGATTTTCATACCTGTGCAGTGATGTCAGCAGTTGCTAACCAGTCAGGCGATATTGCTTTGGGTGTTGACCATGCTTTGGAGGAAAAAACCGGCGAAATGAAGGACAAGAGCGTAGAAGCAATCGGTGCTGGTGACCAGGGAATGATGTTTGGGTTTGCCTGCACTGATACCCCCACATTGATGCCTATGCCCATTTACCTGGCACACAAGCTCACCCGTCGGCTGGCAGAAGTCCGTAAAAACGGCACACTTCCCTGGCTTCGTCCCGACGGAAAGAGCCAGGTAACCGTGGAATACCATTACGGCAAACCGGTACGAGTACACACAGTTGTGGTCAGCACGCAACATTCCGAAAATATCGAGCAAGCGGAAATTCGCAAAGCAGTAATCGAACATGTCATTAGACCCGTCATCCCTGCCGAAATGCTGGATGAAAAAACTATCTACCACGTCAACCCCACCGGTCGTTTTGTTACCGGAGGTCCTATGGGTGATTCCGGCGTCACCGGACGCAAGATTATTGTAGATACTTATGGCGGTATGGGACGGCATGGCGGCGGCTGCTTCAGCGGCAAAGATCCAACTAAGGTTGACCGATCAGCCGCGTATGCTGCACGCCACGCAGCCAAAAATGTTGTTGCAGCCGGCCTTGCAGAAATGTGCGAAATCCAGGTGGCATACGCCATTGGCGTCGCGCACCCCGTCAGCATCAATGTTGAAACCTTCGGCACAGGAAAAATCCCCGATGCGCAAATCGCGCAGCTGGTTACCGAACATTTTGACCTGCGTCCTGGAGCGATCATTCACGACCTGGACCTGCGTAAACCTATTTACCGGAAAATTGCCGCCTACGGCCACTTTGGCCGCGACGATCTTGATCTGAGCTGGGAAATGACCGAAAAAGCTGCCGCACTCAAAACGGCGGCCGGATTATAAACAAAAAGAAGGCTGGAAAATTTCCAGCCTTCTTTTATTGAATCTGCCAATAAGGTGGGTTTCAAATTCACGACACGTTTTCAGGCTTTCTGCCTGATGGTTTCGTAGCCATCCTGCTTCGAGGATAAGCGAGGGGAGTCTAGAGAACCATGCTATCTTCTGGTTCCTCGTCGCCAAAATCAAGCACCGGACGTGACCCCGCTGCCGGGTTCGGATTCTCCGATAATCTCCAACTCTTCCAAGCGATCCACCAACCTCGCCGCACGCGTGTAACCAATTCGCAGTTTACGCTGCAGCAGCGAAATAGAGGCACGTTCTTCCTGTCGCACGATATCAATGGCTTTATTTAGGTACTCATCCTCGCCTGATTCAGGTGCTTCATCGAATAAAGGAGTTTGAGTTAATGTGGCTGATGGATACACTTTCTGCGGCAATTGATCGCTCATGGTTGGGTCTTTAGCTACGATCAGCTGCACCTGATTTTTCCAAAACTGAACAAGGCGTTGTATTTCATCATTAGCCACAAATACACCCTGCAAGCGTTTTGGGGAAGGGGCATCAGGAGCCTGGAAAAGCATATCGCCTCGTCCGATCAGACGTTCGGCACCGACCGTATCAAGCACCACACGGCTGTCCATGCCAGATGCCACACTAAAAGAAATTCGAGCCGGGAAATTGGCCTTGATCATGCCGGTGATGACATCCACAGATGGCCTTTGTGTGGCGATGATCACATGAATTCCAGTCGCGCGGGCAAGCTGTGCCAGTCGGTTTAAATTGCGTTCTGTTTCCTCGGGAGCCAGCATCATAAGGTCAGCAAGTTCATCTATCACCACTACGATATAGGGCAATTTATCAGCATGCCGTAAATTGAAATCTTCAATGTTTCGCGCGCCGACCTCAGCGAATTTCTTATATCGGCTGTCCATTTCACGTGACATCCACTGCAAGGTACCAACAACCTTTTCATGATCCACAACCACAGGGGTTAACAGATGCGGGATACCGTTGTAGCCGGTCAATTCTACCCGTTTGGGGTCAACCATCACCAGACGCAGCTCATTGGGAGTGCGGTGCATCAGAAGGCAGCACAAAATTGAATTAATGCAGACAGATTTCCCAGAGCCAGTGGTTCCTGCAATTAGCAGGTGCGGCATTTTAGCCAGATCCACTGCCGCGGGTTTGCCGGCAACATCCTTGCCGAGCACAAATTTCAGAAATGCATTTAAACCGCTGAAAGCCTTACTTTCCATTCCTTCTTTCAGTGATACCAATTCCGCTTCGAAATTAGGAACTTCTATTCCTATATACCTTCGGCCCGGAACAGGCGCTTGTATACGAATGGATTGCGCAGCTAAGGCGAGCGCAAGGTCATCAGCTAAAGAAACAATCTTGTTTACACGCACACGTGTTTTCCCCGCTCGTGTTTCCACAAAATCCGGCTCAATACCGTATTGCGTAAATGTCGGTCCGCGGTGAATTTCTACCACATGCGCAGGTGCGCTGAAGGATGCCAATGTTTCTTCAATCACGCGTGCGCGGTCTTCATCCACATTCTTGCGGATGATTGCTTTTGTCGCAGGGTTTAATACTTCCTCGGGCAGCGGAAGAGTCCAGGTTATCAGGTTTTCTGCCGACTGGTAGGCAGCGAGTTATATCTGCCTCCGATTTTGAACCAGATGGATTCGTCTGAGTTTTAACAGGGTCAAGTTTGGTGCGCATTTTTTCAGATCGGGTCATCGGTTTCGTGTTATTTTTTATCGGAGTAAAACCATCCGGCTGGTCGTCATTATTTGCAAAAACAATTTTTTCTCTTTCAGTTTCAGTTAAGGACTTTTTCTTTATTACCGGCGCCTTTATCTGGCTGGATTTCTCAGCGATAAATTCGCCAGTTTTCACAGCAGGTTTGGTCGCTGTACGGAATAGATCGGGTATTGAGAGGTCAAATGTGAATGCCAGCGCAACCAAAAGCCAGGCAATAAGCACCACAAATGCTCCCCATTCCCCCAGCATATTTGCAAGGATACTTTCAAAAAACCAACCAAAGTACCCGCCACCGCCGCCTTCTCCTGCCAGCTCTCGGCCTCCCCCGCTGAACCAATGCATCCAGGCCAAAATGTTTAAATAGAGGAATATAATACCCAGAAGCCGCTCAACTGATACAACCGGAAAGCGCTGTTCATTACGCACAATAAACCAGAGCCCGACCAGCATCACAACAATCGGGAAAAATAGCGATCCCATGCCGGCCATCAGATTCAGAAGCTGACCAACGCCGCTGGTTAATGGTCCTTCCGTTATTCCCAGAAATCCCAGCAGAAAAATAACGCCGGTAATCAATAGAAAAACCCCCAGAATATCCATTTTGCGTTCCGGGGATAGTTTTCTTATCCGGCGATTCAGGCGCGCCAAGGTGTTTGGTGTTCGTTTGCGGGTTGAATTGGACGTTGATCTGCCAGAGCGGGACGCGGATTTTCTTTTTGCCATAGGATTAATACCGAAATATTGTTCTAATTATAGCATGCAGGGAAATTCGATTGGCTGCCTATTTTTTCTTTATGAGCCAGGCAGGTATTGCAGTAACCACCAGAATAAATGCCAAAATGATTTTTATTAGATTGAAAGGAATTTCAGCCTGAACAGGAGGCTGCCTGAGCGGCATTTCAGACCCTGCACCAGAAATTTCCTGCTCTTGGGGAGACCGAACACCCAATATAGGTCCGCTTCCGGTTAAAGGTTCAGGGACAAGGGTTGTCTGCGATTCAGCCCCCAAAGGACGCATACCTTCGACCGCTTCGGGTGCTGCCATTTCAGTTGGAGGTACTACTTCAACCGCGGGAACTTCTTCGGCAGATGGAGCGGCTTCAGGAATATTTTCAGTCAAAGCATCTCCGCCGCCACCGATGCCGTAGAAGCCTGGCTCGGCTCCCCCTCCGCCCATGCCATAACCCTCAGCGCCACCACCGCCTTTACCGTATACGCCCATCAACGGTGCGGGCGCTCCCCAGAAAATGATCATGGGCGGTTCCTCGGCAGGCGACTTTGTCGGCTTCCAGCGCGACAGCCGCGGGCTGTACATCTTCAGCAGTTTTGACGGCAGTCATTAAAGGTGGACTTTGTTTTAAATCCAGAGCGAATACCGCAACCAGAAGAAGCGCAACAGCCACAGAAGAAAATCGCAATATAGCAAAAAAAGAAGGCATGTTATTCTTCTGTGCAGATTGGCCTGAAAGAGTGAAGTTTCTTGGCACGCGACGCGAGGGCAAGGCATGTAAAAGCTGCCTGGTTTGGCGTAAAGCAATCAGGGTGCTTTGATATTCCGGATTAACTTGCAGCCTCTCCTCCACCTGGCGCTTTTCTTTGTCGGAAAGCTGGTCATCCAGATAAGCAGAGAGCAGCTGCCAATCACCCGGGGATAGGTTGCTGTTGATTTTCATTGCCTGCTCTCATTATTGAAACGATATTTAGCGGGTAAAAGTTCCCCTGCGGTTTGAAGGCAATCCTGCATACGCTGGCGCGCGCGCGCCAATCGGCTGCGAATGGTTCCTAACGGCTTATTCACAACTTCGGAAGCTTCCTGATAGTCCATTCCCTGAACATCAACGAGTATGATCGCTGTACGGAATTCTTCAGGTAAGGAGCCCAGGCAGCGCTGAATCGCTTTTTCAAGTTCCTTTTGAGAAATGCGCTCTTCCGGGGATTGAGAATCATCAGAGAGCCAGGCAGGATCTTCCAGTTCTTCACCGCTATCTGTGTCCACAGGGTTCAGACTTTCAGTCGGTTTGCGTTTCTGGCGCCGCAATTCGTCATAACAGGTATTGGTCAGAATGCGCAGGATCCAGGCACGGAAAGAACCGCCGCGAAAGGATTTGATGGATTGAAAAGCATTAATGAAAGCAATCTGGGTGGCATCCTGAGCAGGCGGATCATCACCCAACAAACGCAGTGCCAGGTTATACGCCTGCCCCTGGTAAGTTAAACAAGGCTGTTAAAAGCATCAAGGTCTCCGTGTTTGGCTTGTTGAATCAGCGCGGTTTCATCCATACGACCTGTCCTTCAAGTGGATTGGATTATAACTTACCTTAAAATTCATAAAATCTTATTAGACATTCATTTGAAAGTGCAAATATATATATATTTTTTACTATAATCAATTAGAGATTCGCAAGAGAATTTGAAAGGACATAAAATGAAAGCGCGTACCGAGATTGATTTTGATGCTGATCAGGATGTCCAGAAAGTTATCGAGGACTGGGCAGAGCAGCATGATTACAAATTTAGCAGGATGGAAGATGATATGCGTTTGTACCAGCGGGGTTCGGGGTTTTGGACAGCGCCAATGCTTTTAGCTTTCCGCCAGACTGGTGCGCATGTCCATATTGAAGCTTATGTCTTTGCACCTTTGTTCAATCGGGTAATTTCTTTATTTATGGTTCCTGAAGAATCACATATTGAATCCGGAGGATTTGTTGCCAGCATTCCCCGGTCATTGGCCAGAAAGGATGTCAACGAACTGTTGATGACTCTCGGTCAGCCGCCTTTGATTTAGAAAATTTATAAAATGAATTGAAGTATTTGGATTTATATAAATTAAATGACTTCGGAATTCAACACATTTATCGGTGTGGAAGCCAATCGTGAGCGAGCCTACCCATTCACTTACGCTGCTATTGACCGTGATTTAACAATACGTGCCTTGGGGCGCGGAAATATAAAGGATGCATTTGCCTTTCTTGCCGGGCAGGAAAGTGCATTGGCAGCCATTAATTCTCCCATTTCTACGAGCAAAGGGCTTTTAAAGCGTGAGGAGATCCGCGAAAAACTTTCATCCAAGTCCAGGCTTGGACGCTGGGCGAACCTGCGCCTGGTGGAATATGAACTTCTGGAACGCGGAGTGCATGTTCCGCGCACACCCGGCTCGCTAAAGGGCAGCCCACGCTGGATGAAGTTGGGTTTTCGACTTTTCGAGGAAATCGGCAAACTTGGATATCGATCTTATCCGGGAGCAGATTCTTCGAAAGAATATTTTGAGTGTCAGGGTGAAGCGGCTTTCTGGAATCTGCTCGGCCATGCGCCGCTGAAGCAGCATACTTTGGAAGGCCGGCTGCAGAGGCAGCTGGCACTGCAATTATGCGGTATTCCTGTGCCAGATGCTATGCTTTTTTTTGAAGAGATCACCCGCCATCATCTTCTTCAAAGCACCTTACCGTTAGATAACCTGTATTCCAATGAAGAGCTCAACGCGCTGGCTGCTGCTTACACTGCCTGGCTGGCCTGCAACCAGCCGGATATGCTTATCCGCATCGGGCATGAAGTGGAAGGTTATATTTATCTGCCAGATCAACCGGTGCAGGAGATTCCCAACCGTTAATCCAGTTTTGTAGGAGCGAAAAATAATCACCTTGACATCTTGTACAGCATCGTTATAATCTGAAATAACAGCCCGCCCGGATTTCCAATCCGGCGCCTTGATCGGCAGGCTGCCTGCGGAGAGGTTCTTAAACCATAAGCAGGCCGGAGCGGCCGTTACCGCGCAATAAGGCTGTGACTATTCCAGCGAAAGCAGGTGGCACCACGGGAACCCCCTCGTCCTGCCGGGAGAGGGGAATTTTGTTTAAAAAAGAGGCAGCCATGATAGATATTAAATTAGTCAGAGAAAAACCAGATTTCCTCAAGGATGGCCTGAAACGCCGCCAGATGAACCCATCAATAATCGACCAGCTTGCTGACCTCGACGAGAAACGGCGGTTGGTGCTCACCGAAGCTGAAACGCTCAAGGCTGAACGCAACAAGGTCTCGAAAGAGATCAGTGCGACCAAAGACGCCGGGGAACGCGAAGCAAAAGTCAGCAATATGCGTGAAGTGGGCGATCGTATAGCCCGCCTGGATGAAGAGGTTAAGGTTGTGGATGATCAGTTAAACGCTCTGATCGCAACTATCCCCAACCACCCTGATGACACTGTGCCGCTTGGAAAAGATGAAAGCGAAAACCAGGTGGTGAGAACAGTTGGTGATAAGAAAGTTTTTGATTTCACTCCAAAACCCCACTGGGATCTTGGCCCTGCCCTTGGCATCATTGATTTTGAACAAGGGGTCAAGATCACCGGCTCACGCTTTTATGTGCTCAATGGCGCAGGGGCACGGCTGCAGCGCTCACTCATCGCCTGGATGCTGGATTTGCACGGACGCCAGGGATACCTGGAAAAATACACGCCCTTTATGGTAAAAGGCGAAACCTTGTTCGCTTCCGGCCAACTTCCGAAATTTGCCGAAAATCTGTACCGCGATCATGAAGAAGACCTGTGGATGGTGCCGACCGCTGAAGTGCCGCTGACTGGAATTCATATGGGCGATGTGATTGACGCTTCTGACCTTCCGCTGCGCTATACCGCCTATACCCCCTGTTTTCGGCGAGAAAAAATGAGCGCCGGCCGCGACGTACGCGGCATCAAACGCGGGCACCAGTTTGACAAGGTAGAGATGTATACCTATTCAAGGCCGGAGGATTCAGGAAAGGAATTGGAAAAAATGCTGGGCGACGCCACCCAAACCTGCGCTGAACTTGGCCTTACTTACCGGATTGTTCAGCTTTGCACAGGCGACCTGGGCTTCGGCGCATCCATTTCATTTGATGTTGAAGTTTGGGCGCCCGGCTGCAATGAATGGCTGGAAGTATCGTCGGTTTCAAATGTAACCGATTTTCAGGCACGACGCGCCAACATTAAATTTAAAGATGCCGAGGGCCGAAAGGACTTTTTACACACGTTGAATGGCTCAGGCCTGGGCATGCCGCGCACATTGATAGCGGTCATGGAAACATATCAACAGGCTGATGGGAGTATCCGAATACCAGATGTCCTTAAACCGTGGATGGGCGGCATTGAGATAATCAAGGGTTAACCTTGCATAATAGACCAATTCGCTTTGCCCCGGGCTTTCTGTTATTTCTTAGCGGATGTTCTGCAAAAGTCGCACCGATTACACAAGGCGTCCAGCTTTCATCTGCTTCACTGGCGGTTGTTCAGGTAATAACGGCAGCTGTTATGTCAGCCGGACTGGTCAGTCTGTTCACATTTGTCATTCCAGGTTTAACAATTATCTGGCTCTCGGCTCTGGTATATGGGCTGCTAACTGGTTTTACAATATTCAGCATCTTCTGCTTTGTGCTGATCACCATACTCATGATTTTCGGCAATATGGCAGATGAACTTTTGATGGGCGCAAAAGCCAAAAAAAGCGGTGCAAGCTGGACGGGCGTAATCCTTTCCACCATTGCCGCTTTCGTGTTTAGTCTGATTTGGCCGCCTTTTGGCGGCATCATAGCGGCCATGCTGGTGCTTTTTGTGTTTGAGTTTATCCGCTTGCGAGATTTGCGCAAAGCTGGCGGCAGCACCAAAGAAATGGCTGTTGGCTGCGTTTCAGCTACTTTTGCGCGATTCTTTATAGGGTTAGTAATGATCAGCTTATGGGTTGCCTGGGTGTGGCAGAGCGGAAAATCACCTTTTTGGAATTATTGATTACATAATCCAAAAACCCAATTTTTTAATATTATTAATCTGGAATCTAAAATCTTACTTTTTAAAAAGTTAGTATGATTTGCCATCGATTCGGTAGATTCTGCGTTGAACAATTCCAATTGGCAATTTCTTAAGGTTTGGTTGTTGAGCCATATTTTTTAATCAACGGTCAAGCAGCCTGCCGTTTTCGCAATCTCCAAATATTGACCTCAGCCAATTGTAAATATACTTCTTTAAGATTATTTTTTACTGTCTATTTATTCCACCTTTTTACAGATTTTTACGTAATGAAATCATTTTATCTGCCAAAATAAAAATGACCAACCCGATAATAACAACAAGTAGGTTATTGTGAGATTCTTTTTCAGAATTCTTACTGATCACCTGTAAGTATCGCTTAGAATCAAAGAAGGACGTTTCCTTTAAACCTAGATCTTTTGCCTTTTCAAATTCTCTTATCTCTCCGCCAGAATCTTTATGTTTCAAGTTGACATTAGTATTCACCTCGTCAACAACAAGTGGTAAAACCAAAATAGTTTGATTTGAAATATTCTTTTTATAATGATCTGACTTTTTGTTTATTATCGGCAAAGCTAATCGAAGCGCCTTATCTGCCTGAATCAAGCCGCACCCATAATGCGCATCCATACCCAATTCACCCAAATCTAACGCGGAATTACAAAGCTGCTTCACTACATTAATTGATGAGTTTCCTTTTACACTTAATAAAATAGCCGCAAGTCCACTGGTGAAAGGGGTAGCTGCTGAGGTGCCAGTCATATATCCATAACCGCCTTGATTGTTTAATGTATAAATATTACCTCCAGGTGCGACCACATCCAATTCGGGACCGAAATTGGAGAATCCGGCCACCTGATTATCACTGCCTGTAGCGCCGACGGCAATAACAGGCTCATATTGCGCAGGATAAGTCAATATATTAACGCCCTTATTTCCCGCGGCTGCCACCACAACCGCGCCTTTACCAACTGCATATTTAATTGCATCTTCCATGAGCAGTGAGGGCGTAGTGCCACCCAGGCTGAGGTTAAGTACCTGAGCGCCGTGATCCACAGCCCAAATTATGCCATCCGCCACATTCTGAAAACTGCCATTACCGAAGCGGTCAAGTACTTTGACAGGCATGATCGCAGCACCCCAGGAAACACCGGCTATTCCCTGCCCGTTGTCCGTCACCGCGGCGCAGATACCCGCTACCTGTGTGCCATGACCATTGTCATCATCCGTGAAATCATTTCCCTGAAGGATATTGAAGCCAGCAACTACTGCGCCAACCAGATCAGGGTGGTCCAGGTCAATGCCAGTATCCAGAATTGCTATAGTTACAGATGCAGATGCTTTTTTTAATGCCCACCCAACTGGTGCGTTAATGGCTTCCAGTCCGTATTGCATGGAGTAGAAGGGGTCATTTGGAATTTCCAACATAGCAATATTATGTGAATTTTCTTCAATGTATTCAATTCCGGGTTTTGTCTGTAATTCTTCCAGGAATCCTTCGAGATTTTCGCTGCCAATTTTCAGCAGCTGTGTATTTAAGACAGTTACCTCACGCTCTACCTGAACCCCATATTTCGTAAATAGGTCGCTCAATTCTTGCAGAGATGATTCCGGGCCGATTTTAATAATATATTCGATAAATTTCTCTTCGGTTTTGGCTTGCTCGGATAGCGCTATTTCAGCAGTTTCGGATGAATTCACAGATTTTTCCGGAAGTATGAGAAATCCATCATCATTCTCTGAATAGAGCATTGGTTGAAATTCAACAACTAATTCATCAATGAATTTTTCAGTTTGGTTGAGCAGGGAATCCCCTTCTCCAGTAATATAAGTGGTCATGGAGATCGATTCCGCAATTTCAGCGACATCAGCACTTTGCGAAGAAAGATCCAGGGGAATATCAGGCTCAGGGGTTGGCGTCGGTGAGGTCTCTTCCAGTAACTTCGGCTGAATTAAGGTAATTTCAATAGATTTGGAGTCTTGTGCTACAGCCTTTAAAGGGAAAGCAAAACTTGTTGAAGGGATTGGTATTAAACATATGACCAGTAGAATAGAAAAATACTTGTCAAGAAAATTAAATATTTTACCAATATTAAAAGGATTTCCCTTGTTTGTCATATTCTTTTTTATTATATCGGCTAATTTTTTCTTTTTAAATAGGCAGCATATAACGCGATAGATCCTGCCACCGCTGCGTTGAGCGAATCCAGCCTGCCGCTGGTAGGGATATGGGCGATAAGGTCGCATTTTTCACGCACCAGCCTGCGCAAACCGCCACTTTCGCTGCCAACCACCAACGCTAACGCGCCTGAAAGATTGGTTTTTTCCAGGGTTTGAGATGCATTATCCATATCTAATCCAATCACCCATGCGTCGCGAGCTTTAATCAGGTCAATGGCTTGTGCAAGGTTAGCCTGCGTGATAAGCAGATGTTCACTGCCGCCTGATGATGCATTCACAACCGCAGGTGTAACACCTGCCGCCCGGTCTGGCGGGATGATAATACCATGCACTCCAAATAGTTCCGCACTGCGGATAAGCGTACCGAAGTTTTGCGGGTCCTGCACCTGGTCAAGCAGCAATATAAACAGAGGTTCAGCTTTTTTTTCTGCAATAGCAAAGATGGCGGAAAGGTCTGCGTAAGGGTATGTACTGACTTGTAAAGCAATTCCTTGATGATGTTCGTGTATTGCAATTAGTTCAGATTTATCTACTCTTTCTACACGCACCTTTTTCTGTTTTGCCAGGTTTTGAATATCGGTGAGCCTGCCGCTTTCCTCCGCGCCGCGGGCAACTAACAGCTGGAAAAAATGCCTGCGCTGAGACCGCAGGCATTCATAAACAGGGTTTCTACCGGTAATCCATTCTTTCATTTCCATGCCCATCCGCTGCCGCCTTTGGCATCTTCAACCTGAACACCCAATTCAGCCAGACGGTCGCGGATCAAATCTGAAAGCGCCCACATTTTTTGTTCACGGGCTTGGGCGCGAACTTCCAGCAACAGCTCGATAAATGGCTCCGCCTCAAAGTCACCTGTTTTGCCAGCAAGAATTAAACCAAATACTTTAGAAAATTCTTTTAATAAATTCTGGGCATCAATAAGTTGTTCATTAGTCGCACCATCTGCGCGTGCCTGATTTATGGCGCGCACGAGATCGAACAGGTTTCCCATCGCTCCAGAACTGTTGAAATCATCATCCATGCATTCTTTAAATCCGGAGCGGGTTTTATCAGCTTGGGTTTTCAGTGCTGCGAGCTGCCCTGCGTTTAATCCTCCCGCTTCAGGCTGCGCTGGTTTAATCCTGAAACCAGCCGCTCGAGAGCTCGCTCCGCCTGTCCTATCACCTCGTCATTGAAGGTCAGCGGACTGCGGTAGCCAGAATTGAGCACCATAAAGCGCAGCGTATCAGCTGTATGTTTGGAAAGAAATTCCTCAATAGTCACAAGATTGCCGATGGACTTGGACATCTTTTCGCCGCTGAGCTGCAGCATGCCGTTGTGAATCCAGTATGTGGCAAAGGGTTTGCCGCTGAACGCTTCGGACTGTGCGATCTCGTTTTCGTGGTGCGGAAAGATTAGATCGTTGCCGCCGCCGTGAATGTCAATCTGTTCGCCAAGGTGAGCACTGCTCATGGCAGAACATTCGATATGCCAGCCTGGGCGGCCCTTTCCCCAGGGGCTGTCCCACGCGGGTTCGCCGGGTTTGGCAGTTTTCCACATGGCAAAGTCCATTGGATTTTCTTTGCGGTCGTCGACCTCAATGCGTGAACCGGCGCGCATATCTTCCAGTTTTCGTCCAGAGAGCTTGCCATAATCCCTGAGTTTTTCCACACGGAAATACACATCTCCGCCTGTTTCATAGGCAAAGCCTTTATCGATCAATCCCTGAACCAATTTGATAATGTTATCTATTTCGTTGGTTGCGCGGGGATTGAAAGCGGCTTTGAGAATATTCAGGTCTTCCAGGTGTTTGGCGAACTGTTGGATATACCCTTCTGCCAGTTCAAATGGATCAACGCCCAGCTTGGCTGCGCGCATGATAATTTTGTCATCCACATCTGTAAAATTCATGATATGGCGCACTTCATATCCGCTGTACTGCAGGTAACGGCGGATAATATCAAAAACCAAAGCTGACATGGCATGCCCCACATGCGCCTTGTCATATACCGTTGGCCCGCACACATACATACGTACTTCGCCGGGTTCAATGGTTTTAAAAAGTTCTTTCTTGCGGGTGAGAGTGTTATATACCTGCAAAGCCATGGCGTTTCTCCAGTTACTTTTTATTGCTTCCGTTGCCGTTGCCGGACCTGGTTTCAGGTTTGGAGAAGATCATCCGCCCCGCTGCGGTTTGAAGCACCTTTGTGACCGAGACTTCGATCTCTTTGCCTATGAAGCTCCTGCCTTCTTCAATTACCACCATTGTGCCGTCATCCAGATAGCCCACACCCTGCCCGACTTCTTTGCCTTCCTGGATCACATTGACCACCAGCACTTCTCCCGGGAGCAAAATAGATTTGACCGCATTGGCTAATTCGTTAATGTTTAATACCTGCACACCCTGTAATTCAGCCACACGGTTGAGGTTGTAGTCATTGGTTAGGATCGGTGCCTGCATCTGGCGCGCCAGCATGATCAATTTTTCATCCACCTCGCGAACACCTTCCACATCAATATCCGCGATGGTAGTTGTAATCGCGCGTTCCTTCTGCAAATCCGAAAGTACTTCCATTCCCCGGCGGCCGCGCTGCCGGCGCAGGCTTTCAGCGGAATCAGCGATGTATTGAAGTTCGTTTAAAACAAATCTGGGGATAACCAGTGTGCCGGCGATGAAGCCCGTGCGGGCAATGTCCGCGATACGCCCATCAATGATGACGCTTGTATCAATCAGGATGGATTTGTCCTGCTGCCATTTTCCTGTGGTCACATGCGAACCTTTTGAACCGCGATGTCCGATCTGCAAAACATCCCGCAAGTCACCCTGGCGGGATACCGCAATTGCAACTCCCAGATAAGCGAAAAGTACCGCGGCTACAAAAGGCAAAACGCTGCTGAAGGGTGGGGGTAGAAATGAAATCGGAATTGAGATCAACGCCGCCAGGATCAAACCCACAACAAGCCCAATTAAAGCAAAAATGAGGGTCGGCCCTGAAACTTTGGATAGGTATGAGCGGAACCAGTTAATAGGGTTAAGGTTATGGCTGGCATGATGACAAACCACCAGCACGCCAAAAACAACCGCGCCTCCAATAGCATAAGGAAGGGGTTCAGCTGTTGGGAAGAAAGCTTCACTAATAAATTCCCCAGATAATAACCAGCTACTGCAAAAATAATAAGTCCTAAGAAACGAAAAATAAGTACAGAAATTTTCATGATAATTCCTTTCGAAAAATTCATTGTTAATGTGCAAAATAATAAGTTCTTATAATTGGATAATAACATGCAGATAAATAGAAGTCAATAAGATTATTATTAATCTGTCGGTTTTTGGGTTTCTTGAAATCCTTTCATGTTAGTCTGAGAAGTTATCAATTGATAGATTGTTTGACACCCCGCACCGCGCATGCTAAAATTTGTCACTGCCCGCCCCCATCGTCTAGCGGCCCAGGACACGGCCCTCTCAAGGCCAAAACAGGGGTTCGAGTCCCCTTGGGGGCATATTTTAATATCAAGAATATCCTTTTTTTTGAGAGCCGATTTTAATTGATGTGATTTGTTTATTTAAAATTTAATGATGGGCATCAAGAGCCACCAATTAATATGTTTGCCAAAATAATCACACATTGCAGTTGCTCTAATCCTTATCAAACTGATGAGCACTGCCTGTTACTGGTTGGAATTTTCAGTCTGCTGAGACGCTTGAAGAACAGGGTCAGCTTTCTCAATTAATTCAGCCAGGCGCTCCATGCTGCTGGTCACTAAAGGTATAGCTGGTTCATCCATTGCCTCAATGATTTCACTTATACGTGCTTGCCTTTCCCTGAGGTCAGAAATCTGGGCTGAAGCCCCTAAAATCGCATGGTGGCTGACCAGGCGGCTCCACAGGATTTGAAAAACAACTGATAGAAGCGGTGCTAAAATGATGCCGACTAGGCCAAAAGCATCTGCCAGAGCCAAGAGCAGAACAATGGTCAGAATGAGGTTTTCCCACCTGCGGTTGAATAGCCGTGGTTTAATCCATACTCTCAACGCAATCAAGACAAAGACCGTGTACAGCGTGGTGAAAAAGCTTAGCTGCGCACTGGTTAGCAATCCTGTTAAAAGAACCGTAATAACAATAAAAGGTTCCCCAATTACGGGGATTAGGCACGCTAATGCGCCAATTAATGCTAATAACGATGGATATGGCGACCCAAACATCTTGAAGCCAAGATATAAAAGAAGGCCAGCTATGAGACTTTGGATTAGCTGGCCGCGTATGTAAGCGCCAATTTCAGGCTCAACTATCCTCCAAATACCACGCGACTTTTTACGCTTAGCAGATGGCAGCAGTGAGAGCCAGAGTCTTTCAAAATGAATTTGATTAATACTCCAATAGATGCTCATGAATAGAATGACAATTACACCTGCTGCAATACCGCCAACGCCCTGGGTGAAACTGAGCAAGGCCGGCAGCACGAACTGACCTTCATTGCCGGTAATTGCCTCGAAAAAAGTACTTGGTGGCGGAAGCCGCGCAATCAATACGTGCTGGAACATGCTGCCCTCCAACCAAAATGGCAGGCTCCATGTATCCTGTGCTGACACATTCTTTGCGAGTTGTTGAATTTCTGAGATCGCTGACCTAATTGTGAGAATAATCAAAAAAACAAAACTGCCAAGCGCAACCAGGTAAAGTATTATCCAGGCTAAACGCACCAGTAAGCTTCGGCCCTCCAAATGCTTAAATAATGGTCGCAGAGCTGCTGCAAACATTAGAGAGATTAGCACATAAACGACAACAGTACGTAACTGCCAAAGCACCACGAGCGCCAGCAGAGCTGTCATAATTGCTATAACTATGCCAATTAGTTTCTTTGTCATGGCGTATCTGAAGAATGGATCTGGGCGAGAAGAACATCGAGGTCGGTTGTAATTGCTTCGATCTCATCCATTACTTTATCGATTTGCTTAACTCTAAGACCGACCCCATTTCTTAACGCGAGCCTGCTTGCGTAAGTCGTTCGCCAGGTATTGGGCTTCATAACGCAGCCGGCTCGCATAATCACGCCCGACCGAGATCTCTGAATCCATCACTGCGGGGTGAAAGACATAGCGGTCAAGTAAGAGTTGAATAATAGCTGCCAGGGGAATTGCCATAAGCGCTCCGGCAATTCCGAACAAGGAACTGAATGCAAAAATCGCGAGCAAGGAGACGAACGGGTTGACTCCTACTGCCTTGCGCATGACGCGCGGTACCATCACGCTATTTTCTAACTGCTGAATAACAAGAGTAGCGGCGATGACCCAGATCAGTTTTAAAGGCGATATTGATAAGGCAATTATCGCCGCAGGAATAGCACCAAGAAGCGGCCCTATCATCGGAACTGCCTCCATAACACCCGCCACCACCGCAAGCAGCAGTGCATCTGGCAATCCAATGAGCATATAAGCAGCCAGTGCCATAATACCGATAATCAAACAGAGAATACCTTGGCCGACTAAGTAGTAACCGACCTTGGTTTCTATGGCGGATACTAGTTCACTAATACTTTCGCGCTTGTCACTTGGAACCAAAAGCAAGAGCGACTGAATGATTCTTTGCCCGTCGAGTGACCAGTGAAAGGCTATAGCCAGAATTGCAACGGCTATAAAAAGGCCCACGGCTGCTGATGAAAAATAACCCAACGCTTGCCCTGCGGAAGCCAGCATCTGCTGACCAGTTTGCTGTAAAGGATCCAGCCCTGGTAATGTCGCAGGAAGAAACTCAGTTAAACGCACAATAATTTGATTTGGGTAATTAACCATCCATTCATAAAGATTTTGATAATAGACCGGCATAGCGGCTGCAATAGCAGTACTCTGTTCGACTATTAAAGGAATTAGCAACAACACAAAGCCGATAAGCAGGATAAGCATCAAAAGGTAGACAAGAAATACTCCTGACTTCAGCGGGATGCCCCGCTGATGTAGCCAGGCTGCGATTGGCCTGATCACTGTTCCCAACAGGAGGCCAATCAGCAAGATGAAAAAGACTTGGTAAAACCGGTAAAGAAGCCAGAAGCTAAATCCAACCAAAACCATGACGAGAGTCGCCCATACAACCCGCTCAAATGTCCAATTATATGGTTGCGGTGTTAATTGGTTTTCCATGCTTTCATTGCTCTATCATTACAATCAGCAATCAGTTATCAGTTAAATCTGGCGACCAATAAGTTTTCTTCCGCGAATACATTGCTCGAATTTTCAACATCAAAGAAATCCAGAAATATGAAGGTATTAATTATTTTTTCATCCTTTCTCACAACCAACATACTCATCCTACAAAGTTTTGATATAAATCTGATCCAGCATAAAGGCTGCCTCACTATTGTCGAACGAAATATTCATATCTTGCGCCAACGAGTGAAACAAATTGTGCCCTTCATAATACTTTTTGGAAAAACTACTGAATCCGGAATTTAAAAAGAGGTTTTTATTTCTCAGGTTAGGGTTCATTGATGTAATCCCACATTATTTATTTCTCCTCTTCCTTAAAAACCGATGAATTAGTTGGGTACAGTGGATTTGTCGTCTATCTGTTGACGATTACTCAATCGGAGGCTTTCCTGATAAATTTTCTCGCGAGTCTCTCGCCCAGATTGTGGCGCGAAAAGCAGCATGACAACTGCACCGGTCAAGCCGCCAACCAGCAGGCTAATCAAAATATTCTTCGATTTGCTCAGGTAATGTAAGTACTCATTGATATTGTTATTCATAGTGCCATCTCCTTGTTTCTTGTTTAAGTTGAACGCTCTAAAAAGCCAGGGCGAAGGGTTAATCTCGGTCAAAGGGAAAAAGAACAAGTGCAGACCGATCTATCCAGTCACGCCCCTCGCTGCCTACATAGATGCCGGCTTTAATTCGGTCCTCTTTTGTAAGCGAGATAAATTTAATAAGCCGCCCTACAATGTCCTGTCCGGAAAGTGATTCCCCAGGCAAGGAATCGGGGCGATATTTTTTCGATTTCGAAACACATCAGCCAAAATTTCCATTCTGATTTTTCCTTTTCCCACTCCTTGGTATGCTGCTCCGCGCTATTTGTCTAACTAACGCAAATCGCAGGTTCTACCAGTAAAAATGGTCCCACATCTATTTGTTACGGGGGTGCACTGATGCACCCCCGCTTATAAAATCCTCGAAATCAAGAATTTTATTAGGCTATTTGCCTCGGCGGACCATGCGTACTATCACCAGCAAGAGGATGGAACCCAGCAGGGTCACCAGCATGGTTTCAATGGTGATTGCATCGTTGATCGTCCCTACGCCGAAAATGGGAGTGAGGATTAATCCGGCGAGGAAAGCGCCTATAATTGCCACAACGATGTTAATCAGCAGGTCCTGACGGGTATGCATGATTTCAGTCGCCACCCACCCGATTATTGCAGCAGCTATTAAGTAAATGATTATGTTTGGCATTTTATTCTCCTATATATATGTTTTATTGCACGGAACACCGTGTGTTTTTTTTTGATCCAAACCGCAGTAATTTTTACTGCGGTTTGTTCCAGTTTTACTTTTTCAGGCTGGCTTCAAACTCTTTCATATGCTTATCGATATCCTCGACCGCACTCTCGTGGCTGTAGCCATATTTTTCCTGAAGTATGCCTGCCATGATTTCCATATTGCCAGCAGCGCGATCCAGGTCATCATCTGTAAGTTTTCCCCACCAGACTTTGGCTTCGCCCTTGATTTGTTTCCAGTTTCCTTCTAATATATCTTTGTTCATCATTTCCTCCTTTCCTCAAATATTTCTGCCCTGGCTTGTGCCGGTGCTCAGGCCAGCAACGCGATGCATTGGTTTTTTATGTCCTCCTATAAGTCAGGCGGCATTATCTAATCACAACGCTCGCAGCGGCGATTCGCAACCGTTCAGCCACACGCTCGGGTGTCTCATTTTTACTGATAAACGCATCAGCGCCGGCGGAGAGTGCAGCTTGCTGGCGGGCGTCCAGATGGCTGATAAGGACAATCACCAGCGCGGCTGGACAAACCTGTCTGAGTCTTTTTAGCGCCTCATTTGGCTCAGAAGACAATAAATCCCAGTCGATCAGCAATAAATCTGCGCGGCTGAACGGTGCCTGAGCTAATGTGGTTTCCCAATCGCCAGCCTCGCCAACTACTTCCATCTTCAGATCAATCAATAGAAGGCGAAGGGCGGAGCGTTCTTCAGGTATGCCATCGGCTAAATAGACTCGTGTCATAAATTCATCGTACAACAAACACTCCCCAGTCACATCCATCAACCGGGGAAAGTTTTTCTCCGCCACTTGGGGGAGATATCTAATTTTAAATTTTCGTCTTTAATAAAACATGTTTCATAATACTGAAATTGATTTTGCCAGGATTTTTCAAGAACATCGCTGAATTAAAATCACCCCAAGAAGGTTCAGCACAATGAGGATTAAGGCGATAACAAGCAGAATATGAACCAGGTTGCCGCCTTTCGGCAGATTGGGAATTACCCTGGATCCGAAAGCGCCGAGCAGCCAAAGCACTACTAATATTACAACAATTGTCCACAGCATAAAATTATCTCCTTTTTATAATATGTACAGCCAACCTTCCAGTCTGTTAACCGGAAGGTTGGCCATTCTACTTTTTATCGGCCTATTATGATGAAAACACCAGCTGCGATAGCCAATAGCGCCATTATCACAGCGGGAATTCCCGGGATAAACATTGCCAGGCCCATAAGGATAAGCCAAATCGCCAGCAGCAACATACCTATATTTTTCGTAAAATTGAGATTCATTGGAAATTTCCTTTCTTTTTATTTACAAGATTATTGAACTACCTGATATGGGTAATCTCCGAATTTTGAACCATTTACACTAAGCTCAAATCGGTAACCGGTATCAACCGGCCATGGTTGGGAAGGCGCAAGATTAAAGCCAGCGAATGTGTCTTCGCCAATTGAAACAATTACTCCCTGATTTACTGTGGAAAAATCAAGAACAGCTTCGCTGATCAGCTGATCACCATAATAGAATTTCCCATTCAAAGTTCCCTGTGTCGGGCGCCCTGCCACATCCACAGATACATAAATAGTATCGGTTGGCGCAAACTGCGTTGTAGGGTTGACCGCTTGATAATTCTCATCTAAACCTTCAGCAAGAGTGACGCTCTTTACTGAGATCGTATTATCTGTTTTTGCTCCGCAGGCAGTCATCGCAAGTAAGGCAACTAACACGGTGCAAACCAGTACCAGAGATCTCTTCTTCATTTATTCTCCTGTTCTTTATTTTCAAAACATTTTTGAGACTATAAACCCAGCTCCCGTTTGAGAGCGGTTTTCTGTTCCGGTGTCAGTTTCTCAATTTCATCAATGGCAGGGCCCTTGTAATGGTCTCCGCGCTTATCGGTCAGGTGCCCCCATCCTGCAGAACGCATCAGCGGCCATGGGCCGCCTTCAAGCTTAAGTTCTTCGGCAACTTTATAAGCTGCATTAATGATCTGCTGATTTGTTTTTTTGGCTATTGCTTCTTTTTGTTGCTGAAGATTAGTTTGAATCACCGGTACGGGTTTAGAAGTCCCCCCGCTAACGCTTGCTTTCCCGGAAGCAGTTGTCTTGCTGCTTGCCCCGCCAACAGTCGCTTTTCCAGAGACGGTTTTTGTGGTTTTTGCAGTTGTTGAGGTTTTCGAAAATTTATCTAACCAGTCTTGAATTGGATTTGCCATTCTTTCTCCTTTATTCTTCTTTTGATTGTGAAATGTCTTTGACTACCTTTGCCGTCTTTTCCGGCTGATTAAGGCGCGTCGCCACATCTGCCTGGGCGATGATACCGACAATTCTATTTTTTCTGTCAACTACAGGAATTCGACGTAATTGATTATCTGCCATAAGATCCAACGCTACCTGCAGGTCATCATCTGACTGGCAGGTCACTACATTTTGCGTCATCGTTTCTTCGATTAACATGGATTGCGGTTCCAGCTTTTCGGCAACAATTCTTACCGCCAAATCACGATCCGTCAGAATTCCAACAATTTTTTTATTCTCTTCAGTTTCTATGATGGGTACTGCACCGATATCTAATCGCTTCATGATCAGGGCTGCTTTTAGAACCTGGTCTTTTGGTAAGCAGCAGGCTGGTTTATTGGTCATTACTTCATTGCATTTCATAGTAATAAATCTCCTTTAAAGTTCATAATATATTAACAAGTAACCAACCTGGAGTAAGTGGACAATAAAAATTTAACAGGCTGTTTTCCAGATGAAAATAAAATTTTCATACATTTATCGTACAACAAACACCCCCCAATCACATCCATCAACCAGGGAATATTAATCTCCGCCACTTAGGGGATGAGTCAATATCAAGGTATTTGATTTTCCAACGATTATTTAATTGCGATTTTCAGAAAGAGCCGCGATTAATTCTCTAATTTGCCTCAACGATTCGGTCGCGACCTTCCTGTTTCGCACGGTAAAGCGCTACATCAGCAGCTCTTAAGACCTCAGCAGCAGTAGAACCATTCTCAGGGAAGACAGCGGTACCAAATGAGAGTGTAACCGCTTCAAGTGTTTTTCCATCAAATTGAAAATGGAAGTTGTGGATATTCTCAAACATAAATTCTGCCCGCTTTCGAGTCACAATTCGCGAAGCACCTGGCAGGACAATTGTGAATTCATCACCTCCGAAGCGGGAAGCGATGTCCTCTTCGCGGATACTCTCTTGTAAACATTGAGCTAACCTTCGCAATATTTCATCACCAGCAGCATGGCCAAAGCTGTCGTTAATTCGCTTGAAATTATCCACATCTAACATGATGATTCCAAGTGACAAGTGATTTCGAGTAACTCGATGCAGCTCGCGTCTCAAGGTCTCTTCCAAATATCTCCGGTTGAATAAACCAGTCAAATGGTCCCTAACAGATTGCTCACGCAGGTTAGCCTCACTTTTAAGCAGGATGTCCTGGGCCTCTTTGCGCTCCGTTATATCCCGGATGTTGCATTGGATAACCTTTTCATGCCCTGCTCTATAGACATTACTTACAAATTCAACCTGAATCAGCTTTCCATCTTTTGCTCTCAGCGGTAAATCCTTATATCGAATATATTCATTTTTTTGCAGAGCCTTGAACGCATCTTTACTCGCTTTAATATCTTTGAATGCGCCCACTTCCCAGAGTCTTTTTTTAACAAATTCTTCACGTGAGTATCCCAGCATTTTTATGAGAAAAGGATTGACATCGGTAATGGATCCTGTTTCGGCATCCAGAATTAATATCCCATCCTGGGCTGCCTCAAAAAGACGGCGGTAACGCAGTTCTGAATCCTTTAGATTTTCCAAAATTATCATTACATTTTCAATAAATAACCAGCCCAAGCGTGAATAGAAACATCAGAAATGATCGTACAACAAACACTCCCCAGTCACAACCATCAACCGGGGAATGTTCAACTCCGCCACTCGGGGGAGAAAAATTCTGGGTTAATTACGTGATGAGCCCGTTACGCAAAGCCAAAGTCACGGCTTCGGTACGGCTGGACACACCCAGTTTTGTAAGAATATTGCTAACATGGGATTTGATTGTAGAGGGGCTTACTGTGAGCCTTCCGGCGATTTGTGTGTTATTCAACCCTTCCACCATTAAGACAAGAACTTCACGCTCGCGCTCCGTCAAATCCAGGCCAGGTTTTGCAGGCTGACTGGCAGATTTCACCATGGACTGGGCAACTTCAGGTGAAAGGGTAGTTCGCCCGGCGTGGGCATCTCGGATTGCCTGGGCAAGCGCATCGGCAGATACATCTTTTAACAGGTAACCAATTGCTCCGGCTTCCAACGCGTTTTTAATAAGATCCCCTTCATAGAAACTGGTCAGGGCAAGGATATGTACATTTGGGAGCATTTGGCGGATAACACGGATCGCTGCCGCCCCATCCATTTTTGGAAGAACCATATCCATTAGTATCACATCGGGTGAAATCTCCTCACAAAGTTGGATGGCTGTTTCACCGCTTTCAGCTTCACCCGCCAAAACCAGGTCATTAAAAACTTTCAAAAAAGTTGCCAGTCCACGCCTCACCATGGCATGGTCATCAACCAGCATAACGCGAATGGGTAGGGTAACTTCATTATTCATTAATCCTCCTGTTCACTCCAGCAGACAGTAATCTCAGTACCAAGATCTGGCTGACTGGTAATCGTTAAATTGGCTCCCACTGCTTCGGCGCGTTCCTTCATCATTTTCAATCCATAGTGACCTGAGGGTTTAAAAACGGAAGTATCAAATCCCCGGCCATTGTCACGGATATGAAGATCTAATCCCAAAGGGGTATGGCTCATGTCTATTTCAACCTTGTTCGCTTTGGCATGTTTGGCAATATTATTCAGTGCTTCCTGGCAAATACGATAAAAAGCAATTTGTATCTCGGCGGGAAACCTGCTTTCTCCGCTTACCGTCACGTCCACCGGAATGTTGGTTCGCCCTGAAAAAGCGTTCCCAAGCAGAAGCAGCAATTCACCCAATTCAGAGTCTGTCAGAGTGTCAGGGCGCAGCTCTGCCAATAGCGCGCGCATCTCGGCCATCGCGCCTCGAATCAAGCGCCGTAGATCCTCTAGTGAATGTTGAGTCTCAACCAGATCGATTTCCCATAAACGCGGCAGGACTTCGGCAATCAATCCGGCCGAAAAAAGGGACTGGTTTACAGCGTCATGCAGGTTTTGAGCCAGCCGCTGGCGTTCTTGCAGCGCCGCGAGCGCCTGGGCATGCTTATACAATTCAGAATTTTCCAGTGCCACTGAAGCCATGTTAGCGATTGTCATTGCCAGTTCAGTATCGTGCTGTGTATAGTAATTACGTTCCGAGTGGGCAATCCCGATAATTCCAATAAAGCGGTTCTTGATCGCCATCGGCACCCACATCCAGGACTTTACACCTTCCAATAGTACAGCTGAATCTTTCTCAAAAAGAGTGCGCAGAAACAATGCTGAAGGCTCGGAAGCCCAGATATCCGAGATGCGGGTGGGGTGAATCCTATTAAACAATGCTTCCAAAGCCTGATCGTCTTTAAGACGGACGTGGATTGGCGTAGTATCTTCTGGCTGGTCCATTCCGCGCGACGCAGACTGAATCAGAGATAAATCTTCCAATGAAAAGCGACATGCATGTGAATAATTAACGAGCAATCTAAGCTGATCAAGAATTAAACCGGGCTGCAACTCTAATGTGGAAGCCAGGGTTCTGGAAATTTCGAGCAGGGCAGTCTGTTCATGCGCCCGTTCTTTCATTCGCCGCTTAAGGTTTGAGTCCGCCTGAACTCGTTTGCTGACATCACGTAAAAGCGCCAGCGCGCAATTGCTGTTTTGGTACTTTAGCGCTACTGCCCGCCATTCAACATTTATTATTAAATCATTCTGCTGCAAATGCTGCGCCACAACCCCAAAAAGGCCTCCCGTTTGTATAACCTGAACAAATCTGTCGAATAAACGGAGGCTATTTGCATGGAGAAATCTTTGCAGCGGTTGCCCGCAAAATGTTTCTCGCTCGAATCCGTGCATCTTAAATGCTGCCGGATTGGCGGCAAGTACCACGCTGCTCTTAAGGTCAATAATGATTATGCCATCACTGGCACTTTCAAAGATATTCCAATACTGTAGTTCGGCTTCCGAAATTGCAGTATTCATAGTGATTTTTGTTATTTTACTTTAAAAAAAACGCATTTTAATTTTATAACTTTTTTTCCTCTTATTGCGTTGGTTTTGATCAAAAAAAATGTGAACCGACGTGTCAAAATAATTACGTAATCGCTGTTTGAGAATCAGATATTATTAGAACAATATTTTTTTAGATATCATCGGAAAAGGCTTTTGGGTAGTAAAAAGATGGTCAAAAGTGTATATAAACGTCAATTCATTATCAGAGTATGGAAAAGTATCTCAATCACCCAATGAACTTCAGAAAAGTCCAAGTTCATATCAAAAAATATTTCAGAAAATTCATATATCTTTTGCTATAAAAGTTTTTATTGAAGTACATACCATTAAAAAAGTGGTTTTGTAATTATTTAATTATTTGTCTATCATTTTCTTACTACTGAAAATCCATGTGATTGTGCCTTTTGGATGAAATTTTCTTTTTCAGGCATTGTACCGGTAATAGACAAGATTGGTTTGTTGTCTTTGGAATAGACCTCAACTGTAACCCAACCGAGGAACCCTTTTTTCTCTTTGATCTGGGTAATATCAGCAAATTTCACGACAATCCCCTTTTGAATTTTCGCCTGCTGGTTGAGCGGCAAAGGAAATACTTCTTTTTTATATTTATTCTCCTGAACCTTTTTGATCGCTGCACCTGGAGACAATTTCTTAAATCCGAATCCCTCATTAGCGGCTTGGCTGATTGTGGTCATGGGGATGGCATACAGTGTATCTTTTTCCCAGGCAATATAAGTATCCACATATTGAAACTTGACCCTTGCAATAAATATATTGCCAGGAACACCATCTTTATCACCTATCTGGTTCGCACCACATAGCTGGCAAAAATCAAGAGATACATCATTCAATACATTGCATTTTTTGCAAATTGTCGTATTCATAAGGACCTCACTGGTTAATATTTATGATTGTATAGATTTTCTCTTAGTTTACCCAGATCATGTCTTTTTTCAAAACGGAAAAATTCAATTCTCCTAATCTTAGTTTTAATTAATAATACCCATACAGTCATCCCAGCTATCAAATTTGATGAATTCCAATGGGGTTGAACCAGACCATACTGATAAAGATAAGAGACAATTTATTTTTCCGATTTTCTTGGGATTTTGATTTTAAAGATGATTAGATTAGTTTTTCTACAAAATTGTCATAAATATATCAAGTCTTACAAAGAGAATTTTTCATTCAAGAAGAATTCTTCTAAAAACTCTTTGAGAGCGCGGGTTCTAATTAATCCGGGATTCCAAATTGATCGGAGAATCTGGATGGTTAGGCTTTTTATAGAATATTTATCAAAGCAATGAGCGCTCTGAATCAAGAGCGCTCATTTTTCATTCAATTTAATAAATAATTTATGGTTCTCGATGCGGCGGTTGAAATCCTTCAGGTATAAGAGGTTTGTATTTTTTGCCGGTCATTGATTTCTCAAATTCCTCCCGTGCTTTTTGAAAATGTGTTTGATCGGTAAACAATTCCGCCGCGGTAAGCGCCAGAATCTTGGCTGCATGCATCAAACCTTTATGGCCAATTGACATACCGCAAGTGGCAACATTCGCCCAGCTGTGGCCCGGGGTGCAGGTTGGAAAGCAGGCTGTCCACAGTGCGCCGGTCGGTGTTACCTGGCTTAGGTCGCCCACATCAGTCGCACCTTTAAAAACCACACCGCCATCCATCGCTGGAAAATTTGCCCCGAGTAAAGGAAGATCTTGATATTCTCTTAGTAAGGCAGCCTGATGTTCTGGTATCTGCAGCGTGATCACTTTATCTTCAATATAATCAGCGTTGGTACCCGGGAAAGAGTCATTGATTTTTTGGGCATAAGCCATTTCTTCTTTACTAAATTCAATGGGACCAATGGTTTGCATCGACTTTTCCATTAGCGCCGCCAGATACCGGTTAGAAGTCATATTGGCAAAGCCGCTTTCAAAAACCTCTTCATATGTTGTGTCAGTCATCAGCGCCGCGCCTTTGGCAATGTTGCGCAGGCGTTCGGCGACATCCATCAAGTAATCTGGGGACTCTGCGCGCAGGATGTAATTCACAGATGCGTATTCCGGCACAATGTTAGCTGCCTGCCCGCCATTAGTGATGATGTATTGAATGCGGGTTCCATCCAGCACATGTTCTCTTAAAAAGTTTGCGCCAACATTCATCAGTTCAACCGCGTCGAGCGCGGAGCGGCCCATGTGAGGCGCGCCGCCGGCATGTGCAGACACGCCCTTGAAATTAAAGTTCAAAGAGACGATTGCAACCGTCCGCATCAAAGACGGCATATTATAAATTCCGGGATGATATGAGAGCGCTGCATCCAGGTCATCAAACAATCCGTCGCGAGCCATGAAAACTTTGCCGCCGCCAATTTCCTCAGCAGGGCAGCCATAATAGCGGATCGTTCCGTCAACTTTATTCTTTTCCATCCATTTCTGGGTCGCAACTGCTGCCGCCAATTCGGCAACTCCCAGAATGTTATGGCCGCATCCATGGCCTGGCGCTCCAGCTACAACAGGTTCTCTTTCCGGCTTGAGCGTCTGGGATAACCCCGGAAGGGCATCATATTCTCCTATAAATGCCAGAACAGGTTTTCCTGTCCCCCACTCGGCGATAAAGGCTGTGTTCATGCCTCCTGGATTTCTGGTTATCCTGAACCCTTCTTTTTCCAGAAACTCCATTTGAAGTCCTGATGAGAAGAATTCTCCCCACAAGATCTCGGGATGCTCCCAAATTTGGTCGGACATGCGGGTAAAACGGGGAGTTTGTTCATCGAGCCAGTCAAGCAGGTCAGTAGTTTTCATTTCTTCAGTCATTGGCAAGCCTCCAGGAAATTTTATAAAAAATATTTCATGATTATAATCGACGCTCTAACTTGGATCGAATGACTAGTTCAGAACTCCCCATTCGTTGAAAATATTGTCTAAATCGCAGCTGCAGTATTCTTCTGCCAAAGATTTAAATTGCTGCGAATCCACTGTTTTCCACCGGTACAATTCAACATATTCAGCCAGGAACCGAGTAAACGTTTTCGCCCCCATTTTCTTTTCCAGCTCCAAAATGAAGAACGGAGCGCGCCCGTAGATAATTGATGCATACTCATCGGAGTCATAATATTCTGCCGGTTTTCCAATAGGTATTGGATCCATATCCACAGCTGACCAGTACCGCTCCCAGGATGCTTTCACCTGTTCCCCAGCGGTGCTCCCGTAGGTATCCAGGTAATAAATATAAGTCAGGTATTGAGCCAAACCTTCATCCAGCCAGGGTTCGTTGATCTGGTCGTTCATCACCTGGTTAAAGAACCATTGGTGAGCGACTTCATGCGCTGTAGCATATTCCAAGAATACTGAATTGGGAGAACCGCTCGCAGTGATCCCCGCTGGATATAATCCCAGCGCCATCGCAGCCGCACCAGAGTATTCCATGCCACCGGCTTGCATTGGTGTGCTGGCAAGGTCAAACTCAGTATAGGGATAGAGTCCATACCGCTCAGAAAACACTTGCAGTGCATTAACCGCGGTTTCGAGCACCAAATCACCCGATTCAGGATATTCTTCAGGGAAATAACTGGTAACCTTTACTTCATTCATGTACTGATTGTATTGTTGATATTTAGGGCTGGCAGACATGTAAAAATCACGCTGCGGACCGCCAGCGAATGTAACAATTTGCCTGTCTTTTGCTTTAACTTTATCAACCTCAACACCTGAAGCCGCCAGGACCAGGTCATCGGGTGCATCAATCTGAACCTCAAAAAAAGCGGCATCTGTGAAAATCATGTCCGCATTTTTTGGCGGGTTTTGAACACCCCAGCCTTTTTCGTCATAAACCGGAATAATCGGAAAGAATGAATCTAGCGCAAGAATTTTATCCTGGTAGATATAAAGCCCATAATTACCGCTCATTTTCAGAGGAACTGATTCAGAAAAATCCATGCTAATATTTATTGCTTCACCCGGTTGAAGTGACTCAGGCAAATTAATCTTCAAAGAAGTATTTTTGTGTTCCAATACGCCTGCGACAGGTTTGCCTTTCACTTTGATGTTTTTTACATTGAGGAAATCTCCACCAGAATTGGGTATCAGCTTAAAATAGATTCGGTCTAAAGGCATAGGTTCAGAATTAAAATATTGCACGTCCAGGTGGCCCGAGATCTGGCTAATATCTTCCGCAAGCGTCAGTTTTATCGAATAAAAAGTTGCCCCCGGGAATTCATCCAATATTGGATCATATTCAGACACCAGGTTTTTTTTAAATACCTCCAGAGGCAGCGATGGTTCTTCCTTGTTTGCCGCAGGTTTTCTTGTCGATATACTTAAATCAGTCAGGTTTATCAATGAACAAGCGCAAAGCATCAAGAGGCAAATACCCATCAGAAACCTGATGCCAAAATTTTTGTTGATTCTTTTTATTCCATTATTCATAAATCCAGATTCATTCCTTTTCCGGCAAAACCTCAATCATGACAGTAGAAATTTCTGAGGGTTCAGAAATTATATTTATAAACTAATCACTGGATCATCCAATTTAGACAGAGAACCGCCTTTCGGCGGTTCCTGTTTTTTTGGCTGCGGTATCCGTTATCGGATTCCGAGGAGGGATACCGCAGCGCTAAGTTCATAACTAGACATTTTGGGCATCACCTCCTCATCCAAAAGGATGGCAAGGTCAATAAATCTTATATTTATTATATATCATTTTGACATAAAGAGAGACATCTTATCTGATTTATCTCATATATAATTGACAAAATAAAACCAGGCCGTCCAAGCAGCTAATGAAAAAATTTGTTATTTCAGCGCTAATTATTCTCATTTCTGGATTTTTAACTGTCAACTGGGTAATTCATACTCCTCATGGATTATATGAAAAGGTGTTCGCCTTGGGGTCATCTGTCTGCCACCAAATCCCCTCACATTCTTTCGAGACTTCAGGTATTCAGTTTCCTCTCTGTGCGCGATGCAGCGGGCTTTATCTCGGCAGTTTTATCGGATTAGTTCTTTGCTTTATACAAGGCAGAAGAAAAGCTATCCCTAAAAAGGGTTATATCATACTGCTGGCAGTCCTCTTTTTTGCCTGGGCAGGGGATGGAATAAATTCCTTTATAACCGGTTTTCTTAATAAAACAATTATTTACGAAACAACCAACATAACCCGCCTTATAACGGGTTTTGGTATGGGTCTGGTCCTTTCCATCACCCTGATGACGCTCTTTAATATAACGGTTTGGAAAACCGCGATAAATTTACCCCTATTAAACAGCCCGATTCAAGTGGTTACTTATTTTGCTTTGTCAGCATTTATGGGATGGCTTTTAATAAACAGTAATGCACCCATTTTTCAAATTCTTGCGTATATAAGCATAGCAGTTGTATTGACCACAATTACATTGCTTTATACAATTTTTTGGATAATAATATTTAAGAAGGAGAACAGTTTTACAAATTGGAAATCATTGGGACAATTCTTGATCGGTGGGTTTGCTACTGCAATGCTGCAGATCACTTTTTTAATTTTTATTAAGGGAATGGATACTCGGTTAATAAAGTTCCGTATTTGAAATGGAAGCATTATTTGGGATTTTTTCAGCATTTGGGCTCTCTGCCAGCGCAGGATTAAACGCCTATATTCCACTGCTGGTGGTTGCACTTATGGCACGTTTTACACCATATATTAAACTCAATCCCCCTTATGATGTTTTAACAAGTTGGTGGATTATTGGTTTATTAATATTTTTAACTTCTATCGAATTTCTTGTAGACAAATTTCCGGTAGTTCACCATATTAATGATCTTGTAGTTCAAACTTTTGTTCGGCCTGCAGCCGGTGCAATTGTTTTCGCAGCCAGCGCAGACGTAATATCGGATATTCACCCGATTCTTGCACTTGCCTTAGGGATTCTAATGGCAGGTAGCGTTCATGCGGTTAAGTCAGTAGTTATCCGCCCTGCAGTCGGCGTTGCCACTGCGGGAACCGGCAACGTACCGGTCAGTATGGCTGAGGACGCCACCTCGACCACCTTGTCCTTTCTTTCTATTATGGTCCCTGTCGTAGTGATGATTATCGTAGTGCTGTTTTTTACCTGGGTATTCTGGCAACTGTTTCTCAAGGACTCTGGAAAAACTGACCTTAAATAAGATCGCGGATTTTTATTTTTTCATTTCTGGAAAACAAGTTTTGAAGTTCTTTCAAGGCTAACCTGGCATGCCTCTGGTCATCGTTGTCTAAATCCAGCATGATAAATTCATCCTCATCAAGTGCCAACTGGCGCTTGTCCGGGAAAACCAGCAAATCCAATGCCAGATCGTCATATGCGATTATATGATCAGTCACTCGGACCGGACGGGTAACATTACAATACCAGGCCTTTAATAAGCTGCTATCCCTATCATAAACCTCAAAGATATTGAACCATTTGCCGAAAAGATATAATTCAAGAAAGCGATCGCCTTCTTTTAGCAGAATCCCATTAAATTCAAGGTCGGAGCGGTTGAAATATGCTTCAGCAATGATTCCTTTTAGCGATTCTGCGATTATTTTCCCAGAATAACGCCAAACCTCATCACCCATGTGGTTGTTTTTAATGATGGCCACAACCGATTTGTTCATACTCTTCGTCAAAAGCATAATATCGAATCCGGTGAGATATTAATCATAATATTTTCGTTTACTTTAAATTCTTTCTCTAAAAAAAATTCAAATATTGAATTATGCGCCAACAGGACTTTAGTTTTAAAACGATCTTCACTGAATATAGATTCTGAAACCTTACCAAGAATAATATTGGGTTGGTTTTCGTCATTGCTCAATTCAGAACCAAATGGTTTAAACACAAGAGTTACCTTTTCCCCTTTTCTAAATTTAGTTTGCGGACAAGCACAATAAAAATCGCCGATTTCTGTTGTCACCTTAAGCGGGTCCGCCAAGACAACTTCGCCTTGAATCTGGTTATCCATTCCGAAGAAAGCAGCCAACCAGGGTGAGGCAGGACGGGAATATACTTCTTTTGGGGTACCAGTCTGAACTATCTTGCCATTATGAAGCACTAAAACCCTGTCTGCAATCGTAAATGCTTCTTGTTGGTCGTGGGTCACATAAATTGCCGGTATCTTCATCAATCGCAGCAATCCCCGTAATTCATCCCCCAGTTTTTCCCTGAGTGTCCTGTCCAAAGCCCCCAAAGGCTCATCCAGCATCAACAGCCTTGGCCGTGGAGCGAGGGCTCGCGCCAGAGCAACCCGCTGTTGCTCCCCGCCTGATAGATCCGTTACGCGGCGATTAGCGAAACTCTCCAAATTGACAAGCTTAAGAGCTTCTTTCACACTCACTTCGATTTTATTTTTCTCTTGTCTTTGCATGCGCAATCCAAATGCTACATTCTCCCTGACGCTCATATGCGGGAAAAGCGCATAATCCTGAAACATTAAACCAAAATGGCGTTGGAACGGCGGTACGCCACTAATATCCCTGCCTTGCCATATTACCTGCCCTTTTTCAGCGGTTTCCAGCCCAGCGATAATTCTTAGAATTGTACTTTTCCCCCCACCCGAAGGACCAAGCAGACAGATTGTTTCTTCATCTTCTACGCTGAATGAAATTTTATCAAGCAGTGGTTGCTCTTGATAGGTTTTAGTAATATCTTTAATCTCTAATAATGCCATAGTCTCATTTTGTCTCTGAAGTAGGATTGAAATGTAATCCGTCTAGAAAAACCATACTCACAACGCAAACAAAAAGAATGATCACTGCCATTGCCATTGCCTGTCCATAATTGGATGACCCCGGCAAGTTTAGATACCTGAAGATTGCGATAGGCATTGTGGGCATATCGGGGCGAGCCAGAAAACTGGTGGCGCCGAATTCGCCCAATGAAATTATAAAAGCATACACGGCTGCGGTCATTAATGCACGCCAGATGATGGGTAATTCTATAAATCTCCAGACCTCCAGAGGTTTTGCTCCCAAGCTCTGTCCCGCCCGTCGAAGGTTGATAGGAATGGATTGAAGCGCAGGCTGGACAATTCTCAATACGAACGGCAGTGATATCAAACTATGAGCAAGAGGAATCAGCAGTCCACCCCACTTTTGCGAACCCATAACACCAGAAAAAGCGGCAAGAAAACCCAAGCCCAAAGTTACAGCGGAGGTTCCTAATGGAAGCATTATCAGAAGATTTATTGGCTTAAGATTTTTCTCTGAATAGAAGCCATAAGCCAGCATGACCCCAAGAGTGAGAGAAATCAGAGCGGAGATTACCGCAAATCTAATGGAATTCCAGACTGCTCTTATAGGTGGTACATAAAAAAGTGACTGCTGGCGATTAATAAATAATTCACGATAATGATTTAGTGATAGGTGAATTTTTTCGCTATTTTCTCCATCCACGCCTGGCGCTGTAATACTAAAAGACCTGAACACAAGACTAAGAATTGGAGAGATCAGTAAAATGAGAAGAGAAAAAACCATAATATATATGAATGCTTTTTCCCAACTTTTAACAGGCGTCTTTAAGGATTCTTGCTTCAAACGCGGCATAAGCGGTACGCCCATACCCCGGTTACCCATATGCAGTAAGAAAAAAGTGACAACCATTGTAAAACATAGTTGGATCAAGAAAGTATGCCCGCAAGGGGCAGATTTAAGAATTGCATGGTCTGGATATAAATTTCCACCTCAAGCGTAGTAAAGCGCGGACCGCCCAGCATTAGAATGACACCAAAACTCGTGAAGTTAAAAAGAAATACAAGCAATACTGCTGAAATAATGGAAGGAAATAATAAAGGCAGTGTAACATGTATAAGGGTTTTCCAAAGTGATGCTCCCAATGTCTTTGCAGCATCTTCCAGTTTGTGATCCATTTGGGCAAGTGTAGAGCCTACAATCGCAATTACTATTGAAGTGTTATAAAAAACATGCGCCAAGAGAATAGCCGCAAGTGTATTCTGAATATTAATGACTGGATCAGGAGAATTTAGAATTTTCATTAGGATAAGGTTCAACCATCCGTTTGGGCCTATCAATGCGTTAAATCCGGCCGCAACTACCACTGTTGGTAGGATGAAAGGAAGGGTCGTAGCAATCCTAAGCATATTCTTTCCTGGAAAAATAAATCTTCCAAAAAGGTAAGCCGCTGGCAGACCCAAAATAATTGTCAGAATTGTGGAAAGCACCGCCTGAAAAACAGTAAATCTAATAGCACCGCTGATAATCTGCCAATTAATGAATCGATGTATTTCAGAATTGAACTGCAAAAAGGATAGACTGACCAGTTTTCCCAGCGGAAAGAAGTAAAATGCGCCCATAAAGATGAGCGGAAGAACCAAAAGCCAAATTCCCCCCATCCTTTTATTTTGGTTTGCCATTTATTTAAGCATCAAGGCACGCCAGGTTTCAATCCACTGTTCCCGATTAGAAGAAATTTGATCGACAGATAATTCGGCTGGTTGTTCGGGAATTTGGACAAATTCATTGAATTCTGCAGGTAAAATGGCCGTCTCATTGGTTGGAAAGACGAACATATTCAATGGGATATCTTCCTGGAATCTTTTAGAAAGCATGTAATCCACAAATTTTTCCGCGAGCTTGCGATTCTTTGTGCCTTTTAATATTCCTACAAACTCAATCTGCCTGAAACACATATTCTCGCCTACAAGTGAAGCTGTTGGGGCTACATCAATCTTCGGATCCGCAAAAATCACCTCGGCTGCTGGGCTGGTGCCATAAGAGACTACCAAAGGCTGAGGCCCTTTACCAGCTGACCCAGAAAAATTGGTGTAATAAGCAGTATTCCAGTCATTGACTACTACCACACCGTTTTCCTTCAATTGCTGCCAGTAAGACTCAAAGCCACCTGGTCCATATTCAGCTATCGTCGCCAATAAAAATGCGAGACCAGGTGAAGAAGTTGCTGGATTTTCGACAACTAAGAGCCCTTGGTATTCAGGGTTTATCAGGTCTTCCAGCGAGGATGGGACTGGAAAATCCTTGTCTGCAAAGTAGCGCTTGTCATAAGTTAATGCAAACATCGCCAAAATCAACAGGCAGCGCCCGGCGCTCCGAGTCCAATTGAAATTGGTCGGGAATTTGCTTAAGTCCAGGCGAATCATAAACCTCGAAAATATTTTCGGATAATGCTCTTGATAAAAAGGTATTATCTAAGCCATAGAGAACATCCGCGATCGGTGCATTTTTGGTTAATATTGCCTTGTTAAGCAGACTGCCAGCGTCGCCGCTCAATAAAAAATTGAGTTTTACATTGTTCTGGTTTTCAAATTCAGACACTACATCAGTACTGATTGAAAAAGAATCATGCACCATGACATTTAATGAGGTCGGTTCCGGACTGCAAGCAGCCAGGAGCATCCCAAACAATATCACAGGAAACGACCAATCTCATTTTCATTTCATTTTCCTTTCAGTTTCCGGGTATGAATGCATAACAACACTCCGCTTTTCAGCGATATTTCGGCTTTTTCAGATTCCATTTCATTACTTACACCGCGGGATCTTTCAGGAAAAAGGATTTCATCGCGTAAAGGGAACCGCAACCCCTCGGTTTTCACTCCCCTGGCAGGCGAGAGCAGCGGGATAAGCGAAACGGTATCACCTGCTTTTCCACTTACTTCCGCATGATTTTGAATCAGAAAAAGCTCTTCATGTCCATCATCGAAACAAACATCTACACTCTGCAGCTCCGGCATCAGCAACAGGTATATATTTGTCAAAGCCTGGTCAATTCTGCCGCCCAAGGCTCCCACAACCGTTATGGGGTCACCGCCCTGATCAACCGCAGCCAATAAAGCCAGTTCCAGGTCAGTTTGATCTTTTTTCTTATTAAATTTTCGGGTTTCAATATGATTGTCTGCAATCCATATTAAATCTTCTCCGTTGACAGAATCGAGATCACCAATCACAAGATTTGGTATTAGCCCCAATCGCTGAATATGCTTTAAGCCTCCATCAGCAGCAATTAGAAATTTGCTGAATTTCACAATCGGATCAAGTAATTCCGGATATTCAACAACCCCATTCGCAAAAATGACTGTATTCATTTAATAACAAAACTCCCTTTTTCTGGAGGGAGCCTATTGATTTGCCATCTCCCTCCGCCGGTATTATCCGGTTCAGGTTATGCGGGTCGAGGATTCATCATCCTCCTCTCAGCCTGTTTTACCAGGCTCCCCGGATTGAATTATTTAATTTTATTTTAGTTGGTTTGGTAACTTCTGTCAATTTAAAGAATTATTTAATTTTTAATCCAAATCCTTAATATCAATTGAGATTACTTCTCTTATTCTGATAATTTTCACATGCAGTAAAGTTCAATAAATAATTCTTTCTGGCGTCCAACCAGCTGCAAAATTCTTCAAGAAGTCCAAAATAGAAGTATGCAGAAAGTGTTGTGGCAGGTGATCCGTTTTCTAATTTATAAAATTGCCAATCGAAGTTCCGAGGGCTTTTTACTATAACATTAATTGACAATCCCATTTCTCTTGATAACACATCGGCAAGTGAATTAAGAGATTCCGAGAATCTGCGATCAATCGGTTTAAGGCGGTTATCAATACTCCCCAGCCGGGCAATATCTGAGAAGTATTTTCGAAAAAATGTAATTGAAGCATTTCCCATGCGGATCAGTAGACCTCTGGTTGTCTCTTCTCCATAACGAGCGCATAATTCCAAAGAGATTTTTTCAAGCAATTCTGAACCATGTCTAAAATAATCAGGAGCATTTTTATCAAAAGGGTCCAGACCAGCAGAATTAAATATTTCATCTGCTTTTTCATCTCCCAAGAGTTCTAAAAGAGAATAATAGATAGAATAAAATAATTTGTATTCCCTCGTTAAACTATTCAGCATCGCGCTCCAGAATTTAAAATATGTCCGCTCAAGTATAATGGAAAATGAGTTTTTTTATAATTAATTCATTTAGAGATTGTTGTTATCGTTTAATAATTAGATAAAAAATAATGCCGACAATTCTAGAGACAATCAGGCAATATGATGAAGATATCCTCATGATGATTGCTGAGGGTTGGGGCATTGATCTTGACCTCGAAAAAACAAAGAACCCAGCTGAACAAATTGCATTTTTGATTAGCCAAGATGGGATTTTTAGGGAAGTGACCGATTCCTTAAGTAGAAATCTTTACAAGCATTGAGCACCCTGTCAGGCGAAAAAGCAGGAATTCCCTGGGACCAATTCACCCGAAAGTATGGGGAGTTGCGTGAAATAGGTGCCGGCCGTCGATTGCGGGAACGTCCAGACCGCAGCCCGGTATCAGTTACGGAAACTTTATTTTACAAAGCGCTTATTGGACGAGCTTTTTTTGAGACAAACCAGGGTCTGCGTGAATATGCGTATATCCCTGAAGAGTTTTTTCATATCCTTAACTCAGTCAAACCAGAAACCAAGCAGCACAACATTAAACCTTATCCATCCCAGTTTGTTGAAAAAATTTTGCTAACCAATGACATTATCATTGATAATGTTGCGACAGTATTGGCTGGTTTGAGAATTGGTTTAACAGCTGAAGAATTGACCAATTTTTCTCCTACGATTCCCCTTCCTTTTCTTATTGAACTTCTCAAAGAAACAAAGTTAATAACAGACCTTTTAAAACCTTCTTCTGAAAAGGTGAAGCAATTTCTTGAAACTGACCGCGGAGAGGCGCTGGGGCAATTGGCCCAATCATGGAAGGCCAGCCAGGTAATAAATGAACTGGATTTACTTGATTCTCTGGAATTTGAAGGCCAGCGAACAGGAAAATCACAGGTATCAAGAGATCTTCTATTACACCTTGTTAAAAAGCTTCCTGATAGCTCATGGTTTGGTATTAAGGAATTAGTAGATTTAGTTTACAAAAGCCACCCCGATATTTTGCGATCAGGGGGCGAATTTGACGCCTGGTTCATTAAAAACCGAAGCATAGGCGACTATATTAATGGATTTGAAAATTGGCTGAGCGTGGAAGGTTTATACATTCACGCAATGATTCTTAAAGCCATTATTCTGGTTGGGATTTGTTGACCTTGGAAAAACGAAAGAAGATATTATTCCGACCGTTTTTAGAAAAAGTAAATGGTTTCATCAATTACAATCTGGGCGTGCATTGAAATACCTATCAATCCAGAAAAAAGATTTTGAGATTGAAAAATCCGGAAGGATAATCATTGAGCGATTTTTTCCGCGGGATATTCGTTACCAACTAGCCCGCTGCTGCGAGTGGGAGGCTATTCGCGGACAAAGATTTCTTTATAACCTCAGCCCCCTTTCTTTATCTAGAATGGAAAAACAAGGTTTAAAAATCAGCCAGCTTGTCACTCTCATCAACCATTATGCACGGAAGCCTGTGCCGCAAAACATATTACTAGCCCTTAACCGTTGGGAAAAACACAATCTGGAAGCCAATATTGAAACAATTTTGGTCATTAGAGTCAATTTAGCATCACATCTGGATCAGTTGATGACTTCATCAGCGAGAAAATATATTCTTTCGCGGCTTAATTCCACAACCGCAGAAATCACAGCCGGCTCTGCGCCTTACATTAAAGCCGCTTTGATTGATATGGGAATATTTGCCGAAATAAAGCCGGAAGTATAATAGGCAAAATTATATCTATGTAAGTATAAGATAACGAGGAAACCTCATGAAACGTTTGGAATGGATCCATCAGGAACTTAAAACTCTTAAAGAAATGGGTTTTTATAATACCACCCGGGTCCTGAGTTCACCTCAGGGAGCCTGGCTGGAGGTTGATGGACAAAAGGTAATAAATTTCTGTTCCAATAATTACCTTGGCCTTGCCAACCACCCTAAAATGATTGCTGCCGCTAAAGCAGCCGCAGAAAAATATGGCGTTGGTCCGGCAGCAGTTCGAACCATCGCTGGAACTATGGATTTGCATCAAGAACTGGAAAAACGCATATCAGGTTTTAAACAGTCTGAGGCAGCCATCACATTTCAATCAGGATTTTGCGCCAACCTTGGTACGATTCAGGCGTTGGTTGGTAAGAATGATGTCATTTTCTCAGATGAATTAAATCATGCCAGCATAATTGACGGCTGCAAGCTTTCAGGCGCACGGATTGTACGATACAACCATTGTGATCACGCCCACCTTGAACAAGTAATCAAAGAGAATGAAGACTCATATGAAAGAGCAATGATCATCACCGATGGCGTATTCAGCATGGACGGTGATATCGCTCCACTGGACAGACTTTTCGAAGTGGCACAAGGGAACGATATCGTTTTGATGGTTGATGACGCGCATGGTGAAGGAGTACTGGGCAAAGGCGGGCGCGGAATTGTGGACCACTTCAACCTTCATGGAAAAGTGGATATTGAAGTAGGGACCTTTTCAAAAGCATTCGGAGTAGTTGGCGGTATGGTTTCAGGCAGCTCGGTAATAGTTGATTGGCTGCGCCAGCGCGGACGCCCTTTCCTTTTCTCATCTGCCATGACCCCACCAGATGTTGCCGGATGCATAACTGCAATCGATATCCTTGAGGCTTCTTCCGAACTGGTTGACCGGTTGTGGTCTAACTCAAAATTTTTCAAAAAGGAATTAGCTGGATTGGGTTTTGATATTGGACATAGCCAAACGCCAATCACACCTATCATGCTTGGTGAAGCGCCAGTTGCACAGCAGTTCAGCCGAAACCTTTTCGCTGCGGGTGTTTTTGCGACTGCTATTGGTTTCCCCACAGTACCCAAAGGCAAAGCCAGGATTCGTGTGATGATCTCGGCTGCTCACAGTGCAGCTGACTTGGAACAGGGTCTTGAAATTTTCCATCAGACAGGTAAAGCGTTAGGGATAACTTAATGAAAATTCCCCACTTTTCATAAAAGCGAGGAATCTTTATGATCATTATTCCTGTTTAAATTCTGCTTCTATGACCTGCTCATCTTCCTTTTTTGGGGGTACTCCTTTTATCTTAGCTGTATGTTCCTGAACAAGGTTTTCCGGGCAGAGGTCAATGAACCATTCCATTCCCATATAAAGGACTACCGCATCATCAATAGGGCCAAAAAGGAAATCTAGTGGAAGGACCAGATATACGAGGCATAAGGCAGGGATCAATTTATACCAGGGGCTGACACGCTCATCTTTCATTAAGCTGATGGTCAGGCGGACTTTTAAAATAATGTCGGATATGAACCCCGGACCAATGTTCCCCATAATTCCTTTATTTTTCATTCTGTTTTCCTTTCTTCTATATTATCTAAATAATCTTCTTCTCCGCCAGCGAATAAGGGGAGCAGCTAGCTTGCGCAGATAAAATTTGAATACAATTGGCGCAAGTTTTGAACCGCCGTTCCTGAAATGGACTTTCAGCATTTCAGGCCAGCACTGATCATCTGCGGTGATAGTTTTCGCCTCTGCATGCAGACGAAAATTTGCCCAAGTATTAGGAATATATTGTAACTTTGTTATTGAAGCCAACCGCACCCAAAGGTCATAATCCATTGCAAAGAAAAAATCAGGATCCAATGGTCCGACCTGATCCCACAGAGATTTTCTAAAAAATGAAGCTTGCTGTGGAATATGAACGTATCCACGGCGCAATTTTGAAAGATTTGTCTGAGCAGCCGGAAATTTGCCTATTATTTTCCCTTTTTCATCAATATAATTCGCATTCCCGTAAACCATGCCTGTTTCAGGCTGTTCCAGTAAATATGAAACTGCTTCATCAACTGCATTTGGCAAAAGCGTGTCATCTGAATTGAGCCAAGCCAACACTTGCCCTTTTGCCACCATAAAACCCTTATTTATTGCGTCTGTCTGCCCGCGGTCTTTTTCTGACACCCAGTGTGCAATTTTAGAAGCATATTTCTTGATAATCTCCTGGCTGCCATCATTTGAATAGCCATCCATAATAATATATTCGATTGAAGGGTATTTTTGATCGAGGACTGACTGTATCGTTTCTTCAAGATAAGCAGACTGATTATAAGAGGGTGTAACAATCGTTACCAAAGGATTTGAGTTCATTGTTTATAATTTTTCATGCAGATCAAAAATAATCACTTCAGGCGCATTTTTTATAATTAAGTAATTTGTGCGTAAATAATCCTGCAATTCAGGCTGCCTGGAAAATTCGTCCATCAATGTGACCACAAAAAGATCATTCCCGGCGAGGTCTTGTTCAAGGGCTGCCTGATAATCTATTGTCTCACCCGCCAGTTCCCGCAGTTTGATATCCATAGTCTGCATCCAGGGTGATACATTCATCCAGCCCCAATAAGATAACCGATAACCATAATCTGATAATAATCCGGTGACATTTTTATCCTTACCGATTTCGTCTCCCAAATTCTGCCAAAATTTGATCTCGTTGCGGTAATCTGCTTTTTTGAGGGTCACCCGTATATCCCAGGCTTTGATGCCAATGAAAATTAATAGTATTGCCGCCATAATCAGACGGGAAAATTTTATATGTTGTTTTTCCATAGCACCGACAAGTGTTTTAAAAACGAGAGCAAGCCCAAGGGATACTTGAATTAACAACGGTATGTGGTAATAGTCATGAGTGGATATGTGGTAAGAGAATGTGAAACCATATAAAAGATAGCCAACTGTTAACCCGATAAACAACCCCTTTTCATCTTTTTTTGAGAGAATGAGCGAACCTGCTATACCCACCAGACTAATTTCAAAGCCTACTACCCTGCTCATTTCACCAATCCAGCGCAGATAGAAGGCAGGGTCAGTCCATAAATTAGGAAAGAATCTAAGGCTGAATTGCTCACCTAAAAGTTTAAGGACATAAACCCCATAAATATGAAATGTCGTATAGGGCAAGATGGAGAGAATTCCTATGAGCCATATTTGTCGATTTTTAATTGCTTGAAGCAGGGAATAATTAGACAATACTAATCCCATTAATGCCGGAGCGATAAAAAATATCGCAACAGACTTCACATAAATCGCAAAGCCGCAGGATATTCCTGCCATTGCAGCATGCAAGAAACTGGGATTTCGTGCCCAGCGCAGCGCTGCCCAAAGACCGATAATAATAGCAGCTGTCATTAACGGCTCGGGTTGAAATGCCCGGCTTGCAATTGCCGCGTACGGCCAGAGGAAATAATACACGATTGCAATCGCTGCGCCTTCAAGCCCGGCTATCTCGTGTGCCAATAGAAAAAGGAAAATTCCGCCGATTGCCCAGAAAAAGATCGACCAGACACGCGCAACCCATAACAACTCTTGGCCTAAAACCTGATAAGTGATACTGGTCAACCGCTCCATGATCTGAGGCTCGATTAATCCTTCAGCTTTCCATTGGCTCACGGCCATTTCTTTCTGCCACTTCGGAGCTGTATCCAGAGATTGGAAATACATTCCGCGCGCAATCAAGGCGGAATGAAGCTGGCGCGTTGGATGAAAATCAAGCGGCGCATCGGTTAAGTCGTAAAATCGCACAATTAAGCCCACCATTACCGCGAGGATGATGATCGCCCACCAGAACCAGCGAGAGCTATTTAACTTTTTCAATCATTCGCCTTTCGCATTATGGCTATCATTATCGTTTGATAAATCCATATACATGATATCAATTTTATCTTGAGACAGTTTCCTTAAACGTTTTTCAAGATAATCTTCTTTCATTCTCTTTACAAAGGGTAAGTAGCCAAGAAACGAATAAAGAAATCGTGATAATTCTTTTACTGCCGTAGGCGGATGAATACCAAAAGCTTTTCAAATAATGATGGAATGACCTGACATTTTCTCCGCCATCCAGTAGATAACGCGCGCTGAAACAATAAGCCCCGGCCATGACAGTGCGGCGGTTATCCGCAAAAATTTTTGAAAACTCCTGCCTGGATTTCATCCAATCCACTACCCTGAACGCCTCCCGGCTAAATTCGGAGGCAAGCGCAACGTTTTTTGCTTCCGGATAATACCGCGCAGCAGCATAGAAATCATCAATATGTTCTATTTTAGAAATCTCTGCTATGCGCAACCAAAGGTGGTGATCTAAAAGATAGTGATATGTCGAATCCAGAAATCCTGCCTTATCCAGCGCTTCCTTTCGAATAAATACTCCCGGCTGGCCTATGATGTTAAATGCCATCAAATCCTCTAAACCCCATTTACCATAATGCATAACATTGATTAATTTGCTCTCGGCATCAATTGAAAAAACATTTGAAAAAATCAGGCCAATGCCTGGCTTAGCCTTAAATACCGCAACTGCTTTCTGAATGGCATCTTTCATATACAGGTCATCAGAATTTAGCCAGGCAACAATTTCTCCCTTAGCCCTTGAAAATCCTTTATTTATAGCCTCAGCTTGTCCGCTGTCCTTTTCTGATATCCACCAAGAAAGCCTGGAACTCTTCACTATCCGCCCACTTTCTAATCAGTTCAGCACTGCCATCAGTTGAGCCCCCGTCCACAATTAAATATTCGATATTAGGATAATTTTGGGAAATAACCGATTGATAGGTGGCAGGCAAATATCTAACCTGGTTGTATGATGGAGTGATTATGGTTACGAGCGGAAGGTCCTCCATATCAGAAGAGCGAACTGTAATCCACCTTTGGAAAAACCATCAGGTTGCCGCCTATTGTTGCATCTACTACTTTTCTTCCATCCGACTCAAATGTACATCGCGCCATTTTATAGGCAATCTCCGAAGTATCAAGGTCAGGCAATTGCCAGCGGAAACCCTTTCCGAAATATTTGGGGTTAAATGGTTTGGGTCATCACCTTCAGAAGTGATTGTCGTATTAGGCTTGCCCTTGGTTGCAAAGCTGTGATCAACACCAATCAAGATTACTTCAGAGAAACCAAAGTAATATGCCAGCTGAAGCGCAACATAGGTCACTGTTGCTCCTTCCCACAACCGCCCGGCAGCATTCTTTGCAAATTTGGGATTTGTATAGGTGGTGTAAAGAAAAAATAAATCTCTTTGCGGCGTTAGCCATTTTTTCGATCGCCAAGAAACGAATTTTGGTATATTCAAAGCCTGAATTTCGGCTGCAGATTGTTCAATAACAAGATCATTAATGGATACAAAAAAACTGGTGGGAAAACCCAGCTCTTCAAATATTAAATAAATACGATTCAAACCAAAAGTGAATTCATTCTTCAATTTGGTCATTTCAGTTTTTTGAAGACTTGGGCCGTTGCCAATAACAAAGCAGCGCTCGCCAAGATATTTATTATGGAATTTTTTAATCTCCTTTATGGTATCCCGTCGGATTGGATTAGTGGCCGCTTCGAGGTCTTGTGGGATTCTCTGAAAAAAATCTTTATCATTCCGAATGTGATTGACCATCGACGCCGGCATGATTTTCGTTAAAGTATTTTTAATTTTACCCATACTCACTCTGTGCTCAACCTGGCCGTCGCGCCCCCATCAATAACCAGTGCCTGCCCTGTCATAAAGGAAGATTGAGAATCATCCGCGAGAAAAAAAATCGCCTGGGCTATCTCGCGCGGTGTGCCAACCCTTCCGTTGACCGTTTTGCCCGCCAGATTATCCAGACGCTGCTCTATGGAAGAATCACCGAACATCCCGCGTTTCATACTTGTACGCAGCATAGGAGTATCAACTGCACCAGGTAGGATAGCATTTACTCGGATATTATCCGGCGCAAATTCGATAGCCATTGCGCGAGTCAATGCCAACAATCCGCCTTTGCTGGCCGCATATGCAGATATATTCGCTGAAGTTGCAATAGCATGAATTGAACTGACATTTACGATAGCACCTCCGCCTGCAGCTTTAATCAAAGGATGCGCCAGTTTTACACCCAGAAATACTGAACGGAGATTGGATGCCATGGTTTGGTCCCATTCCTCTGGGGAAATTTCGAGTAGAGGTTTTGCGATCTGGATTGCGGCATTATTGATAACCGCATCCAGCCACTCGGAATATTTTTGAGTTTTTGCGTAAATGAATTCTATATCCTTTGGCTCGGAAATATCAGAAAGAAGAAACAAACCATCTTGGGGGAAATTATCTCCAAATTCATGCCGGTCAACACCAATGATATACCAGCCTTTTTCACTGAACAGTTGAACGGTTGCCCTCCCGATGCCTCCGGATGCACCCGTAATTAGCATAACCTTTTTACGATTACTCATTTCTTACACCTGCATATGCTTGTTTTGCAGATCATCAAAATCAGCATGTGGAATTTCAAGTCCATCCAGCAAGTTTCGGATGGTATTCCAATGTACCCTTTCCCACGCAGTTGGGCTCGAATTGGAATTATGCGGCGCAAGCATGACATTATTCATTTTCAATAAAGGTGATTCCAAAGGCAGGGGCTCAATTTCAAAAACATCCAGTGCCGCACCTCCCACACTTTTTTCCTGAAGTGCGTTTATCAAAGCAGGTTCTTCAATAATCGGTCCTCTTGCGGTATTTATAATAACAGCATCAGATTTCGCTTTTGCCAAGGAATCATAATTCAGCAGGTGAAAACTTGTTGAATTCAAGTCGCAGTTGATACTGATGAAGTCTGATGATTCCATTAGATGATTCAGACTTACCATCTGGACACCTATTTGTTCAATAAAATCCGTCGGTGGAGCGACAATATCATTCGCAAGTAAATTCATACCAAACGCGTGTGCTTTCGTAGCAGTTGTTTGCCGATAAAGCCAACACCAACTACACCCAGAGTACACTCACTTAACGCCCGACCGGGCAGCTTTTCCCATTCACCGTTTTTCATAGCAATATCCAACCAGGGCTGCCGTCTTGCGAAAGCCAAAATATAGCCCATAACACTGTCAGAAACAGGCACTGTAAATGCGTCAATTGATCGAAATACCTGAATACCTAATTTTTCAGCTGCAGCCTTATCGATTGAGTCTATCCCTGTTCCCCATTTTGAAATAACTTTGAGCCGCGGAGCACATTGTTTGATGACATCGGAAGTATATCGGTCGTCCCCGCAAATTGTTCCATCAAATTTACCTGCAAATTGCTGAATTTCTCGTTCTGATAGTCTTTCATTGACAGCAGCTTTGATAACCTCACACCCATAGTGCTTAAAAACAGGCGTGAACCGATCTAAGAAGGGCAGCATATATGGCGCAGAAAGTAAAATGGTTTTTTATCCCATGTAAACCTATGTGTTTGGCGTGATCTTGAGGATTATACCAGTTGGCGATTCTATCGGTTTTTAATGAGCAGGTCGGCAAACAGAAAATCACTTTCTTCATCAATATCCAATGCTTCTTCTATAGGAATCTCAAACATCAAAGGTTTTTCGCCAATTCGATTTCCTCGCCTTTTGAGATTATCAGCGGTAAATAGGTAAATGCAGGAATTCTCCTCGAATATTGGGGGTAAGTCTTGGGTTTGCAGTAACACATCCGGATCGTGGTTGATAGGAAGGGTGTTCTGGTCCCATAACCTTGTCTGCAAACGCGTCACGGAAAAAAGCGAGTCATAAGCCGTCGATTGACTTTGAAATTCATTTATAGCATTGGATATCGTCGAAGCTTTAAGCAATGGATTGGTACTGTGGGTTTGTAAGTAAAGATCGGCGGCGATATGGTTTGTGTCATACATGAGGATCTCATTCATAGGTATTGAGTCTGCCCGCAATTTTTCCGGCCTGATTAATACAATTATTCCCGGGAAAGTTCTTTTCAATATCTCTTTGAATTACCTCGCTGTCTGTATTTACAGCTATCTGGCCAATTTCTGGGCATTGTAAAAGAGTCTCAAGAATATAATGAAATAGAGGTTTCCCGCCCAGGTTACGAAAATTTTTTCCAGGTACTCGTTGTGAATGGTGGCGCATCGGTACTAATGCGGCGATTTTAATTTTTTCCATGGTCCCTCCAGATGCTTCTGAATTTAGATTAAGCGTGATTGTCTTTATAGGTGATAGGTTCAATTTCGCGCTGGTTTGCATTGGGCGATTCTATATCTGATATTCCTTGGGTAATAGAAGGATTGCTTTAATCGCCAGGTAAGCGGTCCGGAACGTTTGTATCCAATAAACGTACCATGGAATTGAAGCCATCGGAAGCGCAAAATATTCAAGAATTCTTTGAAGAATTTTCCTTGCCTTAAGACTCCTTAATATCGCTCGTGGAATTTTTACAAGAGACGGAATAAATCGCTATAACCAAAATGCTCATGCGGATATATTTGTTTAAAAGCCATTCCTTCACGCATGTAGCGGTTATGTATTCCTGTGGAAGCCTCATCATGCACATGGACAATCACCGCATCTGCACTGTAGGAAATGTGGTAATGATTTTCGCATGCCCATTTTGCCCATTCCAAATCTTCCAATCCAGGTAAATTTTCATCATAATGATGCTGCTCCCAAAGGCTTCTGCGAATGGCCGCATTTGCATTATTACAGAAAGGATGGTCCTGGTGATTTTGAGAAATATCCCCATACCAATGAGTAAATATTTGCTGTTCAGAAAACTGTGATGATTCAGATCCGCGTTGTTTGCCGTAAACTAAGGCTATCGCTGGATCAATAAAAGGCTCAAGCAGTTTTTCTAACCAATCCGGGTATATTGGATAGACATGCGCACTTGCTATCACAATAATTGGGTATTTCGCTCTATCAATACCTTTATTAAGAGAACGTCCGAAAGTAAATTCTTTTGGCGCGATATTGACAATCTCGACTTCGCGTTCTCTGGCAATTTTTACGGTAAGATCGGTTGAGCCGGAGTCAACCAGGATGACTTGTGCTTCCTTAACGGTCTGTTGATTGATACCATCCAACAGGCGCTGAATATGCTTTTCTTCGTTAAACGCACGTATGACAATTGAACAGGCAGGGTTCATATGTCTCTTATAAATGGCTGCTGATTTAAGATTCCTTCCAGCACCACTTTTATTGTAGATGATTTTTCTATCGAAATTTCCTCAAGTCCGAAATCCTCAAGCCGTACATATCCTTGCCAAACGCCGTCATCTTTCAGGAATTGGTTAAAGGGAAGCGAAGCTCTAAAAAGCTGGCTGTATAGCACACGCCGGGCATTATTGCGGAAATTCATCGGGGTTTTCTAGCCGATTCGCATTCAGTAAGCGAAGAAAAGTCACATTGAAATCCTCACGGGATTTTGGGAAATAAACTGTTGGGATCAAAGTATAGCGCGCCTGGCCAGCGCAAACACTGGTTTTCCCATGATAGATGCTTCCAAACCAACGGTTGAGTTGTAGACCATTACAAATTTCGCGATCCGTATCAGGTCATAAGAGCTAATGAATTTATTGGAGGGTATGAAAATGACATTTGGTATATTTTCCACAAAACTTGAGGATACCCACTCCGCGACTGTCTCACGACTTTCTTTTCCCGGCCGAAGTTCATCAGGATGAGCACGGATAACAAATAAAGTTTCAGAAAAGGCTGTGATTTGCGCAAGGATTGTATCCAGCCAATCAAACATATGGTCAAAGATTACATTTGCGTGGCTTTGGCTTGTATCGAAAATTACATTAGTAAAAATTGGAACTATGGCTTTATACTTTTTTGCCTTTGCTTTGAAATCTTCTCCGAGCGATTTCATTTCTGGCCAAAATTTCAACTCCTGCTGTATAGAACTTACCTTCAAAGCGATGTTCCAGGTAATCATCAAGTTTTTTATTTTGTGATTCCGATAATACAAAAGAATCATCAACTTTCACAGGGTAGGCTGTTGCGTCCTTTTCTGTGAAAAAGGCAGAAAATGGCAGCATTCCAACCTCATGGGAATAGACTGGTATCTTGTTCTGACGGGCAACCCATCGCACTGCAGCTTCGGGATAAGTCATACCGTTGAAAACCACAACGGCACAAGGTTGAACATCAGCTACTAAATTTTCAAATACCTTTTTTAAAGTTCCATGCAGAAAGCATATATTCGCGTGTTAAAAAGCGCGTACCTTCATCATCCGCAAGATGGTGTCGGCGGAGGATCCAGCGCAGAGAAGGCAAAATTAAAGCCCCAAGAGGAAAACCCTCTTCTTCAAATTCAAGCAATTCATTTAGATTTAAATTGGAAAGATGTTCATCCAAAACGGAATCTCTTGAGTACTTGAAGGAATGTATATCAGCATTATCAAAAACCATTTTTGAAGTACGAATACATTCCGTACATGGCGGAGGTGTTTGTGGGCGGTCTTTATCTGTCCCCAAAACACAATGTGAAAGACCTTTTCTGCATACAAGATAAATGACGGGAATTCCCTTCGCTTGCATTGCCAGACTGGAAATCAAGGAAAAACCAGCATTCTGACTTAGACCTGAAAGCCGAGTTGAAGCATTAAAGAAAATAACCGGCGAAGAATTGCTTTTAAATGAATTAGTAGATATCGCGTCTCTTAAAGAACGGATTCGCCGGCTGTTCTGGTTGAGAACCAGCTCACGCCTGACGCGTCCTGTAATCCGTTGAATTAAGGTCATATGCTTATTTATAAAAAGCGGCGCAATTTTTTCAGAGAAGATTTCTCGCTGTCATACACGCGCTTTACACCATCGCCCAACGCCATCTCGGTCACACGGATATATTTAACCAGTTTTCTAAAACCACCTGGTTCAACCGAAGCAGATTGGTCGCCGCCCCACATGGCGCGGTCCAGGGTAAAGTGCCGTCTCTACCATGCAGGCTCCCAGAGCAACAGCGACCACAGAGGTGATCAACCCCACCTCATGGCCAGAATAACCAATCGGGCAGTTATATCGATCGCGTAATGTCTCAATCATCCGCAGGTTTAATTCCAGTGGGTCACATGGATAAGCGCTGGTGGAATGTAAAAGCGCCAGGTTATCCAAGCCAATAGAGTTCACCGAGTTTTCAATCTGCTCAAAAGTGGACATACCAGTGGATAAAACGATTGGCCGGCCGGTCGATCGAATTTTCTTCAACAAGACTCAGGTCGGTAAGGCTGGCAGAAGGAACCTTATAACATACTGGATTAAAGGACTCCATGAAATCGATGGCAGCCTCATCCCATACTGATGCAAACCAATCAATTCCCAGATCGCGGCAAAAAGCGTCAATAATTTTATAATCCTCAAATCCAAACTCCACCTTTTCCCGATATTCTATATAGGAAATATACCCCCATGGAGTCTCGCGCATGATATCCCGTTGGTCTTTGGGTACGCATAACTCTGGGGTGCGTTTCTGAAATTTGACAGCATCTGCACCAGTTTCTTGTGCAGCCATTATCATTTCTTTAGCAATATCCAGGTTGCCATTGTGGTTAATACCCATTTCAGCAATTACGTATGCCGGTTGATTATCTCCGACTAGCTTCTTTCCAATTTTGATTTCACGAGTCATTTTTTCTCCTTAGATAATAAAGTAGTTACTAGGCTGTAAGAAAACTGCCGATTAACTGCATGTCGCATTGTTCGGAACATTTTAATCCCAGGTGTCAGATTAAAATGATCGAGTCGAAATTTTTTATAAGCCTCACCATTCCAAATATCAAAAAGTGATTCGGTTTGTGAATTACCTAAAATTATTTCATTGTTGAAATCTTCAACGCACTCAACTGATTCGCCATTTGATTTAATAGTCATGGAAGACCAGGGAAATTGGCAAAATTCAAGCCAATGGATGGATTGAGTCTGGTTCTTATTGTCTTCATACCACTGTTGATCCTGGCTTTTTAGGTAGATATACACATCCATACCTTTAAATGCTTCTTTCAGTCTTTCAAATTCTTCCTGCTGCCAGGATTTGTTAAGGTTGATCATGGTTATAACGAGGATTGTTTCAAGATTACGCTGAGCTTTGATATCCAATAATTGAACAATTTTTCTGTAACTGTCAGTAAAGTTTGACTGTAGCCCTCGCACCTCTTTATGGCGCAAATCGTCTACACTTTCAATTGAATATTTCACATAATTTAGGCCATTCTGGAAAGTCTCGATAGTCCTTTCCATATTTATATTTGCCGGGTTGCAACTGAAGTAGCTCAGCAAACCTTTCTTTGCCATCTTGTTTACGTAATCAGGTATGTTTTTATCCAGTAAAGGATCTCCATAACCATGTAATACGATTACCTTTGGGATAATATGTAAAAAGAAATGGTTTTCACTCATATCATTCCGATTAATTTTATATTTTTCTTCCACGAACGATTGCCAAGTTGACCACTCTTCCTCAGACCATGGACGTAGTTGATTGATGACTTTCTCAAAGATACCCGCTTGCATGGTCTCAATTGGCCGGGTCATCATCGTTGTGCGGGGACACATTTCACAGCGCATATTGCATGCATTGGTAGTTTCAATGTTATAGATAACCGGGTTTGGACTGCGATATTCCTCAAATTTTTCCAATAGATATTCACGGCTAAATTTCTCGCCTTGCATGACCCTACGTTTAAGGTCAAATATTTTCATATAGAAATCAATATCAAACATTCTGGTTCTCCAGTAATTGAAGCAGTTTAATTTTCCGTTTTACAGGAAAGTTATTATAATGCCTTGCAATGTCACTGAGGTTTCACTGAAACCTTAGGATAATGAGCGATCATAATCTCACATAATTCCCTCACTGCCCCAAAACCGCCTGAACACATAAGGACGAGGTCAGCATTTTGTCGAACTTCAGGCTGGGAATTTGCAGGTGCTGCGGCAAATCCCACAAGTGGAAAACAATCGAGGTCGTTCAGGTCATTTCCGATGTAAACCACTTCTTCCATCTTAATTCCACGTTGTTTTACCAACTCTTCAAGTGCCTTGGATTTATCTTGAACACTCTGAATGAACGGCAAGTCCAATTTTTTACAGCGGGCTGCCACCACCCGATTAGTTTCTTTAGAGAGCACCATAGCCTGTATATCAGTCAATCCTCGCAGGCGCTCCAAACCCAGACCATCAGCACGATTGGAGGCCACCATTTCATTACCATTCTGATCAACCCATACACGGTCATCCGTAAGCACACCATCAAAATCTAAAATCAGCATTTTGACCTTTTCAGGAAAATTGCGTTTTCTGGTGGTTGGATAAACAATATCTAACATGCCTTCAAGGACCGTTTTTTCAGCCCGCTGCCAATCAAGCATAGTATCAATGTCCACTGAATAGATCGGATCGATAAATAAAGGAAGCACCACATCACCAGACATACTGCTTTTTTCAAGGATAGCTCTTGGACGAATCGCATCAATGTGGCCAGTCTGCCAATAAGTTGGTGGTAAGTCCTGACGAGGGGCGTTATAAGGTTCTTTAATTCCATCAGCCTTTAATAATGGCTGCATAATCCCGGCTGAATCAATCTTCCACATTTTAAACGGGTTCTGACCTGAAGGAATTACACCCCTCACTGAATCTGCTTCGGTGTGATTTAAGAGAATTTCGACAGCTTTATCAACCATATCTACAGGACGGATTGGCGATGTTGGGCGAAGTTGAATCACTGCATCGGGGAAATACTTTTCATGTTCCGCCAACCAATGCAGTGCATGTTCATAAACTGGCAAGTCTAAAGTGGCATCTTCCGCTATTTCTACAGGTCGCATAAAAGGGACTTCTGCACCATATTGCCTAGATACTTTAGCTATTTCCGGATCATCAGTTGATACAATCACTCGCGTTACCGATCTGGCTTGCCTTGCCGCAGCAATACTGAATGCGATTAGCGGGAATCCTGCAAACTCGCGGATATTCTTACGGGGGATGGATTTTGAGTTGCCACGTGCCGGTATTATTGCTAATATATCAGGTTTTTCTTTCATATAAGGCTTTCCCTTTTACCAATTTTAATCAAAGATCATACGCTGTTTGTAGCGTCCGGAACATAGTACTCCCCAGGCGAGTTCGAGAGCTTTTTTACCATCTTGAAAATCACAGACACTTTTTTCTTTGCCTTCAACCAAATTTATAAAATGACGCATTTCATCTAAAAACATCTGGTTGCGTCCAAATCCTATTGGCGCGGGAAATTGATCTTCTGTTTTATCTGCTCTTATCACCTTTACACAGCTATTTGCATGATCCCAGTAAATGACTCCGTCAGTGCAAGTGATTTCAAGATCATGGCGGACAGGCCTGCGGTAGTAATCCAAATGAAGGTGGCCAGTAATATTGCTTTTAAATTTGAATATTGCATCAGTGGAATCTTCTACGTCCAATTCCAAGGAACTGACTTTGCTCAGTAATTGCGAATAAACTTGAGACATCACCAAACAACCAAAGCAAATAATCAAATGGATGGCATAATGTGAGGACCACACCGCCGCCCATTTTTTTTCTTGCGGCGTATGAGTTGCGGTAATCTTCCCAGGGATGCCAATCAGGCAAATATTCTCCCCAATGACTATTAAAGAATAATGGTTTTCCTATTTCACAATTTAATAGTATTTGATTTACTTTTCGAAGGCCTGGGTTAAAACGATATTGAAACGCGGAAAACACTGTATTTTTCTTTTTTATAAGAATGTTTTCCAATTGCTGCAGATCATCGGGATTATGAGCCAATGGCTTTTCAATGAATAATGCACAGCCAGCTTCTGCTGCAGGAATTGCTACGTCCATGTGCAGTGCAGTAGGATTGGAAACAATAACTGCCCTCGGTTCATGTGCAAGCGCTTTTTGAATATCCGTTTCCATTGGGAATGCTTTCAGGTCATCGTCACTCAGTGTGCTTTTTTGCGTTCGAAGAAGGATGATATCATTTTGGCCTATCGCAATTAGGTTTTTCAAATGCCTTCGGCCAATAGAGCCAAGACCAGCGATGAGAAATTTCATTATCTACCTTAAGAGTTTATTACTGTAAACAAGCGCTCATAAAAGAAATACGCTAATTTTTGCACCGGTTTGCTGCGATAAAGCTTTTTCTTCCATCCTGCCGGCTCTTCGAGTCTTTTCGCACCCTTTACATTAACACCATATTTTCCAAGCTCTTCAGCTGTGGAATTATCAATCAGATTTCCTAACAATCGAAGGGTAGGAGGGGTGGTACTCAATCTTAATAATCCCAATTGGTCAATTGCCTTGTCCAATTCACGCATCTGCCCCATCAGATTACCAGTCCAGGATAAAGGCAATGCTTTAAGGATCGCTGACTTAGGTGCCACAAATTGAAAGTGCCCGGCAGAAATAAAAGTCCGAACACCTCTGTATGAGAGACGTACATCTTCAAGTGTGGCGATTTCTTCCAGATATTTGCCCCAGGTCCTGCCGGTCTGGTCAATATAATGCTGCTCTAATTCCTTTTCGACAAGGTTACCTCGTTCTACTTTTACACCTTCCGTTTCTGCGAATTTCAATGTGGAAGAAACCCCTTCTTTCATATGAGGTTTGATATACATGCCAGTGACCGCGCCGACATCTGGATATGTATCAATTACCTCCAGGTGACGTTCAAGCCAGCCTGGTAGGAAGAAAACATCATCATCACAATAAGCAATTATTTCACCTGGTGCAGCTTTAAGTATTACTTGCAGAGCCCCTATCTTTCCAATATTCTGTCCGGAAAGAAATAGAAAATCAATTTTTCCCTTGTCTCTTAATGATTGAAGGGCGATGACTGTTTCATGATTACTGCCATTATCAAAGACCATCAGGTCATATGGGATTGAAGTATTGACAAAGATACTTTCAAGGCAGGCTAATGTTACATCCAGCTTGTTTTGAAAATAACCTATCTGGTTGGGTATATAGGTGAGGACCGCAATAGTAACCCTGGCGGGTAAGTAATCCGATTTTTTTCCTCGTCCGGGATTCATTCCAATTCTAGGCAATCAGCTTCTCCATTGTAAAAGGACATTCACTTGTTGAATCAATCATACTCGAGGGATTGATATAATGCTACCATAAATCGCCTTACTAGCTTTTCAAGAGTAACAGATGAAAAAAACGAACATTTTTCCAAAGATTTTAACAATAGCATTTATCTTCTCTGCCTGTGCTGCACCACAATTACCATCTCCTAACCCCGCAATACAATTAACATCCAATTTAGACAACCAAAAGACCTTAACAATTTGTCTGGGTGAAGAACCCGAATCTCTTTATGCATATTTGGATGATTCACAAGCCGCTCGTGAAATACTTCAGGCTATTTATGACGGTCCCATTGATTTTTCGGATGGCAAACCATACCCAGTCATCCTGGATAAAATTCCAAGTTTTTCTGATGGCAATGCTTACCTAACAACTATCGAAGTTAATAATGGTGATTTGGTTATTAATACAATTGGCGACCCCGTCTTACTACAAGCTGGGGTCAATGTCTTCCCCTCCGGGTGTTCTAACACCGATTGTGCTATTTCCTGGGATGGAGCAAATCCCCTGGAAATGGACTACCTTACCACGACCTATCACATCAAACCGGGTATAACCTGGTCCGATGGACATCCATTGACTGCCCATGATTCTGTTTATTCCTACAATGTTGCATCTGACCCTGCCACGCCAATTAATAAATTACTACTTGAGCAAACCGCTTCTTACACCGCTATTAATGAACAAGCTGTCCAATGGATCAGTAAACCTGGGTTGGTGACTGATGAGTTTGAAAAATATTTTTGGACTCCCCTGCCTGAACATGCCTGGAGAAAATATTCGGCAAGTGAGCTTCTTACTTCGGCGGAAGCAAATCAAAGTCCATTAGGGTGGGGCGCATACAAAGTGGAAGACTGGGTCGCAGGAAAGAGCATCCATCTGACCAAGAATCCATACTACTTTCGAGCGGAAGAAGGAATTCCATATTTTGACAATCTGATTTTTAAATTCATTGGTCCATACGGTGATACTGCCCTCAGCAATCTGAAATTTGATCGAGCTCCTTTTCAGCAATTTAATTATGACCTTGGTGTTTTCGAAAATGAAATTATCGAAAATGGTTGTGACCTGACTACCACCACCTCCAATTTGCGCGATCAACTCCCGGTGCTAAATATTCTGCTAAATTACTTTAAAGATCCCGCAGTAAAGGTAATTAAGGGCGCAGCAAATTATAGTGAATTGATAGTTTTTAATTTGCGCGAAGATGATTCCAATACTTATTTACCGCAATTAGATCTTATTGTCAGAAATGCCATCAACCTTTGTTTAAACCGGGAAAAAGCGATTAACGAATTGTCATTTGGACTTTATGAAAATACTAATGTTATCCGCTTCACCAAGAGCAAGTCTGGTACTCAAAAAAATGAAAGCAGCATTTATGATTTAGCAGCTGGCTCAGCTCTCCTCGATCATGTAGGATGGAAAGATTTAGATAATTCAGCGGAAACACCACGATTATCTTCCGGAATTCCTAATATTCCAGATGGCAAAGAGCTAAGCTTTATCTATTTGGTGGAGGATATCGAAGATAATCTGAAATCGTCAGAAATTGTGAAAGCTACCCTGGCTGAATGCGGAATCGGAATAAACATAAAAGCATTGCCATCAGAAATATTTTGGGATGCTTCGCATAAAGATTCAATATTTCATAGAAACTATGATCTGGCGCAGCTTACTTGGGCAAGTCCAATGACTAACCCCTGTCAACTTTTCTCCAGTAATTTTATTCCCGGTTAGCAATAATAATTTCCTTGGTACCAATTTCAGTGGTTATAGAAATGAGAATATTGACCAGGCATGTGATCAGCTGAAGACAACGAATTTTAAATCAGACCGGGAAAGCTTGTTAAGAAATATGGAATCCAGGATCAATGAAGATTTACCATTAATTCCCTTATATAACTATTCCAAATTATTGCTTGCCCAAAATACTTTCTGCACAGATGACTTGATTATGAAGTCCGATAATGAAATGGCAAAGATAGAGGAATTTAATATTTTGACTCATTGCCAGTAAGAATACAACCTGATTATTATTCGTTTTGAAAAACCTTCTTTAATTCTGTATAAGCCTTTCGCGGCCGTGCAATAAGATAAAAAAGCTTTCCAAGTATATGAGAATGTAAATTCGTCAACGGGAATATCTCGATCTCTCGCAAGATTTTCTTAAGCGTGAGTTTTCTCCGCAACATATTGCCGTTGATAAGCTCGAATTGGGCGTCAAATAAGGTAAATATTGTGTGTTCGCCCCCGCCCTGTTCAACATTTTCTTTGGTTTCGGGAAGGCGGTAATGCGGCTGACCGCCCGGCAGGTGGCTGTAGTCGTGATTTTGATGGACTATCCAAATATCATGGGTGCAATCAATAACAGGCCAACTTTCCCAGCGGCTTTTAAAAATAAACCAATTATCCCAACCTGCTCGACCAATAGCAAAATCCGGAATGTCCAAATAACAATCCCTTGGGAAAATAAAGTAATCACTGCCCATAGGCGCATGAAGTGTGGCTTTGGATGAGATTTTCCCTCTCAATTCAAGAAATTGATCAGGAGCGGTTAATAAATTAATAACATCCATATCCCAGCGCTGACCGACCAAAAGAAATTTATAAAATTTTCTAGCCGCTGCCTGGACAGCTTCTAGGATATCCGGAAACAGAAGAATATCCGCATTTATGATACCGAGGAAGGGGCTGGAGCTGGTTTTGCGGGTAAGAGAAAGCATTGAACTGATTAACGGGGTGCCACGAGAATTGCAGAAAACATCTGGAATATGCCTGATTCCAAGTTCAAGGGTTGTTTCTCTAATTCCCTCACCGTTTCCTAATACCAATACATCTGCATCATTCCCTAAAGATTTCCAGGAGTTCATCGCGTTTCGCTGGATTGTGATGATGTGTGGATCAATGAAAGGTTTTGGGGCTGTGAAAAGGGTTAGCAATGGTTTTGGCAATTTAATCCTTCCTATTTCTAATTTGCACGGTGATCGACATCATAATAGGATTTATGCGCAACACCCATATTTAAAGCAGATAGGTAAGGATGCATTTCAAGTGTTTTTAACACGTCCCACCATGTAAAATCGAGACTGCAATCGAGAATTTTTACCACCTCCCGAACAAATTCCAGGTCTTCGGCAGTATCAACAGTCCAGCGCTGATTACAATAATTTTCTTCAGCATCGAGCAAAACAATCTTAAAGTTATTTTGCGGGTCATATATAAAAGGCATAACATGTTCCCGTTCATAGGGTTTTCCTGCTCGATTCCATGCAGCCTCAAGCGCCTTGAACGTCACTACTTCAACATCTAACCCAATCGGGTAAGTACGCTGGTAAGGCGGAGGCAAGCGATTGGCTGCGAAATCAGCGTTTTCTGAAAATAACTTTGCTATTGCTTCATCAATAAGTTTCGCGTCTATCAACGGGCAGTCCGCTGTCAACCGAACCACAACATCTGCTTTGAATGTTTTTGCGGTCTGATAATATCGGTCAAGTACATCGAATTCATTTCCCCGGAAAACTGCGGAATGGGATTTTTTACAGAAGTCTTCAATCGGGTCATCGCCAGAATTTGTTGTGGTTGCAACTACTATCTTTGAAATTAATCGGGAGTGGGATGCGCGTTCTATCACCCAGCCAAGCATTGGACGATTACATATCTCCTTTAAAACCTTTCCTGGCAGACGGCTGGAACCCATTCGGGCTTGAATGATGCAAACAATGTTGTGATTCTTTTTCCATATATATTCCTTGATTATTGACTTACCTTTTGATCATAAGATTATATGTATCCAGTAATTTGGGAAAATTTTTAGACCAGTCTGCATCCGCTTCCGCTTTGGCGCGAGCATTCCTTCCGCATAATAAAACTTCATTTCTGTTTCTGGAAATATGGATAATCTTTTCCGCCAGGTTTTCGGGATCGCCATCATTGAATACCCAACCCTGAACTTTATCGGTAATCCATTCCAAGTTGGCCGAAATATCTGATACAAGCGCCGGGCAGCCGCAGGCCATGGATTCTAATAGCGCAACTGATGATCCATCAATATGGGATGCACTTAGATATACGTCTGCAGCCTGATAAAAGCCAACCAATTCTTCGTTTTGTTTATAACCGCAGAAATGAACTCGGTCAGACAAATCTTTGTCAGAAACAAACTGCCTTATTTTTTCTTCCTGTGAACCGCCCCCAAGTAGAAATAAATGTATATTGGATTCGGTTTTCAGGGCTCGCCAAAACGCTTCCAGAGCGATATCCACCCCATATCGCGGCTCCCACGAGCGGGTATGAACAATCAATAGGTCACCTTCATAACCTATCTCTCTTCGCTTGAAACTCCTTCCATCCGGATTAAAAAGACCCAGATCGACCCCCCAAGGGAAGACCGTTGTTTTTGATTCTGGAATTCCATATTTCAAGGCGATTTTCTTCGTGGTTTGACAGTCTGAAGTAAACCAGTCACTATTTTTTACCACATAGCGAGTAATCTCATCCCAGGTTTTATCACGGTGCGCGTCTTCTAGTAGATCATACCCCCATGACATGGTTAGCAATGGATGAAAACCAATTAGTGCCGCTAGGTAAGCCACGCGCTGAATTGGACCGGCATGTATTAAATCAGGTTTTATCCTTTCGACTGCGGCTTTAAACTTGCTTTTCAAGTTTCTGAAATCTTGCCAGGTAACGGGTTCTTGAGAGCTCCGCCATTTGACTAAATGAATTGATTCAGGCAATTTACGGCTTTCCTGAACCCTTCCTCTCTCCTCAAGCCGCAGCCAGAATATTTCATAGCCGCTGGCTACCAGAGCAGTGAGAAAGCGGTGATCATGCGGTGAATAGTTTTCGGAACAATATAAAATGCGCAGTGTTTCCTCTTAGGCTAATCCACCAGCATTCCCCAACGCAATTCTTTACCAGCAGGGATATCCGCAATTGCTTTCAACCCAATAACATTACCAATCTGATCGGGCAAAATAGCACCAAGAGTAGCTGGACGCAGAACATCAATCATCTTCCTGGTTATAACCTCGCCTGAATGAATATCTCTCGCAGCACGCAGGCATCGCCGCTGGATGATAACTGTATCCACCTCATTATCCGCCACCACTTTATCAGCAGAACCAAGCGCCTGTTCAAGTTTTCGAGTGTTATCAACCATTTCAGCCCAAGAGTTCGGATCCATTGCAAATTTATGGTCCGGACCATCGCGCGTTGTATCGTCGGTAAAATGCTTTTCGATTACCCTCGCACCTAATGCTACTGCACCCAATACAGTCGCATGGCCGGGAGTATGGTCGGATAATCCCAGTACTACTTCAGGGAACATTTGTGCATAGGTTTTCAGAACATTCAAATTTATATATCTAAAATTTTCAAGGCTGGCAGTGTAATTGGTATTGCACTGCATCAGGACCAATTCCTTGTTTATTGCTAAAATCGCATGCACTGCTCTCTGCACTTCACCAATAGTCGCCGCCCCGGTTGCCAATAAGATCGGTCTAAATTTAGACGCCATTCGTTCCAGAGCTTCAATCCAATCAATTTCACCTGAACCAATCTTATATGCAGGCATATATTTTTCGAGCATATCAACCGCTTCAAAATCATATGGCGATGAAAAATAATCAATACCGGCTTTATCGCATTCTTCTTTTAAGACAGGAGTCCAGTCAAAAGGTACCGAGGCATCCTGGTAGACCTCAAAGACTGACTTTTTCCATTGGGATTGGTGGGACTGTTGACCCCCCATAGACTTGAAACCGTAGTCCGAGACGATTTTCGAGGCTTGGAAGTTTTGAAATTTAGCCGCACTCGCACCAGCCGCTTTTGCCAAGTTTATGAGTTTTTTGGCGCGGTTCAGATCACCATCATGATTTGCTGCAATGTCTGCGATAAAATATGTCGGGTAATTTTCACCGATCCAGTTTGAACCGATTTTAAATTCCATTTCTACTCCTTGATTGCTGCCTAAGCAGCCAAAGCCTTAATTTTTTCAGGGATTTCATCCAAATATTGTCTGTAAAAATGGTCCAAACAATCTGATTGGCCAGATGGGATTATTTCTTCTGATTTCAGTTTATCAATTTTCAATGTAAGTCGAGGTGAGCGGACAGCCAACAAACCCCCGTCAGAAACCGATTTGGGCTGAATGAGGTTTTTATCAAGCCCAAATTTTTCAGCAATTCTGATACCAAAGGCATATTTACTTAGAGATTCTGGAGAGACTACATGATATAAGACCTTTTAATTCTTTGGCGACCATCTTCATGAGAGTAAAGACCAGATCGGTTACATACAATGGGCAAAACATTACATCTACAAATCCATCAACCTTTTTATTTGACTTCAGAGAATTGAGAAAGAATTCAGCCAGGCTGCGTTTACCGCTTAGGCTGAATCCATAGAAATTTACCCGCGCAATTATTGCATCCGGATATTCAGCTGCAACCATCCGCTCTCCCTCAAGTTTGGTTTGCGCATAAACTGATAGAGGATTAGGAGTATCCTCCTCGGTATAATCCCCCATTTTGCCATCGAAAACCGCATCAGTGGAAATATGGATTAACCGGATACCTTTTTCCCTGCAAAGAGCAGCAAGCATGCCTGGCATTTCCCCATTGACCCGTTTCGCCAATTGCGGGTAAGTTTCACAGGTATCCACATTAGCCATTGCCGCGCAGTGAATCAGGAGATCCGGCTTCGATTTTTTTATAAGAAATTCAAATGAATCTTCATCAATCAGATCATTTTCAATTGTCTTGAAGGGCGGCTTTAGCAGTTTTTGGGAATGCAGAACTGCAAAAATCTGGTGGTCATTTATCAGATTAAGGCAGAGGTTTAATCCCAATAATCCTGAAGCGCCCGTAACCAGGATACGCATAGAAAAAATCCTACTTCTCGAAGTCCAATTCAATTGGCTCAATGATGTTTTAATCTGGTCCACATTCAGCCATTCATTATTCGTATTGCTGGCGTAACGAAATTCATCCGAAATCGGTTTGCCGATTTTTGCCCAATCGTGACCAAACCAAAGTGCTTCAGCCGGCTGAACGACATACATATCGTTCAATTCGATCACTGTTCGGGCTTCATCTTCAGAGATAAGCACCTCATGGAGTTTTTCACCAGGGCGGATACCGATGACATTAATCCTGGCATCGGGTGCAACTGCCTTTGCCAAATCTGCTACCGTCATACTGGGAATTTTTGGAACAAATACTTCTCCGCCATGCATATCCTCCAAACAGCGGATAACAAAGCGTACACCATGTTCTAGCGAGATCCAGAAACGAGTCATGCGCGCATCAGTAATGGTATACCACACCTTCTTCACGCTGGCGCATAAATACAGGCACAACACTTCCGCGGCTGCCAACCACATTTCCATACCGAACACAACTGAAGCGGGTTTTTCGCCCGCCAGCGTAGGCATTACTTTGAACAAACATTTTTTCTGCAGCAAGTTTTGTGGCGCCATACAAATTGATTGGATTTACCGCCTTATCGGTGCTTAGAGCGATAACTCTTTCCACATTAGAATCAAGAGCCGCATCAATGACATTGCTGCTTCCAAGAATGTTGGTCTTGACTGCTTCCATCGGATTGTATTCGCAGGCAGGAACCTGTTTTAAAGCTGCTGCGTGAACTACATAATCAACGCCTTCAAAAGCACGCTTCAAGCGGGGGTAGTCGCGAACATCACCTATAAAATAACGCAGGTTGGGGTGGTCAAATCCCGTCTGCCGCATTTCATGCTGTTTCTGTTCATCACGGCTAAACACGATCAGTTTCGCTGGATGGATGCTCTCTCAGCATAATTTGAATAAATTTTTTCCCAAATGAACCGGTGCCGCCGGTTACCAAAACAACTTTTTCTTTCCAATCCATAGTCACATCCTGTAATTTTTTTACATAATAGAAATTTTGCATCTATTTCTTAAAAGTGATCAACGGGTACTGACCTTTCTCACCAAAAAAACCCGGAAACAATTCCTCCTTCATATAAAGGACATTAAGCCAGAATTTTCCCAGTAATCCTGGCTGGATCATCGCTCGCAAAAAGCGCACACTTACGCTTCGCCAAACACTGATTTTAATTGGGAAATCCATCTCCCAAGTAATTGCCTAAGGCTGGCAGCGTTAATTTATTTACAAAAGTACCTGCAGGTTTTTGTGGTGCTGAGATTTCAGGTTTCAAGACGTCCTTTCTCACCTCACCGACATGAAATAATTTCTCCATGATCTGTATCGGAATTCGGAAAATGCGCATAAAAATCGAATCACTCCAGCCATTAACCACCACTGCTGTTCCGCCAGATTTCAAAACCCGTTTAAGTTCAAAATACGAGGGCTGGTATTCTTCAGGCGGTAGATGATGTATGGTATGCAAAGAGACCAAATCATTAAAAGTATCAGGTCTTGAAAGGCAAATGAGCAATGTCGGCGACCACAAATAATCCATGACTCATTGATTCTTTCACGTGCATCTCTCAAGGCAACAATAGAAATATCCAGACAAACACGGTATTGATAGCCCTCAGAATATGTCAGATATTCTGGATATTGGATTGGTCCAGAGCCGGCATCTAAAAAGTATTTTCCTGAATGAAGCAAATGCCTGTTCACACGCAAATGGCATTTATGAATATATTCCCTGGAAACAGGTCGTAAGTCTTCATATTGGGCGTTTTGGTAAACACCAGCGCTAACCCGCTGCCATCCTACGGCATCATAAAACTGTCGGACATTCTGTTGGATGTTACTATCAGCCATTCATTCTCTTATAAATTGAACTTATCCCCATTTGCAGACCAATCAATTGGTTCACCCGCAAGATAGTGAAATACTTTCTTATATTTCGGCCATTCCTTTGAGTGGAAAATGGTGCTAATTTTATTATTCTGGTAATCGTCCCACAATCGCACCAGATGCCAGGGGAAAGGCAGCGGGAAATCAAAGAAAAAGCGGTATGCATAAGCCCACGCCAGATCTATCTGTTCATCCGATAACTTGTAAGAAACTGGGTTTTCAAATACTGATTTCAGAGTTTTAAAATATTTGACCCAAGAATCCATGTCAAGTGTAAATCCTTTTCCTCGGTAATGAGTGTCACCTACGACGATGACCGGAACGCCACTCATTGCCATTTCTAGGCCAACCGTGGTTGTGTAAACCAGACCTAAATCAGCGGCAGCGATCAAATCATATGTATTTACTTCTTCTTCAGGTTTAATGACATGAATATTTTCGGGTAATTTTGGCAATACCCGATTAATAACATCCAGCATGGACTGCCCATGTATTAGTTTCTCACCGGGGTGGATACGAATAACGAGCTGTACTTCCGGCCTTCCCGCAAAATATTGTAAGGTACGTTCCAGCCAATCTTCCATGGATTGAGTAAAAATTTCCCGTCCCAAGGTCAGGCTATCACCCAGAACATTGGTCGCGAGCAGCACAACCAGGCGTTTATCCAGTCCCAATTCATTTCGGGCAATATCCGCGCCCTTTGCAGGTACTTGCTGCCAAAGCCGGGAAAAATTCTTCCAAACAGATGCTTTACGCCGTGCTTCAAACAGTTCACGGACCTTGTCCAGTTCCGGTTGGGATAACGGTTTGTCCTTTTAAGGTCTCCCACATTTCAGTTGTATCCTGGCGCATAACTTTGGAATTCTGTGAAATCCAAATCCGTTGACGCTGGTCACCGAATTCATACGTTACCGTAGAGATCTTCAGGTAACGGGCTACCTCATAAACTACTCCAAATTCCTGAATTGTGCCATTTGGCACGATCACCACATCTGGTTTATTCTCATCCATCCAGGCATAAGCGGAACGTGCAGCTTGCAAGTTGCGTTTGCAGCGCATTTTGTAAATCGAGGATTTTTCATCAACTTTTTCCTCCTGCAAGGTATACATTGAATCAAACCTTGTTACCTGAATAATTTTCTCTTGTAATTCCAGCGGAAGTGTTTTATATCCTGTATGCAGATTGAGAAATGGAAGAATCGTAATAACATTTGCAGCTTTACCAAGGACTTTTTCAGCATAAATGTTTTGCCTGCGCAAGTCAAATTTATTAATATCATTCTGCCAGTCATGATAGGGGAGAAAACCAAGGGTAACATCATAACCCATCGCCGATAAGGAAAAGGCAGTTAGCGCGGCATGTTCAATCCAGTAATGCAAGGTAGCAAAAACAAAAATCTTCTTTCCCTGGTGAGGTGCCAGGTCTTTTAATGCTTCCACCTGGGAAACAAGTTCAGCAATATTTTCATCTAGCTTATTTAATGTAAAACGGCTGTTAAGTGATTTCCGCGCTGACGTATCAGCCAATATAATTCGGCAGTGAAGGGAACCTGGCCAATAATATTCTTTACCAGATTTTTTGTATCCGTTTTTTCGGTAGGTTCATTATTTTTTGTCGGCATTATTAATTGTCTTTATCTCCCATTTTAAGGCTGGTCGAACAGGACCCAAGCGTGGCTCAGGCCATTGAGTACCTGGTGCGCCAGATGCGTCCACATTAAATGTTAGTGCTTGTTCATCATGAAAGTAGGTTTTTATGCGATAGGAACTGGCATTGACTCCTATGATGAATCTTCCGCTGTTTAATAGATTTGCCGGAATTTTGACCCGACTGATATACTCTCCCGAACTGCGTTGATCAAATTTGTTGAATGAAATCTCTTCATCTGTATCAAATGAGGTGAAAATAAATTCACCGCGAGCGGTTATTAGATAAATCCCTACCCTCAGACCTTTTACTGTCTTTTCAAGGGTATATTCAACCTCAATGAAAAAATCTTCTGTAGAACGTACAGTATCTATCACATGTCCCTTTTTATTCTTTATTCTCACCGCGACCGGTTTAAAGGGTACTGAATATGCTGGAATTTCATCCTCGTGCCATTGGCGTTGACCTTCCTGGGTTAAGCCATGGGATAAATAAAAATCTACGGCTTCCTGGGTGGGTGCCCGTAGCAATAGCTGGCCGCGATCGATCACAAGCGTTTCTTCGGTCAGACGCAAAATGGCTGACATATTGTGGCTTACAAACATAACAGTGCGGCCTTGTTTGGCGACATCGCTCATCTTTCCGAGACACTTTCGCTGGAATTCAGCATCGCCAACTGCTAATACCTCATCCACAACAAGAATTTCAGGTTCCAAATGGGCAGCAACAGCAAACGCCAATCGCAGATACATGCCGCTTGAGTAGCGTTTTACCGGTGTATCAATGAACTGCTCTACTTCTGCGAAATTGACAATCTCATCAAATTTTTTATCAATCTCAATCTTGTGCATTCCCAGTATTGCGCCATTCAGGAAGATATTTTCTCGTCCGGTCAATTCAGGATGAAAACCTGTACCTACCTCTAAAAGCGACCCGACACGGCCATGGATCTCGGCTTTACCTTCAGTTGGTTCAGTAACTCGTGAAAGGATTTTCAGTAAAGTACTTTTTCCTGCCCCATTCCTGCCAATCACGCCCTAAAACCTGACCTTGATGCACATCAAAGGTCACATTTCTCAAAGCCCAGATTGAGTTAGCTATTGGTTTATCGCTGTTTTCTCGATTCTTGCCAATTTTTATATGTTCTGCAACAGTATCGCGCAATGTATGATAAGAAGTCATTAATTGGCCAAGTTGGTACTCTTTGCCGATATTCTCAACCTGAATGGCTGTTTGAGTCATGTATGCAATTCTCCTACACCATATCAGCAAATTGACGCTCAGTGCGTCTGAAATAAACCAGACCAGAAATCAGAAGACAGGACTGCCACAAGGCTGGAAATCAGGGTTCAGATGCTCGGCGGCTGACCAGAACCCAGCAGCGCCCAACGAAAACCTTCAACAACGCCGGCCATGGGATTAAGTGCATATAAAACCTGGTACTTCTCCGGTACCATGCTGGAAGGATAGGCGATAGGGGTCATGAACATCCAGAATTGGGTTAGAAAGGGTAGTACATAATTGATATCTCGGTAAAGAACATTCAGTGCTGAAAGCCATAATCCCACCCCGATAGATGTTATCAATGCTAATATGAGGAATAATGGCAGTGTCCATACATTTGCTGTAGGGGCGATGCCATAAAAAATCATCATCGCAATCAGAACAATAAATGACAATAGCAAAGTCAACTAACACCAGCCAATACTGAAGATAACGGCAGAATCATGCGCGGAAAATAAATCTTGGTGATCATATGTCTATTTGACACCAATGAATGACTGGCATCATGCAGGGCTTTTGAAAAAAGTGTCCACGGGATGAGGGCGGTATATGAAAAAATCGGATAGGGCACACCATCTGATGGAACGTTGGCAAGGTTGCCAAAGAAAATGCTGAAAACAACCATGGTCAGAAAAGGCTGTAAAACCGCCCAACTCGCCCCCAATAGGGTTTGTTTGTAACGGACCATTAAGTCACGCCAGATCATAAACAGGATCAGTTCACGATAAATCCATAAATCACGCAGATTTAACGCGGACCAGCCTCTTGAAGGCTTAATCAAAGTGATTCTATGATCCATTTGTTTCTGCATAGGAATAATTATTTTTGATTTTCCCGGTACCAACTAATCGTCTTTTTAAGGCCCTCTTCAAATCCCATTTTTGCCTGAAATCCAAAATAGTTACGCGCGCGGTTGATATCCAGCGCCCGGCGTGGCTGGCCGTTTGGTTTGAGGAATCCCAGATCAGACTGCCCTTATAACCAGTAAGGTTGGCAATTAATTCCACCAGGTCTTTGATGCTTATTTCAAATCCTGACCCCAAATTTACTGGTTCTGGACCGTTATACTTTTCAGCAGCGAGCAGAACACCCTCCGCAGCGTCCTCAACATACAAGAATTCACGAGTAGGAGAACCATCCCCCCAAACCACAATTTCCTCCAACCCTGCATCCAAAGCTTCAATACATTTCCGGATTAATGCAGGTATGACATGTGAAGACTTTGGATTGAAATTATCGCCAGGACCATAAAGGTTTACTGGTAAAAGGAAGATCGAGTTGTAATCATATTGCTGCCGGTAAGATTGTGCCTGAACTAAAAGCATCTTTTTAGCCAGGCCATAAGGTGCGTTGGTTTCTTCAGGATAGCCGTCCCATAAATTTGCTTCGTTAAATGGAACCGGCGTGAACTTGGGATAAGCACAAATTGTTCCTATGGCTACAAATTTCTCAACACCGGTTTCCCAGGCACGGTGCATTAATTGAACTCCCATCATAAGATTGTTGTAGAAAAATTCTGCAGGGTGCTCACGGTTCGCACCAATTCCTCCGACTTGCGCTGCCAGATGAATAATAATATCTGAATTGGAATCTTCAAGCATGCGATTGATATCTTCCAGCTTGACCAGGTCGTAGTCTTCAATATTTGGTACAAAAACTTCTTTCACACCCCGCTCATGAAGCTTCCGGACAATTACCTTTCCCAAAAAACCCGCTCCACCGGTCACGCATACTCGCTTATGCTGCCAGAAATTTTTATCCGCCATTGATGGTTTTTTCCTTATTTTCAATATATATTTTCAAACCGACAACTTTTAGTGTTGGGTAATTGCGGCCATCACTGCTAATTCCAAGACCCTGCTCAATACAGGTTAATCTCAGGATATCCGCAACTTCTCCACCACCAGAAAGATGGATTATGGTATGCCCGTCTTTTTGGACTGTCTTGATAGCCTTAATTGAGCGGTCTCGCACAAGCCGATACAGCCCCATAGATGTCTGAATATAATCAACCAGTAATTTTGCCCTAAACGCAATTCCCTCAGGCGTAATGATATATTTCAGTTTTTTCCGTTCCGCCCGCGTTACTTTTATATACCCCTTGGCAATCAAGCGTTTAAGGTGCCAGTTGACTGTACCAACAGCCACACCAACTTTCCCGGCCAATGATGCCTGGGTTGTGTTCGGCTCAGTTTCAATATGCTCTAAAATCGTTAAATCAGCAGCCGAACCTTTATACTGTCCTTCAACATTTTCAATATTCAACAGTTGAATTATAAACCCCAAGTTAATAAATAACAAGGCAATAAACCCTAAGAAAAATTTTTAGAAATGATATACTTTTTTCCTGGAGGATTGAAAATAAATTAATAAATGAGCACCAACCAGGATCAGTTTTACGAGGAAAGAAGCAGACATTGGGATAAGGTTGCTATTAAACTCAAAAAATGGCATGGTTGGAGTGGGTACTATCAAAAGCGAATCAGCCAGATATATCAATTTAATATTCCACCAGATCAGGAAGTATTGGAAATAGGCTGCGGGAGTGGTGATTTGCTCGCTTCTCTAAAACCATCATATGGACTGGGAGTGGATATATCCAAAGAAATGATAACCCGCGCGCAGAGCCTGCATCCGAATCTGGATTTCCAACTGGGTTCTGCGATTGACGGCCAAATAAAGCGCCAGTTTGATTTTGTAGTGCTTTCTGACACGATCAATGATCTGTGGGACGTTCAGGAAATGTTTGAAGAAATTCACAAACTGCTAAAGCCAGATGGACGATTAATTCTCAATTTTTACAGCCGTGTGTGGGAATTTCCATTGAAGACTGCCACGGTGCTTAATATTGCCAAACCGACTTTGCTTCAAAACTGGCTTACCCCGGAAGATTCATCGAATTTACTCAACCTGGCAGGATTTGAAGTTGTCCGCCACTGGGAGGAAGTATTGCTCCCCCTGCCGATCCCGTTGTTGTCCGCATTCTTCAACAAATTCCTGGTTCGTTTTTGGCCTTTTCATTTCCTGGCTATGACTCATTTTATGGTCGCCAGACTCATAAAACTACCTAAACCATTAGTTAAAAAACAATTCTCAACTTCGATCATAGTTCCAGCCAGAAATGAGGAGGGGAATATCCGCCAGGTTTTTGAAAGGCTCCCACATTTTGGAAAAACCACCGAATTAATTTTCGTTGATGGGATTTCAAACGATAATACCAGTAACGAGATCGACAAACAAATCCAGGCCCATCCTCTGCAGCCGGCTTACCATTTAAAACAAACGGGTATAGGAAAAGGAGACGCAGTGCGATTAGGTTTCTCCAAGGCAAAGGGTGATGTGTTAATGATTCTTGATGCAGATCTGACTATGCCCCCTGAAAATTTACCCCGATTTTATGACGCCCTTGTGAGCGGCACAGGCGATTTTATCAATGGTGTTCGCCTTGTTTATCCGATGGAGAAACAAGCCATGCGCTTCTTGAATTTGTTAGGAAATAAAGCTTTCACGATAATTTTTTCCAACTTTAATTGGCCAGCCTGTCAAAGATACGTTATGTGGAACAAAAGTGCTTTGGAAAAAGGATTATGAAAGAATTGCCAAGAATAGGCAGTACTTTGGCGATTTCGATCCTTTTGGTGATTATGATTTAATATTTGGTGCGGCGAAGCTGAATTTAAAGATCGTTGATATGCCCATTCGATATCGCGACCGTACTTATGGGTCTACCAATATTCAGCGATGGAAACATGGTCTGCTGTTGTTCAGAATGGTCGTGTTCGCTGCCCGCCGGCTTAAATTTATCTAACTTTTTCCAGAACAATCAATGCAAACATACCCCATTTTTCAATTTTTTTATCAAACAAAGATTCAAACCGTTTTACTATGTTATAAGCAAAAACCAGGAGGGTTAATCCATGTGGAAAGCCCACCACTTAAGATATAGCGGAAAGGCATCATTGGTTTTATATTTACAATCCTCATTAGTTGATAATTTAATCGAAATCTCTCTTTATCGCGGCTCAAAACAATCCATGGCAGAGCCTGGTTTGACCCAGAAAGAGGACCAGAGGAATTAAACTGCCAGTTTTTCATTTTCGTGTCTATCGGTTCATAATGCAGACATGCGTATGCCTTAAGCGACCATGCGGTTACCCATGGTTCAATCATAATAATTCGCCCTCCTTTTTTAATGTCCGTGTTGCCTCATTAAGGAACTCTTCGACATCAGGAAGGTGATGGAAGACATCCACAAGCACAATCGCATCCAGACTTTTTGGTGGAAACGGGATTCTCAAACCATCCATGACGAGATGAATATGAGGCTGTGGAAACACATCCGTTTTAATTATTTGAGGAAGAGTTTTTTCCAAAAATCCCGATCCAGAGCCTAATTCGATAATTTTAGATTTGGCATCCCCGAGATTTTTTTCTATAAGCTCATACCATTCCGCATAAATTTCTTGAAGAAATATTTTTTTTTGAAGCACATCATGGCGGATATTAGTCAATCTCGGGTCATCTAAATCCATGCCTCGCATGGCAGGATGCGTGAAAAACCATCCATTCATATTTTTATTTTACAGAATTGGAAAGGATCATTTCTTTTGGAAACGGGGATCATTCTCTATGGTTTTTCTCAGACCCTGCTCCAAATTAAATTTGGGTGAATAATTTAATTTCTTTTTGGCAATTGTCAAGTCAGCGCGCATGCGAGACGGCCCGCTATCGTGGGATTGGTTAGTAACGATTTCCGGTTTGGAGTGGGTAATTTCCATCACCTTTTTAACAAGTTCGTTGATTGATGTCTCTCTTCCGCTGCCAACATTTATGATCATTTGGTTGATATCGGGGACAGATGATACAGCAACCATCGCTTTAACTACATCATCAATATATACATAATCGCGTGTTTGGTCTCCGCTGCCATGTATAACGATCGTTCCATTATCCAGCGCTTGTCGCAGGCAGTAGGGGATAACTGGGGCATTGGTCATTGGAAGCCTTTGCCCGGGTCCGTAAGCATTGAATACGCGCAGGCAGACAGTTTCAATTCCCCAGAGAGCACCTATTGTCCGAATGTAATACTCAGCCGCAAGTTTGGATACTGCGTAAGGTGAGCGTGGATTTGGACGGTTTGATTCCCGTACCGGTTGTGTTTTCTGGTTACCATAAATCGTTCCTGATGATATAAAAACTACACGTCTCACACCCACATCGCGCATCGCCTCCATGAGAGTTACTGTTCCGCCAACATTAACTAAATTGTATTCACGTGGGTAAAGAACAGATTCAGGAACGATAACTCTGGCAGCCAGGTGATAAACACAGTCCACACCCTGCAACAATGACCATAATTTTAGCCTGTCGTTGATATCACCCCTCTCGAGATGAACAGAATCAACCAGCTGTTTTGGATCGCCAGTTGACAGATCGTCCAATCCGATCACATTATGATTATTTTCGATAAAAGCGTTCGCTAAAGGAGCGCCCAAAAAACCTGCTGCGCCTGTAATAAGAAATCGCATATTTTGCCACCAAAGTTCGAAATGAAAGGATGCGTGTCGATTATAGCATACGGAAAAATTGATAATCATGGCATAATCTTGCAAGCTAATTAAAAGTTGAATGTATACAAAGGATTAAATGGCTTTGTGACTTGGATAATAAAATGGAGGTTGATGCCAATTCCTAAGTTTTTGTTCGTAATCAACCCTGAATCATGCGAAATTACTGATCAAATCGGATAATTATTATCAAGTATAATAACAATCGCTTTTTATATTGAGGATGTGATGTCAAAGAAGAAAACTTATCTAATTTTTTTAGCTGGAATGATGCTTTTCACATTTGCAGTACCTTCAGTAATAAACGCTCAGGATATCCCAACACCTGAGGCGCCAAAAACTGTTGAAACCTTTGAGGGCTTGCCTCTTTGCACTCCGGGTGTTTATATGGAAACACCAATTGACTGCCTCGCTCTTGGTCCATCTTCTACTCTTACCGGATGGGCAAAGCGCGGAATGACTTTACCTTTAAGACCACTGCCCGCATCGCATCCAGATTATTCTTACACTGATTTGGATCAAAAATATGCCAAGCTCAATGTTCTACCTGGAGTGCAGGCTTCTTATTACCCGAATTTGGAATCTGCAGTTGCAGGCTGGGGTGCTTTAAGAAATTTACCAATTGGACAGACACTTTACATTACTTATGAAAACGCATCCTATTATGATGGCAATCCTTACCTTACCAATAAACGTGGGGAGTGGATTCGCGCTTCCCCTACTACTTACTCAGATTTTCAGGGATTGCTTTTCAAACAACCGCCAACAAATAATTTTGGCTGGATTATTGATGCGGTCAGTCCTTATGAGGAACCCAGCATTTATGGCAAAAAAGGCAATTTCAGCTTAAACCGCGGTGATGTTGTCCAGGTTTATGATAAGGTGGAAGCTGAAGGTACAACATGGTATATGATCAAGCCAGGGCAGTGGGTGGACAGGAACAAGATCCGAGTTGTCGCACCAAATTCAACCCAGCCTGAGGGTGTTGATAACGGCCGTTGGATTGAGGTTAATTTATTGGAGCAAACATTATCAGTATATGAGAATAACCGGTTAATATTTGCAACTCTGGTTGCAACAGGTTTTGAACCTTATTTCACTAAACCTGGGTTATTCCAGATTAGAGAAAAGAAAGATCTCGAAACAATGACCGGTGCTTTTGCTACTGGCAAAGTGGACTACTACTTATTGGAAAATGTGCCTTGGACCATGTATTATGATGGAGCGCGAGCTTTACATGGTGCCTATTGGCGTGCCATGTTCGGATATGAACAATCGCATGGATGTATTAATTTATCGGTTGGCGATTCTCATTGGCTTTATGATTGGGCAAATGTTGGGGACTGGGTCTATGTTTGGGATCCTTCTGGAAAAACTCCAACTGACCCTGAATTCTATAAAGAAAGCGGCGCTTTCTAAAAATGATAAACGCTCAGGCCAACCTGAGCGTTTTTTTTTGTTTATTCACAAGAGTTTATAAATTATATATTTCCTTAAACTTTGTTTCCAAATATCGGATATAAGGTTCCGGAGTGATCTTGGATCCGGTTACTTTCTTTACAAGAGTCTGAGGTTCAAATTTGGCACCAAAAATATGTATATTCTTCCTCAGCCAACCAAGGATCTCATTGAACTGAGCTTTTTCAACCTGCTCTTCCAGAGTCGGAATATCTTCGTTCATTCGTTCCCATAATTGAGCCGAAACTAGATTTCCTAGCGCATAGGTTGGGAAGTATCCAAATCCACCAAAAGACCAATGCACATCTTGTAAAATTCCCCTGGCATCATCTGGCGGAACAATTCCAAGATATTCCTTAAATTTCTCGTTCCAAGCAGCAGGTGCGTCTTTAACAGCTAAACTGCCTTCCATTAAGGCAATTTCCAATTCAAGCCTGAGCATTATATGCAAATTATAGGTTGCTTCATCTGCTTCAACCCGAATTAGTGAAGGATCTACTGCGTTTACCCCTTTATAAAAAGTGTCAGTGTCAATATTTGCCAGTTGTGAGGGAAAGAATTCCTGGAGCTTTGGGAAAAAATATTTCCAGAACGGTTTTGATCGTCCGATCATGTTCTCCCACATTCGCGATTGGGATTCATGGACTGCCATTGACGCACCTTCTGCAAGCGGTGAGCGGTTGTATTTCTTATCTATCCCAAGCTCATAAAGAGCATGCCCGCATTCATGCATTGTCCCAAACATGGCTGTTGGTAAGTAGTTTTTGTTAAATCGCGTGGTTATGCGAATATCGTTTAGGCCAAAACTGGTTGTGAAGGGGTGGGCTGATTTATCCTGCCTTCCGTGATTCCATTCATAGCCGAATTTTGAGATCACTTTTTCCCCAAATGCGAGTTGGCTGCTTTCAGGAAAATCGAGGAACAGGAATGACCTATCAACCTTTTTAGCCTGACTGATGGCTTTGATTAATTCCACTTGTTTTGGTCGAAGACCATTAAAAATTGTCTGGACTTCATCGGTTTTCATTCCTGGCTCAAAATCATCCAGCAGCGGATCATACACATGCTTCCAGGGTTTGAAGAAATCCGCGTAATGTCGACGCAGCTCAACTAGTTTTTCCAAATGTGGGCGGAAAAGCTCAAAATCGGACATGCTTCTTGCATTTTCCCACACAGACTGAGCGACAGTAGATACTCGCGCCATTTCCATCACAAATTCTGCTGGAACCTTATTTCGTTTATCGAAATCTCGTTTTGCAACTCGGATCAGGCATGCTTCATCTGATTCCGGGTCCATATTTTTGGCGTCTTCTGTGAGTACATCCAATAATTTTCCAAGATCTTCAGAAGTGGCTTTGGAATGTGAGATGTCTTCCAAAGTAGCAATTTGTTCGCCACGGTCTTCGGCAGCGCCGTTCGGCATATTAACCAGTTGATCCCAGTTCAAGATGGCGGTGGCAGCTTCCAGATTTGCGATTTCTGCCAATAGAGCTTTTAGTTTAATTAATTTCTCTTCCATTGCTGCTCCAAATTAAATTTTATACAATCTTCCAATGAAGTTTTTCACCCTTAAGAGCTGCCAAGACTTCTCGAGCGATATCCACAGATGCGCGTTTTTGGGCCTCGCTGGTTTGGCCTGCGATGTGCGGCGTAGCAATCAAGTGCGGGTGATTAATCAATTCCTGGTTAGTCGGCGGTTCATTTTCAAAAACATCCAATGCGGCTCCTGCGACCTTTCCTGAATTTAAAGCTTCCAAAAGCGCTGATTCATCTATAATCCCGCCTCTGGCAGTGCAAATGAGATATACATGGTCTCTCATGCGCGCAATGGTTTCTTTATTTATCATTCCGCGGGTTTTTTCAGTTAAAGGAGTGTGCACGGCAATAAAATCTGCTTTTTCAATAATATCGTCCATCATCATCAGTTCGCCGCCAATGATTCGGATTGTTTCAGGAATATTAAAGTCGCAGCAGGCAACAATCCGCATACCTACTGCCGCAGCCATCTGTCCAACAGCTGAGCCAATCCGCCCAAACCCGATTATGCCGAGGTTCTTTCCATAGAGCTCAACACCCATGAACTCCTTTTTCAGCCATTTTCCATTTTTCATACTGGTATCCGCAAGCGGAATCTGGCGGGCAAGGGCAAAAATCAATCCAAGAGTCAATTCGGCAACTGCTGTTGTAGTTGAGCTGGCAGCATTTACAACGGTAATTCCCTTTTCCCTGGCGGCATTAATGTCGATATTATCCACTCCCACACCTGCCCGGCCGACTACTTTCAGCCTTGATGCTGTATTGATTATCTGCCGATTTACTTTCGTGCGGCTGCGGATAATTATTGCGTCGAAATCAGAGATTTCCTTAATCAGGTCCTCTGCACTAATATCATTCTTTACTACAACCTCTGACTCGCGTTCCAAAATGCTCAAGCCCGTCTCGTGCAGACCATCAGTAACAAGAATGCGCCAAGGATTCATTGATTATTCCTCCGATAAATTAGTAAGATAAAAACTAATTCTAACCGATTCCAATTACTTGCATTAATGCATCCTCCTGTGCATGTACAGACAAAAAAAAAGACAGCCTTCTGGCTGCCTTTAGTCTGATTTCTATCTCATTCATACCTGAGCGCTTCTACAGGTTCAAGATTAGCTGCCCGATTTGCCGGATAAATCCCAAAGAATAATCCCACAGCTGTGGAAAATACGGTGGCGAGCAGCACAGCGCTTAAACTGACAGTTGGTGTAAATGGAGTCCCGCTGGCTGCGGCTACCTGTCCAACAGCAAATCCAATCAGCCATCCGAAGATGATCCCAATGATTCCCCCGATCAGACTGAGAAGCGATGATTCAGTTAAGAACTGGATTAGAATGTCGGCTTTCCTCGCACCCACGGCTTTTCGCAAGCCTATTTCCTTGGTTCGTTCGGTCACTGATACCAGCATGATATTCATGATACCGATGCCGCCAACCAGAAGAGAAATTGCTGCTATTCCTCCCAGGAATATCGTAAGGACATTAGTTATCGTGCCAGCCACCGACAAGAAATCATCTTGGGAAAAAATCGTAAAATCATCTGCTCCAAGATCGGAACGGTGGCGGCTTCGCAGGATTTGGGCGATCTCTTCGCTGGCATTTGGTACGGATTCCGCGTCAATAGCCTGAACATAAACCACATCAACGTTATCGCGTTCAATATCAAGCAATCTAACCCGGGCAGTCGAAATTGGCACCAGGATGACATTGTCCTGGCTTCCAAACGATCCGCCGCCTTTAGGCGCTAAAATACCAATCACGCGGAAAGGCTGCCCATCAATACGGATTGTCTCTCCAGTGATTAATTCTCTCCGGCCAAAGAGCTTATCGGCGACTTCTGGTCCTAATAATGCTACTGAAGCCAAACCGTTGACATTATCACTGGTAATAAAGCTGCCTTCTATCAGTTCGTAGTTGCGGACTGATTCAAATTCCGGCGTTACTCCAAATAATTCCGGGGAGGTTGATTCACCACTAAAGTTCGCGGTAACTGCCCCTCTTACAATTGGGGCTACTTCCTGAATATGGGGCGCCTGATACACATCTTTCAATGCATCAACATCAGACATGGTGATCGGCTGCTCGTTGGTCACGTCCTGCTGAAGATTGCCCTGGAAGACAAATAATAAATTGGTGCCGATGCCGCTGATCGAACCGAGAATAGTATCCTGTGCGCCAGCACCCACTGCCAGCATGGCTATAACAGCAGCCACGCCGATGACGATACCCAGAATCGTTAAACCAGCCCGAAGTTTATTCGATACAATACTCTCCAATGCCTCACGAACAGCTTGCCCTATGTTCATTGCTTTACCACCAATCCATCGTAAAGGCGTATTACCCGTTCAGTTCGATCCGAGATTTTTGGATCATGAGTGACAATTATTAATGTTGTGCCGAATTTCTTATTCATATTTAAAAGCAATTGCATAATTTCTTCGCCTGATTTGGAATCAAGGTTGCCAGTCGGCTCATCGGCCATGATAATCGCCGGATTATTAATGATAGCTCGCGCAATGGCTACTCGCTGCTGCTGCCCTCCTGAAAGTTCAGTCGGTTTATGATTTACTCGGTCTCCCAAGCCAACAGATTCCAAAGCTTTAATGGCTTTTTTTCTTCTCCCCTCGATAACTCCAGCATACCGTAAAGGTAATTCAACATTCAATAACGCAGATGATCTTGAAAGCAGGTTGAAATTCTGAAACACAAAACCCACCTTTCGATTTCGGATAACAGCCAGCTGGTCATCACTCATGTTTGAGACCATTTCTCCATCAAGGTAATATTCTCCTGCTGAAGGTCTGTCAAGGCAGCCGATTATATTCATCAGTGTGGATTTTCCGGACCCGGATGGTCCCATGATTGATACAATTTCTCCCTGCTTAATCTTTACAGAGACCCCACATAGGGCATTGACTTCGACCTCACCCATGCGGTAAACTTTTTCTAAATCATGGGTAAGGATTACAAATCTATCTTTTGCCACTTACTGCCTCACAAATGATGGTGGACGCCCGTTAGTCTGAAACATCAAAGGAGGATTGAGAACTATAACATCCCCTTCTTTCAAATTTCCACCAATGATCTCGGTTTGCGTATCAGAAGATGATCCCACATCAACCTTTGTCTCAATAAGCTTCCCATCAACCAGAACGTAAACGATTGTCTGACCATCAATTAACCGAATCGCTCTATTGGGGATGAGTAGGATATCCTTAATCTCACTAACTATGACATTAACCGCAGCAGTCATTCCAGGGCGGACCATGTCATCTGGTTCCAGAATTTTTAGCGCCACCTCAAAATCTACTCCACTACCGCTATCAAGTCCAACAGATGCCACTTCTGTTACCTCTCCTTTATAAGGCTTTCCGGTTATCGCGTCAAAACTCAGTTCGACAGGTTGGCCAACATCCACCCGATTTATATCCACTTCGGAAATATTGACATTTACAAACAGGTCTGAAAGATCATCCACTCTGAATCCCTGAGTACCAGTGGTGACTTCATCGCCCACTTTCGGATAAGCGCGGGTTACTGTTCCATCAAAGGGCGCTTCGAGCCAACCTAGTGAAACAGTTGCCTCAGAAGCAGCTACACGGGCTTCAGCTGCGCTGATATCATCTTTATTTGCACCTTGCTTAACCCGTTCCCAATCACGCTGTGCATCTTGAACTTTGGAAAGGGCTATGTCGTAATCAGCAAAATCTTCAGCCACCGGCCGATCAAAGGTTTTTCCTAAAATATAGTTAATCGTCCTTAATGCTTTGTCGCGAGCCAGCTGGGCTTTGTCTAAAGCCAATTTTGCCTCAATCCGTTTAGCATCAGTTACCGGCAAATCAATTACTTCTTCATAGGCCGACCTGTAAACCTTCAATTGTTCTTCAAGTCGGATAAATTCTGATCGTGCGTTGTTAATTCGATCCCAATTAGCGCCATTGTAATTCCAGTCATCTCGGTCTTCTTTTGCATCTCTAAGGTCACTCTCAGCTCTTAACAGGTTCCGATAAGCTTCAGCGCTTGCGGTATTCGAGGCAATCAATTCATCGAGTTCTTTTTGAGCAGCAACCAGATCTGCTTGTGCCAGTATCACTGATTGCGGAAGTGTATTTACAGCAAGCTCAGCCAGTCTTTCGCCAGCTTTTACCTCAGAATTGACCTCTGCATAAACATTTTCGACCCTGCCGGTTGTCTGCCAATTTAGTTCCGCTGTCTGCTTAGCCTCCACAACCCCGGTTGCACCAACAATGGCAATTAAATCACCACGTTCGACTGCAGCGGTCTGATATGTATCACTTTTACTAGAACTGTTTTTCAGATTATTTAATATGAAATATCCCGTAATTAAAATTTAAAAGAATTGCACCGATCCAACGTATCTTTTTTTCTTTAAACCATTGAATAATCGACTTAAAAAGAAAATTTGGTCTTTTCGAAAGTCTTTTCGTTGGTTTTTTCTTTTTTATTTTCTTTTGGCATCATTTCCTCATTTATTCACGCGAATATAATCCCCATTTTTTTTATCATGGAATTATAAATGTCACTAACTTAGATAAGCAAAAATTGTTTTCTGAGTTTCTTCAATCAATGCTTCACAGCTAACATCGGTTGGCATTTTACCGCATAAGTTCAGGATCAGCGGTGCATTCGCAATGGTGAGAATAGTTACCGCCGCCAGACGGGGATCCTTTTTTGAAAACTCGCCCTTTTCTATGCCCAGTTTAATTAACTCTGTAAGTTTTTCAAAGATAGGCTCCAGATGTCTCAGACTTTCTATGTCATCACCTTTATCTGATTTTGGAGTCATCCAGAACATACGAAAAATTTTGGGATGGTCATGAGCTGTTTGTGCGTAGTCTTTGAGTAAATCGGCAAGTACAGTCTTCACCGGGACATTTCGCGATTTCTCAATTAATCCTTCAAAATGCACTCCAATTCGATCCTTTTGTCTCTCAATTAATGCTTTCATGATCTCGGACCGGTCGCTGAAGTAAGTGTAAAAAACCATATGCGACACACCGACCTTGTCAGCGATCATGCGGATGCTGACCTTATCCGGTGATACATCATCCAACAGTTCAATAACCGCATCCATCATATCGTTGCGCATTTTTTCAATTTTTTCTGGTGAATTCTTTGGTCTAGCCATATCTATCTCTTTTCTTTATTCTATTACATCGTATATTTTATACATTTTATTATAACAATAATTAGCATGAAACCTGTAAACATTTCGTTAACATCAATGATGTAAAGAATATCCTTGAAACCAACCGTTATAATTTCAAGCAACCCTAATGAAAAGACTTTTGTTCATATCGAAAATTATTTTTTTCAGCTGCTTCATTCTCTTAGCGGCCACAACCAGTGTTTGGCAGCCAGTTGATAATTCTGATAGAATTCGCATTTATACACGGCCTTATGAATTTGATTATTTCGGATGGACAGCCGGCGCGGTCTGGCAAAAGTTATCCGCAATCAGTCTGGGACCAATTAGACACCTCAGTTACCTCCAGCAGCGCAAAATAGTTAAGGATTACTTCCTGGCGTTAGCTGATGCGCAAAATCTAAAAAACTCACTCGAAAGTTTGTACACAGATCCTGTTTCATCCCAGAAAGAGAATGAGTCTTTCGTTTTGGAAAGTAAATTGCATGAGCAGGAAAAACGTGTGAATAATCTTTCCATTCTTGCAGAATCAGTAATCCAGGATCAACTTGGCCAAACGCTTTATGCGATGGGATTAGGCATTTTTAAGCAACCATTTCCTCCTGTTCTCTACCATGTAACAGATCTGCCCAAAAACTTGATCATCTCCCCCAGAAATGTGATTCAGCAGGAAAAAAGTGTTTCACTGCAATCCAATCTGAGCCCTGGTGAGGAGATCACTCTCGAGTCTTCGGTGGAAGCAAACACAGACTATTCTGCGTTAGTTGTACCTGTTGGAGGTGTCAGTACCTACCCCACCATGGTCATAAGCACGGGTAATCTTTTATTTCTGGTGGATACTGTAGCGCATGAATGGACTCATAATCTTTTAACCTTCAGACCTTTAGGTTGGAATTATTCCACCCTGCCTGCCTTAAGAACCATGAATGAGACTACCGCTTCGATCGCAGGCGAAGAGATCAGCTGGTTTTTAATCCAGCGGTTTTATGGAGATTTTAATCAAGCCTAAGGAAAATTTTGCTTATGAAACATACGAAGCCAGGTATGTGCCTTTGGCTCCTGAAACCCAAGAAGGATTTGATTTCCAAAAGGAAATGTATCAGACTCGGATAATTGTTGATGAATTGCTTGAGCAAAATAAAATTGAGGAGGCAGAGCAATTTATGGAAGTTCGTAGAAAAATATTTTGGGATGAGGGTTACCAAATACGCAAAATTAACCAGGCATATTTTGCTTTCTACGGTTCTTATGCAAACGAACCATTCAGTGCAGCTGGCGCTGATCCAGTTGGAAACAATGTACGTAAACTGCGTGCCAGAAGTATCGATTTAAAAACCTTTATTCAGAAGATCAGCTGGATGTCGTCTTATGGCCAGTTGGAGCAATTAGTAGATTCGTATTGAGTGAGGTTTGATCTAAACCTGAATCCAATCTACTTAAAATCCAGACGAAACATAAGCGTTATCATTTAATTTTTTACATTTCGCAGGTGATCGACTGCTTCACAATTTTCTGATTGGCTATCCTGCAAAAATTTCCCTCATTTTTCGCATCATATTCAAAAAGTCCTTCGAAATATTTTTATCTTTGTCAATCCGTCGGGGATAGAATAATTTCAATTAATCGAAGATTGGTATTATTTATACGCTTAAGTCGGATCCGAAAAACCTGCTTTGCCACATTTCCATATTCACGAATGGAATATTCGTCGATCTATTCTCTAATCTATATAAGGTAAATAATAAAGAAATTAAATGGATTTCTTAGCGAATATTATTGAATTTTGTCATTTCCATGAAATAAACTGAAGCTTTGAATTCAATTATAATCAAGGCAATCCTTTCAATGATTGGTTAGAATTCCATTGGTTAATGAAAAAATAGATTTTAATATCCTCTCACCAACCGCTATTATGGTGGTGATCTCAGGACCTTCCGGTGTCGGAAAAGACGCGGTTCTCAGAGCATTGAAGAAAAGTGATTTACCAATTTACCATGTGGTCACAGCCAATACTCGTGCGCCCCGTCCCGACGAACGAGAAGGGGTGGATTATTTTTTTGTTTCCCGCAATGAGTTTGAAAAAATGATATCCGCAGATGAGTTGATTGAATATTCACATGTTTATGATGATTACAAGGGTGTTCCAAAGGCGCAAATCCGGAAAGCCATTGAATCAGGTAACGATGTGATTTTAAGGTTGGACGTTCAGGGAGCGGAAAAAATCAAGAAATTATATCCAGAAGCGGTTCTAATTTTTCTTACCCCAGCCAATGAAGAGGAATGGTTTCAACGGTTGGGCGGTCGCAGGTTGAGTCATGAAAAAGATCTTGACACTCGAATTGAGACTGTTAAGAGACGAATTAATTAAAGCCCGAAATTTTGATTACATCGTGGTCAATGCCCAGAACCAGCTTCAAAAAACCATTAACATAATCGAAGCTATTATCATCGCGGAACACCAAAAATCAAAACCGCGGAAAATATTAATTTAATCTATTAATCATCCATTAAATGAAAAGAAAAATTTACGTTTCCTACGTCATAATCGGAATAAATATTATTTTTTTCTTGCTCCAGAATCTCTCACAAACATCTTTGGGATATGATTTGCCTTTTTCCCTTATGGGTAAAGTAAATGAATTAATCATTAAAGGTCAGTTATGGCGCCTGATTACACCAATCTTTTTACATGCGTCCATCCTTCATATCGGTTTTAACATGTATGCTTTGTTCATGATCGGGCCAGGTTTGGAAAAGAAATATGGGGTTTGGCCCTTTATTGGGCTATACATGGTAGGCGGAATATGGGGAAACATTTTGTCGTTCCTGATGTCACCCAATCCATCCTTGGGTGCTTCAACTGCAATTTTTGGATTAATTGCCGCTCAAGGCGTTTATGTTTACAAAAACAGGCAGCTGCTCGGTCCATCGGCAAAGCCCATGCTTACCAGTATTTTCATGGTTATTACGGTAAACCTCCTTATCGGTCTTACACCTGGAATTGATATGTGGGGTCATCTCGGTGGATTGCTTGGCGGACTATATTATGCCTGGTTTGCAGGTCCATCTTTTGGATTAAATGAGGATTTATTTGGCCAGAATGTGGTAGTCAGGCAAAAAAGCCAACCAGTCTTAATTTTTATCTCAGCTCTAGTGATTGCTGCTATTATGTTAATCCTGGGTTTGGCCTTCGGTTAGCGGATTATGGTTTAATTCCTGTGTACCTTCTTCAAGATGCATTAATGCCGGAATAAAGAAACCTGCTATACCCATAATAAAACAGCCTATTGAACCTAATAACAGCCACCCGCGAATGCCAATCCATTCTGCAACTGGTGCAGCGATAAGCATGCTGATTGGCATCATTGCAGAAACCATGCTTTCCAGCATGGTGAATACCCTTCCCTGCATCTGTGGGTCAGCATTCGTTTGGATTATAGCGGCAATAGGTCCATTTGTAATCGGATTCATGAATCCCACGAGGGCCATCCCTGCTACTGCCATATAAAATAAATTTACTGGAGATACCGCTATTATTAATGTTCCAACCGCCAAACCTATTACTCCCATCAAGATGGTGTATATATTTTTCTTGAACCCTCCCCAAGCACTAAGGATTAAACCACCCAAAATCATTCCTGCGCTGAATACAGATTCCAACAAGCTAAATTCAATTGCGCCTTTTCCAAAATAGCTGGTTACAAGTAACGGTATGAAAGTGTATCCTGGATTCAGCAGAAAATTTAAGGCTGTAGCTGTTAAAGCAAGATAAAACATCCCCTTCCACGCGAATACATAATTAAATCCAGACTTGACATCCTCCCATAGATGGGCGGGTTTGGTCATTTCGGATTGCACTGACCTATCAGGCTGCGGAATTACAATAAATAAAAGTGGGGTAATTGCAATAATTGCTGTTATAACGTCAATTGAAAGAATCCCAAATAAGGGCACGATTTCCAGGAGCAGAGCTGCGGTTACTGGAGCTAAAATCCCCATTGCTCCCCGTAAAGTTTGGTTTAATCCAGCAATACGAGGCAACTGCTCTTTGGGAACCATCAGAGAAGTTGAAGCCGCCATTGCGGGCCAATGAAACCCGCTAGCCAATGATCGGATGAACATAATTGCGTAGATATGCCAAATCTGAATACTGCCGAACCAGAAAATTCCTGCGAGCAGCATAGTAGAAACAGCAATGGCCGCATCCGCAAAAATCATAATGCGCTGCCTATTCCATCGGTCAACCAAAGCGCCTGAAAAAGGGGAAATTAACACACGGGGGATCAAAGCCACAAATGAAGCGAAAGCGAGCACAGATGCAGAGCCGGTTTGTTTGGTCAGATACCAGACAAGTGAAAACTGAACCAATTCACTTCCAAGCAGACTGAATGCCTGGCCGGTCCAGATTATAAAAAAAGGCTTTTTCCAGCCTGATTTAATTTGGTTTGGCATTAAAGTCATTCAATGAAAATTTCAACATGCTCTCCTTCATCGTCATCATATACATCTATGATCTTGCCTTTCTGCCCATTGCGTATTGCATCCATTAATTGTTCAGATTCGACACCGTCAATCTGAGGCGCAAAATGAGCGCCGAATTTCATCCCGATTCCCATCACACTCAACGGCATGCGGATATTTGCACGCGATCTTCCAGTTACAGTATTAGTAATGGATACTCTAAAAAACTTCCCTTCACCTTTTTGAGATTCCTCAGCCGGTTTATTTTCTTCTTTTTCTTACCGCTCGATTCCAAAGACTCAAGTAATTTGGCTGCTTCGTCCGCTGATATCTTACCCTCCTGCAGCATCCTGAGGATCATCATTCTTTCTTCATTCATCATTCACCTCTTGATTTTAAAGAATTGATTCACTTTTACCGCGCAGCATTAATTCAGCCTGTTCCGGACTTTAATGCGCCTTGATCAAGTTTTTGCAGAATCTCGATCCGGTCATCTTTAGACAGGTTATGTTCTTCTGCGGACTGATTACCTTCAAATCCCATAGCTGCTAATATTTCGTTAAAACGGTTGCGTAAGGTAGGATAAGAGAGCCCTAATTCTTCCTCCATGCGGTTAAATTTTCCTTCACACCGTATGAAAACCATAAGAAATTCCATCTGATCTTCAGTCAGTCTTTTAAATCTGGAATTGGTTGAACCGAATTGACCTGACATTGTTGTGCCGCATTGTTCGCAAAATACTTTCGTGATTGTCAGTTCATGAGAGCAAATCGGGCATTTTTCAATTGACTTGTTCAATCTTTGCCTGCCTTCTTCAATATTATTTACGTAAATATCAATTTACTTTAATATTATAATACTGCCTTTTCAACAATATCAATATGATAATCATTTTTATTTATAAAAAATTGGATTCAATCTGGGAAAAGTTCCTGAAAAAGCACCCAGGAGCCACCGGTGTCAGAAACATTTTTAATTGATCGGTCATAATATATATCAAATACGCGCGAACCAACTGTGCGTATTCGAAAATAGAATCTTCCCACTCCCAATGATCCTTTATCGCTGGCACGCTCAAGATGAGAATCTTTCATATTTCGATTGTATCTCCCCTTGCGTCCAAAATCATGCCATTCTGATATAAGTTCAGTAATTTCGAAATGATTTCCCCGCCAGGAAAAGTAATTAGGACATTCAGGCTTTTTATTAAAGAGTACTGATTCAGCAAACCCAACGTCTATTGCTTCGCATATAAAAGTTGTCAAATCTTTTGAATTCATCTTATTGAAATACTAATATTTCTTAACAATACCTTAATATAAGGATTCGAACACCATACCTCTCCTATGTTATACTTTAATTTTATAAGAGTAATTATTAATAGGAGAAAGGTAGCATGAAAAAATTGCTATTAATGAGACATGCAAAATCAAGTTGGGGGGATTCAAGTATCCCGGATCACGACAGGCCATTAAAAAAGAGGGGGCAAAAAGACGCTGAGCATATGGGCAAACTGCTGAAGTCTAAAGAGTTAGAGCCTGATTTAATTTTGTCTTCAACTGCCTTACGTGCAAAGCAAACTGCCGAAATCATGGCTGATACATGCAAATGTAAAAAGGAAATTATTTTCCTGGATTCTTTATATATGGCTGAACCAGCTGATATCCTGCATGCCATCGAAAAAAATGCCAAAGACAAAAATACTGTTCTGGTAATCGGTCATAACCCTGGCCTGGAGGCTTTTCTACAAATTGCAAATGGCAAGGTTGAGACTCTTCCTACTGCTTCTATTGCATATTTAACGGCTCCTATTGACGATTGGGGACAGCTTGACAAAGGCGAAAATGTGAAGCTTAAAGAAATTATGGCGCCCTAAAGACTTGGACTAATATCAACCATAAAACTCACCGCGCAAAACGGTGAGTTTTTATTTAAAATTACCCAAAATTACATATTAAGGATTATATGAAACAATCATTTCCAGTAACGATTGATTTTCTAAACCAGTTGCCCCGAATTAATGATGTACGTTTCGGCGGGGATGGAAAAAGGATCTTCTGGAGCGAATCAATAGGCTCTCAGGGTGTAATTTTTGGAAGAAAGGTTGGGGGAAAGGCCCAAAAATTCTCAGGAGATCAAAACGCGCGTGGAGGTGTCGGGTATGGCGGTGGAGATTTTGATGTAAATTTCGCTGGAGTTGTTTTTCCATCACGGTCAGGTTGTCTTTTTATGACACCTTTTGTTAAGAATTTATGTCCAAATCCTATTACTCCTGCCTGGGGATCGACAGCCTCGCCTGCTCTTTCGCCTGATGGAAAATGGGTGATCTATTGTTACCATTCAGAAGAAACTGATGGGCTGGCAATCGCAAGAACACATGGCCTTAGTTGGCCTTCACAACTCGCACTTGGCGCAGATTTTTATATGCATCCAGTTTGGCATCCTTCAGGTGATCGCATCGCATGGGTCGAATGGAATCATCCTGATATGCCTTGGGACGCAAGCCAAATAAAACTGGGGGAAATGGGCGGCATGCAGTTGCGTTTGTTTGAAGAAAACTGGATTGCTGGGCAAAAAGGTCATTCTGCCTGTCAACCGCAATTTTCTCCAGATGGCAAATGGTTAAGTTATATTATTCGTGACGCGAAATGGGATAATCTGGTGCTCTACAATCTTAAGAAGCGGACCAAAAATCTTGGTTCAAGGTGATGGTTTCAATCTTCGCCTGCCTGAATGGATACAGGGGATGCGCAGTTATGGCTGGAATGGCAGCAGTACAGCCTTGTATTATTTTCGTTATTCACATGGTGAAACCACCTTATGGAAAGTAAACCTCCCTAAAGGAGAATCGGAAAAACTGGACATCAGACCTGTTCAATGGGCAGTCCAGATGAGCATGTCTCCTGTTGGTGATGATTTGGTATTTCTGGGTTCATCACCAAAGATGCCCAAGCAAATCTGTTTATATAAAAATGGCAAATTGACATTTACCCAATCAAACGAAGAAAAGGAAGCGGGAGCATATTGCACCGAACCTGATGAAATCTACATTCCCGATTTCCGGAGACAGAACTGGGATATGGTTTTTATTACCCACCTTTGGATAATCAATCCAAGGAAAATGACAAGCCCCCTTTAATTTTGCAGGTACATGGCGGGCCAACATCAGCTAATACAAAAACCTTTAGTAGCGATGCGGCATATTTCCTTTCACGAGGTTATGCCTTTGCGCAGGTCAATTACCGCGGCAGCAGCGGATACGGGTATGATTACCAGGATGCTTTGCAACATCAATGGGGGATTGCCGATGTAGAGGATTCAATAGCATTTGCCCAATCGCTTATCGGACTAGGTCTGGCCACTCCAGGCAAGGATGGCAATATGGGGTTCGAGCGCAGGTGGTTTTACTGTTCTAAACACTCTTATCCGGCAGCCAGGTTTGTTCAAAGCAGGCATTTGCAGTTATGGCGTAAGCGATCTGCTCGAAGACGCGCGTAACACCCATAAGTTTGAAAAATATTACCACCGGTTTCTGGTTGGGGCTCTGAAAAAGAATCAACAGCGGTTTATTGATCGGTCGCCGATTAACCACATTGAAAAAATCAAAGATCCTATAATCCTATTCCACGGCGATGAAGATAATGTAGTTTCGCTAAATCAGTCACTGGCAATAAATAGAAAAACTTGATGAAAATAATATCCCATGTGAATTGCAATCTTTATCTGGAGAAGGGCATGGTTTTCGCAAACCTGAAACGCTGAAAGATTATTATCACAAGATGGAGATGTTCCTGAAAAAAGCATCTTTAATTGAAGGAAAAAAAATAGCTGGAGGATGAATAATCCTCCAGTCTATTATTTATTCGGAAGTAATTTATTTCTTCAATGAAATGAACTTATCCATACCCTCGAGCAGCATATCCACATCAGTAAGCGAAATCTCTCCCATGGTTGCGATTCGGAATGTTTTGTCTTTCAAGTCACCATATCCACTGGCAATTCTCATCTGGTAATTTTCCAGAAGGAATTTGTTCAAAGCCGAAACATCCAGATTTAACGTGTTCGAAATAGTCGCCACAGTCTTGGATCTAAAAGGTTCCTCTGCGAAAGATGGCATTCCATGCGCCTTTGACCAATCATAAACCTTTTTTGACATGGCAGCATGGCGGGTAAAGCGGTTTTCAAGGCCTTCGTCAAAAATACGGTCGAGTTGAAAATCCAGACCATACACCAGCGGTATAACCGGGGTCATTGCAGTGGAATTCTTAACACGGTGTTTTTCCATGATAAGCAGATCAAAATACCATCCGCGGTTTTCAACAGTGGCAGCTTTTGCCATCGCTTGGTCATTTACGCCAGCTAGAGAGAGGCCGGGGGGAAGCGCCAGGCATTTTTGCGATGAAGTAAGAAGGAAATCTATATCCCAAGCATCCATCTCAATCTTAGTTCCACCCAGAGAAGAAACTGCATCAACCAGAATGAGAGTTTCCGGACTAACCTCTCGTAACAACTTTGGCAAGTTCTTTGACCGGACTTTCAACCCCGGTGGATGTTTCATTGTGAACAATCGTCACCGCTTCATAGTGCTTCTTTTTAAGCGCATCGCGCAAGTGCATCGGGTTTGACTGCCTTACCTAAGTCAACATCCAGCCGGTCGGCATTCTTTCCATTCGAGACAGCAACATCATACCAACGTTCCGAAAAAGCGCCATTAACGCAGCATAAAACATCTTTATTCACCAGGTTGCGAATACCCGTTTCCTGCATTCCGGAACCGCTGTGTGTGCCTATAAAAACACGATAATCGGTATAAAAGACTTTCTGTGCTTTTTCAGCCGCGCGGCGATGTATTTCTTCATATTCCTTGCTTCGATGGGGGAGCATCGGTTTTGTCATCGCCTGCATCACTTCGGGAGCGACATCAACCGGGCCTGGAACAAACATGCGTGCCATAATTTCCTCCTGATAGAAATTTATCTTCAATATGAAGGATAACGTGATCAGAATTACAATGAATGTACTTGCGAGGATGCCAATGCGCTTAAGGTCCCGTTTCACATCTGTGTAATCGGGATTAAATTCAGTGCTTCTCGCCGTTTGAACAACTGAAGGTTCCTGTGATTTAATAATTTGCTTGTAACCCTTTTTGGATTTCTTGCTCATAAAGACTCCGCTAAATAATATATTTATTTCAATCTTGTATATTCTAACCGGTAAAAGGATATACCTCAATGCTCAGATTTGCTTAGTCATTCTTAAAATCTATTTCATCTTTTTAGGATTGATAATAAGTTAGAATTCAGGCAGCAATGGAGACTAAACCGAATATCCTAATTTTTGATGTTCCCGACCGTCGAAGTGTACCTGTTACAGGCAGCCTGGGTAAAAAATACAGGTTTCACTTTCTTATACCAATTCGTAAGGGGTTTTGGATTCAAACCTTAATCGAACTTATAATCCGAATTTTTAAACCGAGATCAACTATTAGCATACATTTTTTACCCTTCTATGATGAAAAGGAGTTATTTGCCGGTCTTAAAACTTATATTCAAAACCATACTATTGATCTTGTCTTGGCTTTTTCCGAAAGGTCAACCGCTATTGTATGCAAGCATGCAGATGAACTACGCAAGAATACCCAAATTCCATATGGAACATTTGATGATTTCAATACTTTAAATGATAAATTCGCAATTTTGGAAATTTGCAGACAAGTAAACGTGCCAGTCCCTGATTTTGTTAATATCGCCGAATCCGAAGATTTTAAGAAAAGCTCAAAGACTGGGTTTCCCTTTGGTTTTGAAATGCCGCTTGGCTTCAGGGGTGAAAGAAGCATTTAGGATCTGCAATTCAATGGAAGATCTTATTAAAGGTTATCAGGAATTAACATCAAATACATCCAATTATTCTTTTTTTCCTTGTAGCATACTGGTGGCAGAAGAATTTATTGATGGACCTATTTTCGACGGGGGATTTGCGGTTGATGCTGGTAAAGTTATTTCAGCAATAACTCAGGAACGTGTTTGGACAATACCTCCATCCGGAGGATTTGGCGCAAAAAATGTCACGAGGGAAATCCCTGAAATAATTGATTATGGAACTAGAATATTCAACCATATCCATTGGTCAGGTCCCGCCCAGCTTGAATTCATTTATGACCAAAGCGCCTGCCAATATAAATTGATTGAGATTAACCCGCGTTTCTGGGGAACTTTAGCGCTTGCGATAAAAGCTGGCGTAAACATTGCTGAGGATGTGATCTTGACAGGTTTGGGGCAAAGTAACAATAATGGGATAAAAACAGCACCTGATGGTATTGAATTTAAATGGCTTCTGCAAGAAGCCCTGACTGCTGAAAAAATGAGGGGTGGGAGTAAAAACATTTTGATTCGCCAAATATATGAATGCTTTTCAAATGAAATCTCAAATTTTTCTTATTCTATTTCAACCAACCTGTTGTTAGCAATTCCTCACTTGATATATTATTTTTCGAAAGATTCTGGTAAGAAAAAATCTAATTCATTGGCAAAGCAATTATTTGAATAAAAAATATATTTATAAATAAAACTTCTTGATAGTGAAAAATTTGATTGAAAAGTTAAAAGAATTCAAATCGCAAAGATTATTTAAATCCATTCTCCAAGTTGGTAAATGGATAATCCTCTTAACGATCTTTTTTATATTACCTTCTCATATATACAATGGAAGGATGTAAAAGAAATATTAAATAAATTATCCATAGAAATTTTGCTCATTTATCTGGCCATTGTCCTGATCAGCCGTTTACTATATGCTTTTCGCTGGTACTTTATTGGAAAAATAGTAATTAAAAAGCCGCGAATTGATTTCCTGACGTATTTTCAAACAAACCTTCTCGCTGAATTTGTCACAATTGCCATGCCTACCTCAATCGGTGGCGAAGTAACCAGGGTTTTAAAAATTGAATGCCCAGGGTAGCAGAACATCACTTTCAACTGCCACCATATTGATTGATCGAGCTTTGGGAATTCTTGGTATGGTTATCGTTTCTATATCGGCCTTAATTTTGTTGGGCAGGGAATTTACTGTTGATCTTCAAGAATTCATTCCTGAAAAATGGCACATGCCGATTTTTCTAATTTTATTAATCCTGGTGGCTGTGGGTGGAATCTTGCTGGCATTTTGGCTGCAAAAACCAAAACAATCTGGCAGGCTGATCCGCGCCTGGAATCTTGTCAAAGAAAATGTTGGTTTATTGGTGATTGCCCTACTAATCTCGATTGCAGCTCATATAATTTTTTCCCTGGCTCATTATTTTCTATTTGTGGAATTACATCCTTTATCCCCGCTTGAAGTAATTGCGGTCGTGCTAACACCACAACTCGCCCGCAGCATTCCCGTATCAATACTTGGAATTAGCGCCGGAGAAGGCCTGATGGTCGCCAGTCAGATGATGGTTGGTGTAGCACGTGAAACTGCCTTAATCATTACATTTATCTCGTTAACAAGCAGGTATTTCTTTGCATTTCTTGGGTTCTTAATTGAATTTTTGGAGGATGGCATGAAATTTTTCAGGAATAAACCATCCAACAAAATAACGGATAATCCAACAGAACGCGAATAGTAATTTTTTAAGATAGTTATAATTTACCTTATGATCATTCCGTTACACGACCAGGTTCAAGCCGCAATCCGGCATCTGTTGAGTGAAATCAATCGTGATCCCACATCCAACCTTTTTGGATGCTTCGACCGGCGTTATTGGGCTTGGAAAATGACCGATTTTCCTGAAGCTACTTTTCAACGAAATGTCTCCGCACTGAATTGGTATTTTCAGCAGGAACAATCCATTAATCGCGCAAAGTTTTATTAGAAGCCATAAGATCCGGACTTACATTTGCGTTTAAAGTGCAGCACCGGGATGGTTCGTTTGACCAGGCATATCCGAATGAACATAGCTACGGTGCAACCGGTTTTTTATTACCTGATCTGATATCAGCATTTCAAGGAATTAAAATCGGTATGCAGTGATTTAGAGAATCAGTTTTTCGAATCAAGATTATATAAAGCCGCTGATTTTCTTTCAAAAAATTCTGAGCAGCACAGCCTGATTTCCAATCATTTGGCAGGCGCAGCACTTGGACTTTTAAAGGCAGGTGCCCTGTTAAATGAAAATCGATTTATATTAAAAGGTCAAGAACTTGTAAATTTAATTCTGATTAACCAATCACCTGAAGGTTGGTTTCCAGAATACGGGGGTGCCGATCCCGGCTACCAGACTTTATGTATGCATTACCTGGCTCAGATCTTCAGAATAAAGCCTACCGATACTTTGAAGAATGCTTTAAAGACTTCACTTGACTTTCTAAAATATTTTGCTCATCCGGACGGAACTTTTGGCGGGGAATATGGCAGCCGCCGGACTGAAATTTATTATCCAGGCGGAATTGCTTTGCTTGCCAGCGAATTCCCCGTTGCAGCAGATCTGCACAAATTTATGCTTGCATCCATTGAAGCAGGTAAGACTGTTACTCTGGCAGATATTGATATTGGGAATAGCGCCCCCCTTCTAACATCCTCCATCTTGGCATTAGAATCAGGACAATTTAAAGAAGAGTTTTATAAATTGCCTTTTCAGGAAGGAAATTTAAATAAAGAATTTAACCAAGCTGGTATTGCCATCCGTTCCAGGCAGAATTACTATCTTATCCTGGGAGCATCCAACGGCGGGATTATCAAGGCCTTTGATAATAAAACAGGAGATCTTGTTCTTGATGATTGTGGAGTCTTTGGCGTAACTGAAGGCGGCGGCAAGCTCACCACGCAATCTACCCATCTTGATAATTTTCAACAGACTGAAGATAATTCCTTGAGATGTGAAAGTTTTTTCTATCCAATAAAAGATAATATCCCTAATCCCCTAAATTACCTGATACTACGCTTGATGAACCTTACATTTATGCGTGTTGGATTTTTAAATGAAATTGTAAAAAAGCAGATGGTCAGTGTACTGGTAAAAAACAGTACCCGGGTTGGCTTATCAAGGCGGCGTGTTTTAAATTTGTACCCTCAATCCATTGATGTAGCAGATACTTTTACCCGCTCAGGAAAAGTTAGGTTAAAGAGTCTGATTCAAGGTTTTAAATTCACAGCAATCCATATGGCTTCTGCACGGTATTACACATCAGCTCAGGCAAATCTACCCAACGCGCAAGTTTTGGACCATGCCACGCTTAACCTTAAGGGAACGCTTGAAACCAAACATCAAGTTTCATTTTTGAACGATTGTATAGATAAATGAATAATTTGGCTTCGGTTTCCATTGACGTTGACAGCCTATCCTCTATTTATAAAGGACACGGCCTTACACGAACTGGCGGTTACACCTTCATTGAATTGCGCACCGGTCTCGAAACCATCCAGCGGTTTTTTGAAGATTACCACATAAAAACCACGCTCTTTATGGTGGGCAACGACCTTTTATATCAGTCCAATCATAAAGTAATCCGTTCAATTATTGATGAAGGTCATGAGCCAGCAAATCACTCCATGACGCACCCACAAGGATTCCGCTGGTTAACTTCTGACCAAAAAAACCAAGAACTTGCAGCCATGAGTAAAATCTGCGAGGAAGTCACTGGGTTGAGACCCGTTGGATTTCGCTCTCCCGGATGGAATATTGATGACAGCACACTGCCCAAATTAAGGCAATTGGGATATTCATATGATTCTTCAGTTTTTCCAACTTTGCTGATGCCTTTGATGAAATTCGCACATTGGGCGAGCATGTCCGGTCAGCCAAAGCACAACCGCACAACCATGGGCATGTGGCGGTATATGATAGCTCCAATAGTCCCATATCAAACCAGCCAAGTTTCACTTGGCCAAAGAGGTGAGGGAGGAATCATTGAATTCCCAGTCTCTGTAACGCCATTATTAAGAATTCCATTCTTTGCTACTCTGCTGCTCTTTACCGGAAACAGGTTCTATCAGTCACTTTATGGGAGTATTTAAACGGGTAAATTGCCTGTCCACTTTCAAATGCATCTTTCGGACTTTGTGGATTACTCAATGCCGGAATTAGAAAACCAGATGCCTTCAACCCATCAGGGTGCCTATGTGCCGCAAGCGTTGGCGACGCCAATAGAAAAGAAACTGGAGGTATTCAGAAAGATGATAGATCTTTTGGCAGCGGATTATGATTTTATTACTTTGAAAGATTGGGCAGTGAGGCTGCAGGTCAGAATATGATCCCGAGGTTAAAACCTTTTATTGGATTAGAAGAAATTTTTTCAATTCTCAAGCCGGAAAAAGATGCGGTGGTGAAATTTGAGTCAGCTTTCGCAGCAAAATTTTCATCCAGGCATGCAATTTCATTCCCCTATGGCCGCAGTGCACTATGGGCATTCTTAAAGGCCATAAAGATTGAAGGCGCGGAGATTGTTCAGCCCGCCTATACTTGCTCGGTGGTTGGCCACGCAACAGTTCTCAGCAACAATATTCCAGTTTTTGTGGACATCAGCCTTCACGATTACAACATGGATTTGGACCTATTCCATAAGGCTATAACACCCAAGACGCGTGTTGTCATTCCCACTCATCTGTTCGGTTACCCGATGGATGTGGATTCTGTCACACAGATTGTGCACGATGCTGAAAATCGTTTCGGCCAACGTATCTATATAATTCAGGATTGCGCGCATTCATTTGAAGCCGATTGGCAGGGAAAATCTGTGATCAACGTCGGTGACGGCGCCTTATTTGGATTGAATATCAGCAAACAGATCACATCTATCTTCGGCGGGATGTTTACAACCAATGATGATGAGATTGCCGCCAAATTACTTTCATTTCGAGAGCAAAATTATTCTGAAAAGACTGGACTTGAAAAGTTTTCTCGATTTCTATACCTTCCCGCAGCGGTTATTGCCTTTAACGATTTGGTTTACGGTTTCACTTACTGGCTTCAGAACAAAACCGGCCTCCTCACCCAACTGACTGACGCGTACCACCTGGATGAAAAGATACATTTTCCTCCTGATTACCTCAAACGATTATCTCTGGTTGAAGCACAAGTTGGTTTGGAACAATTAATAAAATACAAAACCATAAAAAACAGGCGGCGCGAAATTGCCAGTCGGTATTTTGACCAATTAAAATTACCAAATTCTTGGATAATGCCGCCCAAAGTTGAAGGCGCAACATACTCTCATTTTGTCATCCGTGTTCCTGATCGCAGACGGGTTATGGAGGTTGCTGCACACAAGGGTTTACAGTTAGGCCAATTAATTGAATACAGCATGCCGCATCTTCCAAATTACCAAGAATATTCCAAACAGGATTATTTTCCAAAAAGTCTTTTATGCAGTCAATCCACGATCAATTTGCCAATTTATCCAGGTTTGGAAGATAAAAAAATTCGGCGAATAATTGAAGTCGTGAACAATATTTCGTCCAACTTGCTAAAATAATTTATCCTAGAATAAGATTTTGTTAAGAAATCCAATGGATAGCAAAAACAGAGATAGCCATTTCAAGTATTGATTTGTGAGCTTGAAAGGATGATTTCAGGACTTGAGGCATAATCAGGTTAATAAGCAGTTTTTTTTTGTACAGGTTCAAACTTGGGGGACATCCAATACAAGTATAGTAAGGTAATTTGCTTCACAAAGACTTATGGAAAAAAAATGAAATTGGTTATAAAGCCTTGATCAAAGCCAGAAATATTATTATGTTCTAAGGAAATTGTTTTAGATTTAAAATCCAATTTTCGAATTGAATGAATTAAATATCTTTATAATTTGTTGGCACCCAATCATTATCTGAATGCACTTATATGTTTAGATGCAAGAATTTTATCTGGTGTTTTATTTTCGGCGAAAAATCCGAATCAAAGATTCGGGTTCACAAGGATCAATAGGTATAGTGGGTTCATACTCATTAAAAATCCTGTGGGTTGAGAAAATCCTTCCAGAAATCGCCCATACTGGTGTAGCTAATCAGGAAAAATTCATCACTTTTCCTCCAGATTTGTCGTGAGGCTTCATTGTAGTATCCTGCTTTTTCAAGCAGGTCTCTATCCCCCCCTTTGCGAGCGGAATATATACCATTCAACTGAGGTGGGTGAATCTCGGCTTTGGCATATATATAATAGTGGTGTAACCACGCTCCCCGCGCTCCAGTAGACTTTAGCATTAACAGGCACAACATCAGCAAGCTGTTCTCCTGCTTCCTCATAAGCCGCGAGAACATCCCCTCCACAGGTGTTTTCAATCGGGTCATTTCCTAACAACATTGTAGGAGTTAAGGCAATACCAATGACTAAAAGTCCTATCGCAATTGTGATGCCAAACCCAAAATAATTTTCTAATCCAAATACTTTATGAAAGAATGCAAGTATCAATAAAAATATTATTGCGGTTAGAAAACCAAATATTGATGGGATCCAAGGCAGCAAATGATCAAACTCTAGGCCAAACCTATTACTAAATATAGACCATAGAGGCACGCTCCCAGATAAAAACTCCCCGCCTTTTAATCTTGGAAAAGGTAAAGCCATAACCCAGCGCCCAACTGTTTCAAGGCTACCCAAGTACAACCCAGGGAATATAAAAAGAATAAATATTACGACCAGAAATATAGAAAGCAGTTGATGCTTTTCAATAAGATTGCTGAAAGCTATAACACTTATTAGCAATCCAATGGGAAGAAAAAATGCGAGATAATTTGGAAAACAGAATACACAATAATTCTTGGCTAAAGAAGCCCATGCATGCAATCCGAAAAAGATGATAAATAAAAGAATAAGGAGAAATGCGGTTTTTCTTTCATAACAATTATTCCACCACTTTTTTGCGGGAAGCATAATTATTCCTAGGAAGACGCCGAAAAGTATAACAAAGTGGTAGCGGAACGCCATAAAGAAAGAAGTGATTCGCGTCAGCAAGCCAGCTGTTGGCGACCATGCCTGTTTTCCCCCACCTGCAACAACCACAATATCCAGTGCACGTTTTATAAATCCCGGCAGCCAGGAAAACCAAAGGTTTAATATTTGTGGATAGAAAACCAGGTGAACCAAAATAAATGGGGTTGCTGTGAAAATCAGCGCCAGCCAACCGGCTTTTTTTCCATGCAGCCAAAATGAGTAAATTACAGCAAACGGCAGCATAATGACCATATTTTGGCGCGTCAGAGTGGTCAGTGCACACAGAAAAGCACCTGCCGCAATTTGCCAAGATCTACGCTTTTCACCTATGAGAAACACAAATGACCAGGTTAGCAAGCAAGCCACAGCACCTTGTGATAACGCCTGGACGTAAATCCTCACCACTGCAGGATTGATAACGAGAACCAGCACAGAAAATAACGCCCACCACTTACCCTTCAAGCGATTAACCAAAATCCATATACCAGCTAAATTAAGGCTGGTAATAAAAATCGCAAAGTATCGACCTGTTTTTAACCCCGTACCGAACAGGGCTTGCGCCAATCCTGGAATGTAATAAGCCAAGGGCATGTTATTCGTCCAAGGACCATAATCCTGAAAGGGAGAATACTTGTCCGTAATAAAGTAGTACCCTTTTATCAAGAATGAACCTTCATCCAGACGTGAAGGCAGGCGATGAGCGGAAGTAAAAGCCAATATTATAAAGACTGCAATCACAATGCTCAGCAGTACAAGATAAACAAGAGGTTTACCAGTCACTTTTGAAAATAATTGCTTCATCTTCCTCATATCCTCTTAATATGAAGGTTCTACTTATTAAGCGTTTTAAAAGATTCCTTACCTGAAATGATGTCTGATGAAATCAGAATTTCAGGCTTTTGTCCATCAACGAAAACTACCTGTGCTTCAAATTTGTTTTTATCAACTCCAACAGCATAAACTATTGCGCCATTTGGAAACCTCGGTACCTCATTTTCAGATTTTATATAGATCTTTCCATTACGGATTCCAATCAAACGGAATACTAGTCTTGCAAAAGGCTGTTTCCCAAACCAGGGGTCGTAGCTGCGATCATAAAAACCTTCACCGGATTTGAAATACCGCGGATAAATACCAAATCCATAAAGTGCCCTAGTATCATCTGACATGCAGAATTCCGAAAATCCTTCAGAAAGCGGTACATACTCGGTTGTTTCAAGTTGTGTTTTGATTCTTTGGCAAACTTCGGATTTTGAATATTCAGGCGTTAAAGGAGGGAGTAATTTTTCCCTCAAGGGAATTGCAGCACCCACACTGATAAATAAAACCCCATATATCAAGTAAGCAGACCATCGAATTGGTGTTGGGGGGTGTTGGGTCGGATAATCAGTCAACCAGACCGTTTGCGATGTCATGTTCAAACCAGTCACTTTATTAAAAATCCACTTTAACCCCTCCACTAATCCAATAGCATAGAGAGTGTAAAATACCCAATCCATTGGCAGAATGAAGCGCCATCCCGACAGACGAACAACTGCGGAACTGAGGCTGTAAACCAGGTGCAGCCCTAACACAGCCAACATTGCTAAAGTATTTCTGCGAACAATAGTTGAAAAACCAATTGCCATTAATCCAAAATTGATAAGAATAACAATCAGGTTAATCAAATTTGGTTGAGAATATACCTCAACCCAGAATGGTTTATTTAGTGTCAGGTAATCCAGAAATGGCAAGTGGTTTCCAAGTCTCACCGGCAAAATGAGTATGGAAGAAATTTCATTGCGCATAAAACCATCCATAGTGAAGTTCACAATCCCGCCAAAACCATTTATCAGTGCTGATGAAATCACCGATAAATTACGATTAAGGATTTCTTCGCGTGTGGTTGCTTCAGGGATTTCATAATCCTCATCTGTTGAATCCACAAATTTGGTATACAGTCTTTGTGAGGATGAAGGGTTATCAACCCAATAAACACCTGTGACGGCGTGGTTACGAATCAATACAGGGGTAATCACCATCCCTACTGCTGCCAACATTATGAACGCAGAGAGTGCTATTAATTTAAAATTGCGAAAATAACGAATTACAACCAGTATCAAGGCAAATGGCACAAGCGCCATGGTCTGAATTCGGGTTAGGATAAATGCACCTATCAGTCCGCCGACAACAAATTCATGGCCGCTTACTTTTTTTCCGTCAGTCTTAAACCAGCGTATGAGTGTCAGAGCTAATACACTAGCAAGCAGCGCTGCGGGCATATCCGAAAGGAGTAATTTGGTGCTTGAGACATCTGCCATACTTGTAGCTTGAATAGCGGTGACCTCACGCATAATGGCGAATAACGCAATGGCAATACCTCCAAGCCGGCTGTGCAATTCTTTCCCAATTAAAATATAAGACAACCGGGAATAGTGCCACGATAGATGTCTGAAGGAGAATGATGCGGTCGTATCTTAGCCCCACTAGCGCATGCAACAAAGCCAGCAGCGAAACATAAAGCGGTTTTGATACTACGAAATCTTTAAGAGAACCATAGTAAACAAACAGAGAATTTAGGTCATATTGCTCTGCGTCTGAAAACGGATATTTTTCAAAATTTGGGGGTTGAACAGCTGGCGCGAAATAATTATGAGTGGGCAGTGGGAGGCTCATCCACAAAGCAACAGCTATCAACCATAAACTAAGAGCGATAATCAGGTCTGCATTTCCACTGAAATTCTTTTTCGGACTTCGATTCAGTAATTGCCAGGCAAATATTACTGCGATTAATATCAACAGGAAACCAACAAAATACCAAATCTGCCCTTCCAATAGTGGCAAACTCATCCAAACGATCATCGCAACCAAGATAAAAATCATTGCGAAAACCGGATTTAACTTCTCCTCTGAGATTTGGTTCGATTTCTTCGGAATACAAGACCATGAAAATGCAGCCGCAATTATAAGCGCCAGCAATCCGGAAACAAACCAAATCTGCCCTTCCAGCAGCGGCACACCTAGTGAGATGATGGATACACGTTCAGGGTCAATTCCCCATCCTGTAATAGCTATAATGATCAAACCTGTTATCAGGGCTGTAAGCGTTATCAGGAATAGCAAAAGAGGGAATTTTTGTTTCTCAGTCACTCGCTCAGACTTAGATGGATAAAGCACCAATGGTACAAAGATAATAGCCTCAATCCCAAGCAATAAATAATTAACGAGGATGGGCAGCAACCGAATGTAGGCGCCCATGTCGGGGAAGAAGCGCATAAAGTGGAAGAGAAAGGCAAAGCTCCACATTGCTGACGCAAGTGCGAATCCCCCAATTGCTAGAAAAGCCGCGGTTTTTTGGGTTTTTTCCTCATCAATCAACCAGTTTTTCCATTTTTGGTGTTTATCAAATCCCCATATCAGCAGCAAGAAAAATAGTGGCAGCACCAAGGGAATCAATAAAGCCAATCGGCGCAGTGAATAGCCTAAAAAAACAGCGTTACCAGATTCTTTGGGTATCAGCAGCAGCCAAAAGAGGAAAAAAAAGGATTGAAAAATAATCAAATATAACCAAATTTTTAATGTTCTGGATAATTCAGGCTTATTATTTGCGGATTGACTCTCTTTTCCTGCCATTATGTTTTCCTTAGAATGAAGTGGATTGATTTTAATCCAAGAATAGGGGTTATAGAATTATCCTGTTATAATCTCGAATCGAACCAATTCCTAAGGTATTTTTACATGAATTCACTTAAAAATAAAAACGTCCTCGTGACCGGCGGCGCAGGTTTTATAGGCAGCCACCTCGTTGACAGGATCATCAAAGAAAATCCTTCCGCAATTAATGTCGTGGATAATTTTTTCCTGGGTAAGGAAGAAAACCTGGAAAACGCAGCCAAAATGCGCCCCGATCTGGAGGTTTTTCGGCTGGATGCCTCTGATCTTGCTGCTATGCGCGATCTGGTTGAGAAGCAGAAGATTGATGTAGTTTTTAACCTTGCTGTAATTCCCCTGCCGACTTCACTGGATTATCCTGTTTGGACTGTTAATTCGAATATCGGCATCGCTTTAACATTCTGTGAACTCGCGCGAACGCACAGCATTGAAACCCTCATCCATTGTTCCTCCTCTGAAGCATATGGCTCAGCGGAGGTTATCCCTATGGATGAAACCCATCCTACTAATCCAAAAACACCCTATGCCGCCAGCAAGCTGGCTGGCGACGAGCTTGTCCTTTCATATGTGCGTACCTTCAATATTGACGCAGCAATTGTCAGGCCTTTCAACAATTACGGCCCACGCCAAAACCCTGGCAGGTACGCTGGCATCATACCCATAATTGTTCGAAAGCTCAAATCTAACCAACCTATTGAAATTTACGGTGATGGTGAACAAACCCGGGATTATATTTATGTTAAAGAAACTGCTGAAGGATTTATTAAGGTTTACGAGCAAGACGCATCGCGAGGTCAAGTGCTAAACATCGCCACCGGTAAAGAGATCACAATCAACCAGCTTGTATGCAAAATGCTTGAAATTTTGGACAAACCAAATCATCCTGTGGTTTACCTGGAAGACCGGATTGGTGATGTGCGACGTCACTGTGGAGGTATTGCCCTCGCAAAAAAATTAATTGGTTTCGAACCATCCGTTATGCCGGAAGAAGGGCTGCTGGAAACCGCAAAGTGGTATTACGAAATATTATGATTCGATTAAACCTCCCTTATACAGATCACCGTGAAGTTGAAGAAATTGAAAAAGTCCTGGCAACGGGGTTTTTTACGCAAGGTCCCAAAGTTGCGGAATTTGAAAAGAAAATAGCAGACTTGGTTGGCGCAAAACACGCTTTTGCAATGAGTTCATGCACCACTGCTTTGCAGCTTGCGTTGCACGCATTAGAGCTGCCCGCTGATTCTGAAGTGCTGGTCGCAGATTTTACTTTTCCTGCAACTGCCAACATCGTGGTTACTGAAGGGCTCAAACCAATTCTGGTGGAAATAGATCTTGACACTTTCAGCATGAGTCCGGTTGAACTTGAAAAAAGCATAACCGAAAAATCACGCGCAATCATCCCGGTGCATGCGTTTGGGTGTTCGGCTGATATGGATCCAATTATGAAAATTGCCAGAAAGCATAACCTACTGGTTATTGAAGATGCGGCCTGCGCATTGGCAAGCACCTATTACGGGAGGTATTGCGGCACTATTGGTGAAATGGGCTGTTATTCTTTTCATCCTCGAAAAGCCATCACAACAGGTGAAGGCGGTATGATAGTCACAGACAATGACCGACTAGCGGAAACAATCAGCATTCTTCGAAGCCATGGCGGTGTGCGAGGTGATTATTACTTTAGTTACAAAGATGCTGGTTTCAATTATCGCCTGAGTGATATCCAGGGAGCAATGGGTGTGGCTCAAATGGAAAAATTGGATTGGATCTTAAGTCGCAAGCGAGAACTTGCCAATCTATTGCGTCAAAAGCTTTCACATGTTGAGCACATCAGCACACCTATCGAACCACTGTGGGGCGGACATGTTTACCAATCGTTTGTGGTCATGGTAGATGAAACAATTGACCGAAACCGCCTAATTGGAAAAACACGTGAAAACGGTATCGAAACCACCCTTGGTACTTATGCGGTTCACGCGCAGCCATTCTTTGAAAAGCATTATGGATATAAAGCAGGTCAACTTCCGAATTCCTATCAGGCATTTAATAAATCACTGACCCTTCCGCTCTATCCGCAAATGAATGAAACAGACCTGGATACAATAGTTGCGGCCTTACAAAAATCCTTGAAAGAGATTTAACAAAATCCATGAACATTCTGATCCCATCAGCAGGTATGCGCTTTATGCATATTAAATTATTCAAAGAAAGCGCAGGCGTAAATAAGGTGGTCACGACCGAGATCAGTGACACAGCGCCAGGCATCTTCTCTGCCGATATTTGTTACCGAGTTCCGCGCGCAATTTCACCTGAATATCCGCACGCCATCCTGAAGATCTGCAAGAAAGAAGCGATTAATGCCATCATTCCACTATTAGATCTTGATATCGCAGTCTTTTCTAAAAATCGGGAAATGTTTGAAAGCGAAGGTATTACTTTCCTTCTTTCACCCAATGCAACCATTGACATTGCTTTGGATAAGCTGGCCACAGCTAATTTTCTTGGCAAAAACGGCCTGCCAAACCCCAAAACCATCATCGCGACTGATTGGGAAAAATATTCCGAAAAAATTACTTATCCGATTTTGATTAAACCACGTTTTCCTGCAAAACGATCCACTATAGGTTATGATATTTCAGTGCTGCACAACAACAGCGAAGTTAAAACCATACTTAATAACCTAAATGAAGCATCCCAGGACTATGTTTTCCAGGAATATCTTCAGGGTACAGAATTAACTGTTGATTTTTTCTGTGACAATCATGGGAATTTGGTTTCCGCTGTCCCTGGAGAGCGGCTTAACGCGATGAGCAAGGCATTCAGTAAAAACGGTGGAGCAATTTCTGAGGGAAGAATATTCCATGATGACAACATTTCGGCCATGGTCAGGCGGTTGACAGAGAAAACGCGTTTTTTCGGACCAGGCAATTTTCAAGCTTATCGACTGGCATCAGGTGACATCAAAATCACCGAAATCAACCCCCGCATGACCGGCGCCACGGTTATGACCAATGCATCAGGGATGAATTTTTTCCAGTGGAGTATTGACCTTTTGATGGGCAAAGAAGTTTTGCCACCAAAAGAGAATTTCAAGGAAATCCGCATGTCCTCCTGGATGCATCCCGTTTTTTATGAGAAGATAGACATTCAAGAAATATAAAAGGTTAGATTGGGAAAATCTGGAAGTGTTTTTGGCATTGTGTTCGATGTGGATTGGGCACCAGATTTTGTTATTGATTACACTGCTTCTCTGCTCATTAAACATGAAATCAAAGCCACTTGGTTCATAACTCATCCCAGCCCTGCGGTTGAGCGATTAAAATCATTCCCAGAACTCTTCGAATTGGGTATCCATCCTAATTTTCTTGAAAATTCAACCCAGGGAAAATCCCAAAAAGAGGTCATTGAGTATTGTATGTCTATTGTGCCGCAAGCGGTTTCAATGCGAACGCATGCCTATTACCAATCATCTTTGATGTTTGCTGATATTTCGAAGCATACACATGTAACCAACGATGCGAGTATTTTCATGCCTCTAACTCCTGGTCTACGACCAAGCCGCTATTATATTGGTGAGCGTTACATGAATCGAATTCCAGTTTTCTGGGAAGATGATAACGAAATGAAAAAACCTGATAAAGCGTGGTCTTTTAACAACGAGCTATTAATTGAATCAGGTTTAAAGATATTTGCTTTTCACCCTATTCATATATTCCTGAATATTTCATCTTTTTGCGAATATGAAAATCTAAAATCTAGATTCCATGCCATATCCAATTTATCCATTAAGGAATTAAATGGCTTTATAAATACGAATTGCACCGGAACCAGAAGCTGCTTAGAGTCCCTCCTCACACATCCAACCACCAAAGGGAATTTTTACCAAGTCAGGGAAATTCCTGAATTATACAGATAAGGAATTATTAATAATGGACAAGAAAGTACTGATAACAGGTGCAGGCAGCGGAGGAACTACCAATTTGATCCGCAGTATTCAACACAGCCATTACCCGGTGGAGATTATCGGATCCAATGCGGATAAGTTTTCTCTTTCGCGCTCCCTGGCGAAACAGAATTATTACGTTCCACGTGCTGAAACAGGTGGACCTTATTTTGCAGCGATCAATGAAATTATAAGTAGGGAAAAACTGGATCTACTGATTCCTAATAATGATACTGAAGTGCGGGTAATTGCATGCAACCGTGATCTGTTGGATGCGCCAGTTTTTCTGCCCGATAAAGAAGCAATCGCAATTTGTCAGGATAAATTTGTTTTTGCCAACAAGATGATAGAGGGCGGTTTCAAAGTTGCTCAAACCGTTTCCATTGACACACTTGAAGACGTGGACAAGGCATTTGATATATTCAAAGACCATGAGAAATTATGGTGCCGCATGCGCAAGGGTTCCGGTTCTGCTGGTGCAATCCCTGTTTCGAAAGCTGAACAAGCCAAGTTCTGGATCAAATACTGGCAGGATATGCGGGGTGTGCCCGAAGGCATGTTCATTATTTCAGAATATCTTCCAGGAAGAGATTTTGCCTTTCAAAGCATCTGGAAGAACGGTGAGCTTATCCTTGCCAAAACCTGCCAACGGCTGGAATACCATTTTGCGCGGATGATGCCGAGCAATGCTTCCTCAACACCATCACTGGGTAAATTGGTTAAAAATCCAGTGGTAGATGATCTATGCACAAAAGCTGTCAGAAGCATTGATCCCAAGGCTACAGGTATGTTCAGCGTAGATTTGAAAGAAGACAGGGAAGGTAAACCTTGTATAACCGAGATTAATATTGGGCGTTTCTTTATGATCACGATCGCCTTTAATGTTGTTGGAAAGCATAATATGGCAGAGGTATATCTTAAACTTGCTTTCAATGAACCTGTAAATATCCCGGAATCTGAGCGTTACAATGATATTGGTGATGATGAAACCTATCTCATTCGTGGGCTGGACAATCTGGCAGGTGTAATTACCAAGAATGAACTCGAACAAGGATTTATTTCTTGAATCGATGGATAAAATGAGCCTTCGTGAAAAATATCATTTTGACGATTTTACGGAAGAAGCCTATCGCACTTGCTTAAAACTGGCAAATTCTAGGTACCGATTTATTGATTTCCATGAACCCCGGGATGAGATTAGAGTTTGTCTGTGGCGCCATGATATTGATACGTCACCTCAGCGCGGATTGAGTCTTGCAAGAATTGAAAATGAAGAAGGCGTAAAGTCCACTTATTTTTTCTTACTGCATTGCGATCGCTACAATCTTCTTGATTATCAGGTGCGTGAAGTAATGCTGGATATCCAATCGTTGGGACATGAGATCGGTTTGCATTTCGATCCGGTATATTATGGCAGCCAAATTTCTGATATTGATATTTTGAATAAGAAATTAGCCTATGAAAGGGATATCCTTTCAGAAGTAATTCGTTCACCTGTTCGCGTTTTTTCTTTCCACAATCCTTCGGTCAACAATTTCCTTAAGATCGATGACGAGCATTTAGGCGATATGGTAAATGCTTTTAGTTCTTCTATTCAAAATAATTTTAGTTATTGCTCTGATTCCTTTTGTTATTGGCGCTACCGTCGCCTGGTGGAAGTTTTGAAGGATGATTCCATCAGCAGGCTGCATATTCTCACACATCCGGTCTGCTGGACTCCGGAAGTGCAAAGCCCTTATTCCAGATTCTTGCGTGCAGTTAATGGACGAGCCTCGAGTACGATTAATCGTTACCTTGCCAACGCTAAAAACCACAACCGCAAGATTATTCGATAAACGATTTATATCTTAGCTTTTGACACCAGTGTGAGAATTCCGTTTGGAAGTAAAATAATTTCATAATGGCTCGTATTGACCAGATGATTTCATTTTGCCGGGTGGTGGAGCTGAAAAGTTTTTCACTCGCCGCGGAGGCGCTAAAGCTTTCTCAACCAACCATTTCCATGCAAATTAAGGCACTGGAAGAGGAGTTTGATGTCAAGCTATTACACCGTGAAGGGCACCATATCCTTCCAACCGAAGATGGAAACCTGGTATATGACAGTTTTCTCAAAATCACATCTCTTTATGAAAAAACATTTCAGGCTGTACAAAAAAATCAAAATAACTTTATGGGCAACCTGATTGTCGGAGCCAGTTCCGGTCCAGCAGAATATCCAATTCCGATCCTGCTGGGAATGTTTAAGCGCGAACATCCACAAATATCCATTACACTCCAAGTTGGTGATTCCAGCGAAATAATCGATAAAGTATTCAACCAATCCATTGAATTAGGGTTTGTCGGTACTCGCCGGCGTGACGGCAACCTTGTTTTTGAACCCTACCTAGAGGATAACCTGGTGCTGGTTTCTGCCAAAGACCATCCTGCTGCAAAAAGAAGCTGCATCACCTACCAGGAACTTTGCCGAATTCCTCTGATCCTTCAGCAGCCAGGTTCAGGCGCAACGATAAATTTACAGACTGCCTTGGCCAGTGTCCGATTAAATAAAAGCGACCTTACGATACAGATGGAACTGGGACTGCAAGATTCAGTAAAAGCAGCTGTGCTTGCGGGCTACGGTGCGACTATTATTTCAGAATTGGGCGTAAAAAAAGAAATCGAGTCCGGCTTACTTTCAAAAATCGATATCGTTGACCTCAATCTTTCCCGACAAATCTATATATGTACGAATCGGGGGGTTCCGCTCTCCAATTTGGCTAACGAATTCCTCAAATTTCTCAATTACGCATAAAACGATATAAAATGAAAACTCCGCTGTCTGATGCCGCGATTCTTTATACCTGGGATCAGATCTTCCACCGGTTAGGAATTAAATCTGATAAAAATTATTTTTGGATCTCAGGTAAAAAGATAGTATTTTTTTACTCTGACAACATTGAGAGTGAAATTCCTTCGGGACAATTCGCATTACAAGTACTGCCCTGTTCTCCAGATTCTTTTGAACTTATGATTAATGACCAGATATTGGAACTTGCCTGGTTAAGCAAAACTGAATTACTGCCGGACATTACGATAGATTTTCCATTTGATAAATTACCTGTTTTATTCTGGGGCAACCACACAAATCATTTTAGATTTGCTGAAATAAAGAAAGATAACCATCTAATTGTCTATGTTGATTTAATTGCGTCAGCTTTTTTTATGCTTTCAAGGATGGAGGAGTACAATCCTAAAACATTTGACAAGCATGGCAGATTTCCCTTTTCAGAAAGCGCCTCCTTCCGTTATGGATTTATTGACCTTCCTATCGTTGATCTTTATGTAAAAATTCTTAAATACTGGTTAGAAGCGGCAACCAAAGAAATACTTCCAGATCCTAATCAATTCAGGATTAGCATTTCTCACGATTTGGACTATATCTCTCTCTTCCGACCTGTTTACAAGGGGATATCCACCATTGCTAAAGATGGGTTAAATTTAAACATAAAGAACATTCATCAGGATTTGAAAATTCTTTTTAGGTCATACTCAGAAGATCCTTTTTTTTCTGGGATCAATTTTCTTGCTGAAAAATCAGCTGAATTTGATTTTTCCTCAACCTTTAATATTATGTCTACATCACCATCATTGCGAGATTCAGGTTATTCTCTGTCATCTCCACTTGCTTTAAAGCTGCTAGATTTTATCGACGAGAAAAATCATCAAATCGGGCTGCATGCAAGTTATCTCTCTTTTGAAAAACCCGGGAGGCTGGTAAAAGAAAAATCTAAACTTGAGAAATATACAGGGAGAAATGCAGAAGTTATTAGATCGCATTTTTTACGTATTAAAACACCTGAAAGTTGGAATTTTTGGCAAATTGCGGGATTTAAACAGGACACTTCTTATGGTTTTTCGGAGCACGAAGGTTTCAGATGTGGAACCTGTTTTCCTTATTACCCATTTGATATTTCAGCAGACAAAGCCCTGAATATCATTGAAGAACCTCTGATCGTTATGGATACAACCTTAAAGAGTTATCGAAAGTTGTCAATTCAGGAATCGAAGGAAGTCATTATCAAGCTCGCAAAGACTTGTAAATTTGTGGGAGGGAATTTTACTATTCTCTGGCATAACACAACCTTCTTTAGAAATAGGCAGGATTGGGGATTTTTATACACCGAAATCCTTTCCTTTTTGCAATCAATCCTCACGGAAAACCAAGATAGATGAAAGCCAGGATATTAATTCCTGATTATCCTGGTCAACAGGTGATTTCTGGAATTAAAGCATTAATTGACAACGGTGACGAATGTGATTTAGCCTGGAAGATCAGCGCTCAGGATAGGATATTTAAAAGCCGATATATCCACAATTTGATTGATATTCCTTCAGCTGTAAGTGATCCAAATGGCTATATCAACTCATTGATAGAACTTATCCAATTAAAGGATTATGATCTAATCCTTCCCTTTGGCAACAATGCCTGCCATGAAATAGCGTTGGCGCAGGATAAAATCCGAAAATTTACTCGCCTCCTCGCTCCTGGATCTAGAAAGCCACCTGACCGCATTTGACAAATTTGCTATGGCTGAACATTGCTTGTCAGTTGGAATACCTGCTCCAATAACTATTTCCATAGAGGATACAAAGGATTTGGATGAATTATTAAAAAGGTTGGATTTTCCTTTAGTGCTTAAAACCCGAAGTGGTGCAGGCATCCAGTCACCTGTCAGATTCGCTCGCAATTTCGAGGAACTTCATTCCTTTTATCATCAGCTCCAGGTTAAAATATGAAAATTCAAACAAGGCGCTTTCTTTTGCACCAATTATTCAGGAGTTTATCCCTGGCCTTATTCAGGATGCCTGTACTCTATCAGTTAACGGTGAAATGGTCGCCTTCCTATCTCAGATCCGCCAGCGTATGTACCCGATTTCAGGGGGAGTAGGTGCGATCAATTCGACAACAACAAATAAAAGGCTGGAAGCAGCGGCAAGAATAATCCTAAAATCCTTAAATTGGTCAGGACCTGCCCAACTTGAATTTAAATTTGATAAACGCAGACATATTTATCAATTGATAGAAATGAACCCAAAATTATGGGGAACATTGGACCTCTCCATTCGCTCTGGAGTTAATTTTCCAGTCTTAATCAGAAATATTTTGATGGATGAAAAATTTGAATTACCGAATTATTCCCCGCGGAATTATTATTATTTTCTATTCCCACAGGCTTCTCTTGCGGCTATTCAACAAGCCAAACTCTATGGATTCAGATCATTGAGAATCAGAGCTAAAAAAGCCAAGGTGTTCACTGATATTGACTGGTCAGATATCCGCCCGCTTTTTTGGAGGATTTTGAAAACCATTCATATGGTTGTAAAGAGTCATACGAGATAAAATTATTCTGCTTTCATTGCTTCTTTGCGTGTTGCTTTTCCTGCCAATGTTTTAATGAAATATAAAAATGGCTTTATATCCTTCAAACTGAATAATGCTTCAAATATCGGGAAGCGAATATATTTCATGTTTTTAATTTTCTTGTTAAATGTATCCGATCGATCAAAAAGCAAATACTTAAAAAACTCGATCCATACTATCCAATGCTTTCCATATATTTGAGAATTCGAGATTAAATACTTTCCGTTTAATTCCGTAATATTTTGATAGGCAAGCGCTGAAAGGTTTACACCGCTTGCTGCGGCAAGGCTATGCCACTTCCAGAACCTGCCATTTATTTCAATTAATTTAAATTGCCCATCACGTTTATCTAGTTTAAATTCCACCTGTGAAAACCCTTGAAAACCAAATTCTTCAAGGAGCATTTTTCCGAATAATTTCACTTCGGGAATATCTACACTTTCTCCGATAAGGCAAGTGCCAAAACGGGGAGGGATTTGTAATAATTTTCTTCCAGTGAATTCCGCGATGATATCACCCGCCGAATTAATAAAGCTGCCATATGTCGCCAGCATTTCATCCTCACCAGGAATTTCTTCCTGGAGAATTAGCGCGGAGGAAAAGTGGAATTCCAGGAACTCTTGTACATTCCGCTGAAGATGTTACTTTAAATACCTGTTTTCCTGTCTTTCGGGAAAATTCCTTGCCTTCTAATCCCTTTATAAGGTATGGATATTCAAATTGGCTGAATATTTTTTCTGACAACCCATTATCAATAATTTCAGTTTTCGGTACCGGAACCTGAAGCCGTTTTGCAGCTTGAAATTGTTCAAATTTATCCAGCATTTTCCTGAGGTTTGGGTAATCCGGGAAAGTACAGTGAAAATATGGTTCCAGATCTCTTTTGTGCCTAGAAGCCACTTCAAGATATTTGTCGTCTGTAATAAAAATCACACCTTTTTCGGGCAGACGCTTACCAAGGCTAACCAGGAAATCAGAAAATTCCTCTGGATGAATCCAAGGGTCCGGGCAAATCATTTCCTGTGCGTATTTCGATTTTCCAGCAACACCAAAAGGGTCATGGTGAAGCACAATAGATTTTAGATTTATTCGTGCAAGGTCCCTGACTATCCCCAATCCATTGACCCAGATACCTCCGAGTACAACAGGAACAGGATAGTTCCATGAGATAAAGTTATTATTCATTTTTTCTTAGTTATGAAGTAATTGATAGCCCCAAGATTATAAACTACAGACAGGAACCAGAAAGTATTTATTATTTATTTTTGTTATCAATAAATATAATTTGCTCGCAGGCAGGTAAGAGCTTTATAAATGCTCTGAATTTCTAAACTCAAGGAGAAAAAAAATGTTAAACAGCAAGAAGAAATATGTAACATTGGTATTTGCAGTATTAGTGGTCAGCGCAATTGCTCTTAGCGCATGCGCAAAAGCCGCACCTGCCGCACCAACCGCAGAACCTAAGCCGGTTGTGGCTGATACAGTTGTCCCGACAGTTGAACCCACAGTAGCTCTTAAGCCAATTCGTTACGGTGGACAGCTTTATCCGGAAGAATTTTTGCTTCAAGGCAAAGATTTCTTTACACCTTACGGCCTGACTGTTGAGCATACTCTTTTCAGTTCGGGCGGCGAGAACAACAAAGCTCTCGTCTCTGGTGCAGTAGATATCAATATTGGTTCTGACAGTAAAAGTGTTGCCTTGTTTGGCGCGATGGGTGATGAAGTCGTGATCATCGCTGCGTCACAGCGCGGTGACCGATATTCCACTATGGTTAATAAAGATTCCGGCATTAAAACCTGGTACGATATGAAAGGCCAAAAAGTGGGCGTTGCACTCACCACAGGCGCAGAGCAGGTTATTCGACGCTATTTTGAAAAAGTCGGCGATTTAAAATGGGAAGATTTTGAATGGATAGATCTAAAAGTTCAGGATATGGCTGCGGCTCTTGCTGATGGCAGTATTGCTTCATTTACTGCCTGGGAACCTACTCCCGCTATTGCGGAAGCTACCAGTGACGCAGTTGTAATGATGAGCTACGGCGATATCGCGTTGACTCCGGTCTTTATCCATACAACCCAGGAATTTGCCTCAACCCATCGAGCAGAACTTGTTGCTTTCCTGCGCGGGCATCTCGATAAAGTAGCGATGATTAATGATAATGTCGACGAAGCAGCAAAGCTCACAGCTGAAGCTGCTTCAGCACAGGGCACCGAGGTTTCGGCAGATGTGTTCAAAACTATTTTCCAGCGAGTAGATTTCTCTCTCGAAGTGGATGATCAGGTAAAAGCAGCTTTGGCTGATACAGCCAATTTCTTGCTTGAAACGCAACAAATTGATAAAATTCCAGAGTTCTATTTCGACAACAGCTACCTTGAAGAAGCCAAGAAGCTGAATCAATAAACTGAGGAATATGTAACTTTTGCAGAAAAACAAACTCATTCTTGCGGCAATACCGATTATTGTTTTCCTTCTCGTCTGGGAATTAGCCGCGAAAATGGAATGGATCAATCCGGTGCTTTTTTCGGCACCAACGGATACCATTATCGGACTGGTAGCTCTATATCACAAAGGGCTACCAGTTCGCTCTGAATTGGTTACTCATACCCTGGCAACTCTGCAAAGGCTTGGAATCAGTTATATTATTGGTGCCAGTTTTGGTATTTTGCTGGGAATCGCAATGGGTATCAGTAATGGTGTTTTTCATTTTTTTAATCCCCTTATTTCAGTGCTTATGCCAATTCCAGGTATTGCACTTGCGCCATTATTTATTATCTGGTTTGGTTTTGGTAATCCCACAGTCATCGCTCTTGGTGCTTTAAGCACTTTTTTTCCGGTGGTGTATTCTACATCTACGGGTGTCCGCAGCGTAAATCGGCAGCTTGTCCGCGCGGCAAAAATAATGGGCGCCAATCCGTTGCAGGTCATCGCGAATGTTCACATTCCCTGGTCGGCGGCTTATATTTTCAGTGGTATGAAAATCGGACTAGCACGCGGATGGATGACCGTCATAGCTGTTGAATTTGTAGCAGCCAGTAATTATGGATTGGGCTATATGATATGGAGAGCCACAGAATTTTTACAGTCAAATATTGTTTATGGGGGAATATTAATTATGGTACTCATATATATTATTCTGGATAAAGGCATAATCCAGTCTCTCGAAAAACTAACAATCGCAAAATGGGGAATGCTAACCAGAAAATAACCATGGAAAATCTCAGAACCTCAATCAACTTTTCATATGCGCCGCTTTTCCAAGGCCTGGCAGTTCATAATGCCATTTCTAATCATCGGTATCATCTGGGAATTATTGGTGCGTACAGGGATTATTCAACTCAGGTCCCTGCCCGCTCCATCCGATTTGATTATCACTTTTTACAAACTGGCATTTACCACCGATATCCTATGGAAGCATATTTTCAGCAGCTTTTATAGATTGGCAGCCGGTTATTTAATGGCGGTAATCCTCGGCACCAGCATAGGCGCATTATTGGCACAAAAGGAAGTGTTGCACAGCATGGTTGAACCATCAATAAATTTGTTGATGGCTATTCCGACAATCGCATGGATACCAATTTTTCTTATCACATTAGGTACTGGGTGAAAAGACGGTAATCACTGCGATTTTTGTAAGCAGTTTTTTTGTTATTGTATACAACACAATGCGTGGTATCGAGATGGTCGACAAGAATATTGTTAATGCTGCCGCATGATGGGATTAACCGGCCCCAGACTTTTTATATATGTACTGCTCCCAGCCTCATTACTTTCAATCATTAACGGATTGCGTTTGGCGATGGGCTACGCCTGGCGTGCTTTAGTGGGTGGTGAATTGTTGGCTGCAATGATTGTATGGGGTCTCGGAAAAATGGTTTTTCAAGCAAGGTACTTTAATGACGCAGCGGTTATGATGGTAGGGCTACTTATAATAGGATTTTTAGGTTACCTTCTGGATCAGTTTTTTCTGGTCGTACTTGAGCGTCATACCGTTGAAAAATGGGGCATGACCGAAAAGAAATAAACAATAGGTATAGTGATGGAAAATATTATTCAAATTAGAGACCTCTATAAAACCTTCAAGGAAAATGGCGCGGAACTTACTGCGATAGATCATATCGATCTGAATATCATAAAAAATCAGTTCACGGTTCTAATCGGTCCATCCGGGTGTGGCAAAACAACCCTTTTGAATATGATCGCTGGTTTTGAAAAGCCAACCAGTGGAGAGATTTTATTGGATGGTAAACCTGTTGTTGAACCTGCATCAGATCGAGGCTATGTTTTTCAGGATTACGCCCTATTCCCATGGCGAACCGTACTGGGAAATATCACTTTTGGATTAATCCATAATGGTTGGTCAAAAGATGATGCTGAAGAGAAAGCGCAAGAATTTGTCGAACTAGTCAATCTCAAGGGATTTGAAGATGCATACCCACATACTTTATCGGGTGGTATGAAACAGCGTGTGGCTATCGCTCGCGCACTCGCTTACGACCCGGAAGTATTGCTAATGGATGAGCCATTTGGCGCATTAGATTCCCAGACCCGCAAGCATATGCAGCGTGAACTGGTGAATATTCTGCAAAAAACCCAGAAGACCGTGGTCTTTGTAACTCACAGTGTTATCGAAGCAGTTTTCCTGGCTGACGTGGTTGTGGTAATGACTGCTCAGACCAGGCAAAATTAAAGGACAGGTTAAAGTGGACCTGCCGCGTTTACGTTCTTATGTTGAAGAGCATTACCTAGATTATCGCAAACAAATTCTCGATTTGCTTGAAGAAGAAGTTGAAAAAGAGTTCAAGCTAGACTCAGTTGCTTAATTAATTCGCTTTCTCGGCAGAAAATATTTTCAAAAAAGAATTACCGATTAGAATTGTGAAAATTTCTGATTTTCGAAAGTAATTATGCCCAAAACAATTTTCTTTCCTGTGTCAAATACTGGCGGTTCCGTTTATATACTAAAATCCTTTAAAGAAATTGGGTATCGCGTGGTAGCTGGTGATGCCTCTCCCTTTTCAATCGGGCGGTATATTGCTGATGTGTTTCACCAACTTCCCTGGCGTAAGGATCCTAACTACTTTGATGAGGTTTTTCGGATAATAAAAGAAGAAAAAGTAGACATTTTTGTTAGTTCTGGGGAATGGGAATCGCTGCAAGTTTCAAGAATGCGGGAAAAATTTCTCAAATTGGGCTGTATACCTACAGCAGCCAACAATAAGACAATGGAACTGGCTGTTGATAAATGTAAGTTATTCGATTTTTTTGAGAATGAAGTAGATATACCATTACCACTCTTCCACACGGTTGAAACAGTTGAAGACTTTGACAGGGGGTTGGATAAACTTAAGAATGTAAAGGTTTGCATGAAACCGGCAGTTGGCGTTGGCTCGCGCGGATTTGTCATTGTGGATGATCAACCTATGGATCCCAAAATGGTCTTTAATAGCAGGCTTACATATCCAATTATTTCTCGTGATTATGTGCGCCAAAGTTTAAAAAATGGTTCAGTTCCTAAAATGATCATGATGGAATACTTGGATGAAGGTAAAAATGTAAACGCAAGCCTGGTAGGTAAAGATGGGAAATTAATTTTTTCCTGCGTTCATACCCGTGAAGCTGTAAAAGACGGGCTCAGCACACGTGGAAGTATCATTGTCAACAAGGATATCGTTGAATACAACCGCCGCATCGCCAAAGCACTGGAACTGACCGGGTATGTAGTTTCACAATATATTGGGAATAAAATCATAGAAATTAATCCACGTTGGTCAACCAGCATTATTCATAACTCAATAAATGAATTCCTGATGGGTGTCAAAGTCTGGACAGGGGAAGAAATTACCATTGACTCGCAAGATATTGAAACACATCAGACGCTGACATACGAACGTTATTATGAAACACTAATTCATGACCAAATCGGTAATCAATATCAGTGATGAATTCTGATGAATTGATTAGGCATCCCAGAATCTATCACGGCCCTGAAAATGTTTGCGGAATCGGCCGTTATTTGGCAGATTGGCAGCGTGAAAGGAAGGGGGTAAAAGCTGATTTCATCGTATACGCTGATCACACAAACCGCAATAACAGCCATGTTAATTTACATTTGGATAATGAAAAACTTTTATACTGCTTTCATTAAGAAATTGCATTTTCTTTTTAATGCCATAAGAGAATATGATCTTTTTCATTTTTATTTTGGCAAATCCTTATTACCCTTGAATCTGGATTTGCCCATTCTGAAATTATTTGGAAAAAAAATATTAATGGACTATCTTGGGAGTGATATCCGTATTATTTCACTTGAGAAAAAGCGAAATCCATACTATCACCTGCGCTCACCCAAACACTCTCTTGACCGGTATGAATGGATTAAAAAATTCGCATGCATTGGCAAAGCTTGTGGTTCGACCGCTGCCTTGCTGCCCGGTTTCTTTATGCCCATGCATTAACTTCGATCCCAAAACGAAAGATCGTCAACAATTTATGGATTAATACGACCATGGACCTTGCGGATATCCACCCTGATTTTAAGACAAAAAAAGATCCCGATCATCGTTCATGCTCCAACCAATTTTAAAACCAAAGGCACTTCATATATTCAACAGGCAGTGGAAGAACTTAATAATGAAGGCAAGCAATTTGAATTTAAGCTCTTTCATAAAACTCCTTATAAGGAAGTTGCCAATTTCATCCGCTCTGAAGCAGATATTGTGGTTGATCAGTTGATCAGTGGTGGGTTTGGCAGCCTGGCAATGGAAGGGATGAGTTTTGGGAAACCAGTCTGCGCTTACGTTTTGGATGAAGTTTATGAGATGGTTCCCGATCTTCCCATTATCCGTTGCACAATCGAAAATATTAAAGAACAACTCGTCTGGTTGATTGATAATCCAGAGGAAAGGATCAGATTGGGTAAAGCTGGCTGGGAATTTGCCAAGCTCCATTATGACCGCGATAAAAGCTGCCAGGAATTATGGGACTTATATCTTGAGATGTTGAACTTCTAATCTTGTAATTCAGGTATTTTTTATTACAATACAAAAAGAAGAAATTCTTATGGCTCGAATTGAACACCTTAAATCTTTTTGCCTGATTGCCGAATTACACAGCTTTTCTTTTGCTGCTGAATCGATCGGTATCAGCCAATCTGCCCTAAGTCAGCAAGTCAAAGCACTCGAAGATGAGATATCAGACAGAACTTCTGCATCGTAAAGGCAATCGAATCTCCCTTACCGAAGACGGACAGCAAGTTTATGACTATGCATTAAAAATCATTGCATTGTATGAACGCTCAATTGAAGAAGTACTTCCCTGCAAAAAAAAATTAAGTGGGGCATTAGTCATTGGTGCCAGCTCTGGTCCCGGGGAATTTCCTGTGCCAGTATTATTGGGGATGTACAAACTGGAACATCCAGAAGCAACCATTTCCCTCAAAGTCAGTGATACTAATGAAATCATTGACCTTGTTCTCAACCAATCCCTCGAATTGGGTTTTGTCGGAAACCAGCGGCGGGACAGCCATCTGATTTTTAAATCGTTCTTTGAAGACGAAATGGTGCTTGTTATTTCACCCAGCCACCCATTTGCCAAGAAGAAGCGGATCAGCCTTGAAGAATTCTTAACAATTCCACTAATTCTCCAGCAAAAAGGTGCGGGTGTCAGGGAAACATTTTTGGAATCTTTAAAAGCACAAGGAGTGAATCTAAGCGATTTGAATTACTTTATGGAATTGGGGCTTCAGGATTCGGCAAAATCCGCAGTGATGGCAGGCTTTGGTGGGACTGTTATTTCTAAATTGGGCGGTGTTGGAGAATTGGAGTCAGGACGATTAGTTGCTGTTGATGTCGAAGATCTTGATTTCTCACGGCCTCAAATGCTGTGTTATAACCGTTTATTACCGCTTTCAAATATTGCAACTGACTTTATTAATTTTGCTGATCTCAACAAGGAACGCGTTATATCTGATTATCTTGCCCGGTTGAACTAACCTTTTTCGACTAAATAATAATTGTTTACACGTTATATTTGTTAAAGCTTTATTAAACCTCGCGTCTTTCTTGCACCACAAGTTAAACCATGTTAGAATCATCAAAGTAAGTTTCATCTCTATGGTATACGTCGAAAAGTGGGTTTTCCCCACTTTTCTGCTTATAGCACAAATAGTAAAAATTGGAGTAACACTGGTATGAAAAACGAATTCGCACTGGCTTTCAATGAAGTATTGGAAGAGAAAGGGCTGCCCAAGGAGACGATCCTTGATGCACTTGCACAAGCCCTAGTTTCCGCTTACCGGAAATCTGTCAATGCATCCAATGCACAAGATATCAAAGCCAGGATAAATTTGGACAAGGGTGAATTTGCCATTCTCGTTGAAAAAGAAGTGGTTGAAAGTGTTGAGAATGACCTCACTGAGGTCACTTTGGATAAGGCAATAATATCTGACCCGAATGCTCAATTAGGTGATGTTGTCATGGTTGATAGCACACCTGAAGATTTCGGCCGTGTTGCCGCACAGCAAGCGCGCCAAGTAATACAGCAGAAGATTCGCGATGCTGAAAACCAGGCTCAAGTGAGTTATTACGAAAAACAACTTGGTGAGATAATCAGCGGTGTAGTCCAGGCAACCAATGCTCAGGGACTAACTATTGCGCTGGAATTAAACGCTGAAGGCAGCATGCCTCGTAAAGAAATGATCCCAAGAGAGCATTTTCGCATCCATGACCGTGTTCGTGCTGTCATAGCTGAGATTAAAGAATCAGGGCGTGGGCCACAAATAATTCTGTCACGCACCCACCGGGATTTTCTAAGAAGACTCCTTGAAAATGAAGTCCCTGAGATTTTCCATGGTGTTGTGGAAATTCGATCCATTTCGCGCGAACCAGGCCAACGGGCTAAGGTGGCAGTTTCAGCCACCCAGCAGGGTATTGATCCTGTTGGTGCGTGTGTTGGAATGCGAGGAGTTCGCATCCAGACCATTGTGCGCGAACTGCATGATGAAAAAATTGATGTGATTGAATGGAATGCTGACCCGACACTATTTATCTCAAAAGCCATAAGCCCGGCGCGTGTTAATGGTGTTTACTTGAGAGAAACAGTTGATGGGCAGAAGAATGCTCTTGTGGTGGTGCCTGAAGATCAACTCAGCCTGGCAATCGGACGCGATGGCCAGAACGCACGCCTAGCTGCCAAACTGACAGGTTGGCGGATTGATATTAAGAGCCTTCCAGAATCTATTTCAGATTGGCTGTTCAATCTGCAGAACAAAGAAGAGCTTAAAGAAATCGCAATTGAAGAAAAAGAAGCGATTGTTCAGGCTGAAGAAATCATGTCACGCAAGGCAGAAGGACGTGTCATTTCTCCCGAAGAATATGATACATTGGCCGCATTTAATGACAGGCTTGAAAGGCGATCTGTTCGTAAGCAGCAGGAGAAATTTGAGAAATATCAAAAGATGCATAAAGAAGCTTTTGACTTGCTTCCCAAAGGCGCTTTTGAAATTGGAATTGAAGGCACTGGACTTCCATTAAATATTCAGGATGCTCTGAGAGAGGCCGGTTTTGACAATGCGGGTAAACTGATTCTGGCAAGCCAAACCAATCCTGATGCAATTCTTGAAATTTCTGGAATTGGCCCCAAAACTCTTGAGCGGATAGCCGAATTTGCCGAAGAGCTCCCCAACTTAGTTCCGCATGTTGAAGAAGCCCTTTCCGAAGAACCTGTCATGCAACCTGTGGTTTCAGAAGAAGTTCCCGGAGAAGAATCAACAGAAGTTATTGAATCACCAAAAACTGCTGAAACAACTTTGCGTAAAAGAGAGCATCACTATCGAGGACACCACCAATATTCCTACATCAGATTCTGCAGAAGAAAAACCTGTTGTTGAAAAAGAATTGTCCTTCGATGAGATTTTCAGCCTAAAACCTGAGGTTTTCGAACCGGTTGTGGCTGAAGAGGATGAAGAAGAAACTGAAGGGCCAGTCGATACGACTACAACGAAAAAGAAGAAAAGCAAAAAAGCTGGTCAATTCCGAGAATTGGAATATGACCCTGATAAAGATGTGACTGTTGCCAAAAAGAAACACAAACGAGGCGACAGCGGTGAATGGGAAGATTTTTAATAGTAGATAAATAAAGGCGGTGGTGAAGCAGCATAAACGGCTTAAACATATCCCGCAGCGCACCTGCGTTGGCTGCCGGGAAGTTCTCTCAAAAAGAGAGCTGTTAAGGATTGTGCGCACATCTGAAGGTGTGTTATATGATCCGACCGGAAAGGCAGATGGCAGAGGTGCTTATCTGCATGACAAAAGGTCATGCTGGGAGCAAGCATTAAAGGGTAGTTTGGCGCACGCATTAAAGACCGAATTGACACAAAAGGATAAAAACCTGCTTGAGGAATTTTTAGGCAGCCTTCAAGGTTAGATATGAGCGTTCCTTTCTCAATAAAGTCTAAATTAGCTTGTAAGAGGTATTGGATGTAAACGCCTGGAACAAATTGCTCGCTCATATGTCGGGATATTCTTGATGCCGATGTCGTGTATCACCGAAGGGGAATAATCAATGGAGGTTTTTTATGAGCGAGAATGAAATAAAGACAATTGCTCTTCCGAGCACTACTACAGTTCGCGAACTGGCGAAATTAGTCAATTCCACCCCAATTCAGGTTATAAAAGTTCTAATGGCCAATGGGGTAATGGCTAACATTAATCAACAGATTGATTTTGATACTGCCGCAGTGGTTCTGGCAGAATTAGGATACGAAGCCACGCTTGAGGTTATAGAAGTTGATGAAGAGCTGTCTGGCGAAGTTCCCTTATGGCGCCGGCTGATTGATAAAGAAGATCCTCAAAATTTAGTAGCCCGTCCGCCAGTAATCACGATCCTTGGTCATGTGGATCACGGGAAAACAACCCTGCTTGATGCCATCCGTCATACCGACGTTGCTGGAGGTGAATCTGGCGGTATAACGCAGCACATCGGTGCTTACCAGATTACTCACAAAAAGAAAATAATCACCTTTCTGGATACTCCCGGCCACGCTGCCTTTACTGCAATGCGCGCTCGGGGTGCGCAAGGAGCAGATATCGTGGTGCTTGTTGTGGCTGCCAACGATGGTGTTATGCCGCAGACACGCGAGGCAATTGCCCATGCCAGGGCAGCCCGAGTCCCTATTATTGTCGCAATGAATAAAATAGACCTAGATGATGCTAACCCGGACTTTGTCAAACAACAACTGGCAGATGCAGGTCTGGTTTCAGATGAATGGGACGGCGATACAATCATTGTTCCAGTATCCGCAAAAAAGAAGATTGGAATTGATGATTTGCTCGAAGCAATTTTGCTTGTAGCTGATAATATAAAAATTCTTGCAAATCCTCAAGGAACAGTCATTGGTACGGTCATTGAAGCAGAAGTTGACAAAAATCGCGGTGTTGTTGCAACCTTGTTGGTCCAAAATGGTACTTTGAAAGCCGGAGCAGCAGTCGCTGTTGGTTTGACCAGCGGTAACATTCGCGCCATGTTTGATTTCAAGGGCAATCAAATTGAAGATGCTGGTCCTGCAACACCTGCCCAAATTTTAGGTTTGAATGGTGTACCTAAGGCTGGTGATCTTTTTCAGGTGTGTGATTCTGAAAGGGAAGCGCGCGTAATTATCCATGAGAGAAAAATCAAATTGGAGGAGAGTAAAGCCTTAAAACCGATGACAACTCTCGAGGACCTGTTTGACCGTGTAAAAGCTGGTGAGATGGGAGAACTAAAACTAATTCTTAAAGCTGATGTCCAGGGGTCCTTGGAACCAATAGTAAATACCCTTAATGATATTAAACAATCCGAAATAAGGGTCAATATTTTGCATGCAGAAGCAGGTGCAATCACCGAGAATGATGTAATGCTTGCGGCTGCATCACAAGCTATTATTCTGGGTTTCAATGTTATCGCAGAATCAGCAGCGAAACGGCTTGCAGAGACTGAAAAAGTCTCTATTCGTACCTACGACATAATTTACCGACTGCTTGAAGACGTTGAAAAAGCACTCAAGGGTATGTTGGAACCTGAAAAGAAAGAAGTAATAATTGGCAAAGCAGATGTATTACAGACATTTAGGATAACTAAGGTTGGGACTATTGCCGGTTGCCGTGTTACAGAAGGCGAGATCCGTCGAAATGCCAATATTCGCGTGACTCGTGACGAGGCAGTCCTTTTTACCGGTGAATTAGCATCGCTCAAGCATGAAAAAGACAATGAGAAGGAAGTGAAAACCGGCTTTGAATGCGGATTGAGAGTAAAAGGTTTTAATGATTTTGAGGTTGGCGATAAGGTTGTCAGCTTCACGGTTGAGGAAGTTGCAAGGTAAAGGTAGGAAGAAATGCCATCCAAATTACGGCTCCAGCGGATATCCGACAGAATCAAGCAGGAGATTTCAGAAATGCTTGTGATGGGTCAAATCAATGATCCAAGAGTGACCGGTGTTTTTATCACTGATGTTAAAGTAGACCGGGAATTAAGTTTTGCCAATGTATTCGTCTCAGCAATCGGTGGAGAAGAAACATCTGATACTATTCTTCAAGGATTGGATCATGCTAGCGGGTTTTTACGAAGTACGCTCGCAAAACGTATTGAGCTTCGCTCTTTCCCCAGATTGCGTTTCTTTTGGGATCCAACTCCAGAACGCGCTGAGAGGATTGAACGTTTGATTGACAGTATTTCTGAAGAAAAACAGAATCCCAAAGAGTAGGATGTTTAGGTTGGATAAGGTTCATAAGCAAATTCGTAAAAAACTAAAAAAATCACAGCGCCCGCTGATTATTTCACACATCCGACCGGATGGTGATGCGATTGGATCGCTAATTGCAATGGGATTGGTAATGCAAAATGCAGGAAAGTTGCCTTGCCTTGTTTTAGAAGACGGATTGCCAGCCAAGTACCGCTTTCTAAATGGAAGCAACCTTATTGTTAAAAAACCGGCAGAAGCCAACGATTTGATAATAACCTTAGACTGTTCCGACATTCGCCGCATAGGAGATTCATTTTCTGATTTCTCAATCAATATCAACATCGACCATCACATCACCAATGAGCAGTTTGGCGAGATTAATTTTGTTTTACCTGAGTATCCGGCAACTTCAGCGATTCTGGCGGAATTCTTGCCTCATTGGGGGTTTTCGCTGGACCAGAATTCATCCAGTGCCTTATTAATGGGTATTATTACCGACACCATCGGTTTCAGAACCTCTAATGTTACCCCTGCCGTGCTTAGACAGGCCGCCCAATTGATGGAGTCAGGTGCAGTTCTTTCAGAAATTTATAATCAAGCTCTGATCTCACAATCTTTTCCTGCGACCCTGCTTTGGGGTTCGGCATTAAGCCGACTAATAAATGAGAATGGATTAGTTTGGACTACTATCACATTGGAGGATAGAAAAAAAGCTGGGTACACCGGGCGGGATGATGCTGACCTGACAAACATCTTGTCAGCAATAGAGGGCAGTGACATTTCGATAGTATTCAATGAAGAAAATAGTGGTAAAGTAAAGGTGAGTTGGCGTTCCAATGCACCATATGACGTTTCACGGATCGCCCAGCAATTTGGAGGCGGGGGGCATCCGCCAGCTTCAGGAGCAGAAATTGAGGGTACTCTTGAAGAGGTGGAGAATTTGGTATTATCAAAAACCAGACAGTATATAGAAGAATTATCTTCAAAGGGAGATTTGAAAAATGGATAATCAGCGATATCCTGCAAATAATACGACCTCCGGCGTGTTGGTTGTGGATAAACCTATTGGTATGACGTCGCATCAGGTAGTGCAGGTAATACGCCGCGGTACAAATATCAAACGAGCTGGGCATACAGGAACTCTTGATCCAAGAGCATCAGGCGTTCTGGTTGTGCTGGTTGGTCCAGCAGTGCGCCTTAGTGAATATGTTTCTGCTGAAGATAAGCGCTACCAGGCGACAATTAGACTCGGCGAACGAACTGATACATATGATGGCGATGGCATTGTGACGCGTACCTCGGAAGTAGATATCACCCGTGAACAGTTTGAAGAAGCCCTGACCCATTTTGTTGGTGAGATTGAACAGATTCCTCCCCCTTACTCAGCAATCAAGATAAAAGGCCGGCATGCCTATGATATGGCCCGAAACGGTGAAGAATTCGAGATGGAATCTCGTATTATCCACGTCCACAGCCTTGAACTTGTAGAATGGAATATACCCGAGGCAGTTGTGGATGTTCATTGCTCATCAGGCACTTATGTCCGTTCACTGGCACATGATCTTGGAGAAATGCTTGGGTGCGGTGCCAACCTTATCGGTTTACGGAGAACAAAAAGCGGCAGGTTCACACTTAAAGACGCCAATTCTTTACAAAAACTGACAGAAGCTTTTGACAACAATTCCTGGTATCAATATCTGATCCCCGCCGCAGAAGCACTCTCAGATTGGACTGCTGTTGTGTTAACGAATGAAGAAGTTGATCTTGTCCGTCATGGGCATCGGATTGCCCGCGACAAAGGTGATGAAAAAATGATTCGTGCCATCACTGAACAAGGTGAATTAGTCGCTCTGATGGAGTTTGACCAGGAAAGCGGTGAGTTCCAACCTAAAAAAGTATTTTTTGTTTAAATGCGCCCAACATCACTGAAAATCTAGCCTCGCGGCAAGGAGCATGGATTACCATCGGATCTTTCGATGGTGTGCATATTGGTCACCGGCATATTATTAATACACTGTTGAAAGGTGCTAGAGAAAATAACACTACTTCAGCAATTGTCACGTTTTATCCTCACCCTGCTAAAGTTCTCAGACCTTTCCCTGATCCTTTCTATCTATCAACCCCTGAAGAAAAAGATACAGCACTCGCCAGTTTAGGGGTAGGCAGCGTTTTAACGATTCGGTTTGACCGTGAGTTAGCCAGCCTCACTGCCTACGACTTTATGAATATCCTCCACAAACAGCTAATGTTTTCATGCCTGTTAATCGGTTATGATTTTAGGTTAGGAGCAAATCGTGAAGGCGGTATCAATAAGTTGCGGGAAATCGGCCAAGAATTGGGGTTTTACGTCAGAGCGATAGAACCCCTCCAATCTACTGCCCAGGTCGTTTCATCCAGTTTGATCCGAAAACTGATTATAGAAGGTGACATAACTACGGCTAATACTTTGCTGGGGCGCTGGTATTCTCTAACTGGAGATATTGTTCATGGCGATGGGCGCGGAAAACATATTGGAATTCCAACAGCCAATATTGAATCCTATCGCGAGAAGCTTATACCTGGAATCGGAGTTTATGCTGCATTAGCAGAGGTAGACGGGAATCCGCATCAGGCTATGGTCAACATCGGTCGTCGACCGACTTTTTATTCATTTCCTGAAAAACAATCCATTGAAGTACATTTACTAGACTTCAATAAAGATATTTATGGATTACAACTTCGCCTTAAATTTTTAAAACGCATCCGTGATGAATTGAAATTTAACTCTGCAGAAGAATTGATGCGCCAAATCAGAAAAGATATTTATGATTCCAGGGAGGTGCTGGAGCATGCCACAACCGAGAAAAATCTATCTGCTTGACCCTCGCGAACTGAGCCCTGAAACAATTGCGGTTGCGTTCGCTAAAACTTCCCGTTCACCACAGAACTTTCAGGAAATTGCTGATGAATTATCCGATGAAAAATCCGCTGATTTTCATGAGAAATGGGTTGTAGGTTACGGGCATTCATCTGTCGCTGAACATGCGGTGCTGCATGTTGCGCTAGAAAATGTTTCTCGCCTGGCGGTTGAATCCATCGAATCCAACCGGCTCGCGTCATATACTGAGAAATCCTCCCGCTACCAAGTTTGGGACCAGAACCACTTTTTTGTTCCGCCAGAACTGGCGGGGCACTCGCTTGAAACTGATTTTATTGCAGTTAATAAACGTCTATTTGAGCATTACTCAGCCGCGTTAGAAAAGGTAACCGAGTATTTAAAGCTATATCAACCTCAATTGGAAAGTGAATCTGAACGAGCCTATTTCCAACGACTAAGGACATGCAGCGCTGATGCTTGCCGGTATTTTCTTCCTGCAAGCGCTCTGGCAAATGTAGGCATGACCATTAACGCACGTGCGTTGGAACATGCCATCGCAAAACTTCTCTCTCATCCACTTATTGAAGTACAGGCAATCGGGCATGAGGTTAAAACAGAATCGCAGAAAATCGTCCCGACTTTGGTTAAATATGCCAAGGAAAATCTTTATATAAAGGATTTTAAAGATTTCTTTCAAGCCCAAAGAAATAATGAAATATTTACTATTGATGAAAAGAACGATTGGTTTGAATGTGTCAATTACGATACTGATGGCGAAACAAGAATTCTGGCTGCTTTGCTGTTCCGTTTTGGAAAAATGCCTTTTAACCAAGCAATAAGTAAAGTTGAGTCTTTATCTGCAGAAGAGATGGATAAATTAGCTTTTCATTTTCTGGGGCGCCTTGATGAACATGATATTCCATTACGTGAACTGGAATATGCATCCATCTCATTTGAATTGATGCTTGACCAGGGCGCCTATTTTGAATTGAAACGCCACCGCATGATGACAATCACTCCCCAAACTCTCTCAACCCGGCTTGGTTATGCAATACCATCCCTTCTTGAAGAGGCTGGGATTTATTCGATATTCAAGTCTGATATGGATGATGTAGAAATATTTTACGAAAATATTTATAAATTCAATCCTGAAATTGCATCATATATTGTTCCAAATGCCTTTAACCGAAGAGTTTTGATTCAGATGAATTTACGAAGTGCGCTGCATTTTATCAAGCTGCGCTCAGCACCTAACGCCCATTATGCAATCCGAAGGGTGGCGTTAAAAATTGGCTGAAGAAATTGGAAAGCGATATCCTTTATTTGCCAGCTTTTTTATGCCATCACAAGATGAAACTTGGCTATCTATTTCTAACCAATTTTTCTGCCAATTATTTTGAGAAGTCTCCCAATTAACTAGAATTGCTATAATATGCGCAAAAGGAGAAGTTGGGATTGAGCCGGTTTGAATATGTGATAAAACGAAGTGGGGAAAAGGTGCTGTTCACACCCCAGCGCATTACCAACGCCATTTATCGGGCAGCTGTTGCAGTAGGCGGCCGAGATCGCAAAACTGCAGAAGAATTGACTTCCAAGGTCATAACCTATCTCGAAAACTCTCTTCCCGACGGGAAAATACCCCATGTCGAAGAAATCCAGGATGCGGTTGAAAAAATCCTGATTGATAACGCCCATGCCAAAGTCGCCAAAGCATTTATTCTCTACCGAGATGAGCGCTCTCGATTGCGCAGCCAGCGTGAAAATCTCACGATACAAGCATCCCGGAATATTCCTTGGGAAAAAATTTGGCAGGTTTTGGATTGGGCAACTACACATAACCTGGATACAGTTGAAAAATATAACCAGCGAATTAATAACGGCGAATTGTCATTGATCACATCCGAATCTGAAATGTTTTATGAAGAGGATATTAAAAATGCCGCAAGTCAAATCAGCAATCGGCGAAAAGATTTGAAAATTGTGCTCATTTCCGGCCCATCTTCTTCTGGCAAGACAACCACAACCATAAAGATCGGTCAGATTCTAAAACAGATGGGAGTGAGCCTGATTGCACTCAATGTGGATAATTATTTCTTTGACCTTGAAAAACACCCCAGAGATGAGTTTGGGGACTATGATTTTGAAACTCCTCAGGCATTGGATCTTGCCTTAATCAATGAGCATCTCACACGGTTAATTGCTGGTGAAAAGGTTGGTGTTCCTTTATATGATTTTAAGAACGGCCGCCGACATGAGAATCAGATTCCAATGGAGGTTGGGAAAAATGACATAATTCTCATTGATAGCCTGCACGGGCTTTATCCTCCAATGACTGAAGATATCAGCCAAGAGAGAAAATTTAAAATCTACCTGGAACCTTTACTTCAAATGAAATCATCGACTGGACAATATATCCGATGGACCGATATCCGGCTGATGCGCAGGATGCTTCGGGACGCAGTATATCGCGCTTATGACCCAGAAAAAACACTTACTCATTGGCATTATGTGCGTGCAAGCGAAATGCGTAATATCATCCCCAACTCAGTCCACGCTGACGTGATAATAAACAGTTCTATGGCCTATGAAATTTCAATTTATAAAGTGCGCCTATTTGACCTTTTAATAAATGGAGAGAACAATTTAAGGATGATGCCTTACGTAAAGATGCTCACGGGAGGGCTAAACGGATTTACTCGATGTTGAACGAATTTGAATCCCTAGCGGATGATTCCTTTGTGCCAGGCGACTCAATTATTCGTGAGTTTATAGGTGGTAGCACTTTAAGCTACCATTGAAAATGGTCAAGGAATAATATGCCCTACGCTGTAATGTTATTTTTTGATATTCAAACCGAAAAGATGATCGTGAAGGTTTGGCAAACTCTGGCAAGGAATAATCTTGTATCGGATATTTTGGACGCAGGAATTCGACCACACATCACCCTGGCAATTTATGAAGAGCTTAATTGTCGTCCGTGTGAGAACGAACTGGCAAAGATCACATTAAAAACCTCATCGATTGCCATGCAATTCACCCATTTGGGATTATTCACAAATCCTGAACCAGTCGTGTTTGCTTCTCCTGTTTCTACTAGTGAATTTCTTGATTTTCATAAAAACCTTCATGTCAGCCTTGCCAGTGAAGCCAAGAATTCGTGGGATTTATATAAACCAGGAAAATGGGTTCCGCATTGTACCCTGGCATTGAATTTTAAAATGGAAAACCTGACAGAGATTATCAATTACTGTAAAGAATTGCCATTCCCGATGGACGTATATGCGTTACAGATAGGTGTGGTTAAATTTCAACCGGTAAAGGATCTCTTTAAATACGATTTCCTGACTTTTGAGACCTGATACTAACAATTATTAAATTGTCGCTCAAAGCCACTTTAAGAATAATTTAATTACTTTTTTGTGATAAAAGTCTGATTTTGGCTGCCTCTTTAAGGCGCGGATGCATGACAAAATATTGCCGCCCCTCATTCAGCGTCTGAAGTTGAGGGACTAGATTTCCGGCTTGAAGCGCCTTAACTCCATCAGTCATCAACTCCACCATCAGCGTTTCCAGCTCTGCCCGGATATCCTCAAAAGCAGCTCCAGGTTTTGGAGAAATATTTTTCCTGAGAAGAATCGGTCCGGAATCCACACCGCTATCCATAATGTGGAGCGTAACGCCAAACCCAACAGAATTTATTTTTTGCTCTACAGCAGTCCATTCCACAACATCCATTCCTCTGTACTGAGGAAGAATTCCTGTATGGCAATTAAGAATTCCTAACCGAGGTATTTCCAATAATGGTGGACGCAGAAGCCCACCCCCGGTAAAAACAATGATATCCGGGCTTATTTCTTTTAAAACCTTAAGGCTTTTGGGGTGGTTATGATCCGGAACAACACTATAAGGAATTCTTAATTCATGGGTTATCGTTTTTAAGGATTTATACCGTAAATGCTGCTGCTGTGCTAAAGAAGTCAAATTTATTGCCTCGGAGTCAGAATACCTGCGATCTCCGATCACAAATTTTTGGTAAATTTTCAAGAGTAGCCGGCTTCCATCTCGGTTGAATTCCGACTTAAAACGCCGATAATTCCAATGCGATCTTACAACAACCGCAGAAAGGACAATATCTTTTTCTTTTGTCAGCGCGTTAGCAACAAGGCGGGCATAAAGGCTGTTATGAATAGGCGCGAGCAGTGCTACCTTTATCACGTCAACAGCTCCAATACGCTTAACTCCTGTTCAGTCAGCGCCAGAAGGTAGCAGACAAGCGGTTTCCCATAGTTTGCTGATTTAAGAATCGGGTAATACCAGTCATTCATTTTGAATGCGGTATTTAATAATCTCAAATCCGAATTTTTTCGCGCATACCGGCTGAAGAGAATGGAAATTTTTAATCCCTCCAAGATTTTATTTTCCTCAGATAAATCTCCGGGGAATGCTTTAAGTGATTTTTTGCGTTTGATCTCCACAAATCTTAGTAAATTTTCAATTTCCTTCGATGCAAAACTATTCAGATCGTCTATGTTTCCTTCAAGGAATTCGATATTTATTCCAGTATCCTTAGCAATGATTCCATTATTTATGACCCTGTCATTTTCCAGATTTTTATACCAGTCATCAATCTCCGAAGAACTTTTATTTAAATAAAGTGTTTTGGGATTATAAAAAACTTTTTTTCCCTTAATCCATCCGAGAACAATTAAATTATGATTAATACATTGTAAATAACTCTTAGTAATTTCAGATTCTTCCTCTTTGATAATCCTTGAATATTTTCTTAATACAAATATCTTTATCTCAGCCGGGGTGAGATAGCCATCCAAGTGTTTTATAAAAAAAGTAAGAATGTTCGTAGATGTATTTTTTCTATCCAAATTTTTATACCAATCTAGCCTTTATGCTTATTCCATCCAAACCTACTAATCCTTCTCCGCTGAGGTATATGCCGTCCGCGTTCATCACGCCAGACGGACAGGAAATAACGCCATACTTAAAAACCTGAACTGGCTTCCAAAAATCTTTTTTAAATCCAAATATTTTTTTCCAATGAAATGCATCATCACTCATCAGAACTGAACTTTCATCACTCTTGATGGCAGGCCCTCGTTCAATGGTTGTAAAAGCCAAATAAGTTCCATCACTAATTGTGCAGCCATACCAGGTGGAAGAATCCTGGTATTGGCCTGTTTCCATTTCACCAGTTTTACGCGACATGCGGCATGCGAAATTTGATTCAAGATTGCTGTCAGTCAGCCAACAGACATGATCCTCCGTAAAAAACAAGTTTACTGCTCGCCAGATCTGACTGCCGTTGCCAAACTGGGTAAATGATTTAAAACAATCGTCAGTTCTTAAGATAAAGCATTCGTCTTTAAAATCGCCTACAGAGATCCAAAAAACATTATCGGCATTAGGATCGCGGAAAACACCATGGACATGCCTTACTTTGTCAAATTCATGTGCAACCTGCCATTGTCTCAGGTCATAAGAAACCCGCCATATATGAACCGGTTGCCTTTCGGGATTCATGAAATATTCACCGAAATAGAAATTGCCTTCAATATCTTCGCTTATTGAGCGGTGAAGCACACAATCTCCTTGAATTTGAAAAATCGGATCAGCCCGGTCTCGTTCAATTTTATAAACCCATCCGCCGCGAATTCCCAGAGTTTTGCCAAAACGGTTTGAATATATATTGCATTTATCCGAACGCATTGCCCTGGCGGTGGGCCGTGAAAAAGCAAAAAGGTCGCGTGGATAAGAAAACGGGAACATCGCAAATGGTTGCCAAGACTTACCCATTCGGTAAAGGACATTTCTTCCATAGGTTGCCCACATGCCGCCCTTATCATCCAAATGATGAATGATGGTTGCTTTTGTTATTTTCTCTGTAATCTCAAAATTCTTTGCCAAGTGATAAAGTTCTTTCTCGCAATTTGGATATTATCGTGTTTATTTTATCAATCTAACTAAAATTCCAGGGGTTGAACAAATTATTTAACAAGGGACGTGTCTTACCTGGATTGTCTGAAAGCACAGCATCCACTTTTTTTCGAAAATAAACTTTAAGCCTAGAATCTGGTGTGGGGTCTGGTGGGCAGACAAACATGTCTTTTATGGTGCGCGGCAGAAACATACCAGGGATTGAGATAGAAAACTGGCCAGAATGCACCGATCAAATCCACCGGTTTGTCAGGCAGCAGGTGTACCATACTGATCCATCCAATAGGAATTTCAGGTATTTCATTTTTTTCCGCCAGAAGCTGCTGCAAACTAAAGGATAATACAAAAGCTCGATTCAATAGTATTCCATTTTCTTAAAATGAAACCCAAACGACGGCAAATGTCTGGCTCTATGAATCGGTCAGTTTTTAATTCCAACGCAATAGCAATAGATTCAGGCAATATCTCTAAAATTTCTTCCAGACTGGGAATTTGGAATTTGGTTGGTTGTGATTGCGCGTTCAATATTCTTAAAGTTTTTATTTCCTCGAATCCCAAGTTCCTTACTTCACCTGCTCTATTTGTGGTGCTATTGAAAGTCGCATCGAGGATACAGATAAATTTGTCATCCGAACTGAGGTGTAAGTCAGTTTCGAGAATATCTACACCATCACTAAATGCCTGGTTGAAAGCGACTAAAGTGTTTTCGGGAAAAAGAGCGCGGTTTCCACGACGCGCCATTAGAAGCGGTTTTTTCTTTCAGAAAATATTCCAAGAAATGCAGGGAATGCATTGTCCATGATTTCATTTTAACATCCTGATTGTGCGGTTATTCTTGGTTCTTGTATACTGAATATATAATGGCTGAGAATAAATTAGCTTATATACCGGCCTTTGAGAAATTTTATGATCCGCCACTGGGACGGTTTCTGCCCTCATTACCACGAGGTGTAATCGCTCAATGGGTTGAAATCAACACCCAACCCGGTGAATTTAATTCTGGATCCTCTTGGCGCAAATCCGATGGCCGCGTTAGAAATCGCAGGACTCTCCCGCCGGGTTCTATTTGCGCGAAACAACCCAATGATTTGGCTTATTCTTGAAGTTCTTGCTTCGGCACCATCTGAAACACAACTCCGAAGCCTTGTCAATAAACTTCTTTTGTCTCGCCAGATGGGTGAATCGCTAGACAGTTTTCTTCAATCTGTTTATGCAACAACTTGCACAGAATGCGGAAATCTCATTCAGCCTCAAGGTTTTATTTGGGAGCAAAATTCCAAGGTTCCAATCACCAAGATTTATACATGCCCTCACTGCGGCGATGCAGGTGAAAAGCCGGTCTCAGATTATGATATACGCAACCTGGAGAGATTAGGGAAGATCAGCCTGCACCGTACACGCGCTTTTCAGAGGGTTATGCAAGGTGGGGAATATGAAAAAGAAAGCATCGAATCCGCACTGAATTGCTATCTCCCTCGTGCTATTTATGTAACGATGTTGCTGACCAACCGGCTGGACAATCTGGTTTTAAACTTGACTGAACGCAAATTGCTTCAGGCCATATTGGTGTCTGTTTTTGATGACGCCACATCTTTATGGCATTGGCCAAGTAAAGATCACCGCCATCTGCAATTGACTTTACCCGCACGGTTTATTGAAAAAAACCTATGGCTATGCCTGGAAAACGCACCTAAGACATGGAACTCTGAAGCAGTCCAGATACCAATTAGTTACTGGCCTAAGCTTCCTCCACGTGAGGGCGGCATCTGCCTTTATCAGCGCCGTCTGGCTGACCAAAAAATACTATTTCAGGATGAAAAACCCGCTGCAATAATCTCTGTTTTTCCCCGCCCCAATCAAGCTTTCTGGACGCTTTCAGCTTTATGGTCAGGCTGGCTATGGGGCCAAAAAGGTGTTACACCTATGCGCAGTGCTCTTTCACGACGCCGATATGATTGGTATTGGTTCGCACAAGCAATAAGCTCATCTTGTCGAGCACCAAGTATCAGCTTGAATCCAACCACCCCAGTTTTTGGACTCTTCCCTCAGGTAACCTCAAATTTCTATCTCGGCTTGCAAACTGGTTTATGCACTGCCGGATTTGTTGCTGTTGGAGCAGCTTTCCGAGCTTCAGATGATTTGATCCAATGTCAGTGGGAATTCAACCCAAATAAATCCATTTCGCAAGATCTGAACTTGAAAATATCAATTTTCGATTTCCTGAGCATCCGAGGTGAACCTGCTAACTTTCAGGAAATAATCCAGCACTGTCTTACAGAAATCGCCATGTCAGGAAATCTGCCCAGGCAATTCGGCGCAATCAATGATTCTTATTTCAGCCAGATTCATGAAGAAATAACAACTATTTTACGCGACAAGCAATTTGTTCAATCTTTTAAAAGCAGCCTACCCGGTGGCAGCCAATGGTGGTTGTGCAATGCTGAATCAGTACAATCTCCTCTTTCGGAGAGAGTGGAGAGATTTATTCGAGAAGAGTTATTAAAAGTTGTTGAAATTGACAATCGCAGTCTGGAAAATCAGGTTTGCCACCAATTCAGCGGCAGCAATACACAACCCGCCGAATTGATACGCTTATGTCTGGAATCCTATGCGGATCCGACCTCAAAGGACATTCACCGTTTCAAGCTGCAACCGGAAGAAACATTGATTAGTCGTGAAAAAGATGTTAAACGAAATGCGGTTAATCCTCACTTCTTGTGCAGATAAAATGGGGATACCTCAGGAAAAGGGTACTGAATATATCATCTGGAAAACGCCAGATGGAAAAATTTCTCATCGGTATTACATAGTCATTTCATGCGAAATTGCGGAATTAGTAAATAATTCTCCAATTTTGAATGGGACAAGTAATATAGTTGTTTTTCCTGGAAGCCGGTCGCGATTATTAACGTACCGCTTTGAGCATGATACTCGCTTTGAAGCGCTCAGATCAAAATTGGTTTTTTGTAAAATTTCGAACTCTACGAAGGCTTGCGCATCAAGATAATTTGACGATTGAAATTTGGAATGAACTCATAAATAGCGATCCACCTTTGAGAGATCCTCCAGTTCAATTCCAGTTATTCTAAATATATGACTCGGGAACCACGCGCGCCTTTGGTTAATCAACCAGTTGGGCGATGAACGGAATTTTTTCCTTTACCAAATTCTCGATCTGTTTTGGAGATTCCAGATTCAGTGCGAGTTCGGCGATAGTTTTCATCTCATTCGCGTTCAAGCCACGCAAAATCTGTTTGATCAGCGGTACCATAGGCGGATTCACACTGAATTCATCCAATCCCAAGCCTAATAGAATCGGTACAGCCAGCGGTTCACCAGCAAGTTCACCGCACATGCCGACCCATTTTCCTTCGGCATGCGCCGCCTTGATCACATCACGAATTAATCTTAGCACTGCAGGGAAAAATGCGTTGGAAAGATCTGCCACTTTTGGATTGGTGCGATCTGCCGCCATCGTGTATTGGCTTAGATCGTTGGTGCCAATAGAGAAGAAATCTACCTCTTTGGCAAGTTGATCGGCTACCAGTGCAGCAGATGGGATTTCAACCATGATTCCAATTTCAATATTTTCTGCAAAAAGTTTGCCTTCCGCCTTGAGTTCCTGGATGCACTCTTCTAAAACCTTGCGTGCATCTCGCACTTCCTGAGCGGTTGCGACCATTGGGAACATAATTTTCAGGTTATTGCCAGCCCCCGCGCGCAATGCTGCGCGTAATTGAGGTTTAAAATATCCGGCCTTACCAGACATAAACGCAAAGCCCGCTGCCCTAAAAACGAATTGGATTCGGCGGCCAAACCTAAATAAGAGATTTCCTTATCGCCGCCAACATCCAGGGTACGCAATACAACAGGAAGTCTTCCAAAAACGTCCAGAATTGCTTTGTAAGCCAGGTATTGTTCTTCCTCTGTTGGAATCGAAGTACGCTCAAGATAAAGGAATTCAGTGCGAAGGAGACCTACCCCTTCGGCGCCATTTTCAATTGATAACCGAGCTCCTTCCACATTTCCAATATTTGAAACAACCTCAAGCCTAACACCATCTTTTGTAATAGCAGGCTCATGAGTGTGCTTCATAGCCGCATCATGGATGTTTCGCGAAGTTTCGATGCGGTTTTGGAAAAGTTTGACTGTATGCATCATCAGGATCGATTATTGCTTCGGCATGTGTTCCATCCAAGATAATTCTAGTGCCTTTGCTCACTTTCATAATCTCTGCCCCGGCCCCGGAGACAGCAGGTATGCCCAACCCACGAGCCAGAATTGCAGTATGTGATGTGGCTGATCCATAAACGGTACAGAAACCTAATACCAATGACTTGTCCAGCATGACAGTGTCAGAAGGCGTCAGATCATCCGCAGTAATCACAGAAGGTTCTTTAAGTTCAGCCGTTGGCGATTCGGCCACATTCAATAGAATGCGCAATACTCGGTTGCCTACATCCATGATATCGGTTGCACGCGCTTTAAAATATTCATCCTGCATGGCAGCCATCATATCGGAGAAAGACTGCGCAGTTGTCATCATGGCAAACTCTGCGCAGATGGAATCTTTCACAATTTTTGTCTTTACTTCTTTCAATAATTCCGGGTCTTCCAAAATCATACGGTGCGCCTGGAAGATCTCCGCGTCAGCCTTGCTTGCTTCTCCAAGCGCCTTTTGGTAGATCTGTGAAATCTGATCTTTAGCTTTTTCTATCGCCGATTCAAGGCGTGCAATTTCAACTTGTGGATCATCTACACAATAGGATTCAACCCGCAGGGCTTGCCTGATAAACGGGAATGCCGGACCGATGCATATCCCGCGTGAAGCCGATATGCCGGTTAGGCGTTTCATTATTCCTCTCCGAAATTATTCTTGACAAGAGTCACCAACGCTTCCACCGCAGATTCTTCATCAGACCCTTCCGCGCGGATTGTGATCTCCATACCCTGGAAAACACCTAAGGTAAGAACCCCCAGGATTGATTTTGCATTGACTTCACGAATTTCTTGAGTATCAGGATCCTGACAAGATACTTTAATATCTGAAGCATGCTTAGAAGCTTCCTGGACAAAGACCGAGGCAGGTCGGGCGTGCAAACCTACTTTATTGTTAACAATAACTTTGGTTTCTTTCATGATGAATCTCCTGATATATAAAATATTTTTATGGGGATTTTTCCTAAAATAATTTAATTCATAAATTAAATAATTCAATAATGACTGTTGGATGACAATTTTATCATGCAACAATTGTATGATTCAAAAAGCACATAATAATTATGGTTTAGGTGCAGGAGTCTCCGAAGGAGTAGGGGTTTCAATTGGTATACTCGTATTAGTCGGAAGAATTACATCATGGGGTTTCAGTGGGTACCAATATCCAAGTTGGTAATAGCGTCACCGTCGGTGACGGTTGAGGTTGAGGGGTCTGCGTTGGCACAATTAAATTGATATGAATGCGCTTTTCTGCAGAAGTTCCTTTTGTACTGGTAACTACAATACGCAAGGTCACTCTTGAAGCATTTGCCTGATAGACATCCCATGAAATCAGTTTATCCGGTTTCTTGAACATGTCGCTACTTTTATAAATGGTATGCCACTTTGAAGGATTATTTCCAACGCCATATTGAAGCTTGAAGCTGTCAAAATTGCCTGTCGCGCTTACCACTGCGTAAATATCTAACAGTGACGCGTTGACTGTCATGTCATCATTTAATCCCACAAAATCAATGGTTGGTCTGGGATCATCCGATTCACATTCCCGTGAAGGAGTAAAAATAACCGGATCCGAAAAACCCATTTCCTCAGCCCATTGACGGCCGGCTTCTTCTTCCAAGATCCATTTCCTCGCCCATTTATCTTTTACGTTTAGAGTAAGTTTTTCTTCTATGAATTCTGAGCAGGCTGAACCAGCACGCAGATTGGTCCAGGTGTCAATAGCAGTTTCCTGCCAAAGATCTTCCTTCTTGGGCAGCGGAGGTTGATCCTTCGCAAATATCTCAGAGGTCTGGTCAGGGCAGTTGCTTGAAGGTTTCGTGCCTGATACCTTGCAGATTACTATATCTTCAACGCTTTCTGGTCTATTGAATCCAGTAGGAATGCCGCCCATCATGCGATTAATTTCCCACTGGATGACATCCGCCCAGAGAGGTGCCGCCCCTGTAACTCCGCTTATATTACTCATTGGAGAGTAATCCGCATTTCCAATCCATACCCCAAGAGCAATATCAGGTGTATATCCAAGAGTCCAGTTATCACGAAAATCATTTGATGTTCCAGTTTTTACTGAGGCTTTAAAAGGCAGATTAAGGACTGAATTGCTGCCAAAAGATGGAGTGCGCGCGTTGTTATCTGAAAGGATATCACTGATGAGATAGGCATGATCCGCTCGGATTGCCTGATCACCTGGTTGTGATTCGTGCTCATAGACCGTATTTCCAAAGTGGTCAATTATTTTTGAGATGGCAAACGGCGCTTGTCTAATGCCTCTATTTGCATAAATGGAGTAGGCGCCGGTTAGCTCCAGCAAAGAGACATCTCCTCCTCCCAACGTCAGGGAAAGACCATAATCCTCCCTGGTCAGAGTTGTGATACCCATCCTTTCAGCAAAGGGAATAAATCCATCTTTTTCGGGCGTTTCTGGGTTATCATAGATTCCCACGAAATCCAGTACTTTAACTGCCGGAACATTATAAGAACTTCCAAGCGCCGTCCGAATGCGCACAGGTCCATGAAATCTACCATCATAGTTGACCGGTTCATAAGGTTCTCGAGTATCATCCGGATTTCCGGAAGGCGGGAATTCACTCGGTACATCCCAAATGAGAGTCGAAGGCGTCCAGCCTTTTTCAAATGCAGCTGTGTATGTCAGCGGTTTAATAGATGACCCAGGCTGGCGGGGTGAGATAGCCATATTCACCTGGCCGGAGATATCTTCATTATAAAAATCAGCACTGCCAACCATGGCGAGGATTTCACCGGTATTAGGGCGGATCGCTACAAGGGCACCGTCTGTTGCTCCATTCTCAACTAATTTATCCACCTGGGATTTCACAGCACTCTGGGCATAGTTTTGAAGATCCGGATCAAGTGTTGTATATATTCTGAATCCGGAGCGATATATTGTCTGCGGCTCAAATTGTGATTCAATTTGCATACGGATAAAATTAACCCAATGCGGGAAAGTCATATTTACCGGGCGCTGAGTAAATGTGTAGTTTTCAATTTCTTGTACAGCAGAAACAGCTTCTTCCAATTTGACGCAAACTGGTATATCCCATTGCCTTACAGGGATGCAATTTCGGCTTTCGCTCAGCTGATACATCAGGTTTAAAACATCTTGATGGCGCCCCAAAGCACCTTCCCGGTTGGTAAAAACATCATAAACCGCCGGTGCCTGCGGTAAGCCTGCCAAAAAAGAGGCCTGAGCGAGGTTGAGCTGGTCTGCGTTAATATTGAAGTATGTTTCAGCTGCTGCCTCAATACCATAAGCGATATTGCCGTAATAGATTTCATTTAAGTACAGTTCAAGAATTTCATCTTTGCTGTATTTTCGGGTGATTTCTGCAGCAAGTACTATCTCTCTTGTTTTACGCCTGGTAGTTACCTGACTTCGCTCTTCAGGAGAAAGCAGCAAGCTGCGCGCCAGCTGCTGTGTAATGGTAGACGCACCCGAGACAACCTGCCCGGTAGTGTAATTCTGCCACAATGCACGCATAATCCCCAAGGGATCAAATCCTGGGTTGGTATAAAAATCCTTGTCTTCTGTTGCAATAGTCGCTGCAATGACATATGGAGAAATATTTTCAAGCGCGGTATAAGTTCGCCGTCCTGCGCTTGGGTCCAGTATCTCATAGATCAGGTTTCCATTACGGTCATAAATACTAGTTGTTTCAAATTGTGAAGCATGTTGACGCAGGTCATCAACGTTTGGAAGTCCCGCTGCGATACGGAAGTATTGAAAAATAAGGAAGGATGCCACCAGTAAACCGATGATTATTACTAAAATGAATGTGCCCAGTATCCCATATAAAAGGCAGGATTTTTTATGCTTAACAAATTGTGAGGAGGAATCGGATTTTTTACCATAACCAGGTGGTTGATTGCCCTTGTCTTTGGATGATTGTTTCTTTTCAGGTTTCATAAAAAACAAGATCAGATCATCTTTAATGGACTGATATTGCTCTTTGATTACTTCTGAAAAAGATAAGGGAATCTCATCATTTTTTTTACTCTCATCATCTTTGGTATCCGCTGATTTCGGAGTTGAAGCATTCTCGCTGGAAACAATAATGGGTGAAGTGTCATCAAGTTTTTCAGACGGTATTTTGTCCGATTTCTGCGAACTTCCCAGGGGTTCTACAGGCTGCTCGTTTTTTGATTCTGCAAGCAGGCGTTTTAATCGTTCACTTGCGGTTTCCTGATGATTGTTTTCAGGTTTATCTTGACTGATATCCAAAATGCTTAACCCTCTTTAAATTCCTCTACCTGGTAGGTATAAACCTCCAGATGTTTATTCTGCCATAGGTTTGGTCGTGCACCCATTTTCATGCAGAGGTGAGTTAGAAATTCCTCGCAACTCGAAATTTGTTCCCAAACTTGTGGAAGAAAAGTCGCCCGCCGCCCTCCATCCTTAATTAGGACCCCATCAATTCCCGGACGCAATTTACTCATTAGGTCTTTTTTATCGCTATAATCCAGCCTACCTAGCGGAGTCAGTCGTGAAATTTCGATTTCTAATAAAGCCACTTCCTCTGATGAAACTGGATTGAAACGGTAATCTTCCAAGGCTGCAGCAGCAGCATGCTCTTGAACATCTAAAGCCAATGGTTGGTGAGCTTCTAAAGTGCCAATACAGCCACGCAATTTTCCTCCAATTGTCAGCGTTACAAATGAAGCGCCCTCCCCGTTTAAGTCTTTAGAGAGGCAATTCAGATTGATTGAAAGTGAGTGGTAATCCATTAACTACCGCATCAATTGCTTCCCGTGCAATTATCAATAATTCCTTTTTATCGGTTTCTGACAATTTGTCAGTCATAATTTACTCTATTAAACCTTTTTCTATTGTTATATTTTTATAAATTTTCAGGGTTACAGTTATAATCCTTTTATAAAATATCTAACCAAATGGAATTATACATTTTTTGGTTACCCAGTGACTTTGTTTACCTCAATAAAACATGGAAGAACCAAATATAAATACTTCCGGTGATAATCCGGAACCCGAAGAAACACCCCTGGGAGAGGCAGAAAAAAAGCCTGTCAACTACACGGTTTTGAACGGTTTTCAAACGGTATTTAGCATTGCGATTGTAATGGCAACGCTTCTTACCATGTGGAATCCGCGTAAGTTTCTTAACACCCCAAACCTGAGCGCCCTTCTGAGAGCAGATGCAGCTCGAGATAAAGAAACTGGTTCTCCCACAGAGGATACTGCAAGCCACATCGGCATTCTTGCTGGCCACTGGCAGGATAATCCTGGTGAGGTTTGCTCAGATGGTTTGATTGAAGCGGATGTCAATCAGGCGCTTGCCTCACGTACAGCACAGACCCTGACAGATATGGGATATAACGTCGACATTTTCCCTGAATATGACATGGCTCTTCTAAACTATCAAAGTTCAGTATTTGTGGCAATTTACTCCGGTTCCTGTTCGGATAATCCCCAACCACCAAGCGGTTTTAAAGTTTCAACTTACCTGACAGCTAAGAATCCAGAGAAGATCAATCGATTAGCTGTTTGCCTTTCCGAACAATATCAGAAAGCTACCAAACTGCCATTTGAATATGAGGTCGTAAATCCCGATCATCCCTCATATCACATATTCCGCGATATTCACCCAGATACACCGGCTGTCATGATCGAAGTGGGTTCGTTGAAAACTGACAGGAGCATAATTGTTAGCCAGGCAGGAAAAGTATCTGACGGCATTGTTGCGGGAATTTTATGCTTTCTGAACGAGCAGACAAACACTGTAAAATGAGATCCTGTAAGAATCATAGCAAATCACCTAAAAGGTGCGATTGGAAATCAGTTTAATATATCAACTCCTTCTGGTTGAAAGCACTCTCCTGCATTGGTACTGATTCTTATAGTATCATTCACAGGTACAGCTCTTTCACCTTTTTCAAGCTATCCTCCCATTAATAACGCAGATTTTTCTGTTATTGGAGATGACAATCCTAAACCAACTCCAGTTACATCTTCTGAAGAACAACAAGATTCACAAGAATCCCGTGAAGCGTTATCAAGATCTTCTTCTGCCGTGAAATCTGATCTTGACTTTATTTCTTACCGATATCACTCCTGGGATATTCCTGATGAAATTACTTCGGAAAGCAATGTCTGGATCGAAGTTGACCTAACCAATCAGATCCTTTATGCTTACCGCGATAACCAACTCATCGGTGGATTCAAAGTCTCTTCCGGCACGAGCAGCCATAAAACAGTAACTGGAACATTTAAAATATTCTCAAAATATCCGGCGATTAGAATGACTGGACCCGGTTATGACCTGCCGGACGTACCCTATTCAATGTTTTTTTTCAAGGGGTATGCCCTTCATGGTACTTATTGGCACCATAATTTTGGCACACCCATGAGCCATGGGTGTGTTAACATGAATACGGATGACGCCGCCTGGATTTATGCTAACGCACCCGTCGGAACCTACGTCATAGTACATTATTGATAATGACAACCAACCTAACCAAAGGTTTATCACGCCGTGATTTTATTAAGTTCTCAACAATCGCCTCTGCGGGTGTTTTGATTGATTTTCGGTCAGGAAACGTTAATAACTTATTAAATCGCTTTGAGCAAACCAGTACTCGTATATTAGGAAGAGTATTTAATGACGGCACTGTGTCTTATGATGATCCCTCTATAACAGCACAAAAAGTTGCACTGCATAACCATAATGAGATATTAATTCTAAAGGATACAATTATCAAGAAATCAGGCCATCCAGTAAATGAAATTTGGTATCGGCTGGAGGACGAGAGTTTTATTCAATCCCAAAATGTTCAGCCTGTTGAAAATAAGATTAACGCCCCACAGTACGAAATTAGCACTAGCGGCCAGTTGGCTGAAGTCACCGTGCCATTCACAGATGCATGGAATAGTTCTACTAATGGAAAAAAGCCAAACCAGATATTCTTTTATGGAAGTACCCATTGGGTTTACAGTATGGGTAAAGATGAACAAAAAAATCCCTATTATCTGATCAAAGAAGACCGTTGGAATAATGCATATTATGTGAACGCAACTCATCTGCGAATCATTCAGGATGAAGAACTGTTACCAATATCCGAACTGATACCCCTGGATGGCAAACGCATTGTTATCAGCCTCCAGCAGCAAGTGATGACTGCATATGAAAAAAATGAACCCGTGTTCATGTCGCCATTGGCATCCGGGCAGCTAACTGGAAAAGCGGACTTAACCACACCGTCAGGTAATTTTGACATCACATACAAACGTCCTTCCCGCCACATGGCTCACTCCGATCGTATTGAATCAAATGGAGATGAGCTGTATGGCGTTCCCTGGATATCTTATTTCACCGAAACCGGCATCGCATTTCATGGCACTTATTGGCACAATGATTTCACCACCCCTCACAGTCATGGCTGTATCAACCTACCAATTGCTGCTGCCCGCTGGGTCTACCTCTGGACACAACCGGTTGTCCCACCACGAGAAAAAAAATACGTATCTCGCTTTGGAACTCAGGTTGAAGTTTTCTAAACTTCTTAGAAATGTTTAATATGCAATAGTTGAACTTTTCTTTACAATAATCAAAATGGTGAATTAATGGTAAATATGGCTGTATTTGAAGGATTAGTTTTTGACGAAAATGATAATGTTCTGAATGTCGCGTTTGTTGGCGGTGAGCCCTGTTATGTTATTAACGATTCGGGATTTATGCGGCACATCCCTGCTCAACAGGTAGATAGCCAGGTTCTAGACGTAATGCGTGAACAGATCATCGAGAACAAAGATGTGATCAGCGAACAGACCGCAAAAATGATCGGGCAGGATGATATTTTTACGCACGCTATCATCAACAACCAGCTTGAAAACATTGATGACCAAATGGATCACCTGAAGGAACAAGGCATGCCTGAAAGCGGCCGCTCATACCTTGGGATGCTTGGTTTTAAAATTGTTGTGAATTATCATGGCGAGGTCATGCGGGTTAACCAGCCCACTATCCAAAGTGATGAGGAATAAATTCCACCCGAGAAGGAAATAGTTGTGAGGCAGAAATGATGACTTCCGAAAACAGTATTGATGTAAATGAAATCAATTTCGAATATGAAGTAATTACATATTCCAAGAATATACCCGTCCTGGTAGATTTTTGGGCGGAATGGTGCCAACCATGCAAGTCACTAAGTCCGATCCTTGAAAGACTTGCAGCTGAAGGAAATGGCAATCTCCGGCTGGCCAAAGTAAATATTGACAATAACCCCAATCTGGCACGTCAATTCAATGTGCGAAGTATCCCCACTGTTAAAGCTTTCATCCAGGGACAGGTTGCTGGCGAATTTACCGGCGCACAACCCGAAGGACGTATACGGGAGTTCATCAGCAATCTCACCCCACCCAGCCCAGTTGATCTGGAAATTGAAAAAGGGCAGGGTTTGCTGTTATCGCACCACTGGAATGATGCAGAAAAAATTCTTTCAAATGCCTTATACCAGAAACCAGATTCCGCTGCTGCACAGCTTGGTTTAGCCAAATCTTTACTTGCCCAAGGTAAACCTGAGGAAGCGTTGAAATATCTAGAAGAGATTCCAGACAGCCGCGAACTTCATTCTGCTGAGCTATTGAAGCCTCTTGCTCAGGCTTTACAGCACCTTAATAATGGAGACCTTCCGGAAGACTCTGACCTTGATGCGGTCTTCCACAACAGCTTGCATCTGGCAGGTCAGGGAAAATTCCCTCTTGCTTTGGACGGATTTTTAGATATCCTCCGGCAGGACAAGCATTACCGCAACAAACTGGCACGAGATGTGATTCTTGGAATTCTGGAATTAATGGGCAGCGAAGATCCAATGACAAGGGAATACCGCTCTGAACTTGCGTCTGCGTTGTTTTAGGAAAAACCACCAGGTGATTCAGCAAACTTATTGTTACTTATCTTTCTTAAAAATATTTACCGATTCAATATGAAAGGTTTGCGGGAACATATCAACAAGAATGGATGATTCAAGTGTGTAGCCAGCATAAGAAAACATTTTCGCGTCCCTAGCCAATGTGGCTGGATTGCAGGATACATAAATAAGCATCTGCGGGGATTTATCTATTATTGCATAAGCCGCTTCGGGTTTGAGACCTGAACGCGGAGGGTCAATAATTACGCATTCCGATTTATCCTTTATTAAAGGAAAAACATATTCTGCCCTACCCTGGTAAAGTGAGATATTGTCGTATTTATCTAGATTAATTGCAAAGTCTTCGCAGGCAGCCTGGGAAGATTCAATCGCAATGATCTGCTCAACGTTTTCTGCCATGAATGCAGAAAACAACCCCACCCCGGAAAAGACATCCATAACAGATTTGGAGCAGGAATTTAAAACCGCCTCAGTGATTGTTTCAACCAGTAAACCAGCGATATCCAGGTTTGTCTGAAAAAAAGACCTTGCAGAAACTTTGAAATCCCTATCATTCACACGCATGATTAGATAATCATTTCCAGCCATTACCACCTGGTCTGTTCCGCCAAGATGGACGATAGAGACTGGTGATTCTGTTTCCATCTCCGGCAGTTCTTCTTCACTGCCTCGTATTACCAGCATCAAATCGCCTTCCTGGTTTTGTCGCAACTCCACCCGCCCGAGCTGGGTACCAGGTTCAAATTCGATTTGCGGCCAAAACGCACTGGAATCCGGCATGGGCAGGTGGCATTCACCTATTTCAAATGGCTGGTTGTTGTAAAAATCAGCAAAACATAATTTCCCACCTGCTGACAGACTGAATTGCATTGCATTCCTGTAACCCCATTCTTTCTCGGAGGGAAGTATCTTTTTGATAACAACTGTTGACATACCTGCCAATCTTTGCAGCTGTTCAATAAAAATCATCTGTTTATATTCCAATTGAAGGTGATAAGGAATATGTTGATAATGGCAGCCACCGCATACCCCAAAGTGTATGCATTTAGGGATAATTCGCTGAGGATGGGGATTAATCACATTTACAAGTTCAGTGACTGCATGACCTTTTTTTTCCTCTAGAATTCGAACTTCAACAGTTTCACCGGGTAATACAAAAGGTACAAAAACAGCCTTGCCATTCGGCATGCGGCCCAATCCGTAACCTTCATAAACCAGTGATTGAATATTCAGGGTTATATGATGATCTTTCATATTGAAGTCATTTTTAGATTTATTGCCTCAAAGAAATTAAGAATAATGAATTATATCTTTGGAAATTAGATGACCCTGAACATAAATACAAGGTGAAGAAGAATGGTGTCAGCTAGTTTGACCGAAAACCAGACCTAAATCTTCGAGTCCCGGATTCCTTCGATTCGGTAGGGATGCAGGGTAAAAATATATCTTAGTTTCATTCTGGGTACAATTATCACAACTTGAACCATGCTTCTAACAATCAATAAAATAATTATAAAAAGTAAAATTCTTATCCAATTGGAATAAATTCTTATCTTTAAATAACCAAATATTCAAAAATTATTCTGATTCTATTGTGTGTTCCTAGTTGCGAAAAATAAAAACAGTTCAACCATGAGGTTGCCTTACAAGAGGACAATTAGGCACATAATCACCCGTTTTTACAATTAAAGATTAGAAAATGTGCACCATAATAACAACCTCACGTTTTTTATGTCCGCACTTGGTAATATTGATTGGGGGGATCTTCAACCTTGTATACTTCAAACGGGTATTCAATAGTATCTTCGTGGCAATTCTCGGCTGGACTCTCCTGCTTTGGACAACATGGATGTAACTGGCTGTCGACGGTATCAACGAAATCATCATTTTTGATTACATACTCATCCTTAAGGCATAATTTAATAGATATCTCGACCTATACCAGCGGGAATTCACGGCGATCGCAAGGAATGTGCAGGTTATTTCAGCGAATCATAGGTGTATTATCAGGCAAGGGTTTATTTGTATTGTAAAAGGATAATTATTACACACAACCCTAATCGCTCAATCCTGAAACTTGCAATTGTCTTTACTGCCACGATCAGATAGGAGTCAATGTTAGGACAAAATCGGCGTCGACAATTGCCGAGACTCCGCAGCACATTCTAGAAAACTGTGCATCCTCCATCCTGAGTAACCAGTTATTCCATAATTTAACCCCGATAGTTCTACATCCAAAATACATCTTAAGATGGTATTCCTGCAACAGATACTAGGCTATTATGTTTTTATAATCAAGAAAAAATCATCATGCAACCAATCTGAATTCTATAAAATTTGTATTTAAGCTATAACAACCCAAACTAGTCTGATTGTTTTAAGGGAATGCGTATCTCACAAGACATTATGGACAAGTAATTAAATAAAAGGAGAAATGATTACAAAGCTTTGAACATAAGATAGTGAATATCCATTACAATTGGAATTTGCAGGAAGTATTTGACAAATAATAAGATTGAAAAATTAAGGAGTAAAAAATATGGATAAGAAAATTCAAATAAAGAAGGCTCTTCTGACGCTCAGTCTGATGATCATTGGAGTGCTGATTTTAAGCGCTTGCAGCCCTGCGGCGGCACCTGAACCAACCCAGGACACAGCAATGATCCAGACACAGGCTGCTCAAACCGTGGTGGCTGATATGAACGCAGCCGTAACGCAGACTCCAGCCCCACCCCCCGGGGCTACGCCCGACCCGAATATGCCGGTAGCGGTCATCCCGACAGCTGCCCCAGGTGAACCGGCCGCGATTGCCGACTATAATACAGCAATTTTGAGTGGCCCTGGCACAAACTATGTTGTCTATGGCGCCTTCCTGGGCGGGGCTACTGCCAAAGTTGTCGGCAAGAGCGAAGATGGCATCTGGTGGGCAATTAGCGTTCCAGTTGCCCCCACTGGATCCGGCTGGGTTCACTCAGACTGGGTGACAGTAAGTGGTGCAGATAGTGTTCCGATGATTCCCGCACCGCCAGTGCCTGCAACTGTTGAGATGGTCCCGCCAAGTCCTGAAGACCCGCAGGCAGTGGTTATTGCCAATACCGAAGTGCGCTCTGGACCAGCGGCGAATTTTCCCGCTTATGGCATAGCTACGGAAGGTGCTTCTGCAAGGGTGATTGGTAAGAGTGAAGATGCGTTATGGTGGGTTGTGCGTCTTGATCCGACCAATGTCGGCACGGGTTATGGCTGGATACTGGCTCAATTCACACAGGCCAGCAATGTCACTGATATCCAGACAATTGAAAACCCAGAGACTCCCGAAAACATCCCGGCTGCACCACCGCCAACAGGTGTTCCAAGCGCAACTGCCGTTGATTATGTGAATTTGCGCACAGGCCCTGGCACCAATTACCCTGTATTAGGGGTAGCAAAACCGGGTGCAACAGGAGAAGTGAGTGGAAAGAGCGCTGATGGAGGCTGGTGGCAGGTTAAAGATTCCCACGACATATTATGAGAGTGGATTAGCCTGGGTAGCCGCAAGCTATGTTAATACCCAAAACACAGACAGCGTACCGGTGGTAGAAGCGCCGCCAGCACCGCCTCCAGTTTCAACAACTCCCCCAGCACCCACCGGGACAGGTTGTTTATTGGTCTCGCAAACCCCGGTAGATGGCACGGTCTTTGCAGGAGGCTCAAGTTTCTCAACTGCATGGGTACTTCAAAATGCCGAATCGACTGAATGGGTCAGCTCAGATGTGGATATACGCTATGTAGGCGCAGCAACAGATATCCCCCTTCACACTGGCTCTGATTCCTATGACTTAGCCGCAAATGTGCAGCCTGGCGACACTTTTAACTTTACTGTGCCGATGATCTCCCCTGTTGACCCCGGTTCTTATGGCGAGGTGTGGGAAGTCGCAATGGGCACTCAGGTGAAATGCCAGTTCTATGTCTATATAACCGTTCAGTAACCTGTCCATCTAACCAACCCATAATAAGGTTGGGATAGATTCATAAAAACATTTGTGTGTATGGGCGACTAATACCCGCCCATACACACAAATTGATTTAAGTCAGTGTATTTAATTTGGTGGTTTTATTAGCAAAAATATGAGGGGAGCATTTCTCAACCCAAGTCAGCAATCAATTTCACTGAGCAGAATTGTTGTCAAGAGTTAAATTCTTATTAATCCACAGAAACCTGCCTGAAAGTGCATATCAGCGGCAAATAAAAATGCTAACATCGAATAAAAGTTGGTATAGAAAGTGTTAGAAATTTTAATTCTCTCCCACTTTTATTCAATGCCATAACCAGCATTGAGATGCTTAGATTGATGAGGATAACTACTTGTTACTTAAGATCGCCCAATATTTACTGGGCGATTTCGTGCATAATAAGTATATTTAGATTTTGGGCATCAAGGCATCTAATTCCGTATTTTAGATTTCGCTTTTCAATGACTTAATAGTCCATAAGCTACAATGATTAGAACTGAGCGGAGAGGGTGGGATTCGAACCCACGATACCTTGCGGTATACGCGCTCTCCAAGCGCGCGCGTTAGGCCGGACTACGCAACCTCTCCTAAACCAACTTTTTGGCTGGCGGCGAAATTATAACACATCAAATTTTAATCAAGTTTTGCAGCTCTTAATATAAAATCAAGCGAGAGTTTTTGTTAAATTCTTCGTATATGATATTGAAATAAGATATATATCCCTATTCACATTAACCGGAGGGAATATGACAGTGGAAATTCGCATCATGAAAGCCAATGATTATGCTCACGCTTTGAATTTGTGGCAATCCTTACCCGGGCTGGGATTAAGTAAAGCTGATGAAAAAAATGCTATTCAGGATTTTCTTGGAAAAAATCCTACGACATGTTTTGTTGCCCAAGACAGCGGCAGAATCATAGGAACAGTCCTCGGCGGCAGTGATGGACGGCGTGGTTATCTTTACCATCTTGCTGTTCATAAAGATTATCAACGCTTGGGATTAGGAAGGCAGTTGGCTGAAATTTGCTTGGCTGCGTTAAAATCCCAGGGAATGCAAAAATGCCATATTTTTGTTATCAGCAGCAATCTGGAAGGGATACAATTCTGGAAAAAGTTGGGATGGTTGCTGCGCGAAGACATCCATGTCATGTCCAAGGATTTATAACATTCACCATCATAATTAATTATGAACAAATTTCTTAAATTCATTATCAGGCGTATGGCTGCGATTCCGGTTACGCTTTTCATTATTACTCTTGTATTATTCGGGGTGGTAATGCTTATGCCGCAGCAAGCCCGTATTGAACTATACATGCCAAATTCGAGAAGCATTTTGCCTGGCTGGGAAGAACGTACTCGTGAAAAGATAATTGAAGTCCATCATTTGGATGCCCCCTTTCATATCCAATATTATTTTTGGGTGCGCAGTTTATTTGATGGCGATTGGGGGTATAGCCCTTCTCTCAATAAAAGTGTCCTTCCCGAACTGCTCAGAAAAACACCGGTTACTTTGGAACTAATATTCTATGCCCTACTTTTCCAGATTCCACTTGGGTTTATCGCAGGCATCTGGGCAGCAAGGAATAAAGACCGTCCGGCAGATTATGCGACGCGCCTCACTGCCTTCATTGCTACCTCACTTCCCGAATTTGTGCTTGCGATAATTTTGCTGGCGATATTTTACGTTTCTTTAGGCTGGTTTCCACCAGAGCGGCTGAATATGAATAATCATCTATTCATCCAGTCAGTGACTTTAAACTATATACCGGATTATTAACTATTGACAGTATATTGAACAACCGCCCAGATATCACCTTTGACTCGTTTCGTCACCTGGTTTTACCAGTTTTTGTTCTTGGTTTTGCACATTGGGCGACCTTGACGCGTATCACCCGCATTCAGGTTCTCGACGAAATGGAGAAAGATTATATAACAGCTGCTTACGCGCGTGGTTTGGGAGAAAAGATGGTGCTCTGGCGGCATGCCTTCCGAAATGCTTTAGGGCCTGTGCTTACCAGCAGCGCGGTTTCTGCCGCGTCTCTAGTTACCAGTGTGTATATCGTTGAAAAGATATTTAACCTTTAAAGGCGTTTCTGACTTGATCACAAAGTATGGACCAATGGTTCCTGACGCTGCTGCAGTATTAGGCTTTGCGGTATATTCCACATTAATCGTCCTGGGCCTGATGCTCGTACTGGATATTTTACAAGCAATTTTCAATCCGATTATAAGAGAGGAGATTTTTGAAAATGATTCATTCTAATCCCTTCGAAAAGAAATTAATCTTAAGGTCACACCTGGCGCCTCTTCAAAAAATACTAATTGCGACGAGCAGGCTCAAAGAGAAGATTTTTTTTGATCCTCTATTTAGAAAAGCAAAATTGGTTAAAGCAGCGGGCGTACGCTTAATGCAAAGTATTGAATGCCTTCAAAATATCCTGGCTGTGAATTCATTTATAGAAATTCGTTCATTGAATAACCGCGCTCAAGAGACAAAATGAAAGATCGTCCAGAAATATTTACCAGTTTATCAACATTGCCAAAGGATATATTCGATTTTAATAATGAGGATAAATTCCGGAAGAATAATCGGAAAGCATTAAAAAGGCGAATTTTCTCTCGCTGGCAGACACTTTTTGCTGTTGCGTGCGTCATGATAATTTTTTTTATTGCTGTTGCGGCTCCTCTTCTGGCGCCTGTTGTTTCCAATGAAGGAGCCCCATGGTATAAAATCGTTTGTGAGCGTAATCATTGCATTCCTGAACCTCCCAGTATCACATCTCCTTTGGGAGCAGTAAAAGAATTCGATGTATATTACACTTTAATTTGGGGGATGCGCCAGGCTTTGATTTTTGGTCTGCTGACTACGTCCATCACTGCTTTGATAGGTACTGTGCTTGGTTTGAGTTCTGCCTATTATGGTGGTTGGCTTAGTGGGGTGATCATGCGGATATGTGATGCTTTCATGGCATTTCCAATCGTGGCTGGCGTGGCACTTTTCGCACAGGCTTCTGTTCTGCTTACTGCAACGCTTCCAAGAATTAATTCGAATATATTTGCTTCTGCTAAAGAGGCTCTTAATTTTTTTCAAGCCTTGATAATTAAAGCAGACCCCATCTTTATTGCACTTATCCTTTTTTCCTGGATGGGTTACACGCGCATCATCCACTCCCAAGTGCTGCAGATAAAAAAGAGGAGTATGTCGACGCTGCTCATGCGTGCGGCGCCAGCCATAATCGCATTATCTTTAAGCACATTCTGCCAAATTCAATTACTCCATCTGTAGTTATGGCCACGCGTGATATCGGCCACATGGTTGTCATTCAGGCATCGCTGACATTTATCGGAATTGGCAGTTCCTCTTCATGGGCTACCCTACTCAACCTTGGTAAAGACTGGATCATTGGCCCTGGCGGAAATCTGCTCATTCGTTGGTGGATTTACCTGCCAATTACACTTGCACTTGTCTTTTTTGGTGTCACCTGGGGTATCGCAGGAGATGAGCTTAATTATTGGATGAACCCTAAGAATGGATGACTTTTATCCGGTTTAATAAAATTTTGAGGTTTCTTTTGGATAGGAAGAGGAACGAATTGAATCAGACTAGAATGAGGATGAATATTATTATCGGTGTTCTTGGCGGGATCGCATATGCGGTCTTTGCCTGGGGGGTAGATGGATATCTCCTGCAAATGAATAATGGCAGCGTCCCATGGTTGAAACTGGTCATTGGCACACCGATTGTAATTTTGTTGATAATTGCTGCCGTAATAATCAGCACTAAAACCAGCAATCTCGTTTTCCGATCTCTGATTTGGATGTCAACTGCCACAATCTTATGCCTTTTTGTATCACTACTTTCATTTCAGGGAAGTGAATTTTCCATAAAATTTCTTTTTCCAAATATAGCTGATCAGATAAATTACATTCTTCCAGAAAGTATCCGCGGCCGATTATTTGTCATTCTTGTTATGTCAATTATCCTGTTCTTTATCGGTGGATTGTTTGTTGAACCGACGAGCGACGCTTTGTTCAAGTCCTCTGGCATTATCGGCTGGGTACTGCCGCTTATCCTCTGTATCACTTTTTTTGGCGGTGCAGGATATGTGGCAGATGCGAATTTCAATTTCCAATTACGGGATCAGGTAGTAGCAATAAATCAGCAGATCAAAGACGTATCAAAAATAAATACAGCCAGCATTACAGAAAGACAGGAAAGGCTTATCCGCCGATTTACCAAATTGAACTTAGACTTGAACGGACCGCGCCGCCTTTTGGTCGGCAGCTTTGATCAATCCTTTTCACAATCTGTGATACTGATCAATTTTGACGGAATCTGGGCGCACTGCACATCGCTAAATGGTTTGGTCGGAAATTGCGAAAGGATCACAGAATAGATTATTTGAGTGAAAAAGTCATTGTTCAATCAATTTTCCTTGCGGTATCATCAGCATAAGAAATACTTTCAAGCAGAAACCCGGTTCAATCGCCATGGCTTCTTTATATATTAATCATCCGGGATTTTTTTCTTTAAAACACCTTAAATTTACTAATCTTTCCCAGGAAGGACTTTCTCCTGAACGTTATTCTCACCAAATCGTTTCGTCTCGAGCAATCCATAAAGGGTATGCCACAAAGCCATAAATTCGGGTGTTTCAGGTAAACGCGGTCGAGAAATATTGACATCAATAATAGCTTTTACGGTGCCAGGATTAGTTGACATTACCATCACTCGATCACCGAGAAGAATCGCTTCTTGAATGTTATGTGTAATAAAAATGATTGTGGAACTTAACTTTTGCCAAATGCGTACTAATTCCGCTTGTAAAATTGAACGGGTTTGAGCATCCAGTGAACCAAATGGCTCATCCATAAGAAGTATTTCCGGGTTCAAAGCCAAAGAACGGGCAATTGCGGCCCTTTGTTTCATTCCTCCAGACAATTGATGCGGAAAAGCTTGCCCAAATTCACTCAAGTTTACCATTTCAAGATAAGTTTGGGTTTGCGCCTCCCTTTCTTCTTTCCCCAGCCCTTTAATCTTTAATGCATAAAGAACATTCCCCTGTACTGTTCGCCAGGGAAACAACTGATCAAATTCCTGAAAAACCATAATGCGGTCTGGCCCAGGTTGCATAACAGTTTTATTGCCGAGTGTGATCATACCTTTCTCGGGCTGTTGGAAGCCGGCAATCGCCCGAATAAGAGTACTCTTACCGCAGCCTGAAGGACCCAGAATAGTAAGGAACTCCCCTGGATTAACATCAAAACTTATATCTTCCAGAGCCTGTACCTCACCGGCTTCTCCAACAAATTTAACCCATAACTCTTAACCGAGACATTACTTGCCATACTATTAATCACCTCTCTTTATCATCATGCCCCAACGTTGTACGGTCCGTTTTTCAATCTGGGCGAAAATGCCATTTTCTACCACAATACCAATAATGATAATTACAAATAAAGCAGCAAAAACATAAGGTGTCTCCAAGAAGAAGCGTTTCTGGTAAATCAGCCATCCCAGGCCGCCCTTACCGCCTGAAGCACCGAATATCATTTCAGCAGCGACTAGCGATCGCCATGCATTTGACCAGGAAATTTTAAGACCAGTCAATATATAAGGAAAGGCGGAAGGAACCATCACTGATGTAACCAAATTAAGTCCTTTCAAGCCGATATTTCGGCCAACTTCCAACTGTGTTCGTGAAACCGACTGAAAGCCGGTATAAGTATTAAGAACAAGCGGCCAAATGATTGAATGGACCAAAATAAAAATGATCGCTCCCTTGCCAATGCCAAACCATAATAGAGCAATGGGCAAGAGTGCAACTCCTGGAAGAGGGTGGAAAATTGTTGTCGTAGTTTTCATGAAATCGGCGAACACTTCCGAGACCATTGAAAGGGTGGTCAGGATAAAAGCCAAAAGGATACCTATCCCTAATGCAATTCCTATTAGGTAAAAGGAATAACTAACATGTGCCCACATTTCACCACTGGCGATGGACTGCATCAACGCAGCCCAGATTGATCTCAATGAAGGCAGAAGCAGTTCTGAATATTTCCCACTCGAGGTAAAAGCATTCCAGATTGCCAAAAATCCAATGATGAAAATAATCTGACGGACGAACTTATTTTTGAAAGTTTTTTTAATTTGGTTCATATATAATCTTCTTGGGTTGTCAAGAATTAATTTCTTTTATGATTCGAATTAATGGTTGAAAAATGGGTGTCCAGGTGCGGGCAAGCAAATTATTTCCGGCACTTTTAGATCAAAGAAGTTATCAGAGTTATCCGGGATAATTACTGAAGCGGAATCTGCTCCCCGGTGCGTACCAGCGACTGCAATAACAGGTTTGCCTGTATCAATTAAACCCGCATCAGCCGCCATCAATGCAATTTCAACCATAACTTTCATGCCAGCGCCAAAAATTCTAAGGACCTCCGCAATTATTTCATTAGGTTGGTAAGTTTCCAGTTTTTTCCTGATAGCTCGATTTACTCCTGCAAAACTGTGTTGTGCAGTCAAAATTCTGCCGCCGCCAGATTCAATTGCTTTGCGATAATCATTGTTTAATTCCTGGGTATTAGGTCCGGCATATCCAGCCGCATGACTAATAACGATTACTTTTTTATCAGCCAGCATTTCTACCCCCATACTTCCGCTATAACCAGTTGTAGAAGCTATTAATATAGTGGTAATTTCCAATTCTTTGCTTCGCTGTTTAACCAGTTCCAGAACGCGTTTGGTGTTTTCACGGCCACTATTTTCGAAATAAATAATAGATGATTTAATTTCTTTCATTGCCTGCTCCATGAATTTATCCTGCTTATTTTAGTGTATTTCAAGCAAAAAAGAGCCAGTCCTTCAATAGGAAAGGCTCTTCTTGACTAATTATTTACACCGAGGTTGTTATGGTCTGTACTGAAGATCTTCCAGAACTCCTGGTTCTCCTTGTCGTTCACCAATAGAAGCAACCACATTCGGGTAAGCGATCTCGCTCATTGAGTCGGGCACCTTACTCAGGTATCCAGCATTAAGCATGAAGTCTGAAAAACCCATCAAGCCAAGCGGCGTGGTGACATAATTCATACCTGGCCATGTGATGTATTCCAATGTGGTAGCTTCATCCAACTTGAAGGATTCTGCTAATATTTTTGCCGCTTCTTCAGGATTTTCATTAATAAAATTCGATGCTTCTGCAATACCCAACACAAACGCTGAATAAGCTTGAGGATTTTCGTTGTACAGCTTATCTGAAGCGACTGCGACTAGGAAAGTAAATTCTGATCCAAAAGCATCTTCTCCGTCCACAACCATTTTTATACCTTCAGATTTTAATTCTTCAAAATTATATGGCGGTGATGTGAAGTGGCCGGTAATATCTTTGCCGTTTATCAACGCGGCTGCGGCATCGGGGTGCGCCATGGCAACGCCAATACTATCTAATGCGGTTGCGCTGCCAAGCTCTTTTTCGGCTGCCATGGAAAGGAGGATATGCTGAATACTGCCAGGAGCAGGATATGCGATCTTGTCATCTGGTCCAAAATCCTTCAGGCTGGTAATGTCAGCTTGATTCGTCTGAAGTGAAAGCGGCATTACGCACATTCCTGATGCCACCTTCCAGGGGATGCCTTTATCCCAACCGATCAGGAAGGGGGGTATACCCATTACAGCCACATCGACCTCGCCGGCAATAAACGCTTCATTGATCGCTCCTCCTGAGCCAAGTGTCAGCCATTCGACCTGAATACCAGGCAGGTACTTTTCAAAGAGGTTCAATTCATCCGCAATAGTTAATGCTGCATACCCAAGCCCGAATTGCTGGGCAATCCTTAATGTCACGGGTTCAGCATCAGCAGACGATTGAGCAGGTGCTGGCTGAGCAGCAGGTTGTTCTGAATCTTGCTGATCAGGGGCTGGTGCGGTTGTTGGTTGTACCGCGCCTGAGCAAGAAATCAGCAACAAACTTGCCAGAATTGGAATGACGATCCATTTTTTAATTTTCATTTGTCTCTCCTAATTTTTTTGGATATAAAACACTGAAATATTATAGGGGGATAGCTTGACTTGAGTCTAATAAGATTTTCTTATAATATAAATATGGGATAATCCTGGCGGAATTTAAAAAGTTATAATCTATCCAGCATCGTCAACAATTTTTTACTTAATTATATTTTTGAGAATTATCCTGATGGACAAAAGACCCGGATTTAAAAAAACTGACTCCTCTAAAGCTGAATCTCAGGCAAAACAGAAGGATTTTGGATATTTTTCTGATGTGCTGAAAATGTTAGGCGGGAACGGATTTGTTCAGGTTTTTAAAACTATTGTATCGCCTATTATCAGCCGCCTTTACCTGCCTGAATACTTTGGTGTTCTACAGAATTTCTCCTCCATTGCAAATATCTTTTCCATCATCTCTTCCCTTCGCTATGACCAGACAATCGTGTTACCCAAAAAAGAAGAACAGGCTGTTAATCAATTCGCTACAAGTATTCTTCTTGTACTAGTGACCACACCAATTGTCGTATTACTTGTATATTTTTTTAAAGATGATGTTGCCCGTTTATTAAAATCGCCTGAATTGGAAGATTACCTCTGGTTCGTACCTTTATCATTTCTGGTAGTGGGAATATTCAATGTCTTAAAACAATGGAATACCCGAAAACGGCAATTCCTTCGGTTATCAACTGCTCAGGTCGCGAGTGAGGTTACATCAGATGGCATGGCCGTTGGTTTCGGGTTTGCAGGAATGGCCAGCGGCAGCACAATGATCATTTCGCGCATCGCGGGCCAGGTTGTTTCATCGCTGGCTTTGGGTTTTCTTATCTTTCGTGAAGATGGCAGGTATATTTTCAGCCAGGTCAATTGGAAAATTATTAAACAGGGCATCATCACTTATAAGAAATTTCCACTTTACAGCATTTGGGCTGCATTCTTAAGCAATGCATCTTTATATTTACCTGGCCTTTTACTGTCAGGCTACTTCTCACCGACTGAAGCGGGATATTATTCCATGGGCAATAACGTAGTCAGGTTGCCTGTGGCTTTAATTGCCACTTCAATTGGCCAGGTTTTCACTCAGCGAAGCGCGAAATCCTTTAATGAAGGCCGGCTGGCGCAGACTGTTCTGGATACCTTCAAACGGCTGGTTGTATTTGGATTATTTCCGATGCTGGTAATAACAATTATTGGCAAGGAATTATTCATTCTGGTTTTTGGCACAAAATGGGCAGAAGCCGGTGTTTATTCACAAATATTAAGCGTTTGGACATTCTTTGTGTTCCTCGTCTCCCCTGTCAGCAACCTGACCAATGTTCTTGGTAAAAATGAAGTCAGTGTAATAATTAATGTAGTCAAAGTTATTACCGGAATTGCCTCTCTTATCATTGGGGGTACCTTTGGAAGCGCTCGTTTAGGATTGTGGCTTTTTTCAATTACCGGGATAATTACATACGCTGTCTATATTTTGTGGGTTAATAATGCATCTGGTGTACCTCTGAAAATAACAACAAAAATCTTACTTGAAAATCTGTTATTTTGCGCTCCTTTTTTATTTGTGGTGCTGATTTTCAAATACATAAACCCAGTCCCCGATATCTCACTGACCAAACTCGGTCTATCTTTGCATTATTTCTCTCTTGTCCTAGTCAGCGCCATTATGGGTGTGTTATATTATCTCGCGGCAATTCATAAAGATCCTACCTTGAAAGAAGCAATGGGAAGCGTGATTGGAAATATTAAGACAAGAAGAGCTGAAGATATTTCTGTTTATAAGAGAAAGAATTAAATCATTCTCTTTAACAAATAAATTAACTAGGTATGTGCAGTTTTTTTAACTGCCAACCTCTCAACCATCCATCTATCGCTATAATAAATGTTCATAAGTTGAGAATACACAAAAAGTGATAAAAAACAATAAACATTCATTTCTTGTCTGGACAGGTTTTTTTATTTTGGGATTCCTTGCTTTTCGTGAATTCTACAACCTGAATGTTCTGACTTATGTGGGTACTCAAAACATCTGGGACTCTAAAAGATTTATCGCTTTTCTCATAGTGGCTTTTTTATTCGTCCTCTGCGCGGTTTTAAGTCTCTTTTTCATTTTGCGGCAAAAAAATATTCCTTCATTCAGTTTTCAAAAAAAACCAATTCCTTGGATATTTTCTGCTTTCGCATTGTTGCTCCTACTTATACCCGGGTTGATAAAGTGGATACTTCAGTTACCTGAAAATTTCACTTTTGGTTTCTGGACGGAATTTTTTATTATTTTCGCAATAGCACTCCTCATACAGTATCTTTTTCACAATGATGATTCTCCCCAGACCTGGTTATTGAGACTCGGATGTTACCTTGTGCTCGCCGGGGCAGGGCATGCCATCCTCTACAAACTTTCCCAGGTAACCGATCATCCATTTACTCTTTATTGGTCCGAAGGCAACCGCTTTTTTGATTACTCTATTTTATTTGGAAGTAACAGATATTTTCTGGCTGATGGAGAAAGCATTAAAGCGTTTACAACATGGGGTATGCAGCTTCCCTGGGCAATTCCTTTTATTATTCCTGGCCTTTCCATAGGTTTTTTCAGGTTCTGGTATCAGCTAATGTGGATCCTTCCGACGTTCGTATTGGGAATTATTGCAGCTCGCATGATTAAATTCGGCAAAAATTCCTTATTTTTTACAATTGTGTTTGCATCCTGGACCTTCCTCTTCCTCGATCAGGGTCCAATCTACGCACCACTGGTAATTGGCGCAATTCTGACTCTGGTTGCAGTAAAAGCAAAGCTCCTTTTCGGTATCCTAATTATCCTGGTGGCGTCTTATTACACCCATAGCGCACGTTGGACCTGGTCATTTGCGCCCGGTCTATGGGCTGGTTTGCTTGCACTTTTAGCGATTGAGAATCCTACAATAAAGAACAAACAGGGATTGAAAAATTTGATTAAACCTGCCGTGCTTGGAATTGCAGGATATCTGGGCGGACAATTGATCCCTTCATTATTAAAAAGTCTCAATTCTTCAAAGGGCCTCACACTGCTTCCTAATGCGGCGGCATCCACATCCCGCCAGCCATTATTGTGGGATCGGTTGTTGCCCAACCCCACCTACCCACCCGGGATTATGTGGGCTTTAGTTTGGGCTACTTTGCCTGTGATTCTTTTGCTGGGTATCCTGATCATACAGAAAAAATGGAAAACAAATTGGCTGCAAAACCTTGCGATTCTAATCATTTCAGGGACGTTTCTAATCATCGGACTCATCACAAGTGTCAAAATTGGGGGCGGCAGCAATCTTCATAACCTGGATATGTACCTCATGTCGCTGGCAATGATCGCGTTCAGTGCATGTATGGTCATGTATCGAAAGAAAGAGAGCGAAGGCAACTTCTCTACGACAGCATCGATTATGCTATTTTTTGCTTTAATCAGCCCGGTTACATTTACATTGGTAGGCGGCGAACGCTTGCATTTGCCATCATATGAAAAAACAAACGAAGCATTGGCTGCTGTTCAGAATAAAGTGGAACAATATAGCCAGCAAGGGGAAATTCTATTTATTGATAACCGCCAGCTGCTGACTTTTAATCTGGTTAAGAAATTGCCTCTTATTGATTCGTATGAAAAGAAATATCTAATGGATCAAGCAATGGCTAATAATGGGAAATATTTTAATACCTTTTATAAGGATTTAGGCGAAAAACGTTTTGCGTTGATAATAAATGAGCCGTCAAACCTGGTCATTCGGGGATCGGAGTATTCCTTTGGGGAAGAAAATGACGCCTATGTTAAATGGGTCACTATCCCTCTCTTGTGCACCTATGAACCGTTGTATTCCTCTCCTGAAACGAGCTTGGAGTTGCTTATACCTAGAGAGTCACCCCCACCTGCTGAATTGAATTGTGACTCAATTTTCATGGTTGGAAAATAATACTTAATAACTTAATACCTATTTATAGTAATGATACTTCCGAGAGAATTCTATTTACGCCCTGTCCAAATAGTTGCACGTCAATTACTTGGTAAAAAATTAATTCGAATGGTTAACAATTATAAAGTGGGCGGGATCATTGTCGAAGCGGAAGCTTATGATGGTGAGCAGGATTTGGCCTGCCACGCCCATGTGGGAAAAACAGATCGAAATAAGGTTATGTATAGTCAGGGCGGATTTGCCTACGTATATTTCACTTATGGAATGCATTGGATGTTAAATTGCGTTACCGGCGATTTCGGATATCCTTCCGCGGTATTAATCCGCGCTATAGCACCCACAGATGGGCTTGATTTCATCGAGACTCAGCGTGCTAATGTCCTTAATATACAGTGGTGCAATGGCCCGGCCAAGCTTACCAAAGCGCTTGCTATCACTGGCGAATTCAACGGTTGTGACTTATGTGATGCCAATAATGCAATCTTCATTGAAAATGGCGAAGATATCCCAGATAGGCAAGTCCAAATTATGCCTCGTGTCGGAATCCAATCAACCCCTGAACCCTGGCTAAGCAAGCCTTGGAGATTCAAGGTAAATATATCAAGGAGCTGAATTCTGATCATTAAAAGATATAATCAGACAGGAGAGGTAGGTAAATGTCTGAAAATTTGAACCAATACCCACAATTTGATTTCGATGCGACCAAAGTGGTTATTTACGGCGGTGGCGGATTAAGCAAAATGGTTATTGAGACGATACGTATTCTCGGAGTGTACCAAATCGCTGGCATCATTGATGACAAAATGAAACCGGGTGAAACGGTCATTGGATCGCCTGTTTTGGGAGGCGCTGATATACTGCCTGACCTTTTCACGCAGGGAATCAGAACCTCAATCAACTCTGTCGGTGGGATTGGTGATTTTAGAGTTCGCCTGAATATATTTCACCAACTCGCCAATGCAGGGTTTATTTGCCCGGCCATTGTTCACCCCACAGCTCATGTAGACCCTACTGCCAGGCTTGAAGCCGGAGTGCTGGTTCTTGCGCAAAGTTATGTAAGCAGCTGCGCAGTTATCGGCATGGGTTCTCTAATCAATAATTCGGTGGTTGTCTCACATGATTGTTCATTGGGTGTTTGCACCAACCTGTCACCAGGCGCAATGGTTGCAGGTGATGCGGTTATTGGTGATTATTCACAGGTAGGTATGAACGCTACTATTAAATATCGGGGTAAAGGTCGGCCGAGAGTGCCTGATCGGTAATGGCGCGACAATAAAGAAAAATGTTCCCGATGGTACAAGGGTTAATGCCGGGGTAATCTGGCCGCTATTTCAGTCTGATAAATTCAACTCTCCCAGGGATGTCTGATGTTCAAACGTTCAACCAGCCAAACTTCCCAGCAGCCTGCTCAAATTGAGCGGGTCACATCCGTTCTTGGTGCCGGTATCAATTGGACCGGTAAACTCTCTGGCAAAGGCGGCGTACGTATTGAAGGAATTTTTGAAGGCCAAATTCTAATTAACGGCTTAGTTGTTGTAGGCGAAACCGGAAAGGTCACTTGCGAAAATTTGCGCGCAAATACCGTAATTGTTGCGGGAGCAGTCAACGGCGGAATTCTTGCTGAGAAACTTGAAATACGAAGCACTGGCCGAGTTTGGGGTAACGTTACGGTGATTGCGTTTTCCACCGAAGAAGGCGCTTTTCTCCGCGGACAGGTGACCATGGAGGACCAAATTGATCTGGGTTTAAGCGCTGTTGAAAAAGCAAATGATAATCCGGCAATTGAAAATTTATCCGACCAAGAGTCATCTTAAATTCTCCAATTGTTTTTTTTTAAAGGTGATTTATCAATGGGAAAACCTAATTATTTAGTGCCAATGTCCAGCCCAGACCTTAGTGAAGCTGACCGACAGGCAGTTTCTGAAGTATTGCATACTAATAGCCTGAGTATGGGACCTCAAATTGAAAACTTTGAAATGACTGTAGCGCAATTTTCAGGAATTAAGCATGCGTTAGGTGTAAGTTCCGGTACTGCTGGCCTTCATCTGTGCGTTCGTGCTGCGGGCATTCATTCCGGGGATTATGTTATTACCACCCCATTTTCTTTTGTCTCGTCTACTAATGTTATATTATTTGAAAATGCGATCCCAATCTTTGTGGATGTAGACCCTAAAACAGGCAATATTGATCCGGAAAAAGTAAGGCATGCTGCTTTAGACATAAATTCAGGAGATAAAAAAAGAGTTGAAAAATGGCTTCCAAGAAATGCCACTGGAACTTCAGCAAAGGTAAAAAGCCTCTTAGCAGTAGACGTCTTTGGGCAACCAGCAGATTATGGCTTATTGGAAAATATTTCCCAAGAATGTAACCTTATTCTGATTGAAGATTCATGTGAAGCCCTTGGCGCGGAATACAGGCATAAAAAAGCGGGCTCATTTGGTAATTTTGGTGTTTTCGCCTTCTACCCCAATAAACAAATAACAACAGGCGAGGGTGGAATGATCGTTACAAATAATTCAGAAGCTGCCGACCTGATGCGGGCGCTTCGAAATCAGGGGCGTGCTCCCGGTGATAATTGGCTGCAGCATACTTATCTTGGATATAACTACCGCCTGGATGAAATGAGTGCTGCAATGGGTTTATCGCAGATGAAACGAATTGATGATCTAATCAATAAACGGGGAATTGTCGCCCAATGGTACAACAAATACTTAAAAGCGATTGATGGAATTGAAATCCCTTATGTGTCTCCAGAGACAACGCGAATGAGCTGGTTTGTATATGTAATTCGTATTAGGAGGTGTTATAACCGTGACCGCACAGCTGCGAAACTCGATAATGCAGGTATTCCTGTGCGCCCTTACTTTTTACCCATTCACCTGCAACCCTATATGGTTGAGAAATTTGGTTATAAGGAAGGCGATTTCCCAATAACCGAGGACTTGGGTAAACGCAGCCTTGCACTGCCTTTTTCAAGCGTTATGACAGAAGAACAGGTAAAACTTGTCTGCGATATGTTAAATGAGTGCCTTTGCGAATAAATAAATTAGTCTTATGAAAATTGACAATGGCTCAGGATTTTAAACCCCCCCGCCAGCGTGGTTTTGTCCTTCATTTCGGCGCCATGCTTCTGAATCTTGCTGTTGTCGGTTATTTTGCCCTTCAAGCCAGCGTCCAACAGGAACGCGGATTTTTTATTCTTTACCTCATTGCAGCGGTAATTATGTTTATTCCCCTTCCGGCAATTGCCTATCGCCTCTTTGCCTTAATGCGCTCTCGCTACACCGTTGATCGTGAGGGTGTTAGCATTCAGTGGGGATTAAGAGAAGAATATATTCCAATGGCTGATATTGAATGGATACGCCATGCAAGTGAACTGGCCTTTAATTTACCTCTCCCCCCGATTAGCATGCAAGGGGCTGTGCTAGGCTCACGCGTTCATCATGATATTGGGCAGATTGAATTTATGGCTTCTGATGCTTCGAATTTGCTTTTAATTGCTACTCGGAGCCGGGTGTTTGCGATTTCACCAAAGGATGTGCGTGGCTACCTTTCTGCATTTAATAGTTGCGCTGAATTGGGTTCGATCGCGCCAATATCTGGCAAATCATCAAGCGCTAATTTCCTTGTTGCAGCCATTCTAAAGGATAAAGTTGCACGCACACTCCTCCTGCTTGGTATTGGTTTATCCATCAGTCTTTTAATTACCGCAAGCTTTATTATTCCATTACGCGATAGCATTCCTCTAGGATTTAACCCATTGGAGCAAGTTGCTGAAGGATCCCCCTCTGAAAGGTTATTGCTTTTACCTGTTCTTTCAATTTTAATGCTTGTCATAGATATCGGTCTGGGTTCTTACCTGTATCGTAAAAAAAACTTCCTGGTAGCTTCATATATCGTCTTCGCGGCATCACTCATTATGCCGCTTTCTTTTTTTGGCATAATTTTAATTTGTCCCTTTAATTTGCCAATAGTCCTATTACCCTAATAATTTATTTTGGGGAAAGTCATTCGAATCCAAAAAAAAGCAAAGACTTTTGATAATTTTTCATTTTTCCAAATCAAATTGATTTAACTTGCTTTGAATATTTTCTTCTATAGCTGAAGGTTTTATCATAACAAATCCAGGATGAATGTCCTCCTTACCCTCTTAGATTCAACGACTTGATATACTTAATTAAGAATATTGAAATACAACAGCGAAAAGGGAAGTTATTAATGGAAAAAGAGAATTTGCAAATAGCTAAGCTGAGAGAACTGCGCGCCCAATCCAAACTTGGCGGAGGTGAAGCCCGCATTACCAAACATCATGAAAAAGGCAGGCTGACCGCACGCGAGAGGCTAGATGAACTTCTTGATCCAGCCAGTTTTCATGAACTTCTTTCCTTTGCCAGACAACGTGCGGATCTAGCTATTGACGGGGAAGAACCTCTTCTTGGTGATGGCGTTGTAACCGGATATGGGCAAATTAATAATCGAACTGTATATGTCTATGCGCAGGATTTTACCGTCTTGGGTGGTTCATTGGGTGAAGTCCAAAGTGAAAAGATATGCAGAATAATGGATCTTGCCGTACAGAATGGCGCCCCAATCATTGGACTAATTGATTCCGGTGGGGCACGAATCCAGGAAGGTGTTTACTCCCTCAAGGGGTACGCTGAAATCTTTCGACGCAATGCAATTTATTCAGGCGTTGTGCCGCAGATCAGTCTCATTCTTGGTCCGTGTGCTGGCGGTGCAGCATATTCTCCTGCTATGACCGATTTTATTATGATGGTTGAAAAACAATCATATATGTTCATTACCGGACCAAATGTGATCAAGGCCATTACAGGAGAAGAGGTTGATGTTGAAAGCCTTGGCGGTGCGCGAACGCACCTTTGCGAAAGCGGCGTTGCGTCAATGACAGCGCCCACAGAAGTGGAGACTCTATCCTTATGCCGATTGTTGATGAGTTATTTACCTTCAAATAATATGGAAAATCCCCCATGCCTTGCAGCAGACGATGATCCTTTCCGAATAGATATAGAATTAATTTTATTATTCCCGAAGATCCCACAACTCCCTATAACATGCATAATATTATTGTGCGAATTGTTGACCAAAATTCATTCCTTGAACTTCAATCAACCTATGCAACGAATGCAATTATCGGTTTTGCACGCGTGAATGGTTGCACGGTTGGTATTGTCTCGCAGGAACCAAACGCATTGGCAGGAGTGATTGATATTGACGCTTCCGATAAGATATGCCGTTTTGTGCGATTTTGCGATTGTTTCAATATTCCATTGGTCACTTTTGTGGATTCTCCCGGTTTTTTGCCAGGTGTCAATCAGGAGCACCGCGGCATTATCCGCCATGGTGCCAAGGTTCTTTATGCTTATTCAGAAGCTACCGTGCCCAAAGTGAGCGTGGTCACACGTAAAGCTTTCGGAGGCGCTTATGTCGTCATGAGCAGTAAATTTCTAGGTACCGACATCAATTACGCCTGGCCTTCTGCCGAGATTGCCGTTATGGGGGCAGAGGGCGCTGCCAACATTCTTTATCAAAAACAAATAGATAAATCCGCGGAGCCAGCCATTGAAAGAGAACGCTTAATCAGGGAATACACAGTTAAAGTACCTTAACCCATATGAAGCTGCGAGAGCTGGAATTATTGATGAAATCATCGAACCTTCTGAAACGCGAGTCAGGTTAATAAGTGCGCTAGCCGCCATCCACGAAAAACAGGAACATCGGCCTGCCCGCAAACATGGGAATTCGCCAGTTTAAGGCAGGTAATAAATGAAAGATGCTTTTTTTATAACCTGGGTCGGAATGAGTCTGGTTTTTTTGGGTTTACTGGCTTTATGGGGAATGATGGCTGTTTTGGTGAAATTGACCAAATCTGCCCCTGCCAAAGATAAACCCTTAATTTCATTTCCAGAAAAAGATTTTGACCTTGAATGTAAGCATAAAGCTGCCGCAGCAGCAGTTGCTGTTGTGATGGCGCTGATTAAATACTTCTCAAACTTCCTCAGCACATAGAGAAAATGAGAACATGAGTCCCTGGCAAGCAGCCCACCGCAGCAGGCTGGTTACTCCGACTCAAATTCTTACCCGCAGAAAGGACTAATCTATGAAGATCCATATTAAAATCCAGGACAAAATTTATGATGTCCAAATAGAAGATCTTACAACACGTCCTATCAAAGCCAATGTCAATGGGGAAATCTTTGAAGTCTGGCCGGAAGAAACGATGGTCCCATCAAATGTGCCCCGATCTGAATCCGGCCCCGAAGCTGCTATCCCCGTTCAGCAAATGGAAATTAGCAAAACCCCAGAAAAAGCATCTTCACAAGAAACTGCAATCAATGCACCTATTCCTGGTGTGATTATTGAAGTAAAAATTCATGAAGGTGATTTGGTGAAATATGGACAGGAGCTATGTGTGCTTGAGGCAATGAAAATGAAAAACTCGATACGCGCCGGTAAAGCAGGCACAATTGAGAAGGTTTTTGTTTCTCCAGGCGACCAAGTCAACCAAAGCCAAATTTTGATGGAATTTCGCGAAGAGGAAATTTCCTAAATGAATATAAATTCATTTTTGGGTAATTTTTAAAGGCGGCAGCCTGACTTTCACATGGGGAAACGCGTTAATGATAATCGTTGGGCTGGTTTTAATATATCTTGCGATTGTCAAAGAATATGAACCAGTACTGCTTCTCCCAATCGGATTTGGGTGTATTCTAGCCAATTTAGGAATGGCTGCTTCGGCGGAAGGGGAAGGTTTCTTATCAGCACTTTATCGCGCAGGTATTCAATCAGAACTATTCCCATTATTAATTTTTATCGGGGTTGGCGGGATGATTGATTTCAGCCCCCTTCTTGCGCAGCCGCACCTGGCATTATTGGGAGCAGCCGGTCAATTTGGTATTTACGGGATTTTGATGTTAGCCACTTTGATAGGATTTAATTTAAATGAAGCAGCATCTATCGGTGTAATTGGTGCAATTGATGGGCCAACAGCAATCTATGTGGCTGGTAAACTGGCTCCCAGAATTTTAGCGCCAATTGCAGTAGCCGCGTATTCCTATATGAGCCTGGTGCCCATTATCCAGCCGCCAATTATGAGATTGCTCACAACACGCAAAGAACGTCTGATCCGTATGGAGTATTCCCCAAAACCAATATCTAATAAGGCATTGATCATTTTTCCAATTATGGTAACAATTTTTTTTAGCCTGCTCGCACCAACCGCAGCACCATTGATTGCAGCATTAATGCTTGGCAAATCTGCTTAAAGTATCAGGGGTTGTGGAAAGGTTGAACAAATCAGCACAAAATGAGATCATTAATGTAACCACTCTTTTCCTTGGATTGACAATTGGCGGTACCATGACTGCAGCCAGTTTTTTGAACTGGGATACCCTATTCATTCTCGGTTTTGGGTTGCTGGCTTTTATCCTTGATACTGCCGCTGGAGTGATGTTTGGTAAATTGATGTCGTTTATTACGGGTGGTAAGATAAACCCATTAATTGGCGCTTGCGGTATTAGCGCCTTCCCTATGGCTGGCAGACTTTCAGCAAAAATGGCTAATGAAGAAGATTTTGAGAATTTTATCCTTATGCATGCTATGGGATCTAACACTGCCGGTCAGCTTGGAAGTGTAATTGCCGGTGGGTTATTATTAACTCTGGTTTTGGCAATGCAAGAATTTTAATTAATTATCTAATGATGCTATTTCTTTGCTAATTTGCCTGGCCGTTTTGGTTTTTCAACTTCCAAGCGGTATCCAATACCACGTTCTGTCTTGATATAAATAGGATTCCTTGGATCGGTTTCAACTGCCTGCCGCAGCCAACTAATATGAACATCCAGCGAACGAGTATCACCCAGGTAATCAGTTTCCCATATTTTTTTGAATAAGTCTTCCCTGAGAAGAACCTCGCCGGGGTTGCTCATCAGAGCTTCCATCAAAGAAAACAATCGTGGTGTAAGCCGCGTTTGCTTGCCATTGCAATGCAACCAGTGATCTTTAATATCTAAGTTTAATTGGCCCGCATTCAAGTTTTTTATTCTCGCTCATATTCATATATGGGCGCAGCCGGTTGAGGAGTTTCTGTAAAGTAAAAGGCAGGTGCAAGATCTGATCTGCACAATTCTCACGAGAGGGCTCTTGATCTTCAGCAGCGATTACAATTATCGGGGTCAACTCTAATGCTGTTCTGAGTGAGGCACATATGCGGGTGCCTGAAGTGCGCATTGAGGCGGCGTCAATGATTACCGCCTTGGGATTAATTTTTTTTATAGCATTGATTGCTGATGCACCGTTTGGAACTGACTCTACTTCATAACCCTTCTTGCTCAAGCCAGTCATAAAGGAAGGCCGATCGGCGCGTTTTCCTTCTACGAGTAGAATCAAATGCTTCATCTTAATTTATTGTTTTTGTTGGTGTTTGGATATCTTTATAGGAAAAGTATATTATCTGGTTTTTCCAATTTCGGTTAATATCATTTAAAATCAAGCACTTCTTAAATTATATAATATCGAATACTTTCCCTATCAATGCAAGTACCGAGGAAAATTTTATAGAACCCAAATTTAAATTATTATACCTTAACTTAAATTTCACGGTTTTTTAAGGTTGGCATTTTTGCCATGCTAAAATATAGATTCAGCGGAGGACTGTATGAAGATTTTAGTGGAAGTAAAGATTGATAGTTTACGGGTGAGCCTGACAAACCAACAGCGTATTGTTGTGCTTAAACAGGTTGACCAGGAACGCTACCTTCCAGTCTGGATCGGTCCCTATGAAGCAGAAGCGATCACCATTGCGCTGCAGGAAATCGAGGTTTCGCGCCCCCAAACTCATGATCTGGTTAACAATTATCAGCGATCTAGATGTAAAGATCGTACATGTTGAAATTAGCGAATTGAAAGATGATATTTTTTATGGGACACTACTTTTAACTAAAGATGAAAATGAAATACGAATTGATTGCCGGCCTTCTGATGCTATAGCCATTGCTGTCAGGGCGCACGTACCTATTTTGGCTTCTGAAGAAGTAATGGCTGAAGCCAGCATCATTCCCGAAGAAATCTCCGCTGTCTCTGACGAGGAAAACGATTCAGTAATTGAGGAAACTGATGAAGGCGGCAGGATCACCCCCAGCGAAGAAAGATTGTCAATTTTTGAGGATTACCTTAAAAAGAAAGGCGATCAGCCAGGTCCTTCGAAAGCGCATGAGGAATCCGAGGATGAGGATGATACTGAAGACGATGATAAGACCGTATCACCAGGTTAGATTTTAGGATATCGACACATGGAAGATTATTTCCAGCAAGAGGAAACAAGCAGCAGTACTGTTCAATCTCAACCGAACAATCGCCAGGCAGAAGAAGCGGTTTTAGGTTCTATCCTATTAACCCCGAATCTTATTATGAAGTCGGTCAAATCATCGATGCCGATAATTTTTACATCATTCGCAATCGATGGATTTGGGAAGTTTTCACTTATCTGCATGAAAATCGCATACCAATAGATATCCTTACTCTGACCGAAGAGCTTGACAGCCGTAGCCATCTGGAAGAAATTGGCGGGCAGGCATATCTGATGATGCTGGTCAATCAAACACCCAGCTCACTCAATGCCCAAGCCTATGCCAGAATTGTGGAGGAGACTTCAGTCCGCAGGCGCATGTTAACCGCAGCCAATGAAATGGCAAAGTTGGCTTATCAGGAAGACAAGGAACTGAATTCAATAATTGATAGCGCCGAGAAATCAGTTTTCAACCTCAGTGAGCGGCGCATCAGACGTGATATGCAGCCGATTAATTCAGTTATCGAACAATATTATGATCGCGTTTCAACCCAGTCTGCCAGTAATGAGGAGATTAAAGGAGTGCCAACCGATCTATTGGACTTGGACAAGGTGTTGGGGGGTATGCAAAAATCAGATTTATTGATCGTTGCCGGACGCCCTGCATCAGGGAAAACAGGTTTTTTAATTACGGTGGCCAAGAATGCGGCGATTAAACATAATAAACATATTGCCATGTTTTCGCTTGAAATGTCTAATGAACAACTTGTCCAACGTATGATTGCACAGGAGACCAGTATAAATTCTCAAAAATTACGTTCAGGAAAAATCGATTCTGATCAATGGGAACTTTTTGTTCATGCAGTGGGTGTACTTAGCAACACCAAGATATTTCTTGACGATACTCCCGCAATGACACCCATCCAAATGCGAACTAAGTGCCGCCGCTTGCACCTTGAACACCAAATAGATCTGGTATTGGTGGACTATATCCAACTCATGTCTGGGGATACCCGAACTGACAACCGCGTGCAGGAAGTGTCTTATATTTCCCGCAACCTGAAGACTCTGGCGCGTGAATTGAATGTGCCAGTGCTGGCTGCTGCTCAGCTCTCGCGAGCTGTGGAGCAGCGATCCGACAAAACACCTATGCTTTCCGATCTGCGTGAATCCGGTAGCCTGGAGCAGGACGCTGATATCGTAATGTTTATCCACCGAAAGGAAGAGAATAAAAACGAGAGCTCGCCAAATGAATTGGTGGAATTAAAAATTGCAAAACACCGCAATGGCCCTACCAAAGATATTGAAATGATTTTTATAAAAGAATTGGCAATGTTCTATAATGCCAAGACCGTTGAGTAAATAAATGAAATCAACTTTTTCAGGTTTTCAAGAAAATAAGAGACATTTTACAGGAATTCCTGACCAGTTCTTTGGGGAATTACTCCCGGCGATTAAAGATATAAATGAACTTAAGTTGGTATTCTATCTGCTTTGGTCTGCTTATACTCAAGGTGATTATGGAGTAGCTTTCACCCTGCAAGATATTCTTCTTGATGAGCATTTTTTAAAGGGGCTGACAGTTTCAGAAAAAGAGTCAAAATCCATGGTAGCTGGTTTGCTTGAAAAACTGTCTTTAGAAAATATCATTGTTAAAAGTCAACAATGAATCAACGAATGAAAGTAGTTTTTTTATCAATAGTCCGCGCGGACGAGCTGCCGCTGACCTTATGCGTTCCGGTTCTCTATTCCAAATTCAAAACCAATCTAAAGTGACACTTGATGTAATCAAACCCAATATCTTTAGACTTTATGAAGAAAATATTGGGCCTCTTACACCGCTAATCGCAGATAGTTTGCGCGATGCGGAAGAAACATATCCGGAAGAGTGGATTGAAGAAGCAATTCGAATCGCAGTTTCCAACAATGTGCGACGCTGGAATTACATTGACCGCATTTTATCCCGCTGGCAGGAGGAAGGACGCGATGGAACCGATAGACGAAACACTCAGGAAGATTATCGGCGTTACCTCAAAGGAGAGTTTGGAGAATTCGGAAGCCATTAACGCGAAAGATATGAATAAATCACCTGAAGAAGTCTGCCCGAACTGCGGTGGGCTGGGGTATGTGCGCCGCGACTTGCCAATAGATGACCCTAACTTTGGGTTGCTGGAAGTATGCGAATGCCAAAAACTCGAGGTTCAAAAGTCAAGCCTCCAACGACTTTACCATCTTAGCAATCTTGATGTCTTTAAACAAATGACTTTTGAGACATTTAATATTGCCGGTCGTGGAAATGACAATAACGGCAACAAGACTCTTGATATCGCTTATAACACCGCAGGAAATTACGCCCATCACCTTAATGGCTGGCTTTTGTTAATGGGCAGTTATGGTACGGGAAAAACCCATCTGGCTGCTGCAATTGCTAACGAGGTGGTTTCATTAGGAATTGAGACTCTTTTATTGACTGTGCCTGACTTGCTGGATTGGCTAAGGTATAGTTATACATCTACAGAAACATCCTATGAGGAACGTTTTGAAGAAATCCGCAACATAAGGTTTCTTGTGCTTGATGATCTGGGAACCCAAAATACTACCGCATGGGCGCGGGAAAAACTCTTCCAGATAATTAATCACCGCTACACGCACCGCCTGCCAACTGTGTTGACCACAAATCAGGCACTTTCCCAAATTGATGAGCGAATCAGTTCCCGTCTTCAAGATCGAGAGCTGGTTATTACTATCCAGATTGATGCGTCTGATTACCGAAATCCACTGGCTGAAGGTGAGAATTCTCCCATCTCATCCTTGGCGCATATCAGTGGTCACCGCACTTTCGATAAATTCAGCACACGAAAGGCTGAAAAATTGCCGGCTGAAGTTCAGGAAAGCCTGGAAAAAGCATTGTATATTTCACAGCAATTCGCAGATAAACCCAACGGATGGTTGGTATTAATGGGCACATTCGGTACAGGGAAAACACACCTTGCTGCTTCAATAGGGCATTATCGCGCAGGGCTGGGGGATGACCCTATCTTTTCTGTTGTGCCTGACTTGCTTGACCATTTGCGCGCGACATTCAATCCTTCAAGCACAGTTTCATACGACAATATATTTAACCAAGTGAAAACAACTAAACTACTTATCCTCGATGATTTGGGTACCCAAAGCGCTACTCCCTGGGCACGTGAAAAACTTTATCAGATCCTAAATTACCGCTATGAAACACGTCTGCCGACTGTTATAACAACCTCCGCAAGTTTGGAAGAAATTGATCCTCGTATTCGCAGCCGCATTATGGACGAACGCGTATGCTTGGTGCACAAGATAATCGCCACCCCTTACCAGACGCGTGCACTTAAAAGAAAAGCTTCAGCAAATTAATTTATATTGAAGATTATTTAATTACCTGCATTTTGAATATTAATTCGTCAGATTAATGCTTAATATCTTTCATTTCACCCCAGTTATTTCCAACAGCCGCATCGGTTTCAAGTGGAACAGATATGTGATACGCGCCCTCCATCACCTTCTGTGTTATTTTGACAGCACTTTTCAACTCGTCCTCAGGGCACTCCAGTAGTAATTCATCATGCACCTGTAATAAGATCTTTGATTTTAAGCCAGCCTTTTTCAATGCATCCGGCAATCGCATCATAGCGACTTTCATAATATCCGCCGCTGTACCCTGGATAGGCGAGTTGATTGCTTCACGTTCTGCCCGGGCTTTAAGCTGCTGGGTGGCTGCATTTTTGAGTTCAGGAAAATATCGCTTTCTTCCCAGCATGGTTTCTACATAACCCTGATCAGCGGCTAATTTTCGAATATTGTCCAGATAACTTTTAACGCCTGGGAATTTATTAAAATATGCCTTGACAAAATCCTCTGCTTCCGCCAGCGTTAAATCAGTCGTGCGTGTCAATCCAAAGGGGCTCATCCCATAGATTAGCCCAAAATTAATAGCCTTGGCATGGCGGCGTTGATCCTTGGTCACCTGATCCAAAGGAATATTATAAATTGCTGCAGCTGTTGTTGCGTGAATATCCTGTCCGGCGCGGAAAGCATTTAGCATATTTTCATCGTTGGCCATATGGGCTGCAATGCGCAGTTCAATCTGAGAATAATCTACTGATAGAAGCAACTTACCTGGTTCCGCTATAAATCCTTCGCGTACTTTGTGTCCAAGTTCCGTGCGCGTGGGGATGTTCTGCAAATTAGGGTCAGAAGACGCCAATCGACCCGTTACTGAGCCTGTCTGGTTGAAGGAGGTATGAACCCGGCCCGTTTTGGGATTTATCTGCCTGGGTATTGCATCGAGATAGGTAGAAACCAGTTTTGAAATTTCGCGGAATTCCAGCAGCAGATTCACAACGGCATGTTTATCCTTCATTAATTCCAATACATCCGCCGCAGTGGAATAAGCACCCGCTTTGGTTTTATTTGAGGAGTCTGGTGGCGAGAGATGCAGGGTTTCAAAAAGGGCTTTTGAAAGCTGCTGAGTGGAATTCAGGTTGAAATCATACCCAACCTGCGTATATACTTCTTTTTGGATTTCCAGAATTCTTTTGCTTAATTCTGTCGAATATTTTATAAAGAAATCTTTATCCACAGCAATTCCAACAAATTCCATATCCATTAATACCGGAATAAGCGGCATCTCAATTTCTTCAAATACTTTCAGAAGACCATGATTGACTAATCTTTCGCGCAAAATTTTTTCTAATCGCAACGGGATTTCGGCATCAGCGCCTGCATAAGGCGCTACATCGCTGATGGCAACCAGATCCATCGTCAACTGCTTGCTGCCGGTGCCGATCAGTTCTTCAATTTCGGTCATGCTGACATCCAGTTCATCTTCAGCCATTTTCTTTAAGCCCAGCCTTCTGGAATCAGGTTCTAATACCCAGGCTGCAATCATCGTATCAAAAGCCAATGGTGCAACCTCAAGCCCATGGTTGCGAAGCACCAGGCAGTCATATTTCAAGTTGTGACCGATCTTTGGAATCTTTTGATCAGTTAATGCAGGAGTGATTGCATCAATAACTGAATTTAATGCTATCTGGGGTAAGGAGCCTGTGTGGCCAACAGGAATATAATATGCGCTGCCTTCCTCAACTGCTAAAGAAATTCCAACAAGAGCTGCACGCATAGGGTCTGTGGATGTGGTTTCAGTATCAAGTGAAATCTTTTTAGCTGACATCAAAGTCAAAACGAGTGTATCCAGCGCCTTATTCGTATCAATGACAGTAATCCTGATATCATTTTTAGGGGAAAGTCCTAGTTTCACTGGCTCTTGGCCAAAAAGCGCCATCTGATCTCCTGGTTTACCAATTACACCCTTATTCATTAATGTGGTCAATCTTTGGCCTAATGCCCTAAATTCAAGTTTGTTAAATAACGCGTTGACTTTTGGCAAGTCGATACTATCTGTGCGCGCCTGTTCAATATCAAGACTCACCGGCACATCCGTGCGGATACGCGCGAGATCATAACTCATGTATGCATCCAGCTTATGGTCTTCCAGTATTTTACTCACGCGTCCGCCAATTTCTTCTAGGTGCGCATAAATTTCATCAAGTGAAGCAAATTTCTTCAACAAGTCCTCGGCGGTTTTTTGTCCAATGCCTTTTACTCCAGGGATATTATCGGAAGTGTCCCCCACCAGCGCTTTGTAATCCACCACCTGGTCAGGTCTGACACCCAGTTTTGCTACTACTTGCTCTGGGTAATAATCAATTGAATCAGATAATTTTCCGCTTGCAAGATTGACCACCACCCGTTCGGTAACCAGCTGCAGAAGATCACGGTCACCTGTCACAATCTTGACAGCCATTCCTTTTTCGGCAGCCTGCCGGGCAATAGTCCCCAAAACATCATCCGCCTCATAACCTTCCACTTCAAGGCGAGGAAAGCAGAATGCGTCTACCAATTCACGGATGCGTTCGATCTGGGATCTCAATTCATCTGGCATTTTAGCGCGAGTGGCTTTGTAATCCGGGTAAGTATCGTTTCTAAAGGTTCGCCCGGTGTCAAACGCCACTGCCAGGTATTCAGGACGTTCCTTTTCTATCAGGCTTAAAATAACATTAATGAAACCAAAGGTCGCAGCAGTCGGCTCTCCAGCTTTAGTTTGAAAGCGAGAACCAGTCGCTGCTAAGGCAAAATAAGCACGGTAGGCCAGTGCGTGTCCGTCGATTAAATATAGGGTTTTTGGCATTTTTACCTTTTTTATTGATTGTACTATGTGGGATTTAATTAAAATTTATTTTATGGAATGCTGATCCATTTCAAACAGCAATCTGAGCGTTTCGCTGCCCATCAATGCCAAGCGTTTAATGCTTTCACTGGATTGGTCAAAATCCTTCTGCGGATCATAAACTCCCTCATCCTCTGAGGGTTAAGGACATTAATGACTGAAACAGCCATACCGCCTGCTCTCAGACCCCAAAGTTTTGCTTGCACCAGAATCACTGCCGCTTCATTTTCAGATGCAACGATATTCATCCGTTTAAGATCCTCATAATGATTAGCCCATTCGGACTGCCAGTAGTTGTTGTATGAGCCACCCGGTTTAGGTTGCCGGGCGTAAAGTCCATCATGAGTGCGTGTTGTGCCAACATGATATGGAATATTCAGGATCTCAGCAGCCTCTATGCAAGCCTTTACTACATCATAATGCGCCACAGCAGGGTATTCCAACGGCGCGTAAGCTCGTGAAGCACCATCAAAACGTGCAGCTGAATCAAAAATAACGATATCTCCATTTTTCACTTTTTCCTGAAAGGTACCACAAGTGCCAATTCGCAGAAATGTTCTTGCGCCAACACGCGCCAGTTCTTCCATGGCAATAGCTGTTGAAGGAGCGCCAATACCTGTACTCGTACAGGTGATGGGCATGCCCTTATAAATACCGGTATAGGTCACGTATTCACGGTTTTCAGCGACTTTTTTGGCTTCATCCCAGAGAGCAGCAATATGCTCAACCCTTCCCGGGTCGCCCGGCAGCAAAACATAAGGTGAGCATTCTTCTTCATCAAGTTGGATGTGATATTGTTTAGGCATAAGAAACCTCCCGAAATTAATTAACGAATTATCCTTAATTCTATATGATTCACAGATGATTGATTACTTTGAGAATACGATTTATGGGATAATAGAAACCGACATCATTCTGGAGAAGATTTATTGACTTTTTGCACCCTTTGCGTTCTCGGTCTGGGTTACATCGGCCTGCCAACAGCCAGCACTTTTGCCACACACGGCATAAAAGTTATTGGCGTTGATACTAATCCAGAAATTGTAGGTGGGCTCAATAACGGCAAAGTGCACCTTTTTGAACCTGGTTTGCATGACCTGGTTCTGGACGCGCTGAAAACGGGAAATTTGGTCGTTCGCCCCCATCCCGAACCGGCAGACGTATTCATCATCGCGGTTCCCACACCTTTCAAGGATGGGAAAAAGGCCGACCTGGGGTATGTCATCTCCGCGGCTGAATCCATCGTCCCCCACCTTCGAATCGGCAATCTTGTCATTCTGGAATCAACATCCCCTCCGCGAACAACAGTGGATATCGTTTCCCCTATCCTTGAAAAAAGCGGGCTAAAGGCTGGTGTTGATTTTCATCTTGCTTACTCACCTGAACGCGTATTGCCTGGTCAGATTTTGAAGGAATTGATTGAGAACGCACGCGTAATCGGCGGTATAGATCAATCTTCTTCAGAGGCTGGGCGCGAATTATATAAAATTTTCGTAAAAGGTGAAATCGTTCTTACCGATGCGACCACAGCTGAGATGGTCAAGTTGATGGAAAATACCTACCGTGATATCAATATCGCCGCGGCTAACGAATTCGCCCGCCTTGCAGACAGTTTTCAGGTTGACATTTGGGAAGCTATATCATTGGCAAACCGCCACCCGCGCGTTAATGTCCTTAACCCTGGACCGGGTGTTGGTGGCCATTGCATCAGTGTGGATCCCTGGTTCTTTGTGGAAGCAGCTCCTGAAACAGCCCGACTAATCCGTACCGCGCGCGAAGTGAATGACAGCCAGCCTGCTTATGTTGTTGATTTTATCCGCCGAAAATTATACGGTTTAAAAGAAAAACGAATTACAGCTCTTGGCTTGTCTTACAAGGCAGATGTAGATGATCTGCGTGAATCACCCGCAATTGAAGTTGCTCTACGACTTAAGAATTCCGGTGCCCGGGTAACCGTTTATGAACCTTATAAAACCAGCTTTTTCATGGATGAAATTCATTCTTCGTTGAATCTGGAAGAAAGTATTGCTGACGCTGAGGTTCTTGTCCTTTTAGTGAGCCATCAACAATTTAAGTCAATGGTACCTGGCGACATATCAAAAATTACTCACAGCCCGAATTGTGGTTGATACAGTCCATGGTTGGAGATCGTTCAGCCTGGGAGAATGCAGGTTTTAGATTCTTTAGGTCAGGAGATGGGAAAAATTAAGCCATGATTAAAACTCGAGTAATGAGTGTATTTGGAACACGCCCGGAAGCAATAAAAATGGCACCTATTATTCAATTGCTGGAAAAGGATAGCCGCTTTGAATCTTCTGTGGTCGTTACCGCCCAACATCGTGAAATGCTTGATCAGGTGCTTTCTTTGTTCAACCTTCATCCCAATGAAGATATGGATTTGATGACCGAAGACCAGTCATTGGCACAGCTTACTGCATCCATTTTCACCCATATTGATCCCTTGCTTGAAAAATACAACCCGGATTGGGTAGTCGTTCAAGGCGATACCACAACTGCAATGACTGCAGCATTAGCAGCATATTACCGCCGCATTAAAGTCGCTCATATCGAAGCAGGTCTGCGAACCGGCGATAAATGGCAGCCCTTCCCGGAGGAAGTCAACCGGCGCATGATCAGCACGATTGCCGACCTGCATTTCGCCCCTACTGACCTGGCATGGAGCAATCTGGTTCGTGAGGGCATCTCCAAAGATGATGTTAAAGTCACAGGCAATACTATCATTGACGCCCTCAACCATGTAAAACTTTTGCCTATTCCTCCATTGATTGAAAAATTGTTAAATGAAAAAGGCATACTTTCTGGTGAAAAAGAGCTGGTTGTAGTCACCGCTCACCGAAGAGAAAATTTTGGTGAACCAATCCGTAATATCTGTTCTGCTTTAAAACAAATTGCTGATAAATTTCAAGATCAAATAGAGCTTATTTATCCCGTTCATCTCAACCCAAATATTCAAAAACCGGTCAAGGAATTATTGACAGGCATCTCAAACCTCACGCTCCTTCCCCCCTTGGATTATCTGCCCCTCGTTCATTTACTCAAAAACGCCAGGCTTATTCTCACTGATTCGGGTGGAATTCAGGAAGAAGCTACCGGATTGGGAAAACCCTGCCTAGTTTTACGGGAAGTAACCGAACGCCCGGAAGGCGTGGATGCTGGTGTGCTCAAACTTGTCGGAACTGATACAGACAGAATTGTGGCGGAAACCAGCCTGCTGCTTGCCGATACAGCTTCATACGACAGAATTGCGCATGCTGCAAATCCTTACGGGGATGGCAAGGCCGCCTCAAGGATTGTGCAGATACTCTATGAAGGCTATTAAACCTTCTTTCAGATTATATTAATAAATGAAACTGGGAATAATCAATTCCCTTTACTTCTGGAAATAATATTTTGGAGTTTATTCAATCAAGTTTTAGAATTTTTATTAATTTTGTTATTACATTCTGTTTAACAAAGAATAATTCCCGCCACATTATAGACCAACCTTACAGATTGTATCAATTGAAAAAACATAGTATTCGTATTAATTCAAGTTTTGTCACGAAACCACTCTCTCCCATCCGCACTGCAACCATTGATATTCTGGAAGCAGCCAAGTGAAAACATATGATAAACGGTTTAATTGAAGTGGATATAAGTAAGGCACGCCAGACAATTCGTGAGCATCAAAAGAAAACCGATGAAGCAGTCACTTTCACCGGATTCCTGATTTATTGTATGGCAAACGCAGTAAAGGTGAATCCTAAAATTCAGGCTTACTAAGATTGGAGAAACCGGCTGGTTATTTTTGAGGATGTCTATGTCAGCACTCCAGTAGAGCGCGAGATGGTTGGGCAAATGAAGATCGTCCCTTTTGTGATACGCCAGGCTAACAGTAAGTCTGTTCTGCGGATCAGTTAGGAGATTAAAGCTGCACAGGAAAAATCGTTAGAAGATTTTGGTGTATTCAGGATTATTAAGGCCTATCTTGCTTTTCCAACCTTCATTCGCAGGTTATTTTTCCGGATAATGGAAAATTTCCCCCATTTTATGGAAAATAACGGAGCGGGACGGTTGTTTTCTCATCTCTTAGTATGTTTGGTAAAGGCACCGCTTGGGCAGTTCCTATATCGGCACATACATTGAATATAACTGTCGGTGGCATTGCCAATCGGACTACAAAAGAAAATAATCAGTTAGTCATACATGAAACGCTTTGCTTTACTGTCAGCATAGACCACGACCTGGTGGATGGCGCTCCAGCCTCCCGTTTTATCGAGTATTTTAAAAAGTTAGTCGAGAGCGGAAAATTATAAATAATTATGTGCAAGTGTTAAATAAGGGAGGCTGCCCTTTTTAAAGCAGCCTCTACTTTGATCATCCGATAATTCATAACAAAAAAACCGGGGAAAATGCAGAATTAGCCCCTTTTCATCATCATTGCTGCTCGTGCAGCATTTGCAATATCTATGGGCTGCATCTTGTAGAAGGTTAATAAATCTTCTTCCGGACCTCCCTGGATCCATTGATCCTGCACCCCAATCCGCTTTAGAGGAACGGGGTAATGGTCTCCCAAGACTTCAGCTACCGCTGAACCGAAACCACCAAGTACCGAACCATTTTCTGCCGCAACCGCGCACCCTGTTCTTTGAACCGATTCTACAATCAGCGCTTCGTCAATGGGTTTTACAGACGCAAGGTGCACAACTTCAGTGTAGATGCCTTCTTTCAGAAGAAGATCAGCCGCTTTAATACAGCGGTCAGTCATCATGCCAGTTCCGAAAAGGGTCACGTCATGTCCTTCCCGAAGAAGTTCACCTTTTCCCCACTGAAAGGTGTGGCCCTGCGGGAAGATATCCGGCAGCGCGCTGCGGATTCCGCGGAAATAAACCGGACCGGGTGTTTCATAAGCAGTTTTGATAATTGCCCGCAAATCAGCTTCATCTCCTGGGTCAGCAACTTTCAAATTAGGGATCGCCCGCATAAAGACCATGTCTTCAAAAGAATTATGTGAAGGTCCTGATGAACTGGTTGGTACACCGGCATAAGAACCGGGGACTTTTACATTCAGCTGCGGAAAGCAAATGGAATATGCAAACTGGTCAATGGCTTTGCGGGCAACAAAACAGGCAAACGTTGCGGGGAATGGCGTAAACCCAACAGACGCAAGGCCGGCAGCAATCCCAAACTGATTCTGCTCAGCAATGCCAGCCTGGATAAAACGATCGGGAAATCTAAGTTTAAAGGGAGTCATGCGGGTTGAAGTATGCAGGTCAGCATCAACTAATATAACATCTTCATGTTCTGCAGCGAGCTCGGTAATTGCGATTCCCATAATATCACGTATTTGCAGATTCTTTGTATTTTCAGACATGGCTGCTCCTATTTATTCAAGCGGCTGTAACCCATTTCGGGTTTTCCGTAGCGATGTGATAACTCGCGCAGCATTTTATCTGCGAGCTCCGGGCTCGGATGTTCTGCGTGCCATTTGGGGTTAAATTCGGTCTCTTCCAGCCCTTTTCCTTTTACTGTATGTGCAATTATTATGATCGGCTTTCCACGCGGCATCACCCACTTGGCTCGATAAATGGCATCTGCAACAGCCTGAATATCATGTCCGTCTACTTCAATAACATCCCAGCCGAACGCTTCCCATTTCTCACGAACAGGTTCGATTGCCATTTCTTCCCAAACATAACCTTTGGCCATCAGCCTGTTATAATCCAATATCGCGATCAGGTTGTCCATATGGTAATGACTAGCTGCCATTGCCGCTTCCCAGATATTGCCGGAATTGGATTCACCATCGCCAATAATGCAATATACCCGCACCTGAGACAGCTCTTTTTTACGCAAACCCCAGGCCATCCCCAGCGCAATGGACAACCCCATTCCAAGTGATCCGCCGGATGTCTCTAATCCCTTCGTGCGGCGCATGTCAGTATGCCCATCCAGCCCACCAAACTGGCAGTAGCAATAGATATCATCAACGGGGAAATAACCCTTCAGCGCCAATGCCGCATATAACGCAGGTGAGGCGTGCGCTTTTGAATAAATAAGCCGATCGCGCTCTGCCCAATCCGGATTTTGCGGATCAACTCTTAAATCATTAAAATACAATACTGAGAGGATCTCTGCCATTGAAAAAGAACCCCCAGGGTGTCCCCATTTGCCGCAGGTAATCATTTCCAGGCTTAACCTGCGGATTTGGTAAGCCATTTCATCCAATTCTTTATATTTCTCTTGTGAGAGCTGCATTAATATTCCTCCGTTAAATTAATTTCAATCTTTTTCTGCAAAATCCTGCTTTTCAAGTCAAGATTCTGCTTTGGATAATAAATTGGCTGCGATCTGTGGGAAAGCGCGCAATGGAATACTCAACTGGTTTCTCAACCACACTAAACGCGATTCCATTCAATACCATAATGGCTGAAACTTCAGGCAATTTCAAGTGCTCCTTTTCCCAAGGATCAGCAAGCCGGGCAAAAACGCGCCTGTCTACCCTGGTTATTTTCAATCCCAGTTTTTCCTCCATCACCCTGTAGAGTGATTTATTGTTCAAATCCGCTTCCAGGAGTGGTGCAGCAATCGAAAAAGGTAGGTAGGATGTGGAAAGATGAACAGGTTCTTCCCTGATCAAACGCAGACGGTGCATACGAACCAGCTGTGTCCCGGGAGCCACCTGTAATTGAGCGGCAACTTCGGTTTCTGCTTTCAGGCAGCCGATTTCAAGAATCCGCGTAGAATAATCGGTATTGGTATGGTCAAAGCTTTCCGCAACGCTCAGAAAGGTATTGACTGCCCAGGATGATTTTTCCATTTCTTTTACATAAGTACCGTGGCCTCTGACACTGTATAGAATACCTTCATTAATTAATTCTCTTAACGCTTCACGAACTGTCCCCCTGCTCACATTAAGAATGTGCATTAATTCAAATTCTCCAGGGATGCGCGTTCCGGGTTTAAATCGGCCTAGACGTATTTGGTTTAATATCCATTGTTTAATTTGGTGATATAAAGGCGCCGCCAAATTTATGGAAACTGCATCAAAGTCAGTGTTTATCATTTTTCGATTGTTGTATAGACATCAGTACAATCAATAATTATTTTATCGCAAATTTGCTTTTTGTCAATATAATTTATTTTGAATATTCATGATATGTTGGATAAGTTGACGGGAAAAAGAATATTATTTTAGGTAAATTGGTAATAATCCCTGAAAACAGTAACTATTATTGCTACTGGAATTATTCAACCGGAACGAAGAACAAATGTTGAAAACAACAGGGTAATATATTGACTCACATCAAAGGCAAACACAGAAATATTGTTAGGTCAGTCGGGGTGTTTTATTTTACTTAGCCCGATACTTATTAATAGCTCAATTTATTCGACCGATTGAGATCTTTTCACAATCTACGCTAACACTCCCGCATGATCTATTAATTTTTTATCTGGCTGGATCCAGATATATCGTTTGGCTTTCCTTTGATGACTCTCTAGCCGATTCAAGTACCGCCATAACATTACGCGCAAAACTGGCTTTTATCGCAGGTTCGGAACCCAATGTCAGCGCATCATACAAATCTGTGTAAAATCGAGTTGTTAATTCGGTATCTACCCCAAAACTTTCCAGTCCATCTCCTTCGCTTGCAGGTTTTGGTTCAAATTCTTCTTCCTTGCCATCTACCAAACCCACGAAACGCATTTCTGTCCAACGGCCCCATTCACCTCTTGAAATGAGTGTACCTCTTTCACCTACCACAAACCATCGCGGAAGCGGAATGCGAGTGTTATTGCTACCTTCAATAGTCACAAGCAACCCGGAGGGGAAGTTTAAGCGTAAAGTAAAACTGTCTTCCACCTCTGTTGCCCACAAGTGGCTTCGAAGCTCACAGGTCACGCTTTTTGGCCATTCTCCACACAAATCCAGGCATTGATCCACCATATGTGGCCCCCAATCAGCCAGAAATCCACCGCCAAAGGCTGCTTTTGTGCGCCATTGCGGGTCATATTCCTTTACACCGTAAGAAGACCATTCCGGACCAAAGGTCATTACACGAGAGTCTATAGAAAAAAGGCTGCCAAAGGCACCATCCTGATAAAGCTTTTTAATCATCAGATAGTCCCGGTCCCAGCGCCGGTTATGGAAAACTGTTAATGTTCGACCGCTTTTTTCAGCTGCATCCAGAATTTCATCGGCATCAGCCAGTGAAGTGGTCATCGGTTTTTCAACAATCACGTGTTTTCCAGCTGCCAACGCTGCCACCGCCAAAGATTTGTGTAAATGGCTGGGAGCTGAGACCGTTACTAATTCAATATTTGGATCATCTATTAATTCCTGCGCAGAAGAATAGGTCCTTGTTTTAAACAATTCTCCTGCCTGCTTTAGCCTCATCGGACTTTGGTCGCAAACTGCCGCCAGCTGAAAATTTTTTGCCTGACTTAGAAATGAGCAATGAATTTCCCAACCACTGCGCCCCAGACCTATAACACCAGTTTTTATCATAATCCCTCCATATTCCTAACCTCGTATTAAATAGTCCCCGACACCTACCCATTTATAAGTTGTCAATTCGCGAAGCGCCATTGGACCGCGTGCGTGCAGCCGCTGTGTGGAGACAGCTACCTCCGCGCCCAGCCCAAATTGCGCCCCATCGGTGAAACGTGTGCTGGCATTTACATACACTGCGGCGGAATCCACATTGCGGATGAATCGTTCAGCGTTCGCCTGGTTATTCGTTAGAATGCCATCAGAATGGGCAGTAGAATGCGCAGCAATATGTGCCAGCGCATCATCAAGTCCAGCCACTGTTTTAAGACCTAAAACCAGCGATAACCATTCGGTATCAAAATCTCCTTCTGCAGCTATTTTTAACAAAATAATTTTCTTCCAGTCTCAGACTGGCAAAAGTATCACTCTCAATACGAAAGCTGACATTATCATTTTGAAGTGCAGTAATTAATTTTGGAATAAAAATATCCGCAATGCTTTGATGCACAAGTACTGCATCCAAAGCATTGCATACTGTCGGCCGCTGAATTTTTGCATTCCGGATTACCTCAACTGATTTATCAAGGTCGGCGCTTTTATCTACAAACAAATGGCAAATCCCAATGCCGCCTGTAATTACCGGAATGGTCGAATTCTCTCTGCAAAAAGTATGCAGCCCTGCCCCGCCGCGCGGGATAAGCATATCCACATACCGGTGCATTTTTAATAATTGATTGACCAGTTCCCGATCAGGATCATCAATAAATTGAATTGAATCATCGTCCAATCCTGCAGTTCTCAAAGAATGCCGGATTCCGGTAACCAGCAACCGGTTGCTGTTCAATGTTTCACTTCCGCCACGCAGGATCACCGCATTACCGCTCTTTAAAGCCAGCGACGCCACATCCACGGTCACATTCGGACGGGATTCATAAATCACCGCGATGACACCCAACGGGACGCGCTGTTTATACAATGTCAACCCATTAGGCAGAATTTGTTCGTCAAATACATCACCCACAGGGTCTGGTAGGTTGATAACAGCAGCCAAATCAGAAGCCATAGATTCAATGCGTTCACCATTTAGAAACAGGCGGTCAATCATTGCTGTATTTAATCCAGCTTCGTGAGCCAAACGAATGTCTTTTTCATTTTTTCTAACAATCTGTATCTTGTTATCGAAAAGCCAATTTGACAGGGTTTCAAGCACCATATTTTTTTGTTCAGGGCTAGAAAGCGCCAATGGACGGCTGGCAGATTTTGCTTTTTGACAAATATCTAAAATATTAATCATTTATTCCCTGAGAAAATCGTCATGTTGTTGTGGTGGATTACTTCATCACCATAGGCATACCCAAGGATATCTTCGATTTCTGCTGATCGCCGGCCTTTTATTCTCTGCAAATCGGCAGCAGCATAATTTGTTAACCCAATGGCATGGTCTTTACCAGTAGTATCTTTCACTTTTATAATATCACCCCGCTCAAAAAGTCCCTGGGATCCAGTTACGCCAACAGGCAGCAGTGAACCTCCAGACTGCAAAGCTTTTACAGCACCTGCATCTATCCGGATGGATGCTCTGGGTCTGGCACCCGCCAACATAAAACGCTTGCGGCTTTCCAATTTATCCACAACTGGCAGAATATAAGTCCCAATATGCTCACCTTTCGTCAACCGGATCAAAACATCAGGTAAATCTCCCTTTGCAATCACTACAAGCGTACCCGATCTGCGAGCGTTTTCCGCGGCCTGTAGTTTGGTCAACATCCCACCGGTTCCCAGCTTTGTACGGCTGCCGCCGGCTGCTTTCCACACGGACTCTGGAATTTCAGGAGTATTGATGATTTCAATCAATTGCGCATCCTGGTCTTTATTTGGGTCAGCGGAAAATAAACCAGCCTGGTCGGTCAATAATATTAAAAGATCAGCTTCAATCAGGTTAGCAACCAAAGCTGATAAATTGTCATTATCACCAATGCGTATTTCATCGGTAGCTACAGTGTCGTTTTCATTAATAATGGGAATTACTTTCTGGTCAATAATCGCTTCCAAAGTACTTCGCGCGTTGAGGTATCGTTTACGGTCACTGATATCTTCACGTGTTAGCAATATCTGCGCAACCCCTCGACCAAAAATTCCGAACAGCTGTTCATAAACTGCCATAAGGCGCGGCTGGCCAACAGCCGCAAGCATTTGTTTGCCTGGAATGGATTTAGGCAAATCTGGGTAATCCAATTTTTCGCGACCTACTGCGATCGCGCCAGATGAGACTAAAACGATTTGACTGCCCTGGTCCATCAATGCGGAAATTTGCTGTGCCAGCGAGGTAATACAGGGCAGGTTAAGTTTTTGACTTCCTCCCGTAAGGGTAGATGTTCCAATTTTTATAACAATGCGATGGTTGTCTGCCATTTTAAATTGCTCAATTGTATCTTTATTTTATGCTAAAGAAAGCTTAGCATGTATAATTTGAGCCAGATATTACCCAAATTCCTGAAAAACAATGGCCAAAACATCCATATGCATCCTTCCTAATTTGAAAACCATTGGTGGTCCGTCCACTTTCCAGTCAAAACTTAAGACTGGGTTGTCTGCCCGCGGGATTGAAGCGCATAACGATATTTCGCGGGAAGATACGCGTGCGCTATTGATTACCGGGGCTACGAGAGATCTGGGTGCGCTCTTAGAAGCCCGCAAACATAATATAAGAATAATTCAGAGACTTGACGGTATGAATTGGCTTCACAAACGACATACAACAGGTCTCCATCATTATCTGCGCTCTGAACAAATGAATTTGCAACTGGCTATTATTCGCCGCCTGTTTGCTGACAGGATTGTCTACCAGAGCGTATTCACAAGAGATTGGTGGAATCGCGTTTATGGGAAATTAAACAAACCAGCTAATGTTATTCATAATGGCGTTAACCTAGATACATTCAGTCAGTTCAATCGCTCATCTTTGCCAATAGATGTCATCCGCATCCTGGTTGTTGAAGGCAGCTTTGCAGGTGGCCATGAACGCGATCTTATGAATGCCGTTGAGTTTGCTAATGAACTTTCGAAGAGCACTTAAAATGAAAGTGGAATTGTCCGTGGCCGGGAAAGTTCCCGAAAGATTGCGCAATCAGTTTTCAGCGTATTCATCGGCAAGCATAAAATGGCTTGGAATTGTCCCTCATGAACAAATACCCAATCTTGATAGGAGCGCCCATTTACTTTTTCCTGCCGAAATAAATGCCGCCTGTCCGAATTCGGTGGTTGAAGCTCTTGCGTGCGGACTGCCGGTTGTTGGATATGCAACAGGCTCAATCCCCGAACTTGTTGGCGAAGACGGCGGGGCTGTAGTACCTTACGGATCAAATTACTGGAAATTGAATGCCCCTGCGGCTGAAGGGTTGGTTATCGCTGCTGTCGGCGTTCTGGATCGTTTACCCCAATATCAAAGAACCGCAAGGCATCGTGCTGAATTACTGTTCGGTCTTGATCGGATGGTTGAACAATATCTGAAAATCCTTTTTGACGACTAGGTTAATTCTCCAATCCTTTCAAAAATGCGCCTTCAGGGCCATGAGGGTTTTCCCAAGGATAAACAATAAAGGCATCAGTCACCGCACCATAATAATCCGGCCGTATGTTGCCAAACAAATTGCGGTAGGGATTGAAATGCAGTACACATGTATAAGGAATTCCTCCAGCTCCCGCCACGCGATTCTTGACCGCCGCGATAGTCCTGCCTGAACCCCAAACATCATCCACTATGAGGATGCGCCGTGCAGCCAGGACCTGTTCTTCAGGGAACTGAATAAATTTCGGCCAGACCAGAAAGCGTGAAGACTGCCGCTTAGTGTCCATTTCCGCTTCGGCTGGAAAATCTACAGCTGCGGTCAGGATATTTTTCAGTTGCAGTGCAGCAGCCAGCAGTCCCCCGGGGACAATTCCTCCGCGTGTAATCATTACCATGCCCTCAAATTCGATATTGAATTGAGGGATCATATGGTCTATCAGCATATCAATGTCTTCCCAGGTGAGCAATTCCCGGCGCATTAATTACCTCATTTATAAATTTATCTGATTATACAAAAAAGGAGTATTCTGTGGTGATATAAAAATTATAAGACTCTCCACTGTTTTAAGTAAGAGTCTTAAAATTATAAATATATTCTTATTGACAATTAAATTCCAATATCATTTTCTAAAATTAGGGTGTGACAATTATCTTGCCTGTCATTCCCGAATGGAAAGAGCACACATAGGAAAAAGTGCCTTCCTTATCAAAAACTTTACTGAAAGATTGACCATTGCTCAGCGTGTCTGAGCCCCAACCTCCGTCCGAAGCTTTGACATCATGGCCAGTATTATCCATATTGGTCCAGGTGACTTTGGTTCCAGTCTTCACTGTCATTCCATTTGGGCTAAACGCAAATCCTTTCATTTGTATATCAACATTTCCGCTCACGGCCTTGTCTGCTGGTTTTGCTTCGGCAGGTGCGAGGTTGGCAGCAGATACACTGCAGGCTGCCAGAATAAATGCTAACGCTAAGAGCCCAGTCATCCCGATAGATATTTTTTTCATTTCTTTATTCCTTTACAGAAAAACATAATTATTAATTTTTTTTATACGAATAATTCTTCATGTTATAAGATTAGTACGAATCAGAAAAATCCAATGTCAACGATATGTAAGAGCAATGGAATAGAAGTCTGCTGATTCAACTAATATAAATCTGGTTCTTAAAAATAATCTCCCTGATCTGTAAAAAGATCAGGGAGATGAGTTTTATTTAAAATCTTAGGCAGTTTTTTTCTGCAAGTAGGCTAGCCAGATAGCGCCCATGCCAAATAACATGGCAGTCAACGCAGCCAACCAGCCAACAACCGGAATAGCCCGTATCAGAACATATACGAACACACCCAAGAGCAGACTCAACCAGGGCTTTTCTGTTTCCTGTTTAAATAAACCCTTCATCAGCCATTTGCCCAACAAATATGCTGCCAGTACCTTACTCAAGGTAAATGCAGCAAAGAAGAACACCATAAATGCCAGCAGAAGAGTAGTTCCCATGATGCCGAACCAGAAGAACAGCAGACTCCCCAGGCTAAGGATACCCAACAGGATTCCTGCGAGTAAAAACACCAGAGGAACAATGAACAGTGCCATAAAGCCAATCGCAATTAGCACAAAACCCCAGCCGATTGCTTTAAGTGGTTCAGCATATGCAGCATCGGCCAATCTCTTAAAAGGTTTAGCAAAAAGCCAGAGTGCCAGTGCTCCTAATACAAATAGTTTAATAAAGTTACGTGCAACCCCAAGCGCCGCAGCACCAAAAAGCATGCCAACAATTGACCGGCGTTCAAAATTCTTTCCATTTACTTTATTGTCAATTTTATTTTCCTTATTTTCATAAGGTACTGGCGTTTGATATACAACCGCGCCTGAAGTGACAGGATCAAGCTCATTGGTGACATCAACAGAACTGGTATAGCTCAATTTGCCGCCTATTGAAGCGGTATCTGAAACACGGATGCCTGGTTGAATAGTGGTGTCAACATAACGGCTGATGTAGGGGTTGAAAAGTGTCCAGGAATTTGACTGGCTCGCTTCTTCGACATTGCCAACATTCAGAGTTGCATTTCGGCCAACGGTGCCATTAAGTTCAACCGCAGCGCCGCCAAAAGACAAATCACGGTCAATTGCACCAGAAAGCAGCGCCTGATAGCTGCCAACAAACACATCTTTGTTAACTTGTGACCCTTCCGCCATGCTGAGGCTGAAACCGCCATAATACATATTTCTCCCAACCAAGGCAGCTTTACCTAGTTCCATAGCTGAAGAACCGCCAAAAACAGAACCTGAAACCTGGCCATTCACGGTTAAATCTGCTCCTGCTAAAAACAGGTTGCCATCAATCACAGCAGTCTCGCTGACAATGATGGTCTCAGCCATCAACAGCACATCTCCATTCACCGTACCATTCAAGGTAACTTTGGATCCGGAGGCAAAAAGCATTCCATTTACAGTGCCGTCAATGACTACATTTTCACCAGTGATAAAAACATCATCATCGATAGTTTCACCCGCAGGAATTGTTGATCCTTTAGGGAATTCTGCCGCACTGACTGTGCCGACTGCGCCTAAAACGAGCAGCAGGATCATACTTAGTGCGATTAAATACTTGCCATTTTTTATAATTGAGTTACGCATTCGATCTCTCCTTAAGATTATTTGCATAAACACATACGCTTAAACAAAAAAAGGTTTCGTTCATTGTTTTCATAGTCAAGGGATTTGCCTGAATATTATTCTGTTTTATCTCTGACGATTATCCCTACGGTTCCAGCGATTATTAGAAATATAATAATCACGGCTCCAAAGATAATTCCATTGGTTTGCTGGGCACTGGCAAGCCATTCATCCGGTAGGGGTGTCGGTGTTCCAGGCAGGATCGATGGGGTTGGGGTACTCTGAACATCACTTAACCGAATTGCTTCAAAGAAGTGAGAAATGTCCTCACTCCAAATAATGATTATGATAAAAGCGATGATGACTGAGGCAAATACAAGATTTTGAAGGTTAATCCAATGCGGCAATGACTTATGCAATTTCTTCTGAATCGTCTGCAGATCTTTTTTCATTGAGTTTTCAATGCCTCTAATCTCTTTATCGCATTTACCGCGATTATTTCCGGAGTATTCGACCTCTGCAATACTTCAGATACTGCAATTTTAATTTCTGTGCCAATCTCTGAAATTTCTATTTTATCCGGCCGTACTTGAGCTGCGAGCAGCATTTTTGTTATAGTACCCTGTAATTCTTTTTCCTCGTACTTCGGAATTGAAGATAGTCTGACTGGTAAAAATTCCGATACAGGCGCCCATGTTCCCAAAAAGCCCGGATCTAGCATAAATTCAATTAAAGAGTGCACTGAATATTCTATCCTGCTCATGTGGTTCTGTCACGCACCACATCCACCCCCCTGCCAATGTGAAGGGGTAATTGCCTAAACTAGGCAGCAATGCCAGCCTCAGGTTTTTTGGATCAGCCAATGCATGATGCGACCACGTCAGAGCTGTACCATTTTTGGCAGAGAGAAAATTTTCCCAGACCTCATCATCAGTTTGATAACCTAAATTAGATTCAGAGAATCTGCCTAAAGCTGCTGCTTCAGCATAAGCAGAAAGAACTTTAACCAAAGCGTCTTTTTCAAGGATCGGTTGACCGGTTTTATCGGTTATAGAACCGCCTGCCGACTTATAAAGCGCCAATGTCGTCAGGGCTTCTGAATCTCCCGTTGCAATAAAAAGTTGCTCGGATTGGTTAATCATTTCAGCCCAGGATGGCTGGTCACTCTTCAATCTTGAATTCTTGCTTACCAGTCCAAGGGCATCAATTGCGAAAGGCAGGCAGTACAATGTCCCTTGATAAGAACCTAATTCATTAGCGATATCAAACCAATCATCGTTTTTTATTACTTCAGACAGACCTTCAATTGGTATCAATAGATTCTTCGAGGCTGCCTGTACCATTTCGGAACGTGAAAGCAGAATTATTGATGGCAGGGCATCAGGCGCAACGACATTTGCGCTAATAAGCGTTTCCAGAATACTCCCAGGACCTGAAGCTGATTTGATCCGCACATCCAGATTAATATTTGGGTTTTTCTTGGAGAATTCCTTGAAACGGTTATTTAATAATTCAGCTGAATCTGATTTAGCCTCAGGGTCAAATTGTTGTGGAATCCAAACCGTCAAATTGGAAAAAGCAGGTGTTGTAAGAGTAGAAGACTGCTCAATTGCTGTTGCTGTTTGAGGAGTAGAGGTGGTCGTCAGAATCCCTTGGACTTTACCTTGCTGTTGGAATGCCGTGTCAAAGATAGACTGCCCCTGGCAGGCAGCAAGTAAAACGATCGCCATAATATGAACTGCGATGGCTATTCGCCCTGCCTGTTTCAAATTTTTTTTCCGTGAATTTCTAATCATTCATTATTCAATCAATTATTTATTCTGACGAATATTAATCATAAAAAGCACAGGGTTATACAATATTTCTAGGGTGCATTAGTTGGTGCCAATGTACTGGTAGGGGATTCTGTGGCAGTTAATGTAGGCAAAAGTACAGAGGTTTCAGTGAATGTGGGTAAGGGGATGGCAGTACCTGTTGGAAATGGTGAGGGTGATATCGAGGGCGTTCGTGAAGGGGGAAGTTCATATGTGATGGTTGGCGTAAATGTTGTCGTTTTTGTTGGCGTCACTGTATTTGTAGCAGTTATCGCGGGAAGTGTGAAAATGGTGGTCATTGTGCTGAGTTTTGTCCCATCCGGAGTATTAGTAAATGTGGGTGTCCTCTGTCCCTGTTCAAGGTTCGCATTCCATATCAATAATATCCCAAAACAATAACATGGAATGGTAAACAGGATAACAATCCCAAGAACCAGGTGCGTACGATTAATTTGCTTAATTTTTTCAAGCATAACAAATCATTCTAAAGCGGTTAAACAACCAAAATTATTGCCTTTGACCAAAGTCAGTTTTCTCCGCGCTTAAGTTCATCACTTGCCTGACGGACTGCCATATACAGATGCTCAGCCTTAAGTTCACTGATTGACAAACATGGCGCGTCGAGATGATTTGCCAATTCAAGCGCTAACCCCTGGTCATATGTTGCTGATTCCATATTTATTACAACACTTGGAACATCTTCCCCTTTAATCATATCCGCAATCTGATGCGATTCTTCGAGGGGTGCAAAATTCCCTAGTGAGACATTCCCTGCTCCATCGGTAAGAACAATTAGCAGCGGCATCACATCCGGGTGAAGGATAGCCTCCCGTTTGAGAATATCATAAGCCATTTGCAGCCCGGCAGAAAGTGGCGTTTTTCCACCTACCGGTATGTTGCTCAGCGCTTTCTGGGCGAGCTGGATTGAGTTTGTTGGGGGCATAACCAGGGTGGCGCGGTCTTTTTGAAAAACAATTAAACCAACCCGGTCACGGCGCTGGTATGCATCAGTCAATAGAGACATGATCGCGCCCTTGGTAGCGCTCATACGTTCAGCCACTGCCATAGACCAAGAAGCATCCACCACAAATAAGATCAAATTTGCAGCTCGGCGGACGCGGATTTTTTTCATGTAGTCGCTTGGCATTATATGGAAAGCGACTAAATTATTGTCATCCTTGCGCTTCTTTTGGAAAGGAGCGGCAGCACGCAGGGTTGCATCAAATGCAAGATCATAGGTTTTACCATTTGCTGGACGAGCCTGAATATAACGGCCCCGCTTGCGCTCGGTCTGGGTACGAGAGCGCCTGCCGCCGATGCTGCGCACCATTTTATCCAGAGGTGTATCCAGTTTACGGGGGACAAACGCTTCTCCCGTTTTTACTCTCTGGCCGCCTTCCCACCAGTTTGCATTAAATTGTTCAAAGACGCTCTGGGGGGGAACAGGGACTTCACCTTCCTGAGATGGAAGCTCGCCCGACTCGTCCCCCCTCATACTTTTTTTGGGTCTTCGGATTCCTCATGCTTATCTTTTTCCAAGGGTTGATCATCTTCACCTTGAGCACCAACCAGCTGTTCGATCTGCTGACTGATCTGCTCAACACTCATTTCGTTTTGCTGCATCGGACCGCCTTTCATGCGGTGTGGTAATGCAAGCTCAGCAGCGATAGCAATATCTAAATCATTAATAGAAGTACGTCCATCCAGCGCTGCGTGCGCGCGGGATGCCTTGAGGATTACCAAATCTGATCGATGTCCATCAACGTTCAGAGAAGCCGTCAAAGATGCGATAGCTAGCAGGTTGCGTTCTGAATGCCTGACCTGGTCAATTATTTTGCGGGCTTTTTCAATTTTATGAGACAGTTCTTCTTCGCGAGGCAGCCATTCCTGGCGAAACATTTCAGCATCCTGCTCAAAAGCCAAGTTGCGTTCCATGATCTGCACTCGTTCACGCGCAGTCCGGATACCATGGATATCTACTGATAAAGCAAAACGATCAAGGAGCTGTGGTCTTAACTCTCCTTCTTCAGGATTCATAGTGCCTACTAAAATAAAGCGTGCTGGGTGTGTGAAGGAAATTCCCTCACGTTCAACTATATTCATACCCATTGCAGCAGAATCGAGCAGCACATCCACTACATGATCGTCAAGCAGATTTAACCTCATCGATATACAGCAGCCCGCGGTTGGCTGCCGCTAATATTCCAGCTTCAAAGCGTCGTTCACCACGCTGGATAGCAGATTCGATATCAAGTGTTCCCACCACGCGGTCTTCAGTTGCTGATACTGGCAAGTCAACAAATGGCGTCCGATGAATTGCCATAGGCAGTTCCTCGCCTTTTGAAGCTCGCTCCCGGCATTCAGTACACCAGGTTTCTGGGTGTTCCGGATCACAGGCGAAACGGCAATCTTCAACGACTTTTACATTCGGCAGCAAAGCGGCCAGAGCTCGGGCCGCAGTTGACTTGGCTGTACCACGCTCTCCGCGGATAAGCACACCGCCAATGCGCTGTTCAACTGCGTTTAATATTAAGGCGCGTTTCATGCGCTCTTGCCCTACAATTGCGGTAAACGGATAAACAACTCTCATAATTGATACTTCCTTAATTTAATAATTTGCGCTGTAAGTTTACCATTTATTGTTATGCTGACTTATTCTTTATTATTAGTAAAATTTATTCTCATAAACGCCTGATCCATTTAATAAACACCAAATAATGTTAAAATTCAAAAAGTATGAATATTTGGAGAAATAATGGCCTCTTTTAATCCAATTATCGAACATCAAGAAGGGGAATATTTTGTCAGTTCTGACCCCAAAAAGCTTGATCTGGCTTTTACTCACCACTGGCTCGCCAACGTATCTTATTGGAGTCAGGGACTTCCCTTAAACATATTCAAGCGTATGGTTGATCATTCCCTCTGCTTTGGCGTATATCACCTGAAGGGTAATCAAGTTGGGTTTGGACGTGTAATTACTGATTACTCAACCTTTGCATGGCTGACAGACGTGTTCATTACTGACGAATACCGTGGAAAAGGGCTTTCTGTTTTCTTAATGAAATGTATTCTCGGGCACCCCGAATTAAAGATTCTGCGCAGATGGCTTCTGGGTACAGACCATGCACATGGGCTTTATCGCAAGTTTGGTTTTGTAGACCTTGATCATCCTGAGAACTTCCTCACCAGCCACCGCAGCCAGATGTATACCAGCGGTGACTATGATGATTTGATCGCTGATTTTTTTAAAAGACAGGATTAACTAATTTTAGGTTTATTATTTTTAAATTTATTAAAGGCTGATTTAAAATGCGCATACTGATAGCGAAAACTGATAATGAAATTATTGCTTCAAATGATATATCTGATGTCCGCAGAGAACTAATTAATCCTGAATCTTTGATATGGGTTGATCTAAATGACGAATCAATTGTAGAAACCCGGCACATCCTCACAGATGAATTTAAATTTCACCCTTTGTCGGTGGATGATGCGCTGGTGGAAACGCATATCCCTAAAATTGATGACTGGATCGATTACTTATATCTTTCTCTAATCGCTGTAAAACCTGATCAGAATCTTGAGGATTTAGATAAATCACTCGAAATGGATGTTTTTCTTGGAAAAAATTACATCGTCACCTATCACCCAGAAGAAATCCATGCCTTGGACCTTGTGTGGGCTAACCTCCAAAGAAATGATCGAAAATTTTTACGCGGAAGCAATTACATCCTTTATCACATCATGGATGAATTGGCTAACGATTACATGGCCATGATAGACAAGATTGACATGGACGTCGAAACAATTGAAGATAAAGTCATGGAAAAATCGGATAATTCTCTGCTACAGCAGATTTTCATCATAAAACGCAATCTGCTTAATTTGCGCCGCATTATTGCCCCACAACGCGAAGTTTTAAACAAATTATCTCGCGGTGATTTTGATGTGATCGGGCAGAAAGAACGGATGTATTACAGAGATGTATATGATCATCTGGTACGCATCCATGATATTACCGAGAGTTTGAGAGATCTGGTTACAGGCGCACTTGATACGTATCTATCCGTCGTAAATAACCGCCTGAATGACATCATGAAAACCCTGACAACTATCACAACAATTTTTATGCCTCTTTCCTTTCTGACCGGTTTTTTCGGCATGAACTTTTTTGGTCCAAGCAATGAGCTGAATAATTGGACTGGAACTGCGGCATTTTATATCATGTTAGTTGTCTTTATTTGTTTGCCGCTTGGGATGTATCTCTGGATGCGCCGGCGTAGATGGATGTAATCATTTCGATAAAAGGGAGATCAAACTAATGAGAGCAATGATTTTGGGTGCAGGTGTCATGGGCACCGCAACAGCCTGGCCTCTGAGCGACAATGGGCATGAAATCCGGTTGGTTGGTACTCATCTTGATAAGGGCATTATCCAAATGTGTAAAGATAGCGGGTACCATCCCCGCTTAAAGCGCCAGCTGCCAAAGAATGTTTCCCCTTTTTTTATTGAAGAGATTGAAAAGGCCATTGATGGTGTTGATTTTATTGTCAGCGGCGTTAATTCCATGGGTGTACACTGGACTGGCCAGAAACTCGCACCTTATTTGAAGCCGGGCGATAAGGTGATTGCCATCACAAAAGGTATGGAAGCGGACGTGGAAGGCAACCTGCTCATATTACCCGAAGTGCTGCGTTCAGAATTGCCGGATTCAATTAAGAATAAAGTATCTTTGGCTGCTATAGGTGGTCCTTGCATCGCGGGTGAACTGGCCGGCCGGCGCCAAAGCTGTGTATATTTCGGCTGCCGTGAAATTGAGGCTGCCCAATTTATTGCTGAGGCATTTCGAACTGATTACTATCACGTATGGACCACCAACGACATTCAAGGTCTGGAAACCGCGGTGGCAATGAAAAACGCTTACGCAACCGGTGTGGGAATCGCAAACGGAGTGCTGTCAGGCTCCGGAGGTGTTGATGATGCTGGAGCATATATGCACAATTTAGCCGCCGCATTGTTCGCACAGGGCTGTATTGAAATGCAGCGCTTGCTTGAACTGACCGGCAGAAATCCGGCCTTTGCTTATGGTCTGCCAGGAGCGGGTGACCTTTTCGTTACCTGCCAGGGCGGACGCTCCAGTCTCTTGGGAAAACTTTTAGGTGAAGGTAAAACATATGACCAGGCCGTCAAATTGATGGAAGGTGAAACACTGGAAGCTGCGTTGATGGTTAAGCAAATGGCCAAGGCTCTGCCAAAGATGGAAGCACGCGGGATTATTACCAGCCAGCAAATGCCCTTCATGCAGATGCTGATAGACATAATAGTGCATCGCAAACCTGTCAATTTCCTGCTGGAAAAATTTTTTACGGATTGCTGTATATAATAGTCGCTTCCAAGTGAGTTAATTTTAAATCTGAGACACTTCATGTAGTGTCTCAGTTCTTTTTAAGCTTTCAGAATAAGAAACGCCTTTTGCAATCAGTATGCTTTTTGCAGAGAGAGAATTTTATTGAACTAGCTCATCAGAAAAACAATCATCTATTTGATGAATACAGTAAAAAAAAGGAGATTCGATGCATGCATCGAATCTACCCGCAAAACTGGAATTTAAAGTTACTTAAAATTGTGCCGTATGCACTGCGATACCCAGTACTCCCGGGCCGGTATGTGTGCCAACAACAGGGCTGAGGTCGGATATCCCAATCTCTGCCAATTCCATACGCTTCTCGAGTTCCACTTTTATCGCCTGAGCACTATCAACAGCATTTGCATGCATAACGCCTACATAGGCTTTCTTCCCATTCGCTTTTTCAACAACCAGATCAATCAGTCGGTTGACGGCCTTCTTTTTAGTGCGAACTTTTTCCAATGCTTCAACTTTGCCTTCGGGGCTTAAGTAGAGAATCGGTTTGAGATCCAACGTGGATCCCAAGAAGGCGGAAGCACCGCCGATGCGGCCGCCTTTATGCAGGTATTTTAGGGTATCCACAACAAAAAAGACGCTCATGGTATCTAATACGCGTTTACCCATTTTCACGACATCTTCCAATGAGTTCCCTTTTTCAGCCACATCAACCATGGCTTTTACCATTAATGCCAATCCTGCAGCTGTAACTTTTGAATCCACAACTTCAAGTGGGATTTGAGCAAATTCTTTTTGCGCCATCAATGCCGAGTCTACTGTTCCGCTGATGCCTGAAGAAATTAATACTGCAACAAGGGCATCATTTCCTTCTGCTGTTTCTTTAAAAGCAGTCAGAAAATCACCGCTTGAAGGCTGGGAAGTGGTCGGAATAGAATTTGATTTTGCCAATCGTTCATAAAATGCTTGGGCAGATATATCTACGTTATCTCTGAACACTTCATTATCCCAATGAAGAATCAATGGCACGACTTTAATGTGATGCTCTTTAATATAATCGGCCGGTAGATAAGCTGTACTGTCAATTACAAATGAGATTTTTTCCACGAGATAAACTCCTTATTATTACGAAAAATTTATATACATAAATACATAACCGCCAAAAAGACTATTAGTTACTTTGGATTATTGAATACCATCAATCCCTAAGGCATTCATTATAAGTTATAGATTATCCTTGCACAAAATAAGTCTTTTAAAATTCCATATTGACAAACTTAAAATATCCTCTATAATATGGTATAGTGGTCTGACCAACATACCATATAGAGGTAATTATGGACGAGATCTCACGAATATCGTTATCTGAAATTGTTGCAGGAAAACTGGCTGCCCAGATTCTGGACGGAACCTATAAACCCGGGTTTCAGCTCCCTGCTGAACGCGATCTGATCAAGCAGTTCGGCATAAGCCGCTCCACATCTGCGAGAGGCATTAAAAGCTCTGGAAGAAAGCAACCTGATTGAATCTCGCCATGGTGTCGGGTGGTTCGCCTCAAAACTGGATGAGAACAATCTCGCTGCAGCCCATACAATCGCACAGGGGGCAGAATCATCTATGCCCGTAATCCGAATATCACCCGGAGATTCGCCCGAAGGCCCACGGCGGCTCCCAGTTAATCCGGAAAAGCCGATCATTATCCCAAATTTAAAAAAGGACCGACAGGGTACATTTGAATTTATCTCCTGGTGGGAACGCGAAAAAGTTGAAAAAGCAAAAATTATGGTTGTTGGTGCTGGCGCGCTGGGCAACGAAGTTATAAAAAATCTGGTATTAATGGGTATAGGCAATATTTTTATCGTTGACTTCGACGAAATTGAACTTGCCAACCTCTCCCGCTCAGTGCTTTTCCGTGAAACCGATACAGGCCGTAAAAAAGCCGAAGTGGCTGCCGCACGCGCGAAAGAGATTAACCCAAATATACATGTCCAATACTTTCACGGTGATGTGACCGCCGACCTTGGTCTGGGCATCTTCCGGCGCATGGATGTAATCATCGGTTGTCTGGATAATCGCGAAGCACGTCTGGCAGTGAATCGCTTTGCATACTGGATCAAAAAACCCTGGGTGGACGGCGCAATCCAGGAATTTCTCGGCCTGGCGAGGGTGTTTGTCCCCGGTGAAGGCGCCTGTTTTGAATGCAGCCTTACCGAACAAGCCCGCCGCGATCTTGCCATTCGCTACTCATGCCCGCTGCTTGCGCGCGAGAATGTTTTGCTAGGAAAAGTACCTACTACGCCAACAATTGCTTCAATCATCGCCGGCATCCAGGCGCAAGAAGCATTAAAGCTCATCCACGACAAACCCGTAAAACCCGGTAGTGTGTTGCACTTCAACGGTATGACTAACGAAATGCATGTTACCGCTTACACTCCTGTGGAAGATTGTGAAAGCCACTGGACATATGGTGAAATTACAGAACTGCCAGTGCGCGCCGACACAACTACGTTGGAGGATTTGCTTCGAATTGCTCATAGCGAACTTGGGCAAGAAGCTGTTTTAGAATTGGACCAGGAACTGGTATTGGCTTTAATTGCCCCAATTGCGGCACGCGAGAAGAAGTGCTCCAGCCCATATCAGCAGTTGGTTTCAATCGTGCTCACTGCCCTGCCTGCGGCATATTGCGGGAAACCGAACTTTCGCACACTATCAATGGCAATGAGAATTTTCTGACGCGCACATTGGCTAGTGTTGGTGTTCCTGCACTGCATATCATCAGAGCGTATAACGCGCAGGAATATCGCTTCTATGAATTAACCGGTGATCTTCCTGACGCGCTGCATTTCAGTCACTTTGAACTTCCCGCTTATGAAAAACCGCTCAGGCTAGGCGGTCGAATCAAACTGAAAGAAAAAGTGACCTTAAAATCTAAGCCGAAAATTAAACTGCACACCCTCACACTTTCAACCGAAGAAGGTCATAACCAATCCCACGAAAAAATAGAAATCAAAGTCAAAGGTGATGAGCATAAATGAAACTGCTCAATGGAATCTTTAAATGGATAGTATGCCTGGTATTGACATTGTCAACGGGTTTGCTAGTCATTATTTTTCTATCTTCAAAACCTGAATTAAGTGATTTTCAGTTTCGTCTAATTCTACTGGCTTCTGTTGGTTTGGTCGGTGGTCTGGTCTTCAGGCTGCTCTTCAAAAAAATGCCGACACTCATGGTTGTTTTTTTATCAATGATTTCCAACTTGTTTGCTGTTCTGATTATTGATCATTTCTATGAGGTCTCTTTTCAATTCCAGTTCATAAGTGCTGATTTCCGCATTCAATCTCCAAACGTCAGTGATGGGGGCCAATTTTTATTAATGACCCTGGTTTCGCTTCTTCCGCTGCTGCTTTTCAGGCCTGTTTCCAAAACAAGCGCATCCAAGCAAAAGCATCCACACCGAAAAAGGCAAATAAGACTTTTGCTCAAAATATTGAACCAATTCTGGCCAAAGCAGATCCCCGCAATTGGAAGTTGTGGAAAAAAACCGAATCCAAATCTGCAAAACTAACGCCGATCAAGAATACCAAAACCCAAAAACCGGTCGTTTCTGTTGCACGATCAACGTCTGCAAAGTTGTCAAGCCAGCCTGTAGCCATACGGAAGAGCACTGCTATCAAAACTGCGCGAAAAAAGTCTAGCTGCCTGCCAAAATTGTTAAAGGCAACCAGAACGAAGTCAAATTGGTCGGCGAAGAAGAACATGTATGCCCTTATTGCCTGGAAGAAGTGGCGAAGGCTGATAGCCGGGGAGTGATAGTATGCCCGGAATGCGGAACCTGGCACCACCAGGATTGCTGGAATCTTAACTGGTTCATGCGGCGTTGCTCATCGCAATGAACTTTGAAATTATTTATTGTTTAAAGGAGTAGAGTAGATGGCTGACATAGCAATCACAATCGTTTTACCAAATGGAGGCGCCCGCCGCGCGGACATGCCAAATGATGTTCCGATCCGCGATCTTCTTGAAGAATTAACTTCTTTGCTGGAACTGCCCACCGTGGGTCCTGATGGTCGCCCTATGGGTTACCGCGTGGATAGCAAGGCACTTGGCCGTGAGCTGCGCGAGGATGAGACTCTGGCCAGTGCTGGCATTCCTGCAGATGACAGGTTGATGATCACTACAGACATCACAGCCGGCGCCATTTCGGTGGATTCCAATCCTCGCACCCGCCGCCTGAGGAAGGATTATGAACTGATCCAGGAGCTGGACTCCCGCAGCGATCTGATCCAGGTGCAGGCCAAACAGGAAAAAACAGGTATGCCGCCCGAAAGGTACATCATTACTTATAAATGTAAGGGAATTATCGGCATTGACAGCAAAGGCAATCCCAAAATCGGCGAGAAACACCAGGTGGAAATTTATCTTCACAGCCAATATCCCCAGCGCTGGCCTGGGATGAAATGGCTGACGCCTATTTGGCATCCCAATATTAATCATGCCAACGGCAGTGTATGTATCGATGCCGCATGGTGGTCGGCCAGCCGTTCTCTGGACCGGCTTGTGATCATGCTTGGTGAAATGGTTCAGTTCAAGAATTTTCATGACGACCCCACTAAAGCACCCTATCCCTGGGATATGGAGGCTGCAACCTGGTGCCGGCAATTCCGTAAAACCCATCCAAAATATTTTCCACTGGATACACGTGAACTTCTGCGCCCCGAACGGGTAAAGATCAGCAAACCTAAGGCGCAGTCGGTTAAACCAAAAATCAAGCTCAAATAAAAAGAAAGGAGAAAGAAATGTCTGACAAATCTGTAACTCTTGTACTACCCTCCGGAGGAACCCGCAGTGCGGAGGTTCCTGATGATGTGATCGTGAAAGAGCTGGTTCCGGAACTGGCTACCACTCTGGAACTGCCCACTGTAGGTCCTGACGGCCGCCCGGTGAGTTATCGATTGGACAGCAAGGCGCTTGGCCGCGAGCTGAAAGATGATGAAACGCTTTCAGGCGCAGCAGTGCCCGATGATGACCGTCTGATGATCACCGCTGATATCACAGCGGGATAGTACTTATTATTAAAAACGGAGCAGCCGCCTTGAACATCACTCCGCGTGTGAAGCTTGCATCCCAGAAAACTTTTCTGGCGCACCCACCCGCATCCCTTTGCACAGGTCGATGCGCTGGGTGCCAAAAGATGAGGAAATGAGCAAGGTTCAACCGCCCCTGTCAATTTTTTTGACCCAAAGTGCTTTTGTGCGCATGTGCGCGCACGCGGGCAGCGATCTTGATAACGAGGTCGGTGGATGGATGGCTGGGAAATATTGCCGTGACTCCCTTCATGGCACGCCATTTATCGTTATTGATACCATCCTTCCCGCCATCCATACCGAACAGGGTGCGGCGCACCTCACCTTTACTGGTGACACGCAAATTGCCTTGCACAACCATCTTGAGGAACATTTTCCAGATAAAGTCTTTCTAGGTTGGTATCACACACACCCTCGAATGGGAGTATTCTTCTCCCATTGGGATGCCTGGCTGCACCAAAATTTTTTTCCTGAAGCGTGGCAGGTTGCATTGGTGATTGAACCGCACCGCTCAGTGGGTGGATTTTTTATCCGCCAGACGGACGGCAGTCTGGACCAGCGCACATACTTTGGCTTCTATGAGCTGACCAATAATAGCCAGAGGAGCGTTGTCTTTTGGCGGAACCTGCAGCCTGCCCCGCAATTCAATGATGAGACTGAGGAGGTATTATCTCAATGAATCGTTTAATGCGTTTTTATACCTATGGACTGCTCGGAGCGATCGGGGGGCTGATCGGATGGCAGATCAGCAACATTCTCGGGCTGTCTTTTACTGAAAATCTTTTCCTGAGTGAAGTGATTGTTGGGCCATGCTGGGCGGTGTTATTGGCTTGTTCATCGGGTTTGGAGAAGGATTTGCCGCCCAGAACTTTCTGTTTGGATTGCGTAAAGCCCTTCTCAGCGCTCTGATGGGCGCATTGGTGGTGCTATCGCACTTCCAATTGCCGAAGGTGTGTATTTTGTCCATTGGGTGGTCCAGCATGGAGCCGGCCGATTGGCTGGGCAATCTTTGGTCTGCTGACTGGGCTGGCGCCGGATTTACAGGTGGCGCGTCAGCTTTGGAAAGGCGGTTTGGGGGGTTTGATTGGCGGTGCCCTTGGCGGACTCCTGCTGGAAGGCGCACTGATGATGTTCTCTGACCCGCTGATTGGAAAAGCCGCAGGTCTAATGCTTTTAGGCATGTCTGTGGGAGTTTTCATTGCCCTGATCGTTTTTATGCTCTCCCGCGCCTGGCTTGAAGTAGCCAGCGGAAAGATGAAAGGCATGGAATTCATCCTCGATAAATTCCTGGCGAAAGGTGGTCCTTCAGCGGCAATCGGCAGCAGTCCTCTGAAATCGGATATCGTTATAGCCGATCCGGATATTGCTCCGCAGCACGCCATTCTGACCGGTGAAGGGACATATTTCACCCTAAAAGATATCAGTATGAATGGCACATTATCTGGATGGGAAGAAAGATAGAAATTTCCCGTCTGCGTGCCAACCAGCATATCCGTATGGGTAAATCTGAAATGATCTATCACGAAAAGAGGTAATAATGAAAAAATTCATTGCGATCATTTCTAATCCTGCCGCTCTTGCGGCGTTTCTGATGCCCGCCTGCCAGTCAGCGCCCAAAGTTGAATCCACAGGTGATTACGTTCTGCAGATAACACAAATCGACACAACAGAATTCCCTATGGTAAATGTGTATGTATCCGTGCGCGATTCGACGGTGAACCGCAAGTTATCAATACCGGCAAACTTCAGCTGCTGGAAAACGGCCAACCAGTAAGCAATCAGGAAGTCCAGGGTGCAGGTGAAGTAGGTCCTTTGACCACCATGCTGCTGATTGATAATTCCGGAAGCATGAACTTGTCGGCAAACTCGATAGCGCCAAAGAAGT